>NZ_VLNV01000010.1 GCF_009765215.1 Lysobacter prati | reverse complement strand
AGGATGTCCGACGAAGGGGCGGAGCAATCCCCGGCCCGGCGGACGACGCCGCTCCACAGAAGCAGGCCAGATCTGCAACAAAAAGGCCCGGCAATGCCGGGCCCTTTCGTTGCAACTTGTCGAAGCGTGATCAGTCGAGCTGCAGCGTTGCATCGCCCGAGAACGTTTCGAGGCTGATGTCGCCGTCGCCACTGCCGTAGCGGTGCTCGAAGCTCGCGCCGGGGCCGTGCTTGGGACGGATGACCTGGGCGCCTGGCGCGGTCAGGTCGCCACTGAAACTCTCGCCGCGGACGTTGGCCGACAGGTCACGCGGCATCACCAGATCGAGGTCGCCGCTAACCGTCTCGAGCGTGATCCGGCCGTTGTTGGCCAGGCCGGTCGCGACCCGGATGTCACCGGACACCGACGAACCCGACAGACGCTGCAGGCGGTTCTGCAGCACCGCAACATCGATCCGGCCGGACACCGTTTCGACATCGACCTCGCCGCTCATGCGACCGCGAAGCGTGAGGTCACCACTGACCGATTCGGCGCGCACGCGGTTGCTGTTGAGGGTGAGCATCAGGTCGCCACTGACCGTGTCGACACTGGCTTCGGTCGGCGCGCCGGCGACTGTCACTTCACCGCTGACACTGTCGATCGACAACTCGCGCGAAGCGATGCCTTCGACAGTGACGTCGGCCGAGACCACGTCGATATCGAGATCGGCACGCACCGGCACCGTCAGGCGAAGGTCGGTCGGCTCGCTCTTGTCGCCGCCACCGAACATGCCCATGCCGCTGCGATTGGGGTACTTCACGCGCACCGTCAGGTGCTCGCCGTCGCCCTCGATTTCCAGCTTTTCGACGCCCTGGCCGAGGCTGCCCTCGATCTTGACCTCGGGTCGGTCCCAGGTGCGCACATCGACGCGACCCTTGACGTTCTCGATCTCCACCGTTCCTCGCGGATCCAGCGGCCGGGTCTCATTGATCGGGGTGGCTGCCAAGGCGGAGTTCGCCGTCAGCACGGCCAGGCCGAATGCGAGACATTGGAGTTTGGCGCGGGTCATGGAGTTTCTCCGGAAAGATCAGGGCAGGACAGGTTGTCCAAGGTCAGGTTCAAGTTCATCGGTTCGTTGCTGCGTTACGAATCAGGCATAGACCAGGCGCTGTGCAAGTGCCAGGCGGCGCGCATAGGTGCGGCGCAACTGCTCGAGCAACAGGCGCGAATCGGGGTTGCGGGCCAGCGCTTCCAGGATCAGGCCGGCATTGCGGTCGAGATCGTCGAAAACCGGCTGAAGTTCCATCGGCGGCTGGCCGCTGGCTACTTCCTGCAAGGCCGCCTGGTACTGCAGCGTCATGCCTTCGGCCTCGCGCTGGACCAGCGTGGCCTTGGCCGGCGTAGCGATCGGAACGTTGCCGCTGCCCTCGCCACGCCACAATCCGACCATCCCCACCGCCAGCACGAGCGTTGCCGCCATCGCCGCCGGTGCCAGCCAGCGCGGGCGGGCACTGGTTCGCGGACGCTGCGCCTCCAGGCGCGCGGCGATGCCGGGCCAGAGGTCGGTGCCGGGCGCGACGTCGCGGCGCATCGAGCGCAGTTGCCAACGCAGGGCGTCGGGCAACTCGTCGTCGGGGGTACGGGGGGTGTTGTCGTTGGTGTTCATGCGTGTCCTCCTAGCCGCTCGCGCAACAAGCCACGCGCGCGGTGCAATTGCGCTTTCGAACTGCCGACCGCCATGCCCAGTTCGGCGGCGATCTCTTCGTGCTTCCAGCCTTCCACGTCGTACAGCACGAGGACGGCACGGGCCCTGGGCGGAAGTGTTGCCACCGCGCGCTCCAGGTCCATCGTCAGCGCGGTCGTGTGACCGGCCGAGTCGGTACTGCCGAGCAGGTCGAAGACCTCCTCGTCGGAATCGCCATCGTCCTGCGGCCGGCTGCGGCGACTGCGCATTTCCATCAAGGCGGTGTTGACGGCCAGGCGATGCAGCCAGGTCGAAAACGCCGACTCGAAACGGAACGCCGGCAACGCCTGCCAGGCCCGGACGAATGCTTCCTGCGTCAGGTCCTCGGCCCGTGCTCCCTGGTTTCCGACCAGGCGGGCGATGACACCGTGGACGCGACCGGCGTGGCGCCGATACAGGGACTCGAAGGCCCGCACTTCGCCACGCGCGGCCGCGGCCACCAGGCCACGTTCGTCGGCGCCGTCATCGCTGGCGGCAGGGGCATCGGTCAGAATTTCGGTCACGACGGTCAGCATGGTCCTTGTGATGCATGAAGCGCGCCGCCGGTTTAAGTACCCGACCCGGCCTCAGGCGTGCCCCGTTGCTCAGCCGCTTTGGCTCAGGCAATCCCTTGGACGGGCTTGCGGTACGGCGCCAGCCCCTCGATCAGCGCCGCCAGCTTGTCCTCGTAAGGGGCCCAGGCGGCGCCGCGGTTCTTGATGATGCCGCCGCGCATCTGCGGGCTGCTGGCAGTGGCCACGGCCCCGCCAGTCTCCCGGTCCAGGGTGGTGGCGGCGGCATTCCAGGGCAGACCGCAGAAATCGAGCACCCCGCGCATCACGCCCTCGGGATCGGCGACCAGCCGGTCGTAGTGGACGTCGAGCACCCGGCCCGGCATCACCTCGTGCCAATGCGCCATCAGGCGGTGGTACTGCCCGTACCACTGCGCCAGTTCGCGCTGGTCGTAGGAGAACGTGTTCACGTCCGAGAACATCGTGCGCAGGTTGGAGAAGCAGGTGTCGAGCGGGTCGCGCACCATGTGCAGGATGCGCGCGTGCGGCAGCGCCCTGGCGATGAAACCCAGGTTGAGGAAGTTCGACGGCAGCTTCTCGGTCAACACCGCTCTGCCCTGCGCGCGCCAGGCAGTGTGCTCGTAGAAGCGCTGACCGACCTGTGCGTAGTCGATGCCGGCGGCGCGGCGTACGAGTTCGGCGTCGAGCACGCCCTTGTTGCGGTGGTCGCCGAAGTAGCGCATCTGCGAAGTGAACGAGTAGGTCTCGCCACCGTCGGCCACGTCCGGGTGGCCGGCGAGCAGCTGCTCCAGCAGCGTGCTGCCGGAGCGGTGCATGCCGACGATGAATACCGGCACATAGGGCGGTGTCGTTGCGCCGGCCGACGCATCGGGCGTTACGAAGCCCGCATCGCACAGCTTCATCAGGCCGTCGTACATCCGGCGGGCATCGTCGCGATCGTGCGGCGTCAGCTGGCGTTTGACCCGGCAAGCGTGGTCGAGCGCCTGCCAGGACTCGTCGTATCGCCCCAGGTCGTGCAACTCGTTGTGCATCGCAAACGCCAGGTAGACACGGCTGTCGCTGCCCACCGGGATGCGCGGGATCAATGCCTGCATGCGCTCGACGTGGTTCTTTTCCGGCGTCTGCTTGCGCAGGCGCGACAGTACCCAGTGTGCCTGCGCATAGGTCGGCAGTTGCCCGATGCACAGCTCCAGCTCCTGCTCGGCGGCGTCCATCTCGCCGAAGAACATCTGCACCACGCCGCGGAAATAGCGCGTCGGCGCATGCTTCGGATCGCGCTGCACCGCCAGGTCGAGCAGTTCCATCGCCAGCGTGTTCTCGCCGATGGTGCTGACCAGCATCGCGATCTCGGTCAGCCACTGCGCCGACTTGCGCTCGCGCCAGCGCGAGTGTTCGACGCATTCGAGCAGCGCCAGCGGTTCGTTGAACATGCGCAGCGCGCGCGCCAGCGTCAGTACCGGCTCGTCGCCGCTGGGTCGGCTGGCGAGGGCGCGCATCGCGTACTCGCGCGAGTCGCGATAGCGGCCCAGCGACAAGGCCACGCGCGAGGCCCGCAGCATCGCCATGACATGGCCGGGATCT
Organism: Lysobacter prati; assembly: GCF_009765215.1. Lineage (GTDB taxonomy): Bacteria > Pseudomonadota > Gammaproteobacteria > Xanthomonadales > Xanthomonadaceae > Lysobacter_J > Lysobacter_J prati. The sequence continues at coordinate 120,338 of NZ_VLNV01000010.1, read as the reverse complement.
TGACTGAGCACGCCGTCGTAAGACTTCAGCGCGGCCGCCCACTGGCCTTGGCGGGCGTAGGTCTCGCCTTGCTGCCACAACGAGGCAAGGGTCGCGGTCATGTCCAGTGTTCCACTGCGGTCATCGGCAATTGTGCAGCCAGTGCGGGTTGCAGGAAGCGCGCGGCCCAGCCGCGGGCACGTGCGATTGGTTCGGCATGGTGCGCTAGCACCAGTTGTGCTTCGCGTTCGCGCTGGCCGGCACCGTAGGCGACCGAAACCGCCTTGGCGTTGCTGCGCGAAGCCTCCGCCGCGCGCGCCGCGACCTCGTCGGCCGACGCCGGCAGTCGCAACCAGCGCGAGCAGGCGACCGCTACGTCCGCCGGCGCGGCCAGCAGCGTTTCGAAATCGAGCACGCGCACGCGGTCGTCGCCGAAACGGCTCGCCAGCGTTGCCACCAGATCGCGCTGCGCCGCCCATTGCAGGGCCGCCGCACACAACAGGTCCGGCGGCTGCAGCGCTTGGGGTGGCAATCGCAGATGCAGCGTCCCTGCCTGCAGCGCACGCTCGGCCAGCGCCGGAATCTTGGCCTGGGTGTCCGCGTTCTTCTTCAGGTTGGAGACGAGGAAATCGTCGAGCGAAGACGTCAGCAGCACCGCGCGACTACCGGGCGTCGCCGCCAGCAGATCAGGGGCGACATTGAGCGCGGCATGCGTCGCCTTGATCAGCACGCCGCCACCGGCTGTCCACGGCCGCGACAGCAAGCGGGCCGACAGTTCGCACAGTTCGCCCAGGTCGCGGCCGGCGTGTCGTGCATCGCCCAGCCTGCGCAGCAGCAGCGGCTCCTTCAGCGCGACCTGGCGCGCCGGCACGTGCAGCGCACGCGCCAGCAGGGTCGAACCGCAGAAAGAGGTATGCAACAGCCACGCCGGTGGCGCCGGCACCGGCATCGCGGCCAGGACATCGGCCGGCACGGCTTCGATCTGCGCGACCGCCGCGTCCAGGCGTGTGTCCATGAAGGTGGAACGCTCGAGCGCATCGACGTCGATCCGGGCGAAGCTGAAACTTCGCTCCGGGACATTGAGGTCGAGCGGAAACCAGGCGGCATCGGCCGCGCGTTGCAGGACGGTCGTGTCGGCTGCGAGAGGATTCATCGACGCCATGCCGTCATGTCCGCTCACCTGCTCGGGGCCAGGCGCTCGAACTTGATGGCGAACGTGTATCGCGGCGCGTAGCAGACGCGATTGGGCGGACGTCCGACATGCTTGATGGCGCCGTCGAAGATCACCAGCCGGCCGGGCCTGGGCTGGATCGCGGCGGCCACTTCGTCCTGGGCGTCGAAGAACATCGTCTCGCCGCCCCACTCCAGGTCCCACTTCTCGCACATGTACCAAAGGGCGGTCAGGTCGTGCTGGTCGGGTAGACAGTCGGTGTGGCTGAAGAGCATGTCGCCGAAGGACGCGACATTGGTGTAGGCCCGATACGGACGGTATCCGTACGCCGGCGTGGTGAAGCCAAGCACGGCTCGCCGCGTGAGATCGAAGATCGGCTGCTGCAACAGCGCCTCGAGTTTGACCTCGGTGGCCCAATGCTTGTGCTCGGCCGTTTCCGGCCGGGCGATTTCGGTACGGGTGAACGCGGCCTTGGCGAGGCCGCGCACATAGTCGCCGACATTGGGCAGGTGCCCGTCGAACACCCGCAGCGGGCGGCCGTCGATCAGCAGTTCACGACTGGCCGCGAGCGCGGCGGGGTTGTCGGTCATGGAGCCCTCAGCCCGCCAGGTCGCGTGCGATGCGCTGCTGCTCGTCCTTCAGTGCCTGCGGCATGCGCGGGCCGTACTCGTCGAGGTACTCGCCGATGCTGGCGAACTCGGCCTGCCAACCGGCATGGTCGAAGCCGAACAGCTTGGCGCGTGCCTCTTCGCCCAGCGTGATGCCGTCGAGGTTGAGGTCGCCTTCGGCCGGCAGATGCCCGATCGGCGTTTCGACCGAACCGGCCTCGCCCTTCACGCGCTGGATCATCCACTCCAGCACGCGCAGGTTGTCGCCGAAGCCCGGCCACAGGAACTTGCCGTCGTCGCCCTTGCGGAACCAGTTGACGTGGAAGATCTTCGGCAGCTTCGCATCGGCCTTGTCGAACGACAGCCAGTGGCTGAAGTAATCGGCGAAGTTGTAGCCGCAGAACGGCTTCATCGCCATCGGGTCGCGGCGCATCACGCCGACCGCGCCGGTGGCGGCGGCGGTGGTTTCCGAGCCCATCGCCGCACCGACCAGGACGCCGTGCGCCCAGTCGCGTGCTTCGAACACCAACGGCACCAGCGAGGCGCGGCGACCGCCGAAGACAATCGCGCTGATCGGTACGCCGGCCGGGTTCTCGGCCTGCTCCGAATAGCTCGGGCACTGCTTGGCCGACACGGTGAAGCGCGAGTTCGGATGTGCGGCCGGGCCCTTGGCGGCGTCATAGGCATTGCCGCGCCAGTCGGTGACCGGGGCTTGGCCATTGTCCAGACCTTCCCACCACGGCTGGTTGTCGGCAGTGACACCAACGTTGGTGAAAATGGTGTGGTGCTGGATCGAGGCAAGTGCGTTCGGGTTGGACTTGTCCGAAGTGCCCGGTGCGACGCCGAAGAAACCGGCCTCCGGGTTGATCGCGTACAGGCGGCCGTCGGCGCCGGGGCGCATCCAGCAGATGTCGTCGCCGACCGTCCATACCTTCCAGCCCTGGGCGCGATAGCCCTCCGGCGGAATCAGCATGGCCAGGTTGGTCTTGCCGCAGGCCGACGGGAATGCCGCCGCAACGTAGTGGGTCTCGCCCTGCGGATTCTCCAGGCCGAGGATCAGCATGTGCTCGGCCAGCCAGCCTTCTGAGCGAGCCTGGTGCGAGGCGATGCGCAGGGCATGGCACTTCTTGCCCAGCAGCGCGTTGCCGCCGTAGCCGGAACCGAACGACTTGATCGTCAGCTCTTCCGGGAAATGCATGATGAAGCGACGCTCCGGATCGAGCTCGCCGATCGAATGCAGGCCGCGAACGAAGGTGCCTTCGCGCTCGATGCGCGCCAGTGCCGGCGCGCCCATGCGGGTCATGATGCGCATGTTGGCGACCACGTACGGGCTGTCGGTGATCTCCACGCCGCAACGCGACAGCGGCGAGTCGATCGGACCCATGCAGTACGGGATCACGTACAGGGTGCGGCCCTGCATGCAGCCGTCGAACAACGCATCCATCTGCTTGTGGCCGTCGGCCGGCGACATCCAGTGATTGTTCGGGCCGGCATCTTCCTGCTCGCTCGTGCACACGAAGGTCAGGTGCTCGACGCGGGCGACGTCATCGGGATGCGAGCGGTGCAGGAAGCTGTCCGGGTGGGTCTGCTCGTTGAGCTTGACCAGCGTGCCGTCGGCCTGCATCTGCTTGATCAGCGCGGCGTTCTCGGCATCGCTGCCATCGCACCAGACGATCGCATCGGGCTGGGTCAGTGCGGCAACCTGGGCGACCCACGCATTGAGTGCCGCCAACTTGCTGCCTTCGCTCCCCGGCGCAATGGCAGGTTTCGAGTGGTCGTGCTTGGCAACGTCGTGGGAAATCGCATTCATTTGCAAACATCCTCCAGCGGGGAGCCGGTCTATCAAGAAGAAGGGATCAGCGTGGCCATCATGTGCTCGACATAGGCCTCGAATTCATCGTGTTGCATGCGTGCCTGGTGCAGCTGCAGGTTCAGCTGCAGGAAGCCGACGTAGGCGGCGTAGAGCAGGCGGGCGCGATGCTGGGCATCGGTGCGGGCCAGGCCGGCCTGGCGGAACGATGCGGTGAGGTAGTCCAGGCGCCGCTCCGACACGCGCCCGATCACCGGCTGCACGGCCGGGTGGTCGAGCGCCTTGAGCAGCTCGGAATAGATGACGTGCGACTTGAACTCGTGCGCGACCAGCGTGAACAGCGCGCGCAGGCGCTCTCGCGGGTCGGAAATGGGTTCGAGCTGGCCGAAGACGGTCTCCTGCTCGACCTTCTCCCAGCGCTCCAGCGCCGCCACCAGCAGGGCGTCGCGCGAGGGGAAGTGCCAGTAGAAGCTGCCCTTGGTCACGCCCAGCCGGCGGGCCAGCGGTTCGACCGCAACCGCGGCGACCCCCTGTTCGGCGATCAGGTCGAGCGCGGCCTGGGCCCAGTCGTCTGCGCTGAGGCGACCGGTGCGTTCGGTTCCGGAGCTGCCATTACGGGCCTGTCCGGGGCGGTCTTGCTTGGGGTGCGCGGTCGAGCTCATAGGTGACAAGTTTAACCATACGGCACCGGCGGGAACAGTATGCAGCTGAACATGCACCTGAACATTGATATGTCAGGGAACGCAAACGCAGGGGCGGATCAGGCAACACCGTGGTGCCCACAGGGCCCTGAAACGGCCGGAACAAGCGCGATACGCTTGCTTTCAGCCCACAACCGACGTCCTCCGCCCGCGCTGGGCGACCGGAACCGCACCGTGGTCGCGACTTCCGCTTTCACTTCCTTGACAGCGACGGGCGAACATTACCATACTCGGCCGTATGTTGAGCGTTTGATGCAGTTGCTTGAATGGCCCCTGCCCCACGTCCCGGGGCCGGCCCTTCCGCCACCGCCACTTCGCCTCAACTCATATGGTCAGCCTGCCTTGTGCAGACTTCGTCATCGCCGCTGGAGCGTTGTCATGAGTATTGCGATTCCTTTCATTGCCTTCCTGCTGGTCGGCGCCATCGCCGCCTATCACCGGCTGCGCCTGCCGGTCTGGGCAGCGCTGACGGCGACGGCGCTGGTGGCCTGCTGGCTGCTGGGCGCCAACGGCACAGCCACGCTGGTCGCCGCCTTCGTCACCGCGCTGATCGCGGTGCCGCTGCTGCTGCCGCAGTTCCGCCTGCCCTTCATCACCAAGCCGCTGCTGGGCTTCTACACCAAGATCCTGCCGCCGCTGTCGGAAACCGAGCGCGTCGCACTGGAAGCCGGCACGGTTGGCTTCGAGGGCGAGCTGTTCTCCGGCAAGCCGGACTGGAACGTGCTGTTGAACCAGGCCAAGCCGACCCTGAGCGCGGACGAGCAGGCCTTCCTCGACGGACCGACCGAAGAGCTGTGCCGGATGATCAACGACTGGGAGATCACCCACGTCCATGCCGATCTGACCCCGCCGGTGTGGGACTTCATCAAGAAGAACAAGTTCTTCGGCATGATCGTGCCCAAGGAGTACGGCGGCCTGGGCTTCTCTGCACTGGGCAACCACAAGGTCATCCAGAAGCTGGCGTCAATTTCCTCGGTGGTCAGCTCCACCGTCGGCGTTCCCAACTCGCTCGGCCCGGCCGAACTGCTGCTGCACTACGGCACGCAGGAGCAGAAGGACTACTACCTGCCGCGCCTGGCCGATGGCCGCGAAGTGCCCTGCTTCGGCCTGACCGGTCCGTGGGCCGGCTCGGACGCAACCTCGATCCCCGACTACGGCATTGTCACCACCGGTGAGTGGAACGGCGCGCGCGTGGTCGGCGTCAAGCTGACCTTCGACAAGCGCTACATCACCCTGGCGCCGGTCGCGACCCTCATCGGCCTGGCCTTCCGCATGTACGACCCGGACGGCCTGATCGGCGACCAGAAGGACATCGGCATCACCCTGGCGCTGCTGCCGCGCGACACCGCCGGTGTCGAGATTGGCCGCCGCCACTTCCCGCTCAACTCGCCGTTCCAGAACGGCCCGATCCATGGCCGCGAAGTGTTCATCCCGCTGAGCCAGCTGATCGGCGGCGAAGCTTACGCCGGCAAGGGCTGGCAGATGCTGGTGGAGTGCCTGTCGATCGGCCGCTCGATCACCCTGCCCTCCACCGCCAGCGGCGGCGCCAAGATGGCTGCGGTCGTCACCGGTGCCTATGCGCGCATCCGCAAGCAGTTCGGCCTGTCGGTCGGCCGCTTCGAAGGTGTCGAGGAAGCGCTGGCGCGCATCGCCGGCAATGCCTATGCCGCCAGTGCGCTGGCCGAGGCTTCAGCCGCGGCGGTCGCGCGTGGCGAACTTCCGGCCGTGCCGTCGACGATCTCCAAGTACCACTGCACCGAGATGGGCCGCGAGGCCGCGCAGGACGCGATGGACATCCATGGCGGCAAGGGCATCATCCTGGGACCGAAGAACTACCTCGGCCGCGGCTGGCAGGCCTCGCCCATCGCGATCACGGTGGAGGGCGCCAACATCATGACGCGCTCGCTGATGATCTTCGGCCAGGGCGCGATCCTGTGCCATCCGTGGGTGCTCAAGGAAATGAAGGCGGCCACGCTGCCCGATCCGGACGAGCGCCTGCGCGAGTTCGACAAGAACCTGTTCGGCCACATTGGCTTCGCCATCTCCAATGCCGTGCGCAGCTGGTGGTACGGCGTGGTCAACGCCAGGTTCGGCGCGGCGCCGGGCGATACCTACACCCAGCGCTATTACCGCAAGCTCAACCGCTACTCGGCGGCGCTGGCGCTGATGGCCGACACCTCGATGCTGCTGCTCGGCGGCAAGCTCAAGTTCAAGGAATCGCTGTCGGGCCGCCTGGGCGACGTGCTCAGCCACCTCTACATCGTCAGCGCGATGCTCAAGCGCTACGAGGACCAGGGCCGCCCGGTGTCCGACCAGCCGCTGCTGGCGTGGTCGGTGCATAACAGCGTGCATAAGATCGAGATCGCCTTCTCGGCGGCGCTGCGCAACTTCCCGATCCGTCCGGTCGGCTGGCTGCTGTGGATGCTGGTGTTCCCGTGGGGTCGCCGTGCACAGGCACCGAGCGATCGCCTCGGCCACAAGACCGCCTCGCTGCTGATGTCGCCGAACGAAGCGCGCGATCGCCTCGCCGCCGGCATCTTCATGACGCCGGGCGATAACAACCCGGCCGGCCGCATCAACAGCTACCTGCAGAAGGCGATCCTGGCCGAGCCGGTGGAGCGCAAGTTCCTCAAGGCGCTCAAGAACAGCGACATCGAGGCGCACGATTTTGCCTCGCAGCTGGACGAAGGCGTGCGCGAAGGCTGGATCACCGCCGACGAGCGTCGCCAGCTCGAAGAGTTGCGCGAGATGACCATCGACACGATCAGCGTCGACGACTTCGACAGCGAAGAGCTGCGCTCGGCCGGTTACCGCAACCTGCAGCACGACGACCGTGCTGCTGCCTGAAGCGAGCGCCGCCGCCTGAGGCGGTTGCAAGTGAACGACAACGGCGGGCATGTCCCGCCGTTGTCATATCTGAAACAAGGAACCTCCCATGTCCGCGCCCATCCTCTCGATGTACCGCCGCATCACCCGCTGGCCGGCCGGCCATTGGCTGTTCTCGCGCGCGGTCTGCTTCAAGGCGCCCTACTTCGCCACCATCGCGCCGCGATTTGTCGCGCTCGAACCCGGTCGCTGCGAGGTGCGGATCCGCGATCGTCGCCGCGTCCACAATCACATCGGCACGGTGCACGCGATCGCGCTGTGCAACCTGGCCGAACTCAGCGCTGGCGTGATGACCGACGCGACGATCCCGGCCAGCATGCGCTGGATCCCGAAGGGCATGACCGTCGAGTACCTGAAGAAGGCGACCGGAACGATGCACGGCGTGGCAACGCCGGACATCCCGGTGGTCGAAGCCACAAGCGGCTATGAACTGCCGGTCAGCGTCGCCGTCAGCGACGAAGCCGGGGATACCGTATTCCGCGCGCGCATCAACATGTGGGTGTCGCCGCGGCGGGCGTCGACATAGCTAAGCACTGCGCTTGCCGATGCCCGGGACGAGGGAGTCTTTCATGGTGGCCTTGTTCTGACGTGCGTCAGATCACGGCAGCGGGTCGCCGATGGCGAGCAGGACGTTGCCGATCACGCGTCCGGACTCGACCGCTTCGTGCGCCTGGGCGATTTCCTCCAGTGGCAGCCGCAGGGCGATGGCATGCTGCAGCGCGCCGGCAGTGGACCACTCGTGCAGGCGTTCGATGGCCGCTGAACGATCGGCGGCGGACAGGTTGTAGACGATGAAGAACGACAGGCGCACGTTCTTCAGGATCGCCGGCACGAACGGGACCGGGATCTCGCCTGCGCCGCTGCCGTAGACGACGATGCGCCCTTCTGGCGCGAGCATGGCGAAGTCCTGTTCGACATTCGCGGCGAAGTCGACCTCGATGATGCAGTCGACACCGTGGCCGCCGGTTTCCTCGGCGACACGCGCGACCAGGTCCTCGCTGCGGTAATCGATCACTGCATCCGCGCCAGCCGCTCGCGCCCGCTCCGCCTTCTCGGCGGAACTCACGGTGGCGATCACCTGGCTTGCACCCGACAGGCGCGCCATCTGCACGGCGTAGTGGCCGACGGCACCCGCACCACCGGCGACGAGCACGCGCTTTCCGGCGACGCCACCATCGACGCTGACCGCATGACAGGCCGTCAGCGCGGGAATACCGAAACTCGCGCCGACTTCGAGCGCGACTGCATCCGGCAAGGCCACCGCCTGTGCGGAAGGCACCACGATCCATTCGGCGGCGGTGCCGTTGGCGCGGCCCCAGGCCCCGTTCCAGATCCACACGCGCTCGCCAAGCCGATGGGACGGAACGCCCTCGCCCAATGCATCGACGACGCCGGCGCCGTCGCTGTGGGGGACGACCTGCGCGTAGGGCATCGTGCTCGATCGCGCGCCTGCGCGGGCCTTCACGTCGGACGGATTGACCCCCGACCAGGCGATGCGGACACGGACTTCGCCGGGCCCCGGTTCGGGCCGTTCCTTGTCGATGATGGTCAGCACGTCCCGGGCGGGCCCGGTGCGGGAGTAGATGGCAGCGCGCATATCGGATTTCCTGCGGCCGTGGGGGGATGCCGCAGGCGCAGGGTACGACTGTGCCGGCGACGCCTCCAGTCCCACCACCGGAACACTGCGCGTGCGTCGGTCGCCTTGAAACGGCTCCTTGCAGCGTGCGTGCCCGCTACTCCTCGAAGCGCCCCGTGCCTTCCCGGTCGCGTTCGTAATGTCTCGTTAACGGAAACGGCGGCAACCAGGATTCGCGACGCACTATCCAGCTTTCGTAGGTCGGCATCAGCTGGTCCGGCGCATCCAGCGACCCCAGGTTCACTTCGATCTCTTCCGCGGTGTGCCCGAACACGGTCGAGCCGCAGCGGGGACAGAAATGGCGGCCGGCGAATTCGCGTGTCTCGCCCTCGATCGTCACCGCATCCTCGGGAAAAATCGCGGACGCGTGAAACAGGGCGCCATGGTGCTTGCGACAGTCGAGGCAGTGACAAAGGCCGACCCGGTACGGGCGACCGGATGCCACGAACCTGACATCACCGCACAGGCAACCACCGGTGAACCGGTCCATGCCCATCCCTCCTCACTGCCCCGCAGGGGGCTGCCAGAGTTCGATCTTGTTGCCTTCCGGGTCCATGACCCAACCGAACTTCCCGTATTCGGAATCGTCGGTCTTCTCCAGCACGTCGCAACCTTCGTCGCGAAGGGCCTGCAGCAGCGCGGCAAGGTCATCGACGCGGTAGTTGACCATGAAGCTCGACTGGCTCGGCGCGAAGTGCCCGCCATCAGCGGCGCCGATGGACCAGATCGTCGTTCCGCCCGTGGGGCTACCCGATGCATCCGTCCACGTGAATGCCGCGCCACCCCATTCCTGGACATCGATTCCAAGGTGCTGCTTGTACCAGGCGCGCAGTGCGACCGGGTCACGCGCGTGGAAGAAGATCCCGCCGATACCTGTAACCCGCTTCATCCGAACCTCCGTGGTGCGAAAAGTGCACGAAACCCGTCAAGCCAGCGACACCGTCTTTCCTGTCCGCACCGACTCGTAGATGCCCTGCAGGATGCGCACATCACGCATGCCTTCTTCGCCGGGAACCTTGGTGGGCCTGCGTTCGAGGATGCAGCGCGCGAAGTCGTCCATTTCGGCGGCGAACAGGTCGATCTCGGGGAAGCGGATCTCCTTGCCGTCGCTGCGCCGCCCACGGTTGCCGCCGTAGAAGAACGCCGGATCAAGTTCGAACCAGCCATTCTCGGCGTTGACGCGCATGTTCTGGATGCGGCCGGCCTTGTAGCTGGTGCTGCAATACGCGACCACGCCACTGGGGAACCTCGTGGTCCACACGACGCTCTCGTCGACCTCGGCGAACTTCACCGGGTCGGTCGTGGTCTGCTGCGCGGACACCGCGATCGGTTCCTCGCCCGTCAGGTAGCGCGTGGCCTGCAATGCGTAGATACCGACGTCCATCAGCGCGCCGCCGCCGGCCAGCGCGCGCTTCAGGCGCCACTGATCGGGCGCACCTACATCGATGGCGAAGCCGGCCTGGAGAATCGTGGGCTTGCCGAACACCTCTTCGCGCACCAAGCGGATGCACTCGAGATGGTGCGGGTCGTACTGGCAGCGGTACGCGGTGCCGAGCAGGCGGCCGGCGTTACGGCAGGCATCGATCATCTGCTGGCATCGCTCGACCGATATTTCCAGCGGTTTCTCGCAGAACACGTGCTTGCCGGCCTGCGCGGCCTGGATCGTGTGCTGCGCGTGCAGCGCGTTGGGCGTCACGACATAGACCAGGTCGATGTCGGGGTTGTCCGCCATCCGATCCATCGTGTCGTACGAATACACGTTGCCCGCGGGGATGCCGTACTTCGCCTTCCACGCCTCGGCCTTGGCCGGCGTGCCGGTGACGACGCCTGCGAGGCGGCAATGCCGGGTCTTCATCAGCGCCGGCGCGATCTGGTCGGTGCTGAGCTTGCCCAGTCCGCAGATGGCGACGCCGAGCTTGCCCGACTCCTGCGCACGGGCACGGGTGGAACTGGTGCTGATGAAGGGCGCCGCCATCACGGCGGCCGTTGAAGCCAGGAACTGACGACGGGATACCTCGGGCATGACCGGTCCTCGAACTGGGCACGCGAAAGGTACCTTGCGCCGAGGCCTGGCCGCCAGCGGATGAACCGGCAACCCACCGGTTGCCCGCCGCTTAGACGTTTCATCGAACACTGGATTGTTATGTCTGGCGGATCCTTTATGGGGTCCGATCGCTTTCCAGACAGTCCCGCGATTGGCTCTGCACCGGTGCCGCGGAGGCAACGATCCCAGGTGTGCCGCGTGTAGTTGGTCGGTAGAACTGGTCACCGCCTCCCACGCCACGGTCAGGAGGTTTCAACGGCAATCTCGTGCGCGGCCGACGCCTGGCGTCGCTTGCCCGCTGCAGCAGATGGGCAGAGGCCTCGTCACCAATATGCAGCGCAATGGCATCCCATAGGCGGCGGCGGTTCCAGCGCAGGAATCGCGCGTACACCGATCGCCATGCGCCGTACTTTGCCGGCAGCTCCGACCAGTGCACGTCCGTCCACGCTACCCAGATCACCACCTCCACGAACCGCCGATGCATGGCGCTTTGCCTCCTGGCACGGCATCGAATGCTGCGCGGGAGCGACTCCAGGATGGAGGCCCAGGTCTTCGCCTCCAGATGCACTGATGTGGCCGGGTCGATCCTCACTCCGTTCTGCACGGGCCACCTCGAAATCCATTGGCCCGCATCCACGCGTGGAAAAGGCGTTGAATGGGTCCTTTGCGAAGGGCCGGAACCAGGCCAGCCTGTGCCCCGGACGTCCATGGCAGGTCGTGGAGGACGTTGGCAAACAGTATCGCGCGCAGTCTGACGGCCACATATTGCTCATGCTCCCCGGCTTCCTCGAGGATGCCCGCGGCCTGGGCCCGGAACGAGTCCAGTATTTCATCGCGGTGTCTGGCTCGCGCGCGCATGTTCACCATGCATGCGTCAAGCGAGGACAGCTTCCTGACAATGGTTCCGCGCGCACCTTGCATGCCAATTCCTGTTTAGCCGGGTTGAAACACAGTCTGGAAGACGACTGCGGGCGACAGTAGACAACCGGATGGAACCACGCTGTCTCTTGCACAACATCAATTCCGTAGACGCGTGGGGCGTGGCCGCTGCCGAGGGGCAGCAGTTCAGGCAGCAACTTCAGTATCCATGGCCGGTTGCGCGATCTTCCGGGCCTGGTCTGCGTCAAGGCCAATAACCGGGCCTTCCAGATCCAGTGCGCGAATCCTGGCGGTCATGAAATCGATGAATGCCCGAACCCGCTTGGGCATCTGGTGTCTGCTCAGGTAGCACAGGAAGTGGCCGCGATCGTCTGGTGCGACGGATTCAAGGCACGTCACCAGCAGGCCTTCGCGCAGCGCGCCGGCCACCTGATAGGCGGGAAGCTGGGCAATCCCTTGTCCGTCGAGCACGGCCTGGGCGGCCAATGACGGATCGTTGACGACGATGATCGCATTCGGTGTCACCGAGCGAGCGAGACCGTCGACCTTGAAATCCCACGACTGAAGGCGACCGTTGGCCAGGCGCTGGCTGATGCATGCATGTGCGGCCAGGTCGTCGATCGAAGTGGGAAGACCGAGACTGCGGGCGTATTGCGGGGACGCACAGACCAGCATTCGCATGGGCACCAACTTCTTTGCCACCACGCAGCTGTCTTCCAGTCGGCCGTCGCGAAATGCGATGTCAACCCGCTCCGCACCCAGGTCGACCACGTGGTCTTCCAGCAGCAATTCCAGCGTGACCTCGGGAAACTGCCGCCGATACTCCCCTAGCAAGGGGGCGACCACCTTGCGGCCAAAGCCTGTTGGGGCGCTGATTTTCAGCGGTCCCCGGGGCGGGCCATCGCGCAGGTCGCGCATGTCTTCCAGGGCCTGAAGCAGCTTCTCGAGGCCGGGCCGGCAGTTGTCGTAGAACCGCTCGCCTTCGCGGGTGATGGTCGTGCTGCGGGTGGTGCGCGAGAACAGGCGTGCCCCCAACTGGCACTCCAGCCTCTGCACGCTACGGCTGACAGCCGAGCGGCCGATGCCCAACCGGTCGGCAGCTCTTGCGAAGTTTCCTTCGTTGGCTACCGCGATGAATGCAACGAGACCGGAGTAACTGGCCGCCAGGCCGGACGCCAGGGAATCTCGTTGGTCCGACGAACCTTGGGATGACGGGATGATCGACATGATGCCCTCGTGTCATGAGTACCGCCGACAGAGGCTGACACCGGTAACGCGCGGACTGCATCCCTATGCAGGTCAGTCGTCGCTGCCCCGATCGGGGGGCGTCGTATGAAGGTTGATGACGCGCCTGCCGTGAAGCCTCGCATCAACCGAGAACGCGCCCGCTCCAAGCAGCGTTATGCCTGCGCAGCCGCCGACATGGCCTGCGAGGAGCCATTGGTCAACCGGACTTGAAATGGACAGGGCCGCGAGTGCCGCAATACCCAGGGACACGGCGGCCAATCGGGTCGCAAATCCGATCACAAGCAGCAGTGCGGTCAGTCCCGCGGCTGGATACGTGACATGCGGATCCAGCCCGATCGCGGATGCAGCAATACCAAAGGCGACCGGCGCATAACAGATTCGGAGGAGAAGCAATCCAAGTCCGGCGGCGCCGTCGGGATACCGGCATACATAGTTGGTCATGCGCAGACGATATAGCCACGCCGTCCTCGCGGTAGACCCTGATCGGGGGGGATGGAACCCCCCCGTTCGAGGGTAAGAAGTCTGGGCTTATGCCGCCATAACTACAGGCCGGACTGGCTGGTCGGATGCAAGAGGCGGGGAACGGCGGCATGTGGCTACCCAGGATCCTTCTGTTCGCCATCATGGCGTTGCCCCTTGCGGCATCCGCAGGGGAGCCCCGCCGATTTGCGCAGTACGCGCACCAGCGGTGGATCGGAAGCGAGGCACCCGTACCGGTGCTTGCATTGGCGCAAGGAAGGGATGGCTACCTTTGGCTTGCGACTGGCGATGGCCTTTTCCGATTCGACGGAATCCGGTTCGAGCAGATTGAAGTCGAGAAGAGCGGCGGGAAGCACGGTCTCCCCAGCGCACTGCTGGTGACACGCAACGGCGATGTCTGGACCAACTTCGAGACTTCCCACCGTTTTGCGATGTATCGCAACGGTACGCTACACATCCTCGATGGGGTTACCGCGCCCAGCCGGATCAGCGAAATGCTGGAAGGACCTGACGGTTCGATATGGGCGCGGACGGCCAACTACGACGCCGAGTTGCTCCGTTTCCACGACGGCCATTGGCGCACTCTCAATGCTTCCGACGGACTTCCGCGCAGCAACGTAACAAACATGATCGTGGCTGCCGATGGTGCGATCTGGATTGCATGCACGAGTGAGATCGTACGCCTGGCGCCCGGCGCGGCGAGGTTCGAGACTGTCAGGCAACTGCCGCGGGGCGCGCTGTCGCAGGATCCGGAGGGGCGGATCTGGCTCTCTGACGACATCGGAAGTTATCCCATTACCGGACCGGGCGGTCGTGGCACGCCGGCTACGTTGCTCGCCCCCTATCTCACGGGACGTGAGCAGATCCAGCTCGGCCCGTTGTTCGATCGCGAAGGCAACCTGTGGATTGCGACGCGTTACGGAGGCGTCAAACGACTACCCACCCGCGGGAAAGATGCCGCTGTCGGCGCTACCGCGATGGAGTCGTTCACAAGCCGCGATGGCCTGTCGTCGGACGTTACCAACCAGGTTCTGCAGGACCGGGAAGGAAACATCTGGGTCGCCACCGAAATAGGGTTGGACCGGTTCCGGCCCGCCACGCTGGTCGCCGAGACCGTGCTTGATTCTCCGGCCGAGTTCGGCGACAAGCTGCTGGATGCGTCCGATGGGAGCGTCTATATCGGACAGGCGCGAACGATCTATCGCGTCAGGCCTGGCGGCGTGCCGGAACCGATACTGCGCAACGTGGTGGAACCGGAGAGCCTGTGCGAAGCGCCGGACGGCGCGATCTGGATGGGCTTCGAGAACCAGATCCTTGTCTGGGCGAACGGCCGCGTCCGCCAGACCATCGAACGCCCGGACAAGAAAGCAAACCACAACATCATCTATGACTGCGCCTTCGATGCGGATGGCGACTACTGGATCTCCGCTGCGGGTAGCGGCCTGCACCGGTACAGACGCGGACAATGGGAAACGCTTCTGGAACCGGGTCACCAGGTGGATTTCTACCCCACGACCATGATCCGATCGCCACAGGGCGGCGTGGTCGTGCAGTCCGGCGACCGACTGATCTGGTTTCAAGGTTCCGCGCGGGCGATCACTCACCTTGATTTCGGTGGTAGCGAGCTCTCGGTACTCACGCTCTACAGTTCAGCAGACCGGGTCTTTTCCGCCGGCCGTTTCGGGCTTTCCCGGATTCGTCCGGGGTACACCGAGACCGCGTGGGCTCCCGAGATTTCCCAAGGCAGTCGCATCAACGGGATTGTGCAGACACCCGATGGCGACACCTGGCTCGCATTTCCGAAGTCCCTGGTCCGACTTCGGCCTCGGGAGCTGGAGCGCGCCTTCTCCAGCAAGGTGCTTCCGGCACCGGTGGTGGCACTCGGGCCTGGCGATGGGCTGGTGAGTCGTCCTCATGCGCACTCGCAGCGCTCCATGGTCCGCGGTGGCGACGGCAGGTTGTGGGTGGCCACCGAGACGGGAACGTTGTGGATGGATCCCGCTCGCCTGGTCCCCAATCTGGTGCCGCCGAACGTTGCGATCAGGGCCATCAACGGCGATGGCCGCACGTTTCGCGATCCCACGACGGTGCGGCTTGCGACATCGACCGCCAATGTCGAGATCGACTTCGCGGTACTCAGTTTTGCGGACCCTGGCCGGGTTCGCGCGCGCTATATGCTCGAAGGTTTCGACCGGAGCTGGATCGATCCGGGGGCGAGGCGTCAGGCGTTCTACACCAACCTCCCACCAGGCAAGTACAGGTTCCGCGTTGTCGCCGCCAATAACGATGGCATCTGGAACCAGACGGGGGCTTCGCTGGAGTTCGAGATTCCCCCGAGCTTTGTTCAATCGGTCTGGTTCCTGTTGCTGTGTTGTACCTCGGCACTTCTGTCACTCCTGGCGCTGTATCGATTCAGGGTGGCGCAGGTGGCGGCGCGAATCCGCAGCCGACTGGAGGAGCGCATTGCGGAGCGCGAACGTATTGCGCGAGAGCTCCATGACACGTTGCTGCAGGGCGTTCAGGGATTGATCCTGCGCTTCCAGGCGGTCGCAGACCGGTTGACCCATGAAGAGAAGAGCAGGGGTGATCTCGAGGCTGCTCTGGTCACGGCCGAGCATGTGGTGGTGGATGCCCGCAATCGCGTGCGTGACCTGCGCGTCGCCGATGACACGGGGGATCTTTGCGCTGTCGTCGAGAACCTCGTGACCGAGACTCCCTTCAATGAACCCCTCCCCGTTCGCGTCGTCGTGGAGGGAAGACCACGGCCGCTGCATCCCCTTGTCGCCGCGGAAGTAACCAGGATCGTTCGCGAGGCCCTGCTCAACATTGCCTATCACGCACAGGCATCGTGGGCCGAGATAGCGATCGGTTTCGAGAGCCGGCACCTTGCCGTTCGCCTGCGGGACAACGGCGTGGGCATTCCTGGCGATGTCCTGGCGCGCGGCCGGAAAGACGGCCATTTCGGCATAATCGGAATGCGCGAGCGCGCCGAAAAGATGGGAGGCTCCATTACCATCGCCAGTGGTTCCGAAGGTGGCGCCGAAGTTACACTCGCCGTGCCGGCAAAGCTGGCATTCGCCAAGCGAAATGCAGGCGGACTGGCATGGTGGCAGCGCCTTCTTGGGGGAGAGTCCGGGTGATGAGTGATCGGAAGATTCGAATTCTTGTCGTCGACGATCATCCGGTGCTCCGCGATGGCGTCGCTGCCATCCTGGGGAATCAGACCGACATGATGATGGTTGGTGAAGCCCGGGACGGACGCGAAGCCGTCGATCGTTTCCTGGCGCTGCGGCCCGACGTGACACTCATGGACCTTCAGATGCCGGGCATGAACGGCGTCGACGCCATCAACGAGATTCGCTCCGCCGACCCGGGGGCCAGGATCATTGTCCTGACAACCTACGCAGGTGACGTGCAAGCAGTGCGCGCACTCAAGGCGGGAGCAGTCGGGTATCTGCTCAAAAGCGGGCTGCGAACGGAGCTTGTCGATGCAATTCGCGATGTCCATCGCGGCCAGCGTCACGTTCATCGTGACGTCGCCGACGAGATCGCCGTCCATGTCATCGACGAACCCTTGACCGGCCGAGAGGTGGAAATCCTCCGCCTCGTATCGATCGGAAAGGCAAACAAGCAGGTCGCTTCCGAGCTTGGCTTGTCGGAGGAGACAGTCAAGGGTCACTTGAAAAGCGTGTTTGCCAAACTGGGAGTCGCCGACCGGACGCACGCCGTTACGGTGGCGGCGCGGCGGGGCATCATCGAACTCTGAGACACCTTTGGAGCGGACGCCCAATAGCTTCCACTCCATGCCAGCTTGTTTGCCCTGAACCGATCAGATCGGCGCGTCGATCGACTTGGCGAGTTCGGTGAAAAGCTTCGGGCCCGTCTCGGTCATGTACCAGCAGTCTTCCATCCGGACGCCGAACTCGCCGGGAATATAGAGTCCCGGCTCGTCGGAAAAACACATACCCGGTGCCAGTGGCGTGGCATCGCCATGCACGAGATAGGGCGGCTCGTGGCCGTCCAGGCCAATGCCGTGGCCGGTGCGGTGCGGAAGACCGGGCAGGCGGTAGCCGGGGCCCCAGCCTTCCTTCTCGTAGTAGGCGCGCACGGCGTCGTCGATGGCGCCCACCGGCGTGCCCAGCTTCGCAGTGGCCAACGCAAGCTCCTGGCCCCGCTTGACGGTATTCCAGACCTTTCGCTGTTTCGCGGTCGGCTGTCCCATCACCCAGGTGCGCGAGATGTCCGACTGGTAGCCGTGCACGGTGCATCCCACGTCCATCAGGATGACCGAGCCCTCGCGGACGGTTTGCGGCTGTTTCGAGCCATGCGGATAGGCGCTGGCCTCGTTCAACAACACGAGGGCGAACCCCGGCTCACCGCCCAGCGCCGCCGTGGCGGCGTCGGTCATGGCGGCGATCTCGTCGGGACGCATGCCAACCCGGACGTTGCCATGGACGTGGCGCAGCGCCGCCAGCGTGACGTTGTTGGCGGCCTGCATCAGCGCGAGTTCGGCGGGTGACTTGATCAGCCGGACGGCTTTCACCAGCGCGTCGCCTGATACCACGCTGTAAGCCCCGGCACTCGCCTCGCGCACGCCATCGACGATGAAGAGGCGCGTGGTTGATTCGAACGCGATCGGGCCGGAGGTAACGCCGCGGTCGCGCAGGGCTCCGACCAGGAGGACGAACGGGCTCTCATGCTCATTCCAGGGCCGCACGTCGCCGCTGACTGCCAGGGTCTCGCGGACCGACGGCACTTCGAAGGCCGGGGTCACCACCACTATCTCGCCCCGGGCCGGAATCACCGCGGCCGTTGTACGCTCCGAGCGATGCCACTGGACTCCAGTGAAGTAATCCAGGCTCGAGCCTGACTCCAGGATCAGGGCGCCAATCTTCTGGTCGACCATCAGACGTTGCAGCTTGGCGATCCGCGCCAGGCGCTCCTCGGCCGAAATCGGTTTGGCGCCGACGGTCAGGGAGGTCAAGCCAGGCACGCCGGCAGGTGCGGCGTGAGCAGTCCGGCCAACCACCGAGAGAGCGGCATAGGCGGCGCCGCTGGCGACTACCGCTGCACTGAGAAAGTCGCGACGACGCATGGAATCTCCGGACTGCTACTTGAGGATGCCTGGCAGTATGAGGCGGGCGAACTCCTGCAGGTCGGACGAGCGACCGGAGGATGCAACTGGACAACTCAGGATCGAGCCACCGTGTCTTCCCGCTCCAGCTCGGCGCGCTGGTCGCGACTGATCACCTCCGGCTCACGCAACGGACGACCGCTGGCGTCGAAGAATGGCGTGGCGCGCTCACGGCGCAGGCGAGCGCCGATGATGCCGACGAGGATGCGCAACCCGCCGGTAACGAAGACGAGCGGCGTGGCGCTGACCGGCGAAGTGGCCGACTTGTTGCTAAGCACGATGCGATCGCGCGGCCCGAACGCCGTATCCACGACTTCCGGTGCTGCATCGAAGCAGGCAGTCACGAGGCCCGCATACGGCACCTTCGGATTGCGCGGCGTATTGCCCAGCGGCGTGCGACAGCAGGACGCATACCAGCGCAGCAGTCCCTTGGGACTGAGCGACATGCAGACAATGTGCTCGGAGCCGGTAGTGAAGCGCACGGCTGCCGGTGCCATCGCAACGATGTCGGTACCGCCGCCGGCATCCAGAATGCCCGGCTGGCCCAGGAAACGTCCGTAGGCACGGCAGTCCTTGCAGTAGCAGGTTGCCCGCGTGTAGGCGCGGCTGGTGTTCATTTCGCCCGTTACCGCTCCGCAACGACACCGCAGTTGCATCGTCATGCCTGTGGTCTCCATCAAAAAATCCTTCTCCTTCCGGACCGGGCGACTCTAGCATTGGCCCTGTGCCCGGGGGCCCGCCATCACCCCTCCAGCTCGCGCAGCCGCCGCTCGATGAAGCGCCGCTGCGGCGCCTGCTGCGTCAGTTCCAGCGCGCGGAGGTAGGACGCACGCGCCTGCGCGGTTCGTCCCAACCGGCGGCACAAGTCGGCATGTGCCGAGTGCGCCAGCGGGTACCGAAGCAATTCACCTCGCGCAAGCAAGGCCTCGACCAGGGCCAGCCCTGCGGCAGGCCCGTCGCGCATCGCCACAGCGGCAGCACGGTTGAGCTCGACCACCGGCGAGGGGTCGGCACGCAGCAGCACTTCGTAGAGCGCGACGATCTGCCCCCAGTCGGTGTGCGCGGGGCTGGCGGCGGCCGCATGGACCGCGGCGATCGAGGCCTGCAGGCTGTACGGGCCAAACCGGCGCGACGCGCGGATGCGCTGCACCAGCGCCAGTCCTTCGGCGATCAACGGGCGATCCCACAGGCGACGGTCCTGCTCGTCGAGCAGCACCAGGTCGCCGTCGGCGGTCGCGCGCGCCGGCCGCCGCGACTCGTGCAGCAGCATCAGTGCCAGCAGCCCCAGCGTTTCCGGATCCGGCAGCAGCTCCACCAGCAAGCGGCCCAGGCGGATCGCCTCGCTGCAAAGATCGTGGCGCGTCAGCGACTCGCCCGACGTCGCCGCATAGCCCTCGTTGAAGACGAGATAGATCACCTGCAGCACGTTGTCGATGCGCTGCGGCAGCTCGTCGCGGGACGGCACCTGGTAGGGGATCCGCGCGTGCCGGATCTTCGATTTCGCGCGGACGATGCGCTGGGCCACCGTCGGCGCGGAGATCAGGAACGCGCGCGCGATCTCCTCCGTGGTCAGGTCGCAGACTTCGCGCAACGTCAGGGCAACCTGCGCATCGGCAGACAGGGCTGGGTGGCAACACGTGAAGATCAGTCGCAGGCGGTCGTCCTCCACCTCCTCGTCGAGGGCGGCACCGTCACCGATGTCGCTGTAGAGCCGGTCGGCGATCTGCGTCAGCGAGGCGTCGAAGCGCGCGCGCTTGCGCAGGCTGTCGATCGCCTTGAAGCGTCCGGCGGAGACCAGCCAGGCGCGTGGCTGTTCCGGCACGCCCTGCAATGGCCATTGCTCGATCGCGGCGCGGAACGCCTCGTGCAGCGCCTCCTCGGCGAGGTCGAAATCGCCAAGGAGGCGGATCAGCGTGGCCAGCACGCGTCGCGATTCGAGCCGGTAGACAGCGTCCAGCCGGTCGCGGACCGGGTCGCCACCGCGGTCGCCGAGGTCGCTCACGCGGCTACCGCTCGAACTCCATGATCGGCCGCACCTCGACGCTGCCGAAACGCGCCGACGGGATACGCGCGGCGATGCGGATCGCCTCGTCGAGGTCACGCGCCTCGATCAGGAAGAAACCGCCCAGCTGCTCCTTGGTCTCCGCGTATGGGCCATCGGTGGTGGAGGTGCGGCCGTGGCGGACCTGCACGACGGTCGCGCTGCTGACCGGCTGCAGGGCCTCGCCGCCGAGCAGGTGGCCGCTCTGGCCCAGCTCGTCGGACAGGGCGAAGTACTCGCCGAGGATGGCATCGACCTCACCCTTGGGCAGGGTGTCGAACAACTTCTCGTCGTCGTAGATCAGGCATGCGTATTTCATGGTCGGCTCCTGCAAGGATTGCGCCGGGGCGCGGAATGGCGACCGGTTCAAGCCGCCTTACCGGTTAGTCGTGCCCGGGGGGCTGGATTCGACACCACGCTCCGGGCAATTCGTTTCAGCCCGCGCACAGCGCGACGATTGCCACCAGCGCCGGCAGCGCCTGGACGAAGAAGATGCGGCGATTCACCGTGGCCGCGCCGAACACGCCGGCCACGACCACGCAGCCGAGGAAGAACAGCGCCACATCGCTTCGATGCCCGACGATCGACCACACCAGGCCGGCGGCGAGGAAGCCGTTGTAGAGCCCCTGGTTGGCGGCGGGCACCTTCGACTGCTCGGCCTTCTCGCGCGACTGGCGGAACACCTTCAGTCCGTAGGGCCGGGTCCACAGGAACATCTCCAGCACCAGGAAGCCCAGGTGCAGCAGCGCCACCAGCGCGACCAGTACGACTGCGAGCAAGGACATGCCGCTTCCTCCATGGCGTCAGCGCGCAGCTTACGCCGGGCGTCCGGCATTCACGACGGGCTCGAATCGTCCGGCAGGGTGCGCTGTGCGCGGATCACCTTCCAGGCACCGAAGGTCAGGCCCAGCGCGACCGCCATGCCGGCCACGAACACCAGCCGCGAGCCGAATGCCGACAGCGCCTTGTGCAGCCAGACGAAGGTCAGGTCGCCGCCGCGGTAGACGACCGTGTCGATGACCGCCTTGGCCTTGTAGCGCGATTCTCGATCGACGCGGGTATAGATCGTCTCGCGGCCCGGCTTGGCCAGCGAGAACTCGCCGGCACGCGTGGCGACCTGCACCATCGCCACCAGCAGCGGCACCGGCGACAGCGCCAGCATCGCGTAGCCACCGAGGATGGCGAAGGCCGGGATCAGCAGCGTCGGCCCGACGCCGTAGCGGCGCAGCAGGAAGCGGGTGAGCAGCAGTTGCACCAGGATGGTCACGGTGTTCACCGCGCCGTCGAGGATGGAGTAGTAGCGCGTCGCCGCGCGCGCGTCGGGATAGAACGCCTTCACGATCGCCGCCTGCTCGTTGTAGAGCAGCGTGCCGACGCCGACACCGAAGAACACGGTGATCGCCAGCGCGCGCAACAGTGGCCGCTGCCACACCAGGCGCAGGCCGGCCACGATCGAGCCACCCATGGCGGCCTCGCCGTCGACGCCGCCTGTGAGCTGCTCGCGCCGGATCGCCCACTTGCGCAGCTGCAGGATGCACAGCAGGCACACCGCGAGGAAACCGGCCGACACCAGCAGCAGGTTGGCCACGCCCAGCGTCCCGACCAGGCTGCTCGTCAGCAGCGGGCCGACCAGCGCGCCGACCGTGCCGCCGGCGCCGATGTAGCCGTACAGGCGCTTGGCGTGATCGTTGTCGAACACGTCCGCCATGAAGCTCCAGAACACGGCCACCGCGAACAGGTTGAACACCGCCACCCAGATGAAGAACACCGCGCCGCGCCCCGGCACGTCGTGGTCGAAGGCCCAGTAGAAGCCAAGCAGGCAGGCGATGAAGACCAGGTACACCGCCGGCAGGAATACCCTGCGCGGAAAGCGCGAGACCAGCGCGCCATACACCGGCTGCAGCAGCACCATCGTCAGGAACGTGCCGGTGAACAGCACCTGCAGCGTGAAGTCCTTCAACGCGAAACCGTGCGCCGTCGCCCAGTCGATGCTGGCTTGCGGAAACACCGTGGCGATGTCGCCGGAGGCACCCATGGCGTCGCGAACCGGGCGCAGCACGTAGTAGCCACACAGCAGGCAGAAGAAGTACAGCAGCGACCACCACAGCGGCGGTGACTCGCGCAGTGCGGCCTGGAAGCTGCGCAGGTGACCACCGGCGCGTTCGCCTCGGGCACCCTCGCTCGGGCCGTCATCGACCCCGCCCTTGCCGTGCCCGCCTGTCGCCATGTTCCGGATTCCTCGCGGCCGGCCGGCGCGCTCTGGGTTGGGCGGATGATAGGGGAGCGCCCGACAAGGCGCGAAGTTGTCGCGGGAGCGGCCGCAGGCGCGGTCGCCGGGCCGCCCCTGCCCCGCACCCTCCGGCGGGAGCATTTGCTCTAATGGCCCCCCTTACGGTCGCTCGGCTGTAGGGCAGTCTCCACGGGCAAGGCGCAGGCAACGTGTTCGATTACATCATCATCGGTGCCGGCTCCGCCGGCTGCGTCCTCGCCAATCGCCTGTCCGCCGATCCCGACGTCCGGGTGCTGCTGGTCGAAGCCGGCCCGCGCGACAGCCATCCCTTCATCCACATGCCCGCCGGCCTGGCCAAGCTGGTCAACAACAAGCGGGTCAACTGGGATTACCACACCGCAGCCGAAGCGCAGCTCGACCACCGCGTGCTGTGGTGGCCGCGCGGCAAGGTGCTGGGCGGTTCCAGCTCGATCAATGCGATGTGCTACACGCGTGGCGTCGCCGGCGACTATGAAGAGTGGGCCGCGCTCGGCGCCGATGGCTGGGACTGGAAGTCGGTGCTTCCCTACTTTCGCCGCAGCGAGCGCAACCAGCGCGGCGCGGATGCACTCCACGGCGACGAAGGCCCGCTGTACGTGTCCGACCTGCGCTACAGCAGCCCGTTGTCGCAGGCGTTCATCGAGGCCGGCCAGCAGGCCGGTCATGGGCTCAACCGCGACTTCAACGGTCGCGCGCAGGCGGGCTTCGGCCTCTACCAGGTCACGCAGAAAAACGGTGCTCGCTGCTCCAGCGCCGTGGCCTACCTCGATCCGATCCGCGAGCGTCGCAACCTGACCATCGTCACCGATGCCCAGGTCAACCGCATCACCTTCGAGCGCGGTCGCGCCAACGGCGTGATCTACACCTCCAAGGGCCGCGCCTTCCACCAGCCTGCAGCGCGCGAAGTGCTGCTGTGCGGCGGCGCCATCAACTCGCCGCAGCTGCTGATGCTGTCGGGCATCGGTCCGGCCGCGCAGTTGCGACGCATCGGCATCGACGTCATCGCCGACGCGCCACAGGTCGGCCAGAACCTGCAGGACCATCTCGACATCTGCACGCTGCAGCACGCCACGCAGCCGGTGACCTACGACCGCCTCAACGACGCCAAGGTCGCCTTCGACTACTACCTGCGCGGCCACAGTGGCGTGGGCAGCAGCAACATCGCCGAAGCCGGTGCGTTCGTGCGCTCACGGTTCGCGCCCGACGGGCGTCCGGACATCCAGCTTCACTTCGTCCCGGCGATGCTCGACGACCACGGCCGCCATCGCCTCAAGGGCATCGGCTACACCGTGCATGCGTGCTTCCTGCGTCCGCGCAGTCGTGGCCGCATCACGCTGGCCAGCGCGCGCGCCGGCGACAAGCCGCGGATCGAGGCCAACTACCTCAGCGATACCGAGGGCTTCGACATGAAGATGATGGTCGAGTGCGCGAAGCTGTCACGCGAGCTGCTCGCGCAGCCGGCATTCGATGCCTATCGCGGCGCGCCGATCTTTCCCGCGCGCAACGATCTCGACGACGCCCAGCTGATGGAATTCATCCGTGCCAAGGCCGAGACCATCTACCACCCCATCGGCACCTGCCGCATGGGTAGCGACGATGCGTCCGTGGTCGACCCGCAGTTGCGCGTGCGTGGCGTCGAGGGCCTGCGCGTGGTCGATGCATCGGTGATGCCGACGCTGATCGGCGGCAACACCAACGCGCCCACGATGATGATCGCCGAGCGCGCCGCCGATTTCATTCGCGCGGGCTGATGCCGGCAGCGGCGGCATTTATTTTGCGCACTGTTTGCACAGGCAAAAATCTGAACAGGTGCCAGGGCGGCCTACGAAATGAGATGCCCGGCACTTATCCCAGTCAAATCAGTCTGGTGAGTCCCATAGCTGCCACAACCCCTGAGATCGGAGCTAGAATCGGGCCGGATCGCAGCACGAACAGGCGCTCAGGGCCATGAACAACAATAAGAAGAAGCGCTCACGCGCCCTCCCGCGACTCGGGGCCATTGCCCTGCTCCTGCCGCTGACGCTGGGCTCGACTGCACAGACCCCATTGCACTGGAACCCGCAGCCGAGCACGCCGAGTGTCGCGGCGCAGGGCAGCGTCACTGTCACCGCCCGCAACACGCAGCTTCCGCCAGCAGCGCCGCTGGCAGCCGGATTCGATGTTCGTCAGTTCGAGTCGATGGCGCAGCAGCTGGTCGCCGGCCAGCGCGTTCCCGGCCTGGCGATGGCACTGGTGCACAACGGCCAGATCATCAGCGCGCGCGGCTACGGCATCACCGACGTCAGCCACGCCAGCGCGGTCGACTCGCATACCGTGTTCCGCCTGGCATCGCTGTCGAAGAGTTTCGCCGGCACGATGACCGGCCTGCTCGTCAACGACGGCTCGCTGCGCTGGGACAGCAAGCTGGTGCGCTACCTGCCGAGCTTCCAGCTCAGCAATCCGTCCGCGTCGCAGCAGCTCACCGTCGCCGACCTGCTCAGCCACCGCGTCGGCCTGACCCACAATGCCTTCGACCGCGACCTCGAGCGCTTCACCGATTACCACACCCTGACCCAGAAGCTGGCGTATGCGCCGCTCAAGTGCGCACCGGGCACCTGCTACAGCTACCAGAACATCGCCTTCAGCCTGATCGGCGACGTGGTGTTCGCGGCCACCGGCGACTTCTATGCGCAGGAAGTACAGCGTCGCCTGTTCAAGCCGCTGGGCATGAACGATGCCAGCCTCGGCCTGGAAGGCATCCAGGCCAGCCCGAGCTGGGCGCGTCCGCATGTACGCGGTCGCGGCGGCTGGATTTCGACGATGCCCAAGTCCACCTACTACCAGGTGCTTCCGGCCGCCGGCGTCAACGCCAGCGCCAGTGACATGGCGCAGTGGCTGCTTGCCCACACCGGTCATCGCACCGACGTACTGCCGGCACCGCTGCTGGCGACGCTGCACCAGCCGCTGGTGGATACACCGAGCGAGATGCGTGGTTCGTCCTGGCGCCGTCAGCGCCTGACCTCCGCCGGCTATGCGTTGGGCTGGCGCACCTACGACTACGGCGGACATCGCGTCGTGTTCCATGGCGGTGCGGTGCAGGGCTACCGCGGCATGATCGCGATGCTGCCGGACCGCGACTTCGGCGTCGCCGTGCTGTGGAACAGCGAGAGCTCGCTGCCTTCCGGCCTGGTGCCGACCATCCTCGACCGCGCACTGGGCCTGCCGGCCCAGCAGTGGCTTGATGACGACATCGACGAGACCCTCTACGCCGACGCCGCGCAGCCGGCTTCGCCGAACGCACCGGGTAGCCAGGCGCAAACGGCCAGCTCCGCTCCGCGTTGATCTTCGCGGTGCCTGGCGGCCTCGCCGGGTACCGTCATCCCGGCGCACGCCGGGATCCAGGCTCACTACACGTCAGCCCACTCACCGTCATCCCGGCGAAAGCCGGGATCCAGGTTGACCTTGCGTGTGTGCGGTGAGGCAAAGGCAACGGCATGGTGGATCCCGGCTTTCGCCGGGATGACGCAACTGAAAGGCTGACGACCTGGATCCCGGCGTGCGCCGGGATGACGTGCCTTCAGGCGATCGTCGGGACGACTGCGTCCGGTTCGACGCGCACTTCCGGATCCCCAAAAAAAAACTCTCCCCCCGCCTGGGCTGCGGGGAGAGAGCTGGATTACGGCAATCGGGACTTTCTTATTTAGATCATCGGCGCCGGAGTGGCCGGCATCGCAGCAGCAACGGACTTCTTGACCGACTTGCGACGGGCCGCCTTCTTCTTGGCAACCTTCTTCACGGCCTTCTTGGCGGCCGACTTGCGGGCACCGGTCTTCTTGGCGGCCTTCTTGGCAACCTTCTTGACGGCCTTCTTGACGGCCTTCTTACGGGCGGTCTTCTTGGCTACGGCCTTCTTGGCAACCTTCTTGACGGCCTTCTTGCGGGCGGTCTTCTTGGCTGCTGCCTTCTTGGCGACCTTCTTGACGGCCTTCTTCACTGCCTTCTTGCGGGCAGCGACCTTCTTGGCGACCTTCTTGACGGCCTTCTTGACGGCCTTCTTCGCTGCCTTCTTACGGGCGGCTACCTTCTTGACAGCCTTCTTGGCTACCTTCTTGGCAGCTTTCTTGGCAGCGGGCTTCTTCTTCGCAGCTTTCTTCATGGCCATGGGATGGCTCCTCGTCAGTGGTTGATCAGAGATTGATCAGTGGTCTTGCAGGTCTATAAAGCCCAGTAGAACTTGCTGAACTAGTCGGGTGCGGCCAGGCCGATGGAGCCGGTCTGTTCGCGCCCGGGCCGCGGGAGTCGGACCCGCGTGCAGCCGCCGACACGCAACGCGCGCCGGTACGGATGAGGCGCCCGCCAGACGGCGGGCAAACAAAAACCCGGACCGCCGAAAGCGAGCCGGGTTGGATGAATCTCGATACCTGCGCCTTTGCGAAAACCCGTTTCGCGAAGGAAACGATCCCTGCTTCCACCGTGTCGACTGCCCGGTCGGAGGTTCGTTTTGTACCGCGAGTTGTTTCTTTGTTCGTACTCACTCGCTTCCGCAGGAGACGTCTGCTGGGCGAAACCTAATCACGCTTTTTCATACTGTCAACACATTGGCCGATTTTTTTTTTGACCGGCGTGGCACCCGGCCCGACCCGTCGCCGCCGCCGCCGGCGCGTTGCGACACGTTCGCTCCGCGCGACGATCGTCGGCGTCGCCAAAATGTTTTTCTGAAACTGCTTTATTTAAGGGGTTTGCGAAAACAGAAACTGGCGCATGCGCAATCGACGACGCGCTCGCGCGCCTTCCGCATGCCGATCGAAACGCTCTCGGCGGTCGGGCAAACACCCCCTGTCGGAAGGTGCATCGAGGCGCTCCGGTTTCGCGTCGCACAAGCCGATTTGCGCGAAAGTGCGCGAACTTTTCCGGCACCCGCGGACCGCACTGCGGCGTCGGTGGAAGCAGTTCGGCGGCGTCGACGACGCATCGTCGGAGTTCGCACGGGCACTTCGACTCGCCCTGCCGACGTCGCCATCGAGGTGCGTGCGACGTCCTGCGATCCCGGTTCGCGGGAGTGCCGACGTGCGTTGGAGATGTCGGTGCGAGTGCGACGGCGGGCGCAGCGCCGGCGCCTACGAATCACCTCATCGTCACTTTCCGAAATCGATTGCGGGGTTTCGGTTGAGCGCCGCCGATCGACCAGGCGACCACGTCGCTGTGTCCCCAAACGCAAACCGGCCGCACGTGGCGGCCGGTGGCGGGATCGGTCGTGCAGTGCACGACCGCCTGTTGCTCGCCACGCCCTGCGGGGTGGCGACTCAGTTGTCTTCTTCTTCGAGCAGCTCGGCGTAGTCGTCCGGTGCCAGCAGCTCATTGAGCTGCTCGGGCTCCTCGATGGCGACGGTGAAGATCCAGCCTTCGCCGTAGGCATCCTCGTTGATCGTCTCGGGCTTGTCGGCCAGCGCCGCGTTCACCGCGGTCACCTTGCCGGTCACCGGCGAGTAGACGTCGGAAGCGGCCTTGACCGACTCCACCACGGCACAGGCCGTACCGGCCTCGACGCGGTCGCCGACATTCGGCAGCTCGACATACACCAGGTCGCCGAGCAGGCCCTGTGCGTGGTCGGAGATGCCGATCGTGACTTTGCCGTCGCCTTCGACGCGTGCCCACTCGTGGGACTTCATGAACTTCAGATCGCCGGGAATTTCACTCATGACTGGCCTCGAACTCTACGGGGGCTACTGGGGACGGCGCCTAGTTTACCGACGCGGAAGGAACATGCGAGAGGTGGGGGACGAACGGATCGGCCCGGCCAGAATCGTGCCTGCTCAAAAGCGGTGCCGGCTCCAAAGCGGTGCCGGCTCTGAAGCGCTCCGGATCAAAGCGGCGCCGGGTCGACGAGGAATGGCGCACGCCCGCTGACCAGAGCGTCACGCAGGTCGTCGATGCGGTCCTGCCCCCAGAACGGTTCGCCATTGAGCACATACCCGGGCAGGCCCGGCAGGTCAGCGGCGATCGCATCGGCGGTGTTGCGCGCGTAGATCGCCTCGACGGCCGCTTCCGCCGCCTGCGCCATCACCTGCTGCGCGTCGACACCCTGCGCGGCGAGCAGCGCGGCGACCACGTCCGGATCGGACAGGTCCTGGTCGTTCGCCCACAGCGCACGGAAGGCGGCGTCGGCATAGTCGGAAGGATCATGGCCGGCCTCGACCAGCGCAATCAGGCAGCGGTCGGCCAGGGCGATGTCGACCGGCCAGAACTTCGGCTTGAGGTTCAGCGGCAGGCCGCGACGCGCACGCCAACGCTGCAGCTCCACCAGGCGGTAGCGCTGCCGCGCCGGTGCGCGCTTGCCCAGCGGCAGGCCGCCGTTGGCGTCGAACAACTCGAAAATCCTGATCGGCCGGTGCACCAGGGTGGCGCCGCATTCGCGCGCCACCTGGCGGATCGCCGCATGCCCAAACCAGGCATACGGCGAGATCAGGCTGTAGTAGTAGGTGACCGTCGCGCTCATCGCAGTCCCCGTCGTCGGCTCAGCCGAGCACGCCGTCCTGGGCCTTGCCGTCGCGCACGAACGGGAACTTCACCACGCGCACGAGCACTTCCTTGCCGCGGATGTCGACGCGGACGTTGCCCGCGGTTCCCAGCGGGATCTCGCCGGCCGGCACGCGCGCGAACGCAATCGCCTTGCCCAGCGTCGGCGAGAACGTGCCCGACAGGATCTCGCCCTCGCCGTTGTCGGTGAGCACCTTCTGGCCGTGGCGCAGCACGCCCTTCTCGTCCATCACCAGGCCGATCATCTGGCGTGGCGCGCCGGCAGCCTTCTGCGCCTCGAGCTTGTCGCGGCCGATGAAGTCGCGGCCTTCATCGAGTGCCACCGTCCATGCCAGCGCGGCTTCGTACGGCGAGACGTCGTCGTCCATGTCCTGGCCGTAGAGGTTCATGCCCGCTTCCAGGCGCAGCGTGTCGCGCGCGCCCAGGCCAGCCGGCTTCACGCCCGCGGCGAGCAGTTCGTTCCAGAAGGCGACGGTCTGGTCTTCCGGCACGACCACTTCGAAGCCGTCTTCGCCGGTGTAGCCGGTGCGGGCGACGAACACGTCGGTGCCACCCTGGGTGCGCGCCTGCGCGGCGGCGAACTTGCCGAGCTTGGTGACGGCGGCGCGGTCTTCCTCGCGCATCAGGCCGATCACCTTCTCGCGCGCGGTCGGGCCCTGCACGGCGATCATGCCGAACTCGGGACGCTCGGTGACGGTCACGTCGAAGGCCTTGGCCTGCTCGCTGATCCACGCCAGGTCCTTGTCGCGCGTGGCGGCGTTGACCACCAGGCGGAAGAAGTCCTCGTCGCGGAAATAAATGATGAGGTCGTCGATCACGCCGCCGCGCGGGTTGAGCATGCAGGTGTACAGCGCCTTGCCCGGCACCTTGAGCTTGTCGACCGAGTTGGCGACCAGGCGGCGCAGGAACTCGCGCACGCGCGCGCCCTTGAGGTCGACCACGGTCATGTGGCTGACGTCGAACATGCCGGCGTCGCTGCGCACCAGGTGGTGCTCCTCGATCTGCGAGCCGTAGTGGATAGGCATGTCCCAGCCGCCGAAGTCGACCATCTTGGCGCCGAGGGCGCGGTGGGTGTCGTTGAGGATCGTCTTCTGGGTCATGGCTCGGGGGTCTGTCAGGGGCGAGCCGTCAATTATCACACCTGCGGCCGTGCGCCTGCAGACCATGCTGTGGAGCATGGTGGGCGGGGCCGGGATCCCTATTCGCTGGTGCCTTCGTTGTAGCAGCGCACGCGGCTCGGGGTGACACGGACGAACTTGCCGGTGGCGCGGTCCAGGCGCATCGCCCAGCGCGTGGCCGGGAGCATCTCCAGTTCGGCGGCATGGACGGCGCCGGTGTCGACGATGGCGATCAGTCCGGCGTCGTCGACGCCATCACGCTGGCAGGTGGCGATGATCACCAGTTCGTCGCGGCGCAGGATCGGGTAAGGCACCGCATCGGTGATCCGCCAGCGCGGCTCGTCACCACGGCGATCGACGAACTCCGAAGCAAGCAGCTTCAACGTGCGGTCTTCGGCGTCGTCGAGGGTGGCGATGCTGCGCGCGCAGACCTGGCCGGGGTCGCTGCCGGAGCCGACGCAGCTGCCGGTGTTGGACTTCAGTCCGTCCGGCCAGGGCGGCACGATCATGCCGACCAGGGCGGGTTCGGCCGCCGATACCGATGCGGCGATCGCTGCAGTTGCGATGAAGCACGACATCGCGAGCAGTGACGATCGCCGCATGGCGTCCTCAGCCCGCGGGCTCGACCTGCAGGCTCATGCCGCGACTGGCGGTGATGCGCACGGCCGAGCCTGCGGGCAGGTCCGGGCCGGTCACTTCCCAGTACGCGTCGGCAATCTGCACGCGGCCGCGGCCGTTGACGATCGGCTGATCGAGCGGCACCACGCGCCCGACCAGTGCCTCGGCACGGCGGTTGAGGTTGGGCTGGTCGCTGCGGCGCTCACGTCCGCGGAACCAGGTCCGGTACACCTGGATCGAAGCGAAGCTCAGCACGACGAACGCCGCGACCTGGGCCAGCACCGGAATGTCGGGGATCAGCAGCACCATCGCGAACACGGCCACGGCAGCAAACCCCAGCCACAGCATGAAGGCGCCCGGCGTCAGTGCTTCGGCCGCGAACAGCAGCAACGCCACCACGGCCCAGCTGAAGACATGCCAGTTCATGTATGTCCCCCACTGCATGTTCAGCCTCCCGCGCGCGGCGGCAGCGGTGCGACAGGTGCGCGCACCTGCTGGCGATCGAGCGCCTCCTTGGCCAGTTCGGCGATGCCGGCCAGCGAGCCGATCACGCCGGCCGACTCCATCGGCATCATCACGAACTTCTGGTTCGGCGCCTCGGCCAGCGCCTTGAACGCCTCGATGTACTTCTGCGCGACGAAGTAGTTGATCGCCTGCACGTTGCCCTGCGCGATCGCGGTCGACACCATCTCGGTCGCCTTGGCTTCGGCCTGGGCCAGGCGCTCGCGCGCTTCGGCTTCGCGGAAGGCCGCTTCCTTGTTGCCCTCGGCCTCCAGGATCACCGACTGCTTCTCGCCTTCGGCCTTGAGGATCGCCGCCTGGCGGAAACCCTCCGCCTCGAGGATGTTGGCGCGCTTCTCGCGCTCGGCCTTCATCTGCCGCGCCATCGAATCGACCAGGTCGCGCGGCGGCTGGATGTCCTTGAGCTCGATGCGGTTGACCTTCAGTCCCCACGGGTGGGTCGCCGCATCGACGGCGACCAGCACCTTGGTGTTGATCTCGTCGCGCTTGGACAGCGACTCGTCCAGGTCCATCGAACCGATCGCGGTACGGATGTTGGTCATCACCAGGTTGAGGATGGCGATCTCCAGCGTCGCCACTTCATAGGCCGCCTTGGCCGCATCGAGCACCTGGAAATAGACCACGCCGTCGACCTTGACCACGGCATTGTCCTTGGTGATCACGTCCTGGCTGGGGACGTCCATCACCTGTTCCATCATGTTGATCTTGCGGCCGACGCCGTAGACGATCGGAATCAGGAAGTGCAGTCCGGGGTCCATCGTGTGGGTGTATTTGCCGAAGCGCTCGACTGTCCATTCATATCCCTGCGGCACCATCCGCACGGTCTTGAACAGCACCACCACGCCTGCCAGCAACAGCACTACGGCCAGAATCGAACCCATGCTTTCCCCTCCCTGTCTGTGGGCCGAGTATAGGCCCAGACCCCGCAGGGGGCCCCCTGCGACGGTTTCGCCGGTCGCCGCATCCAGACCAGTGACATGCCACTGAACCCCATCCCCGCCAGCGCAACCGCCCCCTGCCCTTCGAGTCCGGCGGCGGCGGCCCCGCGCAGCAGTTTCGCCATCGACGTGCCCGACGCGCTCCTGGCGCGGGCACGGGCCGGCGACCGCTCGGCGTTCGAGCAGATCTACCGCTGGTTCGAGCGACCGGTGTTCAACCTGGCATTGCGGATCCTCGGCGGCGCTTACGCCGGTGACCGCGAAGAAGCGGCCGAGGTGCTGCAGGAAACCATGCTCAAGGTCTACGGCAAGCTCGGCGAATTCCGCGGCAACGGCAGCCCGTTCTGGGGCTGGCTTCGGCAGATCGCGGTCAACGAGGCGTTGATGCGGCTGCGCAGCCAGCGTCGCCACGTCCACGACGTTCCGCTCGACGGCGACGACCTGGTGATGGACCCGGGTCCGTTGCCGACCGCTGCCGCCGATGCCGCGGCGCTGGGCCGCGCCCTCGCCCAGTTGCCCACCACCACCCGCAGCGTGTTGTGGCTTTACCACGCCGAGGGCTACACACATGAGGAGATCGCCGCGCTGATGCAGCGCACGGCGAGCTTCTCCAAGTCGCAGCTGGCACGCGGCGGACGCCGCCTGCGTGAACTGCTCGAACCCGATCAAGCTGGAACGAACCAGGAGAAGGCACATGCCTGATACCGACCGCCCCCGGATCCCGATGCCCGGCGACTGGAACGAAGCCTTCGCCGCGCTACCGATCGAATCGCCCGGCAACGATGGCTGGCAGCGACTGACCCGCGCACTCGATGGCGCCGCGGCGGATGCGACCGTCCGCCGCCATCCGTCGACGCGCCGTCGTACCAGCTGGCCGCTGTGGCTGGCCGCCGCTGCCGCCGTGTCCGCGGTAGCGCTGGTGCCGCTGCTGCGTCATGAAGAAGCAACCGTATCGACGGGACCTGCGCGAATCGCAGCCGCACGTGCACCGTCTGTGCCGACACCGACGGCAACGGCAACGACCGACGTCGTCACGCCGTCGTCTGGCTCGACCGCGCCCGCCGAAGTGGTCGTCGCCACGACGCAACCGGTCGAGCGCAACGTCGCACGACGCAAGCCGGCCGCAACGCCCACTCGCAAGCCGGCACCGGTGGCATCTCCGCTTCCAGGTCGCAACGACAATGCCACCCGTGTCGCCAGCGTCGATGCCACCACGACTGCACCTGTTCCGACTGCATCCGATCCGACTGCAACCGCGCTCGCCGACCGCGCCGCGCAGATCCAGTCGCTGCAGGCCGAGTCCGCGCAACTGGAAGCAATCGTCGACCTCGCCCGCGATGCGCGCGTGTCCTCGGCCAGCGGCGCAGCGCTGGGCGTCGAACTCGACGACCGCATCGGCCGCATCGATGCCTCGCTGTCGCAACCTGGCCTGGCCGACAACGAGCGCGCCGTCCTGTGGCAGCAGCGCGTCACGACGATGCGCGCACTTGCCGAAGTAGAAACCACCCAGCGCTGGCTCGTGACTCGTGGCGAGCGCTACGACGGTGCCCTGGTCAGCGTCGACTGACTTCCATCCCTTCCATTGCAGGACCTTCCGCCATGACGCCGACCCATCCCATTGATTCCCGCTCCGGCCAGCGTGCAAAACCACGCGGGAAGGCGATGTTCAAACCCACCGTGCTGGCAGCATCGATTGGCCTGCTGTTCGCATTCGTCGCGACCGCCCAGACTACCGGCGTCAGTGCCGCCGATGCCGCCAAGGCGAAGGAGCTGGCGACAGCGCGCGAGGATCTGCGGCAGGCCGCCAAGCGCGTGGCCGAGCTGTCGGGCGGCTATGACGTTGCCCGACAGATGAATCTCGAGCGCCGCTTCGAGCAGCGGCCGGTGATCGGCGTGGTGCTGGCGCCGGAGGCCAAGACTGGTGTACGCATCGCCGCCGTCACGCCCGACAGCGCCGCGGCCAAGGCCGGCCTGCGCAGCGGCGACCTGCTGACGACCATCAATGGCAAGCCCGTCGCCGGCAAGGACAGCGACCAGCGCCTCACGGCGGCGCGCGCCCAGCTCGGCGACCTCGATACGCAGAAGGCGATCACGATCGGCTACGAGCGCGGTGGCAAAACCGCATCGGCAAAGGTCACCCCGCAGATCGGCGATCGCGTGTGGCTGATGCGCGATGGCAACGGCGGCATGTTCGCCGGACGCGGCGAAGGCATGAACGGCCCGCTGATGTGGACGCCCGACGGCGAAGGCGCCCAGCCGCGGCCGATGCCGCTGCCACTGATCTCGCCGGAGGTTCGCACCGAGATCATCCGGATGGGACCGGGCGGCGACTGCAAGGGCGAAGACTGCCGCCTGCCACTGCTGGCCGAGACGTTCCGCTGGAGCGGATTGAACCTGGCCTCCGTCGACGGCCAGCTGGGCCGCTATTTCGGCACCGACCACGGCGTGCTGGTGGTGAGCACCGGCCCCGAGCTCGATGGCCTTCAGGCCGGCGACGTGATCCAGCGCATCGACGGCAAGGACGTGAAGACGCCGCGCGAAGCGATGGCGGCATTGCGCGACAAGCCCGCCGACAGCAAGGTCGGCGTGACGTACCTGCGCGATCGCAAGAGCGCCACCGCGCAGATCACCGTGCCGAAGACCGCGATGCTGCGCCTGCCGCCGGCGCCACCGGCACCGCCTGCACCGCCGGTACCGCCGAAGGCACCCACCGCACCGAAGCCGCCGGCGCCGCCGCCGGCCCCGCCCGCACCGCCGGTGGCACCGGCACCGCCGATGCCGCCGTCGCTCTCGGGGCTGCTGTAAGAAACGAAGACGGCGCCCTTTCGGCGCTGTCTTTGCGGCGTCTTCTGCATTCGTGGCGGGGGGAGGGGGTGGGGTGTATTCCGCGAACCTCCGCTTCGCTCCGTTAACTGTTCGCGGAATACACCCCACCCCCTCCTTCCCGAAGCAGCCACAGTTTCATTGACTTCGACTGGTGGCGAGAGCGCATTGCGCGCGTGACGCAACTGCACGGGTCGGACTCGACCTGTCACGGCCCGGGACGGTGTCCGTGCCCTCGATCGTTCGCACGTCTGCTCGGTGAGCTCGGTCCCGGACGCCCGCGCAGGGTTCATATGGTTCCGAAGATCAACGTCGCTGGGTCCCCGCCTTCGCGAGGATGACGGGGTAAGGGCAACGTCCTTGGGTTCCCGCCTTCGCGGGAACGACGGCTCTCAACGAAGACCAGGCAATGAAACGCTAGAGCGTCGTCCGCCGGGTCGGGGATTGCGCAGTAGCGGGACATGGATGTCCCGCGCCCCGCCTTCGGACAGGATGTCCGACGAAGGGGCGGAGCAATCCCCGGCCCGGCGGACGACGCCGTTCCGAAGACGCATGCCCCAACGCCGCATCACATCGACGCCGGCTCGACCCACTTCTTGAACACCGCGTCGATCTTCCCGTCGCCGACCTTCTTGCCGTCTTCCAGCTGCGAGGCCTGCTCGAATAGCGGCATGATCATCGCCATGCCGTCGATCTTTGTTTTCAGGTGCACGCCCGGCGCCTTGCCGAGGAAACCGTCCCAGCGCGAACGCACCTTGGCCCAATAGCCCTTGGTCGCGTCCCAGTACTTGTAGGCCGGAGCGAAGTCGACCTCGCTAGTCTTCTGGTAGTCGTTGAAGCCGAACTCACGCGCCAGCTCGACCTGCGAGCCGTCCGGCTTGCGCAGCACCTTGGTGTTGAACTGCTCGTGGGTCCAGCCCATCGGCGTCAGCGTGTGGCGGTTGATCGCGCTGATGGCGTTGTAGTCGCTGCGCTTGGTGTACTCGCGACGCGGCAGCGGACGCCAGCTCAGGTCGCTGGTCCAGGTAGCCACGCCGTTGTCGTAGGTCCACGCACCGGTGCCGCAGTAGCGCGGCGCGTCGCTGACTTCATACACGCACTGGGTCCATGCGCCCTTGGTCAGTTCGGCCGCGACCGGGCGCACCTGCCAGGTCTGGTCGGCGGTGAACTCGAAGCGCGTGGCCGCTTCGTACGTCCAGTCCTGGCGCCAGTGCTTGGTGACGTGGCCGCTCTTCTCGTCGACCAGGATGTGCTGCAGCACGACCTTGGTGGGCGTGTCCTCGACGACGATCACGACCTCGTTGCCACCGCTGCGCATCGCCGGGTGGCGCTCGTAACCGGGCTGCAGCAGCACGGTCTCGTCGAAGGCGAAGTCGACGATGTACTCGCCCTTCATCGCCAGGATCGAAGCGCGGTCACGCGCGGTGTCGGTTTCGGCCGGCGCGGCGATGACCTGCATCGGCACGACGGAGAGGACGGAAAGAAGTAGCAGATGCGGGCGCATGTTCATGGCTGGCTCTTTGTGACGTTGAAAGGAATTACCCGGGACTGGCTGCATCACCAGCTCACGCTCAGGCTGACGCCGACGTTGCGGCCCGGGCTGGTGTAGCGGTCGAGCACGGTGCTGTTCGCGAGCTGCTGGCTGGCGAGCGTGCCGGCCTCCCAGTACTTGCGGTCGGCGAGGTTGAACACACCGGCGTTGAACTCGGCACCAGGCGCGAACGCCCAGTGGCCGAGCAGGTCGAACACGCCGTAGCCCGGGGTCTCGAAGCGACCGGCCACCGGCAGCTCGTCGTCTCGACCGGCGAAGCGGCCGGCCAGTTCGACGCCCCAGGTGTCGCGGTCGTAGGCGACGCCCAGCGATGCGCGCAGCGGGTCGATCGACTCCAGCGGCGTGCCGGTGTCGCGATCCTCGCCCTTCGACCAGGCCGCCGATCCGCGCAGCGACCATCCCGCCAGGCCCTCGGCCAGCGCGCCCAGGTCGACGCCGGCGCGTGCTTCGGCACCGTAGATCTCGGCGTTGGCGATGTTCTGCGACTGGAACACCATCAACCCCTGCGCGTTGGTGCCGGTGTTGCGCAGCGACTCGATGAAGTCGTCGTAGCGGTTGTAGTAGGTGGAGAACTCGGCGAACAGGGCCTCGTTGGAGAAGCGCACGCCGAACTCGACGCCGTCGCTGGTTTCCGGCTTGAGGTCCGGATTGGGGATGGCGGTGTAACCGAACTGGACGTTGGTGAAGCCCAGGTTGACGTCGTTGTACGGCGGTGCACGGAAACCATGCTGGTAGCCGCCGAAGAGCGACCAGTCCTGGGTGAAGTGCCAGACCGCGCCGAGCTTGGGCGAAACGCTGGTCTCGGTCATGTCGACCACGCCCAGGCCCGGGTTGTCGGCGGCATAGATCGGATCGATCTCGGAGTCGAGATCGAAGTGGTCCACGCGCAACGCCGGAATCAGGCGGAAGTCGCCGTCGGCGAACGAGATCTCGTCCTGCACGTAGACCGCGGCCTGGGTGGTGGTGCTGACCGGGAAGTCGCGCACCGGGAACACGTCGGGCAGGATCGCGTTGCTGACCACACCGGTGACCAGGTTGATCGAGCGACCGTCGCGCTTCTGCTTGAACTCGGTATCGGTGTACTCGAAACCATAGGTCAGGCTGTGCTCGACGCTGCCCGTGCTGAAGTCCTTGTGCAGCACGGCCTCGGCACCGACCAGGCGCTGGTCGAAGTTGAACTCGCGTTCGCGGCGCGTCGGGTTGGTCACGCGGCCGGTGCTGCTGACGGTCTCGCGCTGCTCGAAGGTCTTCTGCGTGGTCTCGCTGTCCTGGCGGTAGACCTGCCACTGCAGGGAATCGGACAGCGCCGAATCGATCGAGTCGACTTCATGCGCGAACGAGACACGGGCGCGCGTCTGCTTGTCGTCACCGATCAGCGACGTGGTGCGGGTGCGCGGCGTGGTCGGCGGCGAGCCCGGCGGCAGCGCCGCCAGTACGCGCGAGGTCAGCACGTCGGTGTCGACCTGGTCCTCATTGCCCTCGACGGTGAGTTTGAAGCGCTGGTTCCCGCTCGGTGCAAACACGAGCTTGGTCAGCAGGCTGCGGCCGTCGTAATCCTGCGGGTTGGCGGCGGTGCGGCTGGGGCCGCTACTGCGGTCTTCGCCCATGGTCTCCGTTTCCTGGCCCTGGTGATGGTTCACCGCGACCAGGCCCGACCAGCGATCACCGCCGAAGGCCGCCGTTGCGGCACCGAACAGACCGTTGTCCTCGCCCTCGTAGCCAAGCTTGAAACCAAAGTAGGCGTCCTTGCCCTCCTCCAGATAATCGGAGGGATCCTTGGTCGTGAAGGCGACCACGCCGCCCAGTGCATCGGAGCCATACAGCGCGCTGCCCGGGCCGCGCACCACTTCGACGCGCTTGAGCGTGTCGAGGTCGACGAAGTTGCGGTTGGCGGTGGAGAAGCTGCCAATGTTGAACGCGTCCGGCACGGCGATGCCGTCGGTCTCGATGCGGACGCGGTTGCCGCCCAGGCCGCGGATGCGGATGTCGCCCAGGCCGAAGCGGCCGGTGCCGGTGGTGACGGTGATGCCCGGCTCGTATCGGAACAGGTCCTTCAGGTTGCGCACCAGTTCGCGGTCCATCCGCTCGCGGTCGATGGCGGTGACCACCGACGGCACGTCATCGAGCGCGCGCTCGGTGCGGGTGGCGGTGACGACGATGCGGTCGAACTCGCTGGTGGCTCCGGTCGCGGCGGCTGCGCCGGTCAGCGTCGTGGACGGTTCGGCACCGCTGTCGGCGGCACGGGCTTGGGCTGGCAGCGCCAGCATGAGGGCTACGGCGAGGGCAGTCGGTGCGAACTGAGTCGCGGCGGGCTTGTTGGTGGCGCGCTGGGTCGAAGCGGGCTTGGTCGAAGCGGGATGCATGGTCGGCTCGAGGTGAGTGTCGAGGCGTGCTGGCAGCCGATCGGACGGCGAGCTTGCGGGCCCTGGAGAGAGACGGTTGGAAGAGGAGCGGCAGCATCCTGGCCGCCTTCGCATCGCCACCCTCCCCAGGGCGGCAACGCGGATGGCCGGCGCGCCCGGAGTCCCGGGCGCGCCGATCGGTGATCGGTGGAATTACTTGGTCAGGATCACTTGGTCAGGATCAGCTTGTCGTTGCGCGTGTGGCGCAGGCGATAGACCTCGTCGCCGTGGCGGATCAGGACTTCACGCCCACCGCGCAGCAGGTCGTCGCTCTCGACCAGCGAGGCGGACAGGGTCAGGCCCGGGGCGGCGAGTGCGATCGGCGGGACGATGGGCGCGGAACGGTCGGAACGTGGCTTGAGCTGCAGCATCGGTTGGCGCAGAGACATGTTCGTGGCTCGGTCGGGGTGACGCAACCAATGATAATGATTCTCATTACTGCGTCAACACCCGGGCCGCGACCACGGGTCGGCTCAGCGCACCGCGGCCTCGACCCGTTGCCAGTCGCTTTCCTGCAGGCGCTGCGCCAGGTCCAGAGCTTCCAGGTTCTGCAGCAACTGCTCGGGGCGGCTCGCGCCCAGGATCACGCTCGATACATGCGGATTGCGCAGGCACCAGGCGATCGCCAGCGGCGCCGGGGCCACGTCCAGCTCGCCGGCGAGCGCGACGAATCGGCGCGCGCGCTCCATCCGCCCTTCGTTCTCTCCCAGCACGCTTCGCTGCAGCCAGCCCAGGCCCTCGCGACCCAGGCGCGCTTCGGTCGGCACGCCAGCGTTGTACTTGCCAGTCAGCACGCCGGACGCCAGCGGCGACCAGGTGGTGGTGCCCAGGCCGACCTCGGCATACAGCGGCGCGTACTCGAGCTCGACGCGCTCGCGATGCAGCAGGTTGTATTGCGGCTGTTCCATCGTCGGCGCGACCAGGTGCTGGGCGCGGGCGATCTTGTGGGCCTCGCGGATCTGCGCCGCGGTCCATTCCGAGGTGCCCCAGTAGAGGACCTTGCCTTGGCTGATCAGCGAATCCATTGCCCGCACGGTCTCCTCGATCGGTGCGTCCGGATCGGGACGGTGGCAGTAATAGAGATCGAGATAGTCGACGCGCAGGCGCTTGAGCGCGGCGTGGCAGGCATCGGTGACGTGCTTGCGCGACAGCCCCCGCTGGGTCGGCCGCGGCTCGGCGACGGAGCCGAAGAAGACCTTGCTCGACACACAGAAGCCATCGCGTGGCAGGCGCAGGTCGGCGATCACGTCGCCCATCACCTTCTCCGCCTCGCCATTGGCGTAGGTCTCGGCGTTGTCGAAGAAGTTGATGCCGTTGTCCCACGCGGCGGCGATCAGGTCGCGCGCGGTCGAGCGACCGATTTGCGAACCAAAGGTGAGCCAGGCACCGAATGACAGCGCCGACAGTTGCAGACCGGACGAACCAAGGCGGCGATATTGCATGGGGGTGGCTCCTGGGACGAGGCGTTCAGTTTAGCTACGTGTTCGCGCGGCGAAGGCATATGTACAATGCGCGCCATCCCTCCTCCGGGGAGTAGCCCACCGGCGAACGTCATCGACTGACGATCCGCCGGGACCTGCGTCAACACACTTGGCCCAATGGCCATGGCGCAGGAGCGGCAGCCAGCCGGCACACGCCGGCGAGCGACCACGGGCAAGACCGAAGGCAGGCGTCACGCGAGCAACTGGCATATGCCGGGTCGGGCCGCGTGGCGTTTGCCTTTCGCGTCCACGCGGAAGCCCGACCTCCGGAGTCTCGATGGATCACTTCCCTTTGATGACCGCTGCCGTCTCGACCGGCACCGTCGCGCTCGCCGAGATCGGCGACAAGACGCAACTGCTGGCGCTGCTGCTGGCGGCCCGCTTCCGCAAGCCGTGGCCGATCGTCGCCGGCATTCTCGTCGCCACCCTGCTCAACCACGCCCTGGCGGCCTGGTTCGGCACCCTGGTCGCGCAGTGGCTCAAGCCCGATGTGCTGCGCTGGGTGGTGGCGATCAGCTTCCTTGCGGTGGCCGTGTGGACGCTCAAGCCCGACAAGCTCGACGACGAGGACAGCGCCCTGCCCGCGCGCAGCGCCTTCGTCGCCACCACCATCGCCTTCTTCCTGGCCGAGATCGGCGACAAGACCCAGGTCGCGACCGTGCTGCTCGCCGCCCGCTACCACCCGTTCTGGGAAGTGGTCGCGGGCACGACGCTGGGCATGCTGGTGGCGAACGTGCCGGTGGTGGTGCTGGGCAGCCGCCTCGCCGACCGTCTGCCGCTGAAGACCGCCCGCACCGTTGCCGCGATCGTGTTCCTGGCGCTGGCCGCATGGGTGGGACTGCGCGGGCTGGGCTAGCCGCGGCAGGGGCTTCCGGCTCGCCCCCCTCCCTCCCCTGCATGCCGACCCGGGACCCGCGCTATGCTCGGCCCGGGCATCCAGGGGACACCGATGCACATGACAGGCGGCAGGATCCGCGAGGTCGTCGCTTCTTTGCTGGCGCGACCGGACGAAATCATGCTCGAGATCGGCGCCGGCGGCGAACTGCTGGTGGCGCGCCTGCGCGCCGCCCTCGCGGCGATGCTGCTGCTGTTGCCGCTGGCCAACGCGCTCGGCGGCGGTGGCATCAACGAGACCATGATCGGCCTCGGCGGCGCCCTGGTCGTCAACATCTTTGCCCAGCTGTGGCTGTCGCTGGCGAGGCGCCGGCGCCTGTTCCGCTGGCTGCCCTTCGCCTCGTCCGCCTTCGACGTCACCGCGACCACGCTGGTGCTGGTCGCGCTGGCGGCCAACCACCTGCCGGCCGGGCTCAACAGCCTCATCGTCTGGTGCGGCTACATCCTGGCGATCCTGTTGACAGCGCTGCGCAGTGACGGCCGCATCGCCCTGTTTGCCGGCGCCCTGGCGATCGGCCAGTACGGGATTCTGGTGCTGGCGGTGTTCGCCCTGGCCAGCTCACCGGAGCAGCTGCTGTCTAGTGACTACGGCTCGGTGACCCTGGGCAGCCAGGCCCAGCGGCTGGTGCTGCTGATGATGTTCACCCTGATCACCGCCATGGTGGTCTACCGGATGCAGCGCCTGGTGGAACTGTCGGGCACTGACGGCCTGACCCGCCTGCCCAACCGCACCTGGCTGCTGCATCGCGTGCCGCGCCTGTTCGACAGCGTCCGCCACGACGGCGACAGCCTGACCCTGGCCCTGATCGACCTGGACCACTTCAAGCGCATCAACGATGCCCACGGCCACCATGCCGGCGACCGCGCCCTGCGCCACGTCGTGGCGGTGCTGCGCGAGCTGGCCGAACCGGGCGAGTGGCTGGTGCGGATCGGCGGCGAGGAATTCGTGCTGCTGCTGCGCAAGCCCATCGGCACGGCCTGGGAACGCGTGGATGCGATCCGCCGGGCCCTGGGCGAGCGACCGTTCCTGCCCGAGCGCGGCGCCGACGCGATGCCGTTGAGCTTCAGCGCCGGCCTGGCGGGGTTTCCGCACGAGGGTTCGGACCTGTCACGGCTGCTGCGCCGGGCCGACGGGCGACTGCAGCAGGCCAAGCTGCAGGGGCGGAACAAGGTGGTGGCGCGGGACGGCTGAGGCCCCGACCCCTCTCCCTGGCCGCCTGCGGCGGCCTGTCCCTCTCCCACAAGGGGAGAGGGAGCCACTGCATGCGGAGAGGGAGCAACCGCAATCCCAGCGTTACCCTCTCCCCCTGTGGGAGAGGGACAGGCCGCAGGCCAGGGAGGGGGAGTTGCCGGGTAAACTACGCCGCGCCGCCGCTGCGGCGGGCCTATTACAACAACACGCGCTGCCGACTGCCGGTCGCCTGGGGAGAACTGAGTGGAAGCAATTGCGCGCGTGGC
Source organism: Lysobacter prati (assembly GCF_009765215.1). Classification (GTDB taxonomy): domain Bacteria; phylum Pseudomonadota; class Gammaproteobacteria; order Xanthomonadales; family Xanthomonadaceae; genus Lysobacter_J; species Lysobacter_J prati. The sequence goes on along the minus strand of NZ_VLNV01000010.1, from coordinate 77,130 downwards.
ATTTGGCCTGTTTGGCCTGTCTGTACTGATCGGCATTGCCTGGTTGTTCTCGATCAACAAGCGCCGGGTCGACTGGAAACTCGTCCTCACCGGCGTGTCGCTGCAGATCGCATTCGCCGCGGTCGTGCTGCTGATGCCCGGTGGCCGCGAGGCGTTCGACGCCATCGGCCACGGCTTCGTCAAAGTGCTCAGCTTCGTCGGCGAAGGCTCGAAGTTCATCTTCGGCAGCCTGATGGACACGTCGACCTATGGCTTCATCTTCGCCTTCCAGGTGCTGCCGACCATCATCTTCTTCGCCGCGCTGATGGGCGTGCTCTATCACCTGGGCGTGATGCAGGCGGTGGTGCGGGCGATGGCCTGGGCGATCACCAAGGTCATGCGCGTGTCCGGCGCAGAAACCACAAGCGTCTGCGCCAGCGTCTTCATCGGCCAGACCGAGGCGCCGCTGACGGTGCGTCCGTACATTGCGAAGATGACCGAGTCGGAGCTGATCACGATGATGATCGGCGGCATGGCCCACATCGCAGGCGGCGTTCTCGCGGCCTACGTCGGCATGCTCGGCGGCGGCGATCCGGAGCAGCAGGCGTTCTACGCCAAGCACCTGCTGGCCGCATCGATCATGGCCGCGCCGGCCACGCTGGTCATCGCCAAGATCCTCGTGCCCGAGACCGGTGAGCCGCTGACCCGCGGCACGGTCAAGATGGAAGTGGAAAAGAACACCGCCAACATCATCGATGCAGCCGCCGCCGGTGCCGGCGACGGCCTGCGCCTGGCGCTGAACATCGGCGCGATGCTGCTGGCCTTCATCGCCCTGATCGCGATGATCAACTGGCCGCTGACCTGGCTGGGCGAAGTCACCGGCATTGCCGCGGCGATCGGCAAGCCGACCGACCTTGCGGCGATCTTCGGCTACGTGCTGGCGCCGCTGGCCTGGGTGATCGGTACGCCGTGGGCGGATGCACCGGTGGTCGGCAGCCTGATCGGGCAGAAGGTGGTGATCAACGAATTCGTTGCCTACCTGCAGCTGGCCGACATCGTCAACGGCAAGGTCGCAGGCGTCACGCTGAGCGAACAGGGCCGCCTGGTCGCCACCTACGCGCTGTGCGGCTTCGCCAACTTCAGCTCGATCGCGATCCAGATCGGCGGCATCGGCGGACTGGCACCGGAGCGTCGCCAGGACCTCGCCCGCTTCGGCCTGCGCGCCGTGCTCGGCGGTTCGATCGCGACCTTCATGACCGCCACGATCGCCGGCGTGCTCACCTACTTCAGCTGAGTCCGAGCGCAGGCATGAGCGACAGCGCGCGCGTGGTGGTGGTCGGCTCGTTCAACGTCGACCACGTGTGGACGGTGGCGACGCTGCCACGCCCCGGCGAGACCCTCGCCGGGCACTACCGTACCGGGCCCGGCGGCAAGGGCTTCAACCAGGCCACGGCCGCTGCACGGGCCGGCGCGAAGACCAGTTTCGTCTGCGCGCTCGGCGACGATCTCGGCGGCCAGCTCGCGCATGCGCTGGCCGTGGCCGACGACATCGACCTGCACGACCTGCCCAGCCATGCGCCTACCGGCACGGCCGGGATCTACGTCGATCACGCGGGACGCAATTCGATCGTGATCGGGCCCGGTGCCAACGCCGAGCTGTCGGCCGATTTCGTCAGCCAGCAGGCCAGCACCATTGCCGTGGCGCGGGTCGTGCTGGCGCAGCTGGAATCACCGCTGGCCGCCGTCGAGGCCGCGTTCTCCGCGGCGCGCGTCGCCGGCGTGATGACAGTGCTGAACCCGGCGCCGGCCGATGCCCATGCACCGGCGTCGCTGCTGTCACTGGCGGATGTGATCACGCCGAACGAAACCGAGTTCTGCGCACAACTCGGCCGCCTCACGGCCCAACAAGTCGATGCCGCCATGCTGGCTGCGCAGGACGATGACACCCTGCACGCACTGTGCAGGAGCCTGCTGCCGCACGGCACGGTGGTGATCACCCTGGGCGCGGCAGGTTGTTTTGTCTCGCACGCGAGTCCGGATCTGCGCAACGATGCGCGCACGCATTACCGGGTTGCCGCTGCCGCAGTGCGGCCGGTCGACACCACCGGTGCCGGCGACGCCTTCAACGGCGCCCTCGCCGCCTCTCTGGCACGCCGCGGCGATGCGGCGTTCGCCGACCACGTGCACTTCGCCAACCGCTATGCCGGCTTGTCGACGGAGCGCGATGGTGCGGCCACGGCGATGCCGCACGAGGCGGATCTGCGGGCGCGTTTCGGCGCCTAGACGCCCTCCCTGGTCCGATTCGCCAGACTCGGCCTGCAACCCGGCCTGTAAAACGCGAATGGTTCGCATTAACATACGCGCCTAACTCGAAGTCCGGATCCCCCTCCCCCATGCTCCGTCGACACCACCTTGCCAGCGCCCTGCTGGCGGCACTTGCCATGCCCGTTGCCCATGCCGCAGAAGTGCACGCCGCCGAAGCGCGCGCAGCCGAGGCGCCCGCCGATACGGCCACCGACATCGACCGCGTCACCGTTTCGGCCAGCACCAGCCGCATTCCCGACTCGGATGCGGCATTGCCAAATACCATCACCGTTATCGACCAGAAGCAGCTGCAGCAGCAGTTGGCGCTGACCCAGGACATCTCGCAGGTTCTGGCCAATCTGATCCCGTCGTTCTCGCCCTCGCGGCAGAAGCTGACAAACGGCGGCGAAACCCTTCGCGGCCGCAAGCCGCTGTACCTGGTCGACGGCGTGCCGCAGTCGACGCCGCTGCGCGAAGGCGGCCGTGACGGCCACACCATCGACCCGGCGATGATCGAGCGCATCGAGGTCATCCATGGCGCCAACGCGCTGCAAGGCCTGGGCGCATCGGGCGGCATCATCAACATCATCACCAAGCGTGCCCCGCGCCAGGACGGCGAAACCTTCCAGGACGTCAACGTCGCCGCCAGCAGCGCCCTGCCGCACGAGAGCGACAGCACAGGCTACCGCGCTTCGTATGTTCTGGGCACGCGCAGTGGCGCCTTCGACTTCGTCGGCGGTGCCTCCTACGCCAGCGAGGGCCTGTACTACGACGGCGACGGCAACGCGATCGCCGTCAACGACGTGCAGGGCGACCTGATGGACGCGCAGTCGTACAACCTGTTCGCCAAGGGCGGCTGGAACATCAATGAAGAGCAGCGCCTGCAGCTGACCGTCAACCACTACGAGTTGCAGGGCAACAACGATTACGCCACCGTCAACGGCAACATCGCCACCGGCCAGCTCGCGACCTCGATCCGCGGCGAGAAGGAAGGCGATGGTCCGCGCAACCGCTCGACCTCGTTGAACCTGGACTACACCGACAAGGCACTGGCCGGCGGCTACTTCCAGGCGCAGCTGTACTGGGTCGACTTCGAAGCACTGTACGGCGGCACCGACTGGGGCAACTTCTGGGGCGACGGCCGCGACCTGCACTGGTTCGACCAGTCGCAGAACGTGTCCGAAAAGCTTGGTGGCAAGTTCAGCTGGTCTCGCGGCGACCTGTTCGGCCTGCGCCTGCGCGTCACCACGGGCCTCGACCTGGCCCGCGACACCACGCACCAGGAACTGGTCGTCAGCCACCTCGACTGGGTGCCGAAGACCACTTACGAATCCGTGTCGCCGTTCGTGCAGGCCGAATGGTGGGTGGCCGACCGCGTGATGCTCAGCGGCGGCCTGCGCTACGAGCGCGGCAAGCTCAAGGTCGACGACTTCACCACCATTCCGTCCAACAATGGCGGCCAGTTCGTCGAGGGCGGATCGCCGACCACGAGCGAAGTGCTGCCCAACTTCGGCGCGGTCTGGGAAGTCACCGACTCGCTCAAGCTCTACGCCTCGTATTCGGAAGGCTACAGCGTCGCCGACATCGGCCGCGTCCTGCGCGGCATCAGCACGCCTGGCCAGCGCGTGGACACGCTGGTCGACCTGTCGCCGGTGATCGCCGACAACCAGGAAATCGGCGTCGACTACGACGACGGCCGCTGGCTCGCGCACCTGGCCATCTACCAGTCCGACTCGGACCTGGGCTCGCGACTGGCCTTCGACCCGGGCAGCCAGAGCTACAACGTCGTGCGCGAACGCACCGAGATCGAAGGCATCGAGGCCAACGTCGCCTGGCAGTTCAGCGAGGCGACCCGCATCGGCATCGGCTACGCGCAGACCGACGGTCGCTACGACAGCAACGGCGACGACCGCGTCGACAGCGACCTGCCCGGCATCAACGTCAGCCCCGACCGCATCACCGCGTTCTGGGACCAGGACTGGACGCCGGGCATCGCCACGCGCCTGCAGGCCGGCCAGTCGCTCGATCGCGAGTTCGACCTGCGTGGCGTCGAGGTCGCCGATTTCGATGGCTACACCACGGTAGACCTGCAGACCCGCTTCAAGCTACCGCTGGGACAGCTCAACGTCGGCATCGAGAACCTGTTCGGCGAGCAGTACGTTACCTACTACTCGCAGAGCACGCCGCGCAACGACACCTACGTCGCCGGCCGTGGCCGCGTGCTGACCCTGAGCTGGGCCAATCGCTTCTGATGACCGGCTCCGCGCCACGACCGTTTTCGCGCCGCCTGCGGGCAGTGCTGTCGTGGCTGCACCTGTGGGTCGGTCTCAGCGTCGGTGTCGTGTTCGCGCTGGTGGCGCTGACCGGCACCGTGCTGGTGTTCCACACCGACCTGTTGCGCCTGCAGCACCCGCAACTGGCACAGCACGCCGCGGTGGCCGATGGTCGCGTGCTGGCCTCGCTGATCGAACGCTGGCAGCCCGAGGGCCTGCGCTCGCTCGACCTTCCGAACGATGACCTGCCGGTCTGGCAGGGCTACTTCGAAGACGGCCATCGCGCCTACTTCGCGCCAGAGGACGGCGCGCTGCTGCTCTACCGCAGCCACGAAGACGACGTGCTGATGTGGCTGCACGACTGGCATACCCATCTGCTCGGCGGCGAAGCCGGCGAGGAAGTGCTGGGCGTGTTCGGCTGGATCGCGCTGGGCCTGATCCTGACCGGCTTGTACCTGTGGTGGCCGCGACGCGGGCAATGGCTGGCGCACCTGAAGATGCACTCGGGCCCGCCGGTGCGGCGCTGGCTGAGCTGGCACCGCAGCAGTGCCGCATTGCTGTTTCCGCTGCTGTTGCTGGCGACGCTGACCGGCGTCGGCATGGTGTACTCGAAGGGATTTCAGGCAGTGCTGGTGGGCACGTTCGGCGGTGACACGGTGAAGCCGCCCAAGTTCGCAGGCGAGGGCGCGGTCGACTGGCCGCGCGTCCTGCGCCAGGCCGATGCGGCATTGCCTAGTGCGCGGCTGAGCCGGGTTTCGGTGCCAAAGGCCGGTGATGGCGTGGTCTCGTTCCGCGCGCGCGCCGACGGTGAATGGCATCCGGTCGGGCGCAGCACGATCGCGATCGCCAAAGCCGATGCAGGCCTGCTGCAGGTGAACGATGCCACCGCCAACCGGCTGGGCATGCGCATGAGCCAGGCGATCTTTCCGCTGCATGTCGGCGCGGTGGGCGGCAGCGTGATGAAGTGGGCCACGGCGGCGGTCGGGTTGCTGCCGATGTTCCTGCTGGTGACCGGGTTCCTGTTCTGGCGGCGTCGGCGCGGGCGTCGCTGACAGCCCGCTACAATGCTCGCCATGGCGGACACGTCCTTCCTTATCGGCCCCTACCAGATCGCGCCCAGGGTCATCCTGGCGCCCATGGCCGGCGTTACCGACAAACCGTTCCGGGTGCTGAGCAAGCGCCTGGGCGCGGGCCTGTGCGTGTCGGAGATGACCACCTCCGACCCCCGCTTCTGGAACACCGCCAAGTCGCGCCATCGCATGGACCACGACGGCGAGCCCGCGCCGATCAGCGTGCAGATCGCCGGCACCGTGCCGGAGGTGATGGCCGATGCGGCGCGCTACAACGTCGACCACGGCGCACAGATCATCGACATCAACATGGGCTGCCCGGCCAAGAAAGTCTGCAATGCGTGGGCCGGCTCAGCGCTGATGCGCGACGAGGCGCTGGTCGCGCGCATCCTCGATGCGGTGGTCAGCGCCGTCGACGTGCCGGTGACGCTGAAGATCCGCACCGGCTGGGCCGCCGACCAGCGCAATGCGCTGGCCATAGCGAAAGTCGCGCAGAGCGCCGGCATTGCCGCACTCGCCGTGCATGGCCGCACGCGCGACCAGCAGTACACCGGCAGCGCCGAATACGACACGATCGCCGAAGTGAAGGCGGCGCTGTCGATTCCGGTGTTCGCCAATGGCGACGTCGACTCGCCGCAAAAGGCCGCCGAGGTACTGGCGCGTACCGGCTGCGACGCGGTGCTGGTCGGCCGTGCCGCGCAGGGCCGGCCATGGATCTTCCGCGAGATCGCCCATTACCTCGCCAGCGGCGAACTGCTGCCCGAGCCGACCGTGCTGGAGGTGCGCGATGTGCTCATCGGCCACCTGCATCATCTCCATGAGTTCTACGGCGAAATCTCCGGCGTGCGCATCGCCCGCAAGCACCTGGGCTGGTACGCCAAGGATCGCCCGGAGAACCAGGCGTTTCGCGCCGTGGTCAACCGCGCTGAAACCGCCCAGGCGCAACTGCACCTGACCGGCGAATACTTCGATGCCCTGATCGCGGGCGTCACCCCGGAACTCCCTGCCGCCGCGTGAGGGCATGCACGTAGCAGCGTGCTCGCAACGGCATGAGCTCCGCATTGGAGGTCACATGAGCGAGTCATCCAGCGCCACCGAGTTCCCCTACCTGCACGGTTTCTCGCAGACCGAGCAGGCACGCCTGATGAAGCAGGCACGGCTGGCCGAATCGACGATCTTCCACGACATCGACTACAGCGGCGTGCGTCGCCTGCTCGAGATCGGCAGTGGCGTCGGCGCGCAGACCGAGATCCTGTTGCGCCGGTTCCCGGACCTGCATGCGACCTGCGTCGACCTCAACGAAGCCCAGCTCGGTGCCGCCCGCGCCAACCTCGGTTCGATGTCGTGGCTCCAGGGTCGCTACGACCTGCACCTGGCCGATGCGACCAACCTTGCGTTTGAACCACGCAGCTTCGACGCCGCCTTCCTGTGCTGGGTGCTCGAGCACGTGCCCTCGCCCGCACGCGTGCTCAACGAAGTGCGGCGCGTGCTCGCGCCGGGTGCGCCGGTCTACATCACCGAGGTGATGAACTCCTCGTTCCTGCTCGACCCCTACTCGCCGAACGTCTGGCGCTACTGGATGGCGTTCAATGATTTCCAGTACGAGAGCGGTGGCGATCCGTTCGTCGGCGCCAAGCTTGGCAACCTGCTGCTCGCTGGCGGATTCCGCGACGTCTCCACCGTGGTCAAGACGTTCTACTTCGACAATCGCGAACCGGCGCGACGCAAGACCATGATCGCGTTCTGGGAGGAACTGCTGTTGTCCGCCGCCGATCAGCTGCTTGCTGCGCAGCGCGTGACGCCGGATGTCGTCGACGGCATGCGCCGCGAGATGCACCAGGTCCAGAACGATCCCAATGCCGTGTTTTTCTACGCCTTCGTGCAGGCGCGCGCGACCGTGTATTGAGGCGTCATTCATCAATTACGGATGAAACCAATCGACTGCACGCATACGCGCATTGCGTGACGATTGTGCTGCAGTTGTGATTGCGACCAGCGGTGCAGGTCGAAAGTCACAGGCCCCTATGGGCGATGCAATCACCGCACCTTCTGTTCGACTCTATGCCATGCCGGGGCGTCCCCCTACTGCGGACCCCGTCGTAACGCCCCGGTGGTTCGATCCGATCAGGAGGCAACTCATGAAAGCGAAGATTGCGTTTATCGCGCTGGCGCTTGCGGCATCGATGCCTGCGTGGGCTGAGCAGAGCAAGGATCCCATCGGCGACCTGTCGCAGGCCACCGGACTGAGCGAGCGCAAGGTCCAGATGATCGTCGGCAACCGCACCGCATTCGCCGAGTATCCCTACACCTACGATCGCGCACTCAAGAAGTTCGTGGGCGCCATCGGCGAGGTCCGGTACGAGCAGTTGATGAACGGCGAGTCCGTCGCGATCACCGGTAAGGACGGTCGCGAGTACATCGTCCAGGTCAAGCGGGAATTCAACGACGCTCTGTGAACACTCAACGCATCCCGCGACCTTTGCGGGAACCAAGGCTGGAACGTCCCGAGGCGGACAACCATGTCACTACCACTCAAGGGCCGTGTGCAGTAACACGCGGCCCGGGTGGTCCATTCAGCGTTTGACCGTGGTTCCCACCGTCGGTCGCGCTGACATCCTCCGTTGAACCCATTCAGGCGACTTGGCGTAGTCCTAGGCCGCGCGAGGCTGCGCCGCGTCTGCCAGCAGCCGTTGCGGCGGCGCGTATACCGCCAGGGTCTCGCCCGTATGCGACAGCAGCCGCAGCGTGCCATCCGGATCCTCTGCCAGGGCGGTCAAGCTCTCGACCCAGTCACCATCGTTGGCGTACAGGCGGCCGTCGCGCTCGAACAGCCCCGCGCGGTGGATGTGGCCGCAGATCACGCCGTCGAGGCCGCGCCGACGGGCATCGTCGAGGCCAGCCTGCACGAAGCGCTCGATGTAGCGCTCGGCCGCGCCACTCTGGCGCTTGAGGAACTCCGACAACGACCAGTAGCGCCTGCCGAAGTGGCGACGCACGCGGTTGAGCCACTGGTTGCCGGTGAGGATGCGGTAGTACAGCCAGTCGCCGAACTGCTCCTGCAACCCGCCGAAATGGGTCACGCCGTCGTAGTCGTCGCCGTGCGTTACCAGCAGGCGGCGGCCATCGGCGGTGACGTGGATCGCGCGCCGGCGCACGGTCATCCGCGGCAGGGTCAGGCCGCAGAAGCGGCGGATCGGCCGGTCGTGGTTGCCCGGCACGTACACCAGCTCGGTGCCGGCACGGCGCAGCGCGTGCAGCGCTTCGATGACGCGGTTGTGGGCACTGCCCCAGCTCGGCCGGCGCTGCGCCATCCACCACAGGTCGACGATGTCGCCGACCAGGTACAGCCGGTCGCAACGAAGTCCGCCAAGGAAATCGGCGAACTCGGCCGCATGGCAGTGTTTGGAACCCAGATGGACATCGGACACGAAAACCGCGCGGCGGCGCAAAGGCAACGCAGTCGGCTGTGGTGTCATCCACCGGTCTCCGTGATGGCACGGGCTTGCAGGCAATGGCCTTCGAGGTAGCGCTCGCGCTTCTTCGGTCGAAGCAACTGCAGGTCGACCTCGATCAGTCCGTCGACCGCATCGCTGAAGGCAGGGTCGACGCCGAACGCCAGGAAACGCGCTCCGCCCGGTTCACACAGGTCGGTGTACTGCTTGTAGAGCATCGGCACGGTCGTCCCGAGCGCGTCGAGGTTGCCCTTGAGCACGCGGAAAGCGGTGGCAGCATCGACCGCATCGAACTGCGGCGGAGCGGCGCGGTAGGCGAACGGCAATTTCGACACGGCGTCGATCTGGCCGGAACCGTAGAAGCGCGCGTAGTAGGCAACGATCTGCTCGCGCGCCTGCTCAGGCAGCGCTGCGCTGATCGACACCGGCCCGAACAGGTAGCGAACGTTGCGGTGTCGGGCCAGGTAGGCGCCGATGCCCTGCCACAGGTAGTCGATGCTGCGGCTGCCCCAGTAGTCAGGCGTGACGAAGCTGCGTCCCAGCTCCATGCCCTGGGCGAGGCGCGGAATCGCATCGTCGGCATAGCGGAACAGCGACGCGGTGTAGAGCCCCGACAGGCCGCGTTCGGCCAGCACGCAGGCGCCGCGGGCGACGCGGTAGGCGCCGGCGATTCGCGAGGCCTCGTCGTCCCACAGGACGATGTGCTCGTACCAGCTGTCGTAGAGGTCGACGTCCAGGCGTTGGCCCGTGCCCTCCCCGACTGCGCGGAAGGTGACCTCACGCAGCCGTCCGATCTCCTGCAGCAGTGCCGAACCGGCCGCAAGGCGGCCGGCCCGGATCTGCTTGCCATCGATCGTCCGGCCCAGCAGCGCGAGCGACTCGACACCGGCGCGTACGCGCTCCGGCGCGATCGCGTCGATCACCTGGGCGGGTCGGCCTGGCGCGGCAATATCGTTTGCCATCCCGGTCCCGCTGCGACGACGTCCATTGCCGAGCGAGAAAAGTTCTCGCCGGACCTGGCGCATCAGCCGTTCAGGGTCACCCTCCGCCGGCAGCGAAAGTGGCGTGCCGATGCGCATGGCGATGCGGTGCGCGCGGCGGGCGAACATCTCGCGCGCCAGCAGCGCCGTACCGACCGGCTTGAACAGGGCCGACGCGCCGTAGAACAGGACCGAGTTGCGGGCCTCGATGCGGACCGGCAACACCGGCGCGCCGCTGGCACGGGCAAAGCGCAGGAAGCCGCGACGCCAGCGTCCGTCGGTGACGCCGCGCAGGCCCAGCCGCGCCACTTCGCCAGCCGGGAACACGATTACGCACTGTTCCGCCCGGAGCGCGTCGTCGATCGCCTGCAGGCTCTGCGCGCTCGGCCTGCCGCCGAGGATCCGCACCGGCAGCAGCAGGCCCGACAGCGGGTCCAGGGCCGAGAGCAGGTCATTGGCGACGATCCTGACATCGCGGCGCACCCGGCCGACGACGTCGAGCAATGCCAGCGCATCGATCGCGCCTGAAGGATGGTTGGCGACGATCAGCAGGCGGCCGCTGGCGGGAATGCCGGCCACCTCGGCCAAGTCCGACAGGTAGCGCACCTGGAGGTGGTCGAGCGCTGCCTCAACGAAGGCGAAGTCGCGCAGGTGCCCGTTGGCCTGGAGGAACGCCTCGATCTGGTCGAATCGCGACCAGCGGCCCAGCGTGCGCAGCAACGGGCCGGCGATGGACGCCCGGCGCCCGCGGAACCAGTGCGGAAAGCGTTCCTGCAGGCGGCGCTCAAGCGGCATTCGGGCGTCACGGCTTGCCCCGACGGGGCGTCTCGCCGCGCAGCCTGCTGCGGCGCGGCGACAACGACGTGGCGGATTCGGGTCAATCCCGTGACAGCGTGCGGACCAGCGTCGCGAGCAGCGAAATTAACCCTCAGCCAACACCTGAATGACGCACAATGCGCCGACCGGGCCAAGGCTGTATCATGCGCGGCCATCCTTTCATCCGAATACGGGGATAAAGCCTCGATGTCCAGCTACCTCTTCACCTCCGAGTCGGTCTCCGAAGGCCATCCGGACAAGATTGCCGACCAGATCTCCGATGCCGTCCTCGATGCCATCCTGGCCCAGGACAAGCGTGCGCGCGTGGCGTGCGAGACGATGGTGAAGACCGGCGCGGCGATCGTCGCCGGCGAGGTCACCACCAATGCGTGGGTCGACATCGAGGCGCTTGCGCGCAAGGTCATCAACGACATTGGCTACAACAATTCCAACGTCGGCTTCGACGGCCACACCTGCGCGATCATCAACATGCTCGGCAAGCAGTCGCCGGACATCGCCGCTGGCGTCGACCGCAAGAAGCCGGAAGAACAGGGCGCTGGCGACCAGGGCCTGATGTTCGGCTACGCCTGCAACGAGGCCCCGGAGTTCATGCCGGCGCCGATCTACTACTCGCACCGTCTGGTCGAGCAGCAGGCCAAGATCCGCAAGAAGAAGAATTCGCCGCTGCCGTGGCTGCGCCCTGACGCGAAGTCGCAGGTCACCCTGCGCTACGACGCGCAGCACAATGTCGCCGGCCTCGATGCGGTGGTCCTGTCGACCCAGCACGATCCGGGCATCAAGCAGAAGGATTTGATCGAAGGCGTGTACGAGCACGTTCTCAAGCCGGTCCTGCCGAAGAAGTGGCTCGAGGCGCTGCCGAAGAACAAGATCCACATCAATCCGACCGGCATCTTCGTGATCGGCGGCCCGGTCGGCGATTGCGGCCTGACCGGTCGCAAGATCATCGTCGACAGCTACGGCGGCATGGCCCGTCACGGTGGCGGTGCGTTCTCGGGCAAGGATCCGTCCAAGGTCGATCGTTCGGCTGCGTACGCTGCGCGTTACGTCGCCAAGAACATCGTCGCCGCCGGCCTGGCCGACAAGTGCGAAGTGCAGGTCTCCTACGCCATCGGCGTGGCCGAGCCGACGTCGATCTCGGTCACCACGTTCGGCACCGGCAAGATCCCGGACGAGAAGATCGAGAAGCTGATCCGCAAGCACTTCGATCTGCGCCCGTACGGCATCGTCAAGATGCTCGACCTGATCCATCCGGTCTACCAGGAAACCGCTGCCTACGGCCACTTCGGCCGCAAGCCGCGCGAGGTGACCTACGTCGACGGCGCCGGCAAGAAGCACACCGCCACCGCCTTCTCGTGGGAGAAGACGGACAAGGCCGACGACCTGCGCAAGGATTCGGGCCTGAAGAAGTAATCCGGGCCTGAAGGTTTGGGTTGAAGAGAACGGACCGCGATGCGGTCCGTTTTCTTTTTTGCGCGTGGTCAGTGGGGGAGGAGGTGGGGTGTATTCCGCGAACCTCCGCTTCGCTCCGTTTACTGTTCGCGAAATACACCCCACCCCCTCCTTGCCGAAGCAGCCACGGTTTTATTGACTTCGACTGGTGGCGAGAGCGCACTGCGCGCGTGATGCAGCGGCAACGATCGGACTCGGCCTGTCACGGCCCAGGGCGGTGTCCGTGCCCTCGATCATTCGCACGTCTGCTCGGTGAGCTCGGTCCCGGACGCCCGCGCAGGGTTCATATGGTTCCGAGAATCAACGTCGCTGGGTCCCCGCCTTCGCGGGGATGACGGGGTAAGGGCAACGTCCTTGGGTTCCCGCCTTCGCGGGAACGACGGCTCTCAACGAAGACCGGGCAATGAATAGCCGAAGCGTTGTTCGCCGGGTCGGGGATTGCGGAGCAGCGGGACATGGATGTCCCGCGCCCCGACTAAAGCCAGGATGGCGTCTGGAGGGGCGGAGCAATCCCCGGCCCGGCGGACGACGCCCTTCCGACGAATCAGGCCCGATCCGGCGGACGACGCCTCGCCGAAGGCAACACGCCCGAAGCAACAGCCACCGAGTTCATCCATCGGCAACCTCAACCAGCTAAAATGGCGAGCCTCGCCGAGGGGCGCTGCAAGTCCGGGCAATCCGGAATCAGGCTCGGCGGGACGCAACACGCACAACGGCGCCCGGTTTGGCAGGTTTCACCCCCTGCCCTCACCCAAAAACCGGAGCTTCACACATGAATGCCGTAGCTAAGACCTTCTCCACCGAAGGCGATTACAAAGTTGCCGATATCTCCCTGGCCGACTGGGGCCGCAAGGAGATCGACATCGCCGAGCACGAGATGCCGGGCCTGATGTCCATCCGCAAGAAGTACGCCGCCACCGCAACCCTCAAGGGCGTGCGCGTGACCGGCTCGCTGCACATGACCATCCAGACCGCAGTGCTGATCGAGACCCTGCGTGACCTCGGCGCCGACGTGCGCTGGGCCTCGTGCAACATCTTCTCGACCCAGGACCACGCTGCTGCCGCGATCGCCGCCAGCGGCACCCCGGTGTTCGCCTGGAAGGGCGAATCGCTGGAAGAGTATTGGGACTGCACCCTCGCCGCCCTGACCTTCCCGGGCTCGGGCGCAGACAAGTACCTCGGCCCGCAGCTCGTCGTCGACGACGGCGGCGACGTGACCCTGCTGATTCACAAGGGCTTTGAGCTCGAGAACGGCAGCGACTGGGTCAACACCGCCTCGGGCAACCACGAAGAACAGGTCATCAAGGACCTGCTCAAGCGCGTCCACACCGAGCGTCCGGGCTTCTGGCACACCGTCGTGCGCGACTGGAAGGGCGTCTCGGAAGAGACCACCACCGGCGTCCACCGCCTGTACCAGCTGGCCGAAGCCGGCTCGCTGCTGGTGCCGGCGATCAACGTCAACGACTCGGTCACCAAGTCCAAGTTCGACAACCTCTACGGCTGCCGCGAGTCGCTGGCCGACGGCCTCAAGCGCGCGATGGACGTGATGCTGGCCGGCAAGGTCGCCGTGGTCTGCGGTTACGGCGACGTCGGCAAGGGTTCGGCGCACTCGCTGCGTGCCTACGGCGCGCGCGTGGTCGTCACCGAGATCGATCCGATCAATGCCCTGCAGGCGGCGATGGAAGGCTTCGAGGTCAACACCGTCGAGAGCACGCTGGGCCGTGGCGACATCTACGTCACCACCACCGGCAACAAGGACGTGCTGACGCTCGAGCACATGTCGCAGATGAAGGACCAGGCGATCGTCTGCAACATCGGCCACTTCGACAACGAGATCCAGGTCGACAAGCTCAACACGTCCGGTGCGGTCCGTCTGAACATCAAGCCGCAGGTCGACAAGTACACCTTCAAGGGTGGTAATTCGATCTTCCTGCTGGCCGAAGGCCGCCTCGTCAACCTGGGCTGCGCCACCGGCCACCCGAGCTTCGTCATGTCCAACTCGTTCTCGAACCAGACCCTGGCGCAGATCGACCTGTGGGCCAACAAGGACAGCTACGAGCCGAAGGTCTACATCCTGCCCAAGAAGCTCGACGAGGAAGTCGCGCGTCTGCACCTGGAGAAGATCGGTGTGAAGCTGACCCGCCTGACCGACGACCAGGCCGCCTACCTGGGCGTGTCGGCCGACGGTCCGTACAAGCCGGAGCATTACCGCTACTGATCGATCGCAGCAGTTTGCGATGCAAGGAAACGGGCGCTTCGGCGCCCGTTTTTTTTGCGCCCGCGCCCGGTTGGCCTCATTGCCCCCGAATCCCTCATTCCACTCCATCGCGATAGAGCGATAGAATAAGCGCCACCCCAGCACCGGCGGCCACGCATGACCCCGATCAGCTTCGAGTTCTACCCGCCAAAGACCGACGAGCAGCGCGCGCAGCTGGACAAGACCGCGGCCCGGCTGAAGTCGCACAACCCCGAGTATGTCTCGTGCACCTTCGGCGCCGGCGGCTCGACGCTCAGCTATACACCCGAGACCGTCGAACGCCTCCACACGACCCACGGCCTCGACGCCGCCCCGCATCTGTCGTGCGTCGGCGGCACCCGCGCCGAGCTCGGCGAGCTGCTCGAGCGCTACAAGGCCATGGGCTGCCGCCGCATCGTCGCCCTGCGCGGCGACCTGCCCTCGGGCATGGGCCACACCGGCGATTTCCGCTACGCCACCGAACTGGTCGAGTTCATCCGCCGCGAGCACGACGGCTACTTCCACATCGAAGTGGGCTGCTATCCCGAGTGCCATCCGCAGGCCGATGACGCGCACGCCGACCTGCGCCACTTCAAGTCCAAGATCGACGCAGGCGCCGATGGCGCGATCACCCAGTACTTCTACAACGCCGATGCGTACTTCCGCTTCGTCGACGATGTGCGCCGGCTTGGCGTCACCGTGCCGATCGTGCCGGGCATCATGCCGATCTCGAACTTCAGCCAGCTGCGCCGTTTCTCCGATGCCTGCGGCGCCGAGATCCCGCGCTGGATCAGCAAGCGCATGCAGGCCTTCGGTGACGATGCCGATTCGATCCGCGAGTTCGCCGCGGACATGGTCGCGGCCATGTGCCAGCGCCTGGTCGAGGGCGGGGCACCGGGCCTGCACTTCTACACGCTGAACCTGTCCAAGCCGACGCTGTCGGTGATCTCGCGCCTGTAGCCGGTCCATCCACCGACCAACGAGCCGTTCAGCCATCACGCGTGGCAAGCACACGCCATTGACGCCCGCGGGGAGACGATGAAATTCCCCGTTCCCCCGCGGGCCGAACATGAACACGCAGCCACGATGGGTGGCGGCATGGTGTTGCCTTCTGGCGCTGCTGCTCGCGGCGCCGGTCCATGCAGTCGGCAGTCTCCACCGCTGCCAGGCCCATGACGGCCAATCCGTCTACACCGACACCGCCTGCGCGGCGCTCGGCGCTGCGCCCGCGCCGATGTCGGTTGAACTGGTGAACCGCCTGACCTTCGACTCGTCTTCGTCGGCCAGCCTGGGCCTGCTCGGCTCGACGCAGCGCGGCGCGATTCCCCGGCGCCGCCCGGCCGCGAACGGGTGCGCGCGCAACGTCGGACAACTGTCGCTCGACCTGATGGGCGCATTCGCCATGGGCGACGTCAATCGCATCGCCGAAAGCTTCCATTGGCCGGGGCTGCAGAACCAGCAGGCGCAGTTGGTGATGAATCGCCTGCAGCACCTGGCTCGACAGTCACTGGTCGATGCCAGTTTCTGGCCTGCGCTGGCCAGCGCAGGCGATGGCGCGGGCGCCATGCAACTGGTCTTCTCCGAGCCGCAGCAGGTGCTGGAGCTGGGCGTGGAGCGCTATTCGGGCTGCTATTTCGTCCGCTTCTGAAATGCGGCATGACCGTTCTGATCGGACTGCGATGGGCGTATCGTCGCGTTCCACCCTGTCGCCGCTAGTCTGCAACGATGCCGATGTCGAAATACCTGCTGATGACCGTGCTGCTCGTCGCGGCGGCGTGGCAGCCCGTCTCCGCGCAGGTGCGGCGCTGCACGACGCCGGAGGGAATGGACATCTTCACTGATCGGCAGTGTCCGGATGTCGGCGCCGTCGAGCAGGCTCCGCGCGCCGCGCCGCCGACAGGTTCGAGGGAGCGCGTTGGCGGCTGCGCGCGCAGCCTTCGCGACCTGGTCCATGAGCTCAACGGCGCCTTCGACGCCCGCGACGCCAATCGCCTTGCCGGCGTCTACAACTGGAACGGGATGTCGGGCAGTGCCGCCTACGCCGCGCTGGAGCGGCTTGATGCGCTGGTGCAGCGACCGCTGGTCGGAATCTACCCGGTCATGCCCGCCGAGCCCGGCGAAACGGTGCTGGCAGACGCCGCCCTCGGAGTGGAAGGCACCGAGCTAGCGCCGCCACGGCCCAGGCAGGCGCCGGTCGCGCTGCGCGTAGAGCAGACGCTGGCCAATGGCAGCACGCCGTCGCACACCGTGTTCGGTCTGCAGAAATACTTCGGCTGCTGGTGGATCAAGGGCTGACGCCTGGCGATCGGCCCGGACGCGACTTGGGCCCGGCCCCCCGGCGCAGGCACAATAGCCGTTTCCCCCTGACGGAAGACCGGCGATGCAATACCCCGAATGGATCTGGCAGAACGGCGTCATCAAGCGCTGGGCTGAAGCCACCACTCACGTGATGGCCCACGTGGTGCATTACGGTTCCTCTGTGTTCGAGGGCATCCGTTGCTACCAGACGCCTTCCGGCCCGGTGATCTTCCGCCTGACCGACCACAACAAGCGCCTGTATGCCTCGGCCAAGATCTACGACATGGCGATCCCGTATTCGCTGGAGCAGATCAACGCCGCCTGCCGCGAAGTGCTCAAGGCCAACGACAACACCACTGACTACCTGCGTCCGGTCGCCTACCGCGGCCTGGGAGGCTTCGGCCTGTCGGCAGACACGCCGACCGACGTCGCCGTGGCGACGTGGAAGATGGGCCAGTACCTGGGCGCCAGCGTGCTCGACCAGGGCATCGACGCCTGCGTGTCGAGCTGGCAGCGCTTCGCGCCGAACACCCTTCCCGCTGGCGCCAAGGCCGGCGGCAACTATCTGTCGGGCCAGCTGGTTGCGCGCGAAGCACGCCGCCTGGGCTTCGGCGAAGGTATTGCACTGGCCTCGACCGGCCTACTCTCGGAAGGCGCAGGCGAGAACCTGTTCCTGGTGTTCGATGGCGCCTTGCACACCACGCCGGTCAGCGCCGCGCTGCTCAATGGCATCACCCGCAACACGATCATCACCCTCGCCCGCGAGGCCGGCATCGAGGTGATCGAACGCGATCTTCCGCGCGAGTACCTGTACCTGTGCGACGAACTGTTCATGTGCGGCACCGCCGCCGAGATCACGCCGATCCGTTCGGTCGACGGCCGCCAGGTGGGCAGTGGCAAGCCGGGCGCGGTGACGCGCCAGATCCAGGAGCTGTTCTTCGGTCTGTTCGACGGCAAGACGCCGGACAAGTACGGCTGGCTCGAGCCGGTCTGACGACAACGCGTTGTGCAGGAGCGGGGTTGCCCGCTCCTGCATCCACTTCGCGATCTCAGACGTGCGGGAAGACGGCGTCGGCGAACGCCAGCGTGGCGATCACGCCGCGCTCTTCGCCCGGGCGCACCTGCACTTCCCAGCCATACAGGGCGCACAGGCGGCGCACAATCGAAAGGCCGATGCCGCCACCCTGCGAGTGCGCGGCGTGGGTGCCGCGGTAGCCGCGTTGGAACAGCTTGGCGGCGTCCTCGGCGCTCAGTCCCGGGCCCGAGTCGATCACCGCGACCGATTTCCTCCCCAGACGCACCACCACTTCGCCTTCGTTGCTGTACTTGACGGCATTGCCGATCAGGTTGCCCAGCGCGACCGAGACAGCTGCTTCGGGAGCATCCACCACCAGACCCTGCTCGCCTTCCACGCGCAACTCAAGCGGCTTGCCGCCGAGCTGGGCACGGTGGGCATCGAGCAATTGTTCGGCCACCTTGGCGACATCGGTGGCGCCATGACCGCGTTCGTTGCGCGACAGCAGCAGCAATGCACTGATCAGGTCGGTGCACTGCTGTTCGGCGCGCTGTATGCGCAGCAGGCGGTTGCGGGTCTTGTCGTCGACATCGGGGCGCGACAACAGAAGTTCGACCGCGCCCTTCACCACCGCCAGCGGCGTGCGCAACTCATGGCTGACGTCGGCGTTGAATTCGCGATCGCGCTGGACCACTTCGGTCAGGCGCTCGGCGTAGTCGTCGAGCGCCTCGGCGAGCTGGCCGACTTCGTCGTCGGGGAAGTGCGATGCCAGGTTCTCCGGCTCCGAACTTCGCCCGGACAGCTTGAGGCGGTTGGCCAGTTCCGAGACCGGGCTCATCACGCGTGAGGCCGACCACCAGCCGACCAGCAGCGACAACACGGTGAACAGGAACACCGAAGCCCAGATTGCCCGCTGGAACTGTGTTTCGCCGCGCGTCGCCTGCGACATGTCATAGGCGAGGAAGAACCACGCCTTGGGCGTCTTGCGAACCGCCAGCTTGTAGGAGAACGAGTTGCCGTCGGGATCCACGCCCGTCATGCCGTAGATGCCATCGGCCAGCTCATACCATTCCGGCCAGTTGACCCGCACCGAGTCGAACTTGTCGGAGGTGTAGACGTAGGCGCGGATCTGGTCGACCGCGAATTGCGGGTTGTCCGGGTTCTGCTCGAACTGACGCGCCGCAACGTCGATGTTGCGGTTCATCACGTCTTCGATGATCTGGTTCTCGACCCGGTTGCGGGTCCAGTTCGTCGCCCAGGCAAACAGCGCCGTCAGGCCGAAACCCAGCAGCACGAAGGCAAGGATGATGCGGCTGCGCAGCTGCCGCCGGAATCGTGTCCTGCGCGGCGGACGCTGGGGCTCTTCGGCGACCGCCATGGGCTCAGCCGTTGTCTGGGGCGGCGATGCGGTAACCGATGCCATGACGGGTCTGGATCAGCGGAACTTCGAACGGCTTGTCGACCACCGCGCGCAGGCCATGGATGTGCACGCGCAGGCTGTCGGAGTCGGGCAGCTCCTCGCCCCAGACGCGTGTTTCCAGCTCCTGTCGCGTGACCACCGCCGGCGAGGCCTCCATCAGCGCCTGCAGGATCTTCAGGGCGGTCGGGTTGAGCTGCAACAGCTTGCCCTGGCGACGGACTTCCAGGGTGTCGAGGTTGTATTCGAGATCGGCGGTATTGAGCACGCGCGTCTGCACGCCGCGGCCGCGTCGCGACAGCGCATTCAGTCGGACCTCGACCTCCTGCAGCGCGAACGGCTTGATCAGGTAGTCGTCGGCACCGGAATCGAAACCGGCCAGCTTGTTCTCGAGGCTGTCGCGCGCGGTCAGCATCAGCACCGGGGTCTGCTTGCGCGCTTCGTTGCGAAGCTTGCGGCAGACCTCCAGGCCGTCCAGGCCCGGCAGGTTCAGGTCGAGCACGATCGCGTCGAAGTCGTGGACCACGGCCAGGTGCAGGCCGGTGACGCCATCGGCGGCGAAATCCACGGTATGACCGCGGTCCTCGAGAAAGTCGCCGAGATTGGCGGCGATGTCCTGGTTGTCTTCGATGACGAGGATGCGCATGACTGGACCTTCCTGGGTAGTGGGGCTTTCGACCGTCGAACGTCTTTTAAGTTGCAGCGGCGACTGCGGCGGCGAAGGGCCGCGGTGTCCCTGACTTAACGATCTTAACGATCTTAACGATTCTGCCAGAGCCGTCGTGAGCTCCAGTCACCTCTTGCACACGCGCAAGCCGCGTCGCGCAGACAAACAAAGGCCCAAGCGCGGGGCCACCGCGCCTGGGCCAAAAGGGTATTGCCCCGATTACCGTAACCTGCATCGACCAGGTACTGACTAGGTAGAGCGGCAGTGCTGCGGTACCGACAGGCTACGCCGAATTCGATTAAACCGTCGTTAAAAACACTCGTTAAGTATTCGTTACGAGGAGGGTCGACTTCTGATTGGTGTCGTCAATTTCGCTGAATATCGCACAAAATGCGGTCATTTGCCGCCAACACCCAGAATCAACGCGCGGCGGTCTTTTTCGCAATTCTGCGCTTGAGCCGATCGGCGACGTAGCTGATGATCTCGCCGGCCACGTCCACCCCAGTCGCATCCTCGATGCCTTCGAGGCCTGGCGACGAGTTGACCTCGAGCACCAGCGGGCCACGCGCACTGCGAATGAGATCGACACCGGCGACACCCAGTCCGAGTACGCGTGCAGCGCGAATGGCGACATCCTGTTCGGCGGCGCTGGCGCGCACACCCTTGGCCGAACCACCGCGATGGAGGTTGGAGCGGAAGTCGCCCTTGGGCGCCTGCCGCTTCATTGCCGCCACGACTCGACCGCCGACGACGAAACAGCGCACATCGGCACCGCGCGCTTCCTCGATGTATTCCTGAACCAGGAAGTTGGCGTAGAGACCGCGCAGGGCCTCGATCACGCCGCGCGACGCCGACAGTTTCTCGGTCAGCATCACTCCGGCGCCCTGGGTGCCCTCATTGAGCTTGATCACGTGCGGCGGCGCGCCGAGCATCGACAGCAGGTCTCCGGTGTCGTCGGGGTTGTCGCCGAACACCGTGGTCGGCAGGCCGATGTGCTCGGCCGCCAGCAGCTGGTGGCAGCGCAGCTTGTCGCGGGCCCGCAGGATCGCGTCGGAGGAATTGGGAGTGACCGAGTTCATCAGCTCGAACTGGCGCAGCACCGCCGACCCGTAACGCGTCACCGAGGCGCCGATCCGGGGGATCACCGCCTGGTAGCCGGCGATTGGCCGGCCCTTGTAGTGCATGCTGAATCCGTCGCTGGCGATGCGCATGTAGCAGCGCAACGGGTCGAGCACGCGCACGCTGTGGTTCTGCTCACGCGCGGCCTCGACCAGGCGCCGGGTCGAGTAAAGCTTGCTGTTGCGCGACAGTATCGCCAGTTTCATTGCATTGATTTCACGATGGGCACGATCGTGCCCGAAATGGGCAGGCGGCCGTGCAGGAATGAGCGCGCGGGATCGACGGTGAACACCCTCGCCAGCGCGGTACGGCCCAGCAGCATCGGGAACAGCATGCCGCGCCGATCCGACAGATTGATTTCAACCACCCGCTCGACGCCGGCCAGCGACAGCACCGTACGGACGAACACCCGCCGGGTGCAGTGGCCGCCAGAATCGGTGACCTCGCGCTCGTCGTAAACGGGCGCCACCGATTCGATGATGCCGCCGCGCTCGCCGGGGCTGATCTTGAAGCCGACCCACGGCGCGCCGCCGTCGGTGAAACGCCATTGCGAGTCCACGTGCAGCGCCGAACTGCGCGCGCCGCTGTCGACCTTGGTGCGCAGGCGCGCGATGCCAAGCTCCGGCAAGGAAGCCCACTCGCGCCAACCCAGTACGATCTTCGTTGCCATCGGGCCTCCGGGGCGGGCCGCAAAAAGGCAAAAGCGGCGGCCACTGTAAAGCAGGCCGCCGCTGCGAATGTTTGGAGCGGGTGATGGGAATCGAACCCACGCTAGCAGCTTGGGAAGCTGCAGTTCTACCATTGAACTACACCCGCGTGGCGGGAAGTCTATGCCCCGGATACAGCGGGAGTAAAGCCGCTGCGACAAGCTGCGGGAGTCAGGCGCGGGCCCGGGAAACACGGTTCCTCCAGCAGGATCTGCCGGAGGAACCGCCATTGCCGCTGCCTCGTCACCAGCTCGCGCACGTCATTCGGACGCGCAGTGACAACCGGTCAGGCGAACGCTCAGAACCCGCCGCCGAGGCTGACGAACACGGTCGCGTGGTTGCCGCCCTTCTGCGCCACCGTCACGCTGGTGCCGATGTTGGTCGCCAGGCCGAACAGCTCCGTGCGCGCGCCAAACACCAGGGTGCCGTAGTCCTGGTCGTACTTCGTACCAGGGACGGCGAACGGCGCCACGCCCGGCATCGAACGCAGGCTGGCGAAGACTTCGTCGTCGTTGTCCTCGAACTCGTGGTCGTAGGTCAGTCGAGCGTACGGGCTCAGGTGCTCGTTGATGGTGTAGTCGACCTGCCAGCCGGCGCTGCCGATCAGCGAGTCGTAGTCGCGGTCCATGAAGGTCAGGGCCGTGGCCTCGGTGCTGTTCTCGTCATAGCCGTCGACCTCGATCGTCTGCGACAGCAACTGCACGACCGGGCCGTGCTTGAGCGAGCCCTCGCCAAAGTTCCAGCCCGCGGCGAAGCCGGCCGTGAGGTTGGTGCCGTCGGGCGAGCCGGTGTGCGTGCGCGAGGTCGGGCCAAGCTTGATCCGGCGCTCGACGTCGTAGGAGACCCAGCTGTAGCTCAGCTGGCCGTTGATCCACGCCGAGCCGCTGGTCCAGCCCAGGTAGCCGCCGAGGGTGGCGTCGTCCTGGTCGAACTCGCCGCGGTTGTTGCCCCAGTCCATCTTGTTCTGGCCATAGCCGGCGAAGCCGCCGTACACGAGGTCGCCGCTGGCCCAGTCGAGGCCGAAGCTCAGCGCCGGCCCCATGCCGTCGTAGTTGTCGCCGTTGCCGTAGCGCTGGAAGTCGCCACGCACGTCGCCCCACCAGCGCATGCCCTCGCCTTCAGGACGCGAGCCGACCTGGGCGGAAACGCGATCGGCGCGGGCGCGACCGACCACGGCTTCCGAATGCGGCAACACGGCCAGCTGGCGCGGGCCTTCGAGGATCGAGACCGCGTAGTCGCCGAGGATCTGGTGCGCCTTCGAAGACGGATGCACGCCATCGGCGAAGGCATACGCGTCAGGCGCATCCGGCGCGGCATAGGACGCCGGATTGCAGAAAAGCGAGGAGTCGCCTGCCGGCGCCGGCTGCGTGCGGCACGCCGGATTGGTGACGTTGCGGATGCCGTAGGGCGCCGGATTGCTGACGATTTCCTGCAGCAGGTGGAACGTGTCGAGCGGAATCACGCGCAGGTTGGCCGTGGCCAGGCCGTTGAACAATGCGGTGTTGTAGGCGGTCGACAGGGCCGTGCCCTGCGCCTGCGCGACGGCGCCACCGGCGCGCGACTGCGGCGTCAGGCCGAGGTCCGGCACGGTCGGCACCAGCACGTAACGGGCGCCGGCGCTCTCCAGCGCGGCGACGTTGCCGACCTGGGCGGTGACCGCAGCGCCGATGATCGCCTGCGCCTGTGCCGGCACGGTGGCCGCGGCGAACAGGTCATTGGCGCCACCCCAGACGGTGTACAGGGCGTTGGCGTCAGCGTGGCCACCGTTGCGGGTGAGGTAGCTGCCGATCTGCGTGCTCAGCGACGGAATCGGCCCGAGGCCACCGACGGCGTTGGTGCCGTTGCGGGCGCCGCCGACGGCATAGTTGCTGCCACCCTGGTTGTCGCTCACGGCATTGGAGTCGTAGTAATCCGCCACGTACTCCGACCAGACCAGACCGGGGTTGGTGGTGAAGCGGCCCAGCAATGCGCCGGACGGACCCACTGCCTGCACCAGCGCCGGCCGGAAGTGGCCGGAGTCGGTCAGGCTGTCACCGAAGAAGACGGTCTGCGAATACGGATTGCTCTGGGCGAAGGCCGGTGCGGCTGCCAGCGCCAGTGCGGCGGCCAGCACGGAGCGAACGGGTGTCATCATGAAATCCCCTGGGAAGGCGTGGAAGGGCGGTGTTCGGATGGCGACTGCAGGAGGGTCCGCGGAACCCACATACGCCCGCGGATGGACGCATCGAAACATGCGCGCCGGACACACTCACGCCGCAGTGCGTCAAAAAGCATGCCGACACTGGCCTGGTGCCGTGGCCGCGGCGACAATAGCACCATGGAAATTCTCTTGAACGGCGAGCCGCGCGCGATTGCGGCCGACACCACGGTGCTGCAGCTGCTGCAACTCGAAGGCCTGGGCGAGCGCCGGGTGGCGGTGGAGATCAACAGCGAGATCGTGCCGCGCAGCCGCCATGGCGAACGCGCACTGGCGCACGGCGACCGGGTCGAGATCGTGCACGCGCTGGGCGGCGGCTGAATCCGCAGTCATCCCCCGCCCGGTCGGGACGACAAAGTCGACTGCTAAACTAGTGCGATGACCGCCCCGCACCTCAACGACCCCCTCGTCATCGCCGGCAAGCCTTACGCCTCGCGCCTGCTTACCGGTACCGGCAAGTTCACCGACCTGGAGCAGACCCGCCTGGCCACCCAGGCCGCTGGCGCCCAGATCGTCACCGTCGCCATCCGCCGCAGCAACATCGGCCAGAACCCGGGCGAACCCAATCTGCTCGACGTGCTGCCGCCGGACCGCTACACGATCCTGCCCAACACCGCCGGCTGCTACACCAGCGACGACGCCGTGCGCACCTGCCGCCTCGCACGCGAACTGCTCGATGGCCACAACCTGGTCAAGCTGGAAGTGCTCGGCGACCAGAAGACCCTCTACCCCGACGTGGTGCAGACCCTGGCCGCCGCCGAGATCCTGGTCAAGGACGGCTTCGAGGTCATGGTCTACACCTCCGATGACCCGATCCTGGCCAAGCGCCTGGAAGAGATCGGCTGCGTCGCGGTGATGCCGCTGGCCGCGCCGATCGGTTCCGGCCTGGGCGTGCAGAACCGCTACAACCTGCTCGAGATCGTCGAGAACGCCAAGGTGCCGATCATCGTCGACGCCGGCGTCGGCACCGCTTCGGACGCGGCCATCGCGATGGAACTGGGCTGCGACGGCGTACTGATGAACACCGCCATCGCCGGCGCCAAGGACCCGGTGCTGATGGCCCATGCGATGAAGCTCGCGGTCGAGGCCGGTCGCGCCGCGTTCAAGGCCGGGCGGATCCCGCGCAAGCGCTTTGCCAGCGCCTCCAGCCCGGTCGACGGATTGATCGGCTGATGTCGGACCCCAGCACTCCTGCGCCCAAGGGCAAAGCGCCACCCAAGCCATTCACCATCGAGGAAGGCCATCGCAAGGTGCGCAGCTTCGTGCTGCGGCAGGGGCGTTTCACCGAGGCCCAGCAGCGCGCGTTCGACCAGGTGTGGCCGCGCTTCGGCCTGGACTACGCGGGGGTGCCGCGCGATTTCGATGCCGCCTTCGGCCGCCAGGCCAAGCGCGTGCTGGAGATCGGCTTCGGCAACGGCGAGGCCCTCCGCTTCGCCGCGCAGAACGACCACGAGCGCGACCTGATCGGGATAGAAGTACACGCCCCCGGCGTCGGCCGCCTGCTCAATGCCCTGGCCGGGGACGGCAGCGACCACGTCCGCCTCTACCACCACGACGCGGTCGAAGTGCTGAACAACGAGATCGCCGACGGCTCGCTCGACGAGATCCGCATCTACTTCCCGGACCCTTGGCACAAAAAGCGCCATAACAAGCGCCGGCTGGTTCAGCCGGAGTTCGCCCGCCTGCTGGTGTCCAAGCTCGCGGTCGGTGGACGCTTGCACCTTGCCACCGATTGGCAGGACTATGCGGAGCAGATGTGGGATGTGCTCGATGCGACGCCCGGCCTGAGCAACCGCGCCGGTTCGCGCGGTAGCGTGGAACGTCCGCAATGGCGACCGCAGACCCACTTCGAAACCCGCGGCCAGAAGCTTGGCCACGGGGTGTGGGATCTCCTCTACGACCGCGTCCAATAACCAATAAGAAGAGTCGCTAACGCCCCGGCATGGATACCGCGCTGACGCTCACCACCGACATGAAGCTCGTGCTCGGGCTGGTGGGCTTCACGATGGTGATGTTCCTGTTCGAGCGCATCCGCGCCGACGTCGTGGCCCTGGTCGTGCTGGTGCTGCTGGGCCTGTCGGGCCTGGTGGAGCCGGACGAGCTGTTCAACGGCTTCTCCGGCAACGCGGTGATCAGCATCATCGCAACCATGATTTTGGGTGCCGGCCTCGATCGCACCGGCGCCCTCAACCGCCTCGCCGCCTGGCTGCTGCGACGCGCGCACGGCGTCGAACATCGGCTGCTGCTGCTGACCAGCGCGGTTGCCGGCATCAACTCCTCGATCATGCAGAACCCGTCGGTGATGGCGCTGTACATGCCCGTCGCAGCGCGCCTGTCATCGCGCACTGGCCTGCCCCTGCCGCGACTGCTGCTGCCACTCGCCTGCGCCATCGTGATGGGCGGCGCCCTGACCATGGTCGGCAACTCGCCGCTGATCCTGCTCAACGACCTGTTGATCGCCGCCAACAGCAACCTGCCCTCGGGCGCGGCCACGATCGAACCGCTGAAGATGTTCGCGCCGCTGCCGATCGGCCTGGCACTGCTGGCGGCATCGCTGGCCTACTTCCATTTCTTCGGCGACAAGCGCCTGCGCGACGACGACGGCAAAGGTGCCACGCCGGCGCGCACGCAGAGCTATTTCGCCAAGGCCTACGGCATCGACGGCGATGTCTACGAACTCACCGTCACCGCCGACAGCCCGCTGGTCGGCATGTCGCTGGGCGAAGCCGAAGCACTGCACAACGCGCCGCTGCTGCTGGCACTCAAGAGCGACAGCGAATCGCGGCTGGCACCGCCGGCGGACACACGCATCTGGGTCGGCAGCGTGCTCGGCGCAATGGGCCCGCGCCAGCAGGTCAGCGACTTCGCCCAGAACCATTTCCTGCGGCTGTCCTCGCGCCTGAAGAATTTCGGCGATCTGTTCAACCCCAGTCGCGCCGGCATTTCCGAAGCGGTCGTACCGGCCACTTCCAAGTTCATCGGCAAGAACGGCCGCGACCTGCAGCTGCGCAAGCAGATGGGCCTGAGCCTGCTGGCGATCAACCGCGACAAGGCCGTGCTGCGCGAGAACGTCCGCGACGTCGCCCTGCGCGCCGGCGACATGATGGTCTTCCACAGCATCTGGACCGACCTTGCGGTGGCGGCCGAGAGCAAGGACCTGGTGGTGGTCACCGACTACCCCAAGGGCGAGCAGCGTCCGCACAAGTTCAAGATCGCGATGGCGATCTTCGCCATCTCGATGCTGCTGGCGCTGTCCTCGCGACTGCCGGTGTCGATCGCACTGATGACCGGCGTGGCCGGCATGCTGATCGCCGGCGTGCTCAACATCGACGAGGCCTACGCGGCGATCAACTGGAAGACCGTGTTCCTGATGGCCTGCCTGATCCCGCTCGGCTGGGCGATGGACTCCAGCGGCGCGGCGGCGTGGGTGGCCGGGCATACCATCGAACGACTGCCCACGGGCACACCGGTGTGGCTGCTGGAAATCCTGGTGGGCATCTTCACTACGGCGTTCTCGCTGGTGATCAGCCACGTCGGCGCGACCATCGTGACCGTGCCACTGGCGATCAACCTTGCACTGGCCGCGGGCGGCAACCCGGTTGCGTTCGCGCTGATCGTGGCGCTGTCGGCGTCGAACAATTTCATGACCGCGTCCAACCCGGTGATCTCGATGATCACCGGCCCGGCGGGCTACACCGGCAAGGAGCTGTGGAAGATCGGCGGCCCGCTGTCGCTGATCTATACGGTGGTGACCGTGGCGATGATCAACCTGATGTATTGATGGCGCTAAGCTGCCACTCCGGTGGCAACGCCTGACCTCCCGTCATGTCGGATTTGACCGCTCGCGCATTGCTCGACTCCGGCACCGTCGCGGTGAAGGACGTGCTGTGCCGCGGCAGCTGCCGCCACCGCAGTGCCGAGGAGTGCGCGGCGGTGACGCACCTGGTCTTCCCCTACCGCGGGCTGTACCTGCGGCATGTCGGCAACGACCAGTCGGTGGCCGACGCCAATCACGTGCTGTTCTTCAACGCCGGCGAGGCCTACCAGGTCAGCCATCCGGTGCAGGGAGGCGATGCCAGCCTGGTGTTGTCGACATCGCCGTCGCTGCTGCGAGAGTTGGCTCCGGCCACGCTGCTGCGGCGACAGGACCCTGCGGGCTTTCGCATGCAGGCACTGCGGATCGACGCGCGGGCGCAGGTGCTGGTGGCGCTGCTGCGGCACAGCCTGCATCACGGCGTCATCGAGCCGCTGGAAGCTGAAAGCCTTGCGCTGACGCTGATCTGCCGCAGTCTGGGGCCGCGCACCGCGCATGCGACCAGGGCCACGCAGGGGCGACAACGGTTGGTGGACCGGGTGAAGGTGCTGTTGGCCAGCGATCTTGGCCGGCGCTGGAGCCTGGGCGAGATCGCCGACCAGATCGGCGGTTCGCCGGTGTACCTCACCCAGGCCTTCCAGCAGGTGGAAGGCCTGCCGCTGCATCGCTACCACCTGCGCCTGCGCCTGGCGCGCGCGCTCGACCGTGTCGCCGATTGCGACGACATGTCGGCGCTGGCGATGGACCTGGGGTTCTCCAGCCACAGCCATTTCTCTGCCGCGTTCAAACAGGCCTACGGCCGCACGCCTTCCGAGTTCCGCTCGTCGGCGCTGGCCAAGAGCGCGTGAACTGGCTCTTCGGCCGATTCGAGCATCGCTAAAGATTCCGACAGCGGCGACGTCTCCACGGTGGTCTCCTGACCACCTGCCCGGCTGTCGGGCGTGAACCGGAGAGCGTCATGAGCGAGAAGACCTGTGCAGTGTGCGACTACCCGTTGGACGGCAACGCGATCAAGGTGACCATCGGCGGCCGCACCGTCGATGTCTGCTGCGAGGAGTGCGCGGAGAAGCTGCGCGAGGCCGAGGCGAGCACCACCAAGTAACTGGTGACCAATCGCACCCGTATACCGTCACCCCCGGCGAACGCCGGGGCCACTCACCGTCATCCCGGCGAACGCCGGGATCCATTGGCTCTTGCTTGCGCGATGCACAGCAACGTCCCTGGGTTCCCGCTTCGCGGGAATGACGGAGAGGGGGTGGTTCGCGGCTACGCGTCGCCCTCGAGCCACACCCCGCCGTCGCGCACCGACACGGCAACTGCGCGCAGCGCTTCACCGCGGCACGGCCCCGCCACGCATTCGCCGCCGCGCAGTTCGAAGCTCGCCCCGTGGGCGGCGCAGACCAGCAGGTTGTCCTTGCTCTTGAGGAACTGGCCCGGCGCCCAGTCCAGACGGCGGCCCGCATGCGGGCAGATATTGAGCCACGCACGCACGTGATCACCGTCACGGTAAAGAATCAGCGATTCCGCATCGCCTTCAATTACCGCCTCGACCTCGGCGAAAGCCCCGTCCGGCAAGCGTTCCAGTGGCAGCAGGGGTGGCATCGGAGCGGTTGCCTCGTGCGGAATGCTTAACGAAGTTCTCAC
The DNA here is from genome assembly GCF_009765215.1 of Lysobacter prati. Lineage (GTDB taxonomy): Bacteria > Pseudomonadota > Gammaproteobacteria > Xanthomonadales > Xanthomonadaceae > Lysobacter_J > Lysobacter_J prati. Next base: position 47,672 of record NZ_VLNV01000010.1, on the reverse strand, counting down.
ACCTTCGCCCAAACCTGGCCCGATACTCGCTTGCCCGGCGTATTGCCGCATTGTGTCACGACGTCCCCGATGTTCGCCCAGACCTTCCGTTTCGACTCCGCCCAGTTCCAGCGTGTGCGCTCGGCTTTCGAGCCGCGCAAGCCCCGTCATCGCCTGCTGCGCTTCGCCATCGGCCTGCTGGGCCTGGGCCTGCTGGCGGTGCTGGTGATGTTCAGCGTTGTGCTGGGTGCGGCCATGATCGCCGGCGGCATCGTCTACAAGCTTTGGAAGGGACGCGGCAAGGCGACCGCCCGCGATCCGCGCATCGTCGAAGGCGAGTACCGCGTGGTCGACGCGCAGGTGCTGGAGGCCAGCCGCACCCGTTCGCAGCGCGAAACGCTGTAAGCCGATGGGCGACGTGATCGCGGCCCTGCCGCAACCCCGCGTTCCGGTTCACGGCAGCGCCGATCTCTTCTTCCCCGTCCACCGCATCTACTGCGTCGGCCGCAACTTCGCCGACCACGCCCGCGAGATGGGCGCCGCCGTTCCTGCCTCGGCGGCGGAGCGCGGCAATCCGGTGTTCTTCCTCAAGCCCGCCGACGCCATCGCGCTCGGCGCGGACGTGCCCTACCCGCCCGGCACCAGCGACCTGCACCACGAAGTCGAACTGGTCGTGGCGATCGGCCGCGACGCGCCCGCCGGCGTGCTGGATCCGGCCGACGCCGGCGCCCTGGTCTACGGCTACGCCGTCGGCCTGGACCTGACCCGGCGCGACCTGCAGGGCGCGGCCAAGGCCAAGGGCCTGCCCTGGGACACCGGCAAGGCGTTCGACCATGCCGCCCCGATCAGCGCGATCGTGCCGGCCGCGCAGGTCGGCGAGCTCGGACCGCGCAAGCTCAGCCTGCAGATCAACGGCGAAACCCGTCAGGCCGGATCGCTCGCCGATCTGATCTGGACGGTGCCGGAGATCCTCCACGAACTGTCGAAGCTGTACGCGCTGCGCGCAGGCGACCTGGTCTTCATGGGCACGCCCGCCGGCGTGGGCCCGCTGCAACCGGGCGACCGCTTCCATGCCGTACTGGACGGCGTGATCGAGCACTCCGGACGCATCGTTGCACGGGCCGCTGACAACGTGGCGGTATAGTCGGCCGCTACGGCCTCGGCCAAGAGCCCTCGGGCAACCACGGAGACAGTGCAGCCATGGGAATGATCAGCGAGTTCAAGGAATTCATTTCGCGCGGCAGCGTCGTCGACCTTGCGGTCGGTGTCGTGATTGGCGCGGCGTTCGGCAAGATCGTGACCTCGCTGGTCGACGGCATCGTCATGCCGGTGGTGGGCGCCTTCACCAAGGGCGCCAGCGTCACCGACTGGAAGTACGTGCTCAAGCCGGCGCAGCTGGATTCGGCCGGCAAGGAAGTCGCCGCCGAACTGTCCGTCAGGTACGGCTTGTTCATCCAGACCGTCATCGACTTCCTGTTGATCGCGCTGGTGATCTTCCTGGTGCTCAAGGCCTACAACCGGGTGCGCGCGCCGGCCGCGGCACCGGCGGTGCCGGAAGACGTGCTGCTGCTGCGTGAGATCCGGGATTCGCTGAAGAAGTAGGTCCTTGAACAGGGGTCAGAGTACCTTTCCTCCGAACCAGAGCGGGCCGCGCCAGGGCGGGCAAGAAAGGTACTCTGACCCCTGTTTTACGGGTTCCGCCAAACCGCGCACACCGCGCGTGACCATAGGCACCCCACCGCAAACCGGCGAATTGCTACGCTCGCGGTTTCGACTTCGGGGAGTCCTTGCTGATGCGTGCAACGTTGTCGGTGGCCATCGCCACCCTGCTTTCGGCCGCCGTGCTGTCCACCAGCGGCCATGCCGCAGCCGCGCAACCGACCACGCGCATCCCCGACAAGGCCATGGCCACCGCCGCGCAGCTGCGTGAAACGGCGCTGGCCAGCGACCTGGGTTATCGCATCACCGAATCGCTGACGACCGAAGTCGGCCCGCGCATGGCCGGCAGCGAGGCCGATGCGCGCGCGGTCGCCTGGGCGGTGGCCAAGTTCAAGGAACTGGGCTTCGACAAGGTCTGGACCGAGCCGGTCACCTTCCCGAAGTGGGAGCGTCGCAGCGAGAGCGCACGCGTGCTCGGCGTCAGTGCGCAGCCGCTGCACCTGACCGCGCTCGGCGGCAGCCCGGCCGGCACGGTCGAGGGTGAAGTCGTGCGCTTCGCCGACCTGGCCGCGCTGGAAGCCGCCCCTGCCGGCTCGCTCGCCGGCAAGATCGCCTTCATCGACTACAAGATGGAACGCGCCCGCGATGGCGCCGGCTACGGTCCCGGCTCGCGCGTGCGCAGCAAGGGCCCGTCGGCGGCGATCCGCGCCGGCGCATCGGCCTACCTGATGCGTTCGGCCGGTACCGATTCGCATCGCAATCCGCACACCGGCATCACCCGCTTCGACGAAGGCCTGACACCGATCCCGTCGGCCGCATTGGCCGTGCCGGACGCCGACCAGCTGGCGCGCCTGCTCGCCCGCGGCCCGGTCAAGGTCAGCGTCGCGCTGGACTGCGGCTGGGATGGCGAATACACCTCGGCCAATGTCATCGGCGAAATCCGCGGCGCCAGCAAGCCCAACGAAGTGGTCGTGATCGGCGGGCACCTGGATTCGTGGGACCTGGGCACCGGCGCGATCGACGACGGCGCCGGCGTCGGCCTGACCATGGCCGCCGGCAAGCTGATCGGCAACCTCAAGCAGCGCCCGGCGCGCACCATCCGCGTGGTCGCCTTCGCCAACGAGGAGCAAGGCCTGTACGGCGGCAAGGCGTACGCCAACGCGCATGTCGGCGACCTGCACAAGCACCAGATCGGCGCAGAGAGCGACTTCGGCGCCGGTCGCATCTACGAGTATTCGAGCTCGGCACCGGAGCATGCCAAGCAGGCCGACGAGCAGATCGCGCAAGCGCTGGCGCCGCTCGGCATCGCATACGTGCCCGGCAAGGGCGGCCCCGGTCCGGACATCGGTCCGTTCGCCGAGAAGGGCCTGGCCTGGGCGCGCCTGGCCCAGGACGGCAGCGACTACTTCGACCTGCACCACACGCCGGACGACACCTTCGACAAGATCGATCCGAAGGCGCTGGCACAGAACGTTGCAGCCTATGCGGTGTTCGCTTATCTGGCGGCGTCGGCGGAAGGCAGTTTCGGCAGCGAGCCGAAGGTGGAAGCAGGCAAGTAATTGCCGTAGTTGCAACGGCGCGAGCGGTCCGTGTGGACCGCTCGTGACGCAGGTGTAATCTTCGCGTTAAACCGCCGAGCCGCTCGTCGGCTGGATACCCGGGGCGGCGCATTCAGGCGCCCGCAGCGGCCCGTCAGCCACATCCAGCTAATGACGCTGCAATCGCGCGGGCGCAGACTCCACGCGTCTTTCCGGACAGGATGAAGCGATCGGAGCATCTCGATGAGAACTCCAACGATCGATGCGTCGCCGCGGCAACATGCTGCCCGCGGCAGGCCGAGGACATCGCGGGTCGACACGGTCTCGCGGGTGCTCGAACTGATTGACCAGCAGCATTGGCCGCTACGCCTGGCCGACCTGTGCCGGGTGACCGGCATCAGCGAGCGCACACTGCGCACGATCATCAAGGAACAGTTCGACCTCGGTCCGAGCCGTTACCTGCGCCTGCGCCGCTTGCAGATGCTGCACGACGCCCTTGCGCACGCCAGTCCTTACGACACCACGGTGGCGGCGATCTCCGCACGCTTCGGATACGCGCACGGCGGCCGCATGGCGTCGGAGTACCACGAACTGTTTGGCGAGTATCCAAGCCAGACGCTGGGTCATCCGTTCGTGCAGGCAAGCGGCGACAGCTCGGCGGCCGACATATTCTCGATCTTGCCCGAAGCAGCGCCGGAGTCGCCGCGCGACCATCACTGACTGCGGCGGCTGCGATGCGGGTGCGAACCCCGGCCTCGCATGCAAGACTCTTGGGGTGTGATCAGCCAGGACCCCGACCGTGCGCGACCTGTATCCGGAGATCGAGCCCTACCGCAGCTTCCGTCTTGCCGTGGACGCGATCCACGAGCTCCATGTCGAAGAATGCGGCAACCGCGACGGCATTCCAGTGGTGTTCCTGCATGGCGGGCCCGGTGCGGGCATCTCGCCCTACCACCGTCGATTCTTCGATCCAGCCAGGTACCGGATCGTGCTGTTCGACCAACGTGGTGCGGGCAAGTCGACACCGCATGCGGAATTGCGTGACAACACCACCTGGCACTTGGTCGCCGACATCGAAATGATCCGCGAGCATCTCGGCATCGAGCGCTGGGCCGTGTTCGGCGGCTCCTGGGGCTCGACGCTGGCGCTGGCCTATGCGCAGTCGCATCCCAACCGCGTCACCGGCCTGGTGTTGCGCGGGATATTCCTCGGCCGTGCGTACGAACTGCGCTGGTTCAACGAACTCGATGGCGGCGCTTCGCAGATTTTCCCCGAGCGCTGGGCGCACTACCTGGCACACATTCCCGAACCCGAACGCGGCGACATGATCGAAGCCTACTGGCGTCGCCTCGACAGCGAGGACGAGGCCACGCGCCTGGCCGCGGCGCATGCGTGGGGGCATTGGGAAGGCGGCAGCACCACGCTGCTGCATGACCCGGACGAACCGGGCAATTTCGCCGATCCGCAGCTGGCCCTGGCCGTGGCCCGAGCCGAGGCGCACTACTTCCGCCACGGCATGTTCCTCGAACACGATCAGTTGCTGCGCGACGTCGACCGCATCCGCCACATTCCGACCACCATCGTGCACGGCCGCTACGACATCATCTGCCCCGTGCGTGCGGCATGCGACCTCGCCGCGGCGTGGCCGCAAGCGCGGCTGCGGATCGTGCTGGCCGGCCACAGCGCCGCTGATCCGGCGATCGTCGACGCGCTGGTGGAGGCCACCGACACACTGGCAGTGGCCGCATCGACGCAGCGCGCCGCGGTCACGGCACCATGATGATCACCTTGCCGCGGGCGCGACCGGTCTCGAGATAGCGGATCGCATCGGGCAGCTCCGCCAGCGGATAGGTGCGGTCGATGACCGGCGTGACCTTGCCCGCCGCCATCAGGTCGGCGAGAACGCCGAGGTCCTTCTGGTTGAGCTCGGCCAGCACCATGCCCATCTTCTGCGGCACGAACCACGATGTCACCGCGGCGCCGATGGGCTTGATCATCGGTCCAATCCAGCGACCGTTGTCGGGCCCGCCTCCGCCGATCAGCACGTAGTGGCCATCGGGCTTGAGCACGCGCCGGTTCTCGGCAAGCGTGCGGTTGCCGACGTTGTCGAGGATCACGTCGTACTTCTGCGTGCCCTGGGTGTAGTCGGTGGTCTTGTAGTCGATCACCTGGTCGGCACCGAGCGAGCGCACGAGCTCGACGTTGCGCGTGCTGGATACGCCGGTCACGTTGGCGCCCATCGACTTGGCGATCTGCACGGCAAAGGTGCCGACTCCGCCCGAGGCACCATTGATCAGCACGCTCTGCCCCGCTTGCAGCTTGCCGCCGTCGCGAAGACCCTGCAGTGCGGTGATTGCGGCAATCGGCACGCCGGCCGCCTGTTCGAAGCTGAGGTTGGCCGGCTTGGCAACGATCGCGCGATCCTGCTTGACGGTGACGTACTGGGCGAACGCGCCGGTGCGGCCACCGAATACCTCGTCGCCGGGTTTGAACCGGGTAACGCCCTTTCCTACCGCTTCGACGGTGCCGGAATAATCGACGCCCAGCCGGGTCATTTCCGGTCGGCGCAGCCCGGTGCCCATGCGCATCAGGTAGGGCGTTCCACGCATGTAGTGCCAGTCGAGCGGGTTGACCGCTGCATTGCGAACACGCACCAGCACTTCATCGTCTGCCGGGGTCGGCTTCTCGATTTCGCCATAGCGAAGGGTCTCGGCGGTGCCGTAGTCGCAATAGGTAACTGCCTTCATCGGATGCACCGGCATCGCCACCGGATCACTGCAGGCGTTGTCCGAACGCCAGTAGGCGACCAGGAACGCCAGAATCGCAAGCACCACCACGACAGCGCCGAAGCCTGCCACGCGCCTGAGTTTCATGTTTTCCCCTCCGCACCTGGGCCGCTCCGGTTGCCGGGCGCTCCAGTGTCAGCGGACGATTGCACCGGAAAAGTTAAGCCGGCGTGACCGATAGCAGGGCTGGGGCCGGATCGGTCCGCTATCCTGCGGCGACCGCCCGCGCCACCTCGACGAGCCCATGCCCGCCAAGCCCTACCTCTCCATGCACGTTCGCCTGCGCGTCCTGGGCCTGCTGTTGCTGCTGGTGTCGTTCGTTGCCGCTGCCGGCGACAGCGCGTCGACGTACTTTCCGCCTCGCGGCGACTGGGAGCGGATGACCCCGGCGCAGGCCGGTTTCGATCCGCAGCGCCTGCAGCAGGCCATTGCCTTTGCCCAGGCGCACGAAGCGCCGGAGCCGCGCGATCAGGCGAAATCGCTTGCGGAAAGTTTCGGCGCCAAGGAGCCGGACTTCGGCGGCCAGATCGGACCGACCGCGGAACGCGCCGGCATCAATGGCCTGATCGTCCACCGCGGCCGCGTGATCGCCGAGTTCGGCGACACCCGCAGTGTCGACATGAGCCACAGCGTCACCAAGACCTTCCTCAGTACCGTGGTGGGACTGGCCTGGCAGGACGGACGCATCGCCGACACCAACGATCGCGTCGCCGGCTACATGCCTCGCAACGTCGGGCCACGCGACGTCGACCTGTTCGCGTCCGAACACAACGCACCGATCACCTGGGAGCACCTGCTGCGCCAGACCAGCGACTGGGAAGGCACGCTGTGGGGCAAGCCGGACTGGGCGGACCGGCCGTCCGGTCCGCAGGAGCAATGGCCGCAGCGCGCGCGCCATGTGCCCGGCAGCCACTACATGTACAACGACGTGCGCGTGAACGTGCTCGCGCTGGCGGCGCTGCAGGTGTGGCGCCAGCCGCTGCCGCAGGTGCTGCGCGAGCGCGTCATGGACCCGATCGGCGCCAGCAGTCGCTGGCGCTGGCACGGCTACCGCAATTCGTGGATCGAACTCGACGGCCAGCACATGCAGTCCGTCTCGGGCGGCGGCCACTGGGGCGGTGGCATGTTCATCGACAGCTGGGACCTGGCCCGCTTTGGATACCTGTTCCTGCGCGATGGTCGCTGGCAGGACCAGCAGATCGTCTCGCCGCAATGGATCGCCAAGGCGCGCACGCCGGGCGCGGACAAGGACGACTACGGCTATGCCAACTGGTTCCTCAACACCGGCCGCAAGGCGTTGCCGTCGGCACCGGCCAGCAGCGTCACCTTCCGCGGCAACGGACAGAACATCGTCTACATCGATCGCGACAACGACCTGCTGATCGTGGTGCGCTGGATCGACCGCGGCGATGCGCTGGACCAGTTCATCGGCAAGGTGCTCGCGGCGCGGCGCACCACGCCGCAGACACGCTGACCGTCCGCCGTCAGCCGCCTGCCGGCGCCTCGCCGGTGGCCAGCGGCCGCACGTACTGCAGCAGGCTGGTGAGGGTCTTGCCTGGCTCCTCCCACGGCATCATGTGGGCGGAGCGCTCGAACCAGACACCCTGCTTGTACGGCGCCTTGAGCTGACGCAACCAGGCTTCGGTCGGCTGCGACGGCGTGGTGTAGTCGTGGCGCCCCATGAACATCACCACCGGAATCGGGAACGAACGCACGCCCTTGAAGTCGACTTCGAGGAACTCCGGCAGCAGCCGGCCGAGGCTGAAGATGCTGCCCAGGTTGATCGCGCAGCGATCCAGGTCGTTGTAGTCGGGCGACAGGCGCGCGCCGCGGTAGTAGTAGTTGGAATCCTGGCGGAACGCTGTCAGGCCACCGTAGAACTGCGGCCACTTGCGCGCCAGGATGATGCGGTCGCGGGTGATCGGCGTGTTGCCCGGGTAGGGGGCGATCGATGCCAGTTCGCGGATCGCCTCTTCGTTCTTGTGCGCCCTCGCCTGCTCGACGCCGTAGTCGTAGCTGATGCGCTCGTTGTCGCGGGTGTTGATGACCTGGCCGATGCCGACATACGCGTAGAACAGGTCCGGGCGCTTGAGCGCGGCGCTCATGGCGACGATCGTGCCCCAGCTGTGCCCGACCAGGATCAGCTTGTCCTTGTGGTAGCGCTTGCGCAGGTATTCGGCGACTTCGATCGCGTCGTCGACGTAGCGCGGGATGTGGATGCTGTCGCCGATCGACTCGGGCGGCGTGGTCTCGTTATAGGTCTTGCCGGCGCCGCGCTGGTCCCAGTTGACGACCGTGAAGTACTCCTCCATCGGCCGCTGGAACTGCCAGGTCGTCGGCGTGATCGGCGCTGCCGGACCGCCATGGACGAACAGGATCATCGGGTTGTCGCGGTCCTGGCCGCGCACGTTGAGCCACTGCTCGACGCCGCCGATGCGGGTCTTGTAGGACTCCTGCACACCGTTCGGCGCGACGATGTGCTGCATGTCGGCGATGATTTCCCGGGACGGCTCGTAGGACGAGCGGTCCGGGCATTCCTGTGCAGCTGCGGCGAGGGATGCGGCCATCATGGCCACCAGCGCAAACGATCGCTTGATCATGAACTCTCCTTGGAAGGCCTGCGGGATGCCGCCGGCCTTGAGCCAAGGGATACGATCGGCGCCGCGAGGGTTGCGATTGTAGGTGTCCACTTGTCCGCGACTAGAAGCAACCGTCACGGTTCCGCAGGGTCACCTGCTCAGCTGCGCGCGCGCCAGCTCGCCAGCAACACCGCCGCGGCGGACGCGACGTTGAGGCTCTCCACCGCGCCCGTTCCCGGAATCGACAGGCGCAGGTCGCAGGCCGCAGCCAGTTCGTGATCCATGCCCTCGCCCTCCGCGCCGAGCACGTAGATCACGCGCTGCGGCAGGGGTGCGGAGAACAGGTCGCTGCCGCCCTGCACGACCGTGGCGGCCAGGGTGAAGCCGGTGCTGCGCAGTTGCGCGATGGAATTGTCGGTGCGCCCCAGGCGCACGATCGGCACGACCTCGGCGCCGCCTTCGGCGACGCGCGCCGCCGCGCCCGACAGGGACAGGGTCGAATGCTTCGGCAGCAGAATCGCTCCGACGCCGAAATGCGCGGCCGAGCGCAGGATCGCGCCGAAGTTGTGCGGGTTGCCGACGCCGTCGAGCCAGATAGCGCATTGCGGCCCCGCCGGCAGATCGCGCAGCCAGTTCGACAGCGCCAGCGGTTCCTCGCGTAGCACGTCGGCGACGACGCCTTCGTGATGCGTGCTGGAGGCCAGCTTGTGCAGGTCTTCCTCGTCGACCACGCGGTAGCCGACGCGGTTGGCGACGCACCATTTCAGCAGGGGCTGCAGTGCCGGGATGCGCGCTTCGGCGAGGTACAGCTTGCGGATCGCCTGCGGGCGCTTGGCGAAGACGGCGCGCACGGCGTTGAGCCCATACAGGCGCAGCTCAACGTTGCGACGCTCGCGCGCCGACGGACCCAGCTCATGGTCGCCTTCGTGCGACGGTTCGGCGGGACGCTGCTGCGCATAGGGCGTCCGGGGCGCGCGCGCCTCACGTTCGGGAGGGGCGTCGCCGCGATCGCGCGGCGGGCGACCCCAGGGCTGGCCGGTGGGGGGTTGCCGCGGACCACGCGGCGGCTTGCCCGGCGGATCATGTCGCATCTGTCTGATTCCTTTTCATTGGCGGGCACACCTTCGCGAACACGCGCAGGTCATGCACTTCGCCGAACTTCACCACGGCGCAGCGTTGTGCGCCCTCTTCTTCGAATCCGTTCTTCTGCAGTACGCGCGCCGACGCGGGGTTGCTGTCGAGCACGGTGGCCTGCAGGCGGTACAGCTCCAGTTCGCGCATCAGCCATGGTGCGTACAGTGCCACGACCCGCGTCATCATCCCGCGACCCCACAGGGCCCGGCCGAGCCAGTAGCCCATCTGCGCGGAGTACCGCCGATCGGCGTGGCCGACCTCGGCTCCGATGCCACCGCAGGCGTGGCCGTCGACTTCGATGGCGAAGACGGGGGCGTTCAGGTCCACCACCTCGCCGGCAAGGAAGCGTTCGCCGTCCTCGCGCGTGTACGGGTGTGGGAAGCGATCGCTGAGACCGCGGACGATGGCTGGATCATCGGCGTGGGCCAGCAGGTCGTCGAGGTCCTCGCGGTGCCATTGCCGCAGTGTGAAACCGTCACCGGCCAGGCGCACGTCGCGAAAATCGTGGCGGTGGGGAGGTGCGGACATGCCGCAAGGGTAACGGTTGCGGCGGTGGCGAACCATCACTTGTGCCGCTGATGCTGTGGCGTCCGGGGCTTGCATCTGCGGAACTGCGGCCGGCTTGGCGTTGGGGTGAGGCTTTCGAAGGGCGTCGTCCGCCGGGCCGGGGATTGCTCCGCCCCTTCGTCGGACATCCTGTCCGAAGGCGGGGCGCGGGACATCCATGTCCCGCTGCTGCGCAATCCCCGACCCGGCGGACGACGCTCTGGCGTTTCATTTCGAGGTCTTCGATGGAAAACCGTCATTCCCGCGAAGGCGAGTACCGCTTGCGGGCACGAAAAAGGGCGACCGCCGTTCAGGCGATCGCCCCTCATGCGTGCGGCCTTTAGTCCTTCAGCGCGGAGAACTCGATGCGCCGGTTCTGTGCGCGGCCTTCCTCAGTGGCGTTGTCGGCGATCGGCTTGTCCTGACCGAATCCACGCGCGTCGAGCGTGCCGGCTGCGACACCCAACTCCACCAGCTTTGCCTTCACGGCATCGGCGCGCTGCTGGGACACGGTCATGTTGAGCGCGGCATCGCCCGAGTTGTCGGTATGGCCACCAATCTCGATACGCGTCCCAGTGGGCGCGGCCTTGATCGCTTCGGCGGCCTTGACCAGCGTTTCCATGCTGTCGGCGGTGATCTTGCTCGAGCCGGTTTCGAAGTAGATCGTCGACAGGTTCAGGGCCTTGACCAGATCATCGGAGGTGAAGCCTGCCTTGAGCATCGAAAATGCTGCCATCGCCTTGTCCCACAGGCCCGATATCTGCAAGCCGGCGAATTCGGCGCGCAACTTCTGCGACAACGCGAAGCGCTGGTCTTCCGGCAGCGCCGAGGTGTCGATCTGCAGCTTGTCGCCATCGAACCCGAGCTTGATGCCACTGTCCTTGAGCTGCGGCAGCAACGCGATCAACTTGTCCATCCAATTGGCCGGTGCCGTCTTCGTGTCGACCGTGATGTCGCCGCTGACGTTGCCGGCGCCGAAGGTGGCTCGCAACGCATCCATCAGGCGCACTCTCTCCGGCTCGCTGGCGAGCTGACCGTTGACCGCGACCTTGCCGTTGACGTTCTCGATCTGGAAGCGGGGCTCGACTTGTTCGGCGGCGACCGCAGGGCCCGGGGCGCGGGTTTCCGCCTGCGCGCTTGCCGGCTGCTGCCGCGAGTACCCCAGGTACAGCAGCAACGCGCCGATGAAAGCCGCCAGCAGCAGAAGCCAGATCAGCCAGCTGCTGGTTCTCTTGCGCGGCGCCTGGGAATGCGTCTGTACGGTTCGGTCGACCACGCGGATGCCGCCGGCGACCGCCGCCGTGCCTGCTGCGACACCGCCCCAGCCCCATTGCCCCAGGGTGCCGACGAAATCGCCGATGCCATCCACGAGGCCGCGCAGCGGTTCCGGCACGATCGAGCCGTGCGACATCTGCCCGTTGTGAGCGAGCGCTCCGACCACCTCGGGCAGGATCTTCGCTGTCGCTTCCAGGGTCGTGCTCTGCGTCAGCGCCAGGCGCGAAGCCATGGAGCCGATCAATGCCGGACCCAGCACGGATTCGAGCTGGTTGCTGCTGATGGAGCAATTGGCTTCCCTGCCCAGCCAACTGGCGACCACGTGCCCGAGGTTGGCGTTGCGAAACGCCTGGACGAATCCGCCCGGACCGCCACGTTTCTCGTTGAAGATGAGCGCCACCAGCATGCCCACCAGCTGCGAGGCCTTCTTCCTGTCTCCGACCAGGACGGACGCTTGCTCAATGATGTTCTCGAACATCGACGTTACTTGAGTGTTCACAGGACAAAGACCACAAGATTGGGTACGGTCATTTCTTTCTGCTCCGTTGAGGTGCGCTGCCAGAAGGGCTGTGCGCTTGTTCGCAATCGTTCGCGCGGCCCTGCGATCTACGCCCGGCGAACGCTGAGAACGCTATCGACCCGGCGAGGTCGAATCCATGCGAATTGCCTCAAGGCGAGAAAAGGGCGCGCCGCAGCGGGATGCTCTACGACGCCTTCTTGATAGCCAGTTGCTTCGGAGCGTCCTGATCGGAAATCACGAGCTGGTCGAAGCGTTCCGATTCCGCGGTTCCGTCCGGCAACGGATTGGCCGGAACGGATGCAAAGGAGTAGACCTTGCCGTCGACGTGGGCCAGTTCGATCTCGCCCGCGCGCTCGGCGTCATGCAGACCTTGCCAGCGCACCTCGTCGTACACCCGGATCAGGGCCACGTGGTAGTACAGCTTCGGATTCTCGTGCACCGGATGGAATCGCGCGCCATAGGCGCACACGGACTGCGTGGCACCGGCGGTGGCCAACTTCTCGATGCTGACGTCGCCTTCCTGCCAGGCGTGGGGAATGGTCAGTGCCGTGCCGAGATTATCGAAAACGAACAGCATTTCATCGGCCTTCGGGTTATAGACCAGCCTTCCCCCAGGCGTGCCTGGGTCACTCGGCGCCGTCGACAGCGATGCTTCCGCCCTCGGCACGGCTACCTGCGTCGCTGCGCGCCCTTCGTCCTTGTCGCAGCCCGCCAGAGGCGCTATGGCCAAAAGGACTGCCACCGCCGATGCTGGATGCACAGACAGTCGATTTCTGTCGAACCATTGCTTGCACATGGCGATGGCGTCAGCCGCCCCTCCTGATCGTTGCTTCGATGTTCTTCGTTCGCGTGGCAGATGCCGGGTGCGACGACGTCAGGCCGCCGGCACTGGGCATCTTCCTGAACAAGGTCACCATCGCATTCGGGTCGTACTTGTGCCGGACCATGAAGCGGTAACCGTATGCGTCGGCCGCGCTCTCTTCCTTTTGCGAGAACTGGGCGTTGATCACCGATTCGGCGATGTCGCCCAGCTGTCCTTTGGCGTACTCGCCCACCTTGCCGCTGAGCGCGGCGCCGTCACGGGCCGCCGATGCCAGCAGTGCAGCGCGCTGCTTGGCCTTGCTGTGCCCCAGCTTCACGTGCCCAATCTCGTGGCCGATGACGCCGCGAATCTCGTCATCGCTCGCCATGTCCATCAGTCCCGAGAACACGCGCACACATCCGTTGGCCATTGCGAATGCATTGATGTCTGGCGTCAGGTACGCCTTGAACGACAGCTTCATGCCGTCGTCGTTATCCAGCCCTTCGACGATCTTTGCCAGGCGGACCGCGTACTTGTCTCCGGCCGGCGCCACCTGGTTCTCCTTGTCGGAGTAAGCGCAGGCGTCATTGGCCGAGGCGACCACTTCGTTGTCCGACAAGGTGATGGCCTTGCCTGCCTTGGCGCCTGCACCCATCAGCTTCTCGAAATCGATCCCTGCTGCGTGGGACGTGGCGGCTGCGCCGCAGCAGAGCGCTGCGGCGATCAGAACATGAGTGTGCTTGCTGAACATTCGGGTCGAATCCAATGGGCCAGTACATCTGTCACCCGGTCGCGTCCGGCGACGCGGTGGTGTAGACGACGTTCCCAAATGGGGCGACCTGCGTACATAGGACTGGTCTGAGCGGACGCTATCGCGTCCTCTAGCGATTCAGCTGCTCGCGATTGGCGGCCATTCGCCGACGCCTGATCCAGGTCAAGGCGCGTCCACTCTGCGTCGGCTAGATTGGCCGCGAGCGTGAACTGATGCGGTCGCGAACATGGCAAAGAACTTTCCACTGAATCCCAAGCATCCTGAACGGATCTGTTGGGGCTGTGATCGCTATTGTTCGACCGATTCGCTGGCGTGCGGCAATGGCTCGGGGCGCACGATGCATCCGGTCGAGACGCAGGGCGAGGACTGGTATCTGGACTGGGGCATCGAGCCTAACCCTGTGAGTCCGAAGAACGCGAAGCTCTGAATGGCAAAGTCAAAATGGATCCCGGCGTTCGCCGGGATAACGTGACGTGGCAGATGCGGTGAGGGCCTGGGTCCCGGCGTTCGCCGGGACGACAGAGATCAGGCGTGGCCGCCCACCGACGGGGTCTCCGCTTCGAGCTTCTCCAGCTCGTGCGACACCGCCTCCGGCGACTTCGTGTACTTGGCCAGCAGCACATAGAACGCCGGCACCACGAACAGCGACAGCAGCGTCGAGAACGACACGCCGAAGATCACCACGATGCCGATCGTCGCGCGGCTCGCCGAGCCCGGGCCGCCGGCGACCACCAGCGGCACGGCACCGACCACCGTTGCAATCGACGTCATCAGGATCGGACGCAGGCGCACCGCTGATGCCTCGACGATCGCTTGGTGGATGCTGCGGCCCTCGTCGCGCAACTGGTTGGCGAACTCGACGATCAGGATGCCGTTCTTCGCCGCCAGGCCCACCAGCATCACGATGCCGATCTGACTGAAAAGATTGAGCGTGCCACCGGTCACCGCCAGGCCGATCAGCGCACCGAGCACGCCCAGCGGCACCGTCAGCATGATCACGAACGGGTGGATGAAGCTCTCGAACTGCGCCGCCAGCACCAGGTACACGATCAGCAGCGCCAGGGTGAAGGTCAGCAGCACCGCGCCGCCGGCCTTGAGGTACTCGCGCGACTCGCCCTTCCAGTCGATCTGGGCGTGGTCGGGCAGTTCTTCCTGCACCGTCTTCTCCAGCCACTGCATGGCTTCACCCATGCGGTAGCCCGGCGTCAGGCCTGCGCTGATGGTGATCGCGCGCAGGCGGTTGAAGCGGTTGAGGCTGCCCGGCTCGGCCAGCTCGCGCAGAGTCACCAGGTTCGACAGCGGAATCAACGCGCCGTCGCGCGCACGCACCTGGATCGCTTCCAGGTCGGCCGGCGACGCGCGCAGTTCGCGATCGGACTGGACGATGACGTCGTACTCCTCGCCGTTCTGCACGAAGGTGGTCACGCGGCGGCTGCCCATCATCGTTTCCAGGGCATGGCCGATGTCGGTCACCGGCACGCCAAGATCAGCGGCACGCTGGCGGTCGATTTCCACGCGCATCTGCGGCCGCGTTTCCTTGTAGTCCGAGTCGGTCGAGAAGAAACCCGGGTTCTGCTCCATCTTCGCCAGCAGCTTGTCGCGCCACTGCGCCAGTTCGGCGTACTCGGGGCCGCCGAGCACGATGTTGATCGGCTGTCCGCGGCCGCGCACCAGGCCACCGCTGACCTGCGGCATCGCGCGCACGCCCGGCAGGCTGGCGAGTTCGCCCTGCAGCTGCTTGGCGACGTCGGCGGTGCTGATGTCGCGGTCCTTCCAGTCCTTGAGGAACACCGCGATGCGGCCGGTATGCATTTCCTCGCTGGCGCCGAAGCCGCCTGGCACGCGCGGGTTGTAGCGCTGGATCACGCCATCGTTGCCGGTGTGCGCAGCGACGATCTTCTCGACCTGCTGCACCTGCCCGACCGTGTAGTCGAAGCCGGCGCCTTCCGGGCCCAGGATGCTGATCTGGAACGAGCCGCGGTCCTCCGGCGGCGCCAGTTCCGACGGCACCACCTTGAACAGCACCACGCTCAGCACGATCGCGGCGATCATGATCCCGCCGAATACCCAGGGGCGGTCGACGCTTCTGTCGAGGAAGCGGCGATAGCGCCTGCCGATGCCATCCAGCCTCGCATTGACCCAGCGGTGGACCGGATTGGATTTCTCTTCGCTGTGCGCGCGCACCAGCTTGGACGACATCATCGGCGTCAGCGTCAGCGCGACGAAGGCCGACAGCGCCACCGCGCCGGCCAGTGCCACCGACAGCTCGCGGAATAGGCGCCCGGTGTTGCCTTCCATGAAGCCCACCGGCAGGAACACCGCCACCAGCACCGCTGTCGTGGCGATCACCGCGAAGGCGACCTGCTTGGTGCCGCGCTTGGCCGCGACCAGGCGCGGCTCGCCCAGGTCGATGCGGCGCTGGATGTTCTCCAGCACCACGATGGCGTCGTCGACCACCAGACCGATGCACAGCACCAGCGCCAGCAGCGTCAGCAGGTTGATCGAGAAGCCGAACAGGTATAGCGGAATGAACGCGGCGATCAGGCACACCGGAACGGTCACTGCCGGAATGAGTGCCGCACGGAAACTGCCCAGGAACAGCCAGATCACCAGCAGCACCAGCACGATTGCTTCGATCAGCGTGTGGTAAACGCGTTCGACCGCCGATTCGATGAACACCGTGGTGTCGAAGGCGACGAAGATCTTGGTGCCCTGCGGCAGCGTCTTCTGCACCTGCTCGGCCTCGGCGCGGACGGCGCGGGCGACATCAAGGCTGTTGGCGGTGGAGGTCTTGACGATGCCCAGGCCGATGTTCGGCTCGCCGTTGCTGCGGTAGTAGGCGCGACGCTCGGCGGAGGCCAGCTCGATCCTGGCCACGTCGCCCAGGCGCACGACGTAGCCGTCGGTGCCCTTGGCCAGGGGGATCTGGGCGAAGTCCTCGGGCTTCTGGTAGCTGCGCGCCACGCGCAGGGTGAAGTCGCGGGCATTGGATTCGATGCGGCCAGCGGGAAGCTCGACGTTCTCGGCTTCCAGTGCGTTCTCGACATCGTTGACGGTGATGCCGCGCGCGGCAAGCGCGTCACGATCGATCCATACCCGCATCGCGTAGCGCTGCTGGCCGCCGATGCGGACCTGGGCGACGCCGTCGACGGACGAGAGGCGGTCGACGACGTAGCGCTCGGCGTAGTCGGACAGCTGCAACGTGTCCAGCTTGGTCGAACTCATGTTGAGCCAGAGGATCGGGTCGGCGTCGGCCTCGACCTTCTCGATCTGCGGGGGATCGGCTTCCTCGGGCATGCGGTTGCTGATGCGGCTGACGGCATCGCGCACATCGTTGGCGGCCGCCTCGATCTCACGCGATAGCGTGAACTCGATGCTGATCGACGCGCGGCCGTTGACGCTGCGCGACTCGATGGTCTCGATGCCCTCGATGCCGGCCAGCGCGTCCTCGAGGATCTGGGTGATGCGGGTTTCGACCACCGCCGCCGAGGCGCCGGGGTAGTTCACGTCCACTGACACGATCGGCGGATCGATCGCCGGCAGTTCGCGCAGGGTCAGGCGCGAGAACGCCATCACGCCGAGCACGATGAGCAGCAGGCTCATCACCGTGGCGAACACGGGGCGGCGGATCGACAGATCGGACAGGTTCATGGCTCAGCCCCGGTTGGCCGTCGCAGTTCCATCGACCTGCGCGCCCGCCTTCTGGTCGGCCTTCAGATCGGTGATGCGGCTGCCGACGCGCAGCTTGCCGGTGCCGTCGACGACGATGCGGTCGCCAACGTTCAGACCCTGCGTAACCTCGGCCTTTCCGTCGCGGCGGCTGCCGACCTTGACGTCGGCGCGCTCGACCGACGAATCTGGCTTGACCCGGTAGACGAAACTGTCGGTGCCGACCTGGACGATCGAGATCTCCGGCACCAGCAGCGCCTGGCGCTCCGGCCGCACCAGCGTCACCTGCAGCAGCATGCCCGGACGCAGCTCACGCCCGTCGTTGGCGAAATCGCCGCGCACGGTGACGGCGCGGGTGGCTTCGTCGACGCGCGCATCGATCGTGCTGACCACGCCCTCGAAGCGGCGGCCCGGGTAGGCCGTGCTGGTGCCGCTGACCTGCTGGCCGACGGCGAGGCTGGCCAGCAGCGCTTCCTGCACAGGGAAGTCGACATAGACGCGCGCGGTGTCGTCGAGGGTGGCAATCGGCGTGCCCGGCGTGACCAGCGCACCCGGGCTGACCTGGCGGATGCCAAGCACGCCGCTGAACGGCGCACGGATCACGCGGTCGCCGATGTCGGCGCGCATCTGCGCGACGCGGGCGCGGGCGACGTCGCGCGCGGCGCGCTGGGTGTCGAGCGCCGAGCGAGCAATCAATTGCTGCGTGGCCAGTTCAGTCTGGCGCTGGAAGAGCTGCTCGGACTCGTTGGCCGCCGCTTCGGCCTGGGCCAGGGCAGCCTGCTGCTGGCGCCCGGTCAGGGTCACCAGCGGCGAGCCGGCGACGACGATGTCGCCGCTGTTGAAATGCACCTGCTCCACCGTCTCGCTGACCTTGGCGCTGACGGTGATCGACTCGCGCGCCTTGACGTTGCCCAGCGCCATGACGGTGTCGCTCCAGGGCTGCATCGCCACCTGCTGGGTGGTCACCGGGATCGGACGATCGCCGCCGCCGTCGCGCTGCTTGGCGTCATTGCTGCCGCACGCGGCCAGCGCGAAGGCGAAAACCAGCAGGCAGCTGGCTTGGAATCCCGGGGTAAGTCGCATGCGTCTCTCTGAACGTGGGGCAGCGGCGTGCCCATACCATTGGATTCTAGCTGTCTGGAGTTAACGCCCGCGTGGGCCATTGGTTGACAACACACTCCGCACAGCCGAGCCCGGGCCGCCCTCCTGGCCGGTGCGGACCTGCTGGCGACGTCTCCCAGTAGGGCCGGACTGTGGCAATCTGCGGCCGCGATCACCCTACCGGCGCCTCCAACGGCGCCAGGCCCTCGCCACGCGGCGGCCGGCACGACTTCCCTTTCCCTGACTGGAGTCGAAAGAAATGATCCACGACAGCATCCTCGACACGATTGGCCGCACCCCGGTCGTACGTCTTCATCGCCTCGCCCCCGACCACGTCACCGTGTACGCCAAGGTGGAAGCCTTCAATCCGGGCGGCTCGGTCAAGGACCGACTGGCCCTGGCGATCATCCTCGACGCCGAAGCGCGCGGCCAGCTCAAGCCGGGCGACACGGTGGTGGAGGCGACCTCGGGCAACACCGGCGTGGCGCTGGCCATGGTCTGCGCCGCGCGCGGCTACAAGTTCGTCGCGACCATGTCGGAAACGTTCTCGATGGAGCGCCGCAAGCTGATGCGCGCCTACGGCGCCAAGGTGATCCTGACCCCGGCCGCCGAGCGCGGCAGCGGCATGGTGCGTCGCGCCGAGGCGCTGGCCAAGCAGCACGGCTGGTTCCTCGCCCGCCAGTTCGAGAACGAGGCCAATCCGGCCTACCACCGCCAGACCACCGCGGCCGAGATCCTGCGCGATTTCGCCGGGCGCAGACTCGATCATTTCGTCACCGGCTGGGGCACGGGCGGCACGCTCACCGGTGTCGGCGAGGTGCTCAAGGTGGCGCGCCCGGAAGTGCGCGTGACCACATGCGAGCCGGCCGGTGCGGCGCTGCTGTCGGGCAAGGAATGGCAGCCGCACAAGATCCAGGGCTGGACGCCGGACTTCGTTCCGGCGGTGCTCAACCGCGATGTCGCCGATGCGATCCTGCCGATCGACGACGTGCTTGCGCGCGACACCGCGCGGCGCCTGGCCAGCGAGGAAGGCATCTTCGTCGGCATCTCCGCCGGCGCCACCGCGGCGGCGGCACTGGAAGTGGCGCGCAATGCCGAGAAGGGTTCGGTGATCCTGGCGATGCTGCCCGATACCGGCGAACGCTACCTGAGCACGTTCCTGTTCGAGGGCGTCAACGAGGGCTCGGACGACGAGTGGCTGGCGGGGTTGTAAGCAGCCCGGCACCGCCATGACCATGCGCGTGTTCGAAGGCGACATCACGATCCTGGCGGTCGATGCCATCGTCAACGCCGCCAACGAGACACTGCTCGGTGGCGGCGGCGTCGACGGTGCAATCCACCGCGGCGCCGGTCCCGGCCTGGTCGAGGAGTGCCGCAAGCTGCCGCAGGTGCGGCCCGGGGTGCGTTGCGCGACCGGCGAA
This sequence comes from Lysobacter prati, assembly GCF_009765215.1. Classification (GTDB taxonomy): domain Bacteria; phylum Pseudomonadota; class Gammaproteobacteria; order Xanthomonadales; family Xanthomonadaceae; genus Lysobacter_J; species Lysobacter_J prati. The sequence goes on along the minus strand of NZ_VLNV01000010.1, from coordinate 27,891 downwards.
GCGCGGATCACCGGCGGCCATCGCCTGCCGGCGCGCTACGTGATCCACACGGTCGGCCCGGTCTGGTACGGCGGCAATGCCGGTGAACCCGCGCTGCTGGCCGCCTGCTATCGCAACAGCCTGGAACTGGCATTGCAGCACGGTGTCGAGTCGATCACCTTCCCCGCCATCAGCTGTGGGGTCTTCGGCTATCCACCGGAACTGGCAGTGCCCTTGGCCGTGGCGACCGTGGACCAGTGGCAGGCCGCGCACAAGCAGCCGATCGCGGTGACCTTCGCCTGTTTCGGCAACGAGATGGCGCAGCGCTATCGCGTGTTGCTGGATTCGATCTGAGACCGCTCCGCGCCCATCACCCCTGCGGAACCCCCGCCATGTCCGGCAGGCGATGCGCCACGCCCTTGTGGCAATCGATGCAGGTCTTCTCGCCGGTGAACAGCCAGCGCTTGTGGATCTGCGCTGCGCGCGATCCCTGTCGGGTCAGGTCCATCGAGTCGTAGTCGTGGCAGTTGCGGCATTCCAGCGAGTCGTTCGCTTTCAACCGCGACCATTCGTGCATTGCCAGCTCCAGGCGATGGTCGAGGAACTTCTCGCGCGTGTTGATGGTGCCGAAGAGCTTGCCCCACACTTCCTTCGACGCCTGCATCTTGCGCGCGATCTTGTCGGTCCACTGATGCGGGACGTGGCAGTCCGGGCAGGTCGCGCGTACACCGGAACGGTTGCTGTAGTGGATCGTCGACTTGAGTTCCTGATACACGTTGTCGTGCATTTCGTGGCAACCGGTGCAGAACTTCTCGGTGTTGGTCGCCTCCAGCGCGGTGTTGAACCCACCCCAGAACAGGATGCCGGCGACGAACCCCGCCGCCACCAGGAAGCCCAGGCTGTAATGCACGCTGGGCGAGCGCAGGGTGCGCAGGTACGGTTTGAGTCGCTCCCACCAGCGCCGGAACATCACTGGCTCCCCTTTGCTTCAGCGGCCGCCAGGACCTTGTCGATGTCTTCGAAGTTGTTGGCGACCAGCACGGGCGCGTCGGTCTGCACCACATGGCACTGGTTGCAGAAGTAACGGCGTGGCGAGATCGAAGCCAGGAACTGGTCGTCGCGGTCCATGTAGTGGGTCACGCTGACCGGCGGCGCCTGGAACTTCTCGGCGTTGGCGCGGGCGTGGCAGAGCATGCAGCGATTGCTGTTCATGTCGACCTGGTAGCCGTCGATGGCATGCGGGATGGTCGGCGGCTGCATCGGGTAGGCGCGCTCGCGCTTGCGGTCGACGTTCTCCACCCGCGCCATCGGCAGAGGCGCCGCCTCCTGGTCGACCGGCACGCCCCGGCGCAGCGCGTCGAGCTGGCGCGCGCCGGTTCGGCCGATTGCGGATTCCTCCGACACCGGCGCAACCGCTGCCACCCGCGGTTCCATCGCGCGCTGATGCTTACCGACCATCCGGCCGAACACCCAGCCGGCGAAGAAGATCACGGCCATCAACCCGATCGTCATGCCGACTGCGATCCACAATGGCTTGCTGCGCATGGCGATGCCCTCCTAGGCGCCCAGTACCTTGACCGCGCATTTCTTGTAATCGGTCTGCTTGGAGATCGGATCGGTGGCGTCGAGCGTGACCTTGTTGATCAGCTGCCCGGCATCGAACCACGGCACGAACACCACGCCCGGTGGCATGCGGTTGCGGCCGCGCGTCTCCACCCGCGTGCGCATCTCGCCGCGGCGTGAAACCACCCGCACGTCGTCACCACGCTTGAGGCCGCGCGCCTTGGCGTCGTCGGGATTCATGAAGATCACCGCAGTCGGGAAGCTGCGGTACAGCTCCGGCACGCGCATGGTCATCGAGCCCGAATGCCAGTGCTCGAGCACGCGCCCGGTCACCAGCCACATGTCGTATTCCTTGTCCGGCGACTCGGCGGGCGGCTCGTAGGGCAGCGCCCAGATCACCGCGCGGTTGTCCTTGTTTCCATAGAACTGATAGCCGGTGCCAGCCTTGACGTAGGGATCGGTGCCTTCGCGATAGCGCCAGCGTGTTTCCTTGCCGTCGACCACCGGCCAGCGCAGGCCGCGCGTGCGGTGGTAGTCGTCGAACGGAGCCAGGTCATGGCCGTGGCCACGACCGAAAGCGGCGTACTCCTCGAACAACCCCTTCTGCACGTAGTAGCCGAAGTGGGTGGACTCGTCGTTGGCGTAGCCCTTCTCGATGTCCTCCAGCGGGAACTTGTCGACGTTGCCATTGCGGTACAGCACGTCGTACAGGGTCTTGCCCTTGAACTCCGGGTTGGCGGCGAGGATGTCCGCCGGCCAGCACTCGTCGGTGGTGAAGCGCTTGGAGAATTCCATCAGCTGCCACAGGTCCGAGCGCGCCTGCGCCGGCGCATCGACCAGCTGATGCCAGAACTGGGTGCGGCGTTCGGCGTTGCCGTACGCGCCCTCCTTCTCCACCCACATCGCCGCCGGCAACACCAGGTCGGCGGCCTGCGCGGTCACGGTCGGATAGGCATCGGAGACGACGATGAAGTTGTCCGGATTGCGGTAGCCCGGCCAGGTTTCCTCGCGCAGGTTGGCCGCGGCCTGCATGTTGTTGTTGACCTGCACCCAGTAGGCATTGAGCTTGCCGTCCTTGAGTGCGCGGTTCTGCTCGACCGCGTGGTAACCGGGCTTGGCCTTGATGATGCCGTGCGGGATCTTCCAGATCTCCTCGGCGTGCTTTCGGTGCTCGGGGTTGGTCACGACCATGTCGGCCGGCAGGCGATGGCTGAAGGTGCCGACCTCGCGCGCGGTGCCGCAGGCCGACGGCTGCCCCGTCAGCGAGAACGGGCTGTTGCCGGGCGTGGCAATCTTGCCGGTCAGCAGGTGCAGGTTGTAGACCATGTTGTTGGCCCACACGCCGCGTGTGTGCTGGTTGAAGCCCATGGTCCAGAACGAGGTGACCTTGATCTTCGGGTCGGCGTAGAGCTCGGCGAGCTTCTGCAGCCAGCCGGCTTCCACGCCGGTCATCTCGACCGTCTTCTCCAGCGTGTACGGCGCCACGAACGCGGCGAACTGCGCGAAGTCGATCACCTTGCCGCCGTTGGCATCCTTGGCGTTCTTGGCCTTCACCTCCAGCGGGTGCTCCGGACGCAGGCCGTAGCCGATGTCGTCATTGCCCTGCTTGAAACTGGTGTGCTTGTCGACGAAGTCCTTGTTGACCTTGCCGTTTTTGATGATGTAGTTGGCGATGTAGTTGAGGATGACCAGGTCGGTCTGCGGCTTGAAAATGATCGGAATGTCGACCAGCTCGAAGCTGCGATGCTCGAACGTGGACAGCACGGCAACCCTGACGTTGGGGTTGGTCAGGCGGCGATCGGTCACCCGGGTCCACAGGATCGGGTGCATCTCGGCCATGTTCGAGCCCCACAGCACGAACGCGTCGGCGTGCTCGAAGTCGTCGTAGCAGCCCATCGGCTCGTCCATGCCGAAGGTGCGCATGAAGCCCATCACCGCCGAAGCCATGCAATGACGCGCGTTGGGATCGATGTGGTTGCTGCGGAATCCGGCCTTCATCAGCTTGTTGGCGGCGTAGCCCTCGAAGATGGTCCACTGGCCGGAACCGAACATGCCGATCGCGTCACCGCCCTTGTTCTTGAGCACGCGCTTGAACTGCGCGGCCATGACGTCGAAGGCCTCGTCCCACTCGACCTCGACGAAGTCACCATCCTTGGCATAGACGCCGTTCGTCTTGCGCAGCAGCGGTTTGGTCAGGCGGTCGTTGCCGTACATGATCTTCGACAGGAAGTAGCCTTTGATGCAGTTGATGCCGCGGTTGACCTCGGCATGGACATCGCCGTGCGTAGCCACTACGCGACCGCCCTTGACGGCGACGTTGACGCCGCAGCCGGTGCCGCAGAACCGGCACGGTGCCTTGCTCCACTTCAGCGTGGTCAGGTCGCCTTCGGTGACGATGTTGGCGGCGCCGCTCGGCAGGGACATCCCGGCTGCAGCGGCGGCGGTGGTGACCGCGGTGTTGCGGATGAACTCGCGACGGGTGGTCATGGCGCGACTCCGGTGACGGTAAGTGTGGGCATGGGCGCGTCGAGCGCTTCGCCCGGTTCGGCGTGGTGGTAGACCAGCAGCACGTTGAGTACGCCCGGCACGGCGCGCAGGGCTTCGATGCGATCGAGCAGCGCGTACTGGTCAGCGCATTCGCACAGCACGATGCTGCGGGTGCCCTCGCTGCGCGCCAGTTCCATGTCGTCGCTGTCGGCGATCCAGGTGGCGAGCGCGGGGGCGGCTTCGTCCCGGTGCTGGACTACGAAGCTGGCGATGTGGACTTCGGTGGCGCGCGGGTCGCTGCTCATGCCTGCTCCAGCTGCATCAATGTCACTGCGTCGACCGGGCACACGCTCACGCAGGCGCCGCAGCCGTTGCAGCGCGCGGGGTCGATGACGGGCGTGGGCACGGAAATCGAAAGGGGAAAAGCGATCGCCCGCTCCGGGCAGGCATCGCGACAACTCGAACAGACCACGCCATGACGCGGCAGGCAGGCATCGCCGGCGCTGGCCAGCGTGCGCCACGGAACGTCGGTGGCCGTGCGGTCGATCGCGCGGGGCTGGCAGGCGTCGGCGCAATCGCCGCAGAACGTGCACTCGCCCAGGCGCGGGTCGAACACCGGGTAGCCGGCGGCACCGCGCACGAGTACCTGCTCCGGGCAGCGTTCGACACAGGCGCCGCAGGCGGTGCAGACGTCGACGAAGTCGGCTTCGGCCAACGCCCACGGCGGGCGCAGGGGCGCGCGGCCCTGGCTGCGCCCCAGCAGCAGCGCGCGACGTGAGCGGTTCGGCACGGCGGACACGTCAGTGCCCCGTCGGCGGGCCGGCGAACATCTGGTAGATCCAGACGAGGAAGCCGTAGCCGGCGACGAACATGACCGTCATCAGCGGGAACACCACCGCGGTCAGCAGCAGGAACGCGATGCGTTCGCGCCGCTTGATGACTGCATCGTCTGGCTGGCCCATGGCTGGCTCCGTCACGAAAATCCATTCCGTTCGCAGCGAGGATGACGCCCCGCCCCATTCGCTTCCTTGATCCAGCTCAAATCGGCCAGGAATGCGAACTCTCAACGTCGGCGTCCTTCGTAACCCACGGCGTGTTAAGGCGTCGTGTTAAAGCGGCGTAAAGGGGGTGTCGCTTTCGTCTGTGGCGTTACGGCGTCCGTCTGCGGCGTGGCGGGGTCCGTCTGCGGAACGGTGTCCGTCTGCGGCACGGCGTTGTCCGCCGGGCCGGGGATTGCTCCGCCCCTTCGTCGGACATCCTGTCCGAAGGCGGGGCGCGGGACATCCATGTCCCGCTGCTGCGCAATCCCCGACCCGGCGGACAACGCTCTGCCAATTCATTGGCCTGTCTTCGTTTGAAAGAGCCGCCATTCCTGCAAAGGTGTGCACCGAGTTTTGTTGATTCGATGCCAGAGCCAAGGCAGATGGATCCCGGCGTTCGCCGGGATGACGTGATGGGGCTGGAGACGTGGCGGCCTGGATCCCGGCGTTCGCCGGGATGACGGTGAAGGAGTTGGAATACTCGCGGGCTTGGGTTCGGGCGTTCGCCGTGATGACGGTTGAGTGCGGCAATTGCCTGTGGTGCTGCCGTCAAACGAAGACCGTGCATCCACGCGCCGGAGCGTCGTCCGCCGGTCCTGGGATTGCGCAGCAGTGGGCCATGGATGGCCCACGCCCCGCCTTCGGACAGGATGTCCGACGAAGGGGCGGAGCAATCCCAGGGCCGGCGGACGGCGCCTTTCCGAAGCCGGCACGCCCCCGCACGCCACGCGCAGGCCGCACGCAGGCACGCAGGCACGCAGGCACGCAGGCAGCCACCACACCGCAACAAAAAAGCCGGCACAAGGCCGGCTTTCCTGCGGGTCAGCAAACGCGACGCTTACGCGGCGTTCTTCCACTGGCCAAGCGCGGCCAGACCGTTGTCACGAGCGCGCTCGTACACCGTCTGCTGGGCCTTGGCGAAGTTGTTGACCAGGTCCTGCGACCACAGCTTCAGAGCCGCCTGCTGCATGGCGCGGCCGTAGGAGAACGACAGCGGCCACGGGTTCGGGCCCATCTGGTTCATGGCGTTGAGGTGCGCGGTGGCGTCCTCGTCGGCCTGGCCACCGGACAGGAACACGATGCCCGGCAGCGTCGCCGGCACAGTCGACTTCAGGCACTGCAGGGTTGCCGCGGCAACGTCCTCGACGCTGGCCTTCTCGCCGCTGGTGGTGCCCGGCAGGATCATCGACGCCTTCAGGATGGTGCCTTCCAGCATCACGTTGTGCTCGTACAGCGAAGCGAACAGCGAACGCAGCGTGACCTCGGTGACCTCGTAGCAGGTCTCGATGTCGTGCGAACCGTCCATGATCACTTCCGGCTCGACCATCGGCACCAGGCCCTGCTCCTGGCACAGCGCCGCATAGCGGGCCAGCGCATGGGCGTTGGCATCGATGCAGGTGCCCGACGGCGAGTCGTCACTGATGTTGATCACCGCGCGCCACTTGGCGAAACGCGCACCGAGCTTGTAGTACTCCTCCAGGCGCGCACGCAGGCCATCGAGGCCTTCGGTGACCACTTCGCCCGGGAAGCCGGCCAGGGCATGGGTGCCCTTGTCGACCTTGATGCCCGGGATCATGCCGTTGTCGGACATGTACTTGGCGAACGGAATTCCGCTCTTGGTCGACTGACGAATCGTCTCGTCGAACAGGATCGCGCCGGAGATGTAGTCGTTCAGCTTGGGCGTGGCCAGCAGCAGCTCGCGGTAGGCGCGGCGATTCTCTTCGGTGTTCTCGATGCCCACGCCGGCAAAGCGCTTGGCAATGGTGCTGGTGGACTCATCGATGGCGATGATGCCCTTGCCCGGGGCCACCATGGCCTGGGCGGTTTCGGCAAGCTGTTCGATGCTCATGAGACGTCCTGCGGGAGCGGTGGGAAGCCCGGCATTATAGCGGCAGCGCAGCATTCCCGCCCGGGCTCGGCCACGGTGAATCAATGACTTGCGCGATCGACACCCCGAATTTCAATACCAGTTTCAGGCTCCGTTGTCGGCCCGCGCCGACTCACTGCCCGGCGATGGCCTGGCGCAACGTGTGATTGGCTTCATCGCGCGTCTTCAGCGGCTGGCCGTACTCGTCCACGCCCGGGAAGAAATCGGCGGCCGGATCGATGCTGCGCTTGAGTGCCGCGATCTGCGCGTAGCAAGCGGTCAACTCACCGGCGTGCGGGCAACCGAGCAGGTGGTAGAACTCGTGCACGGTGGCCTTGCCCGGCGGCGTGAACACCTGGTTGAGCGACACCTGCGTGGCCACGACATAGCCGCGCGTATGCGTGGGATCGTCGACGCTGCCGAGCACTTCCGGCATCAGCAGGCCCCACAGGAAATCGCCCGCGTTGCGATCGACGAACGCGACCAGGCGATCACACGGCGCCTCGAGTTCGTGCGCGATGACATCGTCGAACAGGCTGCGATGGGCGAAGCCGGAGCGCGTCCAGGGCCGCACCCATGGCACCACCACTTCGATGCCGTAGGGTTTGAATTCCTGGTTGACGGCCGCGATCAGCTTGTCGATGCGCTGCTCGCTGACGTCGCCGGTGTGCAGCACGCACACACGCATCTGCACAGGCGGCCCGTACTCGATCGCGAAGCGCTGCTGGGTATGCGTTCCCACCGTCGTGCAAGCGCACAACGCGATGCTTGCGGCTATCGTCGCAAAGCCGCGCAGCAGGCGCGACGTGCGGCAAGGACCATCGATCCTGACGGTTGCCACGGCAATTCCCCTGGTGAGGGATTGCTATCGCCAACGCGGCCGCCATTATGCGGCGGCCATCACGCCGCCTTCGCAAACACAACTGCATTGATGGGAGCCGGCTGCTGCCGGCTCCGTCAACGGCGACTCAAAGCTCGCCGAGTCCTTCCGCCGTACCGTCGGCTCCGACCTGCAACAGGCGCAGCGTATTGGTCGCGCCGTGACGCTCCATGTGGTCGCCGCTGGTGAACATCACGCGGTCGCCGGCGCTGAGTCGATCCTGGTCGAACAACTGCTTGATGGCGCTGCGCGCGGCGTCGCGCGAGGTCAGGCCGCGGCTGTCGAAGTCGTAGGCCACCACGTCGCGCATCATCGTCATGCGACGGCGCGCGCCGTCATGCCGCGACATCGCGAAGATCGGCACCTGCGAGCGGAAGCGCGACAGGAAGCGCGCGGTGCCCCCCGATTCGGTCATGGCGACGATCGCGCGCACGCCGATGTGCTCGGACAGGAACATCGCCGCCATCGCAATCGCCTGGTCGGCACGCTCGAGGTTGCGCGGGGCAGCCTCGTAATCGGTGTCGCGGTTGAACTGACGCTCGGCGCCCAGGCAGATGCGTGCCATCGCCTCAACTGCTTTCACGGGATAACGGCCGGCGGCCGATTCCTGCGACAGCATGACCGCGTCGGTACCGTCGATCACGGCGTTGGCGACGTCGAGGACCTCGGCGCGGGTCGGGATCGGGCTGTCGACCATCGACTGCAGCATCTGCGTGGCGGTGATCACCACGCGGTTGCGCTCCAGTGCCTCGCGGATGATCTTTTTCTGCAGGCCAGGCAGTTCGGCGTCGCCGATCTCCACGCCCAGGTCGCCGCGGGCGACCATGACCACGTCGCTGGCGTCGACGATCTCCGACAGGTTCTCGATCGCCTCGGCACGCTCGATCTTCGACACCAGCGCGGCATCGCAGCCGGCAGCGCGGGCGATGCGGCGCGCCTCGTTCATGTCTTCGGCGTTGCGGCAGAACGACACCGCGATGAAATCCGCGCCCAGTTCGGCGGCGACCAGGATCAGTTCCTTGTCACGCTCGGTCAGCGCGCCCAGCGACAGGCCGCCGCCCTGCTTGTTGAGGCCCTTGCGGTCCGACAGCGCGCCGTCGTTGAGGACGGTGGTGATGATGCGCTCGCCCTCGATCGCACCCACGCGCAGCTGCAGCAGGCCATCGTCGAGCAGGAGCACGTCGCCGGGGCGCACGTCGTTGGGCAGGCCGAGGTAGCTCACGCCGACTTCGCGCAGGCTGCCCATGGGTGCATCGACGCTGGCCACCAGGTCGAAGCGATCGCCGGCCTTGAGCAGGACCTTGCCATCGGCGAAGCGCTCGATGCGGATCTTCGGACCGGGCAGGTCGGCAAGGATGCCCACTTCGACGCCGACCCGCTTGGCGGCTTCGCGCACGGCTTCGGCGCGGGCGACCTGCGAGGACGGGTCGCCGTGGGAGAAGTTGAGTCGGACTACGTCGACGCCGGCAGTGAGCAGTGCGTCGAGGACGCCCGGCGGATCGGTGGCCGGGCCGAGGGTGGCGAGGATCTTGGTGCGGCGCTGGGTGGTCGTCATCGAATGCTGCTTCGCCTGGTGCGTGTCAAATGATTCGGGCGACGCTAGCACAGCTGTGCGTTCATTCGAATTGAATACGCATGCAATTGCGATGCGGGGCGTCCATACCGCGGGGGATGTGGGGAAGTGGTCTGGAATCACCCCACCAAAAGCAGACCACCCCTCCCCTTCACGAAGCCGCGCTCAGGCCGCCAGCAGCCCCTGCAACTCGCCCGGCGCAGCCGCCAGGTGCAGCGCCCCTGCCTCACGCAGTTCGGCCTCGCCGCCGAACCCCCACAACACCCCGACATTGCGCATGCCGTGGTGCCTCGCCCCTTCGATGTCCATGCGCCGGTCGCCGATCATCCAGCACTCCCCGGCATCGATGTCGAAGCGCCGCAGCGCCTCCGCGATCAGCTGGTCCTTGTGGCTGATGCGACCGTCCAGGGTCGCGCCGACGATGTCGTCGAATCGATGCCCGAACGGCAGGTGCGCGGCGATCTTGCGTGCGTGCGGTTCGTTCTTGGCGGTGACCACCGCCAGGCGGTGCCCTGCCGCGTGCAGCGCCTCGATCGTCTCGCCGATGCCGGAATAGATCTCGTGCTCGGCCCAGCCATCGCTCTCGAAGCGGTCGCGGTAGTGCAGCACCGCCTGCTCGACGTCCTGCGGATCGTCGAGCAGCGGGCCGAAGCTGGTGCGCAAGGCCGGACCAATCCAGCGCCGCAATTCCGACTGCGGCGGTACCGGCAGGCCCATCTTCACCAGCGCGTACTCGACGCAGCGTGTGATGCCGACGGCCGAGTCGATCAGGGTGCCGTCCATGTCGAAGAAGACGGTTGCCATTACGGTGACGGCCTCAGCCGCGCGTCTTGAGCGCGGTCACCGCCGGCAGTTCCTTGCCTTCGAGGAACTCGAGGAAGGCGCCGCCGCCGGTGGAGATGTAGGACACGTCCTGCTCGATCCCGTACTTGTCGACCGCGGCCAAGGTGTCGCCGCCGCCAGCAATGGAGAACGCCTTGCTGGAGGCGATCGCGCGCGCCAGGGTTTCAGTGCCCTTGCCGAACGCGTCGAACTCGAACACACCGACCGGGCCGTTCCAGACCACGGTGCCGGCAGCCTTGATCAGCTCGGCGTAGCGCGCCGCGGTGTCCGGACCGATGTCGAGGATCATGTCGTCGGCGCCGACGGCATCGACGGCCTTGACCGTGGCCGGTGCATCGGCGGAGAAAGCCGGCGCGATCACGACGTCGGTCGGCACCGGGATGTCGGCGCCGCGCGCCTTGGCGTCGGCCATGATCTTCCTGGCGGTGTCGACCAGGTCGTTCTCGACCAGCGACTTGCCGACGCCATGGCCCATCGCCGCAATGAAGGTGTTGGCGATGCCGCCGCCGACGATCAGCTGGTCGACCTTGCTGACCAGCGACGACAGCAGTTCAAGCTTGGTCGAGACCTTGGAGCCGGCGACGATCGCCAGCAGCGGCCGCGCCGGGTTGTCGAGCGCCTTGGCCAGCGCATCGAGCTCGGCCATCAGCAGCGGGCCGCCGGCGGCGACCTTGGCGAAGCGGATCGCGCCGTGAGTCGACGCCTGCGCACGATGGGCAGTGCCGAAGGCATCCATGACGAAGACGTCGCACAGCGCCGCGTACTTCTTCGACAGCGCTTCGTCGTCGTTGCCCTCACCGACGTTCATGCGGCAGTTCTCGAGCAGCACCAGCTGGCCCGGTGCGACGTCGACGCCGTCAACCCAGTCCTTGACCAGCGGCACGTCGATGCCGAGCAGCTCCGACAGTCGTTTGGCGACAGGTGCCAGCGAATCGGCCTCGCTCCAGACGCCCTCCTTCGGCCGCCCCAGGTGCGAGGTAACCATCACCGCAGCGCCTTTTTCCAGCGCCAGCTTCATCGTCGGCACGGCCGCGGTGATGCGCTGCTCGGAGGTGATGCGACCGCCGTCGATCGGCACGTTGAGATCTTCTCGGATCAGCACGCGCTTGCCGGCGAGATCGAGGTCGGACATGCGGAGGATGGACATGGGCATTGGCCTTTGAAGCCCTCCCCTGCAAGGGGAGGATTGGGAGGGGATGGGTTTCCAGCGAGACGCGCATTGTCCCTTCGATACCCCCGCACGGCAAATCCGCACCGCCACTCGCCCAAGACTTATCCGCAACATTTAGCGTTGACGGATCCATCAACCCCCACTATGTTGTGGCCGTCGGTGCCGACCTCGCGGTCGGCTTAAAAGGGAAGTCCGGTGCGGCCACGCTCACGAGCGAGCGGCCAACTCCGGCGCTGCCCCGCAGCGGTAGTGGAAACGAACGCCGTCATGGCACTGGGCATGGGCCTGGGAAGCGACGGTCAGTAGGTGAGGTGCACTGTGATCCTCGCGGCTGAAGCCGCTCCCACAGTCCTCGCGTCCAGAGCCCGAAGACCTGCCGACAACCGCGCGTTGCACACCGCGCGGTGACCGGCCAGCGAGTCTTCGGAGGGAAGACGGTCGGTGTCGCACGGTGGCGCCCGTTGCAGTCGAACGGACGCGCTCGCCGCCGCGGGTCCGTCTCGGCCTGCGCGACGCCGCAACCGCAATCTCCGGAACACCCGCGCCACGCCGCCCTTCGAGGGAAGGACGACGAGCCGTGCGCCCACGCACCGGAGCCATCGCCATGACCACCACCACCGACGCGCCTGCCGCGAGCAAGCCTGCCGCCACCATTGCGCAGGCCGGCTCTGTACAGAACGAGCCCGCCGGCTTCACCCTGACCCCGCCGGCCGCCAACCTCACCATGACGGTGACCAAGCGCAACGGCCGCCGCGACCCGGTCGACCTCAACAAGATCGTGCGCGCGGTGACGCGCAACTGCGAAGGCCTGTTCGCCGTCGATCCGATGCGCGTGGCCACCCGCACCATCTCCGGCCTGTATGACGGCGCGACCACGCGCGAGCTCGACGAACTGTCGATCCGTACCGCGGCGCTGCTCACTGCCGAAGAGCCCGAGTACGGCCGCCTCGCCGCACGCCTGCTCGCCGGCGTGATCGAGAAGGAAGTCGCCGGCATCGAGATCCACGCGTTCTCGCAGTCGGTGCAGCGCGGCTTCGACCTGGGCCTGATCAACGAACGCCTGCTCACCTTCGTCCAGGCCAACGCGCGCAAGCTCAACGACGCGATCGACCCGACCCTCAACCAGCGTTTCGACTACTTCGGACTGCGCACGCTCTACGACCGCTACCTGCTGCGCCACCCGACCGCGCGCACGGTGATCGAGACGCCGCAGCAGTTCTTCCTGCGCATCGCCTGCGCACTGAGCGAGGACGTCGGCGACGCGCTGGCGCTGTACCGGCGCATGGCGCAGCTGGACTACATCCCCAGCTCGCCGACGCTGTTCAACTCCGGCACCACGCACGAGCAGCTGTCGAGCTGCTTCCTGCTCGACTCGCCGGAGGATTCGCTGGAAAGCATCTACAAGCGCTACATGGACGTCGCCAAGCTGAGCAAGTTCAGCGGCGGAATCGGCCTGAGCTACACCCGCATCCGTTCGCGCGGATCACTTATCCGTTCGACCAACGGCCTGAGCAACGGCATCGTGCCGTGGCTGAAGACGCTCGACGCCTCCGTGGCAGCGGTCAACCAGGGCGGCAAGCGCAAGGGCGCGGCCTGCGTGTACCTGGAGCCGTGGCATGCCGACGTCGAGGAATTCCTCGAACTGCGCGACAACACCGGCGACGAGGCGCGGCGCACGCACAACCTCAACCTGGCCAACTGGATTCCCGACGAATTCATGCGTCGCGTCGAGGCCGACGGCGACTGGTCGCTGTTTGATCCGGCCAGGGTGCCGCAGCTGACCGACCTGTGGGGCGAGGCCTTCGACCGCGCCTACCACGCCGCGGAAGTGGCCGGCCTGGCGGCGCGCCAGGTCAAGGCGCGCGAACTGTACAGCCGCATGGTGCGGACGCTGGCGCAGACCGGCAACGGCTGGATGAACTTCAAGGACAAGTCCAATCGTGCCTGCAACCAGACATTGCGCGAAGGCAACGTGGTGCACCTGTCGAACCTGTGCACCGAGATCCTGGAAGTCACCTCGCAGGACGAGACCGCGGTGTGCAACCTGGGCTCGATCAACCTGTCACACCACGTCGAGCTGTTTGCTGAAGGTCCCGTGCATGGCGAGGACGGTCGCTTTGACTTCGTGAAGCTGGCCGAGACCGTGCGCCTGGCCGTGCGCCAGCTCGACCGCGTGATCGACCTGAACTTCTACCCGATCGAGACCGCGCGTCGCGCCAATCTGAAGTGGCGCCCGGTCGGCCTGGGCGTGATGGGCCTGCAGGACGTGTTCTTCAAGCTGCGCATGCCGTTCGATTCCGACCGGGCGCGTGCGCTGTCCCGGCAGATCGCGGAGGCGGTGTACTTCCATGCGCTGTCTGCTTCGAACGAGCTGGCGATGGAACGCGGCCGCCATCCGTCCTTCGCCGACACGCGCGCGTCGCAAGGCGAGCTGCAGTTCGAAGCCTGGGGCGTGGTGCCTTCGGACGCGCATGGCTGGGACGGCCTGCGTGCCCGCATCGCCGAGCACGGCCTGCGCAACTCGCTGCTGATCGCGATCGCGCCGACGGCGACCATCGCCTCGATCGCCGGCTGCTACGAGTGCATCGAGCCGCAGATATCGAACCTGTTCAAGCGCGAGACGCTGTCTGGCGACTTCCTCGTCGTCAACCGCTACCTCGCCGAGGAGCTCAAGACGCTCGGCCTGTGGACGCCGGAACTGCGCGACCGCATCAAGATGGCCGAAGGTTCGATCCAGGGCATCACGCAGATTCCCGAGTCGCTGCGCGCGGTCTACCGCACCGCCTGGGAACTGCCGATGCGATCGCTGATCGACATGGCCGCCGACCGCGGCGCCTTCATCGACCAGAGCCAGTCGCTGAACCTCTTCATCGAGAGCCCGAACATCGGCCAGCTGTCGTCGATGTACATGTACGCCTGGAAGAAGGGCCTCAAGACCACCTACTACCTGCGCTCGCGCCCGGCGACGAAGATCGCCAAGGCCACCGTCAGCGGCGTCGCCGAAACGGCCAAGCCGGAGTACACCGCAGTCGAAGCGGTGGCGTGCTCGCTGGAGAACCCGGAGAGCTGCGAGGCCTGCCAGTAGTAGTAGTCCAACCTCCCTCTCCCCTTGGGGGAGAGGGACAGGCGCCAACGGCGCCAGGGAGAGGGGACGCGCCCTCCCCCCAGGAAGAACACCAGCGTCCCCCTCTCCCGGCGCTTCGCGCCACCCTCTCCCACCAGGGGAGAGGGACTTCTTGCAAAGGATTTCCATGACCACCGACACCCGTCTGCTCGACCCCGGCTTCGACCTCACGCTGCGGCCGATGCGCTACCCGCAGTTCTACGAGATGTACCGCGATGCGATCCGCAACACCTGGACCGTCGAGGAGGTCGACTTCTCGCTCGACGTCAACGACCTCAAGCACAAGCTGGGGCCGGCCGAGCGCCACCTGATCGAGCGCCTGGTGGCCTTCTTCGCCACCGGCGACAGCATCGTCGCCAACAACCTGGTGCTGAACCTGTACCAGCACATCAACGCGCCCGAGGCGCGCATGTACCTGTCGCGGCAGCTGTACGAGGAAGCGCTGCACGTGCAGTTCTACCTGACCCTGCTCGATACCTACCTGCCCGACCCGGTCGCGCGTGCGAAGGCGTTCGATGCGGTGCAGAACATCCCTTCGATCCGGGCCAAGGCCGAGTTCTGCTTCAAGTGGATCGATTCGATCCAGGACATCCGCCGCATCGAAACCACTGAACAGCGTCGCCAGTTCCTGCTCAACCTGATCTGCTTCGCATGCTGCATCGAAGGCCTGTTCTTCTTCGCCGCGTTCGCCTACGTCTACTACCTGCGTTCGCGCGGCCTGCTGCACGGCCTGGCCTCGGGCACCAACTGGGTGTTCCGCGACGAGAGCTGCCACATGGCCTTCGCCTTCGAGGTGATCCGCACCGCGCGCAGCGAGCAGCCGGAACTGTTCGACGACGAACTGCAGCGCCAGGTCGTGCTGATGCTGGAGGAAGCGGTGGAGTGCGAGATGCAGTTCGCCCAGGACGTGCTGTCGGGCGGCGTCGCCGGCCTCTCGCCAAAGGACATGCGCCAGTACCTGCAGTACTGCGCCGACCAGCGCCTGGCGCAGCTGGGCATGCCGCGCCACTTCGGCGCGACCAACCCGTTCGCCTTCATGGACCTGCAGGACGTGCAGGAAGTGACCAACTTCTTCGAGCGTCGCGTCTCGGCCTACCAGGTCGGCGTGCAGGGCGAGGTCGCCTTCGATGCCGCGTTCTGAAGGTGCGCTGCCGCCCATCGAAGCGCGCATGACCGAGATAGTCTTCCCCGACCACACCAACCACCTCGGCACCCTGTTCGGTGGCCAGGCGCTGGCATGGATGGACAAGGCCGCCTTCGTCGCCGCCTCGCGCTATGCGCGCAGCACCGTGGTGACCGCGCGTTCGGAACAGATCGACTTCCATGTCGCCGTGCCCAAGGGGGCCCTGGTTGAGCTGGTCGCGCGCGTGGTCGCCACCGGCCGCAGCTCGCTGCAGGTGGAAGTCGACATGCACCGCGAGGACCTGATGACGGGCGACATCCAGCTGGCCACGCGTGGCCGCTTCACCATGGTCGCGCTCGACCTGCACGGCCAGCCGACGCCGGTGCCCGCGCTGCAGCCATCCGCCGATTGACGCCTCCTGCCCGCAGGGCTAACGTAGCGGCGTCGTGGTGATCATCGCTTCATAAAGATGGAGCGATGTGACAAGTACCGCCGGGCAACCGGCGGCGCCAGAGGGAATCCGGTACGGACACCAGTCCAATTCCGGAGCTGCCCCGCAGCGGTATATGGGAACGACCGCCATCCATGCACTGGGCTTTGCCCGGGAAGCGATGGCCAGTAGGAGAGGACGAAACTCCTCGCGCCCACAAGCCCGAAGACCTGCCCCGACCGGAGGGTCCGCCCTCCGTCCGACCCCCGACCGCACGGCTCGCGCCGCGCGGCCGGTTCGCCCGCGGGGGCGAAGGTCGAAGGCAGGTCCCGGTCCCGACGCCGCTTGCGGCAGCGGGCGCGTTCCCATGCCCTCCTTCGTTGCCCTGCGTCATGCATAACGCATCGCAGGTACATCACCATGATCCAGGTAACCCATCTCGGCTTCCCGCGCATCGGCGCGCGACGCGAGCTCAAGCAGGCCCTCGAGTCGTTCTGGAAAGGCCAGACGACATCGGAAGACCTTTACGCAACCGCACGCGAACTGCGTGCCCGACACTGGCAGCTGTCACGCGATGCCGGCGTCGATGTCGTTCCGTGCAACGACTTCTCGCTGTACGACCATGTGCTCGACACCGCGGTCCTGTTCGACGCCATCCCGCCCTCGCACCGCGACGTGTTCGAAGCAGACCCGTTGACCGGTTATTTCGCCCTCGCCCGCGGCATGCAGGACGGTCACCACGACCTCCACGCGCTGGAGATGACCAAGTGGTTCGACAGCAACTACCACTACCTCGTCCCGCAGTTCCAGGTCGACCAGACGTTCCGGCTGCGGGGCGACAAGCCGCTGGCCGAACTGCGTGAAGCCCAGGCGCTCGGACTGGAGGCGCGCCCGGTGCTGCTCGGCCCGGTGTCGTTCCTCAAACTGGGCAAGCGGGAAGACGGCGGCTGCCCGCTGGAGTTGCTCGATGCGCTGCTGCCGGCCTATGTGCAACTGCTGCAGCAATTGAAGGCCGAAGGTGCATCGTGGGTGCAGATCGACGAACCCTGCCTGGTGCTCAACCTGGGCGACGATGACCGCGACGCCTATCGTCGGACCTTCGCCGCACTGGCCGCGGCCGACGGTCCGCAGATCCTGCTCGCGACCTACTTCGGCGATCTTGGCGACAACCTGGAGCTGGTCGCCGCACTGCCGGTGGACGCACTGCACATTGACCTCGCACGCGCGCCGCAGCAGCTCGGGCGCGTGCTGGACGCGTGGCCTGCCGAACGCGAACTGAGCCTTGGCGTCGTCGACGGTCGCAACGTCTGGCGCACCGACCTCGACACGGCGCTGGCGCTTGTACGCACGGCGAGTTCGCGCGTGCGATGGCTGGCGCCCTCGTGTTCCCTGCTGCACGTGCCGATCGACCTGGAGCTCGAGCGCAAGCTGCCACAGCCCCTGCGCGGCGGCATGACCTTTGCCCGTCAGAAGCTGGAAGAGCTGCGACTGCTTGCCGATGCCCATGCAGGCAATGCGGCCGCCGCGGCAGCGATCGCCAACGCACAGGCGGCACGCAGCGCGCATCGCAATGCGCCGGAGCTCAGCAACGCCACGGTCCGCGCGCGCATGTCCGGCCTGGTGCCGGCGATGAGCCGACGCGCCATGCCCTACCCGCAGCGCGCGCGACTGCAACACGACCGCCTGTCACTGCCGCCCCTGCCGACTACTACGATCGGTTCATTCCCGCAGCTGGCGCTGGTGCGCAAGGCACGCGCCGACCACAAGGCCGGCAAGCTCGATGACGCCGGCTACCGCTTATTCCTCGAGCGCGAGATCGACAACTGCCTGCGCGAACAGGAGGCCATCGGACTGGACGTGCTGGTGCACGGCGAGTTCGAACGCAACGACATGGTCGAGTACTTCGGCGAGCAGCTCGACGGTTTCGCCTTCACCTCCCACGGTTGGGTGCAAAGCTACGGCTCGCGCTGCGTGAAGCCGCCGGTGCTGTACGGCGACGTCAGCCGCCCGCGTGCGATGACCGTGGAGTGGACCCGCTACGCACAGTCGCGTACGCAGTACCCGGTGAAGGGCATGCTGACCGGGCCAGTGACCATCCTGCAGTGGTCGTTCGTGCGCGACGACCAGCCGCGCGCCGACACCTGCCGGCAGATCGCGCTTGCCTTGCGCGATGAAGTGCTGGAACTGGAAGCGGCCGGCATCGCCATCATCCAGATCGACGAACCGGCCTTGCGCGAAGGCCTGCCGTTGCGGCGCGAGGACTGGCCGCAGTACCTGGCCTGGGCGGTGGACGCATTCGGCCTGGCCGCCGGTGCAGTGGCGGACACCACGCAGATCCATACCCACATGTGCTATGCCGAGTTCAACGACATCATCGACGCGGTCGCCGCGCTCGATGCCGACGTAATCTCGATCGAGACCTCGCGCTCACGGATGGAACTGCTCGACGCCTTCGCCCGGTTCCGCTACCCCAACGGCATCGGCCCGGGCGTGTACGACATCCACGCCCCGCGCGTGCCGTCGCCCGTGGAGATCGGCGAATTGCTCGGCAAGGCGCTGCAGGTGATTCCGGCAGCCCAGCTGTGGGTCAACCCGGACTGCGGCCTCAAGACGCGCGGCTGGCCCGAGGTACGCAAGGCCCTGAGCGCGATGGTCCAGGCCACGCGCGAACTGCGCCTGGCGTTGGCCACGGCCTGACGTCGACGGAGCCGCCCGCCCCGCCCCACGGCGGGCGGCCTCCATTGCATCCGGGCCGCGCGCAGGCCTAAATAGCCGGCATCCTCGACGGGAACCGCCGCTGCCATGCCAATGCGCCTGCCTCGCAGCCATGTCGTCTGGCTCGCCCTGATCGCGATCGCGCTGTTCGTCCTGCGGCTCTTCAGCAACCAGCACTATGGCTTCCACCGTGACGAACTCGCACTGCTCGACGATGCGCGCAGCCTGGCCTGGGGCTACGTCGCCTACCCACCGCTGACGCCGGCACTTGCATGGACCTCGCTGGAACTGTTCGGCGACTCGCTCAGCGGCTTCCGCGTGTTCGCCGCGCTGGCGCAGAGCATCGCCGCCGTGCTCGCCGGCCTGATTGCGCGCGAGATGGGTGGCACCCGCGCCACGCAGATAGTCGCCGCGTTGTTCACCGCCCTGGCACCGTTCTCGATGGTGTCCGGTGGACTGATGCAGTACGTCAGCTTCGACTACCTGTGGTGGGTGCTGCTGGCCTGGCTGATGCTGCGACTGGTCAACAGCGGCGACGCGCGGTGGTGGCTGGCTATCGGAGCGGTCATCGGCGTCGGCATGCTGACCAAGTACACGATGGTGTTCTGTGTCGCCGGGATAGTAGTAGCGACCCTGGCGACGCCGCTGCGCACGCACCTGCGCAGCCGCTGGCTGTGGCTCGGAGCGGCGCTGTCGCTGCTGCTGTTCCTGCCCAATGCACTATGGCAATGGCGGCACGACTTCATTTCAATGGATTTCCTGCAGTTCATCCATGCGCGTGACGTGCGCATCGGGCGGACGCGCGACTTCCTGATCGAGCAGCTGTACGGCAACGCCGGGGTCATGGCCCTGCCAGTCTGGCTGGCCGGGTTGGCGTGGCTGGTGCTGTCCAAGGCTGGCCGGCGCTACGCGGTGGTCGCGTGGATGTATCTGGTACCGCTGTTGCTGTTCGTGCTCGTCCAGGGCCGCTCGTACTACCTGGCCGGGGCCTATCCAATGCTGCTTGCGGCCGGTTGCGTCGCGATCGAACAGTTCATGCATCGGCAGGGGCCGCTGCGCGCCGGTTACGCGTTGACCGGCACCGCCCTGCTGACCGTGTGGGTGGTGGCAATGGCCATCGGCAGCGGATTGATAGGCCTGCAGTTTGCCGCAGTCAACTCGACCGGTTGGCGAATCAGCCGCGCGGCGCACGACAACTTCGCCGAGCAGATCGGCTGGCCGGAACTGGTGGAGGAAGTCGCGCGCATCTACCACGACCTGCCGCCAGCCGAGCGCGCGCGCACCGCGGTGTTCACCAACAACTACGGCGAGGCCGGCGCGATCAATCTGTATGGACCGAAGCTGGGTTTGCCAGTGGCGATCAGCCCGGTCAATTCGTACTGGTACAAGGGCTACGGTGAGACGCCGCCGCAGACGGTGATCGTACTCGGCGATTCACCCGAGGACATCGCCGACGCACCGGCCCATTGCGTGTTCGCCGGCCGGGTGCGCAATCGCTACAACGTGCCCAACGAGGAAACGCGCGACCACCCCGACATCTTCATCTGCCGCGACCTGCGCATACCGTGGCAGCAGGCGTGGCCGAAGATGCAGAAGTTCGGCTAAGCGCTTCCTGCAAGGGGTACGCCGAGTGGCAGGGCGCCCTTGCGTTCCTGCAATCCGAGGCCGTAACGCAGGCTGTAGCCGATCTTGTTGGCGTGCTCGCAGGCCAGCGCGGCGTGCTCGGGCGCGAGCAGAGACTCAGCGGTCGTCTGCCACAACGCCAGCCACTGGTCGAAATGCTCGGGGCGGATCGGGTGCGGCCGGTGCGCGGACATTGGCTGACCGCGATAGCTGCGCGTGCCCAGCAGGACCGACGACCAGAACGACGTCAGCAGCCGTTTGTGCTCGGGCCAGTCGTCGATGGCGGCATTGAAGACCGGGCCCAGTTCCGGGTGGATGCGGACCTGCTCATAGAAGCGGTCTACGAGGGTCGCCAGTTGGTGCTCATCGAGCTGTGGGGGGTGGCTCATGGCTCTTCAACTGGGGGTTATTGGCTGGGAAATCAAGGTGGAGCCTGGGAGGCCGAGAGCAACGTCCATGGATTGCCGCCTTCGCGGGAATGACGGCAGAGCAACGTCACTGGGTCCCTGCCTTCGCGGGGATGACGGCTGACGAAGACCGGGCAATGAAGCGGCAGAGCGTCATCCGCCGGGTCGGGGATTGCGCAGCAGCGGGACATGGATGTCCCGCGCCCCGCCTTCGGACAGGATGTCCGACGAAGGGGCGGAGCAATCCCCGGCCCGGCGGACGACGCCGTTCGGAAGGCTCACCCCAAAACCCGCCCCGACGGACGACGCCGCGCCGCAGACGCAAGCGCGACGCCCGAAAAAAACAAGGCCGGCAAAAAGCCGGCCTTGTCTGTGACGCTAAAGCTACGCGCCTTACTTGGCAGCAACAACCTTGACCATCTCGAGGCACTTGTTCGAGTAGCCCCACTCGTTGTCGTACCAGCTGACCAGCTTGACGAAGGTGCCGTCGAGCGCGATGCCGGCTTCGGCGTCGAAGATCGACGTGCGCACGTCACCGCGGAAGTCGGTCGCCACGACCTTGTCCTCGGTGTAGCCCAGGATGCCCTTGAGCGCGCCTTCCGACTGCGCCTTCATTTCCGCGCAGATCTCGGCGTAGGTTGCCGGCTTTTCCAACTCGACCGTCAGATCGACCACCGACACGTCGGAGGTCGGCACGCGGAAGGCCATGCCGGTCAGCTTCTTGTTGAGCTCCGGGATCACCACACCGACGGCCTTGGCCGCACCGGTGCTGGACGGAATGATGTTCTCGAGGATGCCGCGACCACCGCGCCAATCCTTGTTGGACGGACCATCGACGGTCTTCTGCGTCGCAGTGGCAGCGTGCACCGTGGTCATCAGACCGCGCTTGATGCCCCACTTGTCGTTGACCACCTTGGCGATCGGCGCCAGGCAGTTGGTGGTGCACGAAGCGTTGGAAACAATCGCCTCGCCGTTGTACTTGGTGTGGTTCACACCGTAGACGAACATCGGCGTGTCGTCCTTGGACGGTGCCGACAGCACCACCTTCTTCGCGCCGGCATCGAGATGCTTCTGCGCGGTGACCTTGTCGAGGAACAGACCGGTGGACTCGATGACGACGTCGGCGCCGACCTCGTCCCACTTCAGGTTGGCCGGATCGCGCTCCTGGGTCAGGCGGATCTTCTTGCCGTTGACCAGCAGCGTGTTGCCCTCGACCTTCACGTCGCCCTTGAAGCGGCCGTGGACGGAGTCGTAGCTGAGCATGTAGGCCAGGTAGTCCGGCTCAAGCAGGTCGTTGATGGCGACGATCTCGATCTCGCCATTGAAGTTCTGCACGGCCGAGCGCAGCACGTTGCGCCCGATGCGGCCGAAGCCGTTGATACCAACCTTGATGGTCATAGCTGGAAAACTCCTGCAGCCGCGCCCGGCGCGGCGGATGGACGGGAATAACCATTCTAACAGGCAGCCCATTCCAACAGGCCCGCCCGCGGGGCCGGGATGAAAGGGTCACGCCCGGTTTAGGGCGACGCGGCCGAGGTGACTTGATCCGGATCAAGCGCGTCCGCAGCCCCCTGCAGACACTGGAGCCCTCCCACAACAAGGCTCCTCCTCCATGCACAAGCCGCTTCTTTCCTGCGCCGCCGCGCTGGTCCTGGGCACCGCCGCCCTGCCCGCCCTGGCCCAGTCCGCCGGCGACTGGACCCTGGGCGTCGGCGTCCACGTCGTCGACCCCAAGTCGGACAACGGCCGCCTGGCCGGCGGAACCCTCGACGTCGACGTCGACCACGACATCAAGCCGAGCCTGACCTTCGAATACTTCGTGCGCGACAACCTCGGCGTGGAAGTGCTCGCCGCCTGGCCGTTCGAGCACGACATCAACATCGCCGGCCTGGGCCGGGTCGGCAGCACCAAGCAACTGCCGCCGACGGTCTCGTTGCAGTACCACTTCAACGGCCAAGGCAAGGTCTCGCCGTTTGTTGGCGCGGGCATCAACTACACGACGTTCTTCAGCGAGGACACCACCGGCGCGCTGGCCGGCAGCAAGCTCAAGCTCGACGATTCCTGGGGCTTGGCGGCGCATGCCGGCGTCGACTTCGCGGTCGGCGAGCGCGGTGCGATCCGCATCGATGCGCGCTGGATCGATATCGACACCGACGTCGCGCTGGACGGCGCCAAGCTGGGCACGGCTTCGATCGACCCGATCGTCTACGGCGCTGCGTACATCATCAAGTTCTGATCCTTGCCGTTCCGGGGCCTCGGTTCAGCCGTGAACGCCCCGACACGCAAAGGCCTGTCATCGCAGGTCGGCTAAAGTGCGCGCCATGATCAGAGCCCTCACTGCCTTCCTGCTTGTCCTCAGCCTCCTGCCCGCCCCCGCTGCCGCGTGGGGCCGGCTCGGCCACCGCCTGGTCGCGTCGCTGGCCTGGGACGGAATGACCCCGGCAGCCCGAGCCGCCGCCCTGCAACTGCTCGAAGGCGAACCGGACCCGACCCTGGCCGGCATTGCCAACTGGGCCGACGACCTCCGCGAGAACGACCCCGACCTGGGCAAGCGCACCAGCAAGTGGCATTACGTCAACATCGCCGAGGACGGCTGCGTCTACGAGCAGCCGCGCCATTGCCGCAACGGCGACTGCGTGGTCGAGGCGATCCGCGCGCAGACCGCGATCCTCGCCGACACCAGGCGACCGAAGGCGGAACGTCTGCAGGCGCTGAAGTTCGTCGTCCATTTCGTCGGTGACGTCCACCAGCCGCTGCATGCCGGTTATGGCCACGACAAGGGCGGCAATGACTTCCAGGTGAACCTCGACGACCGTGGCAGCAATCTGCATTCGCTGTGGGACAGCGGCATGCTCAAGAACACCGGCCTCGACGAACCGGCCTATCTGGTGCGCCTGCGCGCGATGCCGGCGCCGACGCTGACGCCCGGCAAGCCCTTGCCGCCGCCCTCCGCGGCCTGGGCCGAGGCCTCCTGCGCGATAGTCAGGCAGCCGGGCTTCTACCCGGCCCGCGCAAAGATCGGCCCCGACTACCTGCAAGCTTGGCGCCCCGTGGCCGAAGCGCAGCTGCGGCTTGCCGGCGCCGAGCTCGCGGCGACCCTCAACGCGGCGCTTGCCAGGCGCTAGGGGCCGTACCGTCCTAGACTGCCGGCACGGTTCCACCACGGACACGACGATGAAACCCCACGTCCAGCCGTTCTTCCACGCCGACAGCAACACCTGGAGTTATGTCGTGCACGAACCCGCCGGGCAGGCCGCGGCGGTGATCGACCCGGTGCTGGATTTCGATGCGAAGGCCGGGCGCACTTCAACTGCATCGGCGCAGCAACTGCTCGACTACGTGCACGATCACGCCCTGCAGGTGCAGTGGATCCTGGAAACGCATGCGCACGCCGACCATCTCAGCGGCGGCCACTGGCTGAAGTCACAGTGGCCACAAGCCCGTCTGGCGATCGGTGAAGGCATCCGCAGTGTGCAGAAAACCTTTCGCCCGATCTTCAACCTGGGCGAGCACTTCCCGGTCGATGGTTCGCAGTTCGACCACTTGTTCGAAGATGGCGAACCGTTCCGCATCGGCACACTCGAGGCGCGCGTGACCGCCGTCCCCGGGCACACCTGCGACAGCAGTGCCTACCTGATCGGCGATGCACTGTTCACCGGCGACTCGCTGTTCATGCCCGATGCCGGCACGGCACGCTGCGATTTCCCCGGCGGCGATGCGCGCACGCTGTTCCGCTCGATACGGCACCTGTTCCACACCCTGCCCGACGACACGCGTGTGTTCGTCTGCCACGATTACGGCCCCGGCGGTCGCGAAGTGGCGTGCGAAACCACCATCGGTGCGCAGAAGCGCGACA
Organism: Lysobacter prati; assembly: GCF_009765215.1. GTDB lineage: Bacteria > Pseudomonadota > Gammaproteobacteria > Xanthomonadales > Xanthomonadaceae > Lysobacter_J > Lysobacter_J prati. The sequence goes on along the minus strand of NZ_VLNV01000010.1, from coordinate 3,210 downwards.
ACATCCATGTCCGCGAGGGCACCGAAGAGGACGCGTTCGTCGCGCTGCGCGAGGCCCGTGATGCGACGCTGGCGATGCCGGCACTGATCCTGCCCGCGGTGCAGGCCAACATCCGCGCCGGCGCGTTGCCGCCGCCGGAGGACAACGGCGTGCGTTACCTCAAGATTCCACTCGACCAGCTGTGATCGACACATTCTGATGCCAACCCAGTTCACACCCGTTTCGGCGCTGATTGGCGGAGCCCTGATCGGCCTGGCTGCCACCTGGCTGCTGCTTGCGCTGGGCCGCATCGCCGGCATCAGCGGCATTCTCAACAGCACCGTCGATGGCGATGCCGGTCGCGGCTGGCGGGTCGCGTTCCTGGTCGGATTGATCGTCGCCGCGGGTGCGTGGTTTGCCTGGTCCGGCTCGCCGGGCCGCAACGGCTTCCCGCTGCCCTGGTTGATCGCCGCCGGCCTGCTGGTCGGATTCGGCACGCGCCTGGGCAACGGCTGCACCAGCGGACACGGCATCTGCGGACTGGCGCGGCTGTCGAAGCGCTCGCTGCTCGCAGTGCTGGTATTCATGGGTACAGCCTTCTTCACCGTATACGTGCTGCGCCACGTGATCGGAGGCGTGGCATGAGACTGATCGCCCACGGCGCAATCGCCGGCGTCCTGTTCGGGCTGGGTCTGGCAGTGTCGGGCATGACCGATCCGGACAAGGTCCTGAACTTCCTCGACCTGGCCGGCCATTGGGATCCTTCGCTGGCGCTGGTGATGGGCGGTGCACTGGCGGTTTCATTGCCGGGTTTCGCCTGGGTACGACGCCGCGGCTGCACGTTGTCCGGCGATCCGGTGCCGGCACCACCGGCTGCGACCATCGACCGGCGCCTGCTGCTTGGCAGCGCGCTGTTCGGCGTCGGCTGGGGCATCGCGGGCTACTGCCCCGGCCCGGCCCTGGCCAACCTCGCGCACGGCACGGTGGAGTCGGTTGTATTCGTCGCCGCGCTGTTGGCAGGCTCGCAACTTGCCCGTCTGGCAGCGCGCAGGTGAGGTTTCTTCTTGGCAATGCCTACACACACGGCGCATAGGCTGTCGCCATGACCGAACGCCCCGCCCCTACCCTGTTGGATTCGCTCGACGCCGCGGTCGAGTTCCTGCTTACCGCCCGCCACGGCCCAGTGCATGTCGGCGCCCCGCTGGGACTGGGAAAACCGCATCGCCTGCTCAACGCGCTGTATGCACGTATCGAGAAGGATCCATCGCGCCCGCTGCATCTGTATACCGCGCTGTCACTGGACCCGCCGGGCGGCGGCAAGGGACTGGAAGCCCGTTTCATCAAGCCTTTTGCGCAACGTCATTTCGGTGACGACTTCCCGCGCCTGGCCTACGTGCAGGCGGCCAGGCGCGACGCGTTGCCATCGCACATCGAGATCGAGGAGTTCTACCTGCAGTCCGGCGCGATGCTCGGCTCGACGCAGGTGCAGCGGCGCTACGCCAGCCTCAACTACACCCACGTCGCCCGCGCACTCGCCGATCGCGGTGTCAACGCCATCGTGCAGAAGGTGGCGCGCTCGGCGGATGGCAGCCGGTTGTCGCTGTCGTGCAACACCGACCTGACCTTCGATGCCATCGACGCGATCGCGGCCCGCGGCCTGCCGCGACCGCTGCTGATCGCCGAGGTCGACCCGGAGCTTCCCTGGCTCGGTGGCAGCGCGGAAGTCGACGCCAGTTTCTTCGACGCGATCGTGCAACCGCCGGGCCCCTACCCGAAGCTGTTCGGATTGCCGCGCCAACCGGTCAGCGACGTCGATTACGCGATCGGCTTCCACGCCAGCACCCTGGTGCGAGACGGCGGCACGCTGCAGATCGGAATCGGCGCGCTGGCCGATGCGTTGTGCCACGCCCTAGTCCTGCGCCACACGGACAACGCGGCCTATCGCGCGGTGCTGCGTGCACTGGGCTCGGCACAGGCCGAGGACCCGACGCTGGCGCCGTTCGCGCTGGGCCTCTACGGCTGCAGCGAGATGATCAACGAAGGCTTCCGCCGCCTGGTGGAGGTCGGCGTGTTGTCGCGCAAGGTCGTCGACGATCGCGGGTTGATGCAACGTGTTGCCGACGGCCATGCCAGTGAGGAAGACCTGGCGCGACTGCAGCGCGAAGGCGAGTTCCTGCACGGCGCCTTCTACCTGGGCTCACCGGACTTCTACCAGTGGCTGCGCGACCTGAGCGACGAGGACCGTCGCGGCATCGGCATGAAGCGCGTCGGCGAGGTCAATGAACTCTACGGCGGCGACGAGGCCCTGGAGCGACTGCAACGTCGCGACGCCCGCTTCTTCAATACCTGCATGATGGCGACCGCGTTGGGCGCGGCGGTGTCGGATGCGCTCGAGGACGGCCGCGTCGTCTCCGGCGTCGGCGGCCAGTACAACTTCGTGGCAATGGCCCACGCCCTGCCCGACGCACGCTCGGTGCTGCTGCTGCGCGCCAGCCGCGAGTCCGCTGGCGCAACCACCTCCAACATCGTCTGGAACTACGGCCATACGACGATTCCGCGTCACCTGCGCGACATCTACATCACCGAGTACGGCATCGCCGACGTGCACGGCCGCAGCGACGAGGACTGCATCATGGCGATGGCGGCGATCTGCGACGCGCGCTTCCAGCAGTCGCTACTGGACACCGCGCGCAATGCAGGCAAGTTGCGTCGTGATTTCGTCTTGCCCGCAGATGCAGCCGGCAACACTGCGCAGTCGTTGCAGGCCACGCTGCAACCGTATCGCCGCAACGGCACCCTGCCCGACTATCCGCTGGGCAGTGACTTCACCGCGGTAGAGCAGCGCCTCGTGAAGGCGCTGGGGTGGCTGAAGGCGAATACGGCGACGCGCTCGGGAAAATTGCGCACGCTCTGGCGTGCTCTGTCGGCGCGGGAGACCGACAGCGAGGCGCTGCAGCGCATGGGTCTGGCATCGCCATCCAGCTTGGGTGAACGGATCGAGGCTCGCCTGTTGAATCTGGCGCTGGTGCAGGCTGCGAGTGAGTGTTGAGCCGCGAATAGCAGAGAGCAACGTCCTTGGATCCCCGCCTTCGCGGGGATGACGAGCATCTGAGCAACGACGCTGGACCCCCGACTTCGCGGGGATGACGGCTTGTCGACGAAGACCGGGTAATGACTTGCCGAAGCGTCGTCCGCCGGGTCGGGGATTGCGCAGCAGTGGGCCATGGATGG
>NZ_VLNV01000039.1 GCF_009765215.1 Lysobacter prati | reverse complement strand
CTTTTCAAACGCACAGATAATGATGACTTTTGATTCTCAAACAAACGCCAAGCTCTCGCGCTCTAACGAACAGCTCTCAGACATGCTTTAATAAAGTTTTGTTTGTCATTTGGATTTAGTATGAATGAGGTAATAAGTTTATTGGCAACTAGCTTATCAAAAATATCATGTTCTATTTTGTTAGCTTCCATAAAACTTTTTATCTCATTCATTCTTTTCTTCATTCTCAGAAAAACCAATAATCTCAGTGATTTTTCAAATTCATTATGATCAACGCAATACTGATATGTTCCAAGACCAATAATATTTTCTGTATCTGTTTGACCAACACATGCACTAAAACTAGTTTGATAACACTGCATAAATAACCTTTCCTGAATAACTAACTCTACTCCGATAAAACTTTGAGCAATTACACTCTAAAATAGAGTGCAAAATTTTTCAATTTAATTACGGTATGACAATTTCATGGCTTACTCCTTTATAACTCTAAAAATTACGGAAATAATAACAATAATTATGATTTTTTTATTTACTGATTACATATTC
>NZ_VLNV01000038.1 GCF_009765215.1 Lysobacter prati | reverse complement strand
ACGATCATTAAAGTCCAATTCATCAAAGCCTATGGCGTAATCAAAGAGGTTGAAATTAGGGACTTCGTTCTCACCGGTATAAAACACCCTTTTAGCGTTTTGATAGGATAAGATTTTTCTGGCTGATCCAAGGGGGCTGCCAAAGACGAGATCGGAGAGTTCGTTGGGGTTTTGGTGGAGGGTGATTTTGTAGCGTTGGCTTAAAATGAAATACAGAGCACTCTTTTTAAATTCTTCAGCGCCTCCCCACCAATTCGCCACAGCGATTTTTAGGGGGGGGGGAGATTTAGAGGCCATTTTTTCAATGGAAGCGCTTTCTATAAAGGCGTCTAGTAAGGGTTGGAACATTTTTACCCTTTAAACCAATTTAGGCAAACTCAAATGGCGTTTGAAATACGCCAAGATCACGAGAGCGAAAGGTATCGCTACCAAAAAGTATAAAAAAGTAGGGATCGGCAAGGGATCACCTGCGGCATAGCTGTGCAAGCCAGAAAGGTAGTAATTCACGCCAAAATAAGTCATTAAAACCGAATAAAACCCTAGCACGCTACTGCTCGCTAAAATAAAG
>NZ_VLNV01000037.1 GCF_009765215.1 Lysobacter prati | reverse complement strand
AAAGAAAAAGCCAAACATACTCCCTCTGTTGAGCGTCTCTAAAGCGATGTTATAGTTTTGAGCGCTCCTTTTTAAACCTTGAGTCAAACGAACGGCTAAAGCGTTTAAGCGGGTATAAAGGGTTTTGTCTCTTTTGATTTTATAAAGCGCACTCAACCCCGCGCACACCGCTAGGGGGTTACCGCTCAATGTGCCTGCTTGATACACGCCTCCAATGGGCGAAAGCAAGTCCATAATTTCCGCACGCCCCCCAAAACACGCCAAAGGAAGCCCCGCGCCTATCACCTTACCAAAGGTTACCAAATCCGGCACAACACCATAAAATTCTTGTGAACCGCTCAAACTCGCTCTAAACCCGCTCATTACTTCATCTAAAATCAGCACCGCTTGGTATTTTTCACACAAAGCCTTTAAGCCCAATAAAAACTCTTTTTGAGCCGGCACTAACCCCATATTCCCAGCAATGGGTTCAATGATAACACAACCCACATCGCCTTTTTTAAAGCATTCTTCTGTGGAGTTTAAATCGTTATAACGAGCCACTAGAGTGTGTTTGCTAAAATCGTTCGGCACGCCTAGATCGGAAGAG
>NZ_VLNV01000009.1 GCF_009765215.1 Lysobacter prati | reverse complement strand
GATGTCCGACGAAGGGGCGGAGCAATCCCCGGCCCGGCGGACGACGCCGTTCCGACGCGAAGGCCGATGCCGTTCCGAAGCAAAGGCAACGTCAAGATGGATCCCGGCATTCGCCGGGATGACGTTGACAGCAAAAAAAAGCCCGGCCAAAGCCGGGCTTTTTCTTCAGGTCGATGAGCCAGGCTCAGTCGCCCATCTGCTTCTGCATGTGCTCCCAGCGCTCCTGCGCATCGATCGTGCGCTCGGCGGTGAGGCGCGCCTCCAGGCGCTCCAGGCCGATTTCCTCGCCGGTGTCGACGCAGTAACCGTAGTCACCGGAATCGACACGCTTGAGCGTGCTGTCGATTTTGCTGATCAGCTTTCGGTAACGATCGCGGGTGCGCAGTTCCAGCGAGTTCTCGGTCTCGCGGGTTGCACGCTCGGCTTCGTCGCCGACATCGCGGACTTCGTCCTTGAGGTTCTCGATGGTCTGCTTGGATTCCTCGACCAGATCCGTGCGCCAACGCAGCAGGCGCTGACGGAAATACTCGAGCTGGAGCGGATTCATGTACTCCTCGTCCGTCGCCGGGCGATAGCCCGTCGGGACGATGGGGCGTCCGCTGGATTCATCGGTGGAGTACGGCACGACCTTGACCTTGCCTTTCGGCGCAGGGGCCTGCGGCTTGGCGACGACGGCGACGGCTACCTTGCCGGTCGGACGTGGAGCGGTTTTGGTCGCTGGGACACTGGCGGCCGCCGCTTTCGCAGGCGCCTTGTTGGATACGGATTGCGTCACTGGATTCTTGGCAACTTGAGGCTTGCTTACGGCCGGTTCCACCGATGCTGACTTGGTGACCGGACGCGGTGCGGGTTTCTTGACGACGACGGGCTTGCTCTCCGGCTTTGCGGCGGGCTTGCCCTCGTTACGGGGGAGGGCCTTGCTCGGCGCGGGCCTGGCCGGAACGGCCTGCTTCGCGGGAGCTTGCTTTACTACTGCCGTCTTGACGGCTGCCGGCTTGGCGGCCGGCTTCACGGGCGCCGCCTTTTTGGCGACCGGCTTCTTGACCGGTACTACCTTCTTGGCGACGGGTTTCTTGGCGACGGCCGCCTTCTTGACCGGCGCCTTCTTGGCGACCGCGGCCTTCTTGGCGACCGGCTTCTTGGCCGGAGCCGCCTTCTTGGCGACCGGCTTCTTGCTGGCGACCTTCTTGGCGACCGGCTTCTTGGCGACCGCCTTCTTCGCTGCGGGTTTGCTGGACACGGCCTTCTTCGCGGCCGGCTTTACGGTCTTCTTGACGGCCTTGGCGGCCTTCTTCGCGGTTTTTTTCACTGCCACGAGCGACTTGTCCTTCTGTTCCCCTGAGGACCTCCGAACCTGGGTTCGAAGGCTGAATTAAGGCCAGCGTGCAATAGGCCACAGCATGCCCGACTTTGCATCACGGCGTACAAGTGCCGGAATGCCGGTGCGGAGCCATACATCGTGCCGGTTCCGCACGGTTCAAGCGAGCCAGTATGGATCGCCGGAACCCGAAGCCTTGTGACGGGAAAGCGCGCTGTTATACCCTGCCCCGGCACCTGCGGCAACCGCACATTCAAGTGCTTGACCGCATTAAGGAATCGTGATCGACCGCCTCCTCATTGCCATGCTCCGCGGCTACAAGCGCTGGATCAGTCCACTGCTCGGGCCGCGTTGTCGTTTCCATCCCACCTGCTCGGAATACGCCATGCAGGCGGTCGCCCGTTTTGGCGCCCTCAAGGGCAGCTGGCTGGCCGTCCGGCGGATTCTGCGCTGTCATCCCCTGCACCCCGGCGGGCACGATCCGGTGCCAAAGCCCCACCATGGAAAGCACACATGTCGACACTGATCGTCAATGCCCGCCTGGTCAACGAAGGCCGCGAATTCGACGGCGACCTGCGCATCGAAGCCGGCCGCATCGCCCAGATCGGTAGCGGACTGTCCGCCCGCGACGGCGAAACGGTGGTCGACGCCGGCGGGCGCCGCCTGCTGCCTGGCATGATCGATGACCAGGTGCACTTCCGCGAGCCGGGAATGGAGTACAAGGCCGACATCGCGACCGAGTCGGCCGCGGCCGTGGCCGGCGGCCTGACCACCTTCATGGACATGCCCAACACCAACCCGCCCACGCTCGATGCGGCGGCGCTGGAGAACAAGTACCAGCGCGCCACCGGCCGTGCCTGGGGCAACTTCGGCTTCTACATGGGCGCCAGCAACGACAACCTCGCCGCGATCCAGTCGCTGGATCCGCGCACCGCGCCGGGCATCAAGGTGTTCATGGGCGCCTCCACCGGCAACATGCTGGTCGACAACCCGGACATCCTCAACGGCATCTTCCGCGACGCGCCGACGCCGATCATCACGCACTGTGAAGACACGCCGATGATCGACGCCGAAATGGCCCGCTACAAGGCCAAGTACGGCGACGACATCCCCCCGGCCTGCCATCCCGACATCCGCTCGCGCGAAGCGTGCATGAAGTCGACGCAACTGGCGCTGTCGCTGGCCAGGAAGCACAACTCGCGCCTGCACGTGCTGCACATCAGCACCGCCGACGAGCTGGCGCTGTTCGAACGCGGCCCGCTGCTGCGCGGCGACGGCACCCGCAAGCGGATCACCGCCGAGACCTGCATCCATTTCACCCGCTTCGACCGCGCCGACTACGAGCGTCTTGGCAACCTGATCAAGTGCAATCCGGCGATCAAGGATGCCAGCGACCGCGAGGCGATCATCCAGGCGCTGGCCGACGATGTCATCGACGTGCTCGCCACCGACCACGCGCCGCACACGCTGGAAGAAAAGGCACGTCCCTACCCGTCCGCACCGAGCGGCCTGCCGCTGGTGCAGTACGCACTCAATGCCGCGCTGGAGCTGGTCCACGAAGGCCGCCTGAGCACCGCCCAGGTCGTGCAGAAGTTCGCCCATGCGCCGGCGCAGTTGTTCGACGTTCAGGGCCGCGGCTTCCTGCGCGAGGGCTACGCCGCCGACCTGGTGCTGATCGACGACACGCCGTTCACCGTGCAGCGCGAGGACGTGCTGTCGAAGTGCGGCTGGTCGCCGTTCGAGGGCACCACCTTCCGCTCGCGCATTGCCTCGACCTGGGTCAACGGCGAGCTGGTCTGGGACGGCCGGCGCCTGGTCGGCACGCCGCAGGGCCAGCGCCTGGCCTTCGATCGATGAGGTTGCGCATTGCGGCGGTGCTGGCGGTGCTGGTGTTATCCGGAGCCGCGACGGCGCAGCAGAACCAGAAGTTCCACGCCGCGTTCCTTCCGACCAGCGTACCGCAGGGCTCGCTGGTGATCGGCCTCGCCGCGCCCGATGCCATCGTCGAGTACGACGGCCGGCGACTGCGCGTTTCACCGGATGGAACCTTCGCGTTCGGCGTCGGTCGCGACGCCAAGGGCCCACTCTCGGTGACGATCACCGACAGCAGCGGCGACGCGATGGTCAACACCATCGCCGTTTCCGCGCGCGACTGGCCGGTGGAGAACATCAACGGCGTGCCGCCCAAGACCGTCGATCCACCGCCGGAGATCGCCGCGCGCATCGAGCGCGAACAGGCGCAGGTCACCGCCGCGCGCGTGCGCGACGACGACCGCGACGACTACGCGCAGACATTCATCTGGCCCGTGCAGGGCCGCATCAGCGGTCGCTTCGGCAACCAGCGCGTCTACAACGGCACGCCCAAGTCACCGCACTCGGGCATGGACATCGCCGCGCCGACCGGCGCGCCGATCAAGGCACCGGCCGCCGGCGTGGTGACGTTCGCCGCGCCGGACCTGTACCTCACCGGCGGCACGCTGCTGATCGACCACGGTCACGGCGTCAGCTCGAACTTCCTGCATCTGTCACGGATCGACGTGAAGGTCGGCGACCGCGTCGAGCAGGGCCAGGTGATCGGCAAGGTCGGTGCCACCGGTCGCGCCACCGGGCCGCACCTGCACTGGGGCATGAACTGGTTCGACGTGCGCATGGATCCGTTGCTGGTGCTCGAGCACGGCAACGGCTCGTCTTCCGCAGCGAAGTAACGCCGCGGCGTCAGACCGTCGCGGCGGTCGCGCGCAGGCGCGAGGCGGTGTAGCCGGTGACGCGATCGCGGCCCGTCTCCTTGCTCGCATAAAGCGCCGCGTCGGCGCGCTCGAGCAGCTTCTCCACGCTCTCACCGTGATGCAGCTCGGCAACGCCGAGGCTGAGCGTGGCCGGGAACAGACGGCCGTCGATCGACAGTGGTCGGCAATTGACCGATACGCGAAGGTTTTCCGCCACGCCAAGCGCCTCGCGCAACTGCGTGTCGGGCAGCACCACCAGGATTTCGTCGCCGCCAAAGCGGCCAACCATGTCGTAGGTTCGCAGTCGGTTGCGCGTGCGCAGGGAGATGATGCGCAAGGTCTGGTCGCCGATGCGGTGACCGTGCTCGTCGTTGATCTTCTTGAAGTGGTCGACGTCGAAGAACACCACCGACAGCGGCCGGCGCCCGCGTTGCGCCGACTCGACCAGCGCTTCCAGGCGTTCCTCGATCGCCGAGCGGGTCAGCGCGCCGGTCAGCACGTCGTACGTGGCCAGGCGACTGGCATGGTCGCGGTCGCGGCGCAACTGGTGCATGTGGTCGGTCAGGCCGATGGTGAGCACCAGTCCGCCCAGCGCAAAGCCAATCGGCAGTGCGTACTCCAGCCACTCCGGATTGCGCCAGCCGCCGAGCAGCTCGCCCAGCCGCAGGATCACCAGCACCACCATCGGTGACCACGACAGCAGCATGAAATACGCCTCGCGCTGGCGCTGGAAGCTGCCGACGACGCTGGCGACGAACATGATCGCCGCGGAAACCAACAGCACCAGGTTGCCGGTCAGCGCGATCGCGCTGGCGGCACTGCCGACCGTGGCGAGCATCAGGATCAGCAGCAGGGCATTGCAGCCATGCAGGACCTTCATCAGGCGTGGCTGCCGCTCGGGCAGGCTCAGGTAGAACGCCAGGAAGCTGTTGCTGGCCAGCACCGTCATGATGCCGAACATGCGGCCCACGCGCGGGTCGTAGCCGATCAGGTCGGCCAGCCACGGCAGCATCCGGAGTTCGCCGCCGATGCAGGCCTGGTACAGCGCCTGGGCGAACATCGCAATGAAAAGATAGAGGTAGCTGCGCTCGCCGATGCCGATCCAGAAACCGAAAGCGAGCATCGCCAGCACCAGCAACGTGCCCAGCACCAGCGTGCGTAGTGCGACGTGGCGCAGGTCGTGGCGATGCACCTCCTCCAGCGATTCGACCGCCACCGGCATCGGTGACGGGCTGAGCATGTGCACGCGCAGGTAGATCTGCTCGCCGGTGGCGAGCCCCTGCGGCAGGGGCACCACCAGCGCCCGCGTGGAGACCGAGCGGTCGGCGACGTCGCCGATCAGGCCCCGGCGTACCGGCATGGCCTCGCCTGGGCGCCAGACCTCGACCTGGTTGAGGTGCGGGAAGCGCAGAACCAGATTGGGCGCATCGGCTGGAGCCACCGCCTCACGGGCGGTCAACCGCCACCAGCGCGGCTGCGACGAGGTCTCGAACACCGACTCGCCTTCGACCTGGGCGAATTCGCCGTCAAGTTCGCCGGCCAGCACCTGCACCGGGAGCGGATCACCGTCGAGGCGGGCCACGTCGAAAAGCTGCGCCGACACTGAGGTCGCCACCAGCATTCCAAACACGGCAACTGCTGCCTGCCACCACCGTCGCGCGGGTTTCCCCATGATCCGGACCGGCCCCCTGGTTACGCGTCGAGCATATCCCAACTGAGACGGCCGTCGCGAAACCGCCCGGCGGAGCGGGCATGCCTACTGTCGAAATAACGGGGGCGGCAGACCGTGCGATGTCAGGGCGTGAAGAGGCCCTTCACGGCGAAAACTCTCAGGCGAGCGCGCCCTGCCCGCTGACGCGGGCCACGGCGTCGTGCGCGTGCAGGCTCTCGAAGTGAGCCACTTCGGCGTCGAAGCGCTCGATGCGCGGATCGGCCGACAAGGCGGCGGCGACACGACGGGCGGCGTCCTCGCAGAACATCAGGTTCTCGGCGTTGAGGCGGGCGAAGGCCTGTTCGTCTTCACGCTTGACCGCGGTCTGCACCGGAGTGCCCAGGGCCTGTTCGAGGGCATCGATCAGCGCCACCAGCGGCAGTTCGTCGAAGGCCGGGCGCAGCTCCACCCGTACGTCGGCACGGCTGCGCTGCGCATGCGGGGTCGCGGCGAGGCCACGCTCCGATGCCAGCCACTCACCGACGACCGCGTTCGACAGCGGCCGCGCGGCGGCGAAGTCCTCGGCGAAACGCTCGGCGTTGAGCTGGCGCGACAGCGCCGCCGAGGCCGGGCACGTGCTGGAGTACTCGACCGCGAAGCGCAGCGCCAGGTGCAGGTGGCCTTCGCGCAGGCTGGCGTCGATCTCGACCGGGTAGCGCTTCCAGCCGGCGTTGTCGCTGGCCAGGGCCTGGCGCAACAACAGCTGTTCGTAGCGGACGACCAGGCGCGCGGCGCTGGAGATGCCGCCCTGGTTGTCGATCAGCGTCTGCAGCACGCGGCGCAGGCCGGCCGGGGTCACCGTTTCGCTGGCGAAGGCGGTCTGCAGTTGCAGGTACATGCGCGACATGTGGATGCCGCGTGCGCTGGCGTCCTTGAGGTCGACCGATACATCGACCGATGCGGCGACCGTCATGGTGTCGCCATCGGCCGATGCCACGCGCAGCGGCAGGGCAATGTTGGACATGCCGACCCAGTCGAGCGTTCGCGCCGCGGCGGCGGCGTCGAAGGCGACATCGGGGAGACGGCGCGGGGTTTGCGAGGTCGTGGTCACGGCAAGGGTATTGGGGTTGGCGCGGGGGAGCGCAAGCCGGGCCATTGTAGCGGGCGGTCGTGAGCGCCTTGCTGGCGCGGCCTGCAACAGTCAGTTGCGAGGCCGCCGCTGGGATGGGCCGCGGCCGGCCTCAGCTGCGGGCACCGCGCCAGGCCGCCAGGACGGCGCTCCAGGGCGGCAACGGCAACGCCGCATCGCCACGGCGCAGGCGCTGGCGGGCAAGCGCCGACCACACTCTGCGCGGCCGCGTGGCCGCTGCGGCCGGGGGCCAGCCCTTCAGCAGTTCGGCCGCCCATGCGCTGGCCACCGTCTGGCCATCCGCACGGGCAAGCGTCGTCAGTGGCGCGGCGGCCTCGCCAACGTGCGCCAGGCGCGAATACAACAGGCCAGCGGTGACGGTGAGTTCGGCCTGCTCGTCCAGGTCGGAAGACCCGATGGCGGCGCGATGGGATTCCGCGCCGGCAAACAGCGCCGACTCGATGGCGGAGACGGCGTGCGCGAACGGCCGCAGCGAGGAATAGGCGTCGTCGCGATCGCGTGGGCGTTCTCGGCTTTCGCGCAGGTACGGCAGCGCGGTGGCCAAGGTCAGCCACGGCGCGGGCAATTTTTGCAGAGCGATGCCGAGTGGATGGCGGCGTGCGCCCAACGTCCAGCCGCGCAGCTCTTCGGCCCACCATGCCAACTTGGCCTCGCCGGGACGCGGATCACTGCCGCCCCACGCTGCGTCGGTCAGTTCCTGCAGCAGCGTTGCCCAGGCCAGCACGACCTCGCGCTGCGGCTGCGGCACGAACACCTGCACCACGGCCCACTCGGGCCAGCGCGCGCGGAACTTGTCGAGAAAACTGTCGAGCGCGTCGCCGCTTGCGCCGTCGCCAGCGCCGTCACTCGATGGCGAGGGCACCGGCTCGCTCATCGCGGCGCCGGCCATGTCGCCGCGTCGATCAGCTCGCCCGCCGTTTCGATCATGACATCGCCCTGCCACGCCACCGGATCGTCGCCGTCGAGGCGATACCCCCACAGCGCGACCACCGACGGCATGCCGGCGGCACGAGCGGCCTGGATATCGCGCTCGTCGTCGCCGACATAGATGCACTGCGACGGTTCGATGCCGATGCGCTCGGCGGCGACAGTCAGCGGCAACGGGTCAGGCTTGCGCCGCGCCAGCGTGTCGCCGCCGATCAGCACCGCGCAACGCTGCTCCCAGCCCAGCACGGGCATCAGCTGTCGAGCCAGGTACTCGGGCTTGTTGGTGACGATGCCCCAGGTGCTGCCGGCCGCTTCCAGCGCTGCCAGCATCGCCTCGACACCGTCGAACAACCGGCCATGGAGACCAAGCTCGCGCTCGTAGTGGCCGAGGAATTCCGGAATCCAGCTTTCGCGTTGCGGCTCGTCGACCTGCGGGAATGCCGCCGCGACCATCGCCCGCGCGCCCTTGGACACATGCGGGCGCAGCTCGTCGAGGGGCATCGGCGACTGGCCACGCGCGGCGCGCATGGCGTCGATTGCGGCGACCATGTCCGGCGCGCTGTCGAGCAGCGTGCCGTCGAGATCGAACAGGACGGCGCGGGGGAACGCAGGTGATGCCGGCATGGTTCAGGCGTCCGGCTTGCGTGCGCAGGCAAGGTAATTGATATCGGTTCGCCCGATCACGCGTGCGCTGTTGCGCCACGGCTCGTACATCAGGCCGCTGACGTCTTCCAGCTGCATGCCGGCCGCGCGCAACCACGCTCCCAGCTCCGACGGCTTGATGAAGTCGCGGTACTGATGGGTGCCGCGCGGCAGCACGCCGGCGACATACTCCGCGCCGACGATGGCCAGGGCGAAGGCCGCCGGCGTGCGGTTGAGCGTGGACAGGAACAGGCGACCACCCGGCCGCAGCAGCGTCGTGCAGGCGCGGATGATCGAGCCGGGATCGGGCACGTGCTCGAGCATCTCCATGCAGGTGATCGCATCGAACTGGCCCGGCATTTCCTCGGCCAGCGACTCCACCGACTGCAGCCGGTAATCGACCTTCACGCCGGTTTCCAGGCCGTGCAGGCGCGCCACCTTGACCAGCTCCGGGGCCAGGTCGAGCGCGGTGACCTGTGCGCCCTCGCCCGCCATCGCCTCGCTGAGCAGGCCGGCGCCGCAGCCGACGTCGAGAACGCGCGCGCCTTGCAGCGTGGTGCGCTGGGCAACGTAGCCCAGGCGCGCCGGATTGAGCGCATGCAGCGCCTTCTGCGGACCTTGCGGGTCCCACCAGCGCTGCGCGAGCGCGCCGAACTTGTCGAGCTCGGCCTGGCTGAAGTTGCTGTCGTTGGGTTGGGATGAAGCGCTCATGCCTTCGAATCTCGTTTGTGGGTCACGACAGCCTGATCGCCGCGATCCGTGTGCGCCATTGCTTGGCGTTGGCAACCAGTGCCCGCTCGTCGATGTCGACCAGCACGCGCCCGCGCAGTTTGGCCTGCCCGGCGATCCAGACATCGCTGACCTGCTGGCGGCCGGTCGCATAGATCAGCTGCGAGATCACGTGGTGCAGCGGCTGGGTCTCGATCTGGTCCAGGTCGATGCAGACCAGGTCGGCCTGCTTGCCGACCTCGATCGAACCGACTTTCGTTTCAAAGCCCAGTGCGCGTGCGCTGCCCAGCGTCGCCGCATGCAACGCGCTGGCCGCATCGAGCGCCGAGGCATCGGACGCGACCGCCTTGGCCAGCAGCGCGGCCGTGCGTGTCTCGCCGAACATGTCCAGGTCGTTGTTGCTGGCGCAGCCGTCGGTGCCGATGGCGATGTTGACGCCGGCCTTCTGCAGCTTGCCGACCGGACAGAACCCGGAGGCCAGCTTGAGGTTGGACTCGGGGCAATGGGCGACGCTGACGCCGCGCTGCGCGCACAGCTCGATCTCGGCGTCGGTCAGCTGGGTCATGTGCACCGCGATCAGGCGATCGTTGACCAGGCCGAGCCGGTCCAGCCGCGCCAGCGGGCGCTGGCCGTGCTTCTCGTGCGACTCGGCGACCTCATGCGCGGTCTCGTGCGTGTGCAGGTGCACCGGCACGTCGAGCTGGTCGGACAGCATGCGGATGCGTTCGAAGTTCGCATCCGACACGGTGTACGGCGCGTGCGGTGCGAAGGTGGTGCTGACCAGGGCGTCATCGCGCCACTGGTCGTGCACTTCGCCGGCGCGGTCGAAATACTCGTCGGAGGACTTGGCCCACGCGGTCGGGAAGTCGATCACCGGCAATCCGACGCGGGCGCGGAAACCGTGGCGCTTGTAGACCGCGGCCTGCACGTCGGGGAAGAAGTAGTTCTCGTTGGCGCAGGTGGTGCCGCCGCGGAGCATCTCGGCGATGGCCAGTGCGATGCCGTCGGCCACGAACTCCGGCCCGATCACCGCGCCCTCGACCGGCCAGATGTGGCCTTGCAGCCATTCCATCAGCGGCAGGTCGTCGGCGATGCCGCGCAGCAGCGTCATCGGGTTATGGGTGTGGGCGTTGATCAGACCGGGAATCAGCGCCGCATCCGGGCGCGACACGATCTCGGCGGCGATGAAGCGCGTGCGCGCTTCGCGGGTCGGCAACAGCGCCACGATGGCACCATCGCGGACGGCGACCGCATGGTCCTCCAGGACCACGCCGTGCGGCTCGACCGGCACCACCCACCCGGCTTCGATCAACAGGTCGCAGGCTTCGGGTCGGGTGTCGGGATGCATGGGTGTCCTTTTGTCCCTCATTCCCGCCGAGGCGGGAATGACGATCAACCGCACGCCCGCTGCGCGGGCGCCTGGATCCCGGCTTTCGCCGGGATGACGATCTGGCAAAGCCGTGGCCGCAAAGCGGCCATGGGCCAGATCGTCACTTCACTCGGCTGACGTACTCGCCCGAGCGGGTGTCGACCTTGATGATTTCGTCCTGGCCGACGAACAGCGGCACACGGACCACGGCGCCGGTTTCCAGCGTGGCCGGCTTGCCGCCGCCACCGGAAGTGTCACCGCGCACGCCCGGGTCGGTCTCGACGATCTTCAGTTCGACGAAGTTCGGCGGCTGCACCGCGATCGGGGTGCCGTTCCACAGCGTCACCACGCAGGCTTCCTCGCCCTTGAGGTACTTCTCGGCGCCGCCCATGCCGGCCTTGTCGGACTGGACCTGCTCGAACGACTCCTGGTTCATGAAATGCCAGTACTCGCCGTCGGAGTACAGGTACTGCATGTCGGTGTCGACGACGTCGGCCTGCTCCACGTTGTCGGTCGCCTTCATGGTCATTTCGACCACGCGGCCCGACTTGATGCTGCGGTACTTCACGCGGGTGAAGGCCTGGCCCTTGCCCGGCTTGACGTACTCGGTGTCGGTGATGATGCACGGGTCGTTGTTGACCAGGATCTTCTGGCCGTTCTTGACGTCGTTCATGCCCAAGGTGGCCATGGGTGCAACTCCTGCTAGATGAATAAGTGTCTTGGCGCCGGCCCGTCGCAATCGCGGCGGAGGCTAGAATGGCGGGTTGTTGCGCCCGGCCCGAAGCCTCGGCGCAAGGAAAACCGGTCCGCCATGATACCCGCAGCCCCCCTCTCAATGCAGCCTGCCGCAGTTCCCCACACCCTCGTCGCACAACGCTGGCAGCAGCTGTGGCGCGAGGCCGTGCGTGACCCGCGCGAGCTGCTGGCGCTGCTGGGCCTGGAGGGCGCCGGCCTGGGCATCTCCGACGAGGCCACCGCCCAGTTCCCGCTGCGGGTCCCGCGCGGATTCATCGCCCGCATGCGCCACGGCGATCCGGACGATCCGCTGCTCCGGCAGGTCCTGCCGCTGGATGCGGAGATGCAGCCGATGCCGGGATACAGCCTGGATGCGGTCGGCGACGCTGCGGCCAAGGCCGGCCATGGCGTGATCCGCAAGTACCGCGGCCGCGCCCTGCTGGTCACCACCGGCAGCTGCGCGATCCATTGCCGCTACTGCTTCCGCCGCCATTTCCCCTATGCCGAGGAGACCGCAGCAGCGGCCGGCTGGCGCGAGGCGGTCGAGCTGATCGCGGGCGACAGCGCCATCGACGAGGTCATTCTCTCCGGCGGCGATCCCTGGTCGCTGGCCACGCCCAAGTTGGCCGAGCTGACCGACGCCCTCGCCGGCATCCCCCACCTCAAGCGGCTGCGCGTGCATACGCGGCTGCCGGTGGTGTTGCCCGAACGGGTCGACGAAGCCCTGCTGGCCTGGCTGCGCGCCCTGCCCTGGCCGGTCACGGTGGTGCTGCATGCCAACCACGCCAATGAATTCGATGCCCAGGTCGACGAAGCCGTGGCGCGTTTGCGCAGCGCCGGTGCGACCCTGCTCAACCAGGCGGTGCTGCTGAGGGGCGTGAACGATTCCGTCGATGCCCTGGCCGCCCTCAGCGAGCGCGGCCTCGCCGCGGGTGTCCTGCCCTACTACCTGCACCAGCTCGACCGCGTCCAGGGTTCGTCCCACTTCGAGGTCAGCGACGAGACCGCGCTGCGCCTGCACCGCGAACTGGCGGCACGCCTGTCGGGGTACCTGGTGCCGCGGCTCGTCCGCGAAGTCGCCGGCGACCCGGGCAAGCGTCCGCTGTAACGTGCCGGACTCGGGCCGGCCGCAAGCTGCTGCCCGCCGTTGCGCCGGCGATGTCAACGGATCCCGCCTTCGGACGTTGCTGCGTGCTCTGTTCGAATGCCCCGTTCGACCGCCCCCCGGACTTGCCCCGACTGATGACCCCGACAGCAAAATCCCGTCACCAATCCCGATTCTGCCGCCGCCGCGTGGACTCATCTCCCGGTTCGTGTCATAAAACCGGCTTGGGGAGGTGACGCAATGCAATTCGGCAAAGATACGGCGCTGCGCCTGCTGATCGTCGACGACAGTGTCGAGGCAGCCGAGGCCATCGTCAGCGGGCTGCGCAACAGCGGAATCGCGGTGCGCCCGTCACGACCAGAAAACGAGGCCGAACTGGCCAGCATGATCGGCCAGCACCCGCTGCCGGACATCGTGCTGGCCGCACGCGAAGCGCGCGCCGTGCCCATCACCAAGGTGATGCACGCCGTCGACGCCAGCGGCAAGGACCTGCCCGTGTTGATGCTGATCGACAGCATCGACGACACGCGCCTGCTCGAGATGTTCACCCTCGGCGCCCGCGGCGTGATCCTGCGCGGCCACGCCGACCACATCCAGAGCCGGGTCCGCCGCGAATGGGCCGACTTGGAGGCGCGCCGTGCGCTGCGCCGGCTGGAAGCCCAGGTACGCGAGACCGAGCGCCGCTGCGATGCGCTGATCGACTCCTCGCGCGAGCCGATCGCCTACATCCACGAAGGCATGCACATCCGCGCCAATCCGGCGTACCTGGACATCTTCGGCTTCGAGACCTTCGAGGACATCGAAGGCATGTCACTGCTGGACCTGATCGCGCCCCAGCGCGTCGACGGGTTCAAGCAGCTGCTCAAGCAGATCGGCAAGGGCGACGCCCCGCCCCGTCACGAGACCGAGGCACGCGCGCTCGACGGCAGCAATTTCCCGGCGGTGATGGAGTTCACCCAGGCCAGCTACGAAGGCGAGTCCTGCCTGCAGGTGATCCTGCGCCGGCAGGAAATCGACCCCGAGCTTGCCCGCGAGGTCGAGGCGCTGCGCCAGCGCGACCAGGTCACCGGCCTGCTCAATCGCGCCACGTTCCTGCGTGCGCTCGAGGACGCTGTCGCCGACGCCGCGCAGAACGCCACCCACCATGGCCTGCTGCTGATCGAGCCGGACCACTTCAACCGCCTGCTCCAGGACATCGGCCTGGACGCGGCCGACTCGCTGGTCGCGGCGATGGCCGAGCGCCTGCGCGCGGCACTGGGCCCGGACGACATCGCGGCGCGTTTCGGCGAGCACCAGTTCGCCGTGCTCACCAACAACAGCGACCACAAGCGCAGCGTTGGCTTGGCCGAAAGCCTGCGCACCGCGTTCGCCGACCACGTCCTGGAGACGGCCGACCGTTCGCTCAGCACCACCGTCAGCATCGGCGGCGTGCTCATAGGCGAGAAGATCGCCAGCGTCACCGCCGTGCTCGGCAAGGCCAGCCAGTGCGTGCAGTCGGCCAGTGGCGTCGGCGGCAACCGTACCGACCTGTTCGACCCGGGCGCCGCCGACCGCGCCGAGGAAGAGCGCGTGGAAGCGTGGGTGACGCGCATCCGCGATGCGCTCGATGCCGATCGCTTCGTCATGGACTACCAGCCGCTGATCGGCCTGCATGGCGAGCCGATCGAGATGTACGAGTCGTATCTGCGCCTGCGTGGCGAGCATGGCGAACTGGTTCCGCCGCTGACCTTCCTGCCGATCGCCGAGGAACACGGGCTGCTGTGGGAGATCGACCGCTGGGTCGTCGGCAAGGCGATCTCGGTGATCGGCGAGCGCATGCGCGCCGGCAAGCAGACCACGATGCTGGTCAAGATCACCCAGGCTTCGCTGCAGGACAACACCTTGCAGCAGTTCATCCAGGAGCAGTTGGCCCGCCACGGCGCCGACGGCAGTTTGCTGGTGCTGCAGCTGCCGGAGTCGAAGGTGTTCACCCACTTGCGCGCGGCGCAGGAATTCCAGGCGGCGGTCAGCAAGTTCGGCGTGCGCGTCGGGCTCGAGCAGTTCGGCGTGGGCCTCAACTCGTTCCAGCTGCTGACCCATTTCGACGCGGCGTTGTTGAAGATCGACCGCAGCTACATGGACGAGCTGACCGGCAATCCCGACCATCAGCAGCGGGTGCGCGAGATCGCCGAAAAAGCGCGCGAGCTGGGCAAGATCACCATCGCCGAGTTTGTCCAGGATGCCGGCAGCATGAGCATCCTGTTCGGTGCAGGGATCGACTACGCGCAGGGCAACTTCCTGGCGCCGCCGGGACCGGTCATGGACTACGAGTTCTAACGGCCCGTACCACAGGCAAAGAAAAAGCCCGCCAATTGGCGGGCTTTTTTATTGCAGCCGTGGACCTCGATCAGCTCACGACAGTCCCGCGCACCTGCTCGACCGGCGCGTTGCGCAGGGTCTGGATGCGCTCTTCCAGCGGCGGGTGGCTCATCAGCAGCCGGCGCAGGCCGTGGCCGACGGCACCGCTGATGCCGAAGGCCTGGACGGTCTTGGGCAGGGTGCTCTCACCGTAGGTCTGCGACAGGCGCTGCAGCGCGGCGATCATCTTGTCGCGGCCGGCCAGGCGGGCGCCGCCGGCGTCGGCACGGAACTCGCGGTGACGCGAGAACCACATCGCGATCATGCTGGCGAACAGGCCGAAGATCATGTCGAGGATGAACACGATCACGAAGTAGCCAATGCCCACGCCACCACCCTCGCGGTTGCCGCTGATGAAGTTGTCGATCACCCGGCCAATCACGCGCGACAACACGATCACGAAGGTATTGAGCACGCCCTGGATCAGCGCCATCGTCACCATGTCGCCATTGGCAACGTGGCTGACCTCATGGCCCAGCACGGCCTCGGCCTCGTCGCGGTTCATCGCCCGCAGCAGTCCGGTGGAGACCGCGACCAGCGAGTTGTTGCGGCTCGGACCGGTGGCGAAGGCGTTGATTTCCGGACCGTCGTAGATGGCCACTTCCGGCATCTTGATGCCGGCGGCCTCGGCCTGGCGGCGAACGGTGTTGACCAGCCACTGCTCGGACTCGTTGCGCGGCTGCTCGATCACGTGCGCGCCGGTGGAGCGCTTGGCCATCCACTTGGACGTCATCAACGAGATAAACGATCCGCCGAAGCCGAACACGGTAGCGAATACCAGCAGGCTGCCGGTGTTGCCGAGGGTGACGCCGAAGTAGTTCTGCAACACCGCCATGACGATGCTGAGCAGGGCCAGGACCGCCAGGTTGGTGGCGAGGAACAGGGCGATGCGTTTGAACATGACAGGGACCTTTCGCGCACCATGCGCGTTACCAATGGAAAATGTGGCACGCTGGCGTTGAATTCAAGTGAAACGCACGTTGCCAGACGAGCCCGCAGTGTCCCCGACGCCTGCCCCCTACCGCGGCCGCTTTGCGCCCTCGCCCACCGGCGACCTGCATTTCGGCTCGCTGCTGGCGGCCTTCGGCAGCTGGCTGCTGGCGCGCCAGGCGGGTGGGCGCTGGCTGGTGCGGGTCGAGGACCTGGACCCGCCTCGCGAGGTGGCCGGGGCCGCCCGGCGCCAACTGGAGACGCTGTCCGCGTTCGGGCTGCACGCCGACGAGGAGGTGGTCTGGCAAAGCCGGCGCGGCGCGCTCTACCAGACCGCACTCAGTCGCCTGCTTGAACTCGATCGCGCCTTCCACTGCCATTGCAGCCGTACCGACCTGGCCGTCGCCGCCGGCGTGCACCGTGCCTGCGTGGCGCGACCGCCGCGCCCCGATCCGGCGGTTCGACTGCGAGTACCCGACAGCAGCATCGTGGCGTTCGACGACCTCATAGTCGGCCACTACCGCCAGGACGTGGCGCGCAGCGTAGGCGACTTCGTACTGCGTCGCGCCGACGGCTACTGGGCCTACCAGTTGGCGGTGGTCGTCGACGATGCCGACCAGGGCATTACCGACGTCGTCCGCGGCGCCGACCTGCTCGACTCGACCCCGCGCCAGATTCTCCTGCAAAAGGCTCTCGGCCTGCCGGTGCCCCGATACGCCCACCTGCCGCTGGTGCTCGGGCCGGACGGCCGCAAGCTGTCCAAATCCGATGCCTCGCAGCCGGTGGATGGCGACCGACCGCTGGCAGGCCTTCGCGCGGCCTGGCTGCGACTAGGACAGGATCCGGCGGTGCTCGCCGATTGCGAGCACCTGCCCGACCTGCTCGCGCGCTCGGTTGCCGCCTTCGTGCCCACCGCGATCCCGGCGCAGACGGCCGACGCGCGCGAGTTGTCATTTGCCTCGGTCACCATGGCCGGACTGGGTGCAGGGAACGGCGACTGAGGTGCACATCGCCCGCTTCGTGAGCCCACATTGTCATCGCCCATAACCCCCTAGAATCCAATCGACCGGGCGCACCCCGACGCCCGGCAACCCAAGGAGACGTCCCATGCAGTCACGCGTAGCCCTGGTCACCGGCGGTACCGGTGGCATCGGCACTTCGATCATCCAGCGCCTGGCGCAGACGGGTCATCGGGTCGCCACCAACTACCGTGACGAAGATAGGGCGCGCGCCTGGCAGGAGAAGATGCGCGCCGCCGGCGTCGAGGTGGCGCTCGCCCCGGGCGACGTGTCCTCGCCCGAGCAGGCGCAGGCGCTGGTCGAGCAGATCCAGCGCGACCTCGGACCGATCGAGGTGCTGGTCAACAACGCCGGCATTACCCGCGACTCGACTTTCCACCGCATGACACCGTTGCAATGGAACGAGGTGATCGGCACCAACCTCAACTCCTGCTTCAACGTCACCCGTCCGGTGATCGAAGGCATGCGCGAGCGGAAATGGGGTCGGATCGTGCAGATCAGCTCGATCAACGGACTCAAGGGCCAGTACGGCCAGGCCAACTACGCCGCGGCCAAGGCCGGCATGCACGGCTTCACGATTTCGCTGGCGCGCGAGAATGCCCGCTTCGGCGTCACCGTCAACACGGTATCGCCGGGTTACGTGGCGACCGACATGGTGATGTCGGTTCCGGAGGAAGTGCGCGCCAAGATCGTCGCCGAGATCCCGACCGGGCGCCTGGGCACGCCGAATGAGATCGCCTACGCGGTTTCGTTCCTGGTCGCCGAAGAGGCGGCCTGGATCACCGGCTCCAATCTCGACATCAACGGCGGCCATCACATGGGTTGGTGAGCGATGCCTGTGGCCGGCTGCCTGCGACCGACCTGTCCGGTTGCTGATCAGCCGGACGCTGGCGACCTGCTGCCGACGCCACGTGCCCCATTCACCCGACGGACCTGCATTTCGCCAGTTGCAAGCCCTGCCGGCGTACGCCATGCTGCGAAGCACCACGATTTAGAGCCAATGCTCCATGGCATCGATGCGCGTCATCAAGAAGTATCCGAACCGCCGGCTCTACGACACCGAGATTTCCAGTTACATCACCATTGAGGACGTGCGCCAGCTCATCGTCGACGGCGAGGAGTTCGAGGTGCGCGACGCACGCAGCGGCGACGACCTCACCCGCCAGGTGCTGCTGCAGATCATTGCCGAGCACGAGCAGGACGGGGAGCCGGTCCTGTCGACGCAGCTGCTCAGCCAGATCATCCGTTTCTACGGGGACTCGTTGCAGGGGTTCATGGGCAGCTACCTGGAGCGCTCGATGCAGGTCTTCCTCGACCAGCAGCAGCAGTTCCGCAACCAGATGGGCGGCATCCTCGGGCAGACCCCGTGGGCGCTGATGAACCAGCTCACCGAGCGCAATCTGGCGATGTGGAACGAGTTCCAGCGCAACCTCTCGAGCACGGTCGGCCAGAGCCCGACCCCGCCCGGCGCTGCCAACAGCAGCAAGCCCAAGGCCGATACGAAGCGTTGATCCCACCCCTCTCCCCTTGTGGGAGAGGGACAGGCGCGAACGCGGCCAGGGAGAGGGGCAGCGCGCTAGCGCGCCCCTCATCCGCCCCTTTGGGGCACCTTCTCCCGCGAGGGGAGAAGGACAATCCAAACTACTTGCAGTACTGCGCGCGGAACTGCTCCGCCTGCGGCATCAGCGCCTGCAGCGTCTGGATGCGATTGGCCGGATCCGGATGGGTCGAAGCGAACTCCGGCGGACGTTCACCACCACCCAGCTCCGACATGCGCTGCCACAACGGAATCGCTTCCTGCGGGTTGTAGCAGGCCGCCGCCGCCAGCATCAGCCCGACCTTGTCGGCCTGGGTCTCGTGATTGCGACCGTAGGGCAGGATCAGTCCGTACTGCGCACCCGCACCCAGCGCCGCCATGATCGCCTGCTGCTGGCCCGGGTCCATCCCGCCGACCGCCATGCCGGCGGCCATCTGCCCCATCTGCACCAGCTTCTGCTGCGCCATGCGCTGCGAGCCGTGGCGCAACAGCGCGTGGGCGATCTCGTGGCCCATCACCACCGCCATCGCGTCGGCGTTCTTGGCCACGGGCAGCAAGCCGGTATAGACCGCCATCTTGCCGCCCGGCAGGCAGAACGCATTGGCCTGGTCGGACTGGATCACGGCGACATCCCACTGGAAGGCCTGGTGATCGACCGGCACTTCCTGCTTGTTCTGCGCGGCCAGTGCCGCGGTCACCTGCGGCACGCGCTCGATCAGGCGCTGCGCGATCTCGCGGATCTGCTGGCTGACCTTGGCATCGGGGGGCAGCAGTGCGCCCTGCGCGTTGGCATCGCCCAGCACTTGCTGGAAGGCCTGCGCACCCAGCTGCACTTCTTCGTCGGCAGTGGTGCCGTAGTGCGCGGTCTCGCCGGTGTAGGGGTCGACCTTGGCGCTGCCGAACCACTGCCAGGCGGCGTAGCCGGCAAACAGGATCAGGATCCACCAGCGCATGCCACCGAATCCGCGCCGCGGCCGGCCCTGCTGTCGCGTTCCACCCAAGGGATCTGTCCTCATCGCCGCCCTCCTCGTCCGTCCTGGATACCTGCATTTTACGTAGACGGACGTGAGATCCCCGTTCAGATTTCGCGCACCACCCGGAATCCGATGCGCGCACTCGTCACATTGCCGTCGTTGCCCTGCCGCCACGCCGAACGCGTCTGCGCCGGCGAACTCGCCCAGGAACCGCCGCGCACAACTCTGGAACGGCATCCGGGGTTGAGCCAGGCCGCGCCGTCGCGCGGAGCGCGCCGGTAGGTGTCGTGCCAGCAGTCGGCGACCCACTCGCTGACGTTGCCGGCCAGGTCGTGCAGACCGAAGGCATTGGCGCGGAAGCTGCCGACGGGCGCCGGCCCCCAGAAGCCATCGCCATAGCCGGCAAACGCGTTGTTCCAGCGGCGACCGCTGGGCGACACATCCAGGGCGCCGGTGAAGTTGCCACTGCGCACCGGTGGCGTGCCATCGCCCCATGGAAAGCGCCTGGCGTTGCCGGCACGCAGCGCGTATTCGAACTCGGCTTCGCTGGGCAGCCGGTAGCGCTGGCCGGTCTGCGCCGACAGCCACTCGGCGTAGGCGATCGCGTCTTTGGCACTGATGTGGACCACCGGCATGTCGTCGCGGGCCGGATTGCCGGCGTAGTCGGACTGCCAGTCGACATTGCCACGACGGACGAAATTGCCACTGCGCTCGTCGTAGGCGTTGGAGTAGCCGCGTCGCGTGGCGCGCGCACGATGTTTGCTCACCGCCATGAAACGGCGAAACTCGCCCACGGTTATTTCCGAGCGCGACATGGCCAGGCCGCGCTCGAAACGGATGTTGCGCAGCGGCCGTTCGGCATCGCTGGAATCGATCTCGCCCTCCGGCGCGCCCATGCGGAAGGCACCGTGCGGGATCACCACCAGTTGCGGCCCGCGGCCGCCGCCCTGCATCGCGTCGGTAAATGTCTGCCCGGGGCGGAACAGACCGTAATGGGTGGCCAGGTCGATGCGTTCGCGCAGTTCGCGCGCGGCCGGGTCGCCGGCCGGGGCGATGCGCAGCATCACGGCCAGCAGACGGCGCGCTTCGTCGACGCTGGCATTGCGGGTCAGCACGGTGATGCCGGCGTCGCGCAGCGCATTGACCCGGACGATGCGCTGCATCGCCACGCGAGCGCGCGCATCGTCGACGCTGGCAAACCCCGGGCGCACCTTCGCCGCGATGTCGAGTTCGCGCTGGGCGCCTTCGTAATCGTCATGGTCGGCGGCGACCTCGGCGCGTCGAATCAACGCGCTCTCCACCGCGGCAATGCCCTGGTTGGCGCGCTGGTCGCCCGGTCGCAGTTCGAGTGCCTGGTGGAAATACGCCAGTGCGGTGTCGGCGCCGCCATCCACGCCGAGACGACCGGCATTGAGCGCTTCCTCGCCAAGGCGATTGGCTTCCTGTGCCTGGTCGGACTTGTCCAGGCGCGCCAGATAGGCACCGACCTTGGCATCGTCCGGCGCGACGGCACGTGCGACCGCGGCGATCTCATGCGCGCGGCGCAGCGACAACGGATCGTGGTCGATCGCCGCGAGTGCTTCGCTGCCCTTGCCGAGCAGGCTGGCCATGGCGCGGCGCAGCCCCGCCTGCACCGCGGCATCGTCCGGCGCAAACCGGCGCAGGGCCAGGTACAGCGGGATCGCATCGTCGGCACTGCCGAACAGGCGCTCTTCCTTCAAAGCCTCCGCGGCGTCGGCCTTGAGCTCCTTGAAGTTGGCCTCGTTGACCTCGACCACCGGCGCCCGCCACGGCGGCACCGGCGACACCGCCTGGTCGGCACTGATGGTCACGATCGGCGCGCGTGCGCCGGCACCTTCGCGGGACGAGCCGGACGGCTCGCGCGAACAGCCCGACATCACAGCCAGCATGGCGGCGAAAGCCAACAACGGTGCGCGCAATCGTCCTCCTCGCCTCATGCCGGGACACTTGGGTGCGTCGAAAGTAGGCTATTGTCGCCCGCCCCGGCAACCTCGCCACCCCCTTCCCCGCTTACCATCCCCACATGCCTGCCGCCTGGATCACCGACCCCGCCGCCCTGCGCGCCCATTTCGCAACTCCGCCGGCGCGGATCGGACTGGACACCGAGTTCATCCGCGAGCGCACCTTCTGGCCGCAACTGGCGCTGGTGCAGATCTCGATCGAGCGCGCGGACGCTAACGGTCATGTCGAAGAGCCCGAGATCCTGCTGATCGACCCGCTCGCGCCCGGCATCCTCGCCGTGCTGACGCCGATCCTCGCCGACGAATCCATCGTCAAGGTGATGCACAGCCCCAGCGAAGACCTGGTGGCCTTCCGCCATTCCTGCGGCGTGGTGCCCAAGCCGCTGTTCGACACCCAGCTGGCCGCCGCGCTGGCCGGCATCGGCGCCGGCCTGGGCTACCAGAAGCTGGTGGAACAACTGACCGGCATCACCCTGGCGAAGGGCGAGACGCGCTCGGACTGGCTGCGCCGCCCGCTGTCGCCGGCCCAACTCGAATACGCCGCCGACGACGTGCGCCACCTGTTCGAGATGCACGACCAGCTCCAGCACCGCCTGCAGGAACTGGGTCGCAGCGAATGGCTGGCCGAGGACGCCGCACGCACGGTGATCAACGCCGAGAACGAAGGCCCGGAACGCTGGCCGCACGCGACCATGCGCAGCGCCCAGTTCCTCGAACGCGACGCTCAACTGCGACTTTTGCGCCTGCTGCGCTGGCGCGACACGTATGCGCGCGACAACGACCGTCCGCGCAACTGGATCCTCGACAACGAACTGGCCGTCAACCTCGCCCGCAACCCGCCGATGGATCGAGCCGGGTTGCAGCGCGATCTCGACGCGCACCCGAAGGCGCCCCGCAAGCTGGGCGATGCGGTATGGGCTGCCCTGAACACGCCGCTGGCCGATGAAGCCGACGCGCCCGACGCCAACCAGGGTGACAACCGCGACAAGCAGCGGTTGCGCAAGCTGCAGGATGCAGTGGCTGCGCGCAGTGCCGAGCTGGGGCTGCCGGATGGGGTGCTCGCCTCGCGGCGGTGGCTCGAAGTGCTGCTGGATCGTGGTGAGTGGCCGGATGCGCTGTCGGGCTGGCGTCGCGAGGCGCTGGAGGCGGGGATTGCGCCGTTGCTGGCCGGGCAGGACTGAGGAAAAAGTCGCGCCCCAAGTGCCCCGGGACCCGGTTGGCATTGGCGGAATCCCTCGTTAGACTCCGAAACGTACGTGGGGCGGTAGCTCAGCTGGGAGAGCGTCGCGTTCGCAATGCGAAGGTCGGGAGTTCGATCCTCCTCCGCTCCACCATTTCATCCAGCCCTGAAAGCCTCGGAAAGCCCGCCTTTCCGGGGTTTTCTTGCATTTGGAACCGTTTAATCTTCTTGCAGATGACCCGCCCCCGATCGAATGGTCCGTGGATGCCACTGAGCATTGGGATGTTGCTTGAAGCGCAATTGCGGGATGGCATGGTCATCCGGCATGTTCACTTCCTATACTCGCCCTGCTGATCAGCGCATCGACGCACCCAATGAAACTAATGCCTCCCTCGACAGATTCGGGGCGTCAATGTTCCCTCGCACTTTCAATTGTCGGATTAGATGAAGATATTCCTCGCAAGCTCGCCTTCCGACGCTACCACCTTTCGCGACGCCGTTGTCCTGATTCCATCGCGTGATGTTTGGAACGACTTCGGTCTAAATGCTTTGGTCGATTTCTGCGTGGTGTCAGACGGAAAGTTGATGCTCAAAGGAACGACCAAAGCAATCGACCTCAAATCTCCCGAAACCTCCTTTTCAAAGACCGCTGCCGAGCGCATCTCCAGAGGGGACCACAAAGTTACGGGGATAGATTTCGCGTCATCGCTTCAATCGATCGATATCTATCGAGAGATCTACGCGCAGCTTGGTCGAGTGATGGCGCGCGAAGTACTAACTCGCCTAAGGGACGCGCCATTTGCCAACACGGGCGGCTCAACTCCCGGCTGGCTTAGGCGTGCGGAGCGCCTACCGCAAATGCAGCAGGTTCTGTTGAGAAACAGTGAAGCCCATTTCGTCTATTACAACCTGAAGGCCATAACCGATTCAGATCGCGAGTCTCTCGAGCTCGCAAGTGAATCCATGAACTTCAGCCCGAGGCTGGCTGGATTCAACGGCCGCCACAACCTTGCGTTTCGATGGAGAGCCAAGAGCACTGTACCCAGACGCTTCAACGTTCTGGTTGGGCCGAATGGCACTGGCAAAACACAAGCCTTACATTCGATCGCGCGCGCACTTCTCTCTGCAGATCGGGAAGTCATTGACCCGTCACGACTGATCCGACGCCTCGGTGAAATGGGCGTGGCCTATCTGCACGTTGTGGAAGGCCAGTTACACGGCGACAACGGCGCCTTCGACATCAAGGCGCTGCGCGCGGCGTTCAATGGCCACTACATCGCCAACAATGGCTACGACAGGCAGCGCGCCATCGATGCGACGGCATCGGGTCACGCCGACATGGTCGCGTTCGGCAAGCCCTTCATCGGCAACCCGGACCTGGTGGAGCGCCTGCGCGCGAATTCACCCCTGCAGGAAGCGCCGGCTACCTCGTACTTCGGTGGCGGAGCTGCCGGCTATACCGAACTCGCTACTGCCGCCTGAGTCAGGACGCCCCGGAGCCGCAAGGTTCCGGGGCCTTTCCTGCAGCTATCGACCACTCAGCAGCAACGCCGCCTCCAGCAGCGGCTTCGCCCATTCCGGCGTGCGTTCGAGCGACGCCAGATCATCCGGCCAGACCAGTTCGCCCGACGCCATCTCGGCGACCAGCACCGGGTCCGGAATCGCCTTGCCCCGCGCGACTTCCACGCTGTTGTCGTACACCTGCAGATGCGCCAGGTCCGGCATCAGCGCGATCAGGTTTTCCAGCGCGGCCGGGTAACGCTCGCGGATCTTCGCTTCGGGGATGTCGTGCCCGCCCATGGTCACGCGCGCTTTGACGCGGGCGATGTGCTGCTCGGGCGACGACAGGCCGCAGAACCACATCAACACGTCATGCGTGCGCGCGGCGGCCTTGATCCTGGCCGGCACGGTGCGGCCGCCGAGCGTGGTTTCGAATGCGTAGTTGCGGCCGTGTTCGAGCGCCTCGTCCAGGCGCCGCATGCCTTCCTGCCACGCGATGGCGTTGGCCTGCGCCTGCTCGCATCCAATCCGCGCGATCAGTTCGCGCGCAAAGGTGTCGGGGTTGAACCAGCTCAGTCCCGCGCGTTCGAGCAGGTGGCCGCCGACCGAACTCTTGCCCGCGCCGTTGACCCCGGCGAGGACATAGAGCACGGGACGCGACTTCAATGACTCGCCCCGGCCTTGACCTTGCCGCGCAGCTTGGCCGGCCCGTGCATCAATGCACGCAGGCGGTCACCGGCGTCGTCGGCCTGCAGCGCGGCCAGGCGCGCATCGAAGCGGTGGCGCAGCTCGTCCAGGGCGGAGTCGTTCTTCGCTTCGGCCTCGTGCAGGGCACGGATCATCGCGTCGTACTCCTCGGCCGGGATGATAACCGCCTCGGGTTCGTTGTGGTTGGTCACCACGACCTTGCCCATGCGGCCGATTGCCTTCATCACGCCGCGCCAGCCGAGCTTCTTGACGTCCGATGCCGGCGTCCTGGGCAGGTCTTCGATTGCATCGAGCTTGAGCGTCTGGGCCATGGCGGTGGTCCACGAGGGGCTTGGGAGAAATATACCCTTTTTACCCATTTTGGCCAGTGCCGGCAGTCCTGGGGCGCTGCCTGGGGGCGCCGGACACGCGAAAGGCGCCACGGCCATGCCGCGGCGCCACGTGTCGCTCTGGACGCATGCGCGTCACCAGGCATCGGCCTGGTGACGGCAGCCGACTTACTTGCGCTTCGCGCTCTCGGCGCGGTCGACCGCGCCGTCGGAGTTGGCGTCCATCACCGCGAAATCGTTGTCGGTGAAGACATCGATCTCTTCGATGGTCAGGAAGCCATCCTTGTTGCTGTCGATCTTGTCGAACTTGCTCGGGTCCGGTGCAGACGCGAGTTCGGCGCGGGACAACTTTCCGTCGCCATCGCCGTTGCCGTCGTAGAGCAGCACCAGCTCCTGCACGAAGCCGCCGTACTCTTCGCGGTCGACCTTGCCGTCATGGTTCGCGTCGGCGGCATCGAAGCGCGCGGGCGCGGCATCGGCCTTGACCTGCGCAAACGCCGGCGTGGCAGCCACTACGAGAAGGAGGAGGATCAGCTTGGTCATCATGATGGTGCCGCCCTGTTTATTGGCCCGCGTGGAGCCAGCCCGCGTGGAGTCAACCCACATCCCACTCACCATTGGATTTCTTGCAGGCAGTGCCGGTCGTCTCATCGACCGATTCGCCACCCACGCTCAGGCCACGGCGGAAGTCGCGGCAGACTTTTCCGTCTGACATCCGTTTGGTATTGAGGGCGACGAAGTAGCCGGCCTCATTGGTGCGCGGGTCGGTCCAGGTGATCTTCTGGCCCGAAGCACCCTGGTTGAGTGCACGCTGTGCGGCGTCCTTCTCGTACTCGGACTTGGCGTGCCTCTTGTAAACGTGGTTGCCGATGAAGCCGCCGGCTACTGCACCGGCCGCGGTCATCAACACCCTGCCGGTGCCGCCACCAAACATGTTGCCGACCAGGCCGCCCACTACCGCGCCGGCGACAACGGAGCCGGACTGCTTCTGGGTCTCGCGCGTGCCCGGGTCTGACGCACAGGCCGCGAGCGTAAGCGTGAGTGCCAATACGAAGACGTGTCTCATCGCCGTCCTTCTCCTTTAGCCACGCAGCCACCACGGCGCTGTGACGGGGCAATCATCCTCGCTGCCCGTGAACTGGTTGTGATAACCCTCACGTGCCTGAGTGGGCCGCAGGCGCCCTCCAGTGGCCCCAGTTCGTCACAAGACCATTGCACCGACTCTGCTGGTATCGCCGCAGGCGCACGGGTGGCCCGGCCGGTTTGTCCGGGCGGGCGCGGAACACGGCTGCGGGCACAGTGGGACCCGGCTTCGCCACGTCGACTTCAGGGTGGAAATCATGACCATCGCCGCTGCGGACGTACCCCTGCACGTACCCGCCGTCGATGGCCCGGTGATCCAACCGGCACGTGTCGCACTTGCCTTCGCGATGGCGAGTCTCTTCGTTCTGTCAGGCTGCGGAAAGAAGGAGCCACCGCCGCCGGCTGCGGTGCCGGTCAAAGTGATGACCGTCCTGCAGCAGGACACACCACTGTTCGAGGAATTCGTCGGCGAGGTCACCGGTTCGCGCGAAGTGTCGCTGCGCGCGCAGATCACGGGCGTGCTGATGGGCAAGCACTTCGACGACGGCGCACTGGTCACCGAAGGCCAGAAGCTCTTCAGCATCGATCCACGCGCACCGTTGGCCGAGCAGGCCAACGCCCGCGCCGGCCTCGCCGCCGCCCGCGCCGACTTGGCCCGCGCCCGCCAGGACGTCGACCGCTACGGACCCCTGGTCAAAGAGAACGCGATTTCCAAGCAGATCTACGACAACGCCGTCGCCGCGATGCAGGCCGCGCAGGCGCAGGTGTCGGCCAACCAGGCGGTGGTCGACCAGGCCTCGCTCGGCGTCGAATACGCCACGGTGACCGCGCCATTGACCGGCCGCATCGGCGCTGCCCAGGTGTTTGCCGGCGACCTGATCACGGCCGGCACCACCGTCCTGGCCGAAGTGTCGGAAGACGATCCGGTGTGGGTGTACTTCAGCATCAGCGAATCCAAACTGCTCGAGTACGAACGGCGCTATCGCGGAGGCACGCCGAAGGCCGACGATCCGATCCGGCAGGTCAGGATGACCCTCAGCGACGGCACCCAGTACAAGCTGCCGGGCAGGATTATTTTCGCCGATCGGGCACTGGATCCGCGCACCGGCACGTACCGGCTGCGCGCCGAGTTCCCCAATCCCGAGCACCAGCTGTACCCGGGTCTGTTCGCACGCATCCAGGTGCGCGCCGACCAGCGCAAGGGCGCGCTGCTGGTGCCCGATCGCGCGGTGGTGCAGACACTGGGCAAGTACTTCGTCACCACCGTCGACCCCGACAACAAGGCGCAACAGGTGCCGGTCGTTCCCGGCCCGCGCTATGGCGGTTTGTGGGTCATCGACCAGGGCCTGAAGCCGGGCGACGTCGTGGTGGTGGAAGGGGTGCAGAAGGCGCGTCCGGGCGTGCCGCTGAAGGTGACGAAGGTGACGTACGAGCAACTCCAGTCGCCGCCCCCAGTCGCACAGCCGCCCGGCGGCGCGACCAAGGGCTGAGGGGCGCACGCCATGGCGCGCTTCTTCATCGACCGCCCGGTTTTCGCGATCGTCATCTCGCTGTTCCTGGTGCTGGCCGGAACGCTGGTGATGATCGGCCTGCCGATCTCGCAGTTCCCCGACATCGCCCTGCCCAACGTCAAGGTCACCACGCTGTATCCGGGCGCGAGCGCGGACGTGGTCGAGGACGCGGTGACAGCGCCGCTCGATACCCAGATCAATGGCGTCACCGACATGAAGTACATCAAGTCGGTGTCCGGCGACGACGGCTCGACGTCCATCTCGGTCACCTTCGACCTGGAGCGCGATGTCGACATCGCCTCGGTCGAAACCCAGAACCGCGTCGCCCAGATCCAGCCGCGCCTGCCCAGCGAAGTCAACGACATCGGCGTGACGGTGGCCAAGAGCTCGCCCGACACGCTGATGTTCCTGTCGTTCTATTCGCCCAAGGGCAGTTACGACCAGCTGTTCCTCAACAACTACCTCTACAACTACATCCTCGACACGCTCAAGCGCGCCCGTGGCGTCGGCGAGGCGAAGGTCTACGGTTCCGAGTTCGGCATGCGCGTGTGGCTGCGACCGGACAAGATGGCCACCCTCGGCCTGACCACCACCGACGTGGTCAATGCGATCCAGGAACAGAACAAGCAGGCCGCGGCCGGCCAGGTCGGGCAGCCACCGGCCGACTCGCCCAGTGGCTTCCAGTACTCGCTGCGCCTGCAGGGCCGGCTGGTCGAGCAGTCCGAGTTCGAGAACATCATCCTGCGTTCCCTGCCGGACGGTTCGTACATCCGCGTGCGCGACATCGCCCGGGTCGAGCTTGGCGCCAAGGACTACAGCACCGTCGCTAAGTTCAACGGCCAGCCGGCGGCGGCGATGAGCATCGCCCTGGCGCCGGGCGCTAACGCGCTGCAGACGGCCGAACTGATCAACGCCGAGGTCAAGCGCCTGGCACAGAGCTTCCCGCAGGACCTGGCCTACGACATCACCTACGACACGTCGCTGTTCGTGATCGCGTCGATCGAAGAGGTGGTGCACACCTTCGTCGAAGCGCTGATCCTGGTGCTGATCGTGGTGTTCCTGTTCCTGCAGAGCTGGCGCGCCACGCTCATCCCGATGCTGGCGGTGCCGGTGTCGCTGATCGCCACCTTCATCGCCTACCAGTTCCTCGGCTTCTCGATCAACACGTTGTCGCTGTTTGGCATGGTCCTGGCGATCGGGATAGTGGTAGACGATGCGATCGTGGTGGTCGAGGCGGTCGAGCACGCCATGGAGCACCACAAGCTCTCGCCCAAGGAAGCCACGCGCAAGGCGATGGACGAGGTGTCGGGACCGGTGGTGGCGATCGCGCTGGTGCTGTCGGCGGTGTTCATCCCGATGGCGTTCGTGCCCGGCGTGACCGGGCAGCTGTACAAACAGTTCGCCCTGACCGTGGCCGTGTCGACGCTGTTCTCGGCCCTGGTCGCACTGACCCTGACGCCAGCGTTGTGCTCGCTGCTGCTCAAGCCCAAGCAGCCCGGGCCGCCGAAGGGGCTGATGGGCCACTTCTTCGCCCGCTTCAACCACTACTTCGACCGGCTCACGTTCCACTACACCGGCCTGGCCAAGCGCGGCACCGGGGCACTGAAGCACATCGTGGTGCTGATGCTGGTGCTGCTGCTGACCTTGTTCCTGCTGTTCCGCATCACCCCCACCGGTTTCGTTCCGGACGAGGACGTCGGCGCCTTCTTCATGCAGGCGATCCTGCCCGATGCCTCATCGACCAAGCGCACCGACAACGTGGTCAACGAGATCAGCGCCAAGTTGCGCGGACTCGACGGCGTCGATGCGGTGCTCGGCATCACCGGCTACGACATCATCTCCGGCACCGCCGCACCCAATGCCGCGATGATGGTGGTCAAGCTCAAGCCCTGGGAAGACCGCACGGCGAAGGAGCAGCAGGTCAATGCACTGATCCAGAAGGCCATGGGCATCGGCATGCAGACGCCGGAGTCGATGGCGATCGCGTTCAATCCGCCTGCCCTGCCCGGCTTCGGCTCGGTGTCGGGTTTCTCGATGATGGTCCAGGCACGCGATGGCCAGAGCGCGGAAGAACTGGCCGCGATGGCGGCGCAGTTCGTCCAGGCCGCGCAGAAGCGGCCGGAGATCGGACGCATCACCACCACCTACTCGGCATCGACGCCCAACTACCGGATCACGGTAGACCGCGAGAAGGTCAAGAAGCTCGGCATACCGATCTCGGATGTGTTCGGCACGCTGCAGGTCTTCCTCGGCAGCCTGCAGGTCAACGACTTCACCCGCTTCGGCAAGAACTACCGCGTTTCGGTCCAGGCCGACTCCGAGTTCCGCCGCGACATCTCTACCCTGTCCACGCTGTTCGTGCGCAACGGCAATGGCGAGATGGTGCCGCTGGACACCGTGGTCACCGCCACGCCCGGCATCGGCCCGCGCTTCACCATGCGCTACAACCTGTACCGCAGCGCAGAGATGACCGGCTCGCAGGCGCCCGGCTACAGCTCCGGCGATGCGCTGCAGGCCTTGCGCGAGGTGGCTGCCGAAACGCTGCCGGCCGGATACGGCTACGAGTGGTCGGGGCAGACCCTGGAGGAAGTGGAGGCCGGCAATGCCGCCGCCATGGTGATGGCGCTGTCGGTGGTGGTGGTGTTCCTGTTCCTGGCGGCGCTGTATGAAAGCTGGGCGGTACCGTTCGCGGTGCTGTTGGCGACGCCGTTCGGCGTGCTCGGCGCGTTGATCGCGATCCTGCTGGCGAAGCTCGATTTCAACGTGTACGGGCAGATCGGCCTGGTGACACTGATCGGCCTGGCGGCGAAGAACGCGATCCTGATCGTGGAGTTTGCCAAGCTCTACCGCGAGAGCGGCATGTCGATCCACGATGCGGCGATGGAGGCGGCCAAGCTGCGCCTGCGGCCGATCCTGATGACCTCGTTCGCCTTCATCCTCGGCGTGGTGCCGCTGGTGCTCGCATCCGGCGCCGGCGCCGCGTCGAAGTTCTCGGTCGGCACGGTCGTGTTCGGCGGCATGCTGACCGCGACGCTGCTGGCGGTGCTGGTCGTGCCTGCGCTCTACGTGCTGATCCAGAGCCTGGCCGAACGCTTCGGCGGGCCGCCGAAGTTCAAGGAAGGCGCGGCGACACCACACCCGCCGCCGGCGCCGTCGGAGGGAGGAGCGCACTGATGCGTGCCGCCGCCCTGCTCATCGGCGTGTCGATTGCGCTTACCGGCTGCATGCTCGGTCCGAACTACTCGCGGCCCGACCTGGAGCTGCCGGTGCAGTACCGGGCGCCGTTGACCCAGGCCGAGGCGCAATCGATCGCCGATGTCGCCTGGTTCGACTTCTTCCGCGATCCGCAGCTGTCGGCGCTGATCCGCGAGGCGATCGACAGCAACCTCGACCTGCGCCAGGCACTGTCCCGGGTGGAACAGGCACGCGCCAACCTGAAGTTCGCGCGGGGGTCACTGGCCCCCGACATCCGCGGCACACTGAGCTCGAACCCTTCGGCCGGCAGCGGCGATGACGACACGGTCTACTCGGCCGGCCTGTCGCTGGTCTGGGAGATCGATCTGTTCGGCAAGCTGCGACGCGGCAGTGAAGCCTCGCGAGCCAACCTGCTGGCAACCGAGGATGCGGCACGCGGCGTGCTGGCGACGCTGGTGACGCAAGTCGCGGCGGCCTGGCTGTCGCTGCGCGAGCTGGACGAAGAGCGCGCGATCATCGAGCGCACCATCACCAGCCAGGAAGAGTCGCTGCGCCTTATCCGCGCGCAGTTGCGAAGCGGCGTGGCTTCCGGCGCCGAAGAGCAGCAGGCGATCGCGCAGCTGGCGACCACGCGCGCGCAGTTGCCTGCCACCGAACAGCAGATACTCGCCACCGAGAACCAGCTGGCACAACTGCTCGGTCGCTACCCGCAACCCATCGATCGCGGCAGCACGATGGCCAATGGCGGCATGCCCGACTCGCCCGAAATTCCCACTGGCCTGCCGACCGAGCTGCTCGAACGCCGCCCCGACGTGCGCCTGGCCGAGAACCAGCTGCACGCGGCGACCGCCCGCGTAGGTGTCGCCGTCGCCAACCGCTTTCCGTTTCCCACCATCGGCCTGAGTACGCTGTTTGGCCGCACCGCCGTCGACCTCAGCGATCTGGGTTCGAGCAACCGCTCGCTGAGCGTCAACTCCTGGGGCCCGTACGTCGATCTGCCGATCATCGACTTCGGCCGCGCCGGCGCCAATGTCGACCTCGCCCGCGCGCAGACCGACGAGGCCGCGCACATCTATCGGCAGACCGTGCTGCAGGCGCTGGTCGAGGTTTCCAGCAACCTCAGCGCATACGAGAAGTCGGCGAGCATCATCAGCGCCAACGAGGAAAGCACCACCGCCAACCGCGAGAACCTGCGCCTGCAGCGGCTGCGCTACAAGGCCGGCGTCAGCAGCTACCTGGAAGTGCTCGATGCCGAGCGGCAACTGCTGAGTTCCGAAATCAACCTCTCCCGCGCCCGGCTGTCGCGCCTGACCTCCTACATCGACGTCTACCGCGCCCTCGGCGGTGGCTGGTCCGACGAGGAACTGCTTCGCGTCGCGCAGTGACGACTGTCGCACCGGGAACGGTTGCGTCACTGATCCTTGCGGCGCCGCTGCCTTATCCTGGCGGCGTCTGTCAGGTAACGGTTGTGGCGTTCCAGCAGCATACGTCCCGGCCCGCTTGTATCACCCATGGCCGCGGCGACCCGCGGCCAGACGCCCGCACTTGCCCATCGCAGGAATCGAACGTAGACGCTGCGCCATGAGCCACGACCCGGTGGCAGGTCGCTCCAGACACAATCGACGCACACCACCCACAGCACCGACTCGATGAAGCGGCGAACGCCCTGCGGCCGGTACTTGCGGCGATCGTCGAGTGGCGGGAACGCCGCCTGCAGTACAACGGCCCACTGCGCCTCGGTCAGGAACGGCTGTTCTGCGGAGCGGCTGGGGCTGCCGACTTCGCCCCAGACCGAATTGGAGTGAACGACGATCCGGGTCGCGCCGAGTTCGCTCAGCTGATGGATGCGATCGGCGAAACTCTCGACACGCGACGCCGCCTGAGCCAGCAATGCGCGGACGACGTCCGCGGCGATCTCGGGTGCAATGTCCAGCGCGACCTCGACCCGACAGCTCCCGGCAACGCGGTCGTCGCGGTTGATGCGGAGCACGACTTCGTGCAGCAACGTGCTATCGGCGCCGGCCTGCGACACATCCGGCGGTGACAGCTCCGGGGGCGGCACTTCGCCCGACGTCGTTCCCATCGAGTCCCGTGCCGGTCGCCCCGGTTCGTTGCCGACCTTGCCCGATCCGCCTGCGCTCAAAACGCATTGCAGTGCTGCTTCCATGATCGCCTCGTTTGTCCCTGACCGCGTGCGCGATCGAGGCACCGGAATGGCACCCCCATCGATGAATCGCGAATCCCCTGACAAACACGACATCCTTGTGACATATCGGCCTCATTTATCCGGAAGCCCCCCTGCCCGCCTAGCGTAGACATGGGCAAGCCGGAAGTTGCCAGCCCGGCGCTCGACATCCGCCAGCGCGAGCCAGACATCCGACAGCCCCTGTCGGCGGGCGCCATGTGCCTGCCCGAGCAGCGCGACGGTGGCCAGCAAGGTCGCGCGCGCCGCAGAAACCTCGCCCTGCACGAGCAACGCGCGTCCCAAGTGCGCGCTGGTTGCCACTGTTCTGGGGTGGAACTGACCGTGTTCCCGGATCAGCTCGTCGCGCGCGGCGCGCAGGGTCGCGACGCCGTCACCGATACGGCCCGACCGGTACAAGGCGACACCGAGGACCTGGCGCGGATGGCCCGCTGGGCGCCGGGCCCTGGTCAGCGCCGCGATGGCCTTGCGTGCGAACTCGGCTGCTTCGAAATGGCGATCCAGACCCTCTTCCGCCTCCGCGATCAGCGCATCCATCGCCGGTACGGCGAAGCCGCGTTCGCCCATGATCTCCACCATCGCCCGGCGCGCACGCAATGCGCCATCCAGGCACTGCTGGTGGCGCCCATCCCCGCACCTTGCCCGACTCAGGCCGACGAGTGCGGTCACCGCCAGGTTGCTGCCGGACTGGCCGAACACATCCACGATCCGGATCACCTCCAGGAAGTCCTGCTCGGCGCTGGCGTGCTGCCCAAGCTCCAGCTTCAACAGGCCGCGGTGGATGAGGGGCTGCGCCATGCCCATGCTGCCTTCGCCATAAACATGATTGCGGAACGCCAGCGCGCCATCGATGAGATGGCCGGCCAACGCCAGCTCCCCGGTCTCGATCAGGAACTCGATCCGGAACCGGCGGCGCAGGTCGGCTTCGCGCGGATCGACGTTCGCGGCAACGATCTCGCTGCGACGGAATGTCGCCCTCGCACGATCCGGCCTACCGAGGATCTTCCACTGCACATAGGCCTGGCGGACCAGGACGTCGAGCAACGGCAGCGGGTCGCGGGTGGCGATGCGCTCGGCCAGCAGTCTGGCCGCCTCGTGATCGTGCATGCCTTGCTGGTAGCGGCCGGTAATGATCTGGATGTCACCACGCAAGCGCAGCAGGCTCGAACGCAGCGCGAGCGCGCGCGGGTGGCCATCGGTGCCGACCCACGCCAAGGCCTGCGCGACCATTGGCTCGTCCATCCTGCCCAGCAGGAAAGACGATGTCGCCAACTGGTAGGCGGTCATGGCGCGCGTCGCCGGGCCGATCTCGGCGGAAGCAATCGCCAGCGCTTCGCGGAACAGCTCCACCGACGTCGCCTCCTCGCCCATCGTGGCGTAGTTCTGGCCGATGCTGGTCAGCAGGCGGAAGCGCAGTTCGGGGTCGTTGTTGAACTCGATGCGGGCACGTTGCGCGCCGCGTTCCAGTAACTCCCGCGCGGTCAGGTCCGTGTCGCCGCCGTCCAGCGGCCGCGTCGAGGAGAACAGGCGCTCGAGGAACCGCGTGGCTGCTTCGGCCGTCACCGCCTCCCGGCGCGCGCGCTCGCCTTCGATGGCGGCTTGCCGGGCCTGCCAGAGGGTCGATCCGGCGCCCGCCAGCATCGCCACGATCAGTGCCCACAACGCGCACACGCCGAGGCGATGGCGCCAGACGAACTTGCCTATCCGGTAACAAGACGTCGCCGGCTGGACGCTCACCGGCCGGTCGCCCAACCAGTTGCGCAGATCCTCGGCAAGCGCCGCGGCAGAGCCATAGCGACGATGTGGCTCGTAGCGGAGGCAGGCGGCGACCATCGCGCCCAGGTCGCCGGACAACGCCTGCCCCAGCGAGCGCGGATCGTGACCGCGATGCCCGGCAATCTCGGACGATGCCTTTGCCCCCGCCTGCGCCAGCGTCGGCATTGCGTCGAGACGCTCACGCATCGACGCAGCAGAGGTCTCCGCCGTCGTCAGCCGATACGGCAGCACGCCCGACAGCAACTGGTGCAGCAGCAGACCGAGCTGGTAGAGGTCGGTTGCAGCGGTGACCGCCTGGCCTTCGAGCTGCTCCGGTGCGGCAAACTGCGGCGTCATCACCCGCGATTCCGCTGCTTGCGCGCTGGCGTTGCCGTCGACCAGCCATTCGGCGATGCCGAAATCGAGCAGCTTGACCCGGCCTTCGTCCGTCACCATCAGGTTCGACGGCTTGAGGTCGCGGTGCACGACACGTTGTCCGTGTGCGTGGCTGACGGCATCGACCGCCTGGCAGAACAGCTCCACGCGTCGACGCAGTCCCAGCCGGCGCGCGTCGCACCAGGCACTCATGGGCTGCCCGTTGACCAGCTCCATCACGTAGTACGGCGCACCGCACTCGCTCATTCCGCCATCGAGCACCACCGCGATGCCGGAATGGCGCAACTGCGCCAGGATCTGGCGCTCACGGCGGAAGCGCTCGCGCGTGGCGGGCGTGTCCAGGCCAAAGCCGATCAGCTTCAGCGCGGCATCCTGCTCGAACGCGCCGTCGGCGCGCGTGGCGTGGTAGACCACGCCCATGCCACCGCGTCCGATGACCGAGCGAACCAGCCAGGCACCGATGCGGCTTCCGATGAGATCGGCATTGCGATCCTCGTGCGCCTCCACCTGCCCCAGCGCCGCCAGCAGCGAATCCACATTGCGATCGAGGATCGCGCTGGCAACCGCATGATCGCCATCGAGCAATTGCTCGACCAGTGCGCGCAGGCAGTCATCGCCCGCGCACTCATGGTCGAGGCAAGCGGCGCGCGCGGGAGGCGGGAGATCCATGGCCGCATCGAGAATGGCGAGCGCGCGTCGCTGCAGTTCCACCTGGGTGCTCATGACAGCGTAGTCACGCTACGAGCTGCCGCGGTCGCCGGCGGCAAGTGCCGCCCCCAGGAACGCACGCGCCTTCGTCCAGTCGCGCTGCACGGTGCGGACCGTGACGCCGAGGCTGTCGGCGATCTGCGCCTCGCTGTAGCCTCCGAAGTAGCGCCACTCCACCACCTGCGCCAGGCGCGAATCGACATCTGCCAGCATTCGCAGCGCGTTGTCCAGCGCGAGCACGCTGGCCGCTTCCTGCCCGGGATCGGGGAGGTTCCCGGTCAGGGTGACCTGGACCAGCTGGGCACCGCGCTTGCCGGTTGCGGCACGGCGAGCATGATCGATGACGATGTGCCGCATCGCCCTTGCCGACAGCGCGAACAGGTGATTGCGGTCGCGCGGGTCGATGCTGGCGCTGCTGAGCTTGAGGTAGACCTCGTTGACCAGGGCCGTCGGCGTCAGCGTGCTGTTGCGGCTGGACAGTTGGCGACGTGCGTGCCGTCGCAGCTCCTCATAGATCGCGGCATAGACATGATCAAGGGCTTGCGTGTCGCCATTGCGGGCGGTCCGCAACAAGCTCCCGAGTGCCTGCTGCGACGGACACGTCGGCTCCTCTTCGCCGCCAACGGCGGCCCCATCCTTGCGCTCATCCATGAGCATTGCCTCGAATCCGGACCAGACGATTGTGGTCGCGGGGGATCAGCGCTGCAAGCAGACCGGGCACTGCCCACTTGCGACAGCACGAGCGCACATTCGCGCCGCCAGAACGCTACCATCTGCCAATGCGCATACCGGCCTGGTTACTCGGATCCGTCCTCCTTCTCGCAGGCTGCGCGACCGGGGACCCCACCATGAAGCAGCACCCGACACTCCAGGAAGGCATCGACGCATTGATGCGCGACTACGACGGGCAGGTGCCCGGAGCTTCCGTGCTGGTGTTGCGCGATGGCCATGCCCTGGTGCAGCGCAGTTACGGACTGGCTGACCTCGAGTCCAACATCGCCGCAACCCCGCAGACCAATTATCGGCTGGCATCGGTAAGCAAGCAGTTCACCGCGACGGCGATCCTGTTGCTCGCGCAGGACGGCCGCCTGCGCCTGGACGATGCCGCACGACGCTGGCTGCCAACCCTGCCGGCTGCGGCCGACGCGGTAACCATCCGCCATCTGCTCACGCACACGGCCGGACTGATCGATTACGAGGACGTAATGGACCCGGCCAGTGAGGTGCAGGTGCACGACGCCGACGTCCTGCGTCTGTTGGCGTCACAGAACCGCACCTATTTCGCGCCCGGCAGCGACTATCGCTACAGCAACAGCGGCTACGCGCTGCTGGCGTTGATCGTCGAGCGCGCCTCGGGCCAGCGCTACGCGACCTTCCTGCACGACCGCATCTTCCAGCCGCTGGGCATGACGGGCACCGTGGCCTACGAGGCCGGAATCTCCGAGGTCGCCCGGCGTGCCTACGGCTACAGTTTCGAACAAGGGCGCTGGCAGCGGACCGACCAGAGCAGCACCAGCGCGGTGCTCGGCGACGGCGGCATCTACTCCTCGATCGTGGACCTGGCGAAATGGGACGCCGCGCTCTATGACCAGCGCCTGCTTCGCAGCGAGTGGCTGAGCCAGGCTTTCACGCCGGCCACGGCGACGGACGATCCCGAAGTGCGTTACGGCTACGGCTGGCGCATCACTGGCGAGACGTTATGGCACTCGGGCGAGACCATCGGTTTCCGCAATGTGATCGTGCGCTATCCGCAGCGTCACCTGACCGTGGTCGTGCTGACCAACCGCGACGACCCGGAGCCTTATGGCCTGGCCAGGCAAATCGCCGGACTGGCGATGACGCGCTGAGGCGCCCACCTCATTCGATGGGAACGTCGTAGAAAACCTTCGGCGCCGGCTCGGGGTTGAGGGTGAAGTGCCACCACTCCATCGGGTAATTGCGGAACCCGGCACGCTCCATCGCCGAGCGCAGGCGCAGGCGGTTCTCGCGCTGGCCGGGATCGACCTGCGTCGACTCTGTATTGGCGCGCGTATCGAAGAAGTCGAACGGCGTGCCCATGTCCAGCGGCACGCATGCGGTGCCATCTGCCAGGCACTGCATCAACGTCAGGTCGACCGTCGCGCCGCGACTGTGACCGGAAGTCGGAGAGATGTAGTCGCCCAGCAGCTGTCGCTTGTCCAGGCGGGGGTAGTACTCCGGCTTGGTGCGCTGGTCGCCCAGATCACCGGCCCAGGCGACGAAGTTCCGCACCGCGCGCGCCGGGCGATAACAGTCGAACAGGCGCAGGCGCATGCCCTCGGGACGCAGATCGAGCTCTGCCTGCTGCAGCGCTTTGGCTGCGTCGGCCAGCAGATAGCATCGGGCCGCGCCGTAGCCATCGACCCGTGCGCCGACAAAGTTGTGGTTGCCGGCGTAGCGGATATCCAGGTCGATGTCCGGCACGAGCGTGCGGATGTCGACCAGGCCGGCGGCCTCGGGCGTGGTGGCGTCGGAGACCGCCATCAATGGCGTCGAGGCACAGCCGCCAACGGCGAGCGCGGTCACCAGGACCATCGCCGCGGGCGCAAACTTCATTCGCACCCACGCTCCCAGGCGAACGCCAGGTCTTCATAGTCGTAGCTGAAGTCCGACTGTGGGTCGACCTTGGCCATCCGCATCTGCCGGGCTTCCGGGAAGTCCAGCCAGGCTTCGGAATCGACGCTGTCGTCATCCCAGTTGACCAGCCAGCGCTTGCCGGCGCGTTGCACGATGCCGGTCAGCATCGGCGACTTGCTCGCCCGGAGGCGCACCGAGTCGCCATCACGGCATAGCGATACCTCGCCGAACCACGGATCGCGATAGACGCCCAGGCGCGACGCCAGCTCGTTCGCCGTGACCTTGTGCCGCTTAGACGTGTCGGGTGCCTTTTCGGTTGCCGGGCGCTTGGCGTCTTCCTGCTCCAGCAGGCCGGCGTAA
Organism: Lysobacter prati; assembly: GCF_009765215.1. Lineage (GTDB taxonomy): Bacteria > Pseudomonadota > Gammaproteobacteria > Xanthomonadales > Xanthomonadaceae > Lysobacter_J > Lysobacter_J prati. The sequence goes on along the minus strand of NZ_VLNV01000009.1, from coordinate 103,044 downwards.
TGGGCCACCGTCAGGCCCGGATCGGGACGCGTGAAGCGCTTGACCAGCACCTGCCCCAGCACCGTGCGCGCCTCCTCGCCTTCGCCGTTGATCAGGATGACGAAGCCCACGCCCTTGTCGGGCAGCAGCGTCACCATCGAGTACATCCCCATCAGCGTGCCGGTGTGCGAGACCTTGAACGTGCCATCGACATCGGCCAGGCGCCAGCCGTAACCGTAGGCGGAGAAATGGCTGTTGTCCCACTCTCGCGTGCGCCGCGACAGCGGCATCGGCATCTGCGGTGCCCACAGCGCTTCACGCTGCTCGCGCGACAACCAGTTCGCGGTCGTGCCGGTTGGCTTCAGCCAGGCGCCGACCCAGGTAAGCATGTCGTCAAGGCTGCAGCGGATGCCGCCGGCCGGGTCCATGGTCGTCGCCGCGATCGCGTCGCCGTCGCTGCGGACCGGGATGTTGCGCTCACCTTGGCGCATGTGCGGTTGGGCGACATTTCCGACGACATCGCGACGCCACGCGCCGACCTGGCAGCGATTCATGCCCAGCGGTTCGAACACCTCGCGGCGCACGAGCTGCTCGTACGGTGCGCCACCGGCAGCGGCGGCCACCTCGCCAGCGACGATGTACATCAGATTGTCGTAGTCGTAACCGGCGCGGAAGCTGCGCTGCGGTTTCAGGTAGGCCAGTCCGTGGATGATGTCGGAACGAGTGAACGTGTTGGGCTCCGGCCACAGCATCAGGTCGCCGGCACCGGCGCGCAGGCCGCTGTTGTGGATCAGCAGGTCGCGCACCTGCATCTCGCGCCCGACCCAGGGGTCGTACATGCGGAACTCCGGCAGCCAGCGCGTCACCGGGTCGTCCCAGCGCAACTTGCCGGCATCGACCAGTCGCGCCAGCGTGGCGGTGGTCATCGACTTGGTGTTGGAGGCGACCTTGAACAGTGTCGCCGAGTCGATCTTGCGGCCTTCGCCTTCGACCAGCTCGCCTGCGGTGCGGGCGTAGACAACCTTGCCGTCTTCGACAATGCCCAGCGCGAGGCCGGGCAGCTTGTAGCGGGCGACGACCTGGTCGAACACCGCATCGACGTCTGCCTTGGCGTCGCGTCCTTCGCCCGCCTGCGCGCCCGCGGCCGACGCCAGAAGCAGGACGGCCAATCCGCAGCGCAGCACCATCGTGTCAAGTCTCATTCCACACCTGTGGTAATTGTTCCCCGGCGATCATCTCCGCCATCGTCTGCCGACGCCGGATCAGCGCATAGCGGCCGTCGTCGAGCAGGACTTCGGCAGGCAGCGGCCGCGAGTTGTAGGCCGAGGCCATCGAGGCACCGTACGCGCCTGCGCTGCCGATCGACAACAGGTCTCCCGCTTCGCAGCGCGGCATTGCGCGGCCGCGGGCAAAGGTGTCGCCGGTCTCGCAGACCGGGCCAACCACGTCGTAGCGCATGGCCTCGCGGTCACCGCCGACCAGCGGCACGATCTCGTGCCAGGCCTCGTACAGCGAGGGGCGCAGCAGGTCGTTCATCGCCGCATCGACCACAAGGAAACTGCGGTCCACACCCGGCTTGACCCGGATCACCCGTGTCAGCAGCACACCCGCCTCGGCCACCAGGTAGCGACCTGGTTCCAGCACCAGCGTGCCCTGGAACTCGGCGAACACTGCACGCACCAGCGCGGCGTACTCCGTGGCCGGGATCGGATGATCCACGCCCTTTCGGTAACACACTCCCAGGCCGCCGCCGATGTCGACGCTCGCGATCGGATGTCCCGCATCGACCAGTTCGCGGCGGAAGGCCTCCACCCGGGTCAGCGCCTCACGGAATGGCTCCAGGCTCAGGATCTGCGAACCGATGTGGGCGTGCAGGCCGTCGAGCAGGACGTTGCTCATGGCGCCGGCGTTGGCAAACCAGCGACGGGCTTCGTCGATCGAGACCCCGAACTTGTTCTCGGACTTGCCGGTCGAGATCTTCTCGTGGGTGCGCGCGTCGACGTCCGGATTGATGCGAGCGGCAGCGCGTGCACATACGCCGTGCCGCTGCGCCACTTCCTGCAACAGCAGCAGTTCGTCCAGCGACTCGACATTGAAACGCCATACGCCGACGGCCAATGCCGAGGCGATCTCCTCGGTGGTCTTGCCGACACCGGAAAAGACGATGTGCTCGGCCGGAATGCCGGCCAGCAGCGCGCGGTTGAGCTCGCCCAGCGAAACGATGTCCGCACCGACACCGTGGTGGGCCATCAGTTGCAGGATGGCCACGTTGGAATTGGCCTTCACGGCATAACAGATGCGGTGATCCAAGCCCTGGAATGCCATCTGCAACCCGGCGATGCGTTGCCGGATCGCGTTGGCCGAGTAGGCGTAGCACGGAGTCGACACCTGCGCGGCCAGGGCATGCAGGTCCACGCCATCGAACAGCGAGGGCCCTTCACGTCCGACGGGACCCGATACGCCCGACTTCGTCACAAACCCGTCCGACCGCTGCGCCTTGGCATTCAACTGCATGCTGCTTCCTGAAAAAAAAAGAAAGGCGGCCCGCGATCAGCGGGCCGCCCTTGAGGGCCATCAGAAGTCGACAGCGACCGACAGCTGGGCGTAACGCGGTGCCTGGAAGCCGTAGCCGACACCAAAGAACTCGTTGAGCTCCGGCTGGGTCGGCGTTGCCATGCCGACGCTGGGCTGCAGTTCCTGATCCACGCGCACGGTCTTCTGCTGGTTGAACAGGTTGAAGACAGTGAACTTGACGCGCATGCGGGTCTCGCCGAACGACTTCAGGTAGGTCACGTTCGCGCCGACCTCCCAGGTCCACGGCAGCTCGCCGTAGCCGCCACGGCTGGAGTGCTCGTACACCGGCGTGGCGCTGTCGCACTGGGCCACGCAGATGAAGTAGCTGTGGTACTTGGCTGCATCGAACGGGTTACCTGTACCGAAACCGGTGATCGGACCGCCGGAGCTGGCATCGAGCGTGCCGCCGACCTGCCAGTTGTCGTTGAAGGCGTAGGTGCCGCGCGCCTTCAGCTGGTGGCGACGGTCGTTCGCCAGCGGGCCGTAGCCGCCGTAGTTGACCCACGGATCATCGAAGTTCTCGGTACGGCCGGTGTCGGAGAAGTTGGTGTCGGAGTTGACCGGACCCTCGGCATTGCCCTCGCTCTTGGACCAGGTGTACGACATGTTCACCGACCACTTGTCGTCCCAGGCACGATCGAGCTGGAACTCCAGTGCCTTGTAGGTGCGCTTGGGCTTCACCCAGCCACGCTGTCCCTGGTAGTTGCCGTCGTCGTCGTAAAGCGCCCAGCCTTCCTTCGAGGTGTCGACGGTGACCCAACCCATGGTGCCGTTGCAGTCCGTATCGCCCCACACGGTGACCTTTTCGCCCGGGTTGGCCATCACCCAGCCGATGTAGCCGTCTTCGCCGCACTGGCCGGTGGCGCTGATCTCCATGTCGTCGATCGCGTTGGTGAGCTTGCGGTAGATACCGCGCACGCCCCACGACCACTTCTCGTCCAGCATCTGCTGGAAGCCGAGAATCGCCTCGTCCTGGTAGACAGAGTCGAGGTCGCGATCAACTTCCGAGCGCAGGTCACCGACCGTGCCGTCACCCTGCGAGACATCGACGCCGCCGATCTGCGGGCCCAGGCGCGGCACGGCGTACTGCACGCCGTTGAGGTCGCGCACGTCCCAACCGTCGAACGCGTAGTAGGTGCGCTGGTCGAGCAGGCCACCGGCCTGCTTGATGTTGATGACATTGGCCACCGGCAGGAAGTAACGACCGACGTTGCCGAACAGCTTCATCGTCGAGTCGCCGTTCATGTCCCAGGCGAAGCCCAGGCGCGGCGCCCACATGTCGTCCATCGTGATGTAGGACTTGCCGTCGCCGTCCTTGTTGTCGAAGGACTCGTTGCGGATGCCCAGGTTCACCAGGAAGTTGTCGGTGAGCGACCAGTTGTCCTCGAGGTAGAACGCGGTATTGGTGCTCTCGAAGACGCCGGCGATCTCGTTGCGGCGGGCGCGGACAAAGCCGGTGTAGCCCGGCGGAATCACGCCACCGGGCGGGTTTGGGATCGAGCCACCCGGAGCGCCGGCGTTGACGTTGTAGAACAGCGCGCCAGGACCGGCGTAATACTGCTTGTGATCGGACGTGTTGACCTCATGGTCGACGCCGAATCGCAGCAAATGGTCACCGAGCGACCATTCGAAGTCGGCGCGGGTCTGTTCGCGCACGTCGTCGCGGTTGAACACCGTCGAGTTGGTGCTGCAGCCCAGCTGCACGCCCGGAGGTGCCGGACGCGAGCTGACCGTCTGCACGCGGTTGCACTCCAGGTCCAGCAGCGAGCGATTGAACGACTGGCGGTGGTTCTCGCCGTACATCAGCTTCATCGAGAAGTTCGAGGTGAAGTACGACGACCACGACAGCGCCCAGTTGTCGCCACCGGTGTCGTTGTAGATCTCGTTCGTCTTCCTGCCGAGTTCGTTGTTGTCGAAGTCGAAAGCGTAGACGTCGCCGGTGTTCTCGTTCTTGTTGGAGAACGCCATCAGGCTCAGGATGTTGTTGTCGGTGACGTACCAGTCGAGCGTGCCGCCCCAGAAGCCGTTGCTGGATTTGTTCTTGGTGATGTTGGTGCCTTCGTCGTTGGTGTTGGTCGGCTCGTAGCCACGCAGCTCGTACAACCCGAAGAAGAACAGGCGATCCTTGATCAGCGGACCCGACGCCCACAGGTCGAGCGTGGTGTCGGAATAATCGTCATGGCTGAGAGTCAGGTAGCGCTCGCCATTGAAGTAGCGGTCCTTGGCCTGGGACTGCCACGCACGCGGCTCGAACACCAGTTCGACGCCCGACTCGAACTCGTTGGTACCGGACTTGGCCACGGTATTGATCACGCCGCCGGTAGTACGGCCGAACTCCACCGAGTAGCCGCCGGTCTTGACCTGGAACTCCTTGTAGAACCCGAAAGGCGCCTCGGAGAAGCCGTTGCGGTTGTAGAAGTCGGTGACATTGAGGCCGTTGATGTAGAACGCGTTCTCGGCAACCGACGAGCCGCCGAAGGAGATGCCGCCAAACGACGACTCGCCCTTGGTCACGCCCGGGGCCAGCAGGGCCACCGAAGTCAGGTTGCGATCGACCGGCAGGCGGTCGACCTCGACGGCCGTCAACGTCATCGACGATTCCGTCGAGGTCACATCGACCAGCGGCACCACGCGCGAGCCTACGACCTGCACCGAGGCCAGGTTGACTGCGCCGTCGCCACCGAGGTTGATGTTGGTCGAACTGCCCATCGAGACCGATACCGCGATTGCCTGCCCGACGGCCTGGCCATCGCGCATCACCTGCAGCGAGTAGTTGCCGACCGGCAACTGCGAGATACGGTAGTTGCCCTTCGCATCGGCAGTGGTTGTGCGCGAAAGGCCGGTGTCGGTGTTGGTCACCGTGATCTGGTCGCCCTGCGTGGCGTTACCCGCCACCGCGCCGCTGACGGTCTGCGCCGATGCCAGCATCGGCACCATCGTTGCAATGCATGCTCCCAACGCCATGCTCAGCGTTGCCCTACGAAGTGCCTTGCCGTTCATCCCTCTCTCCCCTTACTGGATTTGTTTTGAAGCCCGGAATTTGAAGCCCAGATCTGAAGCCGGTTAGCTGATGCCGGACTACCTGGCAGCCGTTTCCAGAGGCAGCACCTTCGCCTCGAACTGGTAGTCCCACTGGTCGAAGTAGAGGTTTCCCCCTTGCCACTCCACTTCGCCGCGTTGTGAGTCCACCGTTTCCGATCGGAAATGCTGCTTGCGTGGCACCAGGTCGGTGCCGTAGTCGTCGTTGAACGCGATGCGGTAGGCGTCCAGCCCGCCGAGGTAGAACCACTCGACGCCCGGATCGCTGGCGCCCTTGAACTGGCCGGTGGTGACATCCATCGGCACCCAGCCGTACGGCGCCAGGTACATGAAACCCCAGTCGTGCAGGTTGTCGTACTTGCCGTCGGAATAGACCATGCCGGACTGCCAGCGCGTGGGAATGCCGTTGAGGCGCAGCAGCGTCATCAGCAGCAGTGTCTGCTGGCCGCAGTCGGCATGGTCGGAATGCAGGGCGTAGTGGCTGATGTTGCTGATCGTGGAGTACTCGCGCGCGCCACCCCACGGAATGCTGTCGACCGCCGAATAGAGCTTCTGCGCGATCCGGTACGGATTCTTCTCGTCACCGACCACCTTCTTCGAGAACGCGCGGATGTCGTCGCTGAAGACGATGTGCGGCGGTCGCTCTTCCAGGTATGGGGCCAGTTCCGCGCTGTGGCCGGCAGGGACGACCCTGGCCGGGTCGATCTGGTGGACCTGGCCGAAGATGGTCAGCTCATAGGTGACGGAGAACTTCGTCGGCGCCGCCTTGACCGCCGGCAGCTCCATGTAGACGGTGCGCTGCAGCGTCGATTCCGGTGCAGTGACGTGCTTTGCGGGCACGCTGGAGATCAGTTCGATGTTTTCCTGCTGGCCGGCGATGGCACGCGGGAACGGAATCCATGCGCGCACGACCTCCCCGGCCGGAACCGCGTCGGCATTGACGATGATCGACTGGGTCACACGGACGCGGCGCGGGGCGACGCTGCTCTTGCCGCTCGCCCGGGCCTGCGCCAGCGCTTCATCGTGGTAGGCGTTGGCCAATTCCATCGGCCCGTCGTTGCGCGTCGCCGGCGTTGCGCGCCTGGCCGTCGCCTGCGGGCTGACGCGGAACAGATTGGAGACCGAGCGACTGAAGTAGTAAGGAACCCCGTCGATGACCATGTGCTCGAGTTGGTTCGAGGCCTTCCAGCCGGCGAACTCCTCATCGGTCATGTCCGGGATCAGCTCGCGCAGCTTGGCCTTCGCCTCGGGCTCGGTGATCGGGAAGTCCAGGCGGATGCGACGAATGCGCTCGCGCTGGAATTCCAGGGCTGCGCGGCTTTCGGCGGTCAGATCGGCCTGGGCCAGCTCGCGGTCGATCGCGGCATTGGCTTGTTTGAAATCACCGGCATCGATCCTGGCAGTGACGTCGCCGAGCGCGTCTTCCGCTCGGCCGGCCAAGGCCGCGGTGGTCATCAATGAAAGCCACAGGACGGAGACAGCCAGCGCGCGCAGCTTGCGCTTCCGAGGGGTCTTTTGTTCGAACGAAGGCGAAAGACTGTCCACGTGCAGTCGACCCTTAGGGGTGCCGTTTGACGACTGTGTAACATGAGTGGAGTAGCCGGTCAATAATTTATTCTTGACTAAAACTAAAAATGAAGTATCTATTCTGACCCAGTCGGTCGCCGCCTTCCGCCCGGTGGCCAGAGGGGACAAATCAAGATGATCGAGACGGTCTGGCCTTACGCCGCGGTTTTGCTGGTTTCGGCGGGCCTGTTTCCGTCCCTCGAGAAGCGGTATGGCTGGCGGCTGTTCTCGGTGCTGCCACCCATCGTCCTTACTTATCTGTTAGTCACCGCCCTGGCGGTCGCCGGCCTGTGGCAGGCCACGCCGGAGATCGCCACGGCGCAACGCTCACTCACGGCCCAGCTGTTGCCGGCCCTGCTGTTCCTGCTGATGGTGGGCTGCGACCTGCGTGCGATCGTCAAGCTGGGGCCGCGCATGCTGGCGGTGTTCGCCTGCGCCATGCTCAGCATCCTGGCGGCCATAGTCATCGCCTACCTGATCTTCCGTAACGTCCTGCCCGCCGACGGCTGGAAGATGCTGGCGGCACTGAGCGCGACCTGGACTGGCGGCTCGGCCAACCTGGTCGCGGTGAAACAGTCGATCGGGCTTCCCGACAATCTGTTGCCGTCGGTGCTGCTGGCCGATGCGATCTGCTACTCGGTGTGGGTGATCGTGCTGTTCTCGATCAACCGCTTCGCGCCTGCCTTCAACCACTGGACCGGCGCCGATGCGCGTGCGCCGCTGCCACAGGTGGAGCCGCGCCCGATCGGCCACGCTGGTCCGGGCAGCGTGCTGCTATGGCTGGGACTGGCATTGCTGGTGGGCAACCTCTCGTACTGGGTGGCGGCGCTGCTGCCGGTCGGCGGCTTCCTGACGACCACCGCGTGGACGGTCCTGGTCGCCACCATCGTCGGTCTGGCGCTCGCCCGCACCACCCTCGCCCATTCACCAGTGCCGGCGCCGTTGGCCAGTGCCATGCTGGCGTGCCTGGTGGCGGTGCTGGCGTCGCAAAGCAACTTCCAGGGTCTCGATACTGCGCCGCTGTTCGTCGTCGTCGGCTTCACGGTGCTGATCGTGCACATCGCGCTGTTGTTGCTGGCCGCGCGCCTGTTCCGCTTCGACCTGCATCTGTGCGGCATCTCCTCGCTTGCCCAGATCGGCGGCATGGCGACCGCGCCGGTACTCGCCGCGACCTATGCGCGCGCACTCGTGCCGGTGGCAGTGCTGCTGGCGATGCTGGGCCTGGTGCTGGGCACCGGCATTGGATTGGCGATGGCCGGGATCCTGTCCGGCCTGGCCCCTGTTGCACACATCGCGAGCTGATCGCTCGCACACTGTCGGAACACAACCATGCGCCTGCCACCGATTCCTGCCCTCGCCCTGAGCCTGGCCTTGTGCCTCGCCGGCACCGCATTGCAGCCGCTGGCGGCGCGCGAACGGGCATGGGCGATTCCCGCCAGCACCGGCGTGATCGGTGTCGACGAAGCCCAGCTCGACCCTGCGTTCTGGGTCAAACAGCTCGCCGACCCGGACCGCGTCATCCTCGACAGCGATGCAATCGCCGCGCAGAACGCGCGCCTGCATCAGCTCGACAAGAGCATCCACGACCTGGCGGCACTGCAAGGCACCCTCGATCGTGCGCAGGTCAGCGGCTGGATCGAGGCGCTGTCGCGGCGGCCGTCGAAGGCGCTGTTCGACGAACACGGCAAGCCGGTGGCGAAGGCCGCGATCGACGGCGTGGTCGACTCGCTCAACCTCGCCGCGATTCCCGAGCGCCAGGACACGCGCTACGGCCTGGTCGTGCGTCGCGCCGCACTGCGCACCTTCCCGACCTCGCTGCGCGTGTTCTCGTCGGACGACGACCACGACATCGACCGCTTCCAGGAAAGCGCGCTGTTCCCGGGCGACCCGGTGGTGGTCGCCCATGAAAGCCGCGACGGCCAATGGTGGTTCGTGGTGAGCCCGCGTTACGCCGCGTGGGTCGAGAAGCGCCATGTCGCCATTGGCAGCCAGGAGCAGGTGCTTGGCTACGGCCGCAAGGCGCCCTACCGGGTGGTCACTGGCGCGCGCGCAACCACCGTATTCACCCGGGAAGAACCGGGCGTGTCGGAGCTGCAGCTCGACATGGGCGTGCGCGTGCCGGTGCTGGCGGACTGGCCGGTCGGCAAGCCGGTCAACGGCCAGGACGGCTACACCTCGCACGTGATCGAACTGCCGGTACGCAACGACGATGGCAGCCTGCGCTTCGCCCCGGCCCTGCTGCCGCGGCGCGAACCCAGCCAGGACCATTTCCTGCCGCTGAGCGGACGCAACCTGATCCAACAGGGTTTCAAGTTCCTCGGCGAACGCTACGGCTGGGGCCACAGTTACAACGGCCGCGACTGCAGCGGCTTCGTTTCCGAGGTCTATCGCAGCATGGGCGTGGAGTTGCCGCGCAACACCAGCGACCAGGCGGTCAGCCCGGCGCTCAACCGCATTGCCCTGAGCGACAAGGACAGCCGTGAGCGCCGATTGCAGATCGCCCATGAACTGCAGGTCGGCGACCTGGTGTACATCCCCGGCCACGTGATGATGGTGATCGGCCAGCTCGACGGCGAGCCCTACGTGATCCACGACACCACGGGCCTGAGTTTTGCCGGCGCCGACGGCAAGACCGTGCGCGCACGGACCAACGGTGTGACCGTATCGCCGCTGACGCCGCTGCTGTTCAACGGCAACAAGACCTATGTCGACCGCATGACCAACATCCAGCGCATCCGTCCTTGACGAAAGCCGGACGCGCAAGCGCTCCCCGCTACCCCTCCCCATTCCAGCATTCGTGAACCAATGAAAATCACCGATATCCGCTTCGGCATGCTCCGCGTCCCGCTGAAAACGCCCTTCAAGACCGCGTTGCGCACGGTCGAGGCGGTGGAGGACATCGTCGTCTCGGTGCATACCGATACCGGCCAGGTCGGCTACGGCGAGGCGCCGGCGACCGCGGTCATCACCGGCGACACCCACGGCTCGATCATCGAGGCGATCCGCAAGTTCATCGCGCCGCGTGTGATCGGCCAGGAGATCGCCAACCTCAACCACATCACCGCGCTGATCCAGTCGGCGCTGGAGAAGAACACCAGCGCCAAGGCCGCGGTCGAGATCGCGGTCTACGACCTGTTCGGCCAGCTCTACGGCGTGCCGCTGTACAAGATGCTCGGCGGCGGCGACCCGGTGATCACCACCGACATCACCATCAGCGTCGACTACATCGACAAGATGGTGGCCGACTCGATCAGCGCGGTCGATCGCGGCTTCGAATCGCTGAAGATCAAGGTCGGCAAGGACATCGGCGTCGACATCGAGCGGGTCAAGGCCATCTATGCCGCGGTCGAAGGCCGCGCCCTGCTGCGTCTGGACGCCAACCAGGGCTGGAGCGCCAAGCAGGCGGTGTACGCGATCAGCATGCTCGAGGACGCCGGCGTGCGCCTGGAACTGGTCGAGCAGCCGGTCAAGGCCAAGGACCTGGACGGCATGAAATACGTCACCGAGCGCGTCCACACGCCGATCATGGCCGACGAGAGCGTGTTCGGGCCGACCGAGGTCATCGACCTGATCCGCATGCGCGCGGCCGACATCATCAACATCAAACTGATGAAGACCGGCGGCCTGTCCAACGCCATCCGCATCGCCGACATCGCCGAACTCTACGGCGTGGAATGCATGATCGGCTGCATGCTCGAGAGCAGCATCAGCGTTGCCGCCGCAGTTCACCTAGCGGTGGCCAAGTCCAGCGCGATCACCAAGGTCGACCTCGACGGACCGTCGCTGTGCGCATTCAACCCGGTCGACGGCGGCGTCAACTTCAACGAGTCCGAGATCTCGGTCACCGATGCGCCCGGCCTGGGCATCCGCGAGATCCGCGGGCTGGTGCCCATTGAGGTGTGACAGGCATGATGAGGCCTGACGAGGACCTGCCATGTCGCCATTGCTGAAGATCCGCTCCGAACGCGACCAGATGTCCGCCATCGAACGCCGCATCGCCGACTTCCTGCTCGACAACGCCCACCTGCTGCGCGACTACTCCTCGCAGCAGCTGGCCGATGCGCTCGGCATCAGCCAGTCGAGCGTGGTCAAGTTCAGCCAGAAGCTGGGCTACAAGGGCTATCCGGACCTCAAGTACTCGATCGGCCAGGCGGTCGCGCGCGGCGATGGCGGCGACGACACCGTCGCCAGCGAAGTGCGCAACGACGACCCGCATGCCGCGCTGGCCGAGGACCTGTGGCACCTCAAGGCGCAGGCCGAAGCGGCGACGCGACTGATCAACCCGCCCGAGCGCATCGACGAGATCGCGGCGGCGATCCAGCAGGCCGGCAAGGTCTTCATCATCGGCCTGGGCGAGGACGGCATCCCGGCGCGCGCGTTTGCCACGCGCCTGTCGATGCTGGGCATCCTCACCGTCCATTACGTCGATGCGATCCTGATGCAGGCCGGTGTCTCCAGCGCCACGCCCGGTGATGTGCTGCTGGTGTTCTCCGAGCACGGCAGGCAGCCGGCGCTGTGCCAGATCAGCCGCCTGTTCCGCGAGCGCTTCGGCAAGGTGATCTCGGTCAGCCGCCACACGCCCAATCCGTTGCGGGCGCATGCCGATGCGGCGCTGCTGGTATCGGCCCACGACGAACGCCGGCATATCGAGCCGCTGCTGTACCAGTGCGCGCTGCAGCACCTGCTCGATCTCATCTTCATCCTGCTGTGCGATGGCAACGACGACCGCCGCAGCCAGCTGGACTTCAATTTCGAACGCATGCAGGACCTGCTGGACAGCTGAGATGACCGATCCGATGCGCAAACGCGCCGCACGTGCCCTGCTCTGCTTCGCCACCCTCGTGCTGGCCGGCTGCGCCGGCATGAAAACCAGCCAGCCGACGCGGCCGTGGGACGATGCCCAGCAGATGGTCGTGGTCACAACCGCGGACTGGAATGCCAATACCGGCACGCTGCAACGTTTCGAGCGCGACGGCGCGGGCTGGCGTGCGCTGGGAGAGGCGGCGCCGATCACGGTCGGTCGCAGCGGCTCCGGCTGGGGTGTCGGCCTGCACGCCCCGCAGTCCGGAGAACCGCAGAAAGTCGAAGGCGACGGTCGCGCACCGGCCGGAGTGTTCCGCATCGGCACTGCGTTCGGCTATGCCGACAGCACGGCGAGCGCCTGGCCCTATCAGGCGATGACGGCGTCGGACTACTGCATCGACGTCAACGAATCGCCGCTTTACAACCGCATCGTTGACGAGCGCCAGGTCGGCGCCGATGCCGTCGCCGGCTCGACAGAGCCGATGCGACGCGACCTGCATGCCGGCGGCGACCAGCGCTACAAGCTGGGCTTCGTGATCGAGCACAACCCCGGCAACCGCAGTGGCACCGGCAGCTGCATCTTCGCCCACCTGTGGAAGGCGCCGGGCGAAACGACCGCCGGCTGCACGGCGATGGCCGAGCCGGTGATGCAGCAGCTGCTGGCGTGGCTGGATCCGAAGCGCAAGCCGGTGTTCGTGCTGCTGCCCAAGGCGGAGTACGGGCGTCTTCAAAAGGATTGGCGTCTGCCTTGAAGGTGCAGCCCTTCAGCCCCCCATTCCGTTCGTCCTGAGCGTAGCGCAGCGAAGTCGAAGGACCCGGCGGCATACCTGTATCACCATCGGCCCGTACACCCTTCGACTTCGCTGCGCTACGCTCAGAGCCTGCCCCGTACTTGATACGGGGGCGAACGGGGAGAGGTGTCGTGGCTGCCCTGCAAATAGAATCACTGGCGCAACCTCCAATCAGGACCTTCCGTGTCGACCACTGCCCGCGTACTGCTCGGACTCTTTCTCGGCGCCCTCATTGGCCTGCTGCTGGCCTGGTGGGATGTCGCCGCCGCGACCCGTGTCGCCGACTTCATCCAGCCGATCGGCCGGCTCTGGCTCAACGCGCTGCAGATGACCGTGGTGCCGCTGGTGGCGGCGCTGGTGGTGATCGGCGTCAACACCGCCACCGACGCCGCCGCGTCCGGGCGCACTGCGCGCAAGGCGATCATCACCTTCGTGATCATCCTCAGCGTCTGCGCCGCGTTCGCTGCAATCGTGGCGCCGCTGCTGTTCTCGCTGGTGCCGCGCCAGGAAGGCCTGGCCGAATCGCTGCGTGCCGCCACCGCCGGCGCCGCCCAGTTGAGCCTGCCCAATTCGCTGGCCGACTGGTTCGTCGGCGTGATTCCCAGCAACGCGTTGGCCGCTGCTGCGCAGAGCGCCATGATGCCGCTGGTGGTGTTCTCGCTGTTCTTCGGCTTCGCCCTGACCCGCATCGAAGCCACGCGCCGCGCGCAACTACTGGAAATGGTCCAGGCCATCGCCGATGTGATGGTGGTGATCGTGCGCTGGGTGCTATGGGCGGCGCCGGTGGGCGTGTTCGCGCTGGTACTGGCGGTCTGCGCCCGCGTCGGCCACGGCATGATCGGCGCCTTCGGCTGGTACATCGCGATCCTGTCGGCGATGTACCTGTGCGCGACCGCACTGATGTACCCGATCGCGGTGCTGGCCGGCGGCGAACGCGTCCGCCGCTTCGCCGCCGCCATCGTGCCGGCGCAGGCGGTGGCCGCCAGCACGCAGTCGTCTCTGGCCTCGCTGCCGGCGATGATCGAAAGCTCGCGCGTGCGCCTGGGCCATCCGCTCAGCGTGACCTCGCTGGTGCTGCCGATGGCGGTGTCGCTGTTCCGCATCACCAGCCCGATGCAGTACATCGGCGTGGCGTCCTTCGTCGCCTGGGCCTACGGCGTCGACCTGAGCGCGGCGCAGATGGCGGCGGGCGCCGCCCTGGCCGTGGTGATCAGCATGGGTTCGGTCGGCCTGCCCGGCCAGGTCAGCTTCATGGCCACCAACATGCCGGTGACCCAGGCGATGGGCCTGCCGATCGAACCGCTGGGCCTCCTGCTGGCCCTGGACACCATCCCGGACGTGTTCGCGACCCTGGGCAATGTCACCGGCGACCTCACCGCCACGGCGGTGGTGGCCAAGGGCCAGACCGAGCCCGAGGCGGCGGCCGAAACGTCACCCTTGTAGGGGCGAGCGTGCCCTGCCCCCTTCCGCGGCAGGGCAAGGCATCGGCCAAACGGGCCAACCCGAATCTGGCGCAATCATGCGAAAATGCCGCGCTGCGTTTTTTCAACCCATTGAATCTCAAAGCTTGGCCCCGTAGCTCAGTTGGATAGAGCGGTCCCCTCCTAAGGGACAGGTCGCACGTTCGAATCGTGTCGGGGCCGCCATTACGGTGAGCCGGAGGGTGCTGCTGGAACCTGTTTCCAGGCGCAACTCCGCCTCGCCCTTCAGTCCCCCAGGAGCACCTCCGATGACCCACTCCGTCCTCACCGCCCTCGGCCTGACCGACACCGAATCCGGCACCTACCTCGGCAGCGGCGAATGGTCGCCGACCCGTGACGCCGGCGTCCTGGAGTCGATCAACCCGACCAACGGAGAGGTGCTGGCCAAGGTCCAGGCCTCCTCGCAAGCCGATTACGACGCCATCGTCGAGCGTGCCCAGGCTGCCTTCAAGGTCTGGCGCACCACCCCGGCCCCGCGCCGCGGCGAAGCCGTGCGCCTGTGCGCCGATGCGCTGCGCAAGCACAAGGACGCGCTGGGCTCGCTGGTCGCGCTGGAGATGGGCAAGTCCAAGCCCGAGGGCGACGGCGAAGTGCAGGAGATGATCGACATCGGCGACTTCGCCGTCGGTCTGTCGCGCCAGCTCTACGGCCTGACCATGCATTCCGAGCGCCCCGGTCACCGCATGTACGAGCAGTGGCACCCGATCGGCATCGTCGGCGTGATCTCGGCCTTCAACTTCCCGGTCGCGGTGTGGGCCTGGAACAGCTTCATCGCTGCCATCTGCGGCAACATCACCCTGTGGAAGCCCTCGCCGAAGACGCCGCTGTCGGCGGTCGCCTCGATGAAGATCTGCAACGCCGCGCTCAAGGCCGGCGGTTTCCCGGACATCTTCTTCCTGTTCAACGATGCCGGCACCGAGCTGGCCTCCAGCTTCGTCGACGACAAGCGCATCGGCCTGATCAGCTTCACCGGCTCGACCAAGGTCGGCCGCATCGTCGGTGAGCGCGTCGCGCGCCGCATGGGCCGCTCGCTGCTGGAACTTGGCGGCAACAACGCGATCATCGTCGACCCCAGCGCCGACCTGAAGCTGGCGATCCCGGCGATCGCCTTCGGCGCCGTCGGCACCGCCGGCCAGCGCTGCACCACCACGCGCCGCCTGTTCGTGCAGGAGTCGATCTACGAAGACGTGCTGGCCAAGCTGATCACCGCCTACAAGCAGGTCGAGAAGAAGATCGGCGACCCGACCGACCCCAACAACCTGATGGGCCCGCTCAACAGCCGTGATGCAGTCCAGGCCTACCTGGATGCCGTCGAGAAGGCCAAGGCCAGCGGCGGCAAGGTCGAGACCGGCGGCGCCGCCATCGACGGCCCGGGCAACTTCGTCCTGCCGACCATCGTGACCGGCCTGACCAACGACGCCGAAGTCGTGCAGACCGAGACCTTCGCGCCGATCCTGTACGTGATGAAGTACGGCCAGCTCGATGATGCCATCGACCTGCAGAACGACGTGCCGCAGGGCCTGTCGTCGTCGATCTTCACCCAGAACCTGAAGGCGGCCGAGGCATTCCTGGCGGCGTCGGGTTCGGATTGCGGCATCGCCAACGTCAACATCGGCACCAGCGGCGCCGAGATCGGCGGCGCGTTCGGTGGCGAGAAGGAAACCGGCGGCGGTCGCGAGTCGGGTTCCGATGCCTGGCGCGCCTACATGCGCCGGCAGACGAATACCATCAACTACTCCGACGCACTGCCGCTGGCACAGGGCATCAAGTTCGACCTCTGACCGCACCGCCACCGGAACCGGACATGTATTCCATCGCCCGCCCCTTCCTGTTCGGATTGGACGCAGAGACGGCGCACGGCGCCGCGCTGGCGGCGATGGAAGCGGCTTATCGCAGCGGGCTGAGCCCGCTGCTGGGCCGCCGTCCGGCGCCGCTGCCAACGCGCGCGTTCGGCCTGACCTTTCCCAATCCGGTCGGCCTTGCCGCCGGCCTGGACAAGAACGGCGCGCACATCGATGCGCTGCTGGCGCTGGGCTTCGGCTTCGTCGAGGTCGGCACGGTCACGCCGCGTGCGCAGGAAGGCAATCCCAAGCCGCGCATGTTCCGCCTGCCGGACCAGCAGGCGGTGATCAACCGCCTTGGCTTCAACAACGGCGGCGTCGACGAGCTGGTGCGCAATGTCGGCAAGGCCCGCCGTCGCGGTGGCCTGCTCGGCATCAACATCGGCAAGAACAAGGACACGCCGAACGAATCGGCGGAAACCGACTACCTGCATTGCCTCGAGCGGGTCTATCCGCTTGCCGACTACATCACGGTCAACATCTCTTCACCGAATACGGCCGGTCTTCGCGAACTGCAGGAAGAGCAGTCGCTGCGGCGCCTGGTATCGATCCTGCGCGAAGCGCAGGAACGCCTGGGTGCGCTGCACGGCAAACGCGTGCCGATGCTGGTCAAGATCGCCCCGGACCTGAGCGACGACGATGTCCAGGCGGCCGCGCGCGTGCTCGGCGACCTCAATGTCGACGGTGTCATCGCCACCAACACCACGGTTTCGCGCATCGGTATCGACGGCGCGCCGCACGCCTCCGAAACCGGCGGCCTGTCGGGCCGGCCGTTGATGGGGCAGTCCACCGCTGTGTTGCGGATGATGCGCACGCGCCTGCCCGAGTCGATTCCGATGATCGGTGTCGGCGGCATCCTCTCCGGTGCCGACGCCGCGACCAAGATGGCCGCCGGTGCGACCCTGGTGCAGTGCTACACCGGCCTGGTCTATCGCGGCCCGGCCCTGGTGCACGAATGCGTCGAGGCCATGCGCCGGCGCAAGGAAGCCCCGAGCCGGGGCAACATGCCGCCGATCGTATGAGCGAGGCCGTCCGCATCCTGCGTGATGCCCCGCTCGATCATCGCAACACCTTTGGCGTCGCGGCACGCGCGCCGTGGCTGGCGGAACTGGGCGATGCCCGCGCCCTGCCGGAACTCTTCGTTCGGGCAGAATTCCGCGAACGCCCGCCGCTGGTGCTCGGCGGCGGCAGCAACCTGCTGTTCGCCGGCAATCCCGAGGTTGCGGTGCTGGCGCTGACCGGCCAGGACGTGCGCGTGCTGAGCGACGACAGCGTCACCATCGTCCGCGCCGATGCCGGCGTGCAATGGCACGGCTTCGTGATGCACACGCTGGACCTGGGGCTGGCCGGCCTCGAGAACCTGGCGTTGATTCCGGGCACCGTCGGTGCCGCGCCGATCCAGAACATCGGCGCCTATGGCGTCGAGGTGCGTGAGTACATCCACGCGGTCGAGGCATTCGAACCGGCCACTGGCCAGTTCCATCGCCTCGACGCCGACGCATGTGCATTCGCCTATCGCGACAGCGTGTTCAAGCACGAACCCGATCGCTACATCGTCACCGCGGTCGAGTTCGCGCTGCCGCGCACACCGTCGCTGAAACTCGACTACGCCGGCATCGGCGACGAGATCGTTGCGATGGGCATTGCCGCGCCGACGCCGCGCGACGTCGCCGAAGCGGTGATCGCGATCCGCCGCCGCAAGCTGCCCGACCCCGCCGTGCTCGGCAACGCCGGCAGCTTCTTCAAGAATCCGATCGTGGCGCTGGCCCAGGCCGAAGCGCTGCAGGCGCAATACCCGGCGATGCCGGTGTTCCGCGGCAACGATGTCACCACGCGCAAGCTGTCGGCCGCGTGGTTCATCGACGCCTGCGGCTGGAAGGGCCATCGCGACGGCGATGCGGGAGTCGCCGCGACGCATGCGCTGGTGCTGGTCAACCATGGCCACGCCAGCGGCCAGCAGCTGCTCGACCTGGCTCGGCGCATCGCAGATTCGGTGCGCACGCGCTTCGACGTGGCGATCGAGCCAGAACCGCGGGTCATCGGCTCGACCTGGTGAACGCAGCAACAACGTCCACCCCTATGCGCGCGGCGGGCTTCATGCTCGCCAGCACCCTGTGCTTCGGCGCGATGGCAATCACCATTCGCCTGGCCTCGGCTACGCTGCATACGTTCGAGATCGCGTTCTTCCGCAACCTGTTCGGCCTGCTGGCGGTGCTGCCGCTGATCGCCGGCGTCGACCGGGCCTCACTGCGGACCAAACAGCTGCCGCGGTATTTCATCCGCTGCGCGATCGGCATCGGCTCGATGCTGGCCGGCTTCTGGGCAATCGGGCACCTGCCCCTGGCGCAGGCGATCTCGCTGTCGTACTCCACGCCGGTGTTCGTGACGATCGCAGCCGCAATTTTCCTCGGCGAACACGTCCGCGCCAGGCGCTGGGCGGCGGTGGCGATAGGTTTTGTCGGCGTGCTGGTGATCGTGCGGCCGGGCTCGCACGAGTTCAGCACCGGCACGTTGATCGCATTGCTTGCCGCGGTGCTGAGCGGTGTCGTCGCGATCCAGATCAAGCAGCTCTCGCGCGTGGACGCGGCCAACACCATCGTCCTCTACACCTATCTGTTCTGGGTGCCGATGTCGCTGCTGCCGGCGCTGTGGGTGTGGGAGTGGCCGCAGGGCATCGCCTGGCTGTGGGTGATCGGCGCCGGAATTTTCGGCACAGGTGGCCAGGTGTTGTGGACCCACGCGCTCAAGCTCGGCGAGGTTTCCGCACTGACCCCGATCAGCTTCATGCAGTTGCCGCTGGTCGCCACCGCCGGTTGGCTGTGGTTCGGCGAGAGCGTGGACGGTTGGACCTGGGCCGGCGCGGCGATCATCCTTTCGGCCAACGCCTATATCGCCCATCGCGAGGCGGTGCTGATGCGGCGTGCGGCGACGGCTGCGCCGAGTTCGGCGGCGGTTCCGGGCGAGTAAAACACTCCGCTCACACCACCGTTCGTCCTGAGCGTAGGCGCATCGCGCCGAAGTCGAAGGACCACCCACCGCATCGCACATCCTTCGACTTCGGCCTGCGGCCTACGCTCAGGACGAACGGTGATGGTTCGGCGTTGGTATCGAAGCTAGGTCGTCGAAGGCACGTGCCACGGCCGCAAGCCACCCCAATACACCAGCAAGTAAACCGCCACCGCCCAAACACTCGCCGCCGCCCACCCGGCGAGGATGTCCGACGGGTAATGCACCCCCAGGTACACCCGCGACAATCCCACCAGCACCACGAACGGCAGCATCAACGCCACCATCGGCCAACGCCAGCGCGTGCGCCATGCCAGCAGCACCAGCACCCAGGCCAGCGTCATCGAGCCCATCGCGTGACCGCTGGGAAAACTGAAGTTGTGTTCCGGCGCGATCGAGTCCCACAACGACGGACGCTCGCGTGCGAACGCCGCCTTCGCTGCGATGTTGAGCAGTGCCGAGCCGGCAAGCGCGATCGCGGCGAAGGTGGCCTCGCGGTATCGGCGCAACAGCGTCAGGGCCAGCACCAGCGCGATGTCGAACGGCACCACGCCCCACAGGTAGCCGATCCGGGACATCAGCACGAAGAAGCGGTCGAAGCCCTCGCGGGCGAGGTCGTGGGCGAAGTGCAGGATCGGTTCGTCGAACGCGATCGCTTCCTGCTCGCGGATCTCATCCGCCAACTCGGCGAAACCCCACAGCGGCAACAGCAGGCCGATGAACACCAACGCCAGCCGGCCGCCGTAATGGCGCAGAACGCCTGCGCCGTAGCGCAGTTCCTGGGTGAGTGCGTCCCTGCCCTCAGCCGGCACGCGCTGCGTCGTCTGCCACGCCGTACTTGCGCTCGACGTAACGGTCGATCAGCTCGACGAACTCGTGGGCGATGTTCTCGCCACGCAGCGTCACGGTCTTCTCGCCGTCCTCGAACACCGGCGCCGAGGGTGCCTCGCCCGTACCCGGCAACGAGATGCCGATGTTGGCGTGGCGCGACTCGCCCGGACCGTTGACCACGCAGCCCATCACCGCCAGGGTCAGGTTCTCCGCGCCGGGGTGGCTGATCTTCCACACTGGCATCTTCGCGCGCACGTGTTCCTGCACCTTCTGCGCCAGCTCCTGGAAGAAGGTGCTGGTGGTGCGACCGCAGCCCGGGCAGGCGGTGACCATCGGCGTGAATGCGCGCAGGCCCATGGTCTGCAGCAGTTCCTGGGCGACGATGACTTCGTTGGTGCGCGACTGGCCCGGTTCGGGCGTCAGCGAGATGCGAATGGTGTCGCCGATGCCTTCCTGCAGCAGCACGGCGAGCGCGGCGCTGGAGGCGACGATGCCCTTGCTGCCGATGCCGGCCTCGGTCAGGCCCAGGTGCAGGGCGAAATCGCTGCGGCGGGCCATTTCGCGGTACACGGCAATAAGTTCCTGCACGCCGCTGACCTTGGCGCTGAGGATGATGCGATCGGCCGACAGGCCCAGTTCGACCGCGCGCGCAGCCGAGTCCAGCGCCGAGCGGATCAGCGCCTCGCGCAGCACTTCGGCGGCTTCGCGCGGCTCGGCGAGCTTGTGGTTCTCGTCCATCAGCTGCGCGGCCAGCGCCTGGTCGAGCGAGCCCCAGTTGGCGCCGATGCGGACCGGCTTGCCGTGCTTGATCGCCATCTCGATGAGCGTGGCGAACTGGCTGTCCTTCTTCTTGCCGAAGCCGACGTTTCCGGGGTTGATCCGGTACTTGGCCAGCACCTCGGCGCAGGCCGGCTCGGCGGTCAGCAGTTGATGGCCGTTGTAGTGGAAGTCGCCGATGATCGGCACCTCCACGCCCATCATCGCCAGCTTGTCGACGATGCGCGGGACGGCGGCGGCGGCTTCGACCGTGTTGACCGTCACCCGCACCATTTCCGACCCGGCGCGCCACAGCTCGGCGACCTGCTTGGTGGTCGAGGCAACGTCGGCGGTATCGGTATTGGTCATCGACTGCACGACGACCGGCAGGCCACCGCCGACCTCGACGCCGCCGATGCGCACGGTGCGCGTCAGGCGTCGCGGGAGCGGGCCGAAGCCGGGATGTGCGCAGGGCGCGGGAGCGTGTGAATTCATGGCCGCCATTGTAGGCCAGGCGCGTTGCCAGCCCCAGCTGCGGCCGATCCGGGGGTGACCCGTGGCGGCCGCTGCGCTACCTTGACCGGCCGTGATTGCCAGCAGTCCATGAACGACTTCCCCACCGAACCGGGCCCGGGCGGCCACGCCGACCAGGTGCTGACGCCCAGCCAGCTGAACACGCTGGCGCGCGACCTGCTGGAAGGCGCCTTCCCGCAGGTGTGGATAGAAGGCGAGCTGGGCAATGTCTCGAAACCCTCATCGGGCCATCTCTACTTCACCCTCAAGGACGCGCGCGCACAGGTTCGCTGCGCGATGTTCCGCCCCAAGAGCAGCTGGCTGAAGTTCGTCCCGCGCGAAGGCCTGCGCGTGCTCGGCCGTGGCCGCCTGACGCTGTATGAGGCCCGTGGCGAGTACCAGCTGGTGTTCGACCACATGGAAGAGGCCGGCGAAGGCGCGCTGCGGCGTGCGTTCGAGGAGCTGCGCGCGCGCCTGGCTGCCGAAGGCCTGTTCGATGTCGAACGAAAGCGGCCGCTGCCACGCTTCGCCCGTCGCATCGGCGTGATCACCTCGCCCAGCGGTGCAGCCGTGCGCGACGTGCTGAGCGTGCTGGCGCGGCGCTTCCCGCTGGTCGAGGCCGATGTGCTGCCGGTCCAGGTCCAGGGCGAGGGAGCAGCGGCGCAGATAGTGACCATGCTGCAACGAGCCATCGCCTCGGCGCGTTATGACGTGCTGGTGCTGGCGCGCGGCGGCGGCTCGCTCGAGGACCTGTGGGCCTTCAACGATGAGCGCCTGGCGCGCACCATCGCGGCCTCGCCGGTGCCGATCGTGTCGGCGGTGGGACACGAGACCGACTTCAGCCTCAGCGACTTCGCCGCCGACGTGCGCGCACCGACGCCGTCGGTCGCGGCCGAACTGCTCGCACCCAATCGCGAAGACCTGCTGCATCGCCTGCGCATCCTCGAATCGCGCCTGCGCAACCTGCACACGCAACGCCTGCGCCAGGCGATGCAGCGCGCCGACCGCGCCGCGCTGCGCCTGAATGCCATGCGCCCACAGGCGCGACTGGAAGCGCTCGACCGTCGTCAGCGTGAAGCACTGCGTCGCCTCAGCGCCGCATGGCGGCAGCAGCTCGAACGCGAGCGCGCGCGCCTGCGCCATGCCGATGCGGTGCTGCGCGCCGCCCACCCGCAGCGCCGCATTGCCCGCCTGCGCGAACGCCTGGCGGCCTTGCGCCCGCGTCCGCAGGCGGCCGTCGTCCGCCGGCTGGCCAAGGACGCGATGCACCTGCGCGGCCTGGCACGTTCGCTCGAAGCGGTAAGCCCGCTGGCGACCGTCGCGCGTGGCTATTCGATCCTGCAGCACCCCGATGGCCGGGTCGTGCGCAGCGTGCTGGATGCGGCGCCGGGCGACCGGCTGGCCGCGCGCTTGAGCGACGGACAGCTGCAGGTACGGGTCGAACCCAGGGACGACTGACGCGCCATCACGCATCCCACCACACGGCCCCCGCTACGATGCGCGGACTGTGCCCGAGGATGCATGCATGACCAAGGCCTCAGATCTGTTCGTCGCCGCGCTCGAAGCCGAGGGCGTGGAGTACGTCTTCGGCATTCCGGGCGAAGAGAACCTCGACCTGCTCGAATCTCTGCGCACCTCGCGCATCCGCCTGGTGCTGACCCGTCACGAACAGGGCGCGGGCTTCATGGCCGCCACCTACGGTCGCCTCACCGGAAAAGCGGGCGTGTGCCTGTCTACGCTCGGCCCCGGCGCGACCAACCTGGTCACGCCGGCGGCTTACGCCCAGCTCGGTGCCATGCCGATGCTGATGATCACCGGGCAGAAGCCAATCAAGACCAGCCGACAGGGTCACTTCCAGATCGTCGACGTGGTCGACACGATGCGGCCGCTGACCAAGTACACGCGCCAGATTGTTGCCGCCGATTCCATTCCCGCACGCGTGCGCGAAGCCTTCCGCCGCGCCGAGGAAGAACGTCCCGGCGCCACCCACCTGGAGCTGCCGCAGGACATCGCCGGCGACGAAACCGCATCTCGCCTGATTCCCGCCTCCTTCTCGCGCCGCCCAATCGCCGACGACAAGGCCATCGCCCACGCCGCCGACGCGATCAGCCGGTCACGCCATCCCCTGCTGATGATCGGCGCCGGCGCCAACCGCAAGACCACCGCGCACCAGTTGCGGTCGTTCATCGACAAGCTCGGCCTCCCGTTCTTCACCACGCAGATGGGCAAGGGCGTGATCGACGAACTGCACCCGCTTTGGCTGGGCAATGCCGCGTTGTCGGATCACGATTTCGTCCACCGCGCGATCGATGCCGCCGACTGCATCGTCAACATCGGCCATGACGTGATCGAGAAGCCGCCGTTCTTCATGCGCGAAGGACGCCGCACCGTCATCCACGTCAATTACGAGAGCGCCGAGGTCGACGCGGTGTACTTCCCGCAGATCGAGGTTGTCGGCGATATCGCCAACACCGTCTGGCAACTCGGCGAGGTGCTGTCGCCGCAGCCACACTGGGACTTCGGCTTCTTCGACCGCGTGCGCACCGCCCTGCTGGCCAACCTGGTCGACCGCAGCCACGCGGACCGCTTCCCGATGGCCCCGCAGCGACTCGTTGCCGACGTCCGCAAGATCATGGGCCCGCGCGACGTGGTCTGTCTCGACAACGGTCTCTACAAACTCTGGTTCGCCCGCTGCTACCGTTGCCGCGAACCGAACACGCTGCTGCTCGACAACGCCCTGGCAACCATGGGTGCCGGCCTGCCATCGGCGATCGCCGCGCGCATCGTCTGCCCGGACCGGCGCGTGCTGGCAGTGTGCGGCGACGGCGGTTTCATGATGAATTCGCAGGAGCTCGAAACGGCCGTGCGTCTGGGCCTGGACATCACGGTGCTGGTGCTGCGCGACGACGCCTACGGCATGATCAAGTGGAAACAGGCGCACGAGCACTATCCGAGCTTCGGCATGGACCTGGGCAATCCGGACTTCGTGCGCTATGCGCAGAGCTATGGCGCGCGCGGGCATCGCCCCGCCTCCGCAGACGAATTCGCGCCGATGCTGCAGCGTGCCCTGGACACCCCGGGGATCGACCTGATCGAAGTGCCCATCGACTACAGCGACGACGACCGCCTGCTCAACGAGGAGATCCCGAAGTTGAGCGCCGCCCTGCAGTAGTCACCCGCCCCCTTTCTTTCATCGGAGAACGACATGGCCAAGCCCAAGCGCGCCGCCTCCGGCCTGATGGCCAGCTATCCGTACTACCTCGCCAACCGTCCGGTGGCCGCCAACACCGACCTGGACGTGCTCGACAAGTACAGCGGCAAACGCGCGACCCGCGTTGCCCTGGCCGACGCGACGGCGGTGCGCAAGGCGATCGTGGCTGCCTGCCAGGCGCGCGAGGCGGTCGCCGCCTTCCCGCCCGACGCCCGCCGCGACGTGCTCGAACACTGTGTCATGCGTTTCCAGGAACGCTTCGATGAGCTTGCCCTGGCCCTGTGCATCGAGGCCGGCAAACCCATCGCAGATGCACGTGGCGAGGTCACCCGGCTGATCGACACCTTCCGCATCGCCGCCGGCGAGGCGACGCGCATCGATGGCGAGGTGATCGAGCTGCAGATCTCCAAGCGCACGCGCGGCTACCGCGGCATGGTCAAGCGCGTGCCGATCGGTGTGTGCAGTTTCATCACGCCGTTCAACTTTCCGTTGAACCTGGTCGCGCACAAGGTCGCGCCCGCGCTCGCCGCCGGTTGCCCGTTCGTACTCAAGCCTTCGGAGAAGACTCCGATCGGGGCGTTGATCATCGCTGAAGTCCTCGCCGAGACCGACCTGCCCCGCGGCGCGTTCTCGGTGCTCGCATGTTCGACCCAAGATGCCGCGCAGCTGGTCGAGGACGAGCGAATTGCCCTGCTGAGTTTCACCGGCGGCCTGATCGGCTGGGACCTCAAAGCCCGCGCCGGGCGCAAGAAGGTCACCTTGGAACTGGGCGGCAACGCCGCCTGCATCATCGACGACGACCCGGGCATGCCCCTGGACCGCGTGGTCGAACGACTGGTCTTCGGCGCCTATTACCAGAGCGGCCAGAGCTGCATCAGTGTGCAGCGCATCTACGCGCACGCGGCCATCTACGACAAGCTGCGCAAGAAGCTCAAGGCCGCGGTGGCGAAGCTGCCGATGGGCGACCCGCGCGACGAAAAGACCTTCATCGGCCCGATGATCGACGAGGCCGCCGCCAAGCGCGTGGACAGCTGGATCGGGACCGCACTCAAGGGTGGCGCAAAGCGCCTGGCAGGCGGCGCCCGTGTCGGCAACATGGTGCCGGCAACACTGCTGGAGGGCGTGCCCCACGACAGCGACCTCTACCGCAAGGAAGCTTTCGCCCCGGTCGCACTGATGGAGCCGTTCGACGATTTCGACCAGGCCATCGACCAGGTCAACGACAGCGACTTCGGCCTGCAGGCCGGCGTGTTCACCGCACGACTGGACCACGCGATGCGCGCCTGGGATCGCCTCGATGTCGGTGGGGTCATCGTCGGCGACGTGCCGAGCTTCCGCGTCGACAACATGCCCTACGGCGGAGTGAAGCACTCCGGACTCGGTCGCGAGGGCGTGCGCTATGCGATCGAAGACATGACCGAGCAGCGTTTGTTGGTGATTCGCGACGCGGCCGGCTGAACTTTCAGAAATCCGCACACGCAACGACACGCCTTCTCCCTCTCAAGGGAGAAGGAATGTCGAGGCCTGCCAGACCGTTGGTTCAATACTGCTTGCGAGGCGACGGCGCCGGCTCGTCGACCTTGCCGATACTGGTCTCGCCGATGCTGACTTCGCCGCCCGTGGCCCACTCGGTCACCGGCTGCACCCAATCCGCCCTCGGCGCGTGGAACACTGCCGAACCCTGGCCACTGTTGAGGACCAGTTCCTGGCGCTCGCTGACCTTGGGCGAGTCGCCCCACAGCGAACGGCACGACAGGGACGTGGTGTCTGCGACGTCATGGATTCCGAGCACGCGGCCACTCATGCGGAAGTTGTAGTTGGCCTTCATCGCCGGATCGCACTGACCGAGCAGCACGTAGTTGACGTGTCGGTTGCCGACAAGTGCTGAGGTCAGCGTGGCGACCTTGGAGCCTGTTCCTGCGCCGACGACGTTGATCTCCTCCGGCGCAATACCCTTGTCCATCAGCGCACGTACTTCATCGGCGATGCGGTGCGCATAGGCAAGACGCGTTTCACCCGCATAGGCGAACGTGTTGACTTCGAAACCCTGGTCTTCGAACGCTTGCACGATTGCGGCGTGGTCGACGCCGGCTTCGGTGGAGGGCAGATAGATAAGGTGTGGCGAACCGGCGACCGCGGTCGACGACGCGGCCATGAATACGGCCGCAGCCAGCACGCGGCGGGGCAGAACACGCTTCAGGGGGGAAGGAATGATTCGGGTCATGGCAGGTACCTCCAGCAAAGCGTCGAAGACGCGGGGGAGAGCTGTTGAGACGTAACCGGCGGGTTCAATCCTGCGCGTGACCGTCGCGCCTCCACCAGTTCGAAAGGTCATACCAACTTCTGGGATACGTGAAGTTGGATGCGCGAAAGCGGTTGCGCGTTTATGCACAACGCAGGCAAATGCGATTGCTGCACCGGGTGAATGCGGCGCATCGGATCGCGCCATAGGTCAGGGGCACTTCTGGCCCATGGCCTGCCATGGAAGAAATTCGTGAAGGCTTAACCCCGTTCGCTCACTCCGCTCGTTGGCCACTGCAACCCAACCGGAGACAGCAACATGAAGCGCACTCCCGTCGTCCGTCCCACCCTGTTCATGGCCGTCACGCTGGCGCTGTCCGCCTGTCACACCACCCGTGATTCGGCGCAGGTCGAGCGTGCCGATGAAGCTATCGAGCCGGCCGCCGTGGCCGCCGAAATGGCGGCCGACGCTGCCGTTGCCGCCCGAACTGAATCCGCCGCGGCCAAGGAAGCTGGCACGACCGATGCCAGGCGCCAGCGCCTCGCGGCACAGATGAAGTCGCTTGCACCGGCACCGGCATCTCCGCCTGCGCCCGCACCGACGCTCGATTCGATCTCGGTCACCGGCTCAAGGATCGGTTACGCGCAGGCGGTGCGGATGGCGCCGCCCGCGCCACAGCAACTGGCCAATACCGAGCGCTACGCGGAAATCACCGACAACCCGGTGCGCCGTGCGGCGGAGGATCCGGTGTCGACCTTCTCGGTCGACGTCGATACCGGCAGCTATGCCAACGTGCGTCGCATGCTCAACGAAGGCGCGCGACCGCCGGCCGATGCGGTTCGGGCCGAGGAGTTCATCAACTACTTCGACTACGGCCACCCCGCCCCGGCCACGCGCGAAGTGCCGTTCCGCGTGACCACCGAACTGGCGGCGGCGCCGTGGAATGCGCAGCGCCAACTGCTTATGGTGGGCATCAAGGGCTATGACGTGCCCAAGGCAACGCTGGCACCGTCCAACCTGGTGTTCCTGATCGACACGTCCGGCTCCATGGACTCGCCCGACAAACTGCCGCTGGTCAAGGCAGCACTGCGGCAACTGGTGCCGCAATTGCGCAGCCAGGACCGCGTGTCGATCGTCGTCTATGCCGGCAGTGCCGGACTCGTGTTGCCGCCCACGCCTGGCGATCGCCATGGCGAGATCCTCGCTGCGCTGGACCGCCTCGACGCCGGCGGCAGCACCAATGGCGGCGACGGCATCCGCCTCGCCTACGCCATGGCCCGGCAGGCTTACATCGACAAGGGTTTGAACCGGGTGATCCTCGCCACCGATGGCGATTTCAACGTCGGCACGGTCGACCAGAACGCGCTGGAGACACTGGTCGGCGACCAGCGCAAGCACGGCATCGCACTGAGCACGCTCGGTTTCGGCAGCGGCAACTACAACGACGAGATGGCCGAACAGCTGGCCGATGTCGGCGACGGCAACCACGCCTACATCGACAGCCTGCGCGAGGCCCGCAAAGTGCTGGTCGAACAGATGAGTTCGACGCTGATGACCATCGCCCGCGACGTCAAGATCCAGATCGAGTTCAATCCGGCCCAGGTCGCCGAGTACCGCCTGATCGGCTACGAGAACCGGGTGCTGCAGCGCGAGGACTTCAACAATGACAAGGTCGATGCCGGCGACATCGGCGCCGGCCACCAGGTGACCGCGCTGTACGAGATAACGCCGGCCTCCTCGTCGGCGCAGCGCGTCGGCTCGCTGCGTTACGGCACCGCCACGCAAACCGCGAAGGCGGACCTCGGCGGCGAGATCGCGCACCTTCGCCTGCGCTACAAACTCCCGGGCCAGGATCGCAGCCGCCTCATCGAGACGCCGGTACTGGCCTCGCAAGTCAACGGCACCCCGAGCGAATCGCTGCGCCTGGCCAGTGCCGTCGCCGGCTTCGCCGACGCACTGCGCGGCGGCAGCAGGATGGACGGCTGGAGTCTGGACGCCATCATCCAGTCGGCAGCGGCGGCGAAGGGGCGAGACCCCAATGGCGAACGTGCCGAACTGGTCGCGCTGATGAAGCTTGCGCAGGCGCAGATCGACCCGAACCAGGAGACGCGTATCGGCCTTGGCCGATAACCCACGCCGCGCAGGAGCGAGCCTGCTCGCTCCTGCCGACAAGACCCGACCAGATCAGGCGCGCAGGCGCTCGATCATCGGCTGCAGCCATTGCTCGTATGGCGCCCACTTCGGACGCTCGCGCACCTGGATGCTGTCGCGCACCTGCACCGCGCTCGCAGTCACCACCGCGCGCTTTCGGGAACCCATATCGAGCATGGCCGGATCGAACGCCAGCCCGCAGAAATCGGTGACACGCCGCAGCTCGGCCTCCGGGTCGGCGACCAGCTTCGCGTACTCCACATCGAGGATCCGGCCCGGGAACCGCGCGTGCCACCGTGCCATCAAGTGTTTGTAATGCCGGTGATAGTCGGCGAGTTCAATCAGGTCGTAGCTGTACGCATTGGCCTCGGAAAACAGCTCACGCAGGTTCGAGAAGCAGGTCTCGACCGGATCGCGCACCATGTGCAGGATCTTTGCCTGCGGCAGGGCGTGGGCGATGAAGCCGATATTGAGGAAGTTCGACGGCAGCTTGTCGGTGAAGCAGCGTCGACCCTCTGCTCGCCACTTCACGCTGTCCAGGTAGCGCTCCCCCGCGGCGGCAAGATCTGCTGAGGATGCACGGTCGACCAGCGTACGATCGACGACCCCGCGGCAGTGATGGTCGGTGGCGTGGCGCATCGCGCTGGTGAAGTCGTAGAGCTCGCCAAGGCCGCGAACCTCTGGATGACCGTCCAGCAGTTGTTCCAGCAACGTCGTGCCGGAGCGGTGCATGCCGACGATGAAGATCGGCAGCGTGGCCTCGCCCTGCCCCGCGCTTGCGACCGGGCTTGCCGGCTCGAACTTCGACAGCGCATCGAACAGGCTGGCCGTGGTCGCGGTGTCGTAGTTGAGTCGCGAGCGCTTGGCCTTGCATCCGCGCATCAGGGCGTTCCAGGCCGCTTCATGCCTGCCGAGGTCGTCGAGTTCCTTGTGCAGTGCGAACGACAGCAGCGCGATGTCTTCGGCGGACCGCCCGGGTCGCTGCAGCTCCCGCTCGATCGCCGCAACGTGATTGCTTTCGGCGGTCTGCTTGCGGACCCATGCCGACAGCCAGTACCCCTGGGCGATCTCGGGCGCGCGGCGCTGGCTCCGCTCGATGTCCTGTCCCGCCTCGGCGAACCGGCCCAGATAGGTCAGCACCTGGGCGCGCGCAAGCAGCGTCGGCGGGTAATCCGGGTCGGCGCGCCTGGCTTCATCGAGGAAGGCGATCGCCCGAGCGGGAAGGTTGACGTAGCTCAGTTGCGCGGCCGCGGCGATCAGCAGCGGGATCGGCATGCGCGACATCGGCTTGGCGCGATCGATGACGGCCTGCAGCGTCGGCACCTGGTTGAAGGTGCGCAGTCGCGGCAGCAATTCGGCGAGCAGCCTGGGGTCGGTAGTGCCGGTGGCCGCCGCTGCCATCGCGCAGCGCTCCGCACGGCGATAGCGGCCACGAAGCGAGTTCAGATAGGACAGCTGGATCAGCGAATACGGTTCATTGGGCCGCAGCGCCTGCACCTGCTCGAAGGCGGCGATGGCGCCGTCAAGGTCCTCGCTTTCGGCAAGCGCTTCCGCCTTCGATATCAACGCCTGCAGCGCGGAGGGGGCGACGTTCGACACCTCAGGCCCCCAACCGTTCGCGCAGCGGTTGCAGCTGACGCTCATAGCGCTTCCACGCACCGACGCCGCGACCGTGGATGCCTTCGCGCACCTGGCTGCTGCTCGCGGTCGCCACCGGCGCCTGGTTGCGGGTGATGTCGGACAGACCTGCCTGCGCCGGCAATCCGAGGAAGTCGATCAGCTGCGCCGCGACAGTCTCCGGATCGGCCACGAGTGCTTCGTAATCGACCACGCGTACCGCGTGCGGTGCTGCGTCCTGCCAATGCTGCATCCACTGCTGCGCGTGCCGGCTGTGCGCGGCCAGGTCGTCCAGGCTGTAGCTGTACGCATAGGCGTCGCCCTGGAACAGCTCCTTGAGATTGGAGAAGCATGCATCCATCGGATCGCGACGCAGGCACAGGATGCGCGCATGCGGCAGCGCCCGCAGGATCAGCGGGATGTTGAACAGGTTCTGCGGGTTCTTGTCGAGCACGCAGGGACGCCCCGGCGCGAGCAATCGCATCCGCTGCTGGAACAGATGGCCGGCTGCGCGCGCATCCACTTGCGCCACGCGATCCAGGCTGGCCGGCGTTCGCTGGAAGAAGTGGTCGGACGCCTGGCTGGACGCCATCTGGAAATCGTTGCGCTCGCCGAGCGAATCCACCCAACCGTGGTTGCCGAGGATGCGATCGAGCAGCGTCGTCCCGCTGCGCGGCATGCCGACGATGAAAACAGGCAGCGGACGCTCGCTCGAAGACAACGCCTGTGCCGCTACCGTTTCGGACGCCGCCGGCACCGGCAGGCGCATCAGCGCCTGCAGATAGGTCGCTTCGGCGGAGGCGTCATAGCCCAGGCGCCTGCGCATGATCGCCGCACCCTGCTCCAGAGCCTGCCAGGCGTCGTCGACCTCACCTGCCGCGTCCAATTCATGGAACAACGCATAGAGAAGATGCGCCTCTTCAGTTCCGCCGGTGGGGCAACGCGCCAGCGCCTGGCGAATGCGCGGGACACGCTGCAGAGGCACCCCAGCGCGGGAGTGGGTCGCAAGCGCCCAGTGCGCGTCGGCAAATCCGGGAGACAGAGCCAGCGCCGCCTCGTAGGACTGCTCGGCACCGGCCATGTCGCCCAGGAAGCGCAACACGTTGCCACGCGTGAACGACAGCAGCGGATGTGCCGGCACATGACGGGCGACGGCATCGAGGAATCGCAGCGCGTCCTCATAGCGCCCCGCCAGCCACAGGTGCTGCGCCAGTACCGCCGACTGCTGGAGGATGTTCGGATCGGACCAGTCGGCCGACAGGATCACCGAGGCCACTTCCGCCTCCTCGGCGAACTCCAGCAGGCGTCCGGTGACATAGCCGGCATTGCGCGTGCTGGCCTTCAGGCGCACCGCGTCGGCGGCGCGCAGGGCATGCTCCCTCGCCTCGCAGTAGCGATCGCCGAACTGCGCCAGCCGCGACATGCGCAGCTGCGCCGGCACGTGGTGCGGCTCCCTGGCCAGCATTTCCCCGTACACGCGCCCTGCGCGATCCCACGCACCCTCGGCTTCGAGCCGCTGCGCCTGGCCCCACATTTCTGAAAGAACAGCCTGCATAGATCCGCCATCGGAAGAACGCTTCAAGCATAGCGGCAACCGTTGCGCGCACAACGCTCCGCAGGTGAAAAAAGTGCGGATTTCCGCATAAAAAACGGCCGCCTTGCGGCGGCCGTGAGAGAGAAATAGTGGAACTTGAATCTTAGAAGTCGTACTGAACCATGAAGCGGAACTGGCGCGGCGCCTGGAAGCTACGCGGCAGCAGGAAGGTGTTCAGCGGCGCGCCGGTGGTTGCGTCCTCTGCCACTTCCGTCACCGAGGTGACCTTCTGGTTGTTGAACACGTTGAAGATGTCCATCTTGAACTGCAGACCCGTTGCCCAGCTCGGGAAGTAGGCCACGTTCAGGTCGATCGAGTTGGTCCACGGCAGGCGACCGAAGGTACCGCGCGGCATGGCTTCGGCCGGACCGGTGACGCCACCGGCTTCCGTCGTACCGCAACGGAAGAAGGAGGAGCCGTACGGGTGGATGCCGCCGTGGTACGGGTACAGCACGCCGAGGCAGTTGATCGGACGACCCGACTGCACCAGCACGTTGGCACCGACCGACCACTCATCGTTGAACTGATAGTTGCCGAACACCTTCAGGCTGTGGCGACGATCGTTCGGCAGGTAGCCGTAGGAATCGACCGCCAGTTCCTTGTAGTCGAAGTCCTGGGTCACGCTGGTATCGGACTGGCCGATGTCCGACTTGACGCCACCTTCGGTGTTGCCCTTGTTCCATGCCGCCGTGTACGACGCCTGGAAGAAGAACTTGTCCCAGCTGCCGTCCCAGAACAGCTCAATTGCCTTGTAGCTGCGCTTGGCTTCCGGCGACAGCAGTGCACCCGGGATCTTGTACTCGGTGAGCGTGCCGTTGTCTTCCAGGTCGGTCAGGAAGATCGCGTCAGCACCCGGGTTGAACATGCGGCAGTACGGGAAGCCGCTGCTCGGCAGGACCGGGTCGAAACCGTCGGCGATGGCCCGGTCCATGATCGGCGTGTAGTCGCAGTTGTCGTCGATCGCAGCCTTCAGCTTGCGGTAGATACCGCGTGCGCCGACCGACTGGTGCTCGGTGATCTGCTTCTGGAAGCCGAGGATGAACTCGTCCTGGTACATCGGGTCGAGGTTGGTGGCGGCAATCGTCGCCGGGTTCTTCGGCTCGCCGAATTCACCGTTGACGAATGCCACTGCGCCGCGCGGCGTCAGGCCGATCGGAGCGCCGGTGGCCGGATCAACGCCGGTGTAGTTGAAGTTCTGGCGGGTGAACAACGAGGCGCTGGCGCCACGCACGGCCACGCTCGGGGTCAGCGGCAGCGCGTAGCGGCCGGCGTTACCGTAGACCTTCAGCGTGGAGTCGCCGTTGACGTCCCACGAGAAGCCCAGGCGCGGACCGAACTGATCCTCGATCTTGACGTAGGTCTGGCCGAAGCCGTTGAGGTTCTCGAACGTGTCCCAACGCGCGCCGATGTAGGCGAGGAAATTGTCGGTGACGTTCCAGTTGTCCTCGACATACAGCGCATGCTGCTTGACCCTGACCGTCGAGCCCTGGGTCACGATCTGCTCGCGAACGATGTCGAACTCGTCGCCGGTGTTGGCGCGACCGTCCGGACCGTTGTTGGTCGAGTAGCGCCAGATGCGGCCACCCTCGAGCGACTGGCCGGCGATGGACTCGTAGTCGTCCACGTCGAAACCGAAACCGATCTGGTGGTCGCCGATCTGCCAGTCACCGTCGATGCGCCACGAGTCACGCGTGTCGCCCGAGTCGATGCGGTCGATCGAGGTGCCGGTGATGTTGCACGAGCTGGCGTACACGCCGGTGATGGCGGTGCGATAACCCGGACGGGCGTCGGTGATGACCGGGCAGCCGCTGGCCGGCACATTCAGGTCGCCGCCGTACGTCACGCGCGTGCCGTTGGCGGTGATCAGGTGGCTCGAACGCGAGAACTCGCTGTGGCCGTACAGCGCCGACAGGGTGAACGAGTCGGTGATGTAACCGGTGTAGCGGGCGATGTAGTTGTCGCCGCCGGTGGTCAGGTACGAAGTACCGATCAGCGCACCACGCTCAAGCGAACCGAGCGGGTTCAGGAAGTTGGGGCTGACGGTGTCCTGCTCGTCCGAAAACGCGGTGAACTCGAGCTTGTTGCTGTCGTTGATGTTCCAGTCCATCTTCAACAGCCAGGTCGGACCGTCGATCTTGTCGGTCGAGTTCTGGCGGGAGACGACGCTGTTGTAGATGTCCTTTTCCTGGTTGCTGTAGGACAGCATGCCCCAGGCGAACAGCTTGTCGGGGATCAGCGCGCCGCCGGCCCAGATGCTGGTGTTGTACGAACCGTCGGTGTCCTTGGAGTTGTCCTGGCGCAGCTTGCCCAGGTCACCCGGAACCAGCGGGTTCGAGTAGTAGGTGTTCTTGACGTCTTCGCGCAGGGCTTCCGGCAGCCAGAACACGTTGGCACCGGCTTCGAACTCGTTGGTACCGCGCTTGGTGACCTGGTTGATCACGCCGCCCAGCGAACGACCGAACTCGGCGCCGTAGCCACCGGTCTTGATCTGCTGCTCTGCCACTGCCTCGAAGGGAATCTTCGAGAAGTTCAGGCCGCGGAACGAGTTGGTGACGTTGAAGCCGTTGACGTAGTACTGGTTTTCCGCGACCGAGGAACCACCGAACGAGGCCAGGTTGCCGAACGCGGTGTCGCCTCGGACGGTACCCGGGGCCAGCAGCGCGACCGAGGTAGCGTCACGCAGCACCGGGATCTTGGCGATCTGGGCGGCGGTCAGGATGGTGGTGGACTCGACCGACGAGACGTCGATCGGGTTCACCGCCTGGGCACCGACCACGACAACGCTGTCGAGGGTGGTGGCCGAGCCGCCGCCTGCAGCAGCGAAGTTGACCGGCGTACCGGTACCCACGTTGACGGCGACACCTTCGCGGACTGCGGTCGTGCCGTCGGCACGCTGCAGGGTGATGCGGTACTGGCCCGGCGACAGAGCCGGCACGCGATAGGTGCCATCGCCTGTCACGGTGATCTCGCGACGGAAGCCCGTTGCCGGGTTCTCGACGACGACGGTCTCCCCAGCCGTCGCCTGACCGAATACGGCACCAGCGGTGGACTGGGCGTGGACGCCAGAAGAGGCGAAGCACACGCCGAGCGCCACGGTAAGCGCGCTGCGCCGCAAATTGCGGTTCATGGATGAACGTTTAGACACATTTCCCCCAAAATTCAGCAAATGGAATTGCCCTGTAAGGCCTGGCGACCATGACTTCAGGCATACAGCCGGGTCAACGGTTAACGTGGCGTTCACCTTAATTAATTGTTAGATCTGTGACGCACGTCACACTTTTAATGCAACTTTCACATGAAATTTACGAAACCGCCATTTTTAGATTGACAAATACGAACGAACGGCGTCCTTCTTCCCCGTTCACGAAATCGCTCGTTTGTCTTTGCTGTTTTTGGCGGCATGAAAGTTGCCGGACACGGCGAAGCCCGCCCCATTCCCGACCGGAGCGGTCGAGGGGCGCTAAGAGGTTCGAATGGTGGCTGGTGTCAGCCGCTGACGGCGCGCAGCAGGGTCTGGGTATGGACGCGTTCGGCCGGATAGCCGAACAGGTAGCCCTGGCCGTAGGTACAACCCAGTTCGCGCAGGGCGGCGCGTTGGGCTTCGGTCTCCACGCCTTCGCCGATGGTGTGGATGCCCAGGGTGCCGGCCAGCGCCTGGATCGCGCGGACCACCGCCACGCTCTCGGGCTGGGCGTCGCCAATCAACCCGGAGACGAAGCTCTGGTCGATCTTCAGGCACTCGATCGGGAACCGGTGCAGGTACGACAGCGCCGAGAAGCCGGTGCCGAAGTCGTCGAGCTGGGCGAGCACGCCGTGGCTGCGCAGGGTGCGCAGCATGCGCAGCGCGCGCGGGACGTCGTCGAGCAGTGCGACCTCGGTGATCTCGATGCGCAGGCGATGCGGGTCGGCGCCGGCCTGGTCGATCATGCGGAGCAGGCGGTCTGCGAAATCTCCCGAACGGAAGTGCCGCGGTGAAACATTGACCGAGATGTAGCCCTCGCCGCCACGGGCGAGCTCTTCCATCACCTGGCCATAGAGGATCCAGTCGACTTCCTCGATCAGGCCGCTGTCCTCGCCCACGCCGATGAACTCGCTCGGCGTGAGCAGGCCGCGGCGCTCATGGCGCCAGCGCAGCAGTGCCTCGTGGCCGATCACGCGGTGGTCGTCCAGGCGCACGATCGGCTGGTAGAAGGCGACGAAGCCGTCGCCGTTGATGGCACGGCGCAGGTCGGCCTCAAGGTCGAGGATGCGCACGGCCTCCTCGCGCATGGCCTCGTCGAACACCGCGCAGCGGTCGCGGCCGGCGGCTTTGGCCCGGTACATGGCAGCATCGGCGTCGCGCAGCAGCTCGGCGCCGGTGCGATAGCGCGGATGCCACAGGGCGATGCCGAGGCTGGCCGACGGGAATACTTCGCGCCCGGCCACCCAGCACGGTTCGCCCAATGCGCGCAGAACGCGCTGGGCCAGTTCCTCGGCGACCTCGGGGCCGTCGATGTCTTCTATCAGGATGGCGTACTCGTCGCCGCCCAGGCGCGCGACGGTGTCGTCCTCGCGGACGGCCTCGACGATCCGGCGCCCGGCCTCGACCAGCAGCTCGTCGCCGGCGGAATGGCCGACGCTGTCGTTGACCAGCTTGAAACGGTCCAGGTCCAGGAACAGCACCGCGAACGTGCTCTGTTGCTCGCTGCGCGCCCGCGCGATGGCCTGCGCCAGGCGGTCGAGCAGCTGGCTGCGGTTGGGCAGCCCGGTCAGCGCGTCGTGCATCGCCTGGTGGGTCAGCTGCTGCTCCACGCGCAGGCGCTCGCCGATCTGCGACAGCAGTTCGGTATTGGCCTGGGCCAGCTCGCGCGTGCGCGAATCGACCCGCTGCTCGAGCTCGGCATGGGCCGAGACGAGGCGATCCTGCGCCTGCTTGCGCGCCAGGCCGATGCTGATGTGATGGGCAACGAAGGTCAGCAGTTCCTGGTCGCGGACGCTGAAGTTGATCGCCGGCGAATAGCTCTGCACGGTGATCACGCCCACCACCGACTCGTTGTGGAACAGCGGCACGCCGAGCCAGCAATGCGCGAGCGAGCCGCGGCTGCGCACCAGGCCCTGCGATTCCAGGGCGGCGATGCGTTTGCGGTCGGCCAGCAGCGCACGACCCCGGGCGATCACGTATTCGGTCAGGCCCGAGGCGAGCTTGCGCGCCATGCGATTGGCATCGCGTTCGTCGATCGAGTACGGGAATTCCAGGCCTTCGCCGTCATCGGAGACCAGCGCGATGTAGAAATTGCGCGCGTACAGCAGGTCGCTGACGACGTCGTGGACCTGGGTGTAGAAGCGCTCCAGCGTCTCGGAGGTGATCGACAGTTCGGCGATGCGGAACAACGCCCGCTGCAGGCGCTCGGCGCGCTGGCGTTCGATGATCTCGGCCTGCAGGTCGCGGTTGCTCAGCTGCAGGGCCTGTGTGCGTTCCTCGACCCGGCGCTCGAGTTCTTCGCGGGCATGGAAGCGGTCGAGCGCGGTCAGGATGTGCTGGGCGACGAACGACAGCAGTGCGCGTTCCTCTTCGCCATAGACGTCCGGCCGGTCGTAGCTCTGCACCACGATGGCGCCGCAGATGCGGTCTTCGCGGCGCATCGGCACGCCCAGCCAGTCCTCGCTGTCGGGGCCGTGGCGGGCGTCGCGGGCGACGCCGAGGCGGTCGCGGATCAGTTCCGAAGGACCCTGCAGCGGTTCGCCATGGCGCAGCAGCGCCACGGTCACGCTGTTGGGCATGTCGTCGATGGCGATGTCGCGCTCGGGTTCGGCGACGTAGGTATCGACCTGGTCGGCGAAGTAAAGGAATCGCAGGCTGTCGCGGACATCGTCGTACAAGACGATGTAGAGATTGGCCGCGTACATCAGCCCGGCTACGACGGTGTGGATCCGGCGCAGCATGTCGGCCAGTTCGAGGTCGGAACCGGCGAGGTCGGCGATCTCGAACAATGCCTGCTGCAGGCGCTCGGACTTCTCCAGCGATTCGGCGCGGGCCAACGTGCGCAATGCGACCAGGTGCGAGACGACGACTCGCTGGGCCATCGCCAGCCAGACCTCGCGCACCTCGGCGGCGACCGGTCCGGGCATCTGCACGGCAATCGCCACGCGAACGCCCTCGGCCGTGGTCCACGCAGTCTCGATGCGGTGCGAATGCTGGCCGACCGGGCTGCGCTGCAGCAGCACCTCGGCGCGGCTGGCCAGTGCGCTGGTCGCGCCTGGCGAGGCCGAACCGGCGGCAATGCCGGTGTTCGGATCGCGCCAGAGCACGGCGACTTCGGCGCCGGGCGGCAGGGCTTCCTGCAGGGTGTCGGCCAGCGAATCGCGCCCGTAGCCGGCATCGACGATTCGGACGGCCTTTGGCCTGCTGCGATTTGGCACTGCGGAATGACCCCCGGGACGGACGCCGAAGGATAGCGCGCCGCTGGGCATGCGTGGATCAACCCCGTCGCGAACTGCGATCCGTTCATCTGATATGGACCTCGCCCTGCAACTCACCACGCCGTTTGCGCCCTGCCGCTTCCCGCCGGCGCCTCCAGCCCGTACCCTGCCGCGGATGAACGCGGGCGAGGATCCGAGCGACGACCTGTTGATGCTGGCCTGGACCGGCGGGGACACGGCTGCGTTCGAAACCCTCTACGCGCGCCACCGCGGCCCGCTCTACCGTTTCCTGCTGCGCCAGCTGCGCGACAGCGCCCTGGCCGACGAGTTCTTCCAGGACGTCTGGCAGCGGGTCATCGCCGCGCGCCAGGGCTGGAAGCCCGACGCCGCGTTCAGGACCTGGCTGTTCCGCATCGCCCACAATCGGCTCAACGATCACTGGCGCGGTCTCAAGCACCGCCCAGCGGCTCCGGAGGACGGCGACGAGCGCGCCGCACGCGTGCCCGACCCGACCACCCCGGAGCGGGAACTGTCCGAATTCGAACAGCGCCGACGCCTGCAACTGGCGATCGCGGCGCTGCCCGAGGAGCAACGCGAAGTGGTGCTGCTGCGCCTGGAACAGGAACTGAGTCTGGAGGACATCGGCGAAATCACCGGCGTCGGCCGGGAAACCGTCAAATCGCGCCTGCGCTATGCGATGGACAAGCTGCGCGCCGGACTGAGCGATGAGCCCGGCGAGCTGAGCGACTGACCCATGAGCCATCCTTTCGACGAACCACTGACCCCTGAAGAGCGCGCCATGGCCGACCGGCTGGCGCGGCTGGGGCCGCGCGACGGTCCTTCGCCGGCGCTCGACGCGAAGATCCTTGCCGCCGCGCACGCGGCCGTGGCCCCCCGTCGCAACCGGCGCTGGCTTGCGCTGACCGGCGTGCCGGCCACCCTGGTCACCGGTGCCGGCATGGCGGCGGTGCTGGCGCTGGCCGTCGGCGTGGTCTGGCAGTTGCGCCCGTCCGCCCCGGCACCGCGGGCGCCGCGCGATGAAGCCGGCGATTTTGGTTTTGTCACCGCCGAAGTCATCGAGCGGCCGGAGCCGGCAGCGGCCCCGCCGCCGCCACCGGCAGCCGATGCACCCGCCGCCGCGCGTGTCCTGCAGGCGCCCGCGATGGCCAGGCGCGAGGCCGCGCCGGCGCGAGAAGAATCCATCGCGGCAAAGGCGGCACCGGCAGAAGCTCCGGCTCCCGACCAGCCGTCGGCGCATTTCCTCGACGAGGCAGTCGATCCGGCGCATTCCGGGCACGCCGCAGCGGCGGCAGCCGTGCGCGGCGACTCGATGCCCTACTCCTCAGCTCCGGCGCCGGCCTCACCGGCGGCTCCGCCAGCCGCAACCGTGGCGTTCGGCGAAGGCGAGCAGCGACAGCGCGCCGCAGCCCAGGCCTCCGCGATCCAGCGCAAGGCTGCGGCAAACGAGGCGGCGAAGCAGGTCGACGCTGATCGCGAACTTCGTTCGCAGGCGGCTTCGGAGGTCGCGGCGGAACGTGCAGCGGCGGCGTCGGCCGATTCCAGCGCCACGGAAGCGCCCGCGTCCAGCGCCACGCTCGACACCATCCAGGTCACCGGCAGCCGCATCCGCGTGACCGACGTGCCGGTGCGCAACGACCGCGAACTGGCACCGGCGCAATGGCTGCAGCGCATCCGCGACCGCCGCGACGACGGCGACCTCGACGGCGCCCGCCAGAGCCTCGCGCAGTTCCGCAAGTCGTATCCGCGCGTGCGCCTGCCTGAAGACCTGCGCGCCCTCGCCGAACCGACGCGATGACCTCGGCAACACTGGCCGCACTGACCTCCTTCGAACTGGAGGTCAAGCACAGCCGCTTCATCGTCCATGCCGCTCCGGTGACGGTGCCGGAGGCCGCGATCGACTTCATAGCCCAGGTCGGCGATCCCGCCGCCACGCACAACTGCTGGGCCTACCGGATCGGCAACGAGTACCGGTTCAACGACGATGGCGAACCGGCCGGCACCGCGGGACGTCCGATCCTGGCCGCCATCGACGGCCAGGGCCTGGACCAGGTCGTGGCCGTGGTCACGCGCTGGTTTGGCGGCATCAAGCTCGGCGCCGGCGGCCTGGTCCGCGCCTATGGCGGCAGCGCGGCCGAATGCCTGCGGCTGGCGCCACGGCGCATTCTCGTCGTCCATGTCACCGTTGAACTCGACTATTCCTTCGACGACACCGGCGCCGTCCACGCCGCCATCGCCGCCCACGCCGCGGAAAAGCTCGACGAGCACTTCGATGCCAACGGCGCCCGCCTGCGCCTGCGATTACCCTCGGAGCAACTGTCGCCCTTGAAAGTCCGGCTCCGCGACGCCACTCGTGACCGGGTGCGCTTCGGCGACGAACTCCCTGACATGTGAGTCACCGAACCGCCATGAACTCCCGCGTTGACGCCACCCAGCTCAAAGCCCCGATCGGCAACCTGCGCACGCTATGGCCGTTCGTGCGCCAGCACCGTGCCCTGTTCGTTGCCTGGCTGCTCTCGCTGGCGGCATCGAGCACCGCGACGCTGATCTTCCCGAAGGCCTTCGGCACGATGATCGACCAGGCCTTCACCCAGGGCGGCGGCGCGATCGATCGCGCCTTCGTGCTGCTGTTCGCCGTCGCCGTCGCGCTGGCGCTGGCCACCGCCGCGCGCTTCTACTTCGTGTCGCTGCTGGGCGAACGCGTCGTCGCCGACCTGCGCCAGCGCCTGTTTGCCCACCTGATCGGCCTCGACGCCGGCTTCCACGACCGCAACCGCAGCGGCGAGCTGGTCTCGCGCCTGACCGCCGATGCCGAACTGCTGCGCAGCGTTGTCGGATCGAGCATGTCGGTGGCATTGCGCAGCTCGGTGACCGTGCTGGGCAGCATCGCCATGCTGTTCGTCACCAGCCCGCGACTGGCCGCGTTTGCCCTGGTCGGCATCCCGCTGGCCGTGCTGCCGATCGTGGTCGGCGGCCGCCGCCTCAAGAAGATCTCGCGTACCAGCCAGGACCGCATCGCCGACGCCAACGCGCTGGCCAACGAAACCCTCGGCGCGGTCCGCACGGTGCAGGCGCACGCGCGCGAACCCTATGAGGAGGGACGGTTTGGTGTCGCCGTGAAAACCTCCGTCGATACCGCGCGCCGCCGCATCCAGGCCCAGGCCTGGGTTACCGCGATCGCGATCATGCTGGTGTTCGGCGCGATCACGCTGGTGCTCTGGTCGGGCGCGCACGACGTGCTGGCCGGCCGCATGAGTGCCGGCACGCTCGGACAGTTCGTGCTGTATGCCCTGCTCTGCGGCGGCTCGGTCGGCGCCCTGGCCGAAGTCTTCAATGAACTGCAGCGTGCCGCTGGCGGCATGGGTCGGATCAGCGAGCTGCTGGTCGAGGAGACCGCGGTCGCATCGGCCGTGCAGCCGACCGCGCTGCCGGTCCCGCTGCAGGGCGGGATCGAATTCGACGACGTCACCTTCCACTACCCGCAGCGTCCCAACACCGCGGCGCTGGAGGGATTCAGCCTGCGCGTGCGCCCGGGCGAGACGGTGGCCCTGGTCGGGCCGTCGGGCGCCGGCAAGAGCACGGTGTTCTCGATGCTGCTGCGCTTCCACGACCCGCAGTCCGGCGGCATTCGCATCGACGGCATCGACATCCGCCAGCTGGCTTTGCCGGACCTGCGCGAGACCATCGCACTGGTGCCGCAGCAGCCGACGATCTTCGCCAGCAGCGCGCGCGAGAACATCCGCTACGGCCGCCTCGACGCCGACGACGCGCAGGTGGAACACGCAGTGGCCGCGGCACACGCGTCGGACTTCGTCGCCGCGATGCCCAACGGCCTCGACACCGAGCTGGGCGAACGCGGCGCGCGCCTGTCCGGCGGCCAGCAGCAGCGCATCGCCATCGCCCGCGCACTGCTCAAGGACGCACCGATCCTGCTGCTCGACGAGGCCACCAGCGCCCTAGACGCGCAGAGCGAGCGAGCGGTGCAGAAGGCGCTGGAAACCTTGATGGAAGGTCGCACGACGCTGGTCATCGCGCACCGCCTGGCGACGGTGTTGAAAGCCGATCGCATCGTCGTCATGGACCACGGCCGCATCGTCGCCGAAGGCACGCACGCGCAACTGCTGGAACAGGATGGGCTGTACGCGGAGCTGGCCAGGCTGCAGTTCCTGGACTGAGCTGTGCGTGTCCCGGGCGACGCAGTGACGCCGCCGCGTTTAAGACGATTCTGATTCGATTCGCCATGTCGCGAATGCAACCTAGTGTCGGTCTCGAACCACGCGGAGGTGCAGATGATGTCCACTTCGAACGTTTTCGAACCGGCAACCGGCATCGAGATGGGCATGGCGATTCCACGCCGTGCAGCGAGAACCGCCGCCGACTATTCGCACGTCGGCTCACTCGAGATCGCACGGGACCTGGTCCAACAGGGCATGCTGTTCGAGATCACCCTCTTCCCCGAAGAGTTCGGCGGCAACCGCGAGGCGTACAACCTGATCTACGTGCCACCTGGCATCCCCGAGATCATGGATCTGGTAACCGAAACCCTGCTTTCCCTGCGCAACGACGGACTCGTCGACCAGCTCAGCATGGACGTCGAGTACAAGGGCAGTAGTTTCGTCCCCGGCAGCATCAGCGTACGCGCGACACACAACAGCAAGAGCCGCAGCTTCGAACCGCGAATCGGGATCTGGTAGCGCCGTTCCAATTGCAACGCTTCCGCAGCGATGGCTGCGGCCAGCGCAATCAGCCCGTTGGCCAGGCCCGTGTGATCAGCGGTGCGAAATCGAAATCCCGCGGCAGCGTTCCCAGCGCATTGCCGTGATCACCGCCGATCCGGCTGCAGCAGAACGGCTCCGCCATGGGGCTGCCGTCGCGCAGCAGCAGGCTGGCCTGCAAGGCCAACGCCAGGGCTTCGACCCAGCGCCGCGCCTCGACCTCCGGCACTTCGGCCTCGCCGACCAGGACCGGACGCAGTTCCTTCAACTCGGCGTCGAAGTCCGGGTCCAGATGCGCGGCCGCCTCGAGCTCGGCCAGCAGCGCCTGTCCGGTCTGCGGCTCGCGCTGCAGCGCGCGCATCACGTCCAGGCACTGGATGTTGCCGCTGCCTTCCCAGATCGAGTTGAGCGGTGCCTGGCGGTACAGCCGCGGCAGTATCGACTCCTCGACGTAGCCGGCACCGCCAAGGCACTCCTGCGCTT
The DNA here is from genome assembly GCF_009765215.1 of Lysobacter prati. Classification (GTDB taxonomy): domain Bacteria; phylum Pseudomonadota; class Gammaproteobacteria; order Xanthomonadales; family Xanthomonadaceae; genus Lysobacter_J; species Lysobacter_J prati. The sequence continues at coordinate 59,434 of NZ_VLNV01000009.1, read as the reverse complement.
CGTTGACGAAGGCCGGCGCGCGCTTGCAGATCCAGTACTTGCCGATCGCGGTGGCGATTCGCGCGAACGCGGCCTCGCCCGGGTCGTGCGCGGAGCGGTCGACCGCGCGGGCGACGCGCATCGACAGCGTAATCGCCGCCTCTGCCTCGATGGCCAGATCGGCGAGCACGTTGCGCATCAGCGCATGCTCGACCAGGCGCTTGCCGAACGTCCGACGGTGGTGGGTGTGATGCATCGCCTGCGCCAGCGCCATGCGCATTTCCGCCGCGGCGCCGAGCATGCAGTCCAGCCGCGTCAGCATCACCATCTCGATGATGGTCGCCACGCCACGCCCCTCGTCGCCGACCCGCCAGGCCCAGGCGTCGGCAAACTCCACCTCCGACGACGCATTGGACCAGTCGCCCAGCTTGTCCTTGAGCCGCATCAGCCGGAACGCATTCTTGCCGCCGTCCGGCCGCCAGCGCGGCAACAGGAAACAACTCAACCCGGCAGGCGCCTGTGCCAGCACGAGGAACCCATCGGACATCGGCGCCGAGAAAAACCACTTGTGCCCGACCAGCAGGTACTCGCCTTCCGCCGCCAGCGGCGTGGCGCGCGTGGTATTGGCGCGGACATCGCTGCCGCCCTGCTTCTCGGTCATGCCCATGCCCAGCGTGACCCCGAGCTTGTGCTCGATGCCGACATCTCGCGGGTCGTAGTACGGCGAGGCCGCCTTGCCGGCCCACTCGTGCAATGCCGGCGCATGCCGCAGCACCGGAATCGCGGCGTGGGTCATGGTCAGTGGGCAACTGCTGCCCGGCTCGACCTGATGGTGCAGGTAGCTCAGCGCGGCACGGGCGACGTGCGCGCCGGGACGCGGTTGCGACCACGACAGCCCGGCGACACCGTGCTCGATGCCCGCCTGCATGATGCGGTGGTAGTTGGGATGGAACTCGACCAGGTCGATGCGCTGGCCGAAGCGGTCATGCGTGCGCAGGCGCGGACGATCGCGATGGGCATCGAAGCTGAGCCGGTACAACTCGTCGCCGGCCAGCGCACCGTAGGTCGCGAGCACATCGGTGAAGTCGCCGCCCCCTTCGCGCACCACTGCTTCGCACAGCGCGCTGTCGTCGCGCCACAGGTCACGCGGCCCGAACTCCGGCGGCTGGTTCTCGACGGTGTGCGTGGCAAACGGCGGCAGCGGCATCTGCGACTCCGGTGCGGGCATGGGCTGATTCTAGGCCCCCATGAGCGGCAAGCCGGTGCCCGGAGCAACGTCCTTGGATCCCCGCCTTCGCGGGGATGACGGTTTTCAATTGCCGAAGACCGGGCAATGAAGTGCCGGAGCGGCGTTCGACGGGCCGGGGATTGCGCAGCAGTGGGCCATGGATGGCCCACGCCCCGCCTTCGGACAGGATGTCCGACGAAGGGGCGGAGCAATCCCCGGCCCGGCGGACGACGCCCTTCGGAAGACTCACCCCAAAAACCGGCCCGGCGGACGACGCCCCTCAGACGCCATGCTGCAAACGCTGGCAAAAAAAAGGCCCCGCAATGCGGGGCCTCCCAAGCCGATATTGCCGGGCTTGCGTCAGATCACGCCACCGGCGTGATGTTCGACGCTTGCGCGCCCTTCGGACCCTGCGTCAGCTCGTAGCTGACACGCTGGCCTTCTTGCAGGCTGCGGAAGCCCTTGGCGTTGATCGCAGAGAAATGCGCGAACACATCTGCGCTGCCGTCCTCGGGCGAAATGAACCCGAAGCCCTTGGCGTCGTTGAACCATTTCACGGTGCCGTACTGCATGTCCTTATCAACCTCATGCTGGATGCGTAGTCGCGCAGGGACCGACAGCCGGGCCCACGCGCCGGTCGAGTATGCAAACTGAACGCCGGCTTGACAATCACCCCCGCGCCGAACGGTCGAGCAGGGCCGCCAACAGCGCCGGCAAACCGGCCGAGGCGACGGCCACATTGTCGAGCACGTCCTGCAGCGTGATGACCTCGTCCGGGTTAGGACCGGCACCGGCCGCCCAGTTGGCGACAATGGCCAAACACGCATAATCCAAGCCCATTTCGCGCGCCAGACCGGCTTCGGGCATGCCCGTCATGCCGACCAGATCGCAGCCGTCCCGGCGCATCCGCGCGATCTCGGCGCGGGTTTCAAGGCGCGGCCCCTGGGTCGCCCCGTAGCAGCCTTCTGCCACCAGATCGACCCCCGCCTTGGCCGCCGCCGCGATCACGTCCTGCCTCAGCGCGCGCGTGTACGGCTCGCCGAAGTCGACATGCAGAACCTCGGCCCCCTCTTCTTCACAAATCGTTGACACCCGTCCCCAGGTGTAATCGATCAGCTGATCAGGGCAGGCCAGCACGCACGGCCCGAAGCGCTCGCCGATGCCGCCGACGGTGTTCAGCGCGAGCACGCGCTGCGCGCCCAGCGACTGCAGCGCAGCGAGATTGGCGCGGTAGTTGATCTTGTGCGGCGGCAGCGAATGGCCTTCGCCATGGCGGGCGAGGAACGCCACCCGATGACCATCGAGCGTGCCGAGCCGGATCGACCCGGACGGAGCGCCGAAGCGCGTCGACGGCTGCAGCGTTTCCACATCCTTCAGCGCGGCCAGCTTGTACAGGCCGGTGCCGCCGATGACGGCCAGGGCAATGCCACTCATCAGGTCATTCCTTCAACGCGTAGATCGCCGGCAGGTTGCGGCCCTGCTCGTGATAGTCCATGCCGTAGCCGAACACGTAACGGTCGGGCACCTCGACACCGACGTAGTCGGCATGCAGGCCCGGCACGCAGCGGTCGTGCACCTTCACCGCCAGCGCGGCGATGCGCACATCGCTGGCACCCTGCTCCAGGCACCAGGCGCGGATCGCAGCCAGGGTGTGGCCCTCATCGAGGATGTCATCGGCCAGCAGCACGCGGCGACCCTGCAGCGGCGTCGCCGGACGATGCTTCCAGGTCAGCTCGCCACCGGACGTAGCGCCGCGATAGCGCGTCGCATGCAGGTAGTCGAACTCCAGGTCGAGCCCGAGCGCACCGACTTCCATCGCCAGCTGCGCGGCGAACGGCAGGCCGCCGTGCATGATCGTGAGATACACCGGCACATCGTCGTCGCCGTAATCGGCACGGATCGGCGCGGCCATGTCCCTGATCGCCTGTTCGAGCGTGGCCCGCTCGATCAGCAGGTCGGAATTGGCCAGTGCGGCGGCCAGGTCGTTGCTCTTGGCAGCAGTGGTGCTCATTACGCCAGGCCCTCCAGGTGGCTGCGCGCCGAACCGTAACGGCTGTCGGCCAACAGGCCGTCCCAGCCCATCGCGCCGCGACCGATCAGGCCGGTCAGCGCCATCGTGTTGAGCGTGCGCCCCTTCACTGCTTCCAGCGATTCCTCGACCAGTTGCGGGTGGCACACCAGCACCACGTCGCAGCCGGCATCGTAGTGCGCGTCGATGCGCGCCTTGACGCCGCCCACCGAGAACGCCGCCTTCATGCCGATGTCGTCACTGAAGACCACGCCGCGGAAACCCATCTCCGTGCGCAGCACGTCGTTGATCCAGAACTTCGAATAGCCCGCAGGCTCCGGCGCCACGGCCGGGTACTTCACGTGCGCCATCATCACCGCATCGGCCTTGGCCTCGATGCCGGCGACAAAGGGAATCAGGTCGGTCGCACGCAGTTCGTCGAGCGGACGCGGATCGACCGCATCATCGAAATGGGTGTCGGCCTGCACCGAGCCGTGGCCCGGGAAATGCTTGAGCGTGGCGGCCATGCCGGCAGCGTGCATGCCACGCACGTAGGCGCGGGTGAACTCCGCAACGACGGCCGGATCCTCGGAGAATGCGCGATTGCCGATCGCCAGGTTGCCGCGGCCGAGGTCCACCACCGGCGCGAAACTGAGGTCGACACCGCTGGCCTGCACTTCGGTGGCCATCAGCCAGGCGTGCTCTTCTGCCAGCTTCAACGCGGCCTCGCGGTCGTCGGCGTAAAGCTTGCCAAAGCCCTGCAACGGCGGCAGTGCGCTGTAGCCTTCGCGGAAGCGCTGCACGCGGCCGCCTTCCTGGTCGACGCAGATCAACTGCGGACGCGTGGCCGCGGCGCGGATCGCGGCCGACAGCTCTGCGACCTGATCGCGCGACGCGAAGTTGCGGGTGAACAGGATCACGCCGGCGCAGGCATCGTGCTGCAGCCAGTCGCGCTCCTGCGCGGTAAGTTCGGTGCCGGCGACGCCGATCACGAGCATGCGGAAAACTCCAGGAACTGTGGGGCCACACCAGGTGGAAGCCGCGCCGGGGGCGCGGCCCCGCATTGTCGCGCAGATGGTCGGCCTCGGCAGCCCCGCGAACCGGGGCTGATTCAGCCGTGAACGGTCAGGCGATCAGACGGCGCAGCCATCCGGGCCGCAGGCGGCGGCGTCCTTGCTCGCGGCCGGCTCAACCGCCGCCGGCGCGATGCCGATGCGGGCGAACGCATCGCGGAACACATCCGGCGTCTGTGCGCCCTGCACCGCCAGGCGACCATCGAGGACGAACGTCGGCACGGCCTGGATGCCGAGCGCGCGCGCCTGGCCCAGTTGCGCACGCACCTCGGCCAGGCCCTCGTCGGAATCGAGCATCGCGCGCACGCGCTGCTCCGACAGGCCGCCCGCCGCGCCGGCATCGACCAGCGTCTGCGTGTCGGCCAAGTTGCGGCCTTCGGCGAAATGGGCACGGAACAGCGCCTCGCCGACCTTGTCTGCGTCGCCTTCCTGCCCGGCCAGCCAGACCAGCCGATGCGCCTTGAGCGTGTTGACCCGCACCTGGCCGCGGTCGAAGTCGAACGGCAGTCCTTCGGCGCGACCCGCCGACTGGGTCTGCGCCAGGATCTGTGCCGTGCGTTCGGCGCCGCCGAACTTGCGCTCGTACGCCTCGCGCAGCGGGACCGGGGTCTCGTCGGACTCGGGATCGAGCTGGAACGCGTGCCAGTGAATGTCCGCGTTCTGCCCGGCCTCGCCCAGCTGTTCCAGCGCCGCGCGCAGGCGGTGCTTGCCGATCCAGCACCAGGGGCAGACCACGTCGGACCAGATATCGATGCGCAGGGGTTTGTTGTTCATGGTGCCAAGATGGGGTCTCAGTGGGTCGATGCAACCGCGCCGGAACGCTCGCTCTCGTTCCACTGCGAGTAAGGCCGCGTGGCCAGGGCGAGGTTGTAGTAGCGCACCGCTTCAGTGACTTCCACGCCGATCCACGCCGGCTTGGCGAACACCTCGTCCGCCGATGACAGCTCGATCTCGGCCACCACCAGCCCGGCGTTGTCGCCGAGGAACTCGTCGACCTCCCACAGGTGGCCTTCGTGTTCGACGTAGTGGCGACGCTTGTCGACCAGGCCACCGACGCACAGCGCCAGCAGGCCGCGCGCATCGTCGACCGGAATCGGATAGTCGAACTCCTGGCGGGTGTGCCCGAGCTCGCGCGACTTGAGGTTGAGGAAGGCCTCGTCGCCGGCGATGCGCACTCGCACCGACGCCTTCATCGCGCCGCTGTCCATAGCGGCCTGGTCGTTGATGTAACCCTGCGCCATCGGCACGACTTCGCGCGCGGCCGCGCGCCAGCCGTCACCGGTGACCAGGAACTTGCGTTCGATTTCGATGCCCATGCGAATCTCCGTCCAGCAAGAAGTTGGCCGGTCAGCCCGGCTCGAACATCGCGATCGATTCCACGTGCGCGGTGTGCGGGAACATGTCCATCACGCCCGCTGCGCGCAGTTTCCAGCCGCGTTCGTTGACCAGGAACCCGGCGTCGCGCGCCAGCGAGGCCGGATGGCAGCTGACATAGACGATGCGCCCGAACTGTTTCAGCGGAAGCTGCCCCAGCACGAAGTCGGCGCCCGAACGCGGCGGGTCGAGCAGCAGTTTGTCGAAGCCCTGCTTCATCCAGGACTCGCCGCTGAGATCCTTGGCGAGGTCGGCCGCATGGAAGTCGGCGTTGGCGATGCCGTTGTGCGCGGCGTTCTCGCGCGCGCGGCGAACCAGCCCCGCCTCGCCTTCGACGCCGACCACCTCGCGCACTTGCCGCGCCAGCGGCAGCGTGAAGTTGCCCAGGCCAGCGAACAGGTCGAGCACGCGATCATCCGGCTGCGGCTGCAACAGGTCGATCGCATGCTGGATCATTTTGCCGTTGAGCCCGGCGTTGACCTGGATGAAGTCGAGCGGACGGAACAGGAATTCCAGGTTCCACTGCGTCAGGCTGAAGGCGAGTTTCGGTTCGGCCGGCCACAGCGCATGCACGCTGTCCACGCCGGCCGGCTGCAGGAAGATCGCGAAGCCGTGCGCCTTGCCGAAGGCGACGAGCGCGTCCTTGTCGGCATCGGTCAGCGGCACCAGATGGCGGATCGTCAGTGCGATGCCGCTGAACTCCGGCGTCGGATCGCCGGCGATGAACTCGATCTGCGGAATCTCGCGTCGTGCCTGCAGGCCGTCGACCAGCGCGGCGAGTGCGCCGATGCTCTCGCCGATCTGCGGGATCACCGTGTGGCATTCGCGCAGGTCGGCGACGAAACGCGGATCGGTTTCGCGGAAGCCGACCAGGGTCTTGTCCTTCTTCTCGACGCGGCGCACCGAGAAGCGGCCCTTGCGGCGGTAGCCCCAGGCGGCGTCGGTCAGCGGCGCGAGGATGCGCTCGGGCGTGACGTGACCGATGCGCTCGAAGTTCTCCATCAGCACGTTCTGCTTGGCCAGGATCTGTTTGTCCTGGGCATAGTGCTGCATCGCGCAACCGCTGCAGGTGCCGAAGTGCGGGCAGCGCGGCTCGACACGCTCGGGCGCTGCCTCGAGCACTTGGACCGTGCGGGCTTCATCGAAACTGCGGTGGCGGCCGGTCTGCGAGGCCATGACGCGCTCGCCCGGCAGTGCACCGGCGACGAAAACGGCCTTGCCGTCGGGCCGGCGGGCTACGCCGCGGCCGTCGTGGGTGAGTCCGGTGATTTGTGCTTCGAAGGGGGTTTGATCTATGCGGGCCACAGTGGCTGGCGTGAACGCGAATCTGGGGGCCGGCTATTGTCGCAGATAGCGCCGCCCTTCCCCCTCTCCCTGGCTGCTTCGCAGCCTATCCCTCCCCCACGAGGGGGGGAGGGGTTGTTCCCTTCTCCCCTTGTGGGAGAAGGTGCCCGAAGGGCGGATGAGGGGTAGGTCTTGCTTCTTGCTTCTTACTTCTGCTTCCAGCCGCCACCGGCATCCTGCACCCACCAGCCCGGACGGGCGCTATCGATCCACTGGCGCGCGAACACGGCGCTGATCTGCTGCTCCCACTCGGCATGGTTGTTGGCCACCGCGATCTCGCGGTAGACGGCCTTGGCATCACGCCCCTGCTCGGCGACCGCCTGGTTCACGCCCACGCGCTCGGGCAGCGGGATCTTGGACGCATCGCGGACACTGATGGTGCCGTCGTTGGCGAAGCCGAGCGCGCCGGAATCGAAGTGCGCGCGCAACTGGCTGTCGAAACGCGAGGCCATGCGCGATTGGATTGCCTGGATAGCCGGGGTCTTGAGTTTGATGTCCGGCTGGTCCTGCGCCTGGGCTGCGCCAATGCCGACCAGCGATAGCCAGTCAATGCGCGAGGCCAGCGAATCCGTTCCCCACCCACCAAAGATGCGCGGCGACAGCGATGCGCTCTGCCCGCCGGGCTTGTCCTGCGGCTTGGGCTGCGTCTGCTGCGCTTCGTCGCCGATGACCTTCTCGACAAATTCCTTGGCCGCTTCCTTGGCCTCGGCGGCCGGGAAGTAGACGTTGATCGTGACGCAGGCAGTCAGCATCACGGCGGCGACCGGTACCCCCATCCAACGGCGCATGTCAGTTCTCCTTTTGAGCGGTGTCTCAAGCGGGTGTCAGCGGCAGTCGCACCGCACGGATTGAAGCGTTGGCTACCTTACTCGAAGACCGGTTTGACGTCGCCGCTGCTGGCCGCGACCAGGCGCTCGAGCAACGTCGGCCAATCGACGCGACGGTTGAAACCGACCACGCTCAAGCGCGGCAGGCCGGAACCCTCGACGATAATAAATCCCGGACCGGCTGAACCCAGCCCTTCCATTTGGCAGACCTCGTCGACCAGCCGGCAGGCGATGCCGATTTCGCGATAGCCGAAGTCGTCGAAAAAGCCGATCAGCTGCGACTGCAGGCCACTCACGAACGAGGCATCACTGACGCTCGACAGGTCCTGCACGGCGCGCTGGCTGACGCGCTGGCGCACGCCGGCGGCCTTGGCGGCATCGGCGTCGGTCTGCAGGTAGGACGTGAATGCCACGGCTTGCCAGTCGACCAGGCGCAGGTCGGCGATGCGACCGTCGAGCTTGCCGGTGATCGTGCCGAAGCCGAGCACGCCTGTCAGCGATTCCAGGTCGATGTTGTCGAATGCGATATCCGACGACAGGGTCGGTGCGACACCGAACGGACGCTCCATCGCCAGCGACGACACCTGCACCGTGCCGCCGAATATTTGCATCGCCAGGCCGCCCTCAAAGTCGAGGCGGTCGTCGGCATAGTGCGCTTCGGGGATGTGGCCGGTCAGTTCACCGGTGAAGGCCGGCCAGCCCAGTGCCGTCGAAAGCTGGGCGACATCGAGCTGCTCCAGTTCCAGCCCGAAGCGGATTTCCAGGCCCTTGCCTGCCGCCGGAGGCTTGATCTGCAAGTGATCGATGCCGGCGCGCCCGCCCAGCAACGACATCGACGTCGGCTGGGTCAGCTGCAGCACGCCATCAGAGCTGCGCAACGGCAGGCGTGCGGCGCCGAATGCCAGGCCATGCAGCGCGCCGCCGCCCCAGCGCAGTTCACTTTCCCGCGTTGCGCTCGAGGAAAAGCGCACATCGCCGTCCAGTCCGTCGAAGCGGAAGCGTCCGCGCGGGTCGTCGACGACGACTGAATCGAGGTCGAAATCGGCCTCGCGCAGTTCGCCGCGTTCGATCCGCACGCGCGCGTCGGCGGCACCACCGAGTTGCAGCTCACCCAGTCCGGCCATCCCGAGGAAGCCGGTGAGGTAGCCGTCGCGCAACGGCGCGAGGTTTGCGCTGTGGGCTTGCAGGTCGAGCGTGCGCAATTGCATTTGCGGATCTAGCGCGGCGCGGGCGTCGACGCGCAGGACACCGCGATCGTTCCACGCCAGCTTCGGCAGCTCCCAGCCGCCGCCGTCGTGCTGCTCGGCGTGCACCGTCAGGTCGACGCGGCGCTGCTGCAGCGCCAGGTAGGCATTGCCGAACAGCATCTCTCCGCCGTGGAGCTGGCCCTGGACGCCGACGCGTGTGGTCGCAGCAATCTCGCTGTCGATCTCGAGCTGTGCGCCGATGTTCTCGCCGGCAACGGTGCCGTCGGCCGTGTCGAAGGCCAGCCCCTGCAGATTCAGTGGACCGCTGACACGCAGCGGCGCCTTCGCCGGCGCGAGGACGTCGAGCCGGCCCGTGGCGGTACCTGCTTTGATCCGGCCCTGCGGCCAGGCCCGAGCCAGCAGCGCCTGCGCCCAGGCCACCGGTACGCGGGTCAAGTCGAGCCGGGTCAGGTCGGGAGAGGCGGACAGGCGCTGCATGGCGAGCGCCCCCCCTCCCTGGCCGAGGCGGGCGTCGACGCGGGCGGGGCCGAGGTCCAATGCCAGGCGCAAAGGACGGCTGTTCCCGCTGCGGACGTCGCCTTCGCAATGCCAGCGGTCGCGGTCGCGCGACAACGGGCAGCGCCAGGTCACGTTGCGATAGCTGTACCCGAGGTCCGCTGCTTCGACCCGCCCTGCGCGCAACTCCAGCGTGCCCTGCGGCGACCCGGCCGGCCAGTCCAGGCGGACCTGCACGTCGCTCAAAGTCGCCACCGCCAGCGTCACCTTGGCAATGCGCGCCTGCGCCGTGCGCGCGTGCGCCGAGCCCGTGGCCAGCAACGGCACGGACAGCAGGCAAGCCAGCAGCAGGCGTAAGATCGCTCGCGACATCCGCGCAGCATACCTACAGGAAGCGAACCGGCGATGACGCCGCACCAGCAACCCCCTCGGACCGCACCGCCGCGGGTGCTCCTCGTCGAGGACGATCCGATCAGCCGCAGCTTCCTCGGCGCCGCCCTCGCCGCCGTCCCGGCCGAGGTCGATGCCGCCGACAGCGTGGCCGCCGCGGTGACCTTGGCGTCTTCGCAGGACTACGCGCTATGGATGATCGATGCCCGGCTGCCCGACGGCAGTGGCGGCGAACTGCTGGCACGACTGCGCGAGAAGCATCCGCACACGCCGGCGCTGGCGCATACCGCCGCGCACGAGTCGACCATTCTCGATGCGCTGCTGGCGGCCGGATTCGGCGAAGTGCTGGTCAAACCGATGCCAGCGGCGACGGTGCAGGCGGCGGTGCGGCGGATGCTGGGATTGACCGGCGGATCGGCACGCACCGACGCGGTGGCCGATGACGGCCCTTTGCCGCTTTGGGACTACGAAGCGGCGGCGCGCGCACTCAACGGCAACCGCACCCACGTCGACACGCTGCGCGGGTTGTTCGCGCTGGAGCTACCCAAGTCACTGCAAGCGATCACCGCGGCCGGCGACCGTGGCGACGGCGATGCTATGCGTGCCGACCTGCATCGGCTGCGTGCCAGTTGCGGATTCGTCGGCGCATTGCGCCTGGGCTCGGCGGTGGAGGCACTGCATCGGGAACCTGCATCGCCCGGCTTGCGCGCAGCCTTCGTCCAGGCTGCGCGCGACACCCTGGATTCGCTATAGCTCACTGCTGGGACGAGCCCGCCGGATCCGGTGATCCGCGCTTGGCGGTGACGCGCCCGAGTTCGGCCAGCATTTCCCAGGACTTCAGTCCGCGCGATCCCAGGTAGTGGGAAAGCACGCCGCGCATGGCCCGTCGCAGTCCCTGCAGGTCTTCCGGATCGGGCGGGCTGTCGTCGGCCAGCGACAGCAGCGCGCGGCCGGTGGCGGCCGTGCTGCGATCGCCATGGCCGCGATCGCTGAGCAGCCGGCGCGGTCCGAATTCCGGATCGAGGCGGTAGCGCGCGGCGGGGTCGATCGGTGCGCCGTCGCCGTCGTGGTGCCAGTCGAAGCCGAAACCCAGCGCGTCGAGCAGATCGCGTTCGTAGCGACGCAGGGTCCAGCCCAGGGCATCCCCGGCGCCGATGCGCGCACGAGCCAGCGCATAGGCGTCGTAAAGGTCCGGCGCGGGATCCTGGCGCGGTGCCAGGCGCAACGTCAGTTCGTTGAGATAGAAGCCGGCCAGCATCGCCTCCCCGCCCAGCCGCGGCGCGACGTCAGTGGCTTCCGCGGTGACCAGCCGCGCCAGTTCGCCGACCTGCACCGCGTCGAACCGGATCGACTGCAGCGGCTGCAATGCCGCGCGCAGCACCTGACGCTTGGGTCCCTGCACGCCACGCGCCACCAGGCCCAGGCGGCCGTGGTTGGCGCTGAGCACTTCGACCAGCAGGCTGGTCTCGCGCCAGGGCCGCGCGTGCAGGACAAAGGCCGGTTCGTTACTCAGGCGCACTAATCGTGATAGCCAAACGCCCGCAGCGCCGCTTCGTCGTCGGACCAGCCTTCGCGCACGCGAACCCAGGTTTCCAGGAATACCTTGCTGCCGAAAAGGCGCTCCATTTGCTGGCGCGATCGCGAACCGATCTCGCGCAGGCGCTCGCCGCCCTTGCCGATCACGATCGCCTTCTGGCCATCGCGTTCGACCCAGATCACCGCGCCGATGCGAAGCAGGTTGCCGTCGACTTCGAACTTCTCGATCTCCACGGTCGTGGCATACGGGAGTTCTTCGCCGAGCTGGCGCATCAGCTGTTCGCGCACCATTTCGCCGGCGAGGAAGCGCTGGCTCTTGTCGGTGATCTCGTCTTCGCCGTACAGCGCGTCCTGTTCCGGCAACTGCGCGAGGATGGTCTTGACCAGTGCTTCCAGGCCGCTGCGCTTGAGTGCGGAGATCGGGTGCACGCCGGCGAAATCGCGGCCGTCGTTGACCTTGGCCAGGTACGGCAGCAGCGTGGTCTTGTCCTTGAGCCTGTCGACCTGGTTGACCACCAGGACTACCGGAACGCCGGCATTCTTGAGGGCGTCGTACGCCAGTGCGTCATCGTCCTCCCAATGCCCGGCGCGCACCACGAGCAGGGCGGTATCGACGCCTTCCAGTGCGCCGCGCGCGGCGCGGTTCATCCAGCGGTTCATCGCGCGCTTCTGTTCGCGGTGGATGCCGGGGGTGTCGACCAGCAGCAGCTGGCCTTCCGGGAAGGTGGCGATGCCGAGTAGTTGGTGGCGGGTGGTCTGGGGGCGGCTGGAGGTGATGCTGACCTTGGCGCCGACCAGCGCGTTGACCAGGGTGGATTTGCCGACGTTGGGACGGCCGATGACGGCGACGTGGCCGGCGCGATGCGTGGGGGTATTCATTGGGGAGATTGTCGGCTTGCGGGGGGTTCAGGGCAAACGATTGCTCGGATGACCGTCATTCCCGCGAAGGCGGGAACCCATGGACGTTTGCTTCTGGCGGGCCTGGGGTGCGTGTCCCCGGCATCGAATCCGCTCAGTCGTCGATCTTCAGGCGCTCCAGCGCCACTTCCGCCGCGATCTGCTCGGCGGCGCGGCGCGATCCGGCTTCGCCCTGGGTGGTCAGCGGCGGCTGCACGAGGGTGCAGGTGACCACGAATGACTTGGCATGGTCCTCCCCGCTTTCGCTGAGCAGGGCGTACACCGGCAACGGCTTCTGCCGCCCCTGCAGCCATTCCTGCAGGCGCGTCTTGGCGTCCTTGCCGACCTTGTGCGGCGGCGGCAGGGCGGCGATGGCGGCCTCGAACCACGGCAGCACAGCGGCGCGGCAGGTCTGGAAGTCGGAATCGAGGTAGATCGCGCCGATCACCGCTTCCAGGGCGTCGGCGAGGATCGAGTCGCGACGGTGGCCGCCGGACTTCATCTCGCCGGGACCGAGGGTCAGGCGGGCGCCCAGTTCCAGTTCGCGTGCAATCGGCGCCAGGGCCGACTCGCGTACCAGTTCGGCGCGGGCGCGGGTCAGCGCGCCTTCGTCGGCGCGCGGCCAATGCATGTACAGCGCCTCGGCCACGATCAGGTTGACCAGCGCATCGCCGAGGAACTCAAGCCGCTCGTTATGCGGCGCACCGGCACTGCGGTGGGTCAGGGCCTGGTCGAGCAGGCCCTGGGTGTTGAAGCGGTAGCCGATCCGGTCACTCATCCAGCGCGGTGCGACTGAGCAGCTGATCGGCCGTGAAATGGCCGACGACGTCGATGTTGGCGATCAGCGGGCGACGCACTTCGTAGTCGACCGTCATGGTGTAACCGGCGTCCTTGCGGGCGATCTTGACGTTTTCCGGCTTCACGTTCTCGGCGTAGCTGATGTACAGGCGGCGGAAGAACAGGTCCTTGATCGAGGACGGATCCTTCTGCGAGATGCCCGCCTCCTTCGACAGCTCCTTGAGTGCTTCCTTCACCGCGAAGTACTCCGAGTACATCGGAACGAGCTTCATGCCCATGTAGATGAACACGCCGGCCACTGCCAGCACGATGACGAACCCGATCAGGGTCATGCCGCTCTGCGTACGCTTCATTTCAACGATCCCCAGGTTTGGTGTTGTCACCCCGGGTCGTCGCAGTCCCCTTCGACGACCCGGGCGGTGTTGCCGGCGCGGTGTTGCGCGGCAAGTATTACTTGATCCGGCTGCCGATGCGTGAACGGTCGACGCCGCCGTCGAAGTTCATCCAGATCAGGAAGGCCTTGCCGCGCAGGTTCTGCTCCGGCAGGAAGCCCCAGTATCGGCTGTCCTCGCTGTTGTCGCGGTTGTCGCCCATCACGAAATAGTGACCCGGCGGCACCACCCAGTCGCCCTCGCCCTGGTCGAGGAACGGCAGGTTGGTCCGCTCCAGGACGTTGTGCTCACGGCCGAGCAGGTTCTCGCGCAGTTCCTCGGCGCCGGTCATCTCGGTGCCGTTGCCGACGCCCTGGTAGACGCCGACCGGGGCGTAGCTCAGCACCTGCCCGTTCACCGTGACCTGGTTGTCGTGGTAGCCGACGCGGTCGCCGGGCAGGCCGACCACGCGCTTGATCCAGTCCTGGTCAGGGTGGTGCGGCGGGCGGAACACGACCACGTCGCCACGCGCCGGCTCGCCCAGGGCGACGAACTTGTGGTTGTTGATCGGCAGGCGCAGGCCGTAGGTGAACTTGTTGACCAGGATGAAATCACCGGTCAGCAGGGTCGGCATCATCGAATTCGACGGGATGCGGAAGGGTTCGGCGACGAAGCTGCGCAGGATCAGCACCACCGCCAGCACCGGGAAGAACGCCTTGGAGTAGTCGATGACGATCGGCTCCTTGCCGTCATCGAGCAAGCCCTCGCGAGCGGCACGGCGCTTGGCCAGCCACAGCTTGTCGAGGAGCCAGACCAGGCCGGTGAACAGGGTCAGGACGACCAGGATGATTTCAAACCAACGCATGCGTGCTCCTCGGGAGAGCCGGAAATGGGGAATCGGGATTGGACGAACGGAACAGCGCGGACTGGCGAGAGGCCGCCCCCCGGCAACCTCTCATCCCGAGCATAGCGAGGGATCTGCTGTTCGTCATGCGCAGCATGAGGCGGCTGGCGTGCCGGATTGCGTACAGCCGCCCGGCGCCCCCTGCTGCGATGCGAACAGTTGCGGCATTACTTGTTGTCGGTCTGCAGCACGGCGAGGAAGGCCTCCTGCGGGATCTCCACCCGGCCGACCTGCTTCATGCGCTTCTTGCCCTCTTTCTGCTTCTCGAGGAGCTTCTTCTTGCGGCTGATGTCGCCGCCGTAGCACTTGGCCAGGACGTTCTTGCGCATGGCCTTGACGGTCGAGCGGGCGATGATCTGCGAGCCGACGGCGGCCTGGATGGCGACGTCGAACATCTGCCGCGGGATCAGCTCCTTCATCCGCTCGCACAGGTCGCGACCGCGGCGGTCGGCGTGGCTGCGGTGGGTGATGATCGACAGCGCATCGACCTTGTCGCCGTTGATCAGCGTGTCCACGCGCACGAACGGGCCGGCCTGGAAACGCAGGAACGTGTAGTCCAGCGAGGCGTAGCCGCGGCTGACCGACTTGAGCCGGTCGAAGAAGTCGAGCACGACCTCGGCCATCGGCAGCTCGTAGCTGATCTGCACCTGGCCACCCATGTACTGGATGCCGATCTGCACGCCGCGCTTCTCTTCGCACAGCGTGATCACGTTGCCGACGTAATCGGGCGGCGTGAGGATGTTGGCGCGGATGATCGGCTCGCGGACCTCTTCGATCATGTTCACCGGCGGCAGCTTGGCCGGGTTGTCCATCGGCACGATCGAGCCGTCGGTCTTGAGAACCTCATAGATCACCGTCGGCGCGGTGCTGATGAGGTTGAGGTTGTACTCGCGCTCCAGGCGCTCCTGCACGATTTCCATGTGCAGCATGCCGAGGAAGCCGCAGCGGAAACCGAAGCCCATCGCCTCGGAGCTTTCCGGCTCGAAGCGCAGCGCGGCGTCGTTGAGGCGCAGCTTGTCGAGGGCTTCGCGCAGGTCCGGGTAGTCCTCGGCATCGACCGGGAACAGGCCGGCGAACACGCGCGGCTGCATCTCCTGGAAACCCGGCAGCGGCTTGGTCGCCGGGTCGGTCGCCGAGGTCAGCGTGTCGCCGACCGGCGCGCCGTGCACGTCCTTGATCGAGGCGTGGATCCAGCCCACTTCGCCGGCGCCCAGCTTGGGCAGATCCTTGCGCTTGGGGGTGAACACGCCGACCTTGTCGACCTGGTGGGTGCGGCCGGTCGACATGACCAGCAGCTTGTCGCCAGGCTTGATCTCGCCCTGCATCACCCGCACCAGCGAGACCACGCCCAGGTAGTTGTCGAACCAGGAGTCGATGATCAGCGCCTGCAGCTTGTCGGTGTCGCGCGGCTTCGGCGGCGGGATGCGATGGACGATCGCCTCGAGCACGTCGACGACGTTCAGGCCGGTCTTGGCGCTGATCGCCACGGCGTCCTCGGCGTCGATGCCGATCACCGCCTCGATCTCGGCCTTGGCGCGCTCGATGTCGGCCGTGGGCAGGTCGATCTTGTTGAGCACCGGCACCACTTCCAGGCCCTGCTCCACTGCGGTGTAGCAGTTGGCGACCGACTGCGCTTCCACGCCCTGGGCGGCGTCGACCACCAGCAGCGCGCCTTCGCAGGCGGCCAGCGAGCGGCTGACTTCATAGCTGAAGTCGACGTGGCCGGGGGTGTCGATGAAGTTCAGGAAGTACGTCTTCCCATCCTTGGCCGTGTACGGCAGGGACACCGACTGCGCCTTGATGGTGATTCCGCGCTCGCGCTCGATCGGATTGGAGTCCAGGACCTGCGCTTCCATCTCGCGGGCTTCGAGGCCGCCACAGAGCTGGATGATGCGGTCGGCCAGGGTCGATTTGCCGTGGTCGACGTGGGCAATGATGGAAAAGTTTCTGATCTGCTGCATGCGGGGCCGCGCGAGGCTAGCCGGTTCCTGGAAAATCAACGCGCGATTATCGCATACGCCCCGGTTGCACCGGCCCTGCCCCGCTCAAAGCCGCCCCGCCCAAACGCGCCGGCCGACGGCGGGCGCGCTGGGTTCGTGGGGCAAGCCGCGGGGGCGGCCGGGCTCAGCCCGCCTTGGAGGCGTCGTCGGCGGTGACGGCGATGAACTGGGTGCCACCCTGGCGGCGCACCAGCAGCATCACCGTCTGGCCCGGCTTGACCGAGGCCAGCTCGCGGTCCAGTGCCGAGGCACTGGCGACCGAGTTGCGACCCACCGACAGCACCACGTCACCCGGCCGCAGTCCGGCCTCGGCCGCGGCATCGCCGGGGCTGCGCACCAGCACGCCCTCGTTTCCGCGCAGGCCCAGTTGCTGGCGCTCGCCACTGCTCAGGTCCTGGCCAACCAGGCCCAGCGAATTGCCACCCGACGGGCGCGACTCGCCGTTGCCGGCGGACGGACGCGGCGAACCGGAGCCGCCAGCCACCGTGGCGTCGAGCTCGTTGACGACGACCGACAGGTCAACGTTGCGACCGTTGCGGAAGACGCTGACCTTGGCCTTGGTGCCGGGCGCCATCGAACCGATGATCGGCGGCAGGTCGCTGGATTCGTTGATGTCACGACCATCGATGGCACGAATCACGTCGCCGCGCTCGATGCCGGCTTTCTCCGCCGGGCTGCCCGGCAACACGTCTGCGATCAGGGCGCCGCGGCTGTCGGGCAGGCCAAGGCCCTTGGCCGACTCGTTGGTGATCTGCTGCACCTGCACGCCCAGCTGTCCGCGACTGACCTTGCCGGTAGCGCGCAACTGCTCGGCCGCGCCCATTGCCACGTCGATCGGGATGGCGAAGCTCACGCCCATGTAGCCGCCGGAATTGCTGAAGATCTGCGAATTGATGCCGACCACCTCACCGCTGGTGTTAAGCAGCGGGCCACCGGAGTTGCCCTGGTTGATCGCCACGTCGGTCTGGATGAAGGGCACGTAGCGCTGGTTGGCGTACGGATTGCTACGGCCGACCGCGCTGACGATGCCGGCGGTGACCGAGTGATCCAGGCCGAACGGCGAACCGATCGCGATTACCCACTGACCGGCACGGGTCGAAGTGGCATTGGCCATGCGCAGGAACGGCAAGCCCTTGGCGTCGATCTTGAGCAGCGCAACGTCGGACTGCTCGTCGCTGCCGACGACCTTGGCGGGGAATTCGCGACGGTCCGACAACGTGACGGTGACTGTCTCGGCGCCTTCGACCACGTGGTGGTTCGTCATCACGTAGCCATCAGCGGACATCAGGAAACCGCTGCCCATCGAGGTGCCGCCGCCGCGGGGGCCGCGCGGGCCACCGGGACCACCCGGGCCGCCCGGGAAGGGCAGCTCGTCGCCGAAGAAGCGGCGGAAGATCTCGGGAACCTGTTCGTCATCCGGCGCGCCGCGCACGTTGCGCTGCGGCGCGGCTTCGGCCTTGATGTTGACCACGGCCGGTCCGACCCGCTGGACCAGGTTGGTGAAGTCCGGCAGGCCGCTGACCAGTGGAGCGGCCGGTGTGGCCGCAGGCGGCGACGCAATGGGCGTCGCCTCCGGTCGCGCCGTGCAGGCGACCGGTAGCGAAGCGGCGATGGCAGTAAACAGGACCAGGGAACTAAGCGGACGGTTCATCGAATTCGGACTCGGAGAGATCGGACAGCAGGCGGGAGGTTTGCGGTTGGTCGCACTGTCGAGACGGTGCGGTGAGATGTCAGCGTTGCGGCGCCGTCGACTCGGCCTCGGCCGCAGCCGGGTTGGTCGCCGGTGCCGCGAGGCTCGGTTCAAACGGGTAGAACGAAGGTGAGGATGCTCCGCTGCCATAACTGGCGGTGAGTCCGCCGTTACCGGAGTACTGCGGCAGGACTGCACGCGGCCAGGGTCGGGCCGCGACTTCGGAATGCTCGGGCTGGAAGGGTTTTGCCGTGGCAGCGCCGTCGGCCGAGGCGAGTGCCGCGTGCGTGGCCAGTGGAGCTGCCGACGCCACGGCAGTGGCCGGGGTCGACATGCGGGCCTGGCGACTGGCGCGCAGCGACGCACGCTGGTTCTGGCTGCGCGTGGAGCGACGTTCGGCCGCGCGACGCGGCACTTCCACCGCCGCCACCGCCGCGGCCCCCAGGCCAGCCTCATGATCAGGGGCTGAGGGGATGGCCGGCGCCGGAACCGGGACGGGCGCCACCGGGGTGGCCGGAGCGGACGTCGCGGCGGCAACCTGCGTGGCTGCGCTGTCGCCGACTGCAGGCGCCGCATCGTTGGAGAACGGCCGGGTCACGAACAACGCCGCGACCGCCACAGAGGCCGCGAGCGCGCCGCCGATCCAGCCTCGTCGGCTGGCAATCGGGCGCCGGGCGCGTGATTGCGTCGCGGTCGAAACAACCGCTGCCAGCGTCGGCTCCTGCGCGATGGCCTGGGCCACGCGGTCGGCGAAGCTGCTGCCGGCGATCACCGTGGCCTGGCCCCGCAGCAAGTCGCCGTACAGCTGCCAGCGGCCACAGGCGTGGCGCCATTCCGCGTCGTGGCCAAGCCGCTTCAGCGCGAAGCGTGCGGCGTCGCCGTGCAGTTCGCCGTCGAACAGCGCGCATAGGTCCTCGCGCTCGTCAGTGCCGCGCTCATCAGTGCCGCGGTCGTCAGTGCCTGGAGTATTCATCGCTTCGAAGGTTCCGCAGAGTCGTTGTCGAGCAGTGGCCGAAGTTCGGCATCGATCGCTTCGCGCGCACGGAAGATGCGCGAGCGGACGGTGCCGATGGGACAGCCCATCTTCTGCGCGATTTCCTCGTAGCTCAGACCGTCCACCTCGCGCATGGTGATGGCGGTCCGCAGTTCTTCCGGCAGGGTTTCGACCGCGCGCATCAGCGTGCGTTCAATTTCCTGCCGCAACAGTTCATGTTCCGGCGTGTCGGTGTCGCGCAGGCGCGTGCCAGTGTCGAACTGCTCGGCATCGCCGGCGTCGATGTCGTCGGTCGGAGGCCTGCGGTTCTGTGCAACCAGGTAATTCTTTGCAGTGTTCACGGCGATCCGGTGCAACCACGTATAGAACTGGGCATCACCGCGGAAGTTCGGCAGCGCCCGGTAGGCGCGTATGAAGGTTTCCTGGGCAACGTCCTGGCATTCGCTCCAGTCTGGGATGTAGCGCCCGATCAGTGCGGTGATCCGATGCTGGTACTTGCGCACCAGCGCATCGAAGGCCGCACTTTCGCCGCGCTGGACACGCTCGACCAGCTCCTGGTCCAACTCCACGTCTTTGGGCAACACTAATTCGGCCATACCGCGCCGGCACTCCTGTGGGCTCGGCCATGGCCGAACAATGGGACAACCCTGTCGGGGGAAAGTTCAATCACGATCATTAATGGGGTCAGGCCCTGTGGGCCGCAAGCGCCATGGGTCAGGGGCCCGGCGGAGGTCGGGGCGGCAACCGCCAACGGTCACCTCACGCAATTGCAGCGCGCCGGCAGCGACACTCCGATTTGACGCCGGGGAAACATCCTCGGGATGATAGCGGTCTCTCCATACCTGAACGAATGGTGCCGAATGATTGCTGGCCTTGACGGTCTTCGCTTCCAGCACTGGCAGACCGAGCTGCGCGCCGACGGTGTGCTGGTGCTGTCGTTCGACCGCGCCGGCGCGCCGGTCAACACCTTTGGCCAGGACGTCCTGATCGAACTGGACACGCTGATCGAGCGGCTGGCACTGGATCCGCCCAAGGGCCTGGTGCTGCGCTCGGCCAAGACCTCGGGCTTCATCGCCGGGGCCGACATCAAGGAATTCCAGACCTTCGACGCCAAGGGCACCGTCGGCGACGCGATCCGCCGCGGCCAGCAGACCTTCCAGCGCCTGGCCGAACTGCCCTGCCCGACCGTCGCGGCGATCCACGGCTTCTGCATGGGCGGCGGCACCGAGATCGCCCTGGCCTGCCGCTACCGGGTGGCCAGCAACGATCCCTCGACCCGCATCGGCCTGCCGGAAGTGAAGCTGGGCATCTATCCCGGCTGGGGCGGCAGCGTCCGCCTGCCGCGCCTGATCGGTGCCCCGGCCGCGTTCGACATGATGCTGACCGGTCGCACGCTGTCGGCTTCGGCCGCGCGCGCCAACGGCCTGGTCGACAAGGTCACCGATGTCTCCAGCCTGATCGATGTGGCCGCCGCCTATGCACTGCGCGGCAGCCAGCGTCCGTTCAAGCAGCGTGCGCTGGCATGGGCGAGCAACACCCTGCCCGCGCGCAAGCTGCTCGCGCCGATGCTGACCAAGCAGGTTGCACGCAAGGCGCGCAAGGAGCACTACCCGGCGCCGTACGCCTTGATCAATACCTGGGCCAACAGCGGCGGCGGCATCCAGAACCTGCTGTCGGCCGAACGCAAGTCGGTGGTGAAGCTGGCTTCGACGCCAACCGCGCGCAACCTGATCCGCGTGTTCTTCCTGCAGGAGCGGCTCAAGGGCCAGGGCGGCAAGGAGCATGGCATCAGCCACGTCCATGTCGTCGGCGCCGGCGTGATGGGCGGCGATATCGCCGCATGGTCGGCCTACAAGGGCTTCAACGTCACCCTGCAGGACCGCGAGCAGCGCTTCATCGATGGCGCACTGACGCGTGCGCAGACGCTGTTCGAGAAGAAGGTCAAGGATGAAGCCAAGCGCATGGACGTGGCCGCGCGCCTGAAGGGCGACCTCGCCGGCGAAGGCGTCGCCAGTGCCGACCTGGTGATCGAGGCAATCATCGAGAAGGCCGAGGCCAAGCGCGAGCTCTACGCCGAACTCGAGCCGCGCATGAAGTTCGACGCGCTGCTGACCACCAACACCTCGTCGATTCCGCTGACCGAACTGCGCGAGCACATCGGCCGGCCCGCACATTTCGCCGGCCTGCACTACTTCAACCCGGTGGCGTTGATGCCGCTGGTGGAGATCATCAACCACGACCGCGTCGCGCCGCAGACGCAGCAGCGCCTGGCGGCGTTCTGCAAGGCGATCGACAAGCTGCCGGTACCGGTGGCGGGAACGCCGGGCTTCCTGGTCAACCGCGTGCTGTTCCCGTACATGCTCGAGGCCGCGACCGCGTATTCCGAGGGCATCCCGGGGGCGGCGATCGACAAGGCCGCGGTGAAGTTCGGCATGCCGATGGGCCCGATCGAACTAATCGACACCGTCGGCCTCGACGTCGCTTCCGGCGTCGGCGGCGAACTGGCGCCCTTCCTCGGCCTGCCGATCCCCGCTGCGCTGGCGACACCGCCGCAGCAGGGCAAGCGCGGCAAGAAGGATGGTCAAGGCCTGTACAAGTGGGAAAACGGCAAGGCGATCAAGCCTGCGCTGCCCAAGGACTACCAGACCCCGTCGGACCTGGAAGACCGCCTGATCCTGCCGCTCCTCAACGAAGCGGTCGCGTGCCTGCACGACGGCGTGGTCAGCGACGCAGACCTGCTCGATGCCGGCGTGATCTTCGGTACCGGCTTTGCACCGTTCCGAGGTGGCCCGATCCAGTACATCCGCGAAACCGGTGCCGATGCGCTGCTGACGCGACTGCAGCAGTTGCACGCACGATACGGCGACCGGTTCGCGCCGCGTCCGGGTTGGGACAGTGGGGCATTGCGCAGTTGATTGCGAAGGTCGTATCGAAGACCGAGCAACGAAACGGCTGAGCGTCGTCCGCCGACCCGGGGATTGCGCAGCAGTGGGCCATGGATGGCCCACGCCCCGCCTTCGGAGGATGTCCGACGAAGGGGCGGAGCAATCCCCGGGTCGGCGGACGACGCCACGACGAAGTGGGAACCCTGGCAAGAGCAACAGCAAGGTCAAGGTGGGTCCCGGCGTTCGCCGGGATGACGGTGACAAGACTGGATGCGTGCGGGGCTGGATCCCGGCGTTCGCCGGGATGACGATGAGAAGAATAGATGCGTGGATGCGTGATGGTCTGGGTCGCGGCGTTCGCCGGGACGACGGCCGTCAATCACATCGTGTGCGTTGCCCGCTCCGCGTTGAGCGACCCGGCCAGCAACGCCTCGATCTTGCCCTTGACCGTCTCACCTTCGGCCGTCTCGGCGAACTGCACACCGATGCCCGCCGGACGATTGCCCTGCGCACCGACCGGCGTCACCCAGACCACCTTGCCGGCGACCGGCAGGCGCTCGTTCGACTCCGGCAGTGTCAGCAACAGGAACACCTCATCGCCGAGGAAGTAACGCTTGGGCGTGGCCACGAAGACACCACCGCCCTTGAGGAACGGCATGTACGCGCTGTACAGCTGCGCCTTGTCCTTGATCGCGCAGGACAGGATGCCCTGGCGCGCGCCACCCGCAGAATTCATGCCGCTCATTGCCTGTTCCCCCCTTCTGCCCGCCGCCCATGCAGAGCGTGCCAGGCCAACAACAATTCGGTGACCGCCAAGTCCGCCCGCACCGTCGTGCGCAGCAGATCGCGGGTCCGGTTCGCCTGATCGAACCACGCAGCCAGACTGCGCGTTCGACCCGGGTCGGTCAAGCCGGTGGCATCGCTCAGGGCCAGGTCCGCGGCATGGCGTAACCGCACCGCCGCGTTGTCGTCGCCGACCCAGCGCTGTGCGGTCTCGACCGCACCGACGTCGCCGCGGGCCAGCTTGGCCAGGTCGCTGGCGACCTCCCTGCGCAACTTCAGTCCATCGTTGCCCAGCCACTCGTTGGCCAGGCCGGGATGGCCGCGGGCGGCCTCCAGCGCTTCCCGCGCGCTGGCATCGGAGTGCCCCTGCTGCTTCAGCCATGCCAGCGATTCGGCAGCCTGAGGCAGCCGGAACTCGTAGCGCTGGCAGCGGCTGCGGATCGTCGCCGGCAGGCGGGCCGGATGCGCGCTCGACAGCCACAGGTAGCGCCCGGGTACGGGTTCTTCCAGGGTCTTGAGCAATGCGTTGCAGGCGGCATGATTGACCGCCTCGGCCGGATCGATGATCACCACCTGCGCGCCGCCGTACTGCGGCGTCAGAGAGAGCTTTTCCGACACCTGGCGGATCTGCTCAATGACGATCTCGGTGCGCAGCCGCGTGCCTTCCTTGTTCGGAACGAACGACACGAACTGGTAGTCGGGGTGCGTGCCCGCCGCGAGCAGGTGGCAACTGCGACAGTTGCCACACGGTTCGCCGCCTGCGGTCGGCTGCTGGCACAGCAGGCGCTGCGCCAGGCGCTCGGCCACGGCACGCTTGCCCAGTTTCGCCGGCCCGCAGAACAGAAGGCCATGGGCCAGCCGTCCGCTCGCCTGCGCCGCCACGGCCTGGTCGTACACGCGCTGCTGCCACGGAGCGAAGGCACTCACGACGATGCCTCGATGAAGGCGCGCAGGTGCGCTACCGCCTGCGCCGCGACGACTTCCGCCGACTGGGTGGCATCGATCACGCGGAATCGTTCCGGCTGCGCAGACGCGCGAGCCAGATAACCACTGCGCACGCGTTCGAAGAAATCCTCACGCTCGCTCTCGATGCGGTCGCTGGCGCCGCGACCGCGCGCACGTTGCAGACCGATCGACACCGGCACATCCAGCAACAGCGTCAACGCCGGCGCGATGCCGACGACGCGCCGCTCCAGTTCGGCGATGAACTCCACGTCGCCGCCGCGCGCTGAACCCTGATAGGCGTAGCTGGCGTCGGTGAAGCGATCGCTGATGACCCATGCGCCGCGCTGCAATGCCGGCACGATGGTTTCGCGCACGTGCTGGGCACGCGCGGCGAACACCAGCAACAGTTCGGTGTCGGTGTTGGGCGGTTCGTGATGGGTATCCAGCAGCAGGCCGCGGATCTGCTCGGCCAATGGCGTGCCACCGGGCTCGCGCGTGCTCACGACCTCCTCGCCGGTGGCGACCAGCACTTCGCGCAGCGCCGCGAGCACGGTCGACTTGCCGGCGCCTTCGCCGCCCTCGAGCGTGATGAAGCGGGGCTGGCGCTGCAGCGGCGCAGCTGAGCTCGTCATGGCCCATTCCCGGATTGCCTGGCGCGATACTTCTTCAGGTAAGCGCGGACGTTGGCCTGGTGTTCGGCGTAGGTGCGTGCAAACAGGTGACGCCCGCTGCCGTCGCCGACGGCAACGAAGAACAGCGCATCGCCATCGGCCGGTTTGGCGACTGCCTCGAGTGCGCCAATACCCGGCATCGCGATCGGCGTCGGCGGCAGGCCGGCGATCAGGTAGGTGTTGTACGGATTGTCCGCGCGCAGGTCGCGCTTGCGGATGTCGCCGTCATAGGCGCTGCCCAACCCGTAGATGACAGTCGGATCGGTTTCCAGGCGCATGCCGAGCTTGAGCCGGCGCGCGAACAGGCCGGCGATCTGCGGCCGCTCCGAGGCGATCCCGGTCTCCTTTTCGACGATCGACGCCAGCACCAGCATTTCGTCGGGCGTCCTGAGCACGTTGTCGGCACGGCGCTGCTGCCACGCGGCGTCGAGCGCCTTGGCCATGGCCGCGTGGGCACGCTTGAGCACGTCCAGGTCGCTGTCGCCGCGCGTGTACAGGTAGGTCTCGGGCAGGAAGCGGCCTTCCGGATGCTGGCCCGGTGCGCCGATGGACTTCATCAACGCCGCGTCATCGAGCTTGCCGGTTTCCAGCTTCAGTGGTTTGGCCTTGGCCAGCGCCGCGCGCAGTTCGCGGATGTTCCAGCCTTCCACGATCGTGAAGCGATGGCGGATCACGCGCCCGTCGCGCATGGCCAGCAGCAGCGCGCGCGGCGACGTGCCCGGCTCGATCGCGTACTCGCCCACCTGCAACTTGCCGGCGGCACCGAGTTGCTTGGCCAAGGCGCGCCATTCCAGAAGCTCGCCTTCGCGCACGCCGGCCTCGCGCAGCTTGCGCACGACCGTCGGCAACGAATCGCCGCGTTCGACCATCACGGTCTCGCCCGGCTCCAGGCCCGACAACGCCGCATCGGCGAAACCGGTGTAGCGCTGCCACGCCCAGAAACCGGCGCCGGCGGCGATCAGCAGCAACAACAACAGGAAGCCGGCGGAAATACGTCCAAAAGACCGACCCGAAGACCGACGCACAGATTTACGACTCACGAAACCTCCGTGGCGAAAGCGGGATGCTCGGCGGCCAGGCGGTGCTGCAGCGCGACCACCTGCGGATGCGGTTGCCAAGTGCGGGCGCCGAGCCGCGCCACCGGCAGGATACCGCGCACGCCATTGCACAGGAAAACCGCGTCGGCGGCTTCGACATCGGTCACAGCCAGGCGCGCCTCGCGTGCCGGCAGCGTTTCAAGCGCCCAGGCCCGGCATACCCCGGCTACGCCGCAGCGATCGACCTGCGGGGTCAGCCAGACGCCCTGGCGGAGGATGAACACATTGGCGGCCGTGGCGCAGACCACGTCGCCCTCGCTGCTGCACTGCAGACCGTCGTGGATGGCCGGATCGTCCCACTCGCCGCGCGCGAGCACCTGCTCGAGGCGGTTGCAGTGCTTGATCCCCGCCAGCGCCGGCTGCAATGCCAGGCGGGTGTCGCACCAGCGCAGGTTGAGGCCGGAAGCGGGCGCAGGCGGCAACGGATGCGACGACAGCGTCCAGTTGGGGACGCTGGCATGGGCCGGCGAATAGCCACGTCCGCCACTGCCCCGCGTCACGATCAGCTTCAGCACCGCGTCACTGCCGTCGAGCAGTCGCGTCGCCTCGGCCAGCACGATGCGTTCGTCGGGAAGGGCCATGCGCAGCATCGCGGCGCCGCGCTGCAGGCGCTGCCAGTGTGCAGGCCACCAGTGCATCTGGCCCTGGTGTGCGCGCACTGTCTCGAACAGGCCGTCGCCATAGGCCAGGCCACGATCGAGATCCGGGAGCGCCGGCACCGACCGGTCGCCCGCGAAGTAGCGCACTGCCGTCGCACTCATCCGGCCACTCCCAGGGCGCGCAGCATGCCGCGCGCCTTGGCCCGGGTCTCGTCGAGCTCGCGCTGCGGATCGGAGTCGGCCACGATGCCGGCGCCGGTGCGGAAGCGCAGCGTCGCCCCGCCTGCCGCGTCGGGTTCCAGCTCGGCGCTGCGGATCAGGATGTTGAGGTCGAGGTCGCCGTCTCGGTTTAGCCAGCCCATCGCGCCGGTATAGGCACCGCGGCCCACGCCTTCGAGCTCGGCGATGATCTGCATGCAGCGCACTTTCGGACAACCAGTGATCGTGCCTCCCGGAAACACCGCACGGATCACCTGCCCCGGCGTCGCATCCTGGCGCAGGCGTCCGCGCACGTTGCTGACGATGTGATGGACGTGGGCATAGCTCTCCACCGTCATCAGCTCGTCGACCTCGACGCTGCCGGGCGTGCAGACGCGACCGAGGTCGTTGCGCTCCAGGTCGATAAGCATCACGTGCTCGGCGCGCTCCTTGGGATGGCCGACAAGTTCCTGGATGCGCGCGGCATCGTCATCACCGGCGAAGCGCGGACGCGTACCGGCGATCGGCCGCGTCTCGACGACGTCGCCGCGCACCGATACCAGCCGCTCCGGCGAGGCACTGACCACGGCCCAGTCGGTACCGGCGAAAACGCCGGCGAAGGGCGCGGGGTTGTTCTGTCGCAGCCGTTCGAACAGCGCTGCAGGTTGCAGCGGCTGATCGAAACGCGCGACCCAGCCGCGCGAGAGATTGGCCTGGAACACATCGCCTGCAGCGAGGTAGTCGAGCACGCGGCGCACGCCGTCGGTGAATCGCTCCGGCTCGTCTTCCTCGAGAGCGCCAGGTGTTTGCCATGGTGCAATGGCCGGGAGCTTCGTCGCGTTCTCGATGTCGGACAACACCGATGCGACCAGGCCGTCGTATCCCACTTCGGTCACCAGCACGCATTCGCCACTGGTGTGATCGCGCAGGACCGCAGCAGGGCAGCGCAGTGCCAGTGCCACCGGCAACTGCCCTTCAGCGCGCGGCAGCTTGAGGACCGGCTCGACCTGGGCAGCGGCCTCGTATCCGAAGAACAGGGCCCAGCCGCCGCGGAACGGCCAGCGCGGCTCGTCACGGGCAACGCGCAGCGACTGCCATTGCGCGTCGAGCGCGGCGAAGAAGTCGCCTTCGACCGGGACGCCGGCGGAATCACGCGTGGTGCCATCCGGTTCCAGGCGCAGCGAGTCGCCGCTGGCCACCAGCAGCAGGTCCCAGCGGCCCTGGGCGGTGCCGTGGGCGCTGGATTCCAGCAACAGGGGGTAGCGGGCGGGTGCCAGACGCTGCAGCGAAAGCAGGTCGAAGGAGGCAGGCAGGGAGCGGGTCAGCAGCATCCGCGTATTAGACCGCGTTTTAGACCGCGTTTCGGGGCGGACAAGCTTCCCCGTCATCCCCGCGTAGGCGGGGACCCAGCGTCGTTCGCTCTTGCGACGTTCGGTGAATCAACGTCACTGGGTTCCCGCCTGCGCGGGAATGACGGCAATCGGCGCCCGGAAACAACGATCCCCGCCGTAGCGGGGATCGTCAGGCAACCGTTTGTGGCGACGGTCAGATCCGATTGAACACCAGCGTGCCGTTGGTGCCACCGAAACCAAAGCCGTTGGACACCGCAACGTCGATCTTCGCCTGGCGGGCCACGTTCGGCACGTAGTCCAGGTCGCAGCCCTCGCCCGCTTCCTCCAGGTTGATGGTCGGCGGGATGATGCCGTGGTGCAGCGCCAGCACCGAGAAGATCGCCTCGACGCCACCGGCGGCACCCAGCAGGTGGCCGGTCATCGACTTGGTCGAGCTGACCATCGTCTTGTAGGCGTGGTCGCCCAGCGCGCGCTTGATCGCCAGCGTCTCGGCCAGGTCGCCCAGCGGCGTCGACGTGCCGTGCGCATTGAGGTAACCGACCTGGTCGGCATTGACACCGGCGTCCTTGAGCGCAGCGACCATGCAGCGTGCCGGGCCCTCGCCATTCTCGCTCGGGGCGGTCATGTGGAAGGCGTCGGAACTGGCACCGAAACCGGACAGCTCGCAATAGATGCGCGCACCGCGAGCCTTGGCGCGCTCGTACTCTTCCAGGATCAGGATGCCGGCGCCGTCACCGAGGACGAAACCGTCGCGGTCCTTGTCCCACGGACGCGAGGCATGGGTCGGGTCGTCATTGCGCGTCGACATCGCCTTCATCGAGCAGAAGCCGGCGACCGACGTCGGCGAAGAGCCGCGCTCGGCGCCACCGGCGACCATCACGTCGGCGTCGCCGTACTGGATCATGCGCATCGCCATGCCGATCGAATGGTTTGCGGTGGCGCAGGCCGAAACGGCCGAGAAATTGGGGCCCTTGATGCCGGTCAGCAGCGAGACCTGGCCGGGCAGCATGTTGATGATCGTGCTGGGCACGTAGAACGGCGAGACCTTGCGCGGGCCGCCTTCGTGGTACTTGATGGTCTGCTCTTCGATGCCGAGCAGGCCGCCGATGCCCGAACCGATCAGCGCACCGATGCGCTCGGCATTGGACTCGTCGACGGTGATGCCAGCGTCCTGGATCGCCATCATCGATGCGGCAACACCGTAATGGATGAACTCCTCCATCTTCTTGGCGTCCTTCGGCGTGACCCACTGGGTGATGTCGAAGTTGCGCACTTCGCCGGCGATGCGGGTGGTGAAGGCCGAAGCGTCGAAATGGGTGATCGGGCCGATGCCGGAGCGGCCATTGACGATGCCGTCCCAACTGCTGGCGAGGTCGTTACCAAGCGGCGAAACGATGCCGAGGCCGGTGACCACGACGCGACGATTGAAGCCCGGACGATTGGACATGAAACACTCCGTCTACGAACACTACGCCAGCGCATGGGCCGGCTCATAAGACACGGGGCCGCAATGCGGCCCCGGTCTGGTTTTGCAGGAAGCGGTCGGCCGAGGCCCCGCCCCGGCGTGCCTTTTTACGGCACGGCTACCTTACGACTTGACGTGAGCCTTCACGTAGTCGATGGCCTGCTGCACCGAGGTGATCTTCTCGGCCTCTTCGTCCGGAATCTCGCACTCGAACTCTTCTTCGAGCGCCATCACCAGCTCGACGGTGTCGAGCGAGTCCGCGCCGAGGTCGTCGACGAACGAAGCGTTGTTGGTGACTTCTTCTTCCTTGACGCCCAGCTGTTCGACCACGATTTTCTTGACGCGCTCTTCGATGCTGCTCATGGGTACTCACTCCTCCCGGACGGGATATTCGACGGAATAGTCTAAAGGAACATTGGTGGAATCGCAGGCGCTCGCGAGGATACGCGAAAGCCCTTTTGCTTCAAATGGTTACAAACGCAAGCAATGCCTCGGCAGCAACGCCTTACGGCATGTACATGCCACCGTTGACGTGCAGGGTCTCGCCGGTGATGTAGGCCGCCGACGGGCCGGCCAGGAAGGCCACCGCGCGGGCGATGTCGGCAGGCTCGCCGAATCGGCCCAGGGCGATCTGGCCCAGCATCGCGCTCTTGGCGTCCTCGGGCAATGCCTTGGTCATGTCGGTGTCGATGAAGCCGGGGGCCACCACGTTCACGGTGATGCCACGGCTGCCGATTTCCCGGGCCATCGACTTGCTGAAGGCGATGATGCCGGCCTTGGCCGCGGCGTAGTTGGCCTGGCCGGCATTGCCGGTCACACCGATCACCGAGGCGATGTTGATGATGCGGCCCTTGCGCGCCTTCATCATCGCGCGCATCACCGCCTTGCTGGTGCGGAACACGCTGGTGAGGTTGGTGTCGAGGATGGCCTGCCAGTCCTCGTCCTTCATCCGCATCAGCAGGTTGTCGCGGGTGATGCCGGCGTTATTGACCAGGATCGAGATCGCGCCGAACTCCTTGGCGATGCCGTCGATCAGCGTGTCGATCGAAGCGGCTTCACTGACGTCGAGCACGCGGCCGTGGCCGCCGTGCGCGGCCAGGCGCTCGCCGATCGCCTTCGCACCGGATTCGGAGGTGGCGGTACCAATGACGGTCGCGCCCTGCGCGGCCAGTTCGTCGGCGATGGCAGCACCGATGCCGCGGCTGGCGCCGGTGACCAGTGCGATCTCTCCGGACAGCAGTTTCTCGCTCATGCCTTGTTCCATTCTTCGATAGCAGTTTCGAACTCGCCGGGCGTACCGAGTGCGCGTCCGTCGATAGTCTTGTCGATGCGCTTGACCAGGCCGGCAAGGACCTTGCCCGGGCCGCATTCGGCCACGCGCGTGACGCCCTTCGCCGCCAGAGCCTGCACGCAGCCAGTCCACTGTACCGGCAGATAGAGCTGGCGGACGAGCGCGTCGCGGATGGCCTCCACACTTTCGTGTATCCCTGCGTCGACGTTCTGCACCACCGGAAACTTCGGCACGTGCCATGCCATGCCGGCCATGGCTTCGGCCAGGCGGTTGGCGGCTTCGCGCATCAGCGGCGTGTGCGACGGAACGCTGACGGCCAGCTTCACCATCTTGCGCACGCCACGTTCGCCGAGCACGACCATGGCCTTGTCGACGGCGTCGGCGTGGCCGCCGATGACGATCTGGCCGGGCGAGTTGTAGTTGGCGGGTACGACCACGCTGGTGCCCGACACGCTCGCGCAGACTTCCTGCACCAGCGCGTCTTCTGCGCCGAGCACGGCAGCCATCGCACCGGTGCCGGCAGGAGCGGCTTCCTGCATCAGCTGGCCACGCAGGCGCACCAGATGGGCGGCATCCTTCAGCGACAGCGAACCTGCCGCGACCAGCGCGGTGTATTCACCCAGGCTGTGACCCGACAGCAACGCCGGCATCGCGCCACCGCGCTGCTGCCACAGACGCCACACCGCCGCACCTGCGGCAAGCAGCGCCGGCTGGGTGTACTCGGTGCGGTTGAGCATTTCTTCCGGTCCGCCCTGGCTGAGCGCCCAGAGGTCGACGCCGGCGCCGTCGCTGGCTTCGGCAAACGTCTCGCGGATGATCGGGTGCAGTTCGCCCAGTTCGGCCAGCATGCCGAGCGACTGCGAGCCCTGGCCCGGGAACACGAACGCCAGGGTCGAATCGGTGTGGGGGGTTGCGGTCACGCGTGAAGGCCTTGCGACAAAGAATGCGCATGATACGAGTGTTTGCTCTAGTACGTCTGTACGGGCCTGTATGTACTGGAGCGCCATCCGGACTCAATGCATGCCACAAACGAAAACGCCCCCGCTGCTGCCAGCGGAGGCGTGGATCGTGAAGCGCCAGGCGACTCAGTAGCGCAACAGCGCCGAGCCCCAGGTGAAGCCGCCGCCGAAGGCCTCCAGCAGCACCAGCTGACCACGCTGGACACGACCTGAGCGCACCGCCTCGTCCAGCGCCAGAGGCACCGAACCGGACGACGTATTGCCGTGCTTGTCGACGGTGACGATCACGCGCTCCATCGGCATGTCCAGGCGCTTGGCCGTGGCTTCGATGATGCGCAGGTTGGCCTGGTGCGGAATCAGCCAGTCGATGTCATGGCGATCCAGGCCATTGGCCTCGAGCGTCTCCTCGACCACCGAGTCCAGCGCCTTGACCGCATGCTTGAAGACCTCGTTGCCGGTCATCAGCACCTTGACGCCGGCATTGGGCTCGTCCGGCTTGAAGCCGACCGAAACGCCCACCGGATTCCACAGCAGCTCTTTCTTGCCGCCATCGGCGTGCATGTGCGTGCTGAGGATGCCGGTTTCGGTGTCGGCCTTGAGCACGACCGCACCGGCGCCGTCGCCGAACAGCACGCAGGTGGAGCGATCGCTCCAGTCGAGCATGCGGGTCAGGGTTTCGGCACCGACCACCAGCACCGTCTTGGCAGCGCCGGAACGGATGAACTTGTCGGCCACCGTCAGCGCATAGACGAAGCCCGAGCAGGCCGCGTTGACGTCGAACGCAGCGCAGCCGCCGGCACCGATGCGGTGCTGCAGCAGGCAGGCGGTCGAGGGGAAAATCAGGTCCGGCGTGGTCGTACCGACCACGATCAGGTCGAGATCCTTGGCATCGACGCCGGCCGCTTCCAGTGCGCGCACGGAAGCGTGGTAGGCCAGGTCGCTGGTGAACTCGCCTTCGGCGGCGACATGACGCTCACGGATGCCCGTGCGCGCGGCAATCCATTCATCGCTCGTGTCGATGAATTTGGCCAGGTCGTCGTTGGTCAGCACCTTCTCGGGAAGGTAGCTGCCGGTTCCCGCGATGCGGGAATAAATCTGTTGCGTCATCGCCACTCCGCTGCACAGCCGTTGTCGGGACTCCGTCAGCCAGGCCGACGGAGATACACCGCCGCGATGGCCGCTGAGCGCGCTGAACCTTTACGGTTCCGACAGTCCAGGCTGTGCGGCGGCCGCGCCAGTCCTGACGGAGCTGCGCGCGGCGCGACGGTGAGCGAAGAGCTTACTCTTCGTCAGCAACCTTGGACTTGGTGTCGATCACCTTCTTGCCGCGGTAGTAACCGTCAGCGGTGACGTGGTGACGCAGGTGGGTCTCGCCCGTGGTCGGGTCGGTGGCCAGCTGCTTGGCGGACAGCGCATCGTGCGCACGACGCATGCCACGCTTGGACGGGGAAACGCGGGACTTCTGAACAGCCATGGTCTTGCTCCAAAAAAACTCAGTTCGATTGTTTCTTCAATGCCGACAGCGCTGCGAACGGGTTCACTCGCTCCGGCTCTTCGGCCTGCTCGCTCGCCGGCCAGTCGCGCTCCACCGCCTCCGTGCCGGGCATTATCGGCACGACAGGAACGGCGAGGATCAACTCATCCTCAACCAGCTCGACGGTCCGCAACTGGCCATCTTCCGGCACCAGCAACGGCTCGTATCCTTCCGGCAGCGCCGCCTCGTCCGCTTCATCACGGATCAGGCCAAGGCGCTGCACGATGTTCACCGGGTACAGGAACCGCTGCAGGCTGCGCTGACAGGTCAGCGGCAGCTCGGCATCGATTCGCAGTTCGACATAAGGCACCCGCAGCGCGTCGGAGTCGAACTCGAGCGCAAAGCGAACCTCACCTTCGGTGTCGACCAGACTGTTCCGCAGCCGCGTCAGCGATGACAACGGCACACGGCCTTCCAGGCCGCGCCGTGTCGCCACCATGCGCCATGCATCAAGAATCCCGGGCAGGTCGGCTGACATAAGCTGCGGAATGTTAGAGATCGAGACTACTGCTGTCAAACCTGAACCGGCGAGCCGGCGGGCAGCGCGGTCCCGCTCGTCGGCGGCGATTGCGGCCGCCGTCGCCGCGGCCTCAAACTGCGGACCAATTCCGCACTGTCGACCTCGCCCGTGACCATCGTCCTGCTCCTGCTGTTGTCCACCCTGGCGATTGCGGCATTGTTCGCCTGGGGCCGTCCGGGACGCCGTGAACGCGCGGTCCGCGAGGTCCTGGACGCCGCCGACGCCCTCGAGGACCGGCTCCGCCTGGCCCGAGCCGAGATCGAGGCCGTGGCCGGCAATGGCGGCAATGACCCGGTCGGCGACGCCATGCGCGAGATGCTGCGCCAGCGGCTGTGGCTGCGAGACCACGGCCGCGATGCCAGCCTCAGCCAGTTGGCCGAAGTACGCAGCTCGATAGACTCAGCCCGCGACCGGATCGACCAGCAATTATCCCTCATTGAGCGCGCCCGGTCGCCCCTGGCCTGAGGGCAGCTGCCGTGCCTCCTCTCCTGATCCTGGCGTCGACCTCGGTCTACCGCCGCGAATTGCTGTCGCGCCTGCGCCTGCCGTTCGAAACCGCCCGGCCCGACAGCGACGAGACTCCGCTGCCCGGGGAAGCGCCTGCCGCCCTCGCCCGCCGACTGGCGCAGGCCAAGGCCGCTGCCGTGGCCGCACTCCACCCCGGCGCCTGGGTCATCGGCTCCGACCAGGTGGCCGAATTCGACGGCCGGTCGCTGGGCAAGCCTGGTGGGCGCCAGGCGGCCATCGAGCAGCTGGCCGGCATGTCCGGCCATGACGTGCAGTTCCACACCGGCGTGTGCGTGATGAAGGCGGGACAGCCGCCGCTGCAGGCGCTCGACCGTACGGTGGTGACGTTCCGCGACCTGGACGCCGCCCAGATCGAGCGCTACGTCGATGCCGAGCAGCCTTTCGACTGCGCCGGCAGCTTCAAGTCCGAGGGCCTGGGCATCAGCCTGTTCGAAGCCATCGACAACCGCGACCCGACCGCACTGATCGGCCTGCCGCTGATCGCCACCGCCCGGCTGCTGCGCGAGGCCGGGTTCGAACTGCCCTGAGCCGGCCGTCGCCTCGCTCACTCGATCTGGATGGGTCGCTCGGCCCAGGTCTCTTCGCTGCCGTCGCGCCCGTGCAGGCGCAAGCCTAGCCAATGCCGACCCGGCTCGAACGTGCCTGGCGGCAGTGTTACCTCGGCGCTGAAGCCGACATTCGGATGCTGCGGATCGCTTGACTGCGGCCATACATCCCTGAGCCCCTCGAACACCCGCCCGTACTGCGCCTGGGCGACGACCTGGCCATCGAGGGTGACGTCGATGCCGGCCAGGCCGACTCCGTCCTTGAACGCCCAGCCTTCGACGTTGAAGCGCTGACCGACGCGGGCGTCGGCCACCGGCGTATCGACCCAGGCCATCGCCGGCGTGGTGCAGTCACCATGCACCGGACGGCCATCCATCGCGAACAGCATGAAGCGCTGGCGACCATGGTCGATGTTCAGCACTTCAGCCGGCGGCAAGGGTCCTGCCATCGTGCACAGCTCGTGGTAACGCTGCAGCAGATCGCGGTACTTGACCTCGGTTGCACCGACTACGAGCAGCACCGGCTGATCACCCCAGTCGGCACGACCGGCGCTTTCCAGCCCCCATAGACGCAACTGCGGCGCGCGCCCGTGCTTGTGGTTGATGGGATGATCGAGCACGGGAATGCGCGCATCGCCCATGGCGAAACCCAGTTCGGCGCCGATCTTGAAGTTGTCCGCCACCACGCGCGTACCTGCCGGCATGGCTGCCAGGCGAGTGCGTACGGCCTGCGCCAGCGGCTCCCAACCGGAGAAGTTGCTCGGGTACCACTTCTCGGCGGCATTCCGTTCGCGCAGTCCTGGATGCGATACGGCCAGGTAATAGCCCAGATTGGCCACCAACCCCAACCCGGCCAACGCCGCCGTGGCCACTTGCCAGCCACGCGGCCAGCGCCACAGCACCGCCGGCAACAGCGGCAACAGTGCGAGGTAACCGGGCAGCGGCCAGTGGAAGCTGACCCGCTCGGTATCGGCGAAAAAGCCGAGGGCGAAAAACCCGAGCACCACGCCCGAGCCGAGCAGGGCGAAGTAACGCTGCGGCGCTGCTGCGCTCACCAGGCCCCTGCGTGCGCCGACGGCCAGCGCGGCGAACAGCAATGGCGTCACCAGCAGCGCCTGGATCGCGATGAACCAGACCGCGTCGGCGTGGAAGGCCCACGGATGGCGCTCGACCAGTTGGAAGCGCAACCCGGCATCGGCGTTGTCGAGATTCCAGGCCACCAGTGGCGCCCAGGCTGATGCGCCGAATGCGATCGCCACCAGCACGCGCACGTCGCGCAGCGCGCGGCGACCTTCCTCGATCATCGCCAGGGCGATGAATCCAACGCCGATGACGGCAATGAAGCGGTAATGACACAGCGCACCCAGGGCCAGGCCGACGGCCAGTTCGAGCGCGACCGCGGGGCTGACCTGACGCAGCAGCCGCGCGCCGGCATCGACGCACAACAGCGTCGCCAGTGCCATCGCCGCATCCGGCAGCGCCATCACGCCCAGGGTTCCGGCCAGGGGCAACAGCAATGTGTAGCTACCGGCCAGCCAACCGGCACGTGCGCCGAACTCGCGTGCCGCTATGCGCACCATCAGGCATGGCACCAGCGCGGCAATCAACACGAACGGCAGGCGCACGGCGAAGGCATGGTGCCCGCCGACCAGGGTGCCCAGACGGGTCAGCCACGCGGTCAGCCCAGGCAGGTCGGAATAGGCCGCGGCCAGGTGCTGGCCTTCCTGCCAGTAGAACGCCTCGTCGACGAACAGCGGCAGACGCGCGGCAACGACCAGCTTGATCGCCAGAACCGCGACCCACAGCACCCAGAACGTGCGCCGTGCCTGCCCTTCATCCCGCATCCGTTCGTGACCTCGCTACACTCTGGGAGAACATGTCTTTGTAGAGCATGTCGCAGCCGACCGGACAATGGCGGCCGGCGGACGAAGTGCCGGCGGACACCGCAAGCTGCAACATCCAACAGGAGCGCACGCGCAATGGCGGTATCCCTTACGACGGCGACCATGCTAACCGATGGCCTGCGAGGCTCCCTTGAACGTGCCCAGGCGCAGGTCAATTCGCTGGTATTGGGCAAGCCGCACGAAGTTCGACTGGCGTTCGTGGCGCTGCTGGCCGGTGGCCACCTGCTGATCGAGGATCTTCCCGGGCTGGGCAAGACCACGCTTGCCCATGCGCTGGCGGCGACGCTCGGCCTGGATTTCCAGCGCGTGCAGTTCACCTCCGACTTGCTGCCTGCCGACGTGGTCGGCGTATCGGTGTTCGATCCGCAGGCGCGCCAGTTCCAGTTCCATCCCGGCCCGGTGTTCGCGCAGGTGTTGCTGGCCGACGAGATCAATCGCGCGCCGCCGCGCACGCAGAGCGCGCTGCTGGAAGCGATGGCCGAATACCAGGTCACGGTCGACGGCACCACGCATGCGCTGCCGGAACCGTTCTTCGTCATCGCAACGCAAAATCCCGTCGACCTGTCCGGCACGTATCCATTGCCGGATTCACAACTGGACCGTTTTCTCCTGCGCCTGAGCCTGGGCTATCCGGATGCGGACGCCGAACGCCACCTGCTCGCCGGTGACGACCGTCGCGACCTGATCGCGCGGGTGTTGCCATTGCTCGGCAGCGAGGATGTGATCGCCGCCCGCCGTTCGGTGCAGCAGGTCCACGCCAGCGAGGCGCTGGTCGCCTACGTGCAGGCGCTAATGGCGCGAAGCCGACGCCATCCTGGCGTGCGCGTGGGCCTGTCGCCACGCGCCGGGCTGGCATTGCTGCGCGCGGCCCGCGCCTACGCATTGCTGCTCGGACGTGCGCACGTGCTGCCCGAGGATGTGCAGGCACTGTTTCCGGCCGTGGCCGCGCACCGTCTCGTCGCCGAGGTCGATGCCGGCAAGGACGCGGCGTTGGCAAAGGCGATCCTGCACGCGGTGCCGGTGGACTGAGTGATGTCGCGGCCGGTCCGCCAAACGCCGGCGCGCCTGCGCTCGCGACTGCATGCCTGGGCCATGGTCTGGACGCGTCCACGCGATCCGGAAACACTGCCTTGCAGGCTGCACCGTCGTCGCATCTACGTGCTGCCGACGCGCTTCGGCTTGTTCTACGCGGTGTTGCTGTTCGTCATGCTGCTGGGCTCACTCAACTACAACAACAACCCCGCGCTGCTGCTGGGTCTGATGCTGGGCGGAGCAGGCCTGGCCAGTCTGGTGGCAGCGCAGATGCAGTTGTCCGGGCTTGAACTGGTCGCGGTCGACGCCGAGCCCGTAGCCGCGGGCACGCCGCTGTGCCTGCACCTGTACGCGCGCGCCGCGCCCGGTCGCGTGCGCCGCGGGCTGCGGCTGGACGACGACGGCTCGTTCGACGCCGCGCCGGGCATCCTCAATCTCGATCGTGGCAGCGGTGAGTCGCAATTGCTGCTGCCGACCCAACAGCGCGGATGGTTCGACCTGCCCAAGCTGCGCCTGTCGACCACGCGCCCACTGGGACTGGCGCGCGCGTGGGCCTATGTCTGGCCGGAATCGCCGTTGCTGGTCTACCCGGCACCCGAGGCAAACGGCCCGCCGTTGCCGGCCGGCCACGGCGACCGCGTCCAGGCTCGCGTGCACCCGACCGGCGACGACGTCCATCACCTGCGCGCTTATCGAACCGGAGATGCCCGCCGGGCCATCGCCTGGAAGCCCTCGGCACGGCGTGACACGCTGCTGGTACGCGAGTTCGAGCAGCCCATCGGTGCCGAAGTCGTGCTCGACTGGCGCGAGATCGCCGGGATTGGCTATGAGGCCCGAATTGCCCGGCTGGCGCGCTGGATCGACGAAGCCGAGCGCGAAGGCAGGCGCTACCAGTTGCGCCTGCCCGGCCATGCCGCACTGGGGCCCGACCGCGGACCGCAACACCGCCATGCCTGCCTGCGCGCACTGGCGCTGATGCCCCATGGCTGATCCGGCAGCGCCAAGGCTCGATCCGCGCAGCCGCCGCTGGGCGTTGCTCGGCGCCGGCGCCTGCCTGTTGCCGTTGCTGTTGCAATTGCCGCTGCTGATCGCGGTGACCATTGCCTTCAGCGCCGTGGCCGTGGTCGCCATGTCCTGGCGCCAGCCCCTGCACGGACTGCTCCGCCTGCTCCTGTCGATAGCGCTGATTGCGACCGTGCTGGCGATGAGCGACTTCTCGGTCGGTCGCGATACCGGCTGCGCACTGCTGGCGGCGATGCTGGCGATCAAACCTTCGGAGACTTTCAGCCTGCGCGATGCGCGCAGCCTGCTCGGCTTCGCGCTGTTCGCACCGTTTGCCACCTTCCTGCTCGACCAGGGGCCGCTATCGTTGGCTCTGGGCCTGACCGCGACGCTGCTGGCGCTGGCAGCGCTGCAACTGTTGGCGGATGTCGAATCGGGCGATGTCCGTCGCGACACTGCACCGATGCGGCGCGTGGCCGGCACCGCCCGCCTGCTCGCGCTCGGACTGCCACTCGCGCTGGCAGCGTTCTGGCTGTTCCCGCGCCTGGGCTCGCCGCTGTGGGGCATTCCCGAGCGTGCGATGGCAAGCACCGGCCTGTCAGACCGGATGAGCCCGGGCGACTGGATGGACCTCATGGGCGACGACCGCCCCGCCCTGCGCGCACGCTTCTTCGGGCAGGTGCCGTCGCCGTCGCAGATGTACTGGCGCGGTCCGGTGATGTGGGATTTCGACGGGCGCACCTGGACACAGCCGCGCTGGATGCCGGGCTGGACCGAAACCGCGGTCGAACGGGGCCCGCAGCGCTGGGATTACGAGATCGAGATGGAGCCGACCAATCGCCGCCAGCTCGTTGCACTCGACCTGCTGGTTTCGGCGCCAAGCGGTAGCGAGCTGGATCCGGACCACAACCTGCAGTCGCTGACCCAGCTGACCAGCGTCAGCCGCTGGCGCATGCAGTCGGCACCACCACGGCGCTACGAGGCGCGGTTGTCGCCACAGACACGCCAGTACGCGCTGCAGCTGCCGCCAAACTTCAACCCGCGCACGCTCGCACTGGCCCGGCAATGGCGCCTTGAGGCCGGACCGTCTGCCGATGGCGCGATCGTGACCCGTGCCCTCGACTGGATCCGGCGCGACTTCGCCTACACCCTGGAAACGCCGCTGCCAGGGCGCAACGGTGTCGACGAATTCCTGTTCGACCAGCGCGCCGGTTTCTGCCAGCACTTCAGCTCGTCGTTCGTCGTGCTGATGCGTGGCGCCGGCATCCCTGCGCGCGTGGTCACCGGCTATGCCGGCGGCTACCGCAATTCGGTCGGCGGTTATTGGCTGGTGCGCCGCTCCGACGCCCATGCCTGGGCCGAGGTCTGGTTGCGCGGACGCGGCTGGGTGCGCGTGGATCCGACCGCCGCCGTTGCGCCCGAGCGCATCTACGACACCCTCGACGACCGCCGCTCCGTGGCCGGCGGCCTGCTGGGCGGCTTCGCCGGCGGGCGCTCGCTGATCGATGTCGGCGACTGGCTGCGACGCGGCTGGAACGACTTCGTGCTCGGTTTCGACGCCAACCGCCAGCAACGCCTGCTGCGACCGTTCGGCGTCGATCGCATCGACGATCGCACGCTGGTGTTGCTGCTGATGCTGGCCCTGGCGCTGGGACTGCTGTGGATGGTGTGGTTCAGTCGCCGCAACGAGCGCGAGCCCGACCCGGTGCTTCGCGCCTGGCACGCGATGGCCCGTCGCTATCGCCAGTTCGGCCTGGAACGGTTCCCGGACGAACCAGCCGGTCGCTGGGTCGAGCGCGTGGCCGCTGCCCGGCCCGAGCTGGCTGGCCACTTGCGGGAACTTTGCGACCGGTTCAGCGATTGGCGGTACGCTGACGGCGAGCCGGGGGGACGTTCGACCCGCGCCTTGACCCAGGCGCTGCGTGCGCATCGCCCGTCGCCCCGCAATGGCTAATGTGAAGGACACCTGGAGAACGCCGATGAACCTTCGTTTCGCCCTACTGGCCCTGGGCACGATGATGCTGGCCGCCTGCGTCACCGCACCGCAACCGTTGCAGGGCGAGTTCAATCCGAGCACGCCGCGCGATGCGGCGGTGAGCGACATCACCGGCGCCACGGTGCGCTGGGGCGGACGCATCGTCAGCGTCGAACCGCAGCCCAATCGCACCTGCTTCGAGATGGTCTCGACCTACCTGGGCGACAACGCCCGCCCGTACTGGGGCAGCGATGACACCGGCGGCCGTTTCATTGCCTGCCGTACCGGCTTCTACGACCCGGTGGTATTCGAGAGGAATCGCGAAGTCACCTTCACCGGCCGCGTCAGCGGCTATCAGAACCGCCGGATCGGCGGATACGACTACCGCTTCCCGCAGGTCGAGGCCGACGTGGTCTATCTGTGGCCCCTGCGCGAGACGGTCGACGAGCTCGGCTTTGCGGCGGCGCCCTGGCCGTGGTGGGGTTGGTGGTAACGCGGGAACCGCCTGTGTCTCAGCGCGAGGTTCCGAACCGCCCCAGCGGCGCTCCGGCCAGCAGGTGCAGATGGATCTGGAACACCGTCTGCCCGCCGTTGCCGTTGCAGTTCATCACGACCCGGTAGCCATCCTCGGCAAAGCCTTCGCGCTTGGCGTAGTCGGCCGCGGCCACGGCCAGGCGTCCGACGATGGCGGACTGGTCGGGTTGCAGGTCGTTGAGCGTGGCGACATCGGTCTTGGGCACGAACAACACGTGCACCGGCGCCTGCGGCGCGATGTCCCGGAACGCGATCAGGTGCTCGTCTTCGAAGACGATGTCGGCCGGAATCTCGCGCTTGATGATCTTGTGGAAGATGGTCTCGGACATGGCGGTCTGGGTGTCGGCGGGGTGAACGCGACTTTACGCCCAGGCAGCGCCCGCTTGCATCAGTCCCGGTCCGTCATCTCGCTGCGGCTGCCGAATGCATGCGACAACGTGCCGCGGTCGACGTACTCCAGCTCGCCGCCCAGCGGCACGCCGTGGGCGAGACGGCTCGGTCGAACCTTGTGCTGGCGCGCCAGCTGCGCGAGGTAATGCGCGGTGGCTTCGCCTTCGACCGTCGGATTGGTGGCGATGATCAGCTCCTGCACCTCGCCCTCGGCCAGGCGCGCGGCCAGCGAATCCAGGCCCAGTTCGCGCGGGCCGATGCCATCGAGCGGCGACAAGCGACCTTGCAGGACGAAATACAGCCCGCGGTAGCCGGTGGCCTGCTCGATCGCGAGGCGATCGGCGGGCGACTCGACCGCGCACAACTGATGGGCGTCGCGCGAGGCATTGGCGCAGGTCGCGCAGACCTCGCCTTCGGTGAAGTCGCGGCAGCGCGCGCAATGGCCGATGTTCTCGACGGCGGCGGAAAGCGCGTCGGCCAGGCGCTGGCCACCGGCGCGCTCGCGTTCGAGCACGTGGTACGCCATGCGCTGCGCCGACTTCTGGCCAACGCCGGGCAGCACGCGGAACGCTTCGATGAGTTGATCGAGAAGTGAGCTCATGCGCCTCGCCCCTCCCCCCGCGATGGCTGGGGAAGGCCTTGTGATGAAGCAGTGCCGTGCAGCACCAACCCGAAGAGGGTCAGAACGGCATCTTCATGCCAGGCGGAATCGGCATGCCGGCGGTGGCGGCGGACATCTTCGACTGCGACTCGGCATTGACCTTGTTCACGGCGTCGTTGAACGCGGCGGCGATCAGGTCCTCGACCATTTCCTGGTCGCTCAGCACGCTCGGATCGATGCGGACCTTGCGGCACTCCATGCGGCCGGTGATGGTGACGCTGACCATGCCGCCGCCGGCGTTGCCGGTGACCTCCAGCTTGGCCAGTTCTTCCTGGGCGCGCTGGACGTTTTCCTGCATCTTCTGCGCCTGCTGCATCAGTTGGGCGATGTTTCCACGCATGTTTCGTTACTCGTCTATGGGCAATGGAACCCCTGCATCAGGGGCAACGGCCATGCGCGCGGGGCGATGGCGGTGGGGGATCACTTCTCGTCGTAGGGCCGGATCGAATCCGGGACTACCTTGGCGCCGTGCTGCGAGATGAGGCGCTGCACGTCCGGATCGCTCATGAAGGTCGCTTCGGCGGCCGCCTGGCGCTCGTCACGGCTGCGCTCGTTGCGCTGGTGCAGCGACTCGGCCGAACGGGCCTCGACGAAACGCACCTGCGGCGCGACGCCGAGCGCCGGCGCAAGTGCCTCGGCCATCAGGTCGACCAGCGCATTGCTGCGCAGATGGTCGTCGATGGGTGCCAGCGACAGGCTCAACACGCCTTCGGAATAGGAAACAAAACCAGCGTGCTCGGCCAGCATGCGGGCCGGCCCCCGCAGGCTGGTGGCGGCCACCATCGCGTGCCAGGCATCGGCGTCGGCGATGCCGGCGCCGTGGACGAAGGCGGCCTCTGCCGGCGGCGAAGCTACCGTCGGCGCAGGCGCGGCGACGGGTGCCGGGCGCGCAACGGCAATCGGCGTCGGCGCAGCGACTGCTTCGACTGGTGCAGGTGCAGGTGCAGGTGCAGGTGCAGGTGCCGGTGAAGGTGCAGGTGCCGGGCGCGCCGGCGCGGCCGCGACTGGCGGCTGCGGCCGCTCCGCGGCAAATGGATTCGGCGGCGGCGTCCGCTCACGCGGTGCCGCGTCGGCCGGGGCCGCGGTCGCGGCGCTGCGAGGGGCTGCGCCGCGCGCGGCCTGGGCCGGTTCCGCCGACGGCGCGCGGGCGCCGTCGCCGTCATCCGGACGGAAGGCCAGCATGCGCAGCACGCTCATTTCGAAACCGGCGCGTGGACTTGGCGCCAGCGCCAGGTCGCGGCGACCGTTGAGCGCCATCTGGTACCACAGCTGCACCACTTCTGGACGCAGCTGCGCGGCCAGCGCGTCGACATCGACGCCATCGGCCTCGACCTGCGCCTCGGGCACCAGCTGCCGCACCTGGATCCGGTGCAGGGCGTCGCTGAAAGCCTCCAGCACGCTGCCCCAGTCCGGCGAGAACTCGGCCAGCACCGCCACTTCGGCCAGCAGCCGTTCGCCATCGCCTTCGGCGAGGGACGACAGCAGCGCGCCCACGCGGGTGCGATCGACGGTACCGAGCATGGTGGCCACGCCGGCATCGCCCAGGGCGCTGCCACCGGCACTGGCGCCAGTGTAGGCAATGGCCTGGTCGAGCAGCGACAGGCCATCGCGCAGGCTGCCATCGGCGGCCTTGGAGAGCTGGCGGATCGCGCCGGCTTCGGCGGCAATGCCCTCGGCCTCGAGGATCCGGGTCATCTGCCCGTTGATCTGCTGCTCGTCCAGGCGCTTGAGGTTGAACTGCAGGCAGCGCGACAGCACCGTCACCGGCAGCTTCTGCGGATCGGTGGTGGCGAGCAGGAACTTCACGTGCCCCGGCGGCTCTTCCAGCGTCTTGAGCAGCGCGTTGAAGGCCGACTTGGACAGCATGTGCACTTCGTCGA
This sequence comes from Lysobacter prati, assembly GCF_009765215.1. Taxonomy (GTDB): domain Bacteria; phylum Pseudomonadota; class Gammaproteobacteria; order Xanthomonadales; family Xanthomonadaceae; genus Lysobacter_J; species Lysobacter_J prati. The sequence goes on along the minus strand of NZ_VLNV01000009.1, from coordinate 15,568 downwards.
TCAGGTAGACCTTCACCCGACCGCGGCTGGGCATGTACTGGGCGTTGTCGATGACCTCGCGGACGTCGTCGACACCGGTGTTGCTGGCGGCGTCGATCTCGAGCAGGTCGATGAAACGGCCCGAATCGATGTCGCGGCAGGAACCGCACTCGCCGCAGGGCTCGGCCGAGGTTCCGCGCTCGCAGTTCAGCGACTTGGCGAAGATTCGCGCGATCGTCGTTTTACCGACACCGCGGGTGCCGGTGAACAGGAAGGCGTGGTGGACGCGGCCGGAATCGAGCGCATTGGTCAGCGCACGGACCACGTGCTCCTGCCCGACCAGTTCGGCGAAGCGCTTCGGACGCCACTTGCGGGCGAGGACGAGGTAGGACATGGCCACATTCTGCCATGCCCAGTCGCGCGCACCGCGACTGGCGGCGCGCCGGGCACTTCGCTGAGGGTCGCGCTTGTCCCGCGGGCCGGCGACGGCTAGAATCTGCGACCCCTGCAAAACGGCTGGATGCCGCGTTCAGGGGATGAAGCAAGTTCAGGTGCGGAGAGGTGTCCGAGTGGTTGAAGGAGCACGCCTGGAAAGTGTGTAAGCGTCTAAACCGCGCTTCGGGGGTTCGAATCCCCCTCTCTCCGCCAGCTTCAAATCCGTAAGTGTGGGAAAAGCCCCGCCGCCAACGCGGGGCTTTTGATGAAAGTCTCTATGGTGGCCCCGTCGGCCCCTCGCGACGCTAGGTCGAAAACTCCGCCAGGGCCGGAAGGCAGCAACGGTATTGACTGATGCGGGTGCCGAGGTCAGCCGGCGGGGCCATCGCCTTTTGCGGCGTGGCGCCCCTTTACGACTGTTGCGGGTGCAGCCAGCCGGCGTCGCCGTCGACATAGCGCTCGTGCTTCCAGATCGGCACGCGCGACTTGACCTCGTCGATCACGAACCGGCAGGCGGCGAAGGCCGCATCGCGATGGGCGGCGCTGACGCCCACCCATACCGCCAGTTCACCGATCGCCAGGTCGCCGACGCGGTGCACGCAGCGCGCATCGAGGATGTCGAACTTCGACAGCGCCTCGGCCAATACGCGCTCGCCTTCGGCTTCGGCCAGTGCGGCGTAGGCCTCATAACGCAGTCCGTGCACGGCACGGCCGTCGTTGTGGTCGCGCACCCAGCCCTCAAAGCTGGCAAAGCCGCCAACGCGATCATCGAGCAGTTGCGCACGCTCGCTGGCGGTGTCGAAGGGAGTATCGGAAAGGCTGAAATGCTTGGTCATGTCGTTACTGCTGTGGGGGTTTCAGCCGCCGCTGACAGGCGGGATGAAGGCAATCTCGCTGCCGGCTCGGACCGGCTGGTCCCAGCGCGCGAACTCGCCATCGACGGCGACACGCAAACGCTCGCTCGGCAAGGCGAAACCGTGGCGTGCGCGCAACCGGTCGTAAAGACCGCGCAGGTCGCCATCGGCGTCTACCGGCTCGCTGGCGACGCCAGCGGCGTCACGCAGGCTGGCGAAATACAGGACGGTGGCCAGGGCCATCAGGTCGCTCCAAAGTCGTGGCGGCCGCCGCGCTTTCCCAGCACGCGTGCCGGACCCAGCACGATCGAATGCGACAACGCCTTGCACATGTCATACACGGTCAGCGCCGCCACGGTCGCGCCGGTCAGCGCTTCCATCTCCACGCCTGTGCGATGCGTCGTGCGCACGGCGCATTCGATACGCAGCGTCGTCGCGCCATCCCAGTCGATGGCGATGCGACAGCCGTCGATCGGCAACGGATGGCAGAACGGGATCAACTCGTGCGTGCGCTTGACCGCCATCGTGCCGGCGATGATCGCGGTGTCGACGATGCCGCCCTTGGCGCTCTTCAACCCCGAAGCGCGCAGCTGCGCCGCCACCGGAGCGGGAAAGCGCACCTTGCATTCGGCCCGCGCCTCGCGCGCGGTCACTGCCTTGGCGGAGACGTCGACCATCGCCGGACGGCCGTCCGGGTCGATGTGGGTGAGCTGCTTTGCCGTGGACTTCCTGGGGGATTTCATTCAACCGCCGATGAGATACATCTCGACATGTCGGCGCGATGCGCCGCGGGCGCCACGCAGCTCGCTGTAACGGTCGCCGCGGTGGGTCCACAACGTGGCCACGCGATCACGCAACGCTGACTCGCCCTGCGCCAACGCCGGCCCCAGGTCGTGGCCGTCGCCGGCGAACAGGCAGGTGTAAAGCTTGCCGTCGGCCGACACACGGGCGCGATGGCAGTCGCCGCAGAACGGTTCGCTGACCGAGCTGACGAATCCGACCTCGCCCTGGCCATCGGCAAACGCGTAACGCGAGGCCACCTCACCACGGTAGTTCGCCTCCAGCGCGCGCAATGGCCAGCGCTCGGCGATGCGATCGCGCAACTCGGCCGAGGGCACGACGCGATCGCGAACCCAGCCGTTGCAGGTACCCACGTCCATGTACTCGATGAAGCGCAGAACGTGGCCACTGCCGCGGAAGTGCTCGAGCAACGGCAGCACCTGGTCGTCGTTGATGCCGCGCTCGACGACGCAGTTGAGCTTGATCGAGGAAAATCCTGCCGCTTGTGCTGCCTCGATACCCGCCAGTACGTCGGCGATGTCGCCGCGTCCACCGGTCATCTGGCTGAATCGCTGCGGATCGAGCGCATCCAGGCTGACGGTGATCCGGCGCAGGCCGGCATCGCGCAACGCTCGCGCCTGCGCGGCCAGCAGCGAACCGTTGGTGGTCAACGCGATGTCGTCCAAGCCGTCGATGGCCGCAAGCCGCTCCACCAGCAGCGGCAAGCGCTTGCGCAGCAGCGGTTCGCCGCCGGTCAGGCGCAGCTTGCTGACGCCCAGCGCGACGCATCCGCGCACCAGCGTCTCGATCTCATCGAAGGACAGGCGCGATGCCGAGTCGAAGCCGTAATCGTCCGGCACGCGATCGGCCGGCATGCAGTACGGGCAACGGAAGTTGCACGCCTCGATCACCGACAGGCGCAGGTCGCGCAGCGGTCGCCCGCGCAGATCGAGCGGCAACGGCGAGGGGGCCGGCACGGCGCTCATCACGCCTCCACCTGCATCGCCGTCGGCTCGGCCAGTGCCACGACCTGGCCGGGATGGGCAACCCGGTAACCGCGCGCGGCGAGGACCTCGCCTTCCTCGCGGTTGCCGTAGTGATACAGCAGGCAGCGGTCGAGCAATGCCGGCGGGTACTCGCGCTCGAGATCCTCGATGCCGCTGTGCGAGGGATTGCCCTGCAGCGCGCAGTCGTGGGCGATCAGTTCACCGGCATCGGCGTAGCGCGCCAGCATCTCCGGGATCGGGCGGGTGTCGCCGGTCCACACCACGCTGCCGTGCAAGCGCAGGCCGTAGGCGGTCTCGGGCCAGTGATGGCGCGTGGGGAACACTTCCAGCCGAACGCCGTCGTGCCAGAACGAGCCACCCACGGGAATGACCTGGAAGGCATCCCAGAAATTCACCCCGCCCTCGGCCAGTGCATTGGGGTAGTCGCCGACGCGCTGGTGCAGCAGCGGCAGCACCGTTGCCGGCACATACAGACGGATACGGCCACGGCGGTCCGGGTCGAAGTAGCTGGACACGAACAGGCGCTCGAAACCGGCGACATGATCGAGGTGGGTATGGGTGATGTACAGCGCCCGCGGCGCGTCGCCGTAATAGGCCTGGTACGCGGTCAGGCCTTCGCCGCCGCAGTCGATGGTCAGCCACGGCACGCCATTGCGCTCGATGGTCGCCATCGCCGAGCCGAGCTCGACCGCTGACGCATTGCCGACTCCGTGCAGGCGCAGTTGCCAGCTTTTGTTCGGTACGGCCATGCTCAGTAGCCTCGGTCCCAGGCGCGATCGTAGGCCTCGCGCAGGCGGCCGAAATCGCGTTCGACCTCTTCAACGCTGCGGTTGCCGCGCAGCTTCAGCAGCGACCTCTTGAGGCGGGCGAGATTGCGTTCGCGCCAGCCGGTGGCGGGAATGCGCATGCAGCCGCGATCGAGGTCGATGATCCAGCCTCTACCGGTGGTGGTGAACAAAAGGTTGTGGGCATTGAGGTCGGCATGGTCGAGCCCGGCGCGATGCGCGCGCGCGATCAGCCGGCCGGCCTCTTCCCAGGGAGCACCGTCGCCGGCGACCGCGGCCCGGTCGGCCAGGCTGCGCACGTCATCCAGGCGCTCGAGCAGGATCGCGGCGCGGTAGAACATGCCGTCGCGGCGGTAGCAGGCGGCGATCGGACGCGGCACCGGCACGCCCTTCTCGGCCATCGTGCGGGTCAGGCGGAACTCGGCGAAGCTGCGCGTGCTGCCCGCACCCTGCCACCAGTAGCGGTCGCGGCTGACGCGCGCGGCCATGCCGCCGCGCAGGTATCGCCGCAACAGCGCCGGGCCGAACGGCGCGTCGACGAACCAGGCGCCACCGCGTCCACCGCTCTCGACCGGGCGTGCGCGCTGTTCCCAGAACGACGGTACGAACCACTCCGGGCTCGCTTGCCGCACCCGGTTTCGGTCGAACAGAATGGCTCCGTATCCGCTGTCGTCGCGGAACGGCGTCAACTCTTCGGTAGCATCGAACCCCGTCATTCCCCGGAGTCTAGCAATTCACGTGCCCAGCAATCTGCCTTCACGCGTCGCATGCAGTTCGTCCCTGCCCTCTGTCCACGCGACAGTGAAGCACGAATCTGCCCGCGGCCAGGCCCGGCCCGGCCCGCTGTTTGCCGGTTCGGTCGGGACGTTCTGCGTATGAAGGTCACCGCCCCAGCGTCGATCTGCCTGCTGCGCCTGTCGGCATTGGGCGATGTCACCCATGTCGTGGCGCTGGTGCGCACCTTGCAAACGGCGTGGCCGCAGGTGCCGCTGACCTGGGTCATCGGCAAGGGTGAGCATCGCCTGCTGGCCGGCCTGCCCGGCGTCGACTTCGTCGAGTACGACAAGAAAACCGGCCTGGCTGGCATGCGCGCCGTGCATCGTGAACTGCGCCGGCGCCTCGGCGCGCAGCGCCGGTTCGACGTATTGCTGCAGATGCAGGTAGCCGCACGCGCCAACCTCCTGTCGGCCTTCATCCCGGCACAGCGCAGGATTGGCTACGACCGCTCGCGTTCGAAAGACCTGCATGGCTTGTTTATCAACGAACGCATTCCCGACCGTCCGGGCATCCATGTGCTCGACGCGATCGGCAGTTTCTGCGAGCCGCTCGGCCTGCATCAGGACCGCGTGCGCTGGGACCTGCCGGTGCCTGATGAGGCGCGGCAATGGGCGCGCGAGCAATGGCCGCAGGATGGCAAGCCCACGATGCTGGTTTCACCCTGCTCCAGCCATGCCCTGCGCAACTGGCGCCCGGAGCGGCACGCCGTGCTGGCCGACCATGCCGTCGCGCGCGGCTGGCGAGTGGTGCTGTGCGGCGGTCGCAGCGAGCTGGAGCGGCAGACCAGCGATGCGATCCTGTCCGCGATGCAACAGCCCGCGCTCGACCTCGTCGGCAAGGACACGCTCAAGCAATTGCCTGCGCTGCTCGAGCGCGGCCAGTTGCTGGTGACACCGGACTCGGGCCCCATGCACATCGCCAACGCGATGGGTACCAAGGTGCTGGGCCTGCACGCGGCCAGCAACCCGGCGCGCAGCGGTCCCTATAGCGACCGCCGTTACTGCGCCGACCGTTACGACGACGCCGCGCGCAAGTACCTGGGCAAGCCCGCGGTGGAGTTGCGCTGGGGCACCAAGATCGAGCACGACGGCGTCATGGACCTGGTCACGGTCGACGATGCGATCGCCGCATTCGAGCGCTACTGCGCCGACCACCTGCCGCCGCTCGCGGCCAATGCAAGCACGGAGACGACGTGATGGCCGCCTGGTTCACCGTGGTCGCACCGCTGCTGCCGGAACTGATCCGCGCAGCCAGGCCGATGTTCACCCGCGGCAAGGAGCCGACCCAGATTCCGCAGCAGATCCGCGAACTGCAGGACGCGGTCGACCAGAACCACCAGGCGATCAAGACCCTCGCCGCCGAAATGGAAATGACCCTCACGGCGCTCAAGCAGGCGTCGCTGGAGCTGGAGCGCACCATCGTCGAGATGCGCCAGCGGCAGGCGCTGCAGGAGCAACGCCTGGTGCGGGTCCAGATCGTGGCGGCGGTGGCCGCTACGGTGGCGGCGCTGTCGTTCGCGGTGGCCGCCTACGCACTGGCCACCTGACATCGTGCAGGACCGGCGTTAGGGAGCAGCGCCGGTCTTGTAGTCCTCGTACGACTTCTCTTCGACGTACGACGAGCCCAATGCGAGGTTGATGTCCTTCTTGATCCGCGCGCGCTCGTCGTTCTCGAAGTAGACGCTGCGGGCCAGGCGCACGAACTCGTCATCGAAGGCCTGCGCCTTCTCCTTGATGCGGATGTCGTCCTCGATCACCCACAGGCGCTCGTTGACCGCTTTCAGGTCGGCGCGCAGGCGGGCGATGTCCTTGCCGGCGGCCGGATGCGCCATCCAGGTCTGTTCCAGCGCGGACAGCTCGTTGCGGACATTGGCCAGCTTGGCGGGATCGCTCATGCGCTCGGACTTGATCTGCAGGATCGCGATCTTGTCGAGCAGTTCGCCAAAGGACACCGGGACCAGGATTTCGGACATGACGACGCCGTTCGTTCAGGGGAACAATAGTGTAGCCGGGCGGTCGCGGCACACACGGGTGCTTGCCGCCGGCGCGCAAGCCCCGTAGAATTCCCGGCTCGCTGCACCAACCGGAGAGGTGGCAGAGTGGTTGAATGTACCTGACTCGAAATCAGGCGTACGTTTATAGCGTACCGGGGGTTCGAATCCCCCCCTCTCCGCCAGTTTCACGCCAACGCCCCCTCGTGGGGCGTTTTGCGTTTTGAGGCCTTTGACGGCGAAAGCCGGGGCACCCCGCCGCCGTCGCGCCAACCTGACTGTTTGCTCCTTGCCTCGCGGCCGCTCCGCCACGATCATTCCGTTAACCGCCATCAAGCACCGAGACCGCGACCGGCATGATCGACGCATGATCGAATTCGGACACCTCACCCACGTCGGCCTGCGCCGCGAGCTCAACGAAGACACCTACTACGGTGACGGCGAGCTGGGACTGTGGCTGGTCGCCGACGGAATGGGCGGGCACGAATACGGCGAAGTCGCCAGCGCACTGGCGCGCGAGACCATCGTTCGCGAGATCCGCGACGGCACGCCGCTGGCGCAGGCCATCCGCATCGCCGACGAAGAGATCATCCGCACCTCCAAGCGCCGCAATGACGCGCTGCCGATGGGCACGACCGTGGTCGCCGCGCGCATCGCCGGCAGTCGCTTCGAAGTGGCCTGGGTCGGCGACAGTCGCGTGTACCTGTGGCGCGAAGGGCACCTGGCGCAGCTGTCGCAGGATCACAGCTATGTGCAGGAGCTGATCGCCACCGGTGCGATCACCCATGAACAGGCGCGCAGCCATCCGCACCGCAACGTCGTGACCCAGGCGCTGGGCGTGACCGACCCGCGCAACCTGAACGTCGAGACCATGACCGGGGAACTCAAGCCCGGCATGCAGCTGCTGCTGTGCAGCGATGGCCTGACCGAGGAAGTCGACGACCGCGGCATCGCCCGCGTGCTGGCGCAGGACGACTGCAGCGCGCAGGAGTGCGTGGATTCCCTGGTGGCTGCCGCGCTCGACGGCGGCGGTTCGGACAACGTCACCGTGATCCTGGTGCGCCACCACTGAACTCGACCGGCGCGGCGCCGGCCGGCGAGTGTCAGGCCGGTTCCAGCTCCGCTTCGGCCTCGGCGACCAAGTTGAACTGGTCCCAGACGCACTTGCCGGCCTTCTTGCGCAGCTTTTCCAGTCGCGCTTCGTGTGCGGCCAGTTCATCCGCGGCCACCTGCACTCGCGGACGCGCCGCCGCCGGGTCGGTGCGGAAACTGACCACATCGACCTGCGTGCCCGCGGCATCGCTGGCAAAACCGATCTCCTCCTGGCCGGAGGTCAGCGCGAGATAGACCTCGGCGAGGATCTGCGCGTCGAGCAGCGCGCCGTGCAGCTGGCGATGCGAGTTGTCCACGCCCAGGCGCTTGCACAACGCATCGAGCGAGTTGCGCTGGCCGGGAAACCGCTGCCGCGCCATCAGCAGGGTGTCCTCGACGTTGCAGCGTTCGCGCAGGCCGCCGTACTGCGAGCCCACCAGGCGCAGCTCGTTGTCGAGGAAGCCGACGTCGAAGGCGGCGTTGTGGATGATCAGTTCGGCGCCGTCGATGAAGGCGATGAACTCTTCGACCACGTCGGCGAACACCGGCTTGTCGGCGAGGAAATCCAGGGTCAACCCGGTGACTTCCTGCGCGCCCTGCTCGAAATCGCAGTCTGGCTTCAGGTAGACATGAAAGGTGCGGCCACTGGGCCGGCGCTCGATGTATTCCACGCAGCCGATTTCGACCACGCGGTTGCCGCGCTCCCAGCTCAGGCCGGTGGTTTCGGTATCAAGGATGATCTGCCGCATCGGCGCCATTCTCACACGTTCGCCGCTCGCCCGGACACCATCAGCGAGCCACGGACGAACTGCCGCGCAGGCGCTGCGCCTGCAGGCGTGCGAGCACGTCCACGCGCTCGTTGTCGGGATCGCCGGAATGGCCCTTCACCCACTTCCACTGGATCGAGTGGCGCTGCGCCGCCGCGTGCAGGCGTTCCCACAGGTCGCGGTTCTTGACCGGGTCGCCGCCGGCGGTCTTCCAGCCGCGCCGGACCCAGTTGCCGATCCACTCGGTGATGCCCTGGCGAACGTATTGCGAGTCGGTATGGACGATGACGTCGCACGGCTCGCTGAGCGTTTCCAGCGCCATGATCGCTGCCATCAACTCCATGCGATTGTTGGTGGTGTCGGCCTCGCCGCCGGCGACCTCGCGCTCGCGCCCGCGAAAGCGCAGCAGCGCGGCCCAGCCGCCGGGACCGGGATTGCCCAGGCAGGCGCCGTCGGTGTGTATTTCGACTTGCTTGCGTGCGTCGGTGGTGCTTGCGTCTGAATTCATCGCGGCATTATCGCCGCATTGCGCAGTTGCTGGGCACGGTTCGCCTGCGACTTGCGAACAAGGTGGCCACCTATATCTGGCTCCAGCGCAGATTGCGCAGTGGCGTCGGTGGGATCAGCGCATGCACGCGCTTGTTGACAGTCAAGGCGAAGCCCGCGCGCAGGCGATCGGCCGCGCCGACGCCGACTTCGCCATGGGCGACGCGCCAGTGCGGCCCCAGCCATTGCAGACTGACCGACTCGACGGCGAACCCGGTCCGCCGCAATGACGACTGCCAGCCGCCGGGATCGCGCGCGTGCAGCCCGGTGCGCGCCCAACGCGCACGGTACGGACTCCACGGGTTCAGCGCCGCCAGCCACAGGGTGCCGCCGGGCATCAGCATCCGCGCGCACTCGTCCAGGACCAGGTCGATGGCAAAGCCGTCATCGAGGGCATGCTGGAGCAGGATCGCGCCGAAGGCCTCGCTGGCGAAGGGTAACGGCAACCGGCAGCGGACCCCGCCGTCGAAGCCGGCGCCATTGCGGCGCAAGGCCAGGCCGCGGCCTTCGGCAATCTCGGGCGCTGCGGCCCCGCTGACGCCGAACCACGCCCACGGAGTCGCCGGAGGGCGCGCGGCCAGCACCCGCGCCACCGCCGCTTCCTGAACCGCCAGCAGGCCCTGTCCCGCCTCGGTGCTGAACCAGGCCAGCGGAAAATGGGCCGGGTCTGATTGACGGGGATGGGAGGGCAGAGGCATCGTCTGGGCCGGTTCGGGTCTACGTATCGTGGAATGCCGATCGTGGAGTGCCGATCGTGGAGTGCAGGTCGGGTCCGTCGATTGTGCGGCACGCCCGTGTCTCCCAGGCAAGCCTCCGAGGATCATTGCGCATGCGCCTGCAGGCTCTGCCCGCCCTGAGCGACAACTACATCTGGATCTGTGCCGCCGACGATGGCTCGCGCGCACTGGTCGTCGACCCCAGCGAAGCCGGACCGGTCCTGGCCGCGGCCCAGGACGGCCTGCAGCCGGCCGGAATCCTGCTGACCCACCACCACCACGACCACATCGGCGGCGTTCCGGCCCTGCTCGAGCGCTGGCCGCAGCTGCCGGTGATTGCCCCGGTCGATGACCGCATCGCCACGGCGACCCGACGCGTCGGCGACGGCGACCGCTTCGAACTGGCCGGCTGGGAATTCGAGGTCATGGCCCTGCCCGGGCATACCCTGAGTCATATCGCCTACGTCGGCCACGACCTGCTGTTCTGCGGCGACACCCTGTTCAGCCTCAGCTGCGGGCGGCTGTTTGAAGGCAGCCCGGAACAGATGCACCATTCGCTGTCGCGCTTGGCCGCCTTGCCCGGTCAGACCCGACTGTGTTGCGGACATGAGTACACGCTCTCAAACGCGGCCTTTGCCCGCGTGGTAGAACCCGGAAACCCGGCGCTGACGCGTCGCACCGAGGATGCCCAGACGATGCGCCAGACCGGTCAACCGACCTTGCCCAGCACGATCGCCAGCGAATTGGCGACCAATCCATTCCTTCGCGTCGACAGCGCCGAAGTCCGCGCCGCCCTGCAGCGGCAGTCCGGCCGGGCCCCGGCCGACAGTGTGGAAGCATTCGCCCAATTGCGGCGCTGGAAGGACGGATTCGTCGCGTGACCTGCGCCCACCCGTGGCGCCGGCTGGCGACCGGCCTCTTCCTTGGTGGCGTCCTGGCGCTGCCGGCAATGGCACAGGACACCTCGACCCAGGCGCAGGACGCGGCCACGCAGGTCGTCTCCAACACCCGCAACGGCCGCGAGATCTATGAGACGTTCCGCGCTGGCCTGGCCGAGCCCGAGTGCGAGGCCGGCGGCGTCTCCGCGCGCTGGCGACAGCATTTCGCCACCGCCCCCAAGCGGCTGGCCGCCGACGATGACCTGTTGCCGCTGTTCGGCTACGTCGTCGACGCCCTCCGCCAGGCGCACCTGCCGACCGAATTCGCGCTGATCCCGTTCGTCGAGAGCGGCTACCGCCCCGGTGCACGCAGCCCGGCCGGCCCGGCCGGCTTGTGGCAGATGATCGCCATCACCGCCCGCAACCACGAAGTGCCCATGCGCAGCGGTTACGACGGCCGCCTGTCGCCGGTGGATTCGACCACGGCCGCGGTGCGTTACCTCAAGACACTGCATGGCATGTTCGCCGGCGACTGGCGGTTGGCGGTGATGGCCTACAACGCCGGCGAGTACCGCGTGATGGGCGCGCTCAAGCGCAGCGGCCAGGTCGCGCGCAACGCCAATCCCGAACAGCTGGTCGGCCTGTCCGACATCACCCAGGCCTACGTGCGGAAGCTTCACGCCTTGTCCTGCCTGATGGAGCAGGCCGATGACCGCGAGGAATGGCTGCACCAGCTCGACCGGCCCGTGCCACGGTTGCAGGCGGTGACGCTGCCGGCCGAGATCAAGCGGCTCGACCAGTGGGCGGCCCGGACCGGCCAGGACAGTGACCAGCTCGTGCGCCTCAATCCGGTCTACGCCGACGGCATCGGCAGCCGCCCTGCCCGGCTGCTGGCTATCGCGGCACCGGTAGCGCCGGTTGATGCGGTGGCGTCGGCAGCGCCGTCGGCTGGCCCCGCTGCTTCCTCCGCCTCACGCCGGCACACCGTCAAACGTGGCGAGAGTGCCTCGACCATTGCCCGGCGCTATGACGTTCGCGTCGCAGACCTGATGCAGCGCAATGGCCTGGGCGCCCGAGCCGTGCTCAAGCCCGGACAGCTGCTGGTGATCGACCCGCACGATGGCCAGGGAGACCGCGTTCCGCGTGAGGCTGGCTCGCCCTGACAGCGGCGCCGACCCTACGCCGCCGCATCGTCAAACCGCGTACGGCGCCCTCGGCAACCGCGCCCCGCAGGCGGCTACACTAGAGTCTTTGCTCGACCGCGCTACGCTCACGCACTGCGGTCATCAACATCAGAAAGGAACGGCTCATGGGTTTTCTGCAAGGCAAGCGTGCACTGATCACCGGCATCGCCAGCGAGCGCTCGATCGCAAGCGGCATCGCCGAGGCCATGCACCGCGAAGGCGCGCAGCTGGCGTTCACCTATCAGAACGAGAAGCTCAAGTCGCGCGTGGAGTCGGCCGCCGCCGAGTACGGCAGCAGCATCGTCCTGCCGCTCGACGTCAGCGATGACGCACAGATCGCCGCCTGCTTCGAGCAGCTCGGCCAGCAGTGGAGCGACGGCTTCGACATCCTCGTCCACGCGATCGCGTTCGCCCCGCGCGAAGCCATTGCCGGCCAGTTCCTCGACGGACTGACCCGCGAGAATTTCGCCATCGCCCACGACGTGTCGTCGTACTCGCTGTCGGCACTGTCCAAGGCGGCGCGTCCGCTGATGAAGGGCCGCAACGGTTCGATCCTGACCCTGAGCTACCTGGGCGCAGAGCGCGCGCTGGTCGGCTACAACCTGATGGGCGTGGCCAAGGCCAGCCTGGAGGCGTCGGTCCGCTATCTCGCCTGCAACCTCGGCCCGGAAGGCACCCGCGTCAACGCGATCTCCGCCGGCCCGATCAAGACGCTCGCCGCGGCCGGCATCGCCGGCTTCCGCAAGATCCTCGGCCACGTCGAAGAGAACGCACCGCTGCGTCGCACGGTGACCATCGAGGACGTTGGCAACGTCGCCGCGTTCCTGTGCTCGGACCTCGCCAGCGGCGTCACCGGCGAAGTCACCTATGTCGATGCGGGCTACAACATTCTCGGCATGACCGGAATCGGCAACGAGTGATGCATCGAGCATGAAACAGAAAAAGCCCGGCAATTGCCGGGTTTTTTTTTGCCGGGCTGAAGCAACGTCCATGGGTTCCCGCCTTCGCGGGAATGTCGGGCGTGGGAGCAACGACGCTGGGTCCCCGCCTTCGCGGGGATGACGGTTTCTCTCCACATCGAAGACCGGGCAATGAAATGGCAGAGCGTCGTCCGCCGGGTCGGGGATTGCGCAGCAGTGGGCCATGGATGGCCCACGCCCCGCCTTCGGACAGGATGTCCGACGAAGGGGCGGAGCAATCCCCGGCCCGGCGGACGACGCCAGTCGGAAGCATCAAGCTTCGCGCTTGGCGCTTGGCGCTTCGCTCTCGGGAAGTGCCCAAATAGAAAGACCCGGCATTGCCGGGCCTTTCGTATCGCTTCAGTCGCCAGGCGCAATCAGAGATTGCGCTCGACCACCGTGACCTTGACGCGCTTGCGCAGCTGCGAGACCAGCGCGCGCATGTCATCGCCGCCGCCGATACGGGCGATTTGCTGCTGCAGCATCTCGCGCTGCGGAGCCGGCATCGACGCCACGTCGCCCGGCGTCACCTTGCTCACCGCGAACAGCACGATGCGACCGTCAGCCAGTTGCGCCTGGCCCGGCGAAACCTTGCCCTCGGCCGGAGCCGAAACAGCAAAGATCGCATCGGCCACACTCGCCTCGGGCACCGGCGCACCGCGCGGAATACCCGGCAGCACCTGCGGCGGCGGCAGCTGACGGGAAGCAGCAATCGCCTCCAGCGTCTCACCACCCTTGAGTCGCGCCACCAGCGCATCGGCATCCTTGCGCGCGGCCTGCGCAGCGCGATCGGCACGCACCGCCGCGATCACCTGATCGCGGACCTGCGCCAGCGGCAGCGCGCGCTCCGGCGTGTGCGCGGTGACGCGGATCAGCACACTGTGGCCGGGAGCCACCTCGATCGGATCGCTGATGGTGCCGTCCTGGATCAGGTTGTCCGAGAACGCGGCACGAATCACAGCCGGATTGGCGACGACGCCCTGCGCGTTGGTGCGCGAGAACGGACCGGCCTTCTGCAGCGGAATGTTCATCTCGCGAGCGGCCGGCGCCAGCGAGGACGGATTCTTCAGCGTCAGGTCGACCAGACGGCTGCTGAACTCGCTGGCCACGCGCTCGCGATCGGCCTCGGCCTGCTCGCGGGCCAGCGCTTCACGCACCTGCTCGAAACTTTCCTGCGCACCGCTCTTGAGCTCGCGCAGCTGGATCACGTGCCAACCAAACTCGCTCTTGACCGGCGCGCTGATTTCGCCGGGCTTCATCGCGAACAAAGCGTTCTCGAACGGGCCAACCATCATGCCCTTGCTGACCCAACCCAGGTCGCCACCAACGGCCTGCGAACCGGTGTCGTCGCTGTTGGCGCGGGCCAGCGCAGCGAAGTCGGCGCCTGCGGATTTCGCCTGTGCGGCCAGCTGGGTCGCCTTCTGTTCGGCGGCCTTCTGCGCGGCAGCATCGGCGCCTTCGGGCACGCGCACCAGGATGTGCGAAGCCAGGCGCTGCTCGGCTTCGATGAAACGGTTCTTTTCCTGCTCGTAGCGCTGGCGCAGCGTCGCTTCATCGGCCGCCGCCGGTGCCGGCAGCGTCGCGCTGTTGATCTCGACGAATTCGATCGTCACCGCTTCCGGCGCGCGGTACTGCGCGGCATGGCCGTCAAACCACTTCTGGATCTCCGCGGCGGTCACCGCACCGGTGTCGGCAACCGGAGCCGGCAGCGGCAACACCGTGGCGTCGCGCTGCTCGCCCATCAGCTGCAACAGGCGGTCCATCTCGGCGGCGGTGACGAAATTGCTGGCGGCCACGCCCGTCGACATCATCGACTGCTGCAGGCCCTCGCGAACCTGTCGCTCGAAATCGCGCTCGTTCAACGCCGGCACCTGCGACGCCAGCGCCAGCTTGTAACGCGTGTAATCAAACTTGCCATCGACCTGGAAGCCCGGGACTTCCTGGATCGCTTTGCGCACCATCGCGTCGCTGACGACCATGCCGTCGCGCTGCGCGGAGAGCTGCTGCACGCGGGCATCGATCAGACTGTCGAGGATCGCGCGCTTGTTGTCGACGCTTTCGAAAGCACGCGCGTCGAACGCCTCGCCCTGCTGCGCACGCTGCTGCTGGCGCGCCTGCTCGAAGGCCCTGCGGAACTCGTCGACGGCGATGGCGTCGTGCTGCCAGAACACCGACACCGGCCAGAACGACGGCGCCGACGGCCACCAGGTCGGCGGCACATCGATCTTTGCCACCGAGTTGTCGGTGCGCTGGCCGAGGTACTGCTCGATGCCGACGAAGGCGAATGGAACGATCAGCAGGCCCAGGATCACGGTGGCGATCCAGCCCGAGGTCTTGTCGCGAAGTTTCTGCAGCATATCCGGCACGCGTCAGTCGTAAGCCGGACAGTTTAGCGTGCTTGGAGGCCTGCAAACGCAAGGGTTCGGCTGGGACCCAGGGATTGCCCCGGGCCCGATCCCGGGCGCCCGGGCGCGTCCGGCCTGCCGGGCCAGGACAAAAAAAAACGCGCCGTTTCCGGCGCGGTTCAAAAATTGGGCGCCAATGGCGCACCAGAAAAAAATAAGGGCGCCAAGGGCGCCCTTAGGTAAAACTGGCGGAGTGGACGGGACTCGAACCCGCGACCTCCGGCGTGACAGGCCAGCATTCTAACCGACTGAACTACCACTCCGCGCTTTGAAACCTGGCTTTGAGGTTCCGCCAAAGACGGAAATCCATTGCCCTTACCCTTTGGAAAACAAAGGCGCCGTTGCCGGCGCCTTTGGCGAAACTGGCGGAGTGGACGGGACTCGAACCCGCGACCTCCGGCGTGACAGGCCAGC
>NZ_VLNV01000036.1 GCF_009765215.1 Lysobacter prati | reverse complement strand
TACTGGTCAAATACCTTCTCCCTAGTTTATTCCCCCAATACAGCAAAATGATTTGGTCTGATGTGGATGTGGTCTTTTGCAGAGCTTTCGCTGATGATTTTATCGCTTTAGACACAAGCGAATCTTTTCATTTGAGTGATGTGATAAGTTTAGTATCACAATCAGTTACAGAGGGGTTTTGGTTTTGCAATTTGGATTACATGCGAGAGCGCTCTTTCACCCAACAGGTCTTAGAAAAATTTAAAATTCAAGCAATGCGTCTATATTTTAAAGAACCTACATTAATACACCATTTGCATGCTTATATTAAAGAACTTCCCTTACACTATTGTGTTTTGCCTTATTACTATCAAGAAGAACTTAATGATTTGAGACATAAAGCTTCCTTACCCATTCGGTTTGAAATCATCCACCAAGACAAACCCAATGAATTTATCTATCGCCAGCAAATCCCCTATGAGATCTCTCAAATTCAAGACATTCTTTCAAACCCTATTATCATGCACTATGAATCTGATAAAGATGCCCTTGGAATCTACAATGGCAAACCTTGGGAGTTCCCTTTGGGGAATCAATACCACCTGTGGTTAGAGATGCTTGCACACACTCCATTTTGGAAAGACT
>NZ_VLNV01000035.1 GCF_009765215.1 Lysobacter prati | reverse complement strand
AACACAGCTTTTTAGCCACTTCAAAAGCTTTAGAAGAGAGCAAACGACAGGCCCTAAAAGTCGCAAGCACGGACGCTAATGTCATGTTATTAGGCGAAAGCGGGGTGGGTAAGGAAGTTTTTGCTCATTTCATCCACCAGCATTCTCAGCGCTCCAAACACCCTTTTATCGCAATCAACATGTCCGCTATCCCAGAGCATTTATTAGAAAGCGAGCTTTTTGGGTATCAAAAAGGGGCGTTCACGGACGCCACAGCACCTAAAATGGGGCTTTTTGAGAGCGCTAATAAAGGCACGATCTTTTTAGATGAAATCGCTGAAATGCCCATTCAATTGCAAAGCAAACTTTTAAGAGTGGTTCAAGAAAAAGAAATCACGCGCCTTGGGGATAATAAGAGCGTTAAAATTGATGTTCGTTTCATTTCCGCTACCAACGCTAACATGAAAGAAAAAATCGCTTCAAAAGAATTTAGAGAAGATTTATTTTTCCGCTTGCAAATTGTGCCTATAACTATCGCGCCTTTAAGAGAGAGGGTAGAAGAGATTTTACCCATTGCTGAAATCAAGCTTAAAGAAGTGTGCGATGCGTATCATTTGGGGCCAAAATCCTTTTCAAAAAACGCTGCGA
>NZ_VLNV01000034.1 GCF_009765215.1 Lysobacter prati | reverse complement strand
CAAGCAAAACCCCCTCGCCTAAAGAGATAAGTGCTAAATCCAATTCCAAAAAATAAACCCTAATTTAGGATTAAGCGAAAGCCTTTTGCAACGCAAATTCTTTAGCCGGATCCGTAGCGATCAAAACTTCGTAATTTTTAGCGTCCGCCAAAATGGCTTTAACCAACATGGAATTGAGTTTATGGCTCCCTGAAAAAGAAGTGTATTTGCCCATCACAGGCATGCCTAAGACCATTAGATCCCCCATAGCGTCTAAAATCTTGTGGCACACGAATTCCTTTTCGCATCTCAAACCCTCTTTATTCAAAATGCTGTTTTCGTCTAGCACGATGCAATTATTCAAGCTCCCCCCTTTCGCCAAACCAATGGATCGCAAGTAATTCACTTCTTGCAAAAACCCAAAGGTGCGGGCTTTAGCGACTTGCTCTTTGTAAGCGGTTTTACTAAAGACGAAATGATGGGCTTGTTTAGCGATAACCGGATGGCTAAAATCAATCGTGAAATTCAAAGAAAGTTGGCTGTCTGGCTCAATTTTAACAAATTTATCGCCCTCTCTAACCTCAACGACCTGCTTGATTTCCATCACTTTTTTAGGAGCGTCTAGTTCTTTAACCCCTGCTTCATCTAAAAGCATGCAATAAGTCAAAGCACTCCCAT
>NZ_VLNV01000033.1 GCF_009765215.1 Lysobacter prati | reverse complement strand
TGGGCGTAGCCGGGCGCATGCCTATTCTTTCTCCCACAGGGCGTTTCCAAAAATACCAAGCGAGCAAATTAGCCGAGTTGCAAGCTAGTAGCGAACAAATCCAAGCTAAAAAAAACATGGAATTGTTAGTGAATAAGACTTATAAAGAGACGCTTTCTTATTTGAAAGAATACAAAAGCTTGCTTTCTAGCGTGGAATTAGCCAAGGAAAATCTAAAACTCCAAGAGCAGGCTTTTTTACAAGGCTTAAGCACGAACGCTCAAGTCATTGATGCGAGGAACACGCTTTCTTCTATCATCGTGGAGCAAAAAAGCGTGGCTTATAAATACATTGTTTCATTAGCGAATTTAATGGCGTTAAGCGATCATATTGATTTATTTTATGAATTTGTTTATTAAAGGAAAAAATCATGTCAAACAGCATGTTGGATAAAAATAAAGCGATTCTTACAGGGGGTGGGGCTTTATTATTAGGGCTAATCGTGCTTTTTTATTTAGCTTATCGCCCTAAGGCTGAAGTGCTGCAAGGGTTTTTGGAAGCCAGAGAATACAGCGTGAGCTCCAAAGTCCCCGGCCGCATTGAAAAGGTGTTTGTTAAAAAAGGCGATCACATTAAAAAAGGCGATTTGGTTTTTAGTATTTCTAGCCCTGAATTAGAAGCCAAGCTCGCTCAA
>NZ_VLNV01000032.1 GCF_009765215.1 Lysobacter prati | reverse complement strand
AACCCATAGCCATAAGAAACGCTGCCCTTTAACACTTCACGCTTGAAAGCGGACAAAGGAGGGATCTTCCCTGTGGCTTCTAAGGATAAATCAATGCCGGTTTTTTGAGAAAACCCGTAGCCTAAAAGCCCGTTATAGAAATCCTCTGGGTTGAGGCTTTTACTGATTTTTATCATGCCCACATTGCTAGATTGGATCAAAACGTCTTCCACAACGGCTTTTTTACTGGGGATAAAGTCGTCTTTAATGGTGTATTTTCCTAATTGGTAATAGCCATGGTTTAAATCAATGCGTTCTTTGGGGTTGATCAAATTCTTGTCTAACAGCAGGGAATAAACAATGGGTTTAATCGTGCTGCCTGGCTCAAAAACCTTTTCGGCAACGCTCAAATTCAAGCTTTCATAATCGCTGGTTTTAATCGCATTAGGATTGAAACGATTGCTTGAAGCTAGCGATAAAATTTCCCCGCTTTTAGGGTTAATGATACCCACTAGGATTTCTTTAGCCTTGAGTTTGTCTTTGGTTTTATCTAATAAGGTTTCAATTTCTCTTTGGAGTTTTAAAGGAACGCTCAAATACACCTCATAGCCATCAAGCCTTTCAACCTCTGTGTAAGAGTGGTTTTGGATAAAATTAAAACTCACATCTCTTTTGCCTGTTCTTATGCCATTTTGTTGGGCTTTAAGCAAGTGATCTTGAGATTTTTC
>NZ_VLNV01000008.1 GCF_009765215.1 Lysobacter prati | reverse complement strand
AGCACTCCCCGCCTCTGCGGACGACGCCATCCCGGAGACCGCCGCCCTGCGGCTGGAGCAACGGCAACGTCAAGATGGATCCCGGCGTTCGCCGGGATGACGGTGACAGGGCTGATGTCGTGACAGCCTGGGTCCCGGCGTTTACCGGGATGACGATGTTCAGGACGGTGGGGCGCTCGCTACGTCGGCGCCCCTGCCTCGATTACGCCTGCGGCGCCGCGCGCTCCGGCCACACCGTGCGTGCCAGCAACTCGTCGTTCCAGTCGATGGCAAGGCGGCCTTCGCGTGAGGCTTCCTCGGTCACGAACAGGCTGACGAAGTTGAGCACATTGCGCGCATACATCTCGCTGGCGTGCACCGCACCGCTGCTGGCGAGGTTGAGCGGACCGGCGACGGTGACGCCGTTGCTCTCGATGGTCTCGCCCGGGCGGGTCAGCTCGCAGTTGCCGCCGGTCTCGGCGGCGAGGTCGACGATCACGCTGCCGGGCTTCATTCCGGCCACCATCGCCGAGGTGATGATCTTCGGCGCAGGACGCCCCGGAACCGCGGCCGTGCACACGATCACGTCGATGCCCTTGAGATGCTCGCCGAGGCGACGCTGTTGTTCGGCGCGCTCCTCGTCGGTGAGGGCGCGTGCATAGCCGCCTTCGCCTGCGGCACTGACGCCCAGGTCGAGGAACTTGCCGCCCAGCGACTCGATCTGTTCGCGCGTCTCCGGACGCACGTCGAAACCCTCGACCTGCGCGCCCAGGCGCTTGGCCGTTGCCACCGCCTGCAAGCCGGCGACACCGGCGCCGACGATCAGCACCTTCGAGGGACGGATCGTGCCCGCAGCGGTAGTCAGCATCGGGAAGAAGCGCGGTGCCAACTGTGCGGAGATCAGCACCGCCTTGTAACCGGCCATGCCGGCCTGCGAACTGAGCACGTCCATGGCCTGCGCACGCGTGGTGCGCGGCAACCGCTCGAGCGGAAAGGCGAGCAGTCCGCGCGCGGCGATCGCTTCACCGCGTGCGGTATCGCCCTGCGGTGCAAGCAGTCCGACCAGGACGGTGCCCTGGCGCAACGCGTTGAGTGACTGCGCAGCAGGCGGTTGCACGCACAGCACCACATCGGCGTCGTTCCATGCCGAAGCTGCATCGTCGGCGAGTTCGGCGCCCGCATCGGCGTAGGCCTGGTCGTCGAAACTGGCCGCGCGGCCGGCGCCACGCTGCACGCGCACGCGCGCACCGCGGGCAACGAGTTTCTTGCAGGTTTCCGGGGTCAGTGCGACACGGCGTTCGCCGTTTGCGGTTTCGCTTGCAACGCCAATGGTGATGCCCGCCATGCTCCGCTCCAGAACCTGATCGCTGCATCCTAGAGCACGAGCGCGCCAGTTGGCGACTGTGGGAGGGCTTCAGCCCCGACCTGGGCCAACCGGGGCTGCTGCTTGCTCAGCGCGACGGCGGTCCGTCCTCCCCGGGCGGGGCAGGATTGGCCTGCACCCACGCGCGGCGCTGCTCTGGCGTCATCGCCCGGAACTGCGCCTTGAGCGCGGCGCGCTGTGTCTCGTCCATGCCGCGCATCTTGGCGTAGAGGGCCCGCATCTGCTCGCGCTGTTCCGGGCTCATGTGTTCCCAGCGCTTCATGCCGTGGCGGGCCTGCTTGCGTTGGTCGGGTGTCATCTGCTGCCAGCGCTCGGCGCGGTCGAGCATGCGCTGGCGCTCCTCGGGCTGGCCGTTCCAGCGCTCGCGCACGGGGGCGATCAGCTGTTCGCGCTGGGCGGGCGTTAGCTGCTCCCATGCGGGCAGCGGTTTGGCCGGCGCGGCGGCCACATCCTTCGGCGGATCCGTGGCGACCAGGGGCGCGGCAAACACCGGCGAGGCGGCGACCAGCAGCGCCAGCACCGCGGCCACGCGCGTCAGTCGGGGACATGTCAGTCCAGGAAGGGGCGAAACGTTACGCATGTCATTGCTCCGCATGTCACGGGTCCAAAGCAGGCATGGCGTCGTCGTTCGACGCCAGCCAGAGGTAAAGGTCGGGGTTCTCGTCGAGCGTGGCCAGGGCGGTGTCGGCGTCGTAAGTCGCGGTATTTGCCGCGGCCACTGCGGGCGCAGGCGAGGTCACGCCAGGTGCCTGCGGCGACGGCCGCATCAGCAGGCCGATCGCCAGCGCGGACACCGCGGCGAAGCCCGTTGCCAGCACCCAGCCCGGGCTGCGCCGATGTTCGCGCGCCACAGCGGGTGAGGTTGCTGCCTGGCGGGCGACACGCAAGCGCGCGCGCGTCGCCGGCGAGACCTGGTCAATGGCCTGCGCATGCAGTCGTCGCATGGCCAGGTCGAAGTCGTGGTCGTCTTTCTCGTGGTGGCTCATCGCCAGTCCTCCAGTTGTCGCTGCAGCGCTTCGCGTGCGCGCGACAGGTGTGTCTTGACCGCGCCTTCGCTGCAACCCATCGCCCGCGCGGTCGTGGCGACGTCGAGTTCTTCCAGGATGCGCAGGCTGAAGGCCTCGCGCTGCCGGCGTGGCAGTTTCGCCATCGCCTCGGACAACTTTGCATAGGCCTCGCGGCCGTCGAACGTGCGCGACGGATCGGGGCCGTCGTCGGCCCAGTCCAGAGTGCTGTCATCCCGTTCCGGCGTCGGCATCAGCCAGCGCAGCCGGAATGTGCGGCGCCGCTGCACATCGACAATCCGGCTGCGCAGGATGCTCCAGAACAGCGGCGTCCATTCCTCGGCGGGCCGGTCGCGGTAGGACAGCATCTTCATCATCGCGTCCTGCACCGCATCGAGCGAGTCGTCGCGCTGGCGCAGTCCCAGCTCGGCGAAGCGGAATGCGCGCGTGCCTACGCCGGCGAGGAATTCCTCCAGCGACGCCGGCACGCGCGCGACCGCCTCCTCGGAGGCGGCGCGCACATGTGCCTGCGCCGGAGTGTCGGCCAGCACGTCGTCGTCAGGTTCGCGGCTCACGCGTCGCAGCATACGGGGCCCGGCTTAATGCCAACGATCCCAGAGTGCATCGAAGCGGTCGCCACGGCGGTCCCAGCGCGCATCGGCGAGGTCGCCGCGGCGGTCCAGACGGTTGGCGATGCGGTCGCCCTTGCGGTCGAGCCGATAGGCGCGACGGTCGTGGCCGAGGGCGTCCTGCCAGGCGGCACGGCGGTCCAGGCGCTGGTCGATGCGGTTGCCGCGGGCGTCCAGGCGGGCGTCGATGCGGTCGCCCTTGCGGTCCATGCGCCGTTCGACCCGGTCACCACGGTCGCCGGCGAACGCCGCGGCAGTGAAGACCAGCATGACAATTCCGAGTCCAGCCGACAGCGTGCGTTGCAGTGCTGCATGCCTCATAGCGGTCCCTCCCGGTCTGGCGGACCGTCTTGGCCCGTCCTCGGGGGAGACAACGCCTGCCGGCCGCTGCGGTTGACAGCCGCCGGTGGACGGCGCTGGCGCCGCGTTCATCCACGGTTATGATGCGGGAGACATCGAGATGGGGTAGGGATGATGGGCGACGGTTTGGTAGCGCTGTACATCTTCATGCTGGCGGCCATCGCCGGCCACGTGATCATCTCGCGGGTGCCGGTAATCCTGCACACGCCGCTGATGTCCGGGTCCAACTTCATCCACGGCATCGTGCTGATTGGCGCCATGGTCGTGCTCGGCCACGCCGATACGACGCTGGAGAAGGTCATCGGCTTTGTCGCCGTGCTGCTGGGCGCCGGCAACGCCGCCGGCGGCTACGTCGTCACCGAGCGCATGCTCGATATGTTCAAGGCCAGCCGCAAGCCCGGCTCCGCCCAGAGCGGAGGCAAGGCATGAGTGGCGCGATGCAGAACACGTTTGCCTGGATCGCCGCCGCCAGTTATCTAGTTGCCGCCACGCTGTTCCTGCTGGGCCTGCAGCGCATGGCCTCGCCGGTCACCGCGCGCAGCGGCATCCGCTGGGCCGGCCTGGGCATGGTCATCGCCACGGTGGCGACGTTCCTGCTGCCGGGCCTGCACAACATGGCGCTGATCGTGCTGGCGCTCGGCATCGGTTCGGGATTGGCGTGGGTGTCGGGCAAGAAGGTCGCCATCACCGACATGCCGCAGATGGTCGCGCTCTACAACGGCATGGGCGGCGGTTCGGCGGCGGCGATCGGTGCGGTGGAGTTGTTGCGCTTCTCCAGCGAGGGCCAAGCGCCGTCGGTGACGTCGCTGGTGCTGGCCGTGCTCGGCGCGGCCATCGGTTCGGTGTCGTTGTCGGGTTCGGTGATTGCCTGGGCCAAGCTCGATGGGCGGCTCGACAGGCGGGTGGTGTTCCCGGGCCAGCAGTTGTTCAACCTGGCCGTGTTCGTGGCGATGATCGTGATGGGTGGCATCGCCATTCATACCTTGAGTACGTCGGCGATCATCGCTTTCTTCGTGCTGGCGCTTTCGCTGGGCGTGCTGATGACGCTGCCGATCGGCGGCGCCGACATGCCGGTGGTGATCTCGCTGTACAACGCGCTGACCGGTCTGGCGGTGGCGTTTGAAGGTTACGTGCTCGGAAACGAGGCGCTGATCATCGCTGGCACCATGGTCGGTGCGGCAGGTACGCTGCTGACGCAGTTGATGGCCAAGGCGATGAACCGGCCGATCCACGGGGTGCTGTTCTCCAGCTTCGGTGGCGGCGGGCAGGCGCAGGAGATCAGCGGTACGCAGAAGCCGATCGAGGCCGGCGATGTCGCGGCGATGATGGCGTATGCGGAGCGGGTGGTGATCGTGCCGGGCTATGGCATGGCGGTGGCGCAGGCGCAGCACAAGATCTGGGAACTCAGCCAGAAGTTGATGGAGCGCGGGGTCAAGGTGAAATTCGCGATCCATCCGGTGGCCGGGCGGATGCCAGGCCATATGAACGTGCTGCTGGCCGAGGCCGGTGTGCCGTACGATCTGATCGCGGATATGGACGATATCAATCCGGAGTTCGCCAACACCGATGTGTCGCTGGTGATTGGTGCCAACGACGTGGTCAATCCGGTCGCCAAGACCGATCCGGCTTCGCCGATCTATGGCATGCCGATCCTGGACGTGACCAACTCGAAGAACACGATCGTCATCAAGCGCGGCAAGGGCACGGGTTTCGCCGGCATCGAGAATGCGCTGTTCTATCAGGACAATACGCGCATGCTTTATGGCGATGGTGCGGAGATGGCGAGCGCGCTGGTTAGCGAGTTGAAGGCGCTGGACGGCGGCGGGCATTAAGCGCCTTGTTGTCGAAATCGTGATCAAGCAAACGGGCCGCTGATGCGGCCCGTTTCGCTTTTGGGCTTTCGTCTGCGGTGTTGCGCCGTCCGCCGGACGTTTGGGGTGAGTCTTCCGAAGGGCGTCGTCCGCCGGGCCGGGGATTGCTCCGCCCCTTCGTCGGACATCCTGTCCGAAGGCGGGGCGTGGGCCATCCATGGCCCACTGCTGCGCAATCCCCGACCCGGCGGACGACGCTTCGGCAATTCGTTGCACGGTCTTCGGCGAGGCCGGAAAAAACCTGGAGCCCGTCATCCCCGCGGAGGCGGGGATCCAAGGACGTTGCTCTTAGGTGCGTGGCAAAAAAAAGACCCCCTCCCGTGCACGGGAGAGGGTTGGGGTGAGGGAAGACGCCTTGCTGTGCGGATCACTTCTGGAAACAGATCTCGCCGTTGATGAAGGTGTCGATCATGCCGTGGCCGTCTTTCAGTCCACTGACGAAGAAGTAGCCGGTGGCTCCTGCGAATTCACCGGTGCCGGCGACGATCTTCTGGTACGCGGTGACCACGCCCGCTGCCGGGCCTGACGTGGTGACGCCGGTTTCGCGCATGGTCAGCGTGCCTTTCTCGAGGCGGTACTCGAACGGGCCGCTATAGGAGATGAAACCGGGCGACGTCGCCGGGCCGGCGGCACCGCTGTCGCCGTTGAAGTGGGTGACGCCGCGCACGCCGTGATTGCCGTCGACTTCGCCAAGGAAGCAGGTGGCCAGCCCCGGATTGCAGCCTTCCGTGGACGAAATTTCGACGAGGTCGGCGTGGATCTTCTTGCACTTGTTGCCGTGTGCGAGTGCCGGTGCAGTGGCCAGGGCGAGCAGGACGAGCAGGCCGGGAGCGATGGGGTTCATTGCAGTCTCCGTTGCGTTGGGGGCGGGGCCGGGGCGCGTCCGGTCTCCGCTGACGCCGACATCAGTGCGCGCCGGGCGTGAAGCGATGTGGGTCAGCCAGTGCGTTCGAGCATCGTCGCCATGGGCGGCGATCCCCATGCACCCAGCCAGGCGCGCCGTGCGAACCAGGCACAGGGCCAGCCGACCAGGATGATGTGGGCGACGACGCTGGATGCGATCCACAGAGGCAGCGGCGCGCCACTGCGGGGCGCGGCCGACAGCGGCACGACCACGAAACTCATCAGCGCGAACAGGGCCAGTCCGTACAACGCGCCATAACGCCATGGACGTTGCAGCAGCGCGGTGACATCGCGCGCGGCCATTGCGTAGGCAGTGGCCATCGCGATGGCGATCAGGTAGTGCAGGCCCAGGCCAAGCATCGCGCTCGCACTGCCGCCGCTGAAACTGGCCTTGCCGAGCACGCCGGCAGCCACGCTCTGCAGGATCCGCTGTGGAGCTACGCCGCGCAGCGCCCAGAAACCGGTGGCGAAAAGGATATCGAGCGTGCCGGCGCACAGGCCGCCCAACAGCATCCAGGTCAGTGCGCGCTGCACCGATGGTTCGATGGTGATGCTCAGGCCGCGCATGGCGTCGCCTCGGCGGCAGCTTCCTTGGTTGAAGGTATTCGGCGCGCCTGCGTCGCGGTCATGCCGAAGGTGTGCTTGAACGCGCGGCAGAATGCGCTCTGGCTCTCGAAGCCGAGCGCCTGCGTGATCTCGCCTACCGGCATCGCCGTTTCGCGTACCAGTCGCCACGCGCGCGCACTGCGCAGCCGTGCCAGGTACTCCGATGGCGTTTCGCCGAATACTTCGCGGTGAACGCGGATCAAATGGCCGGACGAGTAGTGGGCGCGATCGGCCAGCCAGGCCAGGTCGATCGCCGCTTCCGATTCGTCATCGGCCTCGACATGGCAGCGCACCAGGTGGCGCACGTGCAGCAGGCGAAGCAGCGTCTGGCGCCGATGCGATTTGTTGCGACCGCGGCAGCGCGGCAGGCGCGCGGCAATGGCCTGTTGCTGATCGCCCAGCAGGGTCGCCAGTGCTTCGTCGATGGGGGACTGTCCGGACTCCGGGACCAGGCCGTCGCGCAGCCCGCGTGCGAGGTGCACCAGTTGCCGGCGCAGCAGACGCGGGGCCGCGTGCTGCCACGGCAGCGGTTCGTGCAGCGCCTGGGCGTTGCCGAAGTGCCGCAGCCAGGCGGTGGGATGGCCGGCCAGGCACAGCCACAGCGAATCACGCGTGGCCTGCGCCGAAAGTGGTCCTCCGCACCATAGCTGGGCTTGACCATTGCGAAGCAGCCACTGGCAATCGCTGCCCTGCAGCTGCAGGTCGCCGCGCAATGGCAGCAACAGCGAAATCCAGTCGCGCGGCAATCGCACGACATCATCGCTGGCTACAGTGAGTCGGAGCCATTGCTCGTCGCCCGCGACCGGCAACGGCGACGAAGCGGAAAGTGCGTGATAGCGCAGGGCCATGACGGTCTCGCTGGTGCGGCGCGCTTGGTCACGCGCCAATGGCACCACGCTATCGGTCTGAAACAGCAGTTAGGAGAACCACTCGCCGGCGGATCAACGGAGCCAATTTTGCCGGCAGACGGTGACTGGGCCGCAGCGCGCGTCAGCCGCGCCGCACGCCGATGCCATGCACGTAGACCAGCTTGCCACCCATCCAACCGGCGCCGCTCAAGGCGATGAAACCGGCCACGCTGAACACGATCGCAAGCGGTCCGGGTCGCACCAGTGCGCCGGCTTCGAACCGCAGCAGCAGGCTTGCCGCGTAACAACTCCACGCGCTGGCAGCGAGGAACATGTGGCGTCGGGCGTCGCGGGACGGTGCGCTTCCCGGTTCCAGGTCCGGCAGTTCGACCAGGCCCGCCACCATGGCGACGGTGGCGACGAGGAGGCCGATGGTCATCAGCACGCCGGGCAGCTGCCAGCTAATGCCGCTCCACTGCACCGCCGCCAGATCACACGCCGTCGCCAGCGACCAGCAAGCGACCGGAAAGTGGACCAGCGCCGGATGCAGTGGATGCTTCACAGGCCGAGCACGGCGCTGAGCAGCACCAGAAAGCCGGTGACGGCCACGCCCGCGTGCACGAACACGACCGCCTTCGGCGCGAGCTTGCCGCGCAGGTGGATCGAGGCGAGATAGAAGCCGCCAAGGGCTGCCAATACCAGCACCGCCAACGCGGCGGTCGCGCGTGAAGGGGCGCCGCCCTGGCCGACGCCCATGATCAGCAGCACCAGTCCGGTGGCGCCCAGCAAGGCGTGCATGACGGAGACAACCCAGGGCGCCAGTCGACCGCGCAATACATGAGAGGCCAGGTACAGGCCGCCCATGGCGGCAATCGCAAATACGAGCAGGGCTGCTTTCAACATGGTGGGATCCTCTTCAGTCGGTGGATGGGTGGTCGGACGCATGGGCGCCCTCGAGTCTGGCCATGACCTCGGCGGTCATCCGTTCGCAGCGCGATCCGAGGAAGGGGAACGCGTCCGAGAGGGTGGCCGCTAGGGTGTCGTTCAATGCGGCACGCAACAGGCGCCGGGCGCGATGCAGGCGCGTCTTCACGGTTTCGGTGCGCACGGCAAGACTGGCCGCGGTCTCCTCGACCGAACAGCCTTCGATGTCGCGCAGGATGAAGACGACGCGGAAGGATTCGGGCAGATCGTCCACCGCGTGTTCGAGCAGGCGACGTACCTGGTCGCGCGATGCAGCCGCAGCGGGATCCTCGCTGCCGAACCTGGAAGGAAATGGCACGACACGGTCTCCGGCGTTGTGCATGGCATCGATCTGGTCGAGGTCGACCGTCCTGCGGCGTTGCCGAAGCCGGCTGTGGGCACCGTTGAGGACGATCCGGGTCAGCCACGTCGTCAGGGAGGACTCGCCGCGGAACGTCGCGATGTGCTCGAAGGCGTGCAGGTACGCTTCCTGGACGACGTCTTCGGCTTCGGCATCGTTGCCCACCACGCTGCGGGCCATGCGGAACACGCGCTGGTTGCAGCGCTGCATGATCTGGCGGAAGGCATCGCGGTCACCGCGCTGGACCAGCGCCGCAAGTTCGAGGTCGGCAAGCGAACTGTAGTCGAGCGATCTCAGGGTGCCGGCGGGTGCCATGGTGGGTGCTGCTCCGGATCGCGGGTGGCTTTCAACTGCGCAGACGCGGCACTGGGCGAAAGGTTCCCGGACAGCAATCGATGAGCCGCCGAGGCCGTGATGACAACGTGAACGATCGGCGCGCAAGTCCATGATGCGTTGACGATCCCGCGCCACTGGGGTTTGCTCTCCCGCAGTATCCGCGTTGCGGCTGCTCCCGGCAGAAGCAGGGCAGCGAACCGGTCAGACGGCCTGGAGCCACGATGTCGCGTATTTCCACCCTGCTTGCCTGCGTCCTGTGCCTGTCGGGCATGCTCGTCATTCCCGCTGCGTTGGCGCAGACCGCACCGGCGCTGGTCGAGACCAAGGCCAAGGGACCCACGGCCATCCCGGTCGCCGACATTCCGAACCGCGCCGACGATGACGAGCGCTTCGCCCAGGACGTGATCCTGAGGGCAACGACCTCGGACCTGACGCGCGATTTGATTCCGCGCCTGGCCTCCATCGAGCGCTCGGTGGGCGAGAAGGCCAAGCTGTTCGAATCCAGGGATATGCGCACGCTTCCGGTGATGCGCCTGGAAAGCCTGGACCGGCACTGGAAGTTCGATGCCCGCCAGTACGCACGCTGGCAGTCCGACCTGCGCCAGGCCAGCGCGCCTTCCGGTGACGATGCCGCCCAGCTCGCAAGCCGCCGTGCCGACTGGGACGCGACCAAGGTCGCTGCGGAGGCTGGCAGCCTCGCCAACGCGCTCGACAACCGCATCGAGTCGGTCGTGGCCAAGCTCAAGCAGGCCGAGCACGCGCTGTCGGCGCCGCTGGAAAAGCAGATCGCGTTGGGCCGCCGCGGCAACGCGGTCGAAGCACGGATCCAGGCCGGCCAGAAAGCCGTCAACCTGGCCATCGATTACATCGACAGCCGCCTGATTCGCCTGGATGCACCGCCGCTGTGGGCGGCGCAACGCGCGCAGGTCGGTGGCGAGTCGGCGCTGAACTCGATCCGCACCGGCCTGGAGATCGAAAGCCGTTTCGTCACCCAGTACAGCGCGGCCGATCTGGGCAACCAGCGTGCCTTGCACTGGTTGCAGATCCTGTTGTTGCCGCTGCTGATCTGGCTGAGTTTCCGCGCGCGCAAGCAAGCGCCCACCGGACTGGAGAATGAGGCCTCCAACCGGGTCCTGCGCCGGCCGATATCGTCGTGGATCCTGCTGTCGATGATGGGCGTGCTGGTGTTCGAACCCGACGCGCCGCTGCTGGCGCACCAGGTAGCGATGCTGGTGGCGCTGGTGCCGGTGCTGCGTTTGCTGCCGCCAGACAGCAAGCGGCTGCTCGGATTCTGGCCGTTCGTCGCCACCGGCCTGTACCTGCTCGAGCGCCTGGGCTTCGTCTTCCTGGCCAGCGAGCTGATGTACCGCTGGTACTACCTCGGCCTGACCCTGCTGGCGATGGTACTGATGCTTTGGCTGCTGTGGCGTTCGCGCAAACCGCTGCCCGCGGAGGATCCGGCGGCGCGGATCAGCCGGATCATCCACGCGATCGCCTTTGGCGCCACGCTGCTGCTTGCGGCATCGGCAGTGTCGAACATCGTCGGCAACGTCTCGCTGGCGGAGATGCTGACCGCCGGCGTGATCGACACCGGCTACCTCGGACTGGTGCTGTATGCCGGCATCAACGTGTTCAATACGCTGCTGACACTGCTGATCGCGCGCCGCAGCGCCTCGCGTTACCGAATTGCGAGGGAGCACGCCGCGCCGATCCTGCGGGGATTCAACAAGCTGCTGAAAATCGCCGCGGTGCTGGGCTGGATCGTCTTCGCGATGAGCCGCTTCCGCATCTTCCGGCCGGTGTACGCCGTGGTCGAGTCGGTGCTTACCTATTCGGTCAGGTTCGGCGAGATATCCATCAGCCTCGGCCACATCCTGATATTCGCGGTCTCGGTGTTCATCGCGTTCTGGACCGCACGTATCGTCCGCTTCCTGCTGCAGGAACAGGTCCTGTCGAAGATGTCGCTGCCGCGCGGCGTCGGCAACTCGGTGGCCTCGCTGAGCTACTACGCGCTGCTGCTGATCGGCCTGGTGGTGGCGCTGGCCGCTGCCGGCTTCAAGATCGGGCAACTCGCGTTCCTGTTCGGCGCGCTCGGCGTCGGCATCGGCTTCGGCCTGCAGAACGTGGTCAACAACTTCGTCTCCGGCCTGATCCTGATGTTCGAGCGGCCGATCCAGCCCGGCGACGTGGTCGAGATCACCGGCACCACCGGCCGCGTGCGCGAAATCGGCATGCGCGCCACCACCATCAAGACCTTCGACGGCGCCGACGTGGTGGTGCCCAACGGCACGCTGCTGTCGGAGAAGCTCACCAACTGGACCCTGCTCGACATGAGCCGGCGCATCGACATCGACCTGGGTGTGGGCTACGACTCGGAGCCTTCGCAGGTCATCGCGATGCTGATGAAGGTCACCATCGACACGCCGCACGTGGCCAGGTCGCCGGTGCCGGTGGTGCTGTTTACCGGGCTGGGTGCGAGTTCGCTCAATTTCTCCATTCGCGCCTGGACCTACGACTTCGACAACTGGACCAGTATCCGCAGCGAGCTGATGACGCGGGTGCACGCGGCGCTGCGCGAGGCCGGCATCGAGATGCCGTTCCCGCAGCAGGACGTGCACCTGCGCAGCGTGTCGAAGGAGGTGGGTGCGCTGCTCATGTCGCCCTCGCCGGGCCGACCAGGCCCGGTGATCGCCGACGATGCAGCAGAGGGTGAACCGCCACCGCAATAGCAGTGGCGCCGGGTCACTCCGCGCCGTGCCACCTGCGCGCGAACAACGCGCACGGAACGCCCACCAGCAGCATGTGCGCGAGCAGGCAGGCGATCGACCAGTCCAGCAGGAAGCGCCGCGGTGGCGCGGCCGAGAACATCGGCACGGCGATGACGTGGATCAGCACGTAGCACAGCGCGCCGTAGATCGCCCCGTTGCGCAGCGGATGCTGCAACAGCCACGGCCGGCCGCGGCTGGCGACGTGGTAGATCGCCACGATCGCGGTCATCAGGTAGAAGTGCAGCGCCGCCCCGAACAATGCGGTCGCCGCGCCGCCGGCAAAGGCGGCATCGCGGCCGATCACCCACGCAGCCACCGATTGCGGAATGCGGATCGGGGAGGTGCCCAGCGGCGCCCACCAGATCATCGCGAACATCAGGTCGAAGGCGCCGACGGTCAGGCCGCCGATCAGGATCCAGGCCCAGGCGGCGGGGCGCTCCCATGCGGCAGAGGCGGCGGCAGGGTCACGGGCGGGCGCTTTCATGGCGGTGGTCCATTCGCACGGGATTGGCCCTATGGAGCCGTGGCAAAGTGGCACTGGCAAGGTCCAATTCATCGGGCTTGAATGGGGCCAATCCGCCACGCCCTCCAGGAGGCCGGCCATGCACCTGCAACTCGACGGACGCGGTCCACTGCACGCGCAGCTGACCCGGGCCCTCAAGAGTGCCGTCTTTGCCGGGCGGGTCAGCCAGGGCGCGCGCTTGCCGGCCACCCGGCAGCTGGCGCGTGAACTGGGCGTCTCGCGTAACACGGTACTGGCCGCCTATGACCAGCTGCGCGCCGAGGGATTCGTAGACGGGCGCGTCGGATCCGGCAGTTACGTGACGCCGCCGGTGCAGTCGGCCAGGCCCATCCATGGCGTCGATGCGCCACTGCCGGCGCAGTCGCAGTTTGCCCGCCGTGCCCGCGTCATCCACGACCACCTGCGCATCCCGGGCCGCAGCATTCCCGGCATCCGCTATGCCTTCCAGTACGGCGTGCCGTTGACCAATCCGGCCCTGACCAGTGCCTGGGCGCGCGAACTGGCGCATGCGGCGGCCTATACCTCGCCGACCTATCCGCCCTCGCAGGGACTGCTGGCGCTGCGCGAAGCGGTCTGCGACTACTTGGGCCGGCGCCGCGGCGTGCAAGCCCAGCCCGAGGACGTGGTGATCGTCCACGGCACGCAGCAGGCCGTCGCACTTACCGCACGTGTCCTGCTCGATCCGGGCGATGAGGTCGTGCTCGAAGAGCCGCATTACTCGGCGATGCGCGAGGCGCTGCAGATCCACGGCGCCAACGTGCGCACGGTCGACGTCGATGCGCAGGGACTGGTCTGCGACGACCTGCCGCTGCCGGCGCCGAAGCTGGTCTGTGTAACGCCGTCGCACCAGTTCCCGAGCGGCGCGGTGCTGTCGCTGCAGCGCCGTCTGGCGTTGATCGACTACGCGCGGCGCAACAACAGCTGGATCCTCGAGGACGATTACGACGGCGAGTTCCGCTACGACGCGCGGCCATTGGCGGCGCTGCGCTCGCTCGACGACAGCGCGCGGGTGATCTATGTCGGCACGTTCTCGAAGGTGATGTTCCCGTCCTTGCGCCTGGGCTACGCGGTGGTGCCGCCGGGCCTGCGTGGCGATTTCGTCAACGCCAAGTGGCAGGACGACTTCGGCTCGTGCGGCATCGAGCAGGCGGCGCTGGCGCGCTTCATCGGCGACGGCGGTTTCGAGCGGCATCTGCGCCGCACCTGGAAAACACTGAAGGAACGTCGCGCGGCGCTGCTCAACGGGCTCAAGCGCTGCAGCCACGGACGCCTGCAGATCAACGACTCGCGTGCCGGCATGCACCTGGTGGTCTGGCTGAAGGGACGCAATGCCGAGCAGGGCGATGCCTTCATCGCGCGCGCCCGCAGCCTGGGGCTGGGGCTGTATCCGATCCGTCCGTACTACCTCGACCCGCCCGACCGTGCCGGTTTGCTGCTGGGCTACGGCGCGTTGTCGGTGGCGGAGATCAACGAGGCGGTGGCGCTGTTCGAGACCTGCCTGGACGAGTCCGCCTAGGGGTTCTTGCTCTCAGCGCGACAGCAGGGCCGCGACGATCAGGCCCACCGTGATCCAGACCAGGTCGGCCACGCCGTTGGCCAGTTGCACGAGGATCCAGGCGTGGTGGACGCCCAGGCGCACGGCCGATTCCCACGGCGGCAGGCCGAGCATGGCGCCGAGCTGGGTGGCGGTGATGAACCAGTTGGAGACGACGACTATCGCGGCGGTGGCCAGCACGCCCGCCGTCAGCCGTCCAAATCCGGGGCGCCAGCCGCCCAGGCGCAGCATCAAGGCGATGTCCAGGGCGCCCAGCACGGCCATCCAGCCGTTCTGGCGGCCGGTGTACAGGCTCAGCAGGACCCACACCGCGGCAAACCCGCAGGCGCCCAGCAGCAGTAGCAACCACGAAAACCACGAGGCGCGGCGGGCAGGCAGGGCGGGTGGGGTCATCGACTACTCGGGGGACGGTCAATGCAACAGCATAGCCGGGCCGCCATGGGCGGTGCGCATGCTGGGGGGCGCACACCGGTAGAATTACCGGCCTTGTGCCACGTCGCGGCACCCCAATCTTTCCGGCATGTATTCCCGCAGCAGCGAACCCGTCCGTTTCGAGCGCGATTGCGCCGTTGTCATGGTCCCCCAGGGAGAACAGTTGACGTTGCCCGCGGGCAGCATCGGCTACATCACCCAGGGCCTTGGCGGCAGCTACACCGTGTTCGTCGAAGGCAATCTGTTCCGCGTCGCGGGGCGGGATGCCGACGCCATTGGCAAGGAGCCGCCAGAACCGCTGGAGCTGCCCGAGGGCGCCGACGATGAGGCGGTCGAGCAGTTGGTCTGGCGCCAGTTGCGCACTTGCTTCGATCCGGAGATCCCGATCAACGTGGTCGATCTGGGGCTGGTCTACGAGGCCAGCATCCAGCCGCATCCGGAGCAGCCGGGCAAGCGTCGTGTAGAGGTGCGCATGACCCTCACCGCGCCGGCCTGTGGCATGGGCGACATCCTGGTGGCCGACGTGCGCGACAAGCTGGAGATGATCCCGACCGTGGCCGAGGCCGATGTCGATCTGGTCTTCGATCCGCCGTGGAACCGCAACATGATGTCGGAAGCGGCGCGTCTCGAAACCGGGATGTTCTGATCGCCGCTCTTCTTGAGCTGGGCGTGGTCGACGGTTGAAAGCGAAGCAAAGGCGCAGCCGTCGGATTGGCGTCGTCCGCCGGGCCGGGGATTGCTCCGCCCCTTCGTCGGACATCCTGTCCGAAGGCGGGGCGCGGGCCATCCATGGCCCGCTGCTGCGCAATCCCCGACCCGGCGGACGACGCTCCGCCGTTTCATTGCATGGTCTTCGCGCAGTCCGATAACAACCGTCATCCCCGCGGAGGCCCCCACCCGTCACCCCGCGAAGGCGGGGATCCATGGACGTTGGCCTTTCGCCCTGCGAATCCCAACCCCCATCCCGCCTCAGCTGAATTCGCGGCCCGCGAACCTGAACGCGACAGACTTCTCATTTCCCTCTGTTTGCCAACCCTGTTCACTCGATCAGCGGTAGGGGGGTGCGGTATTGCTGCGTTGAGCTGGTTTGAGAGCGGAGGGGGCTGCTCTCGGCATGAAAACGGTCGCCACCTCGATGTGGCGAGCCGCCGAACGTGCCCGGCCCCCGGCGTGGTGATCCGCAGCGAGCTGCTCGCGGCGACGTGACCCGCATCGACCGGCCGGACCCGACCATTACGAAGTTCATGACTTTGGGGGTTCCATCCGATGTCCGATCGTCAATCGCGTCGCATCCGCATGCACGCACTCTCCGTCGCAACCGTCCTGGCCATTTCCACCGGCTTCGCCGCACCCGCGCTGGCCCAGCAGGCCCGCGTAAATCTCTCCGGCCTGCAGGCCGACACCGGCAATGACCGCTTCATCGTCAAGTACAGGGACGGCAGTGCCGCCCAGACCAACGCCGCGACGATGCGCAGCGCGATCAGCTCGGCCGGCAAGGCGGTGGGCCTGACCCACGTTCGCCGCATCGCCACCGGTGCCGAAGTGGTGCGTGCCGCGCGCAAGCTCGACCGCGTCGAGGCCGAGACGCTGATGCGTCAGATCGCCGCCGACCCGAGTGTCGAGTACGTCGAAGTCGACAAGCTCAACAAGGCATTGCTGACGCCCAACGACACGCGCTACAGCGAGCAGTGGGGTTATTCGGGCACCTACGGCATCAAGGCCAACCAAGCCTGGGACGTCACGAACGGCAGCGGCGCGGTGGTTGCGGTGCTCGACACCGGCATCACCAACCACAGCGATCTCAACGCCAACATCCTGCCGGGCTACGACTTCATCATCGACACCGCAGTGTCGAACGACGGCAACGGTCGCGACAGCGATGCCAGCGATCCCGGCGACTGGGTCAGCGCCAACCAGTGCGGTGGCACCCATGCCGCGCAGGGTTCCAGCTGGCACGGTACGCACGTCGCCGGCACGATTGCTGCCGTGACCAACAACGCCAAGGGCGTTGCCGGTGTCGCCTACGGTGCCAAGATCGTCCCTGTGCGCGTGCTCGGCACCTGCGGCGGTTACGACTCCGACATCGCCGACGCCATCACCTGGGCTTCCGGCGGCACCGTCAGCGGTGTGCCGGCCAATGCCAATCCGGCCGAAGTGATCAACCTCAGCCTCGGTGGCAGCGGTGCCTGCGGCACCACCACCCAGACTGCGATCAACGGTGCCGTCGGCCGCGGAACGACCCTGGTCATCGCCGCTGGCAACGACAACGTCAATGTGTCCGGCGCTTCGCCGGCGAACTGCAACAACGTCATCGCCGTGGCCTCGATCACCAGCACCGGTGCACGTTCGAGCTTCTCCAACTACGGTTCGCTGATCGATATCGCCGCGCCGGGTTCGAACATCCTGTCCACGCTCAACACCGGTGCGACCACGCCGGGCAGCGAAACCTATGCGGCGTACAACGGCACTTCGATGGCGACGCCGCACGTTGCCGGCGTGGTGGCGCTGATCCAGTCGGTGGCGACCACGCCGAAGACGCCGGCGCAGGTCGAGGCGCTGATCAAGGGCAACGTCACCGCGTTCCCGTCGACGCCGTCGCAGACCATCGGCCCCGGCATCCTCAACGCCAAGGCCGTGGTCGACGCCACCAACGGCACCACGCCGCCGCCGACCGCCACGCCGCTGACCAATGGCGTCGCAGTGACCGGCGTCAGCGGTGCCGCCGGCAGCGACAAGCTGTACTCGCTCGACGTGCCTGCCGGCGCCACCGGACTGAAGTTCGTCACCAGCGGCGGTACCGGTGATGCCGACCTCTACGTGAAGTTCGGCAGTGCGCCGACCACGACCACGTTCGACTGCAAGTCCGAAGCGAGCAGCAACGCCGAGACCTGCAACATCGCCACCGCCCAGACCGGCAAGTACTACGTGCTGGTCCGTGGTTATGCGGCGTATTCGGGCCTCTCGCTGACCGGTAGCTACACCACCGGTGGCGGTGGCACGCAGACCTACAGCAATACCGCCGACTTCACGATCAGTGACAACGCCACCGTCGACAGTCCGGTCTCGGTGTCGGGCCGGACCGGCAATGCGCCGAGCAACGCTTCGGTGACGATCGCCATCGTCCACACCTACCAGGGCGACCTGAAGGTGGACCTGGTTGCGCCGGATGGTTCGCTCTACAACATCCACAACCGTACCGGCGGCAGTGCCGACAACGTCAACAAGACGGTCACGCTGAATCTCTCCAGCGAACCGCTCAACGGAACGTGGAAGCTGCGCGTCAACGACAACGCCGGCGGCGACACCGGCTACATCAACAGCTGGAGCGTCACGTTCTGAGTTGAGATTCCTTTAATTGCGCAACGCATAAGCGCCCCGGTTTTTGCCGGGGCGTTTTTTTGCATTCCGCCGCAGATCGCGCTTCCGCCCGCGTTGTGGCGTCGTCCGCCGGGCCGGGGGTGAGTCTTCCGACTGGCGCCGTCCGCCGGGCCGGGGATTGCTCCGCCCCTTCGTCGGACATCCTGTCCGAAGGCGGGGCGTGGGCCATCCATGGCCCACTGCTGCGCAATCCCCGACCCCGCGGACGACGCTTCGGTATTTCCTTGCCAGGTCTGCGGTGGCGCAAAAAAAAGCCCCGGCATTGCCGGGGCTCTTGTGGTTCGGTTGTGTGCAGCCGCAATCAGTCCGCTTCGAAGCGATTGGCCGCGACGTTCTTGCGCACCTTGGTCGGATCCCAGATGCGGCCGTTCATGGCGATGTAGACGCCCGGCGGCAGCGACTGCACCGCGCCGACCGCGCAGCCGACGTTGAACTCGGCATCGGAACCGCGGAAGCGGGCAGGGCTCAGCGCACCGGTCAGCACGATCACCTTGTCGCCCAGGCTCGACAGCACCTTGGCGGTTTCCACCATGGTGTCGGTGCCGTGGGTGATCAGTACGTGGCGCGCCGGTTGTGCGGCGATGGTGGCGCGGATCAGCTGGCGATCCTCGGCGGTGATGTGCAGCGAGTCCTTGCGCAGGATCGGGATCACGTTGAACTGGAAGGCCACGCCCAGCTCGCGCAGGATCCCGCCGATCTGCGGCTCACCGATCTGGTAGTCCGACTTGTCGTCGAAGTAGATCTTGTCGATCGTGCCGCCGGTGGTGACGATGCAGAGCTGATCCATCGTTGATTTGCGCGCGCTGGGGGAGGTGGCGGGATTATACGATCAGCGCTTGCGCGCGAACCGCGCCCGCAGACCGGGCAGGTTGCCGGCCAGGATGATCACCAGCGCCAGCACGATCTCGGCGATGGCGTAGCCGCGTTCGCCCGGGCGCGAGTACGCCACCATCACGCCGTGGCTGAACCAGCCCAGCGCGAACACACCGGCCCAGAAGGCGGCCTTGCGGCTGCCACGCAGTGCCAGCGCCGCCAGCAGCACCGGCGGCAGCGCGAATACGGCCAGGGCGACTCGCGCCGAGGGCTGTGGCGCAAACCAGGCCACGAACAACGCCGCCAGTGCCAGCAGCGCGGCAACCAGCACCTGCCGGGCGTTCATGCCACCACCTTCGCGACCAGCGTCGCCAGGCGCCGGCCGAGGGCACGCGCTAGCTGCGCTTCCTCGTCGCTGGGCTGCGGATCATCGCCAGTGCCGGCGACGTGGCTGGCGCCGTACGGCGTGCCGCCGCTGCGGGTGCTGGTCAGTGCCGGCTCGGTGTAGGGGATGCCCATCAGCACGCAGCCGTGGTGCAGCAGCGGGACCATCATCGTCAGCAGGGTCGATTCCTGGCCACCGTGCATGGTGGCGGTGGAGGTGAACACCGCCGCAGGCTTGTCGACCAGCGTGCCGCTGGCCCATTCGGCGCCGAGGCCGTCGAACCAATGCTTGACCGGGGCGGCCATGTTGCCGAAGCGGGTCGGGCTGCCCAGCGCGATGCCTGCGCATTCGACCAGGTCGCGGGCCTCGACGTACGGCGCGCCATCCTCGGGCACCGGCGGTGCCGCGGTCTGCGTCACTGCGGCCACCGGCGGCACGGTGCGTATGCGCGCGCTGATGCCCTCGACCTCGCCGATGCCGCGCGCGATATGCCGCGCTAGGCGCGCCACTGAACCGCCGCGGCTGTAATAGAGCACCAGAATCTCGGTCATCGCATTGCTTCGTGAGGCGGGCATCCCGTCAGGCGGGAAGGATAGTGGAAGTGCGCACACTACGGTGGCAGAGGCTCCCATAGCGGGCCGCCCGTGACCCCGCGCTCCCCGCGCATCGGTTACCCTCCGCCCGATGGAGCCACTGAACACCTTGAACCGCTGGAGCGAACGCGCGCGTGACCGCGCA
Source organism: Lysobacter prati (assembly GCF_009765215.1). Lineage (GTDB taxonomy): Bacteria > Pseudomonadota > Gammaproteobacteria > Xanthomonadales > Xanthomonadaceae > Lysobacter_J > Lysobacter_J prati. Next base: position 124,883 of record NZ_VLNV01000008.1, on the reverse strand, counting down.
CGTGCGGGCACCTTCTTCCGATTCCTCGCCAAGCGCTTCCTCGACGACAACCTGTTCCAGGCCGCCGGCGCGCTGTCGTACACGACCGTGTTCGCGCTGGTGCCGCTGTCGATGGTGGTGTTCGGCGTGCTGTCGGCATTCCCCGTCTTCGGCGAATGGAGCGACCGCCTCAGCGACTACATCTTCTCCAACTTCGTGCCGAGCGCGGCACGTTCGGTCGAGGCCTACCTCAAGCAGTTCTCGGCCAACGCCGGACAGCTCACCGCCGCCGGCGTGATCGCCCTGGTGGTGTCGCTGCTGATCACCCTCAACGGCGTGGAAGCCTCGTTCAACCGGATCTGGCGGGTCAAGACCGGGCGACCGAAGGTGGGGCGCTTCCTGGTCTACTGGACCGTGCTGACCCTGGGCGCGTTGATGGCCGCGGCGAGCCTGGCGATCTCGGCGCGCTTCTTCGCCATGTCGGTCTTCGAGACCGAGGCCGGGCACATGCTGCAGAAGCTGATGCTGCGGCTGGCGCCGATCGCCATCGAGCTGCTGACCATCGCCGCGATCTACCGCGTGGTGCCGCATCGCACGATCCAGTGGCGCCACGCCATTGCCGGCGCGATGCTGGCGACGTTGGGCTTCGAGTTCGTGAAGTGGGGCATCGGCCTGTACCTGGGCAACTTCGGTTCGTATTCGAAGATCTACGGCACGCTCGCCTTCGTGCCGATCTTCCTGCTGTGGATCTACATGAGCTGGGTCGCGATCCTGCTCGGCGCGTCGCTGGCTTCGTCGATGTCGGCGTTCCGCTACCAGCCGGCGAGCATGCGCCTGCCGCTGGGGCACGAAATCTATGGCCTGCTGCGGCTGCTCGGACGCTTCAACGAGGCGCGCCGGAAGGGCAATGGTCTCCACATCGACGACATCGAACAGCTCGAGCCGATGCTGACCGACGCGCTGGTGCAGCAGATGCTCGCCCAGCTCGACGAGATCAACGTGGTGCGCCGCGCCGAAAACGGCGAATGGCTGCTGACCCGCGACCTCGACGAGCTGACGCTGGCCGAGCTGTACGAAGCCTGCAACCTGCGCATCCCGATCGCCGAGGCGGTGTTGCCATGCCGCGATGACGCGCTGGGTCGTTCCGCCATATCGGTGCTCGATGAGCTGCGCATCCCGTTGCGCGAGCTGCTCAAGCGCCGCGCGTCCACCATTCATTCCGAAGAGGTCTAGTCCGATGTCGAGCCGCCTGCTTTCCAACCGCGTCTCCAGTTTTGCAGGGGCATCCAATGCAAGGGCATGCGTGGCGACGGCCCTGGCCGCGCTGCTGCTGGCCGGCTGCCAGAAGCCCGCGCCGGCACCGGAAACACAGGCACCGGCGAAGCCCGAGGCGGCTCCCGCTGCTCCGGCAGCACCGGCAGAGCCGGCCAAGCCGGCGACGCCTTCCGACACGCCCGAGCTGAAGATCGCCACCGTCGACGGCAAGGCCTTCGACCTTTCCGCACATCGCGGCAAATGGGTCGTGGTCAACTTCTGGGCGACCTGGTGCAAGCCGTGCCTGAAGGAAATGCCGGAGCTGTCCGCGCTCGACGCGATGCGCGAGCACATCGAGGTGCTGGGCCTGGCCTACGAGGAGATCGATCCGGCCGACATGCGCGCCTTCCTGATCAAGCACCCGGTGTCGTATCCGATCGCGATCGTCGACACCTTCGACCCGCCGGCGGCCTTCGAGACCCCGCGCGGGTTGCCGATGACGTTCCTGATCGGCCCCGACGGCAAGGTCGCCGACAAGTTCCTCGGCCCGGTCACTGCGCATGACATCGAAGCGGCCATCGCCAAGGCCGGTGGTCCGCAGGCGCAGCCCGCGGACACCGTGAAGAAGTCATGAGCGCCGCGCGCTTCATCGTCAGCGGTCGCGTGCAGGGCGTGTTCTTCCGCGCCTCTGCCCGCGATCAGGCGCTGGCGCTGGGCTTGCGCGGTTTCGCCCGCAACTTGCCTGACGGTCGCGTGGAAGTGCTCGCCGCCGGCAACGACGTGGCCCTCGATCGCCTGGCCGCCTGGCTGCGGCAGGGGCCCGCGCTGGCGCAGGTCGAAGATCTCGAGCGTTTGTCGGCGCTCGACGAGGAAGCGGGCGAGGGCTTTTCCGTCACCTGAAGTCTGGCAACTCGGGCGCTAGCGCTTGACGTTCCGGATCGGCTTGATGACGCCGTAGCGCTCTTTCTTCGGCTTGCCGCCCAGCGGCTCGAACACGATCGACTCCTCGCCGACATGCGTGTCCGGCAGGCGGTCGAGCAGGTCGCGGATCAAGGTCAGGCGCCCGCGCTTCTGGTCATTGAAGTCGACCAGCGTCCACGGCGCATGGCGGGAATGGGTGGCCTTGAGCATGGCCTCGCGCGCACGGGTGTAGTCGTCGTAGTGCTTGCGCGCCTCGAAATCGATCGGCGACAGCTTCCAGCGCTTGAGCGGGTCGTCGAGTCGTTCGAGGAAGCGTTGTTCCTGCTCGTCCTGGTCGCAGCACAGCCAGTACTTGAACAACAGGATGCCGTCGTCGACGAGGAGCTTCTCGAAGGTCGGGGTCTGGCGCAGGAACGCTTTGACCTGGGCATCCTTGGCGAAGCCCATGACCTGTTCGACGCCCGCGCGGTTGTACCAGCTGCGGTCGAACAGGGCGATCTCGCCGGCCGCGGGAAGATAGGGCACATAGCGCTGGAAGTACCACTGCGCGCTTTCGCGTTCGCTTGGCTTGGGCAGCGCGACGACCTGGCACTGGCGCGGGTTGAGGTGCTCGGCGATCGCGCTGATCGCGCCGCCCTTGCCGGCGGTGTCGCGGCCTTCGAACAGCACGACCAGGCGCCTTCCGTTGTGCTTGAGCCAGCGTGCCATGTTGGCCAGTTCCACCTGCAGTGGTTCCAGCTGGGCTTCGTAGTCCTTGCGCTTGAGATCGCCCATCACTTGCTCCTGCGGCGCGGCTTGGCGCTCTGGGTGCCGGCCATGCTGCGTGCGACTTCGAGCAGTGCGCCTTGCTGGCGGGTGGTGAGGGCGCGATAGGCGCCGAGCAGGTCGTGTTCGCCCTGGGTGCGTGCCGGGTCGAGCGTGCTGGCCAGTTCTGCGAGCAATGCGCCGGCCGGTACGCCGAAGGCGCGCGCCAGTGCGTCGAGCTGTTCCTTGCCGGGCATCTTGTCGCCGCGCAACCAGGCGCTGACGGTGGCAACGCCGGCGCGGGGAATGGCGGTGGCGATGTCGGCCGCGCTCAGGCCGCGGGCTCTGGCGAGCAGTTGCAGGGTGGTGTCCAACGGCATGGTCTGGCTCCGGTGGTTGAACCTGTTGCGCGGGTGTGCGGGTCAGCGTTCCCTGAGGCGCGGTCGCAGCGTGGCCAGGTTGCATGGCGTCGTGCGGGCGTCGAGCTGGTTGCGGATGATCTTTTCCCAGGCGGTGCGGCAGGCCGAGGTCGAGCCGGGCAGGGCGAACACGAACGTGCCGTTGGCCAGGCCTGCGAAGGCGCGCGATTGCACGGTGGACGTGCCGATTTCTTCGTAGCTGATCGCGCGGAACAGTTCGCCGAAGCCGGGCATCTGTTTGTCGAGCAGTGGCAGCAGGGCTTCGGGCGTGGAGTCGCGTCCGGTGAAGCCGGTGCCGCCGGTGACGAGGATGCCGTCGACGCCTTCGTCGGCGATCCATTGCGAGACGATGGCGCGCAGGCGGTAGCGGTCGTCGGGCAGCAGTTGGCGGTCGGCGAGGCGATGGCCGTCGGCGGTCAGCGATTGGACGAGGTAGTCGCCGGAGCTGTCTTCGGCCAGGGTGCGCGTGTCCGAGACGGTCAGCACGCAAAGATTCAGGGGGATGAGGTCGCGTTGTGCAGTCATGGCGGCGAGCCTAACCGATTGGGTGTGTGATGGCAGTGGAGCTTTGTCTCACGTGTATTGCGTGAGAGCCTGGGGGTGTGCGCGCTTCGGGCTTCGGTGGGGCGCCGTCCGCCGGGCCGGGGATTGCTCCGCCCCTTCGTCGGACATCCTGTCCGAAGGCGGGGCGTGGGCCATCCATGGCCCACTGCTGCGCAATCCCCGTCCCGGCGGACGACGCTCCGGTGTGTCATTGCCCGGTCTTCGGCTCTTGTCCGTCATCCCCGCGAAAGCGGGGATCCGTGGACGTTGCTCGGTCTTCCTACTGGCGCAGAGCCATCGCGCGCACCGCATCAGCAAAATCACGCGCGAATCCGCTCATGTCGAACAGGCCACTCTCGCTGCGCCGGCGAGCCAGCTCGGCCTTGAGCGCAGCCAGTGCGCGCGTGTCCCTTGCCAGCGATGCCGCTCGTGCAACGAACGCCGCGTCATCGGCGACATTCATCTCCGTCATGCCCAGGTGGTGGTTCAGGCTGCCTGCGACGCGCGCCGCAAACGTCGCGCCCGGTCGCGTCAGCACCGGGCAACCGGCCCACAGTGCATCCGATGCGGTGGTGTGGGCGTTGTACGGTTCGGTGTCGAGGAACAGGTCGGCGTGCTGCAGGCGGGCCAGGTACTCGGTGTGCGGTTGCTTGGGCATGAACACCAGTCGGGCGGGATCGACTCCCTGCATGCGCGCGACATCGGCCAGACGTGCATCGGCATGACCCGGTCCGGACAGCAGCCACAGCACGCTGCCGGGGACTTCGCGCAGCACCGCCAACGCGCGCGTGACGCTGCGCGGGTTGAGTTTGTAGCTGTTGTTGAAGCAGCAGAACACCACGCCTTCGCCGTTGTCGCCGCGCTCGGGCAGGCCGCATTGCGCGCGCGACGGCGGCGGCGGGAGCGCGCGCGTGGTGTCGGATGGCTGGAAGCAGCGCGGCAGCCAGACCACGTTCTCGCTGAAGTCCTGCGCCATCGATTCCGGCAGCACGAAGCGGTCGGCCAGCACGTGGTCGATCCACGGCGCGCCGGACGTGCCGGGATAGGCCAGCCAGTTCACCTGCACCGGCGCCGGCCGCATCGCCAGCACTTCCGGTGTGCCGCCGCCGCCCCAGCCGCGAAGGTCGAAAAGGACATCGATGCCCGCGGCGCGGATTGTCATCGCCACCTGCGCGTGCGCGCGCATCGATACGTCATGCAAGGTGTGCGTGGCGGCCTGGAGGCGTTGCCGGATCGGGCTGCCATCGTCGCCGTTGAGCGCGAACAGGTGGATCTCGATATCCGCCTGTGCCTTGAGCTGTTCGAACATGGCCGCGGTAAGCAGGCCAGTCGGATGTGCGCCGAAACCGTTGGACAGGAAGCCGACCCGGATGGGCCCGGCCGCGACTGCCTGCGGTGGCGGCAACGGACGCACGGCCGCGGCTGCGACTCCGGCGCGAAGTTGCGCACAGCGCAACTGTTCCAGCGCGCTGGCGTCCTCGCTCAGGAAGGCGAACGGTTCGACCGATGCACGCGAGCTGTTCACCGCATCGCGGACCTGGCGTGCAAGTGCGTCCAGATCGCGCCAGTCACACAGCTTGCGCCGCCAGGCCAGCAGGTAGGCGGCCAGTTGCGGTTCGTCCGGGGCCAGCGCATGTGCACGCGCGTAGGCCTGCGATGCGGCTTCGGCCTCGCCGGTGTCTTCCAGCGCATGCCCCAGCCAGACGGCGATGCCGGGATGATCGGGGGCATTGGTCGCGGCAGCACGCAGGCTGGCGACGGCATCGCTGCGATTGCCTTGCATCCACTGCGCCCGCCCCAGTCGCGCCAACGCTTCGGGATGGCCGGGACTCAGCGCGAGTGCACGCTGTGCAGCCATCGCGCCGGCGGCTGCATCGCCGCGGTCGAGTTCATGCTCGGCCAGCAGGATCCAGGCATAGGCATCGCCGGGATTGCGTTCGAGCGCGCGACGCAATTCGATGCGTGGATCGTTGTGCACGGATCAGACCAGGGCCAGGTGGTAACGAAGCGTGCCGTCGTACAGCTGCCAGCCACCGGATTCGTACAGGGCCTGGGCGTTGCGGTTGTCGGGCGTGGTTTCCAGCTCGAGCCGGATCGCGCCGTCATCGCGGGCGAACATCGCGGCGGCGGTCAGCAGTGCCTGCGCCACGCCTTGCCTGCGCGCACTTTGGTCGACATACAGATCGTTGAGCACCCACACGCGTGCGGCACGCACCGACGAGAACGTCGGGTAGAGCTGGGTGAAGCCAACTGCTGCATCGTCATTCATGGCCAGCAGGACGACGGACTGGTCGCGCTCGATGCGCTCGTGCAGGAACCCGCGCGCGAGTGCCGCATCCTGCGGCTGCTCGTAGAACATGCGGTAGGCATCGAACAGCGGTGCAAGCTGGTCGAGGTCGGTCAGCGTGGCGCGCCTGATCTCAATGGGCATGATCTCGAGGGGCATGGCGGATCCTTCTGCACGAGGTGCGGTCGATTGTAGACAACCATTCCCTGCCAGCGCCCGCCTCAGGCGTCGTGCGTCAGTCGTGCCAGCTCATCGGCCTGGTGTTCGTGCTGCAGGCGCCCGACGAGTTCCTCCAGGTCGCCCTCGATCACGTTGGGCAGGTCATAGAGCGTGAGCCCTTCGACACGGTGGTCGGTGATGCGGCCCTGCGGGAAGTTGTAGGTGCGGATGCGCTGGCTGCGGTCGCCGCTGCCGACCTGCAGCTTGCGCAGCGAGGCCTGCGCGGCGGCGGCCTTGGCCGCCTGCGCCTCGGCCAGGATCGCAACCAGGCGCTTCATCGCCTTGTCGCGGTTGGCATGCTGGCTGCGCTCGGTCTGGCATTCAACGACCACGCCGCTGGGAACGTGGGTGATGCGGATCGCCGATTCGGTCTTGTTGACGTGCTGGCCGCCGGCACCGCTGGAGCGGAATGTGTCGACCTTCAGGTCGGCCGGGTTGATCTCGATCGGCTCGCCTTCGGCCTCGACCGCGATGATGGCCACCGTCGCCGCCGAAGTGTGGATGCGCCCCTGCGACTCGGTCGCCGGCACGCGCTGCACACGATGCGTGCCCGACTCGAATTTCAGGCGCGAGTACGCGCCGCGTCCCTCCACGCGCGCGATCACTTCCTTGAAGCCGCCATGCTCGCCGGGGCTGCTGGATTCGATCTCGACCTTCCAGCCCTGGCGTTCGGCGTAGCGGGCGTACATGCGGAACAGGTCGCCGGCGAAGATCGCCGCTTCGTCGCCACCGGTGCCGGCGCGTACTTCCAGATAGATGTCGCCGTCGTCGCGCGAGTCCTTCGGCACCAGGTGGGCAAGCAGTTCGCTTTCAAGCTTTTGCAGGCGCGAGTTGGCGGCGGCGATTTCCTCTTCCGCCAGTTCGGCCAGTTCCGGGTCGCTGCGCATGTCCTCGGCCGCGGCAAGGTCTCGCTTGGCCTGCGCCTCGGCGGACAGTGCCGTGGCCACCGGCTCGAGCTGGGAGAATTCGCGCGAGAACTTGCGGAAGCGATCGGCATCGCCGATGACGCCCGGGTCGGACAGCAGCCGCTCGAGTTCTTCGCGGCGTTCGACGAGGGCTTCGAGCTTGCGGCGCAGGGTAGGGGTCATGGGCGAACCGGGTGTGGAGGAAGTGAGCAGGCGGTGCGGCGGCCGGGACGGTCGCTAGCCTTCGCGCTGCTCTTTCTCCGAACCGGGTTCTTCGTTCTCGGGGAACAGCTTTTCGGCAGCGCGTGCCAGCTCGATGTTTCCGGTCAGCGCCGCCTCGCGCAAGGCCACCGTCGGCGCATGCAGCAGGCGGTTGGTCAGGGTGTGGGCGAGGAAGTTCAGCACTTCCTGCGGGTCCTGGCCGGCGGCAAGTTGCTGCTGGGCCCTGGCCAGCACATCGGCCTTGGCCGACTCGCCGTGCGCGCGCAGGCGCTTGAGTGGCGCGGTGCGGGTGCTGGCGGCGATGGTCTCGGTAAAGCGTGCCACCTGCATCTCGACGATGGTCTCTGCTTCGGTCGCCGCTTCGCGACGGCTGCGGCGGTTGTCCTCGATCGCCCGTTCCAGGTCGTCGACGGTGTACAGGAACACGTCCTTGAGCTCGGCGACGTCCGCGGCGATGTCGCGCGGCACGGCCAGGTCGAGCAGCAACATCGGCCGATGCCGGCGCGTCGCCAGCGCCGCGGCGACATTGGCCTTGCGCAGGATCGGATCACGGCTGGCCGTGGCCGAAATAACCACGTCGGCCTCGCCCAGGTGCTTGTCGAGCTCGCTCAGGGGCAGGGCGACGCCGCCGTGGCGGGTGGCAAGTTCCTGCGCATGGGCCAGCGTGCGATTGGCCACCAGCAGGCGCTTTGCGCGCGCCTGCACCAGGTGGCGCGCGGCCAGCTCGATGGTTTCGCCGGCGCCAATCAGCAGCACGGTCGAGTCCTCGAGGCGGGCGAAGGATTCCTGTGCCAGTCGGACGGCAGCGGAAGCCACCGATACCGGGTTGGCACCGATGCGGGTATCGGTGCGCGCCCGCTTGGCGGTGGTGAAGGCGTGCTGGAACAGGCGGTCGAGCTGGTTGCCCAGACTGCCGGCATGGCGCGCACTGGCCCAGGCATCCTTCACCTGGCCGAGGATCTGCGGCTCGCCCAGGACCAGCGAATCCAGCCCGGTGGCGACGCGGAACAGATGGCGGACGGCGTCGGCATCACGATGGCGGTAGAGGTAGCCGTGCAGGTCGCCGACTTCGTCCGGGTGCGTGGCCAGCCAGTCGGCCAGCGCCTGGCCGTCGTCGTCGGCGACGGCGTACAGCTCGGTGCGGTTGCAGGTGGACAGCAGGGCGACTTCGCTGACCTGCGGCAACGCGCGCAGCGCATCGAGCGCTGCCGGCACGGTATCGGCCGAGAACGCGACACGCTCGCGCAGGCTGACCGGCGCGGTCTGGTGGTTGATGCCTAGTACGAACAAACTCATTTCAACGCGCCGGACTTCGCCGACTGGGGCCTCTTCCGTTCAGGTGCTTGCGATAAGCTGCTGGCTACCGCGGAGGCCGACATTCTACCGGCCCCGTCCCCTCCAGGTTGACCTGCAGGCTTGATCGATGCCCGTTGCCTTGCGCACGCTATGTTTCATCCTTGTCACCCTGCTGGCTGCCGAACCGCTGGCCGCCGCGGAGAAAGTGGCAAAGCCCGGTGCCGTCACCGACCCCACCGAGGCCTCGCTCGAGCCGCTGCTGGCCGGCGAATTCGCCCTGCAGTCGGGACGGCTGGACGAGGCCGCCAAGTCCTACCTGGACGCCGCCCGCGCCGCCGACGATGTGGCCCTGGCCGAGCGCGCGACCCGCATCGCCCTGCTCGCCAAAGACGACAAGCGTGCCGCCGAGGCCCTGGACCTGTGGCGCCGGCAGGGCGGCGAAGGCCTAAACCTGGCCGCTGCCGAAGCCGTCCTTGCGATCCGCCGCGGCGACGAACGCGGCGCCCGCAAATACCTCAAGCAGTTGCTGCAAGCGCCCGGCGACAGCGGCTGGCGCCAGGCACTGGGCGTGCTCAGCGGCGGTGCCCGCGATCCCAAGCAATCGGCCCGCCTGCTCGAGCGACTGGTCAAGGACGGCAGCATCCCCAACAAGCTGCCGGCCTGGCTGGCGTTTGGCGGGCTGGCACAGGGGCTGGAACAGCCCGAGCTGGTCGAACGCATCGTCGCCGAAGTGGTCGAGCGCTTCCCGGGCGAGGCACGCGTCGGTCTGCTGCGCGCCAGCCAGCTGCGCGAGGCCGGCAAGGAAGACGAGGCCCGCAAGCTGCTCGCGTCGCTGTCCGAGCAGGCCGGTGACGATCGCGATCTGCGCCGCGCCCTCGCCGACGAATACCACCGCCTGGGCGACTACCACGCGGCCGAAGCGGTGCTGGCCAAGGGGCCGCAGGACGACCAGACCTATGCACTGCGCGCCGCACTGCTGGCACAGAGCGAGGACAAGCAGTCGCTGACGCGGCTGTACGAAGAACTGCGTGCCAGCGCGTCCAAGCCCGACCCGCAGCGACGGCTGCTGCTGGGCCAGATGGCCGAATTCCTCGATCGCTTCGACGAGGCGCTGGAGTGGTACCGCGGCGTGCCCGGTGGCGAGCAGCGCTGGACGGCGCGCCTGCGCAGCGCCAACGTGCTGCACGAGCTCAACCGCGACGGTGAGGCCTACAAGCTGCTGCGCGAACTGCAGGCCGATGCCGCCGCCGACGACGAATCCCGTCGCGATGCGTACCTGCTGGAAGCCGCGCTGCGCGAGAAGGATGAGGACCAGCCCGGCGAACTCGACGCCTACGCGCGCGGCCTGGCGGCGTTCCCCGACGATCCTGAAGTGCTCTATGCGCGCGCCCTGAGCTGGGAGCGCCATGACGACATCCCGCGTGCCGAAGCCGACCTGCGCAAGATCCTGGTGGCCGAGTCGGACAATGTCGCCGCGCTCAATGCGCTGGGCTACACCCTGGCCGACCGCACCACGCGCTACCAGGAAGCGCTGCAGCTGATAGAGCGCGCACGCACCGCCGAACCCGACAATCCGGCCATCGTCGACAGTTACGGCTGGGTGCTCTACCGGCTCGGCCGCAAAGAGGAGGCGCTGGTCGAATTGCGCCGCGCCCTGACCCTGCAGAAGGACGCCGAAATCGCCGCGCACCTGGCGGAAGTGTTGTGGGCGACCGGGCGCAAGGACGAAGCGCGCAAGTACTTCGATCTGTCGCGCAAGATCGATCCGGATAACCGCTCGCTCAAGCGTGCGCTGGAGAAGACCGGCGCATGAAGGTCAGCAATTCGCTCTGTGTGGCCGCGTTGTGCTTGGCGGTGCTGGCCGGCTGCGTGTCGAGCCCGACGCGCGCTCCGACCGTGCCGGTCGATCCGGTCCAGGCGCAGGCCAATGATCAGCGCCGCAGTGAGGTGGGCGAGTGGTCCCTGTCGGGCCGCATCGCCGTCTCCAATGGCAAGCAGGGCGGCAGTGGACGCATCGACTGGCAACAGCGGCAAGACCGCTACACCATCTCGCTGAGCGCCCCGGTCACCCGCCAGAGCTGGCGCCTGAGTGGCGACGCCGCCGGTGGGCGCCTGGAGGGTGTCGAGGGCGGGACGCGCGAAAGCGCGGATATCGAATCCCTGCTGCAGGCGACCACGGGCTGGGACGTGCCCGTACGCGCGCTTTCGGACTGGGTGCGCGGCGTCGGCGCCGCCACGGCCGACTACGGTCCGGCGAAGATCGAGTACGGCGCGGGCAACCTGCCGGCGCGCCTGCAGCAGGCGGGCTGGCTGATCGAATACCAGGACTGGCAGCCGGCCGCCGATGGCCCGGTCATGCCGGCCCGGCTGGTGGCCACGCGCGGCCAGGCCAAAGTCCGCCTGATCGTCGATCAGTGGTCGCTCGGCGCCGGACAATGAGCCCGGCGTTGCCTGGAGCCGGTGGCGATGCGGGCTGGTCGCTGTGGCCGGCGCCGGCCAAGCTGAACCTGTTCCTGCGTATCACAGGCCGTCGAGACGACGGTTACCATCTCCTGCAGACCGTGTTCCGGCTGCTCGACTGGGGTGACACGATCCGGCTACGGGTCCGTAACGACGGCCAGATCCGCCGCCACGGCGCCAGCGCGCCGGGCGTAGCCGAGGCCGACGACCTCACGGTCCGTGCAGCCAAATTGCTGCAATCTGAATCCAAAAGCCCGCATGGTGCCGACATCGTCGTCGAAAAACGCATTCCATCGGGCGGCGGGTTCGGCGGTGGCTCGTCTGATGCGGCGACCGTTCTGGTCGCCCTCGACGCCCTTTGGGGCACCGCGCTCGGTGAGGACCGGCTGGCCGCCTTGGGACTGCAGCTCGGTGCCGACGTGCCTGTATTCGTCCGCGGCCGCGATGCCTGGGCCGAAGGGGTGGGGGAAAAGCTCACCCCGATCGATCTGCCGCCGGCCTGGTACGTCCTGGCCGACCCCGGCGTGCATGCGCCGACCGCAGCGTTGTTCCGTGCCCCTGAATTGACGCGTGATGCCGCGCCCGCGACAATAGCGGACTTCGTTTCGGGTGTGCCGCTCGGGAATGCGTTCGAGCCGGTATTGCGCGTGCGCGAACCCGCCGTAGAGGCGGTGTTTGCAGCACTTTCGCAGATCGGTTCGCCGCGCCTGACCGGGTCTGGCAGCGGCTGCTTCGTCGAATTCGCATCACGCGAGGGCGCCGAAGCGGCACTGGTGGCACTACCGCAGGGTCTTCGGGCCTGGCTGGCAACGGGAGCCTCGCGCTCGCCGCTGCTGGAAGCGCGAAGCAGGTGGGAAGGAGCGGGGACCGAGTAGCAGCCGCACCAGGCTCCGGCTCTTTCCTGCTGCAGTCCCCGCCCGAATGGACTTTATGTACTTCATGCAGGGGCGTCGCCAAGAGGCCCAAGGCACCAGGTTTTGATCCTGGCATTCGTAGGTTCGAATCCTACCGCCCCTGCCAATTCATTGCGGACCGCCCGGGCATTTTCCGGTGCGGACGCCCCCGGATAACCGCCACGGTCAGAGCGAAGCGGAGAGCACTGTGCAAAACGATCGGAACCTGCTGATTTTCAGCGGCAATGCCAACCGCCCGCTGGCCGATGCGGTGTGCAAGGAGCTGGGCATCCGCCTGGGTAAGGCACTCGTCAGCCGTTTCTCGGACGGCGAGGTGCAGGTCGAGATCGAAGAGAACGTGCGCCGGCAGGAAGTGTTCGTGATCCAGCCGACGAACGCGCCCACGGCCGAGAACTTCATGGAACTGCTGGTGCTGGTGGACGCGCTCAAGCGCGCCTCGGTGGCCAGCGTGACCGCGGTGGTGCCGTACTTCGGTTACGCCCGCCAGGATCGCCGCCCGCGCTCCTCGCGCGTGCCGATCACCGCCAAGGTCGCGGCCAAGATGTTCAGCGCGGTCGGTACCGATCGCGTGCTCACGGTCGACCTGCACGCCGACCAGATCCAGGGTTTCTTCGATATCCCGGTCGACAACGTGTATGCCTCGCCGCTGCTGCTCGCCGACATCTGGCGCGCGCACGGCACCGACAACATGGTGGTGGTCTCGCCTGACGTCGGCGGCGTGGTCCGCGCCCGCGCGATCGCCAAGCGCCTCGACGATGCCGACCTGGCGATCATCGACAAGCGCCGCCCGCGTGCCAACGTGTCGACGGTGATGAACATCATCGGCGACGTCGAAGGCAAGACCTGCGTCCTGGTCGATGACATCGTCGACACCGCCGGCACGTTGTGCGCCGCCGCCGCTGCCCTCAAGCAGCGCGGCGCGGTCAAGGTCGCCGCCTACTGCACCCACCCGGTGCTGTCGGGCGCGGCGATCGACAACGTGACCAAGTCGCAGCTCGACGAGCTGGTGGTGACCGACACCATCCGCCTGTCGGACGCGGCCAAGGCCTGCAACAAGATCCGCCAGCTCAGCGTTGCCGAGCTGCTGGCTGAAACGATCCGCCGCGTTGCCTTCGGCGAATCGGTCAGCTCGTTGTATGTCGACTAAGGCAGTCGACTGAAGAATTCGCGGCGACGACTCCGGTCGTTGCCGCAAACGCCGCTCACCTGGTCGCGGGTGAGCGTTCATCCCCGTCGCGAGACGGGTTCATTGCAGTAAAAGTGAGTAATCCAAATGTCTGAACACATCCTCAAGGCCACTGGCCGCAGCGTCGAAGGGAAGGGTGCGAGCCGCCGTCTTCGTCATGCCGCCAGCATCCCGGCCATCGTCTACGGCGGCAAGTCCGCGCCGCAGCCCATCCAGCTCGACCACGAGAAGACCTGGCTGGCCCAGCAGAACGAGTGGTTCTACTCCTCGATCCTGACCCTCGAGATCGACGGCAAGGCCGAGCCGGTCCTGCTGCGTGACATGCAGCGCCATCCGTTCAAGCAGATCATCATGCACCTGGACTTCCAGCGCGTTGACCTGAACCAGGCGCTGAAGGCTGCCGTGCCGCTGCACTTCCTCAACCAGGACAGCTCGCCGGCCGGCAAGGCCGCCGACGTGGTCATCACCCACGAGCTCAACGAAGTCACCGTCAGCTGCCTGCCCAAGGACCTGCCGGAGTTCATCGAAGTCGACCTGGCCAAGCTGGCCGTCGGCGACGTGGTGCACCTGTCGGACATCAAGCTGCCCAAGGGCGTCGAGCTGCCGGAACTGAAGCTGGGCAAGGAACACGACGTTGCCGTCGTGATGGCCAAGCACGGTCGCGTCGAGTCCGAGGAGACCTCGGAAGAGGCCTCGGCCGAAGTGCCGGCGACCAAGGCCGCCAAGAAGGACGAGAAGTAATCACGTCCCATGCGCCTGCCCGCCACCGCGGGCAGGCCACTGCGTGAGATTCTCTGATGGCAGCCGGTTTGCGCCTCATAGTCGGTCTGGGAAATCCCGGAGCCGAACATCTCCGGACCCGGCACAACGCCGGGTTCTGGTTTGTGGACGCCCTGGCTTCACGCCTGGGCGGCCGCTTTGGTCTGGAATCCAAGCTGTTCGGCGAGACCTGCAAGGTCGACATCGCCGGCCAGCCGGTCTGGCTGCTCAAGCCGGCCACCTTCATGAACCTGTCCGGCAAGTCGGTCACCGCGGCCCTGCGCTACTGGAAGATCGAGCCGGAGCAGATGCTGGTCTGCCACGATGAGCTCGACCTGGATGCCGGCGTCGCCCGCATCAAGTTCGATGGCGGCCATGGTGGCCAGAACGGCCTGCGCGACATCAGCCAGCTGCTCGGCCACGGCAAGTACCATCGCCTGCGGATCGGCATCGGCCATCCCGGCCACAAGGACCGCGTCACCTCCTGGGTGCTGGGCCGTCCCGGCAGCGCCGACGAGGCGATGATCCTGCGCGCCATCGACGATGCCCAGGACGTACTGCCCCTGGCGGTCGGCGGCGACTTCAACGAGGCCATGAAGCGGCTGCATACGCCGCGGGCCTGAGTTCCACCCCCATTCCTGGTGCCGGCGCTTGCCGGTACTGCAACAGAGCGAGAAAGCGTCATGGGCATCAAATGCGGCATCGTCGGCCTGCCTAACGTCGGCAAGTCGACCCTCTTCAACGCCCTGACCAAGGCCGGCATCGCGGCGGCCAACTTCCCGTTCTGCACGATCGAACCTAACGTCGGCGTGGTACCGGTGCCCGATCCGCGCCTGATCGCGCTGTCGGAGATCGTCAAGCCGCAGAAGTGCATCCCGACCGCGGTCGAGTTCGTCGACATCGCCGGCCTGGTCGCCGGCGCCGCCAGCGGCGAGGGCCTGGGCAACAAGTTCCTGGCCCACATCCGCGAGGTCGACGCGATCACCCACGTGGTGCGCTGCTTCGAGAATCCGGACGTCATCCACGTCAACAACAAGGTCGACCCGATCGCCGACATCGAGACCATCGACACCGAGCTGGCCCTGGCCGACCTGGAATCGGTGGAAAAGGCGCTGCAGCGCGCCGAGCGCACCGCCAAGACCGGCGACAAGGACGCCAAGATCCGCGTCGAGGTGCTGGGCCGGGTCCGCGCCGGGCTCGATTCGGGCAAGCCGGCGCGCGCGCTGGGCCTGTCCGAAGACGACCGCCTGCAGGTGCGCGACCTGTTCCTGCTGACCCTCAAGCCGGTCATGTACGTCGCCAACGTCCTCGAGGACGGTTTCCACGACAACCCGCACCTGGACGCCGTGCGCGAGCGCGCGGTGGGCGAGGGCGCCGAGGTGGTGCCGGTGTGCGCGGCGATCGAGGAGGAGCTCAGCCAGCTCGAGGACGCCGACCGCGACGCCTTCCTGACCGACCTCGGCCTCGACGAGCCGGGCCTGAACCGGGTCATCCGCGCCGCGTACAAGCTGCTGGGCTTGCAGACCTACTTCACCGCGGGCGTGAAGGAAGTCCGCGCATGGACGGTGAAGGGCGGCTCGACCGCGCCGCAGGCGGCCGCGGTGATCCACACCGACTTCGAGAAGGGCTTCATCCGCGCCGAAACCATCGCGTATGACGACTACATCAAGTACAAAGGCGAGTCCGGTGCCCGCGACGCTGGTCGCCTGCGCCTGGAAGGCAAGGAATATCGCGTCCAGGAAGGCGACGTGCTGCATTTCCGCTTCAACGTCTGAGTGTCCGTCCGCTTGCCTTCGGGCTTGCGGGCAGCGTTTTGATGAGATTTTGCCGCTAATGTGAAAATAGATGTGTAAACATCGTTGACAACCCCGCCGACCGGTCCCAAAATTGCGGGCTCTTTTGGAGGGATACCCAAGCGGCCAACGGGGGCAGACTGTAAATCTGCTGGCTTACGCCTTCGGTGGTTCGAATCCACCTCCCTCCACCAGATTCACCCGGTCGCAAGGCCAGTAGTTTCAAGCCACAAGCAGTTGATTCACGTGGTCAGGCAACAAACCGGTGGCGTTACCAACCATCGGCGCAGTACCCAAGCAGGTAGGTTCCGGCGCGGGAGTAGTTCAACGGTAGAACCTCAGCCTTCCAAGCTGATGGTGCGGGTTCGATTCCCGTCTCCCGCTCCATTGAACGCCGCGACGTCCCACCTGCTAGGCACAATCTGCTCACGTAGCTCAGTCGGTAGAGCACCTCCTTGGTAAGGAGGAGGTCGAAGGTTCGATTCCTTTCGTGAGCACCACTACAAGCGATCCACCAACGTAATTCCGTCCTACAAGCGAGAGTCGACTGTCATGGCCAAGGGTAAGTTTGAGCGCACCAAGCCGCACGTGAACGTGGGCACGATCGGTCACGTCGACCACGGCAAGACGACGCTGACGGCGGCACTGACGAAGGTGGGCGCGGAGCGTTTCGGTGGCGAGTTCAAGGCGTACGACGCGATCGACGCGGCGCCGGAAGAGAAGGCACGCGGCATCACGATCTCGACCGCACACGTCGAGTACGAGAGCCCGAACCGCCATTACGCACACGTGGACTGCCCGGGCCACGCCGACTACGTGAAGAACATGATCACGGGTGCGGCGCAGATGGACGGCGCGATCCTGGTGTGCTCGGCCGCTGACGGCCCGATGCCGCAGACGCGCGAGCACATCCTGCTGTCGCGCCAGGTCGGCGTGCCGTACATCGTCGTGTTCCTGAACAAGGCCGACATGGTCGACGACGCCGAGCTGCTCGAGCTGGTCGAGATGGAAGTTCGCGAGCTGCTGTCGAAGTACGACTTCCCGGGCGACGACACCCCGATCATCCACGGTTCGGCCCGTCTGGCGCTGGAAGGCGACCAGTCGGAGATCGGCGTGCCGTCGATCCTGAAGCTGGTCGAGGCGCTGGACACGTTCATTCCGCAGCCGGAGCGTGACGTCGACAAGGCGTTCCTGATGCCGGTGGAAGACGTGTTCTCGATCTCGGGCCGCGGCACCGTGGTGACCGGTCGTATCGAGCGCGGCATCATCAAGGTGGGCGACGAAATCGAAATCGTCGGTATCCGTCCGACCCAGAAGACGACCGTCACCGGCGTCGAGATGTTCCGCAAGCTGCTGGACCAGGGCCAGGCAGGCGACAACGCCGGTCTGCTGCTGCGCGGCACCAAGCGTGACGACGTTGAGCGCGGCCAGGTGCTGTGCAAGCCGGGTTCGATCACCCCGCACACCGAGTTCGAAGCCGAGGTGTACGTGCTGTCGAAGGACGAGGGTGGCCGTCACACGCCGTTCTTCAAGGGTTACCGCCCGCAGTTCTACTTCCGCACGACCGACATCACCGGCGCAGTGACGCTGCCGGAAGGCGTCGAGATGGTCATGCCGGGCGACAACATCAAGATGGTCGTCTCGCTGATCAACCCGGTCGCGATGGACGAAGGCCTGCGTTTCGCAATCCGCGAAGGCGGCCGCACCGTCGGCGCCGGCGTGGTGGCGAAGATCATCAAGTAATGATTTGATCCGGGCGCGCGCGAGCGCGCCCGGATTTGTTGGTTTAGCCGTAGATGTTGTGGACTTCCCGGCGAGTCGGCAACGGCTCGCCGTCGCTGTCTAAGGGGCCGGATTCTGAACTGAGCCGGAGCCCTGAACTCCGGGGCTGAAATCGGGTCCAACCCGCTTCCGGCAAATCCGTTAAGCTTTTATCGATGTACGCCAGTAGCTCAATTGGCAGAGCAGCGGTCTCCAAAACCGCAGGTTGGGGGTTCGAGTCCCTCCTGGCGTGCCACTTCATGCGGGCGCTCCCGCAGA
This sequence comes from Lysobacter prati, assembly GCF_009765215.1. Classification (GTDB taxonomy): domain Bacteria; phylum Pseudomonadota; class Gammaproteobacteria; order Xanthomonadales; family Xanthomonadaceae; genus Lysobacter_J; species Lysobacter_J prati. Next base: position 106,942 of record NZ_VLNV01000008.1, on the reverse strand, counting down.
GCCCCGGTCATCCGTGGTCGGGTCGTACCACCTACAGACGTGGCTTCACCGCCGCGCGATGGATCGGATGAACAGCAAGGTCGAACAACACGGATCCTCCTCCGCCGGCGATATCGTCAAGTACGCACTTGCCGTGCTGCTGGTCGCCGCGGGCGTGGCCGCTTACATCTACTTCGACCAGTGGGCCGGCGCGCTGCGCGCCCTGGCCGTCGCTGGCGGCCTGGTCCTGGGTGCCGGTGTGTTCCTGACCAGCTCCAAGGGCCTGCAAACCCGCGAATTCCTGTCTGAATCGCGCTTCGAGCTGCGCAAGGTTGTCTGGCCGACCCGCCAGGAAGCCATGCGCACCACCTGGGTGGTCATGATTGCCGTCGCGGTGCTGAGCCTGATCCTGGCCGGTTTCGACGTGGTGATCCAGGCCGCAGTCAAGTTCCTGCTGGGGCGCTGAAGAAATGAGCGAAGTGCATAAGCGTTGGTACGTGGTACATGCCTACTCGGGCTTCGAGAAGTCCGTGGCGCAGGCGCTGCGTGACCGCATCGTGCGCGACGGCATGCAGGAGCGTTTCGGCGAAGTGCTGGTCCCGACCGAAGAGATCGTGGAAATGCGCTCCGGCCAGAAGCGCCGCTCCGAGCGCAAGTTCTTCCCGGGCTATGTCCTGGTCCAGATCGCGACCCATGACGAAGCGGGCATCCCGCGCATGGACAACGAGAGCTGGCACCTGGTCAAGGAGACCCCGAAGGTGATGGGCTTCATCGGCGGCACCGCCGACCGTCCGCTGCCGATCGCCGACCACGAGGCCGACATGATCCTGCAGCGCGTGCAGGAAGGCGTCGAGAAGCCCAAGCCCAAGGTGCTGTTCGAGCCGGGCGAGATGGTCCGGGTCGTCGATGGCCCGTTCAACGACTTCAACGGCGTGGTCGAAGAGATCAACTACGAGAAGAGCCGCCTGCGCGTGGCCGTGCTCATCTTCGGCCGCTCGACCCCGGTCGAGCTGGAATTCGGGCAGGTCGAGAAGGCCTGACCCGGCTCGGCGCCGGGGCGTGGCATCCGGCGCTAAATAGCTGATATACTTGCTGGCTCGCCGCTCTTAGCGCGATCCAGAAGCCCCGGCCGCCGCATGGCGGCCGTCGGCGTGCTGAAGAATCACCTTACAACGTGATGTCGGGACACGTGATTTTCCCGGCGCGATGGGGAGCCTGAAGTCCAGGCGTTTGCACCCGGAGAGAGAGAAATGGCTAAGAAAGTAGTCGGTTACATCAAGTTGCAGGTCAAGGCCGGCCAGGCCAACCCGTCGCCGCCCGTCGGCCCGGCCCTGGGCCAGCGCGGCCTGAACATCATGGAGTTCTGCAAGGCCTTCAACGCCGCGACCTCCAAGCTCGAGCCGGGTCTGCCGACCCCGGTCATCATCACCGCGTACTCGGACCGTACCTTCACCTTCATCACCAAGTCGACCCCGGCTTCGGTGCTGCTGAAGAAGGCCGCCGGCGTCGCCTCGGGCTCCAAGCGCCCGAACACCGAGAAGGTGGGCAAGGTCACCCGCGCCCAGCTCGAAGCGATCGCCAAGCAGAAGGAAGCTGACCTCACGGCAGCCGACCTGGATGCAGCGGTGAAGACGATTGCGGGTTCGGCCCGCAGCATGGGTCTGGTGGTGGAGGGTTAAGACATGGCAATGACCAAGCGCGAAAAGGCCATCCAGGCCGCAGTTGTCCCGGGCAAGACGTACGCCATCGACGACGCACTCAAGATCGTGAAGACCGCCACCAAGGCCAAGTTCGTCGAGTCCGTCGACGTCGCTGTGCGCCTGGGCGTGGACGCGAAGAAGTCCGACCAGCAGGTTCGCGGTTCGACCGTGCTGCCGGCCGGTACCGGCAAGTCGGTGCGCGTGGCGGTGTTCGCCCCCGCCGGCGCGAAGGCTGACGAAGCCATCGCCGCTGGCGCCGAAGCCGTGGGCATGGACGACCTGGCCGAGAAGATGATGGCCGGCGACCTGAACTACGACGTCGTCATCGCCACCCCGGACGCCATGCGCGTCGTCGGCAAGCTGGGCCAGGTGCTCGGCCCGCGTGGCCTGATGCCGAACCCGAAGGTCGGCACCGTTTCGCCGAACCCGGCCGAAGCCGTGAAGAACGCCAAGGGCGGCCAGGTGCGTTACCGCACCGACAAGGCCGGCATCATCCACTGCACCATCGGCAAGGCTTCGTTCGAAGACGCCTCGCTGAAGGAAAACCTGACCGCGCTGCTGCTCGACCTGATCAAGGCCAAGCCGTCGTCCGCCAAGGGCCAGTACCTGCAGAAGATCTCGATCAGCACCACCATGGGCCCCGGCGTCGCCGTGGACCAGGGCACGCTGACCCTGAAGTAATGCATTGCGCTCGCGCAATGCGCGAGCGTCTTGCAAGTGCGAAACACGTCTCCGGGGTACACGCCGGAGACAAACTTTTGAGGGCATCGCCCAGGGTGCAAACCCGAAGCGATAGCCGTCAAAGACCGCAGGTGCGGTCAGCGCCTACCGGCGACGGGCATGGATGCTCGACATGGCAGGGAATCGCCGTCGGTGGAAGCGGGGCTGCTTAATCCGGACTCGTTCGGGTCGGCCTGCGTAGATGGTGCCTTCTGGAAATTTTTCTGGAGTGGCCACCACCGGGATGTTCGCGCATCCCCGATGCCACGGACGGTATCGCCCAGGACCGCAAGCGGCAGGAGCCGTAAGCGGAGTTCATTTGGAGGAGTGCAATGGCTCTCAATCTGTCCCAGAAGCAAGAAGTAGTAGCCGAGCTGGCAGAAGTCGCCGCCAAGGCCCACTCCTTGATTGCTGTCGAGTACGCGGGCACCACGGTCAGTCAGATGACCGCGATGCGCAAGAAGGCTCGTGAAACCGGCGTTTTCTTGAAAGTTGTCAAGAACACCCTGGCTTCGCGCGCCGTCGTCGGTACCGAATACGAGTGCGCTAAAGACGTGCTCACCGGTCCGCTGCTGTACGCGTTCTCGATGGAAGAACCCGGCGCTGCCGGTCGTCTGATCAAGGAATTCGCCAAGGGTAACGACAAGCTGCAGGCAAAGGTCGTCGCGATGGGTGGCCAGGTTTATCCGGCCAGCCACGTCGAAGTCCTCGCTTCGCTGCCGACCCTCGAACAGGCTCTGGCCATGCTGGCCCGCGTCCTCAACGAGCCGGCAACGATGTTCGCCCGCGCCGTCAAGGCAGTGGCCGACAAGCAGGGCGGTGGCGATGTTGCCGACGCCGAAGCCGAAGCAGTGGCGGAACCGGCGTAAGACGCTGGTACCTGTCGTAGCTCGCTTTACTAATCGATTCGTAAGATCAATTTCCAGAGGTTAATAACATGTCCCTGTCCAACGAACAGATCGTCGACGCCATTGCCGAGAAGACCCTTCTCGAGGTGATGGAGCTGGTCAAGGCGATCGAAGAGAAGTTCGGCGTCTCCGCCGCCGCTCCGATCGTCGCTGCCGGTCCGGCCGTTGCCGCCGCCGTCGTCGAAGAGCAGACCGAGTTCAACGTCATCCTGAAGGCTGCCGGCGAGAAGAAGGTCGAAGTCATCAAGGCCGTCCGCGCCATCACCGGCCTGGGCCTGAAGGAAGCGAAGGACCTCGTCGAAGGTGCTCCGCAGACCGTGAAGGAAGCCGTCTCGAAGGACGAAGCCGAGAAGTTCAAGAAGGACCTCGAGGCTGCCGGCGCATCGGTCGAGCTGAAGTAATTCAGTACTTGTGTCGCCGGCTCTTGTTAAGAGCGTAGTACTGGCGACCACCTGAGGCTGGGGACGAAAGTCCCCGGCCTTTGGCCGTTCCTGAAGGGTATGTCCTGAGGGGGCGGCAAGAAATAGGCGTTACCAACGAGTTGACAGTCGGAAGTAGCGGGAGAAGGCGTGCTGGTGCCGGCAATACCAGCGACTTCCCACTGGCAATTTTGATCCCCCGGTTTGCCGCGCAGGCAAGCCACCGAAAATCTCCGAGGCGGTAGCTCACCATGACCACAGCTTCCATGACGACGGCCTCCAAGGCCATCTACTCGTTCACCGAAAAGAAGCGAATTCGCAAGGATTTCGGCAAGCGCAAATCCATCCTCGAAATTCCCTTCCTGCTGGCCATCCAGGTCGACTCGTACCGCGAGTTCCTGCAGGAAAACATCGACCCGGCCAAGCGCGCCGACCGCGGCCTGCACGCGGCCCTGAAGTCGGTGTTCCCAATCTCCAGCTACAGCGGCAACGCCGCCCTGGAATACGTCGGCTACAAGCTGGGCGATCCGCCGTTCGATGAGCGCGAGTGCCGTAACCGCGGACTCTCCTACGGCGCCCCGCTGCGCGTGACCGTGCGCCTGGTGATCTACGACCGTGAGTCGTCGACCAAGGCCATCAAGTACGTGAAGGAGCAGGAGGTCTACATGGGCGAGATTCCGCTCATGACCGACAACGGCACCTTCATCGTCAACGGCACCGAGCGCGTCATCGTCTCGCAGCTGCACCGCAGCCCGGGCGTGTTCTTCGACCACGACCGCGGCAAGACCCACAGCTCGGGCAAGCTGCTGTACAGCGCCCGCATCATTCCTTACCGCGGTTCCTGGCTCGACTTCGAGTTCGACCCGAAGGATGCGCTGTTCACCCGTATCGACCGTCGCCGCAAGCTGCCGGTGACCGTGCTGCTGCGCGCATTGGGCTACAACAACGAAGAAATGCTGCGCGAGTTCTTCGAGATCAACACCTTCCACATCATGCCCGAGGGCGTGCAGTGGGAGCTGGTCTCCGAGCGCCTGCGTGGTGAAACGCTCGACTTCGACCTGGCCGATGGCGACAAGATCATCGTCGAGGCTGGCAAGCGCATCACCGCGCGCCACGTCAAGCAGCTGGAGGCCTCGGGTATTGCCGCCCTGGCCGTGCCGGACAGCTACCTGGTCGGTCGCATCCTCTCGCACGACGTCGTCGATTCGAAGACCGGCGAACTGCTGGCCACGGCCAACGACGAGATCAACGAAGACCAGCTGGCCGCCTTCCGCAAGGCCGGCATCGACGCGGTCGGCACCCTGTGGGTGAACGACCTCGATCGCGGCGCTTACCTGTCCAACACCCTGCGCATCGATCCGTCGAAGACGCAGCTGGAAGCGCTGGTCGAGATCTACCGCATGATGCGTCCGGGCGAGCCGCCGACCAAGGACGCCGCGCAGAACCTGTTCCACAACCTGTTCTTCACCTTCGAGCGCTACGACCTGTCGGCCGTGGGCCGGATGAAGTTCAACCGTCGCCTCGGCCGCAAGGAAACCGAGGGCGCTTCGGTGCTCTATGACGCCAAGTACTTTGCCGAGCGCAAGGACGAGGAGTCGGTGCGCCTGCGCAACGCCAACGGCGCCACGTCCGACATCCTCGACGTGATCCGCGTGCTGACCGAGATCCGCAACGGTCGCGGCACGGTCGACGACATCGACCACCTGGGCAACCGTCGCGTGCGTTCGGTCGGCGAAATGGCCGAGAACGTGTTCCGCGTCGGCCTGGTCCGCGTCGAGCGCGCGGTCAAGGAACGCCTGTCGATGGCCGAGTCCGAAGGCCTGACCCCGCAGGAGCTGATCAACGCCAAGCCGGTGGCCGCCGCGATCAAGGAGTTCTTCGGCTCCTCGCAGCTGTCGCAGTTCATGGACCAGAACAACCCGCTGTCGGAAGTCACCCACAAGCGTCGCGTCTCGGCCCTCGGCCCGGGCGGCCTGACCCGTGAGCGCGCCGGCTTCGAAGTCCGCGACGTGCACCCGACCCACTACGGTCGCGTCTGCACCATCGAGACGCCGGAAGGCCCGAACATCGGCCTGATCAACTCGCTCGCCGTGTTCGCCCGCACCAACCGCTACGGCTTCCTCGAGACGCCGTACCGCAAGGTCATCGACGGCCGCGTCACCGACGCCGTCGAGTACCTGTCGGCGATCGAAGAGAACGAGTACGTCATCGCCCAGGCCAATGCACCGACCGACGACGACAACAACATCACCGCCCAGTTCGTCGCCTGCCGTTACCAGGGCGAGTCGATGCTGCGTCCGCCGAGCGAGATCCACTTCATGGACGTCTCGCCGATGCAGACCGTGTCGGTCGCTGCGGCCCTGGTGCCGTTCCTCGAGCACGATGACGCAAACCGCGCACTGATGGGCGCCAACATGCAGCGCCAGGCCGTGCCGACGCTGCGTGCGCAGAAGCCGCTGGTCGGTACCGGCATCGAGCGCGCCGTGGCGCGTGACTCGGGCGTGACCGTCAATGCCCGTCGCGGTGGCGTGATCGAGCAGATCGACGCAGGCCGCATCGTGGTCAAGGTCAACGAGAAGGAAATCGTTGGCGAGACCGATGCCGGCGTCGACATCTACACCCTGATCAAGTACACCCGCTCCAACCAGAACACCTGCATCAACCAGCGTCCGCTGGTGAATGTCGGTGACGTGGTTGCGCGCGGCGACGTGCTGGCGGATGGTCCGTCGACCGACATCGGCGAGCTCGCGCTCGGCCAGAACATGCTGGTCGCGTTCATGCCGTGGAACGGCTACAACTTCGAGGACTCGATCCTGCTCTCCGAGCGCGTGGTCGAGCAGGATCGTTACACCACGATCCACATCGAAGAGCTGACCTGCGTCGCCCGCGACACCAAGCTGGGACCGGAGGAAATCTCCGCCGACATCCCGAACGTCTCCGAGCAGGCCCTCAACCGCCTCGACGAGTCGGGCGTGGTCTACATCGGCGCCGAAGTGCGTGCCGGCGACATCCTGGTCGGCAAGGTCACGCCGAAGGGCGAGTCGCAGCTGACCCCGGAAGAGAAGCTGCTTCGCGCGATCTTCGGCGAGAAGGCCTCCGACGTTAAGGACAGCTCGCTGCGCGTTCCGCCGGGCATGGACGGCACCGTCATCGACGTGCAGGTCTTCACCCGCGACGGCATCGAGAAGGACAAGCGCGCGCGCCAGATCGAGGAATACGAGATCCGTCGCGTCAAGAAGGACTTCGACGACCAGTACCGCATCCTCGAAGCGGCGATCTATGACCGCCTGCGCACCCAGCTGATCGGTCGCGTCGCCAATGGCGGCGGTGGCCTGAAGAAGGGTGACACCGTCACCTCGCTCGTGCTCGAGGGCCTGTCCCGCAAGGACTGGTTCACCCTGCGCATGAAGGACGAGGAAGCGGTCGAGGCCATCGAGCGCGCGCAGAAGCAGATCGAGGTCCACAAAGCCGAGTTCGAGAAGCGCTTCGCCGACAAGCGCGGCAAGATCACCCAGGGCGATGACCTCGCACCGGGCGTGCTGAAGATGGTGAAGGTGTTCCTCGCCGTTAAGCGCCGCATCCAGCCGGGCGACAAGATGGCCGGCCGCCACGGCAACAAGGGTGTCGTGTCGACCATCGTGCCGGTGCAGGACATGCCGTACGCCGCCGACGGCCAGACCGTCGACATCGTGCTCAATCCGCTGGGCGTGCCGTCGCGTATGAACATCGGCCAGATCCTCGAAGTGCATCTGGGCTGGGCCGCGAAGGGCCTGGGCCAGAAGATCCAGCGCATGCTGGAAGCACAGCAGAAGGTCTCCGAGCTGCGTCAGTTCCTCGACGACATCTACAACCACGACACCAAGATCGCCGGTGACCGCGTCGACCTGACGCAGTTCAACGACGCGGAACTGCTGACGCTCGCCCATAACCTGATCGACGGCGTGCCGATGGCAACCCCGGTGTTCGACGGTGCCGCCGAGTCGGAGATCAAGCGCATGCTCGAGCTCGCCGACCTGCCCACCAGCGGCCAGACCATGCTGTTCGATGGCCGCACCGGTGAGTCGTTCGAGCGTCCGGTCACGGTCGGCTACATGCACATGCTGAAGCTGAACCACCTGGTCGACGACAAGATGCACGCCCGTTCCACTGGTCCGTACTCGCTCGTCACCCAGCAGCCGCTGGGCGGCAAGGCGCAGTTCGGTGGCCAGCGCTTCGGTGAGATGGAAGTCTGGGCGCTGGAAGCCTACGGCGCGGCCTACACCCTGCAGGAAATGCTGACGGTGAAGTCCGACGACGTGCAGGGCCGCAACCAGATGTACAAGAACATCGTCGACGGCGAGTACGAAATGGTCGCCGGCATGCCGGAGTCCTTCAACGTGCTTGTGAAGGAAATCCGCTCGCTCGCGATCAACATGGAGCTGGAAGAGAACTGAGGAAACTCAGGGCAGTCCGGAAGGGAGTCGGCATCGCGCAAGCGACCGGCTCCCGCCCAGAAGCCCGATCTGACGCTTCCCCGATCTCTATTCCCGATTCCCGGAGAAAACCATGAAAGACCTTCTGAATCTGTTCAACCAGCAGCGACAGACCATCGACTTCGATGCGATCAAGATCGCGCTGGCTTCGCCCGACCTGATCCGTTCGTGGTCGTTCGGCGAAGTGAAGAAGCCGGAAACGATCAACTACCGCACGTTCAAGCCCGAGCGTGACGGCCTGTTCTGCGCCGCCATCTTCGGTCCGATCAAGGACTACGAGTGCCTGTGCGGCAAGTACAAGCGCATGAAGCACCGTGGCGTCGTCTGCGAAAAGTGCGGCACCGAGGTCACCCTGGCCAAGGTCCGTCGCGAGCGCATGGGCCACATCGACCTGGCTTCACCGGTCGCGCACATCTGGTTCCTCAAGTCGCTGCCGTCGCGCATCGGCCTGATGCTGGACATGACCCTGCGTGACATCGAGCGCATCCTGTACTTCGAAGCGTATGTCGTGACCGAGCCAGGCCTGACCGCGCTCGAGCGCGGCAACCTGCTCACCGAAGAACAGTTCCTGCAGGCGCGCCAGGAGCACGGCGACGACTTCGAGGCCGCCATGGGCGCCGAGGCCGTCTACGAGCTGCTGCGCACGATCGACCTGCAGTCTGAGATGGTGCAGCTGAGGGAAGAGATCTCCTCGACCGGCAGCGAAACCAAGCTCAAGCGCCTCACCAAGCGCATCAAGCTGGTCGAAGCCTTCCTCGAGTCGGGCAACCGCCCGGAGTGGATGGTCATGACCGTGCTGCCGGTGCTGCCGCCGGACCTGCGTCCGCTGGTTCCGCTGGACGGCGGCCGTTTCGCGACCTCCGACCTCAACGACCTGTACCGCCGCGTCATCAACCGCAACAACCGCCTGCGTCGCCTGCTCGAACTCAATGCGCCCGACATCATCGTGCGCAACGAGAAGCGCATGCTGCAGGAGTCGGTTGACGCACTGATGGACAACGGCCGTCGCGGCCGTGCCATCACCGGCACCAACAAGCGCCCGCTCAAGTCGCTCGCCGACATGATCAAGGGCAAGCAGGGTCGCTTCCGCCAGAACCTGCTGGGCAAGCGCGTCGACTACTCGGGCCGTTCGGTCATCGTGGTCGGCCCGACGCTGCGCCTGCACGAGTGCGGCCTGCCGAAGAAGATGGCGCTCGAGCTGTTCAAGCCCTTCATCTTCGCCAAGCTGCAGCGCCGTGGCCTGGCCACCACCATCAAGGCCGCCAAGAAGCTCGTCGAGCGCGAAGAGGCCGAGGTGTGGGACATCCTCGAAGAGGTGATCCGCGAGCATCCGGTCCTGCTCAACCGCGCACCGACGCTGCACCGCCTGGGCATCCAGGCGTTCGAGCCGGTGCTGATCGAAGGCAAGGCCATCCAGCTGCACCCGCTGGTCTGCACCGCGTTCAACGCCGACTTCGACGGTGACCAGATGGCCGTCCACGTGCCGCTCTCGCTGGAAGCCCAGCTGGAAGCGCGTGCGCTGATGATGGCGTCCAACAACATCCTGTCGCCGGCCAACGGCGAGCCGATCATCGTGCCGTCGCAGGACGTCGTGCTGGGCCTGTACTACATGACCCGCGGCCTTGAGAACAAGGCAGGCGAGGGCATGGCGTTCGCCAACGTCGCCGAAGTCAAGCGCGCCTACGACAACCGCGTCGTGCAGCTGCACGCCAAGTGCAAGGTCCGCATCACCGAGACGGTGAACAACGACGACGGCACCAGCGAGCAGAAGACCTCGATCGTCGACACGACCGTGGGTCGCGCCCTGCTGCGCGAGATCCTGCCGGAGGGCCTGCCGTTCGCGCTGGCCAACGTCGAGCTGACCAAGAAGAACATCAGCCGACTGATCAACTCCTGCTACCGCATGCTCGGCCTGAAGGACACGGTCGTGTTCGCCGACAAGCTGATGTACACCGGCTTCGCCTACGCGACCCGCGCCGGCGTCTCCATCGGCATCGACGACATGCTGATCCCGGTCGAGAAGAAGGGCATCCTGGCCGAGGCCGAAGCCGAGGTCCTGGAAATCCAGGAGCAGTACCAGTCGGGCCTGGTCACCGCCGGCGAGCGCTACAACAAGGTCGTCGACATCTGGTCGCGCACGAACGAGCGCGTGGCCAAGGCGATGATGGACGCGATCGGCACCGAGAAGGTGCTCAACGCCAAGGGCGAGACCATCGACCAGAAGTCGATGAACTCGATCTACATCATGGCCGACTCCGGCGCCCGTGGTTCGCAGGCCCAGATCCGTCAGCTCGCCGGTATGCGCGGCCTGATGGCCAAGCCGGACGGCTCGATCATCGAGACGCCCATCACCGCGAACTTCCGCGAAGGCCTGAACGTTCTCCAGTACTTCATCTCGACCCACGGTGCTCGTAAGGGCCTGGCCGATACCGCGCTGAAGACGGCGAACTCCGGTTACCTGACCCGTCGCCTCGTCGACGTGGCGCAGGACGTGGTGATCACCGAGGACGATTGCGGCACGCTCGAAGGCCTGACCATGACTCCGATCGTGGAAGGCGGCGACGTGGTCGAGCCGCTGCGCGACCGCGTGCTGGGTCGTGTCGTGGCCGAGGACGTGTTCCTGCCGGGCAACGACGACGAGCCGATCGTCACCCGCAACACCCTGCTCGACGAGGGTTGGGTGCAGAAGCTCGACGACGCCAGCGTGCAGTCGATCAAGGTCCGTTCGACGATCACCTGCCGCAGTTCGTTCGGCGTCTGCGCCCACTGCTACGGTCGCGACCTCGGTCGCGGTCACCTGGTCAACCACGGCGAAGCGGTCGGCGTTGTCGCCGCGCAGTCGATCGGTGAGCCGGGTACGCAGCTGACCATGCGTACGTTCCACATCGGTGGTGCCGCTTCGCGTGCGGCCGCCATCGACAACGTCACGGTCAAGACCACCGGTAGCATCAAGTTCAACAACCTCAAGCACGTCGATCACGCCGGTGGCCACCTGGTCGCGGTGTCGCGTTCGGGTGAGTTGTCGGTGCTCGACGGCCACGGCCGCGAGCGCGAGCGCTACAAGCTGCCGTACGGCGCCACGGTCAACGTCAAGGACGGTGCCAGCATCAAGGCCGGCCAGACGGTGGCCAGCTGGGATCCGCATAACCACCCGATCGTTTCGGAAGTCGCCGGTTTCGTTCGCTTCATCGACTTCGTCGATGGCGTGACCGTGATCGAGAAGACCGACGAACTGACCGGCCTGGCTTCGCGCGAGATCACCGATCCGAAGCGTCGCGGCTCGCAGGGCAAGGACCTGCGTCCGATCGTGCGCATCGTCGACAAGAACGGCAAGGACCTGTCGATCCCGGGTACCGATCTGCCGGCGCAGTACCTGCTGCCGCCGCGTTCGATCGTCAACCTGCAGGACGGCGCGCCGGTCGGCGTGGGCGACGTGGTCGCCAAGATCCCGCAGGAAGCGTCGAAGACCCGCGACATCACCGGCGGTCTGCCGCGCGTTGCCGACCTGTTCGAAGCACGCAAGCCCAAGGACCCGGCGGTCCTGGCCGAGCGTTCGGGCATCGTCTCCTTCGGTAAGGACACCAAGGGCAAGCAGCGCCTGATCATCAAGGACACCGACGGCAACGAGCACGAAGAGCTGATCCCCAAGTACCGCCAGATCATCGTGTTCGAAGGCGAGCACGTGGAGAAGGGCGAGACCGTGGTGGACGGCGAGCCGAGCCCGCAGGACATCCTGCGCCTGCTCGGTGTCGAGCCGCTGGCCGTGTACCTGACCAAGGAAATCCAGGACGTCTACCGCCTGCAGGGCGTGAAGATCAACGACAAGCACATCGAGGTGATCGTTCGCCAGATGCTGCGCAAGGTTGAGATCACCGACCAGGGCGACAGCAAGTTCCTCAACGGCGAGCAGGTCGAGCGTCAGCGTCTCATCGAAGAGAACGCCCGCCTGACCGGTCGCAACGAGATCCTGGCCGGTTACGAGCCGGTCCTGCTGGGCATCACCAAGGCCTCGCTGGCGACCGAATCGTTCATCTCGGCGGCCTCCTTCCAGGAGACCACCCGCGTCCTGACCGAGGCTGCCGTCCGCGGCACCCGCGATGGTCTGCGCGGCCTGAAGGAGAACGTGATCGTCGGCCGCCTGATCCCGGCCGGTACCGGTCTGGCGTACCACACGCTGCGCCGCAAGAACGCGTCGGGCCTGACCGACTCGGAAATGGAAGCGCTGTCGGCGCCGGTCGCTTCGGCGGTCGAGCCGATCGCTGCGGAAGTGGCCGAGGTCGAAGGCGACTCAAGCGCCTCGTAAGCAGCAAGAGGGGCAGGGCGGGATTTCCCGCCCTGGTTCCCGCACCGGATTGGCTTGGTTTCGACCGGCAAATCCGGTTACAATTACGGAAATACCGACAGCCCCTTCGTGGGGCCGTCCAGATCACGAAATGAGGATGCAGGATGCGCCTCGTGTTCGGCCCAGGATGGGCGGGATCGCAGTGAAGTTCCGACCTCGCAGGCTGCCTTCGGCGGCCCGGGCGGAACACACGGTTTAGCTCGCGTTGACGGTGACGTCCGGCGCGGGCTATACTTTTTCGTCTCGGTATGCCGGATTGCTCCGGCGTGCCGTTCGTTTTTCCACGAAAGGCCAATCCAGGCCTTCTTCAAAGAGTTCCAGATGGCGACGATCAATCAGCTGGTCCGCAAGCCGCGGCAGGCGACCACCTACAAGAGTGCCTCGCCGGCGCTCGCGAACTGCCCGCAGCGTCGTGGCGTTTGCACCCGCGTGTACACCACGACCCCGAAGAAGCCGAACTCGGCTCTGCGTAAGGTTGCCAAGGTGCGCCTGACCAACGGCTACGAGATCATTTCGTACATCGGCGGCGAAGGCCACAACCTGCAGGAGCACTCGGTCGTGCTGATCCGCGGCGGTCGCGTCAAGGACCTTCCGGGCGTGCGCTACCACACCGTGCGTGGCTCGCTTGATGCCGCCGGTGTCGCCAAGCGTCGCCAGAGCCGCTCCAAGTACGGCGCCAAGCGTCCGAAGTCCTAAGCCGGACGACCGTTTCGGTCTCCGTACAAGAATCACGAGAATAGGTACGCACCATGTCGCGTAAAGGTTCCACCCCTCAGCGTTCGGTCCTGCCGGACCCCAAGCACGGCAGCGAGACGATCGCCCGTTTCATCAACATGGTCATGCAGAGCGGCAAGAAGTCCGTCGCCGAGAAGATCGTCTACGGCGCGATGGATGCCATCAGCGAGAAGAACCCCAATGCCCTCGAGCTCGTTGAGAAGGCACTGGGCAACGTTTCGCCTGCGGTCGAAGTGAAGTCGCGTCGCGTCGGCGGTGCCACCTACCAGGTGCCGGTCGAAGTCCGTGCCTCGCGCCGTATGGCGCTGGCCATGCGCTGGCTGATCGAGTCGGCGCGCAAGCGCGGCGAGAACACCATGCCGCGCAAGCTCGCTGCCGAACTGATCGACGCCTCGGAAAGCCGCGGCGGCGCCATCAAGAAGCGCGAAGAAACCCACCGCATGGCGGAAGCGAACAAGGCGTTCGCCCACTACCGCTGGTGATCTGAGCCGGGCGCCCCCATATAGGGGGTCGCCCCACTCAGCAGCACGACATGTGCTGCCGCGGCGGCGTGAAAGCCGCCATGCGAACCGGAGGCCGCCTTTGAGGCGGCGTCCGGCCATTTGGAATTTGAAAACTTACGAGAGGGTCCCGTGGCTCGCACCACTCCCATCGAGCGTTACCGCAACTTCGGCATCATGGCTCACATCGATGCCGGCAAGACCACCACGTCCGAACGCATCCTGTTCTACACCGGTGTCAGTCACAAGATCGGCGAAGTGCACGAAGGTGCCGCGACGATGGACTGGATGGAGCAGGAGCAGGAGCGCGGCATCACCATTACGTCGGCCGCTACGACCGCGTTCTGGAAGGGCATGGACAAGTCCCTGCCTGAGCACCGCTTGAACATCATCGACACCCCTGGGCACGTCGACTTCACCATCGAAGTCGAGCGTTCGCTGCGCGTGCTCGACGGTGCGGTGTTCGTGCTGTGCGCCGTCGGTGGCGTGCAGCCGCAGTCCGAGACCGTGTGGCGCCAGGCCAACAAGTACGCCGTGCCGCGCATGGCGTTCGTGAACAAGATGGACCGCACCGGTGCCAACTTCGACAAGGTCGTCGAGCAGCTGCGTTCGCGCCTGGGCGCCTACGCCGTGCCGATGCAGGTGCCGATCGGCGCCGAAGAAGGCTTCGAGGGCGTGGTCGATCTGCTCAAGATGAAGGCCATCCATTGGGATGTCGCTTCGCAGGGCACCCAGTTCGAGTACCGCGACATCCCGGCGAATCTGCAGGCCACGGCCGAAGCAGCGCGCAGCTTCATGATCGAAGCTGCCGCCGAAGCGTCCGAAGAGCTGATGGACAAGTACCTCAACGAAGGCGAGCTGACCGAGGCCGAGATTGTCGCTGGCCTGCGTGAGCGCACCCTGCGTGTCGAGATCGTGCCTGTCTTCTGCGGTTCGGCGTTCAAGAACAAGGGCGTGCAGGCCATGCTTGACGGCGTGATCAACCTGCTGCCGTCGCCGGCCGACCGTCCGCCGGTCCAGGGCCTGGACGAGGACGACAAGGAAGACACCCGCAAGGCGCTCGACACCGACCCGTTCTCGGCGCTGGCGTTCAAGATCATGACGGATCCGTTCGTCGGTTCGCTGACCTTCTTCCGCGTCTACTCGGGCGTGCTCAACTCCGGCGACCAGGTGTACAACCCGGTCAAGTCGAAGAAGGAGCGCGTGGGCCGCATCCTGCAGATGCACGCCAACCAGCGTGACGAGATCAAGGAAGTCCGCGCCGGCGACATCGCCGCGGCCGTGGGCCTGAAGGACGTGACCACCGGCGACACGCTGTGCGCGCAGGATCACATCATCACCCTCGAGCGCATGACCTTCCCGGAGCCCGTCATCTCGATGGCGGTCGAGCCCAAGACCAAGTCCGATCAGGAAAAGATGGGCATGGCACTGGGCCGCCTGGCGCAGGAAGATCCTTCGTTCCGCGTTCGCACGGACGAAGAGTCGGGCCAGACGATCATCGCCGGCATGGGCGAGTTGCACCTGGACATCATCGTCGACCGCATGCGTCGCGAGTTCAATGTCGAGGCCAACGTCGGCAAGCCGCAGGTGGCGTACCGCGAGACCATCCGCAAGTCGGACGTGAAGTCGGACTACAAGCACGCCAAGCAGTCGGGCGGTAAGGGCCAGTACGGCCACGTCGTCATCGAGCTGTCGCCGATGAACGAAGCCGACCGTGCCAACGAAGACGTCAAGAACGATTTCCTGTTCGTCAACGACATCACCGGCGGCGTGATTCCGAAGGAATTCATCCCGGCGGTCGAGAAGGGCCTGCGCGAGACGATCACCAGCGGTCCGCTGGCCGGCTTCCCGGTCGTGGGCATCAAGGTCAAGCTCGTGTTCGGTTCCTACCATGACGTCGACTCGTCGGAAATGGCGTTCAAGCTCGCCTCGTCGATGGCGTTCAAGGAAGGCTTCCGCAAGGCCGATCCGGTCCTGCTCGAGCCGATCATGAAGGTCGAAGTCGTGACGCCGGAAGAGTATGTCGGCGACGTGATGGGCGACCTGAGCCGTCGTCGCGGCCTGCTCCAGGGCCAGGACGACACGCCGTCGGGCAAGACCATCAATGCGATGGTGCCGCTGGGTGAAATGTTCGGTTACGCCACCACGATCCGTTCGCTGACCCAGGGTCGCGCGACGTTCACGATGGAATTCGACCATTACGCCGAAGCCCCGAACAACATCGCCGATGCGGTGATGAAGAAGGGCGGTTAATTGAAGTCCCCGTGGCGCCGGCCCTCGCCGGCGCCTCGTTACCACAGAACAAGCAATAAACTTTAAAGAGAGACAATCATGGCCAAGGGTAAGTTTGAGCGCACCAAGCCGCACGTGAACGTGGGCACGATCGGTCACGTCGACCACGGCAAGACGACGCTGACGGCGGCACTGACGAAGGTGGGCGCGGAGCGTTTCGGTGGCGAGTTCAAGGCGTACGACGCGATCGACGCGGCGCCGGAAGAGAAGGCACGCGGCATCACGATCTCGACCGCACACGTCGAGTACGAGAGCCCGAACCGCCATTACGCACACGTGGACTGCCCGGGCCACGCCGACTACGTGAAGAACATGATCACGGGTGCGGCGCAGATGGACGGCGCGATCCTGGTGTGCTCGGCCGCTGACGGCCCGATGCCGCAGACGCGCGAGCACATCCTGCTGTCGCGCCAGGTCGGCGTGCCGTACATCGTCGTGTTCCTGAACAAGGCCGACATGGTCGACGACGCCGAGCTGCTCGAGCTGGTCGAGATGGAAGTTCGCGAGCTGCTGTCGAAGTACGACTTCCCGGGCGACGACACCCCGATCATCCACGGTTCGGCCCGTCTGGCGCTGGAAGGCGACCAGTCGGAGATCGGCGTGCCGTCGATCCTGAAGCTGGTCGAGGCGCTGGACACGTTCATTCCGCAGCCGGAGCGTGACGTCGACAAGGCGTTCCTGATGCCGGTGGAAGACGTGTTCTCGATCTCGGGCCGCGGCACCGTGGTGACCGGTCGTATCGAGCGCGGCATCATCAAGGTGGGCGACGAAATCGAAATCGTCGGTATCCGTCCGACCCAGAAGACGACCGTCACCGGCGTCGAGATGTTCCGCAAGCTGCTGGACCAGGGCCAGGCAGGCGACAACGCCGGTCTGCTGCTGCGCGGCACCAAGCGTGACGACGTTGAGCGCGGCCAGGTGCTGTGCAAGCCGGGTTCGATCACCCCGCACACCGAGTTCGAAGCCGAGGTGTACGTGCTGTCGAAGGACGAGGGTGGCCGTCACACGCCGTTCTTCAAGGGTTACCGCCCGCAGTTCTACTTCCGCACGACCGACATCACCGGCGCAGTGACGCTGCCGGAAGGCGTCGAGATGGTCATGCCGGGCGACAACATCAAGATGGTCGTCTCGCTGATCAACCCGGTCGCGATGGACGAAGGCCTGCGTTTCGCAATCCGCGAAGGCGGCCGCACCGTCGGCGCCGGCGTGGTGGCGAAGATCATCAAGTAATACCCCTCTCCCTGCCGCCTTCGGCGGCGTCCCTCTCCGCAAGGGGAGAGGGAAGGGGAGTGAAGCGCAATGCGTTTCCCCTCTCCCCTCGTGGGAGAGGGACAGGCGCAAAGCGCCAGGGAGAGGGGGGCTGAACGCCCCCTTTTCCCGGTAACCACGGTCGTGCTTGCACAACCTGTGGATATCCGGTTAGAATGCACGACCACTGCGGACCTTCCTTCAAGAAGGCCCCGCAACCAGCGAAATGAGGTGCAGGACGCGCCTCGTATTCGCCAGACAAGGACATGTCGCACGGCAACGCTCCGTACGTTCTGGGCCCTCGGGCTTCCAAGGAACGCTAAACGGGGCGCTTCGTGCGTTCTACTCCACCGTCTGGGCGGATCGGGAAACCGGTCTGCCTTGTTTTTTCAGGCAGGGAAGCTCCGGAGCGAGGGTGCAGCTCCGGGGTGTTTGCGTATTCCAGGGGTTCGGCACACCCAGAAGCCGGCCCGTCGCTCTTTTAACGTAAGGAATTCCGTCATGGCGGACCAAAAGATCCGAATCCGGCTCAAAGCGTACGATCATCGCCTGATCGACCGCTCGGCCAGCGAGATCGTCGAGACGGCCAAGCGGACCGGCGCGCAAGTGCGCGGCCCGATCCCGCTGCCGACCAAGATCGAGCGCTACACCATCCTCGTTTCGCCGCATGCCGACAAGGATGCGCGTGACCAGTACGAGACCCGTACGCACAAGCGCGTGCTGGACATCGTTGACCCCAACGACAAGACCGTGGACGCGCTGATGAAGCTCGAACTCGCGGCTGGCGTTGACGTACAGATCAAGCTGACCTGAGGCCACCACCATGACCGCGAAGAAATATTCGTTGGGCATCGTCGGTCGCAAGGCCGGCATGAGCCGCTTCTTCACTGAAGACGGCAAGTCGGTTCCCGTGACCCTCATCGAGGCCACCCCGAACCGGATCACCCAGATCAAGACCCAGGAAACCGACGGCTACAGCGCCGTGCAGGTGACTGTCGGTGTGCGCCGCGCTGCGCTCATCAACAAGCCCGAAGCCGGTCACCTCGCCAAGGCGAAGGTTGAAGCCGGTCGTGGCCTGTGGGAACTGCGTGTTGAAGACGACCAGATCAACGGTTTCGAAATCGGCGGCGAGATCAAGGCCGACATCTTCGAAGCCGGCCAGCTGGTCGACGTCCAGGGCGTCACCAAGGGCAAGGGCTTCCAGGGCACGATCAAGCGCTGGAACTTCTCCATGGGCGACGCGACGCACGGTAACTCGCTGTCGCACCGCTCGCCGGGCTCCATCGGCCAGCGCCAGACGCCGGGCCGTGTGTTCCCGGGCAAGAAGATGGCCGGCCACATGGGCGCGGTCAACCAGAGCACGCAGCGCCTGGAAGTGGTCAAGGTAGACGCAGAGCGTGGCCTGATCGCGATCAAGGGTGCGGTGCCGGGCGCGCCGGGCGGCGACGTCATCGTGCGTCCCTCGAGCAAGGCATAAGGAGAGATGACGATGGAACTCGCCATCAATAACAGCACCAAGACGGTGTCGGTCTCCGACGCGATCTTCGGCCGCGAATTCAGCGAAGACCTGGTCCACCAGGTGGTCGTTGCCTACCGCAATGCCGGTCGTGCCGGTACCAAGGCGCAGAAGACCCGTTCGGAAGTCAACGGCACCACCAAGAAGTCGAAGAAGCAGAAAGGCGGCGGTGCGCGTCATGGCGCGCTGACGGCTCCGATCTTCGTCGGCGGCGGCGTGACCTTCGCGGCCAAGCCGCGCAGCTTCGCGCAGAAGGTCAATCGCAAGATGTACCGCGCCGCGATGGCCGCGATCCTGTCCGAGCTCAACCGCCAGGGCCGCATCATGGTCGTCGAGTCGTTCGACCTCGACGCGCCGAAGACGCAGGGCCTGATCGCCAAGCTCAAGGGCCTGGAAGTCGGTCGTCGTCCGCTGATCGTCACCGAGGACGCTTCCGAGAATCTGTACCTCTCGGCTCGCAACCTGCCGTACGTCGAAGTGCGTGACGTCCAGGGCCTGGATCCGGTCAGCCTCGTCGGCGCCGATTCGGTCGTGGTCACCGCTGACGCCGTCAAGAAGATCGAGGAGTGGCTGGCATGAACGAGGCCAAGCTCTACAACATCATCCGTGCGCCGCGCGTGTCCGAAAAGACCGCACGTCTGCAGGAAGTTTCCAACCAATACGTCTTCGAAGTCGCGACGGACGCTACCAAGGCCGACATCAAGGTCGCCGTGGAAAAGCTGTTCGAAGTCAAGGTCGAGGCAGTCAACGTGGTCAACGTGAAGGGCAAGAACAAGTCCTTCAAGTTCCGCTCTGGCAGCCGCGGCGACTGGCGCAAGGCGTACGTGACGCTGGCCGAAGGCCAGTCGATCGACGTGATGGCCAAGGCCTGAGGAAAGACCCATGGCATTGATGACTTTCAAGCCCACCTCCCCCGGCCGCCGCAGCGCGGTTCGCGTGGTGACCCCGGGCCTGCACAAGGGCGCGCCGCACGCGGCGCTCGTCGAGAAGCAGAGCAAATCCGGCGGTCGTAACCACCACGGCCGGATCACCACCCGCCACGTCGGCGGTGGTCACAAGCAGCATTACCGCATCATCGACTTCAAGCGCGACAAGGAAGGCATTCCGGCGCGCGTTGAGCGGATCGAATACGATCCGAACCGCACCGCGCACATCGCGCTGCTGTGCTACGTCGACGGTGAGCGCCGTTACATCATTGCCCCCAAGGGCCTGAAGGACGGTGACCAGGTGATCGCGGGCCGTGACGCCCCGATCAAGGTCGGCAACACGCTGCCGCTGACCAACATCCCGGTCGGTTCCACCGTGCATTGCATCGAGATGAAGCCGGGCAAGGGCGCCCAGCTGGCCCGCGCCGCAGGCGCTGGCGTGCAGCTGATCGCTCGCGAGCAGGGCTACGCCACGCTGCGTCTTCGCTCCGGCGAAATGCGCAAGGTGCCGGCCGAGTGCCGCGCCACCATCGGCGAAGTCGGCAACGACGAGCACAACCTCGAGAAGCTGGGCAAGGCAGGCGCCAAGCGCTGGCGCGGCGTCCGCCCGACCGTTCGCGGTGCGGCCATGAACCCGGTCGACCATCCGCACGGCGGTGGTGAGGCCAAGGCTGGCCAGGGCAACCCGCATCCGGTCACCCCGTGGGGTGTTCCGACCAAGGGTTACAAGACCCGTAAGAACAAGCGCACCCAGCAGTTCATCGTGCGCGATCGCAGGAGCTAATCGGCCATGGCACGTTCACTTAAGAAAGGCCCGTTCGTCGACCACCATCTTGTCAAGAAGGTGGAGACCGCGGGTAACAACAAGAAGCCGATCAAGACCTGGTCGCGTCGCTCGATGATCCTGCCGGACATGGTGGGTTTCACCATCGCCGTGCACAACGGCAAGAACCATATTCCGGTGCTCGTCAACGAGAACATGGTTGGCCACAAGCTTGGCGAGTTCGCCCTGACCCGTACCTTCAAGGGTCACGGCGGCGACAAGAAGTCGGGCAAGTAAGGAGATGACCATGGAAGCGAAAGCCATCCTGCGCACCGCGCGCATCTCCCCGCAGAAGGCCCGTCTGGTCGCTGACCAGGTTCGTGGCCTGTCGGCCGAGCGCGCCATCAACCTGCTGAAGTTCTCGGACAAGAAGGCTGCCCAGATGATCCGCAAGGTCGTCGAGTCCGCCATCGCCAATGCCGAGAACAACCAGGGCGCCGACATCGACGAGCTCAAGGTCAAGACCATCATGGTTGACGAAGGTCCCGCACTGAAGCGCTTCATGGCGCGTGCAAAGGGCCGCGGCACCCGCATCCTCAAGCGCACCAGCCACATCACTGTGGTTGTTGGCGCGGGCAAGTAAGGCGGAGTCAGACAATGGGTCATAAAGTACATCCGACTGGCATCCGCCTTGGCATCTCCAAGGATTGGAATTCCAAGTGGTTTGCCAACAAGAAGCAGTACGCCGAGTTCCTGGCGGCGGACCTCAAGGTCCGCGACCTGCTGCGCAAGAAGCTGGCTCAGGCCGGCATCTCCAAGATCTTCATCGAGCGTCCGGCGAACAACGCCCGCGTGACGATCCACACCGCCCGTCCGGGCGTGGTGATCGGCAAGCGTGGTGAGGACATCGAGAAGCTGCGCAAGGAAGTGAGCGCGGTGATGGGCGTCCCGGCGCACATCAACGTGACCGAGGTCCGCAAGCCGGAGCTCGACGCGCAGCTGGTCGCCGAGTCGATCGCCCAGCAGCTGGAGCGCCGCATCATGTTCCGTCGCGCGATGAAGCGCGCTGTCGGCAACGCGATGCGCCTGGGTGCCCTCGGCATCAAGGTCAACGTCGCCGGCCGTCTGAATGGCGCCGAGATCGCGCGTTCGGAGTGGTACCGCGAAGGTCGCGTTCCGCTTCACACGCTGCGTGCCGACATCGACTATGGCTTCGCAGAAGCCAAGACGACCTACGGCATCATCGGCATCAAGGTATGGGTCTACAAGGGCGAGATCTTCGATTTCTCCCAGGTCGGCCAGGAAAAGCAGGACGATTCGCCGCGCAGCGATCGCGGTGACCGTGGTGACCGCGGTGATCGCAGCGACCGTCCGGGCCGTTCGGCCCGCGAACAGAGGTAATCCGCCATGTTGCAACCCAAGCGAACCAAGTACCGCAAGGTACACAAGGGCCGCAATGATGGCCTGAGCTGGAGCGGCAATGCCGTCAGCTTTGGCGAATACGGCCTTAAGGCAACGGCGCACGGTCAGCTGACCGCGCGCCAGATCGAGGCAGCACGTCGTTCCATCAGCCGTTACGTCAAGCGTGGCGGCAAGATGTGGATCCGCGTGTTCCCCGACAAGCCGATCACCAAGAAGCCGATCGAAGTCCGAATGGGCTCCGGTAAGGGCAACGTCGAGTACTGGGTCGCACAGATCCAGCCTGGTCGCATGATTTACGAGATCGAAGGTGTGGGCGAAGACATTGCGCGTGAAGCGTTCCGTCTGGCCGCCGCCAAGCTCTCGGTGACCACCACTTTCGTTACCCGGACGGTGCGCTAATGGAACTCAAGCAACTTCGCGAGAAGTCGGCCGACGAACTGAAGGCCCACCTGGTCGAGCTGCACAAGGAGGGCTTCGCCCTCCGCATGCAGAAGGCCACCGGCCAGCTCGCCAAGACCCACGATGCACGCCGTGTGCGCCGCGAGATCGCTCGCGTCAACATGCTGCTCGGCGAGAAGAAGTAAGGACCCTGCAATGACCGACAACAATACAGACAAGGCGCTGCGCACGGTTGAAGGCCGGGTCGTCAGCAACAAGATGGACAAGACCGTCACCGTGCTCGTCGAGCGCCAGGTCAAGCACGCGCTGTACGGCAAGTACATCCGTCGCTCGACCAAGCTCCACGCCCATGACGCCGATAACGCCTGCAAGGAAGGCGATATCGTGCGAGTGAAGGAGATTGCTCCGATGTCCAAGACCAAGAACTGGAGCGTGGTTGAAATCGTCAGCCGCGCGGCCGAATAAGAGGAGGCTGAACCATGATCCAGATGCAAAGCTACCTCGACGTCGCCGACAATTCCGGTGCCAAGGAAGTGATGTGCATTAAGGTGCTCGGCGGCTCCAAGCGCCGTTACGCCGGCATCGGCGACATCATCAAGGTCACCGTGAAGGACGCGATCCCGCGTGGCAAGGTCAAGAAGGGCGACGTCTATGACGCCGTCGTGGTCCGCACCCGCAAGGGCGTTCGTCGCCCGGACGGTTCGCTGATCCGCTTCGACGGCAATGCCGCCGTGCTCCTGAACAACAAGCAGGAACCGATTGGTACCCGCATCTTCGGGCCTGTGACCCGCGAGCTGCGTACCGAGAAGTTCATGAAGATCGTCTCGCTCGCTCCTGAAGTGCTCTGAGCGGAGGAATTTATATGAACCGTATCCGCAAGGGCGATCAGGTGATCGTCACCGCCGGCAAGGACAAGGGCAAGAAGGGCGACGTTGTGCGCGTACTCGGCGAGAAGGTCGTCGTGTCGAACATCAACATCGTCAAGCGCCACACCAAGCCGAACCCGCAGGCTGGACAGCCTGGCGGCGTGGTCGAGCGCGAAGCGCCGATCCACATTTCCAACGTGATGCTTTTCAACCCTGCCACCGGCAAGGGCGAGCGCATCGGTTTCAAGGTGCTGGAGGATGGACGCAAACTGCGTGTGTTCCGCTCCAGCGGTGAGGCGGTTGACGCCTAAGGAATGCTGATATGACCACCCGGCTTGAAAAGTTCTACAAGGACGAAGTCGTCCCGTCGCTGACCCAGAAGTTCGGTTACAAGAACCCGATGGAAGTGCCGCGCCTTTCCAAGATCACGATCAACATGGGCGTCGGCGAAGCCGCGACCAACAAGAAGATCCTGGAAAACGCCGTTGCCGACCTGACCAAGATCGCTGGCCAGAAGCCGATCGTGACCAAGTCCCGCGTGTCGGTGGCTTCGTTCAAGATCCGCGACGGTTGGCCGATCGGTTGCAAGGTGACGCTGCGCCGCGCCCAGATGTTCGAGTTCCTGGATCGCCTGATCAACATCTCGCTGCCCCGCGTGCGTGACTTCCGCGGCGTGTCGGGTCGTTCGTTCGACGGCCGTGGCAACTACAACATGGGCGTGAAGGAACAGATCATCTTCCCGGAAATCGACTTCGACCAGGTCGACGCCCTGCGCGGCATGGACATCGCGATCACCACGACCGCGAAGACCGACGCCGAAGCCAAGGCACTGCTGGAAGCCTTCCGCTTCCCGTTCCGTAACTGATCCCATAGGACTGACACAATGGCTAAGACCTCCATGGTCAACCGCGAGATCAAGCGGGCCAAGCTTGCCAAGCAGCACGGCAGCAAGCGCGAAGCACTGAAGAAGATCATCTCCAGCCAGACTGCCTCGTACGAGGACAAGATGGATGCAGTGGTCAAGCTGCAGAAGCTGCCGCGTGACTCCTCGCCGAGCCGCCAGCGCACCCGTTGCGTGCTCTCGGGCCGTCCGCGTGGCGTCTACCGCAAGTTCGGCCTCGGCCGCAACATGCTGCGCAAGGCGACCATGAACGGCGACGTTCCGGGTCTGCGCAAGGCCAGCTGGTAACAAAACGCGCCGGCAAGTCTGATAGACTTGCCGGCTCGCTCGTTCCAAGGCACTCCGGCCGGAAGGGCGGGGTGCCGGTCGTTTTTGGGTTCGCCCTCCAACGGCCTGTTTTGCTGCCCTCACGGGCCTACAACTGAATTCGCAATCCCGCGGATATCGGTGCTACTCATAGGTAATTAATCATGAGCATGACTGATCCCATCGCCGACATGCTGGTTCGCATCAAGAATGCGGCCGCTGTTCGCAAGCAGACGGTGAAGATGCCGTCGTCCACCATCAAGGTTGCCATCGCCAAGGTGCTGAAGGACGAGGGTTACATCCTGGACTCGCGCGTGACCCCGGTCAGCGCCGGCAAGTCCGAACTCGAAATCTCGCTGAAGTACTACGAAGGCAAGCCGGTGATCGAGCGCCTTGAGCGCTTCTCCCGTTCGGGCCTGCGCCAGTACCGCGGCAAGTCGGAGCTGCCCAAGGTCCTCGGCGGCCTCGGCATCGCCATCATCTCCACCTCGAAGGGCATCATGACCGATGCGCAGGCGCGCCAGCAGGGCGTCGGCGGTGAAGTCCTGTGCTTCGTGGCTTAAGGGAGGAATAGACATGTCCCGAGTTGCCAAGAAGCCGGTTGCCCTCCCGAAGGGCGTCGAGCTGAACATCCAGGCTGATTCGATCAGCGCCAAGGGCCCGAAGGGCACCCTGTCGGTCGCCAAGCCTGCCGCCATCGCCGTCAAGCTCGAGGACGGCCACGCCGTGTTCTCGACCGAAGACGCTGCGCTGATCCCGCTGACCGGCACCCTGCGCGCCATCCTCGCCAACCTGGTGAAGGGCGTGTCGGAAGGCTTCGAGCGCAAGCTCGAGCTGGTCGGCGTCGGCTACCGTGCCACCATGCAGGGCAAGGACCTGAGCCTGGCGCTCGGTTTCTCGCACCCGGTCGTGTTCGTGGCCCCGGAAGGCATCACCATCGCCACCCCGACCCAGACCGAGATCCTGGTCCAGGGCGCGGACAAGCAGCGCGTCGGTGAAGTTGCGGCCAAGATCCGCGGCTTCCGTCCGCCGGAGCCGTACAAGGGCAAGGGCGTGAAGTACGCCGGCGAAGTCATCATCCGCAAGGAAGCCAAGAAGGCCTAATCGGCTCTTCAGCTTTCGGAGACATAGAAATGAACAAGAACATTGCTCGCCTGCGCCGCGCCAAGTCCACCCGTTCGCACATCCGCGATCTCGGCGTGCCGCGCCTGACGGTGCTTCGCACCGGTCAGCATCTGTACGCCCAGGTCTTCACCGCCGACGGTTCCAAGGTCCTGGCTGCGGCCTCGACCGTCCAGGCCGACGTCAAGGAAGGCCTGAAGAACGGCAAGAACTCCGACGCCGCCATCAAGGTCGGTCGTGCGATCGCCGAGAAGGCCAAGGCTGCCGGTGTCGAGAAGGTCGCATTCGACCGCTCGGGCTACCGCTACCACGGTCGCATCAAGGCGCTGGCCGATGCCGCTCGCGAGGGCGGCCTGCAGTTCTAAGGCTTCACCGCCTGACTTGAATGTGTGGGGCTTCGGCCCCACGCAGAAGTTTCCCCGCCGACACCGGTATGTGTCGGGCGCGTCCACGGGTTCCCGGGTTCGCGAAACATCCGCGGTAATCCACAACCATAAGCGGCCACGCCGCAAATCCTTCAACTAACGAGTATTCGAAATGGCAGAAGAACAACGTGCACCGCGGGGTCGTGATCGCGACCGCAACCGCGAAGAAATCGACGATGGCATGATCGAGAAGCTGATCGCGGTCAACCGCGTCAGCAAGACCGTCAAGGGCGGTCGCCAGTTCACCTTCACCGCACTGACGGTGGTGGGCGACGGCAACGGCAAGGTTGGTTTCGGTTACGGCAAGGCACGCGAAGTGCCGGTCGCCATCCAGAAGTCGATGGAATATGCCCGCAAGAGCATGAACAACGTCGACCTGAACAACGGCACCCTGTGGCACTCGGTCAAGGCCGGTCACGGCGCAGCCCGCGTGTTCATGCAGCCGGCTTCCGAAGGTACCGGCGTGATCGCCGGCGGCGCGATGCGCGCTGTCCTGGAAGCGGTTGGCGTGAAGAACGTGCTGGCCAAGGCCGTCGGTTCGCGTAACCCCATCAACCTCGTTCGCGCCACCCTCAAGGGCCTGGGCGACATGCACTCGCCGGCGAAGATTGCCGCCAAGCGTGGCAAGAAGGTGGAGGAGCTGAACCATGGCTAAGGTCGAAGCCAAGCAGGGCGGCACCGTCAAGGTGCGCCTGGTCAAGGGTCTGCGTGGCACCCAGTCGCGTCACCGCCTGTCGGTGCGTGCGCTGGGCCTGAACAAGCTCAACGATGTGCGTGAACTGAAGGACAGCCCGCAGGTTCGCGGTCTGATCAATCAGCTCCACTACCTCGTCAAAGTCGAGGAGTAATCGATATGCGTCTCAACACTCTGCAACCCGCTGAAGGCGCCCGCCAGGAGCGCACCCGCGTCGGCCGTGGTATCGGTTCGGGCCTGGGCAAGACCTGCGGCCGCGGCCACAAGGGCTCGTTCGCACGCTCCGGCAAGGGCAAGATCAAGGCTGGCTTCGAAGGCGGCCAGATGCCCATGCAGCGTCGCCTGCCCAAGATCGGCTTCCGTTCGAAGCTGCTCAAGGACACCGCCGAAGTGATGATGTACCAGCTGGAAAAGCTGGAAGCTGGCGAGATCGACTTCGCAGCGCTCAAGGCCGCCAAGCTGGTCCACAGCAACGCCAAGCAGGCCCGCATCGTCAAGAAGGGCGAGATCACCAAGAAGTTCGTACTCAAGGGCGTGGCCGCTACGGCCGGCGCCAAGGCCGCTATCGAAGCGGCCGGCGGCAAGGTCGAGGAGTAAGGACTAGATGGCGCGCAGCGGTAGCAATGCAGTTGCCGGTATCGGTGGCGGGCTCGGGAAGTTCACCGAGCTCCGTCAGCGCCTGCTGTTCGTCGTTGGTGCCCTGATTGTCTACCGCATCGGTTGCTACATCCCGGTGCCGGGCGTCAATCCGGAGGCGATGCTCCAGTTGATGGAGACCCAGAAGGGCACGATCGTGGACATGTTCAACATGTTCTCCGGTGGTGCCCTGCATCGCTTCAGCCTGTTCGCACTCAATGTCATGCCGTACATCTCGGCATCGATCATCGTGCAGCTGCTGGTGCAGATCGTGCCGAGCCTGAAGGCCATCCAGAAGGAAGGCGAGTCGGGCCGTCGCAAGATCAACCAGTGGTCGCGCATGGGTGCGATCCCGCTGGCCGTGTTCCAGGCCTGGGGTATCGCCACGGCCCTCCAGGCCGGCGGCGCCAGCCAGGGCATCGCGGTGGTCTACAACCCGGGTCCGGGCTTCATCCTGACCGCGGTGATCGCGTTGACCGCGGGCACCATGTTCCTGATGTGGCTGGGCGAGCAGGTTACGGAGCGGGGTATCGGCAACGGCGTCTCGCTGATCATCTTCTCGGGCATCGTCGCGGGCCTGCCCGCCGCCGTCATCGGCATGTTCGAGCAGATCCGCAACGGCGACATGAGCGCCCTGGTCGCAATCGCGGTCGTCGCCATCGTGGTGGGTTTCACCTACTTCGTGGTGTTCGTCGAGCGGGGCCAGCGCCGGATCACGGTCAACTACGCCCGCCGCAGCGGTGGTCGCAGTGCCTACCAGAACCAGTCCTCGTTCCTGCCCCTGAAGCTGAACATGTCGGGTGTCATCCCGGCCATCTTCGCCTCGAGCATCGTGATGTTCCCGGCGACGGCGGCCAACTGGTTCAGCCAGGGCAACACCGGTTCGACCCTGCATCGGGTCAGCCAGTGGCTGAACCCGGGCGAGCCGCTGCACATGATCCTGTATGCGGGTCTGATCGTCGGCTTTGCGTTCTTCTACACCGCACTGGTGTTCAACTCGCAGGAAACGGCCGATAATCTCAAGAAGTCGGGCGCGCTGATCCCGGGCATCCGTCCGGGCAAGTCGACCGCCGACTATATTGACGGCGTGCTGACCCGCCTTACCGCGGCCGGCGCGATCTACCTGGTCCTCGTGTGCCTCCTCCCGGAGGTCATGCGTACCGAACTGGGCACCTCGTTCTACTTCGGCGGCACCTCGCTGCTGATCGTGGTCGTGGTTGTCATGGATTTCATCGCCCAGATCCAGGCTCATCTGATGTCGCATCAGTACGAGAGCCTGCTGAAGAAGGCGAACTTGAAGGGCGGCTCGCGCGGCGGTCTCGCGCGCGGGTGAATCCGGACCGTTCCGCGCGCCAGAGTAGCGCGCGGGGTTGGGGCAGGGCAGTTGATCGCTTTGTCCCAGCCAGTCCAGATTCGTCGCCGGAGCATGGGCACACTCCCCATGCCGGGCTTTGCTGTGCCCCCGGGCGCGGTAGGGCTTCCTATTAACCCGAGACCTAAGTATACTTTCCAGTTCACTCCGCCGGGATTAATCCGTCCTGGCCGCCAATCAGTTGGAGATCGCGTTATGGCGCGTATTGCGGGCGTCAATCTGCCTGCCCAGAAGCATGTCTGGGTTGGGCTCCAGAGCATTTACGGCATCGGCCGTACCCGTTCCAAGAAGGTCTGTGTCTCGGCTGGCGTCACCGCCACCATCAAGATCCGTGACCTTTCCGAGCCGGAAGTCGAGCGCCTGCGCGCCGAAGTCGGCAAGTACGTTGTCGAGGGCGACCTGCGTCGCGAAATCGGCATCGCCATCAAGCGTCTGATGGACCTGGGCTGCTTCCGCGGCCTGCGTCACCGTCGCGGCCTGCCGCTTCGCGGCCAGCGCACCCGGACCAATGCACGTACCCGCAAGGGCCCGCGCAAGGCCATCAGGAAGTAAGGGACACAGACCATGGCTAAGCCGGCTGCTGCCAAAACCAAGAAGAAGATCAAGCGTGTCGTCACCGACGGCATCGCCCACGTCCACGCTTCTTTCAACAACACCATCATCACGATCACCGACCGCCAGGGCAACGCGCTCTCGTGGGCGACCTCGGGCGGCGCGGGTTTCCGCGGTTCCCGCAAGTCGACCCCGTTCGCCGCCCAGGTGGCTGCCGAAAAGGCAGGCCGTGCTGCGCTCGACTACGGCGTGAAGTCGCTGGAAGTGCGCATCAAGGGTCCGGGTCCGGGCCGTGAGTCCGCCGTTCGTTCGCTGAACAACGTCGGTTACAAGATCATGAACATCATCGACGTGACGCCTATCCCGCACAACGGGTGCCGTCCGCCGAAGAAGCGTCGCGTCTGAGGAGCTGAAGAAAAATGGCTCGTTATATTGGTCCCACCTGTAAGCTCGCTCGTCGCGAAGGCGCCGACCTCGGCTTGAAGTCGTCCGCTCGTGCACTTGACTCCAAGTGCAAGCTCGAGCAGAAGCCCGGCCAGCATGGCCCGACCGCCCGCAAGGGCAAGCTGTCCGACTACGCCACCCAGCTTCGCGAGAAGCAGAAGGTCAAGCGTATCTACGGTCTGCTGGAGCGTCAGTTCCGCAACTACTACAAGAAGGCCTCGACCAAGAAGGGCAACACGGGTGAAAACCTGCTGCAGCTCCTCGAGACCCGCCTTGACAACGTCGTCTACCGCATGGGTTTCGCGGTGACGCGTCCGGCCGCCCGCCAGCTGGTTTCGCACCGCGGCGTCACGGTCAACGGCAAGTCGGTCAACCTGCCTTCGTACCAGGTCAAGGCTGGCGACGCGATCGCGCTGGCCGAACGCGCCCAGAAGCAGCTCCGCGTGCAGGAATCCCTGACCGTGGCGCAGCAGATGGACCTCTCGCCGTCGTGGGTTGAAGTCGACAGCAAGAAGTTCGCTGGTGTGTTCAAGGCTGTTCCGGATCGTTCTGACCTGCCGCAAGACATCAATGAAGCGCTGATCGTCGAGCTGTACTCGAAGTAATCCAGGAGACGCCACAACATGACGGTTACCGCAAACCAGGTGCTGCGCCCGCGCGGCCCCCAGATCGAACGCCTTACGGGCAACCGTGCCAAGGTCGTGATCGAGCCGCTGGAGCGTGGCTATGGCCACACCCTCGGCAATGCGCTGCGCCGCGTGCTGCTGTCGTCGATCCCGGGCTTCGCAATCACGGAAGTCGAGATCGATGGCGTGCTGCACGAGTACACCACGGTCGAAGGCCTGCAGGAGGATGTCCTCGAGGTTCTGCTGAACCTCAAGGACGTCGCCATCCGCATGCACACCGGCGAGTCGGCGACCCTGTCGCTCGCCAAGCAGGGCCCCGGCATCGTCACCGCCGGTGACATCAAGACCGACCATAACGTCGAGATCCTCAACACCGAGCATGTGATCGCGCACCTGACCAAGGACACCGCGCTCAACATGCGTCTGAAGATCGAGCGTGGTTTCGGCTACCAGCCGGCCGCCGCTCGTCGTCGCCCGGACGAGGAAACCCGCGCCATTGGTCGCCTGATGCTGGACGCCAGCTTCTCGCCGGTCCGCCGCGTCGCGTATGCCGTTGAAGCGGCCCGCGTGGAGCAGCGCACCGACCTGGACAAGCTGGTTCTCGACATCGAGACCAACGGCACGATCGACGCCGAGGAAGCCGTCCGCACCGCGGCCGACATCCTCACCGACCAGCTGTCGGTGTTCGGCGACTTCACCCACCGCGATCGCGGTGCGGCGAAGCCGGCCACCAGCGGCATCGACCCGATCCTGCTGCGTCCGATCGACGACCTCGAGCTCACCGTGCGTTCGGCCAACTGCCTCAAGGCCGAGAGCATCTACTACGTCGGCGATCTGATTCAGAAGACCGAAGTGGAGCTGCTCAAGACGCCGAACCTCGGCAAGAAGTCGCTCACCGAGATCAAGGAAGTCCTCGCCCAGCGCGGTCTTTCGCTCGGCATGAAGCTGGAAAACTGGCCGCCCGCTGGCATCGCCCAGCACGGCATGATGGGCTGAGCGTAACGCTCGGTTCCAGACAGGCCGCACCTTCGGGTGCGGCCTGTGTTCTTCAAGCAAGACACCGACGAGCCTGAAGGCTCGCGGCAAGCCGGCCACGGAGGGTCGGTTCGGGCCACCCGCAGTCCACTGTGTCAACGCCTGGATGGCGACAGCGAAGTTCAACGAATCAACATTCATCAGGAATCACGACCATGCGCCACCAGAAATCCGGCCGTAAGTTCAGCCGCACCAGTGCTCACCGCGATGCCATGTTCACCAACATGGCGGCCTCGCTGATCAAGCACGGCCTCATCCGCACCACCCTGCCCAAGGCCAAGGAGCTGCGTCGCGTCGCCGAGCCGCTCATCACCCTGGGTAAGGTCGATGGCGTTGCCAACCGCCGCCTTGCCTTCTCGCGCCTGCGCGACAAGGAAGCCGTGGGCACGCTGTTCACCACCCTCGGCCCGCGTTACCAGTCCCGTCCGGGCGGCTACCTGCGCATCCTCAAGTGCGGTTTCCGCGCTGGCGACAATGCGCCGATGGCCTACGTCGAGCTGGTCGACCGTCCGGAAGCCGCTGCGGAGTAATCCGTCGCGCAATGTGTTTCGCAGAACCCCGGCCCATGCCGGGGTTTTGTTTTTTGGGGCTGCGACAAACGGTGTGCCCAGCGCGCCAGGCCGACTGGCTGCGCCCGCGCATCGCCGTTAAGCTTGGCGGCATGACCAATGCCATCCTGCGCGGCTCGTTCCGCATCCAGTTCCTGATCGGTTTCCTCGCCTGCGCCGGCCTGTTGGGCTTCGCGTTCTACCTCCAGCTCCACGACGGTCTCGAGCCGTGCCCGCTGTGCATCTTCCAGCGCGTGGCGTTCTTCGCGATGGGCCTGGTGTTCCTGCTCGGTGCATTGCACGCGCCCAAAGGCGTGAGCGGTCGCCGTGGCTATGGTGTCGCGGCGCTACTGGCTGCACTGAGCGGCATCGCGGTCGCCGGCAATCACGTTCGCCTGCAGCATCTTCCGCCGGACCAGGTGCCGTCGTGCGGCCCGGGCCTGGACTACATGCTCGATGCGATGCCGATCACCGGCGTGATCCGCAAGGTGATGACCGGCTCGGGCGAGTGCGCCAATGTCGACTGGTCGTTCCTCGGCTTGTCGATGCCGACCTGGAGCCTGGTCTGGTTCGTGCTGCTGGCGCTGTGGGCCGGGTATGCGGCGTTCCGTCGCCGCTAGGCTACTGTTGCCGCTGTAACGGTTGCAGGGCGCCTGACTAGCGCCCATAGTGATTCGCCGCATTGCAGCATTTCGTGTCATGCCCAGCCCCGATCGCAACCTCCGTGCCGTGAACCTGCCCACCGACTGGAATCCGCAGTCGTGGCGCAACCGTACTGCGATGCAGTTGCCGCAGTATCCGGACGCGGCCGCACTGGAATCAGCGCTGGCCGAATTGCGCGACCTGCCGCCGCTGGTGACGTCGTGGGAGATCCTCTCGCTCAAGCAGCAGCTGGCCGAGGCACAGGAGGGCAAGCGCTTCCTGTTGCAGGGTGGTGATTGCGCCGAGAGCTTCTCGGCCTGCAACTCCGGGGTGATTTCCAACCGCCTCAAGGTGCTGCTGCAAATGAGCCTGGTGCTCGTCCATGGCATGCGCAAGCCGGTGGTTCGCGTCGGTCGTTTCGCTGGCCAGTACGCCAAGCCGCGGTCGACCGACACCGAGACGATCGGTGAGGTGACGTTGCCGAGCTACCGCGGTGACATGGTCAACGCACCGGAGTTCACTGCCGCTGCGCGCGCGCCGGATCCACGCCGGATGATCAAGGCACATGCGCGTTCGGCGATGACGATGAACTTCGTCCGCGCCCTGATCGACGGCGGTTTCGCCGACCTGCACCATCCCGAATACTGGAACCTGAGCTGGGTTGGCCACTCCGAGCTCGCCGAGGAATACCGGCGCATGGTCACCGCGATCGGCGATGCGGTGCGCTTCATGGAGACACTGTCCGGCTCTGAAGTGCACAACCTCAACCGCGTCGACTTCTACACGTCGCACGAAGCGTTGCTGCTGCCGTACGAAGAGTCGCTGACGCGGCAGGTGCCGCGTCACTGGGGCTGGTTCAACCTCAGCACGCATTACCCGTGGATCGGAATGCGTACCGCTGCGGTCGACGGTGCCCACGCCGAATACTTCCGCGGTATCCGCAACCCGATCGCGCTGAAGGTCGGTCCGTCGGTGACGCCGGACCAGTTGCTGCGCACGATCGACCTGCTCAACCCCGAGGACGAGCCCGGCCGCCTGACCTTCATCCATCGCATGGGCGCGACCGGCATTGCCGAGAAGCTGCCGCCGCTGCTCGATGCCATGCGTCGCGACGGGCGTCGCGTGCTGTGGGTGTGCGATCCGATGCACGGCAACACCGAGAGCACCAGCAACGGCTACAAGACGCGTCGCTTCCGCAACATCCGCAGCGAGCTGGAGCAGTCGTTCGAGTTGCATGCCGCGGCCGGAACGCGCCTGGGTGGCGTGCACCTGGAGCTGACGGGCGAGGATGTCACCGAGTGCCTGGGTGGCGCGCGCGAGCTGACCGAGAGCGATCTGGAGCGGGCGTACATGTCGACGGTCGATCCGCGCCTGAATTACGAGCAGGCGCTGGAGATCGCGATGCTGATCGTGCGCAAGCAGGCGCAGATCGCGGCGCCGACGTAAGGCGTCCCCTCTCCCTGGCCGCGTTCGCGGCCTGTCCCTCTCCCACAAGGGGAGAGGGGTATGTGCACCGCGAACTGTTGGTGGCTCTTCCTTCTCCCCTTGTGGGAGAAGGTGCCCCGAAGGGGCGGAAGAGGGGTTAGCTCTTGCTGTTACCCAGCGCCACCGTCGCCAGGAACTGCGGTGCCTTGCGCGCCTTGGTCTTCTGCTCGAACGCATACGCCAGTTCGATCAGGCGCGGTTCGCTCCAGGCCGGGCCCATGAAGATGATGCCGATCGGCAGGCCGAAGCTGTCGCCCATCGGCACGGTGATGCTGGGCGTGCCAGCCACCGCAGCGGCACCGTAGCCTTCGCCGAGGAAATGATCGCCGTTGACCGGATCGATCAACCACGCCGGCGCGGTGGCAGGCGCCACCACGGCATCAAGGTTGTTCGCTGTCAGCGTCGCTTCCAGGCCTTCGGCGCGGGCGAGGCGACGGGCCTTGCTGCGCGCCTCGATGTAGCCGATCTCGTCGAGCGCGCCCTTGGCCTGCGCGCGTTCGAACAGCTCCTGGCCGAAGTAGGGCATCTCCTTGCCGGCATTCTTGCGGTTGTAGTCGATCAGGCCGGCCAGCGAAGTGACCTGCGCGCCGCTGCGCGACAGATAGCCATCGACGCCGTGCTTGAACTCATACAGCAGCACGTCCATTTCCGGCTCGTTCCAGCTGCCTGCGCCCGCGATCTCGACGTCGACGACTTCCGCGCCAGCCTTGCGCATCGCCTCGATGCTGCGCTCCAGCGCGGCGTCGGCGGCGGGGTGGAAGCCCATGGCCTTTCGCAAAACGCCGATTCGCGCGCCGCGCAGGCCGTCGGCATTGAGCCGGGCGTGGTAGTCGAACATCGCCCGGCCGGTGCTTTCGGCGGTCGCCGGGTCGGCGTCGTCGCGGCCGACGATCGCCGACAGAAGTACCGCCGCGTCGGCGACGCTGCGCGCCATCGGGCCGGCGGTGTCCTGGCTGTGCGAGATCGGGATGATGCCGTTGCGGCTGACCAGGCCGACGGTCGGCTTGATGCCGACCAGGCCGGCGACCGAGGACGGGCAGATGATGCTGCCATCGGTCTCGGTGCCGATGGCGGCAGCGGCCAGGCTGGCGGCGATGGCGCTGCCGCTGCCGGAACTGGAGCCGCATGGCGAGCGATCGAGTGCGTAGGGGTTGCGCGTCTGTCCACCGCGCGCGCTCCAGCCGGAGCTCGAGCGCGAGGAGCGGAAGTTGGCCCATTCGCTGAGGTTGGTCTTGCCCAGGATCACCGCCCCGGCATCGCGCAGGCGCGCCACCAGGAAGGCGTCGGTGCGCGGGTGGTGCGAGGCAAGCGCGAGCGAGCCGGCCGAGTTCACCATCGGCGTGGCGTCGATGTTGTCCTTGAGCAGGATCGGCACGCCGTGCAGCGGGCCGCGGACGCGGCCGGCCTTGCGCTCGGCATCGCGTGCGTCGGCTTCCTTGAGTGCGTCCGGATTCGTCTCGATCACCGCATTGAGTCGCGGGCCGGCATCGTCGATGGCGGCGATCTGGTCGAGATAGGCCTGGGTCAGCGCATGGCTGCTGAGTTCGCCGCGTTCCATGCGTGCCTGCAGTTCGGCGATGCCGACCTCGGCGAACGCGAAGCGGGCAGGCGCGGGAGCGGCATTCGCCGATGCCACCGCCACTGCCGGCTTGGACGCCGCAACTCCCGCATCAGGCGGGGCTGCGCGCTGGCAGGCAGGCAACAAGGCGATCAACATCGCCACGGACAACGTCTTCGTTACAGGCAAAGAGCGCATTGCGATTCCCCGGTCGCGGATGGCCGTCGCCGAGCATACGCGAAACTGAACCGCCGTCAGGCCCTATTGGCGACGCTTGACCAGATCGCGTGCCAGCACTGCGACGACGATCAAGTTGAAGGCCAGCACCGCCCACGACGTCCAGCCCGGGTGGCGGAACACGGCATAGATGTCCAGGGGCAGGTAGATCGCGGCGCTGATGCAGCCCAGCCACGAGGCCCAGGCCTTGGCCCGCCACAGGCCCCAGGCCTCGAGCAGGCGCAGCAGGCCGTAGGCGAAAACCCCCGCGGCGGCCAGATGCACGCCGTGGGGGTTGATGACCTGGTTCAACCAGGCCAGGGCGCCTTCGTTGGGGTCGAGCTGGAATTTGGCGATCAGCTCATGCAGCCAGCGCAGCAGGGGCGCGGCTCCGAGAAGTTCGAGGCCGCTGGCCGCCAGCAATGCCAGCAGGCCCTTGGCGGCCTCGAAAATCGCGATGACATGGAGACCCGGATGCGCGTGCGGATCCGGGTTGTAATGATGGGCGTCGGTCATGTTGGCGAGTCGACGCCCTGGTGCGTGCCGTTACGTGGACTCAAGCCGCGCGCGAGGCGCGCTTGCGGTCCGACTCGGTCAGGAACTTCTTGCGCAGGCGGATTTCCTTCGGGGTGACTTCGACCAGCTCGTCGTCCTCGATGAAGTCCAGGGCCTGCTCCAGCGTGTACTTGATCGCCGGGGTCAGCTTGATCGCATCGTCCTTGCCCGAGGCGCGCATGTTGGTCAGCGGCTTGGGCTTGATGGCATTGACCGTGAGGTCGTTGTCCTTGGAGTGGATGCCGATCAGCTGGCCCTCGTACACCTGGTCGCCTTCGGCGGCGAAGAGACGGCCACGCTCTTCCAGCGGTCCCAGCGAATAGGCCGGGGTGGTGCCGGGAGCGTTGGCAATCATCACGCCGTTCTGGCGCTTTGCGATCGCGCCGGTTTCCTTCGGACCGTAATGGTCGAACACGTGGAACAGCAGGCCCGAACCCTGGGTCAGGGTGCGGAACTCGTTCTGGAAACCGATCAGGCCACGGGCCGGGATCATGTAATCAAGGCGCACGCGACCCTTGCCGTCAGACTCCATGTTCTTCAGCTGGCCCTTGCGGACGCCAAGCTTTTCCATGACGCCGCCCTGGTGCTGCTCTTCGATGTCGACCACCAGCTGCTCGACCGGCTCCATCATCTGGCCGTCGATCTGCTTGATGATCACTTCCGGACGCGACACGGCCAGTTCGAAACCTTCGCGGCGCATGTTCTCGATCAGCACCGACAGGTGCAGCTCGCCACGGCCGGAGACCAGGAACTTGTCCGGGTCGGAACCTTCCTCGACCTTCAGCGCGACGTTGTGCAGGGTCTCGCGCTCCAGGCGCTCGCGCAGCTGGCGGCTGGTCAGGAACTTGCCACCGCTGAGCTCCTTGCTACCGGCGAACGGCGAGTTGTTAACCTGGAAGGTCATCGAGATGGTCGGCTCGTCGACGGTCAGCGCCGGCAGCGCTTCCGGGAAGTCGAGGGCGCAGACGGTGTCGGAGATCGACAGGTCGGCGACGCCGGAGATGGCGACGATGTCGCCGGCCTCGGCTTCCTCGGTCTCCAGGCGCTCCAGGCCCATGAAGCCCAGCACCTGCAGGACCTTGCCCTGGCGCTTCTTGCCTTCGCGGTCGATGACGCTGACCGGCATGTTGCGGCGGACCTTGCCGCGCTGGATGCGGCCGATGCCGATCAGGCCGACGAAGTTGCTGTAGTCCAGCTGGCTGATGCGCATCTGGAACGGGCCGTCCATGTCGACCTGCGGCGGCGCGACGTGCTTCATGATCGCTTCGTACAGCGGGGTCATGTCGCCATCGCGGGCGCTGTCGTCGAGGCTGGCGTAGCCGTGCAGCGCCGAGGCGTAGACGATCGGGAAGTCGAGCTGCTCGTTGGTGGCGCCGAGCTTGTCGAACAGGTCGAACACCTGATCGATGACCCAGTCCGGACGGGCGCCCGGACGGTCGATCTTGTTGACGACCACGATCGGCTTGAAGCCCATCGCGAACGCCTTCTGGGTGACGAAGCGGGTCTGCGGCATCGGGCCGTCCATCGCGTCGACGAGGATCAGCACCGAGTCGACCATCGACAGCACGCGCTCGACCTCACCGCCGAAGTCGGCGTGGCCCGGGGTGTCGACGATGTTGATGCGGTTGCCCTGCCAGGTGATCGCCGTGTTCTTGGCGAGGATCGTGATGCCACGTTCCTTTTCCTGGTCATTGCTGTCCATCGCGCGTTCGGCCAGCACCGTGCGTTCAGACAGGGTGCCCGACTGCTTGAGCAGGCAGTCGACGAGAGTGGTCTTGCCATGGTCGACGTGGGCGACGATGGCGATATTGCGGAGGCGTTCGATGGACATGCGAAAAGGCCGGCAGACCGGCGCTCGGGCGAGGAGGTAGCCGGGCATTATACCTGTCAACGATGACCTCTGCCTGTTCAGCTGAAGGCGCTGCAAGTACCCTTGTCTATGGCCCGGGCGGCCGCCATCTGAACGGAAGTCTGAACGCCTTTTTTGCCCCATCCCCCCGAACACGTCCCAGGAGACGGATTCATGAGCCTGATCGCCACCTTCGACACCGACCGCGGCCCGATCCGCATCGAACTTGCCGCCGACAAGGCGCCGCTGACGGTCGCCAACTTCGTCAACCTGGCCCAGCGCGGCTTCTATGACGGCCTGAGCTTCCACCGCGTCATCAACGATTTCATGGTCCAGGGCGGCTGCCCGCTGGGCACCGGCACCGGCGGCCCCGGCTACCGGTTCGAGGACGAGGCCCGCAATGGCCTGAGCCACGAGCGCGGCGTGCTGTCGATGGCCAATGCCGGCCCGGGCACCAACGGCAGCCAGTTCTTCATCACCCACGTCCCGTGCCCGTGGCTGGACGGCAAGCACACCGTTTTCGGCAAGGTCCTCGAAGGCCAGCAGATCGTCGACAGCGTCAAGCAGGGCGACACGATCAAGTCGGTCAAGATCGAGGGCGACACCGCTGCCGTGCTGGCGGCCAAGGCTGACCGCGTGGCTGAGTGGAACAAGACGCTCGACCAGAACGCCCGCCCGTAAGGCGGCGTCTCCAGACTGCGTGAAAGCGCCCGCTCCGGCCTTGCCGGGGCGGGCGTTTGCGTTTTGGGCCAGGGCGGGGATGTCCGCCCGGCGGGGGCGTTGTGACTCGTTCGTGCAACGAGCCGCCACCAACCTCCGTGCTAACATTTGCGGGCTCTGGCGGCGGCTCGACGTGCTGCCTGCAGCGACCCCACATCGACTCCCAGAGGTTCCCGCGATGCCCCAGCTTGCCCGGCGCATCGGTCGCGCCAAGCCCAGCGCGATCATGCAGGTTGCCGAGAAGGCCAAGCGGCTCAAAGCCGAAGGCCGCGACATCATCAGCTTCTCGATTGGTGTTCCCAACTTCCTCCCTGGTGACCATGTCTATGCCGCGGCGCGTGATGCGCTGGGCAAGGACAGTGGCCAGTACGGCAGCAACCGCGGCGCCGACGCGATGCTGGACGCCTTCATCGAGCACATGGCGAAGGTCGGCCTGACCGGTTACGGCCGCGTCAACATCGCCACCGGCATCGGTGCCAAGCACGTCATCTACAACCTGGCCGAAGCGCTGCTCGACGAAGGCGACACGATCGTCTTCCCGACGCCGTACTGGACCAGCTACCTCGACATCGCCGACATCGTCAACGCGAAGATCGACCTGTTGCCGTGCCCGGCCTCGCAGGACTACAAGCTCACGCCGGCGCAGCTCGATGTGGCGCTGGCTAAGAAGCCGAAGGTGTTCCTGTTCAACAATCCCTCGAACCCGACCGGCATGGTCTATTCGAAGGAAGAGATCGATGCGCTGGCCGACGTCGTCGCCAAGTACCCGGACACCTGGGTGATCACCGACGACATCTACAACCGGATGGTGTTCGACGGCCTGGGTTACCACAACTTCGTGCACGCCCGTCCGGAACTGCGCGAGCGCGTGATCTTCATCGACTCGCTGTCCAAGACCTACGGCATGCCGGGTTGGCGCGTGGGCTTCATGGCCGGTCCGGAATCGATCGCGCAGGCGATCGTGACGATGAACTCCAATCACATCACCAACATCCCGGAGATCGTCAGCGCCGCTGCGGTCGCCGCGCTGTCGGGTCCGCAGGACGTGCCGACGGCCAAGTGCGCCGAGTTCCAGGCCAAGCGTGACCAGGTGATGGCGGTGATGGATTCGATCCCGGGCGTGATCTGCCCGCGTCCGCAGGGTGCGTTCTACGTGTTCCCGGACATCAGCGTCGCCTTCGGCAAGACCCACGGTCCGACCGGCGCGAAGATCGGCAACGACGTCGACTTCTGCAACGCGCTGCTGGAAGCCAAGGGCGTGGCCTGCGTGCCGGGCTCGGCGTTCGGCGAGCCGCGTGCGCTGCGCATCAGCTACACCTGTCCGACGCCGCAGCTCGCTCCGGGCCTGCAGCGTTTCCAGGAATTCTTCGCAGAGCTTTCCTAAATTTCGTGATCCATTGCGGGGCGCCTGTCGCCCCGCTTTTCATTTCAGGAGTTACCCATGAAGACCCCCGTCCGCGTTGCCGTTACCGGTGCTGCCGGCCAGATCGGCTACTCGCTGCTGTTCCGCATCGCTTCCGGCGAAATGCTCGGCAAGGACCAGCCCGTCATCCTGCAGATGCTCGAGCTGCCGATGGAGAAGGCCCAGGCCGCGCTCAAGGGCGTGATGATGGAGCTGGAAGACTGCGCGTTCCCGCTGCTGGCCGGCATGGTCGGCACCGATGACGCCGAGGTCGCGTTCAAGGACGCCGACATCGCCCTGCTGGTCGGCGCGCGTCCGCGCGGCCCGGGCATGGAGCGCAAGGACCTGCTGCTGGAGAACGCGAAGATCTTCACCGCCCAGGGCGCGGCGCTGAACAAGGTCGCTTCGCGCAACGTCAAGGTGCTGGTGGTCGGCAACCCGGCCAACACCAACGCCTACATCGCCATGAAGTCGGCGCCGGACCTGCCGGCGAAGAACTTCACCGCGATGCTGCGCCTGGACCACAACCGCGCGCTGTCGCAGCTGGCGTCCAAGGCCAGCGTGGCCGTGGCCGACATCGAGAAGCTGGTCGTGTGGGGCAACCACAGCCCGACCATGTACCCGGACTACCGCTTCGCCACCATCAACGGTGCCTCGCTGAAGGACAAGATCAACGACGCCGAGTGGAACGCCAACACGTTCATCCCGCAGGTCGCCAAGCGCGGCGCGGCGATCATCGAGGCGCGCGGTTTGTCGTCGGCCGCTTCGGCTGCCAACGCTGCGATCGACCACATCCGTGACTGGGTGCTGGGCAGCAACGGCAAGTGGGTGACGATGGGCGTGCCGTCGGACGGCAGCTACGGCATTCCGGAAGGCGTGCTGTACGGCGTGCCGGTTATCACCGCCAACGGCGAGTACACCCGCGTCGAGGGCCTGCCGGTCGACGAGTTCAGCCGTGCGGCAATGGACAAGACGCTGGCCGAGCTGGAAGAAGAGCGCGCCGGCGTTGCCCATCTGCTGGGTTGATTGCTTGCTGCCGGCCCGGTGCCGGTTGCGCTGAAAAGGCGGCCTTCGGGCCGCCTTTTTTGTTTGTCCCGTCATCCTGGCGAATGCCGGGATTCATCTTGAGCTTGCCGTTGCTTCAGAGCGGAGTTGCCTCAGCTTCGGAGCGGCGTCGTCCGCAGGGGCGGGGAGTGCTCCGCCCCTTCGTCGGACATCCTGTCCGAAGTCGGGGCGCGGGACATCCATGTCCCGCTGCTCCGCACTCCCCGCCCCTGCGGACAACGCTCCGGCGATTCATTGCCTGGTCTTCGTTGGGAGCGGTGCCATTTCGACCAAGGTCGTAACGCTTCCTTCCGCCGCGGGTACTAGCCTCAACGAATAGCCGTTGGAGGTGCCGCGATGGGTTACGAGGAGTTCTACCGCCGTTCGATCGAACAGCCCGAGGCGTTCTGGGCCGAGCAGGCGAGGGCGATCCACTGGCACAAGCCTCCGCAGCAGATCCTCGACTACTCCAACCCACCGTTCCGAAAATGGTTCGCCGGTGGCGAAACCAACCTCTGCTACAACGCGGTCGACCGCCACTTGCAGGCGCGCGGCGAGCAACTGGCGCTGGTGGCGATCTCGTCGGAAACCCATGTCACCCGAGAAATCAGCTATCGCGAACTGCATGCCGAAGTGAACTCCTTCGCCGCCGTGCTCAAGTCGCTCGGTGTCGGCCGCGGCGATCGCGTCGTGATCTACATGCCGAACATGGCCGAAGCCGTGTTCGCGATGCTGGCCTGTGCGCGCATCGGTGCGGTCCACTCGGTCGTGTTCGGTGGCTTCGCCGCGCACAACCTGGCGCTGCGCATCGACGATGCAAAACCAAAGTTGCTCATCTGCGCCGATGCTGGCATGCGCGGCGGCAAGGTCATCGCCTACAAGCCGCTGGTCGATGCCGCCTGCGACGAAGCCACGTCGCCGCCGCCGCACGTGCTGGTCGTCAGCCGCGGGCTCGATCCGGGATACAACACCGTCGAAGGCCGTGATGTCGATTACACGGCGATGCGGGCGAAGCACGCCGGCGCGCAGGTCGATGTCGAGTGGCTGGAATCGAATGAACCCAGCTATCTGCTCTACACCTCCGGCACCACCGGCAAGCCCAAGGGCGTGCAGCGCGATGTCGGCGGCTATGCGGTGGCGATGGCGTTGTCGATGTGGTCGATCTACGACGTGCGCGCCGGCCAGGTGATGTTC
This sequence comes from Lysobacter prati, assembly GCF_009765215.1. Lineage (GTDB taxonomy): Bacteria > Pseudomonadota > Gammaproteobacteria > Xanthomonadales > Xanthomonadaceae > Lysobacter_J > Lysobacter_J prati. The sequence goes on along the minus strand of NZ_VLNV01000008.1, from coordinate 64,409 downwards.
TCCACCTCCGATGTCGGTTGGGCGGTGGGGCATTCGTACAACGTATACGGTCCGCTCATCGCCGGCGCGACATCGGTGCTGTACGAAGGCCTTCCGACCAACCCGGATCCGGGAATCTGGTGGCGCATCTGCGAGCAGTACGGCGTGCGCACGATGTTCTCTTCGCCTACCGGCATCCGCGTGCTGAAGAAGCAGGATCCGTCATGGCTGTGCAAGCATGATCTGTCGAAGCTGCACTGGCTGTTCCTTGCCGGTGAGCCACTGGACGAACCGACCGCGCACTGGATCACCGACGGCATCGGCAAGACCATCATCGACAACTACTGGCAGACGGAGACGGGTTGGCCGGTACTGTCGCTGATGCCGGGCCTGGACATGAAGCCTGTGAAGTTCGGCTCGCCCGGCCTGCCGACACCCGGCTACAAGCTGCGCGTGATCGACGACAACAGTGGCGACGACGTCGCGCCGGGACAAAAGGGCGTGCTGGTGATCGAGCCGCCGCTGCCGCCGGGGTGCCTGACCACGGTCTGGAACGACGATTCGCGTTTCCTGTCGAGCTACTTCAGTCATTTCAAACAACTGGTGTACAGCTCGCTCGACTGGGCGATCCGCGACGAGGATGGCTACACCTTCATCCTCGGCCGCACTGACGATGTCATCAACGTCGCCGGGCACCGCCTGGGCACGCGCGAGATCGAGGAGTCGTGCTCGACCCATCCCAGCGTCGCCGAGGCGGCGGTGATCGGCGTGCATGACGAGCTCAAGGGACAGGTACCGGTGGTGTTCGCGACGTTGAAGCAGGCGCTGGCCGGCGAGTCTGCGGCGCAGGCGGCGGCGAGCATGCAGCAGCGGGTGGTCGAGCAGCTGGGCGGGGTCGCCCGGCCGGCGCGGGTGTATGTGGTCAATGCGTTGCCCAAGACGCGCTCGGGCAAGCTGCTGCGGCGATCGCTGCAGGCGCTGGCGGAGAACCGGGATCCGGGCGATCTGTCGACGCTGGATGATCCCGGCGCGCTGGACGAGGTGCGGCGGGCGCTGGAGCGGGGTGCCGACTCGGGCAGTTGAGTTCTCAAATCACGACATCGATGTCGGCGAAAGGCAATGCCCCTGGTTTCCGCCTTCGCGGGAATGACGAGCGGTTACCCGCAAAGCCGACGCCGCCGGCCGAGGTGGCCTAAAATGCCCCTTCAACCAGGAGATGACATGACTTCGCAAGCCTCCGCCGGTGCACGGTTCCGCGCCGCCGTTTCTGAAGAATCCCCGCTGCAGGTGATGGGTGCCATCACTGCCTACGCCGGCCTGATGGCCAAGCGCGTGGGCTACAAGGCCCTGTACCTGTCCGGTGGCGGCGTCGCCGCCAACTCGCTCGGCGTGCCCGACCTGGGCATCAGCACGATGGAAGACGTGCTCACCGACGCGCGCCGGATAGTGGATGCCACCCAGATGCCGCTGCTGGTCGACATCGACACCGGCTGGGGCGGCGCCTTCAACATCGGTCGCACCATCAAGTCCTTCATCAACGTCGGCGTCGCCGCGGTGCACATGGAAGACCAGGTCGGCCAGAAGCGTTGCGGTCACCGTCCGGGCAAGGAAGTGGTGCCGATGTCGGAGATGGTCGATCGCGTCAAGTCGGCAGTCGATGCGCGCACCGACAGCAGCTTCGTGATCATGGCCCGCACCGACGCGGCCGCGGTCGAAGGTGTCGATTCGGCGATCGAGCGCGCCTGCGCCTACGTCGAGGCCGGCGCCGACATGATCTTCCCCGAGGCGATGAACACGCTCGATGATTACCGCCGCTTCAAGGCTGCGGTGAAGGTGCCGATCCTGGCCAACCTGACCGAGTTCGGTTCCACGCCGTTCTTCACGACCGACGAGCTGCGCGAGGCCAACGTCGACATCGCCCTGTACTGCTGCGGCGCCTATCGCGCCATGAACAAGGCGGCGCTGAACTTCTACGAAACCGTGCGTCGCGAAGGCACGCAGAAGAGCCTCGTGCCGACCCTGCAGACGCGCGCGGAGCTTTACGACTACCTGGACTACCACGCCTACGAAGACAAGCTCGACGCACTGTTTGCGCGCGAGAAGTAAGTGTTGGGCAAGTGTTGACTGCGGCATGGCCGGAAGTGGTCGGCCGACGGAGCGTACAGGGCCTCGACGTTGAGTCCCCCTGTCCCTATCTCCGCCGGCGCGTCCGTCCGCCATGCGACCGCGACGGGCGCGATACTGGCCCGCCACGGTCGCGTGCGACATGCCCGTCGCAACTTGGCTATACCCCCTGCTGTTAGCTCTGCCGCTGCCAGCGTGTTGTGAACTACACCGCAACTTTTCCCGCGTTATCCCTGAGAACGACGGCCCCTGGCGGGACCGGACAAAAATCCCCCGCCAACGTGGCCGAATGAGGAGACAAGCAATGAGTGACTCGGCACAGAACCTGCCCAAGGCCAAGAAATCCGTCGCCCTGAGCGGCACCGCCGCGGGCAATACCGCCCTGTGCACCGTCGGCCGCAGCGGCAACGACCTGCATTACCGCGGCTACGACATCCACGACCTGGCGACCAAGTCGACGTTCGAGGAAGTCGCGCACCTGCTCGTGCACGGCGCCTTGCCGACGGTGTCGCAGCTCAAGGCCTACAAGGCCAAGCTCAAGCGCCTGCGCGGCCTGCCGGCGATCGTCTCCGAAGCGCTGGAGCTGGTGCCGGCCAATGCGCATCCGATGGACGTGCTGCGCACCGGTTGCTCGGTGCTGGGCACTGTGCTGCCCGAGCGCGAAGGCCACCCGGCTGCCGAGGCGCGCGACATCGCCGACAAGCTGGTCGCCAGCTTCGGTTCGATGCTGATCTACTGGTGGCACTTCACCCGCAACGGTCGCCGCATCGATGTGGAAACCGACGACGACAGCGTCGCCGCGCACTTCCTGCACCTGCTGCACGGCGCGCCGCCGAGCGGACTGCATGCCGACTCGCTCGACAAGTCGCTGATCCTCTACGCCGAGCATGAATTCAATGCGTCGACGTTCACTGCGCGCGTGATCGCCGGCACCGGTTCGGACCTGCATTCGTGCCTCACCGGCGCGATCGGTGCGTTGCGCGGCCCCAAGCACGGTGGTGCCAACGAAGTGGCGATGGACATCATCAGCCGCTACGGCAGCGCCGACGAGGCCGAGGCCGATATCCGCGCGCGCATGGAGCGCAAGGAAATCGTCATCGGCTTCGGCCACCCGGTGTACACCATCGGCGATCCGCGCAATCCGATCATCAAGGAAATCTCGCGCAAGCTGTGTGCCGAAGGCGGTAACCAGATGCTGTTCGACGTGTCCGAGCGCATCGAGAACCTGATGATGGACACCAAGAAGATGTTCCCGAACCTCGACTGGTACAGCGCATCGGCCTACCACATGATGGGCATCCCGACGCCGATGTTCACGCCGCTGTTCGTGATCGCGCGCACCACCGGCTGGAGCGCGCACGTGATCGAGCAGCGCGAGGACGGCAAGATCATCCGCCCGAGCGCGAACTACGTCGGCCCGGAAGATCGCGCGTACGTGGCGATCGACAAGCGCTGAGCAACACGCGTAACCCTCCCCCCTCGCGGGGGAGGGACAGGCCGCAACGCGGCCAGGGAGAGGGGCAGGGCAGCTGCCAAGCGGCCCCTGCCTCCGCCTTTCGTCTGATAGCCCCCCTCAGGCCATCCTCCGGCGCACCGCCCATGGCATAGTCGGCCACGCCTTTCGTGGCCGATGGTTTTAGGGGAAGCCATGCGCGATGACGAAGTGCCGAACAAGACCGATGCCGGGCGCGATGAGATCCAGCAGCGCAGCCGCAAACTGCCCAACGTATTGCGTTCGATCCTGCTGCTGGTCGATGGCCAGCGCAGCGCCGGGCAACTGCGCGACGTGATTGCAGGATTGCGTGGTCCGCCCGATGGGCTCGAGCAACTTCGCGCATTGGGGCTGGTCGACGTGCCGCAGACCATGGCGGCCGCTGCGGCCGCCTCGATTCCCGGGCGAGTGACGGGACAAATCTTTACTGCCGCAGTATCGGTCGCCATGGGCACCGGCTCGACGGCTGGCAGTGGCAGTGGCGGTGGCGGTTACGCCCCGCTGTATACGCAGATGTCGGAAACCGTGCGCGAGCACCTGGGCCTGCGTGGCTATTTCCTGCAGCTCAAGATCGAACGCTGCACCGACGTGGACGAATTGCTGGCCCTGCTGCCGGATCTGGCCACGGCGCTGGCAAAGGCCCACAGCGTCGGCTTTGCCGGTGAAATGGAGCGCCGCCTGCGCTCGCTTGCAAGCGCCTGAGCGTCGCGCCGTCAGATCCAGCGAAGGACCTGCCCTGAAAGCAGGTCCCTGCCGTCCAAGGCTCAGGCCAGCCCTTCGTCCTTCAGCGCCTTCTGCACGCCCGGGTCTGCTTCCATGCGCTGCTTGAAGGCCGCCAGGTTGGCCAGGCCGCCCAGGTCGATTCCCAGGCCATCGGCCCAGCGCATCGTGATGTAGAGGTAAGGGTCGGCAAAGCTGCGAAAGCCGGCCAGCCACTGCTTGCCCGCGAGCTGCTTGTCGGCCGCTTCGAACAGGCTGCGCACGCGCTTGCGCGCGGTGGCCTTGACGTTGTCGTACTGGGCCTCGTCTTCGATGAAGGCAGCAGGGCCGAACAGCGGCTTGAACGCCGGGTGCAGGTCGGAGTTGACGAAGGCGAGCCAGCGGGCCGCCTCGCCGCGCTGGCGCGCGCTGCCGTCACCGGCCAGGTCGGCCGCGGGATAGCTGTCGGCGATATAGCCCATGATCGCGGCGTTCTGGGTCAACACGAAATCGCCGTCGACGACCGCAGGCACGGCGCCGGTCGGATTGATGGCGAGATAGGCGGGCGCCTTCATCGAGTCCTTGTCCAGGATCTCGTACTCGAACGGCTGGCCGGTCCACTCCAGGGCGATGTGGTCGGCGGTCGAACAGGCACCGGGCTTGGTGTAGAGCTTCATTGCGAACTCCGCGGGGGCGTGGGGCGTGTGGGCCCAAGAGCTGAGCACTATCGCCGACTCGTCCCGCGTGCTCAACGCCACGGCTGCAACACTGCGTGAAGCGGCTTCAGTCGAAGCCGCTCCAGTGACCGCGCCTCAGGTGCGGCGCGGCTTCAACGACTGCACCTTGTAGAAGGTGTGGTCGCCGATCGTGGCCACCTGGTAGGCGGTACGCCAGCTCGGGCTGGCGATCGCGTGGGCGGCGAAGTGACTGGCACCGGGCACGATCTCCTTGCGCTGGCCGGGCGGCAGGGCCCAGTTGCGCTCGGCATCGAGGGCCACGGTGACGGCCTCGCCCCACGCCTCGGTGTTGGTCAGGCGCGTGCCAGGGGCCACCAGGGTCGGCGCGAACTGCTTGCGGGCGGTGACCACGTCACAGACCGTATTGCCCCACAGGCCGCTGTCACGGCGGCGCAGGGCCACTTCAGCCACTGCCTTCTGGCCGCGCACGGACTGGTCGCGGGCTTCCAGGTAGACGGTGGTGCTCAGGCACAGCGAATCGGCGGTTTGTGGCGGAAGCACAGAGGCCAGCCACAGGATCCAAGCCAGTTTCATCTAATCGGACTCCTTGCTCCGTTGCGCCGTTCCGCAGCGCTGTCGCCGTCCCTGATGGGAAACACGGCAACTGCGGCGCGAACCGGCATGGCGTACTGGGGAGGGCAGCGGGCTCTTCGGCACGCTTTTGCCCCGTCACCTAAACCGTGCAGAGGCACGGGCGGTGTGGGTCGCCACCAAAGGGGTGGCTGAAAAGTTGGCGCAAGGTAGCGGCGGAAGTATAAATGCCAGCTGAATGGCTAATTCGTAACCATCGGATTGTCTTGGGTTTTTTATCTGAACAGGCAGCTGAAAGCCCCGTCCCGTGGGGCTCTCAGGGTTTGCGCATTGGCCCCGGTCACAGTGACGCAGCGAGGCGGGAGGCTTGTGCGATGGCGCGTTTTGCGTCGAGTTCGGCGGCCACGTCGGCCCCTCCTATGACGTGGGTCACCTTTCCGGCCCCCGCCAACTGACCCGCCAGCGGCTTGAACGGCTCCTGACCCGCGCAGACCACCACGTGGTCGACCGGCAGGGTCTGGTCACTGCCGTCGACCCGGATGTGCAGGCCCTCGTCGTCGACCCCGAGGTACTCGACCCCGCCCAGCATCCGGACCTTCTTGGCCTTGAGCGTGGCGCGGTGGATCCAGCCGGTGGTCTTGCCCAGACGGGCACCCGGGCGGCCGGGGCTGCGCTGCAGCAGCCAGACTTCGCGTGCGGGCGGTTCCGGTTGCGCCGATGCCAGGCCGCCACGGGTGGCGCCGCCATAGTCCAGGTCGACGCCCCACTCGGCGCGCCAGCGCGCGGCATCGACGGCATCGGGGTCGGCTGGACCCGGGTGGTGCACCAGGAACTCGGCGACGTCGAAGCCGATACCGCCGGCACCGATCAGGGCGACCTTGCGCCCCGGCACGACCCGGCCACTGAGGACATCCAGGTAGCTGACTACCTTGGGATGGTCGGCGCCGGCAAAGTCGACCTCGCGCGGGCGGATGCCGGTGGCCAGCACGACATCGTCGAAACCGGCGAGGGCGTCGGCGTCGGCGCGGGTGTTCAGGCGCAGCTCGACGCCGGTCTGCTCGATGCGGCGAGCGAAATAGCGCAGGGTCTCGTGGAACTCTTCCTTGCCCGGGATGCGCTTGGCCAGGTTGAACTGGCCGCCGATCTCGCTGCCCGCTTCGAACAGGGTGACGCGATGGCCGCGCTCGGCGGCGACCGTCGCGCAGGCGAGACCGGCTGGGCCGGCACCGACCACGGCGATGCGGCGGGGCGACGTTGTCGTCGTGTAGTTGAGTTCGGTCTCGGCGCAGGCGCGCGGGTTGACCAGGCAACTGGCCGTCTTGTTCTCGAACACATGGTCGAGGCACGCCTGGTTGCACGCGATGCAGGTGTTGATGTCGTCGGCGCGCTGCTCGCGCGCCTTGTTGACCCATTGCGGGTCAGCCAATAGCGGTCGCGCCATCGACACCATGTCGGCGTCGCCGCTGGCCAGCACGCGCTCGGCGACCTGCGGCATGTTGATGCGGTTGGTGGTGATCAGCGGCAGCGACACGTGCGGCTTCAGTCGGCCGGTGATGCCGGTGAAGGCGGCGCGCGGCACCGAGGTGGCGATGGTCGGGATGCGTGCTTCGTGCCAGCCGATGCCGGTGTTGATCAGCGTCGCGCCGGCGGCTTCAACGGCCTTCGCCTGCTGCACTACTTCATCCCATGCCAGTCCTTCGTCGACCAGGTCGAGCATCGACAGGCGGTAGACGATGATGAAATCAGGGCCGCATGCTTCGCGGATGCGGCGGACGATCTCGATGGCAAAGCGCATGCGCTTGCTGGCGTCGCCGCCCCAGGCGTCGTTGCGCTTGTTGGTGCGCGGTGCGGTGAACTGGTTGAGCAGGTAGCCTTCCGAGCCCATCACTTCCACGCCGTCGTAGCCGCCTTCGCGGGCGAGCTGGGCGGTGCGGACGAAGGCGCGGATCTGGCGCTCGACGCCGCCGGCAGAGAGGGCGCGCGGTGTGAACGGATTGATCGGCGCCTTGAGCTTGCTGGGTGCCACTTGCAGCGGGCTGTATCCGTAGCGGCCGGCGTGCAGGATCTGCAGGCAGATGCGTCCGCCGTGGCCGTGTACGGCGGAGGTGACCTGGCGGTGGCGGTGTACTTCCCACGGCCAGCGCAGGGTGCCGCCGAAGGGTTTGAGCCAGCCGGCGAGGTTGGGCGAGAAGCCGCCCGTGACAATGAGGCCGACACCACCGGCAGCGCGCTCGCCGAAGTAGGCCGCCAGCTTCGGGAAGTCGGCGGCCTTGTCCTCCAGCCCGGTGTGCATCGAGCCCATCAGTACGCGGTTGCGCAGGGTGCAGAAGCCCAGGTCGAGTGGCTCGAACAGGCGGGGGTAGAGCGGGTGCGGGGTGGCGGTGCTGTCGAAGCTCAGGGGGCTGGCGGCCGTCATGGCGAATACGCTGGCGTACGGAAGCCGGCACCATGCCGGGAAAGCGGGCTGGCGGCAAGCGGTGGGGCTGGCCTGAGCTTCCGGCTGCGGAATGGTTCTGGCCCGGGCTTGCGTCTGCGGAGTGGCGCCGTCCGCCGGGCCGGGGATTGCTCCGCCCCTTCGTCGGACATCCTGTCCGAAGGCGGGGCGTGGGCCATCCATGGCCCACTGCTGCGCAATCCCCGACCCGGCGGACGACGCTCTGCCAATTCATTGCCCGGTCTTCGTTTCTTAGAGCCGTCATTCCCGCGAAGGCGGAAACCCATGGACGTTGCCCTTGCCCGTCATCCTCGCGTAGGCGAGGACCCAGTGGCGTTGCTTAATGATTGGTATCTCCGCGAAGGCGCAGTTACCAACCCGACAACACCAGCTTGCCGATCGTCGTGCCCGATTCCAGGCGGCGGTGCGCCTCGCGCAGGTTGCCTGCATTGATCGGGCTGAGTGCGTCGTGCTGCGTGCCGCGCAGTTCGCCGCTGTCGATCAATGTGGCGACGCGGTCGAGGATGCTGCCCTGCTCGTCCATGTCGGCGGTGCGGAAGCGTGTGCGGGCGAACATCATTTCCCAGTGGATGCCGATGCTCTTGGCCTTGTACGGGTCGCCGATGCGCAGTGGCTCGGACGGCTCGACGATCAGGCCGACGTGACCGAGCGGGGCGAGGAGTTCGCCCAGCACTTCCCAATAGCGGGAGGTGTCGGCGAGGTTGAGTGCGGCGTCGATCGTGGTGAAGCCCAGTGCGGCCAGCTGCGGCGGCAAGGGTTCGCGGTGATCGATGACGTGGTGGGCGCCCATCGCCTTGCACCATTCGATGGTTTCGCTGCGCGATGCGGTGGCGATCACGGTGAAGCCGGCGCGCCGGGCGAGCTGGATGGCGATCGATCCGACGCCGCCGGCGCCGGCGATGATCAGCAGTGTCCTGCGTTTGCCACCTTGCTCGCTGTCGTACGGCATGCGCTGGAACAGCAACTCCCACGCGGTGAGCGCGGTCAGCGGCAGCGCTGCCGCCTGTGCAGCATCGAGCGACTTCGGTGCGTGGCCGACCACGCGCTCGTCCACCAACTGCAGTTGCGCGTTGCTGCCGGGACGGGTGATGTCACCGGCGTAGTAGACGCGATCGCCGGGGCGGAAGCGGCTGACGTTCTCGCCGATGGCTTCGACGACGCCGGCGGCGTCGTAGCCAAGCACCTTGGGTTGCGCTTCCACTTGCGGCTTGGGCGAGCGCACCTTGGTGTCGACCGGGTTGACCGAGATGGCCTCCACGCGCACGAGCAGGTCGTGGCCGTTCGGCGCGGCGGGGTCGGGAAGGTCGACGTCGACGAGCGATTGCGGGTCGTCGATGGGGAGGTAACGGGTGAGGGCGATGGCTTTCATGGGGAGTCAGACCGGCGACGGATTGCGCTCGGCAAAACCCGCCTGGTGCCAGTACGGGTACACCGCCGTCGATGCGCTGGCTTCGTCGAGTGAGGCGACCTGCTCGGGCGTCAGGCTCCAGCCAACCGCGCCGAGGTTCTGCCGCAGCTGTTCCTCCGTGCGCGCGCCGATTACCACGGTCGATACCGTCGGTCGCTGCAGCAGCCAGTTCAACGCGATCTGCGGTACGGTCTTGCCGGTCTCGGCGGCAATGACGTCGAGCGCATCGACGACGCGGTACAGCCGTTCCTCGTCGACCGGCGGACCATAGTCGGCGGTGGCCGACAGGCGGGTCACGTCCGGTCGTGGCTGGCCGCGGCGGATCTTGCCGGTGAGGCGGCCCCAGCCGAGCGGGCTCCACACCACCGCGCCGACGCCCTGGTCGAGGCCGAGCGGCATCAGTTCCCATTCGTAATCGCGACCGATCAGCGAGTAGTACGTCTGGTTGGCGACGTAGCGCGACCAGCCATGGCGGTCGGAGGTCGCCAACGACTTCATCAGGTGCCAGCCGGAGAAGTTGGACACGCCCAGGTAACGGATCTTGCCGGCACGAACCAGGTCGTCGAGCGTCGACAGCGTTTCCTCCACCGGCGTGCGCGCGTCGAAGCCGTGCAGCTGGAACAGATCGATGTAGTCGGTGCCCAGCCGCTTGAGTGCGGCATCGACGGTGTTGATCAGGTGGAATCGCGACGAACCGACGTTGTTGGGACCGTCGTCGAAGCGGAACGTGGCCTTGGTCGAGATCAGCACCTTGTCGCGCCGGTTCTTGATGGCCGCGCCGAGAATGCTTTCGGCCAGGCCGCCTGAGTAGACGTCGGCGCTGTCGAACATGTTGAGGCCGGCGTCGAGGCAGATATCGACCAGGCGCGTGGCCTCGGCGATGTCGGTGTTGCCCCACGAGCCGAACAGCTCGCCCTTGCCGCCGAAGGTGCCGGTGCCGAAGCTCAGCGCGGGGACGCGAAAGCCGGATTTGCCGAGAAAGCGGTAGTCCATCGTTGCGATTCCTGGAAGTGAGTGCGCGTGAAGTCAGAGTGGTGGGATTCAGCGTGCGTGGGAAGTCAGAGTGCGTCCTGCGGCCACTGCCGGTTCGTCGCCGAGCAGGGCACGTAGATCGATCGAGTCGGCCATCGCCTGGTAGCCGGCATCGCCGGGATGGAGATGGTCGCCCGAGTCGTAGGCGGGCAAAAAACGGGCCGGGCGCGACGGGTCACGGGTGACCGCGTCGAAGTCCAGCACCGCGTCGAACTCGCCGCTGTCGCGAATCCAGGCATTGACGGCCTGGCGCACGCGTTCCTTGTCGGCGTCGAAGTAGCCACGCATCGGAGTGTCCTGCAAGGCGCCTTCGAACGGCGTCAGGGTCGCACCGACGATGCGCACGCCGCGTGTATGCGCGCGGGCGATCAGCTGGCGGTAGCCGGCGATGAGGTCTTCGGCGCGCGCGGCGGGGTCGGCCGGCGCGACGGCGGTGCCGTTCCAGCCGATGTCGTTGATGCCGATGAAGACCACGGCGGCCGCCACGCCCGGCTGCGCGAGCACGTCGCGGTCGAAACGCGCCAGCGCATTGCTGCCCATTTTGTCCTGCAGCAGGCGCGCACCGGAGATGCCGGCGTTGAGCACGGCGACGTCCTGGCCGGCCATGCGACGGGCCGGGAAGTCGGGCCAGCGGCGGTTCTGGTCCACTGTCGACATGTTGCCGTCGGTGATCGAGTCGCCCAGTGCGACCACGCTGCGGGTGGGCGCCGGCGTTTGCACCTGTATGGCTGACAGAAACACGCGCGTGCTCAGCGTGGTCTCGGCCTTCAACGCGGTCGCGCCGGTCTGGTCGCCCGCGCCGACCAGGGTGGTCTGGCGCGCATCCCAGTGGAACGTCGCCGGTGGCGTCGGCTCGGGCAGGTACAGGCTGACCGAGACGTCACCGAGCGCGGGCACGTCCAGCTCGACAGGATCGCTGAGCATCGGCGCGCCCGGCGGAATGACCACCGACGTCTTGCCACCGAACGTCAGTGTGCGATCGCTCGCCGCGGCAATGCGACCATCGCCCTGGCTTCGCGCAATGCGCGCCGCGCCGATCCGCAGAGGCTTGCTGCCGTACTCGTTCGAAAGCAGCACGCGCACGCGCGCTCCGCCGATGCTCACGCGCGCGGTCTGCCGCACGGTCTGGTTCCACAGGTGATGGGGAACGTTGGTGGGCAGTACGAAATCACCCGCCCACAGTGGCTGCGGGCTGGCAGTCCACGTGGTGGCCCAGTGCGTCGCTTCGCCGGCGCGTGATGGCAGCGGTGCTGCGGTAACTGCCAGCAGCAAGGCGGCGAGCAGGGTGGAAGAGGCAAGGTGGTTCATGGCACGCAATTCCTTCGCGAGTGGTGGAGTCAGGTACGTTCGGGCACGCAGCCCGCAGGCAATGTGGCGCCGCGCTCAACCTTCCAGGCGCACGCTCCACAGCGCGACGGCCAAGCCTGCGACGGTCACCGCTGCTGCGGCCCACGTCACCGCTTCCAGGCCGGGGCCGCGTTCGATGACCACGCCGCCGAGCCATGCGCCCATGGCATTGCCGAGGTTGAAGGCGGCGATGTTGAAGCTCGATGCCAGGTTCTCGCCGGCACCGGAGGCGTGGCGCAGCACGCGCAGTTGCAATGGCGAGACCGTGGCGAATGCAGCGATGCCCAGTGCGGTGACAAAGGCGACGATGGCGAACTGGTTGTGCAGGGCGAAGCTCATCAGGCCCAGCACGATGGCCAGCGCGGCCAGCGTGCCCAGCAACGCAGGCGTCGGCTTGCGGTCGGCGAAATGGCCGCCGAGCAGGTTGCCCACCACCATGCCGGCACCGAACAGCAACAGGATCGGCGAGACGGCGCTTTCGGAGAATCCGGCCAGGCCGGTGAGCAGCGGCTGGATGTAAGTGATCACGACGAACACGCCGGCAAATCCCAGCATCGTCATCAACAGTCCGAGCAGGACCTGAGGACGCACGATCGTGCGCAGTTCCTCGCGCACGGCGACCGGTGCCTGCACCTCGCGGCTGCGCGGCACCAGCAGTGCGATCACCAGCAGCGAGACCACGCCGACCAGGCTCATCGCCCAGAAGGTGGAACGCCAGCCCAGGTGCAACCCGAGCCAGGCGCCGGCCGGCATGCCCAGCAGCGTGGCCAGGGTCAGGCCCGAGAACATGACGGAAATGGCCGAGGCCTTGCGGTCGGAGGGAACCAGGCCGGTCGCCACCACCGCGCCGACACCAAAGAACGTGCCGTGGGTCAGAGAGGTCAGCACGCGCGCGGCCATCAGCGTGGTGTAGTCCGGCGCCAGCGCACAGGCGGCGTTGCCGATCGTGTAGATCGCCATCAGCGCCAGCAGCACCGCCTTGCGCGGCATGCGGCGGGTCAGCAGGGTCAGCACCGGGGCGCCGACAAACACGCCCAGCGCGTAGCCCGACACCAGCATGCCGGCGGCGGCGATGGAGACATGCAGGTCGGCGGCGACCTGCAGCAGCAGGCCCATGATCACGAACTCGGCGCAGCCGATGCCGAACGAACCGGCGGTCAGGGCGTACAGCGCCACCGGCATGCGGCCGGAGGTCGGCGCCGGACTTGAAGGGGCGCGAAGGGATGGGGCGGTGGCGAGGGCCATACTGCGGCGTCCGCTAGAGGAGGAAGGGGAGGTGCGCAGGCTAGGCCGTTGCATATTCCATAAAAACCGGCAGGATGACTAAGCAGTTTCAACGCAGCGTTGATAATCAATGGATCGCATCGGCGACATCAGCCTCTTTCTGCGCGTGCTCGACCTGGGCTCGATCAGCGCGGCGGCCCGCAGCCTCGATCTGTCCGTAGCCGTAGCCAGCCAGCGCCTCAAGCGGCTGGAGCGCGACCTGGGCGTACGCCTGCTGCACCGGACCACGCGCAGGCTACACGCGACGCCTGAGGGCGCCGCGCTGGCCGAACAGGGGCGGGCGCTGGTGGAGGACCTGGAGGCCCTGACCAGCAGCCTGGGCCTGGGCGGGAGCGAGATTGCCGGGACCCTGCGCGTGACGACGTCCGCCTCGTTCGGACGTTTATATGTATCGACGCTGGTGCCGGAGTTCCTGGAGCGCCATCCGCGCGTGCGGTTGAGCCTCAACCTGAACGACCAGATGGTCGACCTGGTCAGTTCCGGGTTCGACCTGGCGATCCGGATCGGCGAGCTGGCCGATTCCAACCTGGTCGCCCGCAAGCTGGCGCCGAACCGGCGGGTGCTGTGCGCTTCGCCCGACTACCTGCGACGGCGCGGCGTGCCAAGCACGCCGCAGGAACTGGCCGAACATGATTGCGTGCTGCTGGTCGGCAGCCAGGGGCGGCAGGACGTGTGGCGGATGAGCGATGGCGCGGGCGGTGAAGTGGCGGTGCGCGTGCATGGCCGCATCGAAAGCAACTACGGCGAAGTGGTGCGCGACGCCGCCGTCGCCGGACTCGGCATCGCCCTGCATTCGACCTGGCACGCAGCCGACGATCTGCGTAGCGGCAGGCTGCAGCTCGTGCTGGCCGATTATCCGCTGGCCGAGACCGGCATCTATGCGGTGATGCCGCAACGGCGGCTGGTGCCGCCGCGCGTGCGTGCGTTCGTCGACTTCATGGACGAGCGGTTGGCGCAGGTGCTGCCGCGGGAGTGACGACTCAATCGAACGCGAAAGCATCTAGTGACAGCGAACCGAACTCGTGCGATCGATGGATCGCACGAACATTCGGAGTGTCCCCCGCGGCGCCGAGGGCGACAAACAACGGCATCAGGTGCTCGACCGTGGGATGCGCATGCTGCGCGTGCGGCGCGCGCTGTTGCCAGTCCAGCAGGGCCGGCCAGTCGTGCGCGGCCAACATCGTGTGCATCCAGTCGCCGAACTCCTGTGCCCACGGTGCCAATGCAGCCTGCGGATGTTTCCAGTCCAGATCACCCAGGTTGTGCACGAATCCACCCGAACCGATCACCAGTACGCCTTCATCGCGCAGCGGCGCCAGCGCTTGGCCGAGCGCGTAGTGCTGCGCGGCATTGCCGTGCGGCATCACCGAGACCGGCACCACCGGCACGTCGGCGTCGGGATACATGCGCAGCATCGGCACCCAGACGCCATGGTCGAGGCCGTGGTTCTCGCGCACGCGCGGATTGAGCCCGGCATCGGCGAGTCGTTGCGCGATCTGTTCGGCCAGGTCGGGCGCACCGGGCGCCGGGTAGCGGATCTGGTAGAGCGGTTCGGGGAAGCCACCGAAGTCGTGCACGGTGTGCGGCTGGATATGCCCGCCCACCATCGGCCGGTCCGTCATGAAATGCGCCGAGACGACCACGACCGCCCGCGGCCACGGCAATTGTCGACCGAGGCCGTCGAGGAAGCGGCCAGCAGGTGAGTCTTCGACCGCCAGCATCGGCGAGCCATGGGAGAGGAACAGCGTCGGAAGGCGGGTAGGGACGTCCATGCATCAAGGGTGGGCCTGTGGCGCGGCTTTTCCAAGCGTCATTCGCGTGCCGGTGCGTTCCGTCGCGATCGGCAATCGCCTCGGCGTGCAATCCCGAGTGCTCACATCGAGGCCACCACCACCCGACGACAATGCGCGCGGCACCGTCCACGGGACCGCTCATGAGCCACACCGACCTTCGCTCCGCCGTCCGTCCTCCGCCCGATGCGGCGATGGCGGATATCGCCGACTACGTCGTCGACTACCGGATCGATTCGAGCGAGGCCTACGACACCGCCCGCTACATGCTGCTCGACTCGCTGGCCTGTGCGGCGCTGGCGATGGACCACCCCGAGTGCGTCAGGCACCTGGGGCCGCTGGTGCCCGGCGCGGTGCTGCCCGGTGGCGCGCGCGTTCCCTTCACCTCACACGAGCTCGACCCGGTCCAGGCCGCCTACAACATCGGCGTGCAGATCCGCTGGCTCGACTTCAACGACACCTGGCTGGCGGCAGAGTGGGGGCATCCGTCGGACAACCTCGGCGCGATCCTGGCAGTGGCCGACTACCTGGGACGAAGGGCGCAGGTCGATGGCGGCGCAGTGATGACCGTGCGCGACGTGCTGGCCCATGCCATCAAGGCGCACGAGATCCAGGGCTGTTACGCATTGAAGAACTCCTTCAATCGCGTCGGCCTCGACCACGTGATCCTGGTGCGCCTGGCGTCGACCGCCGTTGCCACCGCGATGCTGGGCGGCGGCAAGGAGCAGATCGTCACTGCCATATCTCACAGCTGGATCGACAACGGCGTGCTGCGCACTTACCGGCACGCGCCCAACACTGGCCCTCGCAAGAGCTGGGCCGCCGGTGACGCATGCCGTCGCGCGGTCACGCATGCGCTCAATGCGGTGAAGGGCGAGATCGGATATCCCAGTGCCCTGAGCGCACCGACATGGGGCTTCCAGGACGTGGCCTTCGAGGGCCAACCGTTCGAGTTCGAGCGGCCGTTCGGCAGCTATGTAATGGAGAACATCCTGTTCAAGATCAGCTACCCGGCGGAGTTCCATGCGCAGACCGCGGTGGAGTGTGCGATGCAGCTGCACGCGCAGGTCGGCGCGCGAATCGATGCGCAAGGCGTGGATGCGATCGAGGCAATCGTCATCCAGACCCAGCAGGCGGCGATGCGCATCATCGACAAGACCGGCCCGCTGGCGAACTACGCCGACCGCGATCATTGCATCCAGTACATGGTCGCCGTGCCGTTGCTGTACGGGCGACTGCGTGCCGACGACTACGGCGACGCGGTGGCGGCAGATCCGCGCATCGACGCATTGCGTGAGCGCATGCTCGTGGAGGAAGACCCCGCGTTCACCCGGGATTATTTCGATCCCGACAGGCGGTATATCGGAAACTCCGTTCAGGTTTTCTTCAAGGACGGAACGCGGAGCGAAAAGGTTTCTGTCGATTATCCGGTCGGCCACCGCCGCCGCCGGGGTGAGGGTATTCCGCTGCTGATGGCCAAGTTTGAAGCGGCTGTCGCGGCAAAACTGCCTGACCGGCAGGTCGCCGGGCTGCTCGCGCTGGTTGCCGATCCCGAGCAGCTGCTGGCGCAACCGGTTACCCGGCTGATGGACGGCTTGCGTTGCTGAATACCGACCAATTGCCGGACGTTGGCTTGGGAACTTCCGGGATTGTTAGATCACCGTTAACACCGCTTTCACATAGGCAAATTTAACCTCCGCCCCGATGGCGTCGTCTGGCGGCCGTCCTAAGTGGGAACCTCGCAGACGCTGTTTCCGTTTTTTGATCAAGGAGCTGGATATATGAATAAGAAACTCCTCTGCGCCGCCCTGCTGGGTGGTCTGAGTCTGGCCCAGGCTGCCAATGCGCAGGAATTCGATGATCGCTGGTATCTGACCGGCTCGGCCGGCATGAACATCCAGGACAACGATCGCGGCACGCGCAATGCGCCGTTCGGTGCGATCGGCGTCGGCAAGTTCCTTAACCAGAACTGGTCGATCGACGGCGAGCTGAACTACCAGAACCCGAACATGGACGACAACCAGGATCTCAACTGGAGCCAGTACGGGATTTCGTTTGACGGTCGCTACCACTTCGTCGAAGAGGGTCGCAACTGGGCTCCGTACATTTTGATGGGCCTGGGCTACCAGCGGTCGGAGCATGAGTTCGACAACTTCCCGGATCCGAATTCGCCGATCGAGCGCAAGGAAGGCAACCTGGCCGCCAAGGTCGGTGTCGGCGTCCAGAGCGCCCTGTACGGCAAGCGCGCTGCGATCCGCACCGAGCTGGCCTACCGTGCCGACTTCGACGACAGCGATTTCAGCACCAGTGCAGGCGGTGCGCCGCTCAACGACGAATCCTGGTACGGCGATCTGCTGGCTTCGGTCGGCGTCGTGATCCCGCTGGGTCCGCCGATCGTCGCTGCTCCGCCGGCTCCGGCCGCGCCGAGCTGCGCCGACCTGGATGACGACGGTGACGGCGTCAACAACTGCGACGACAAGTGCCCGGGTTCGCAGGCCGGCCAGACGATCGGTCCGGACGGTTGCCCGGTGCCGGTGTCGATCGACCTGAAGGGCGTGAACTTCGACTTCGACAAGGCCACGCTGCGTCCGGACGCCGTCTCGATCCTCTCCGAGGCCACCGAGATCCTGAAGCGTTATCCGGAGCTGAAGGTTGAAGTCGCCGGTCATACCGACCAGTGCGGCAAGGACGACTACAACCAGAAGCTGTCGGAGCGTCGTGCCACCGCGGTGTACGACTACCTGACCGGCAATGGCGTGGACGCCGCTCGCCTCGTGGGCCCGATCGGTTACGGCGAGAGCCGTCCGCTCGAGGACATGGGCCAGGCCTTCCCGGGCTGCAAGAGCGAGAAGAACCGTCGTACCGAGCTGAACGTGCAGAACTAAAGCTCGACGACGCGGATTCTCCGGAACCGCAATCTTCGAAGCCCGGCCTCTGGCCGGGCTTCGTCGTTATGGGACTTAGCCGTATCAGATTAATTCCTAAAAAAACGTTAACCAGTATTAACAAATACAATCACGGTGTATGATCGCCGCCGTCAGTGACCCCCTTGGCCCCCGCCAAGGCCGATTCAGCTACCGCAACGCGCTTGCCTGCAGTACGCCTGTATTTCCCCGTCCGTTTCTGACTGATCAAGGAGTGACACATGAAGACCCGTTTGTTGAGCGCCGCACTGCTGGCTGGCCTGGCCGTTTCCCAGGTCGCCAGCGCCCAGGAATTCGATGACCGCTGGTACCTGACCGGCACCGCCGGCATGAACATCCAGGACAACGACCGTGGCACCCGCAACGCGCCGTTTGGTGCGCTGGGCGTCGGCAAGTTCCTGGCCCCGAACTGGTCGCTCGATGGCGAGCTCAACTACCAGAACCCGAACAACGACGCCAACCAGAACCTCAACTGGAGCCAGTACGGCATCTCGTTCGACCTGCGTCGCCACTTCCTGGCCGAAGGCCGCAACTGGGCGCCGTACCTGTTGATGGGCCTGGGTTACCAGCAGTCGGAAGAAGAATTCGATGCGTTCCCGAACTCGAACTCGCCGGGCCAGCGTGACGAGGGCAACCTCGCCGCCAAGGTTGGCGTCGGCCTGCAGACCGCCCTGGGCGAGCGCGTGTCGCTGCGCACCGAGCTGGCCTACCGCGCCGACTTCGACGACGGCAGCATCTCTGCTCCGAACGAAGACTGGTTCGGCGACATGCTGGCCTCCGTCGGCGTCGTGATCCCGCTGGGCGCGCTTCCTGTCGCAGCAGCGCCGGCTCCGGCCGCGCCGAGCTGTGCCGACCTGGACGACGACGGTGACGGCGTCAACAACTGCGACGACAAGTGCCCGGGTTCGCAGGCCGGCCAGACGATCGGTCCGGACGGTTGCCCGGTGCCGGTGTCGATCGACCTGAAGGGCGTGAACTTCGACTTCGACAAGGCCACGCTGCGTCCGGATGCCGTCTCGATCCTCTCCGAGGCCACCGAGATCCTGAAGCGTTATCCGGAGCTGAAGGTTGAAGTCGCCGGTCATACCGACCAGTGCGGCAAGGACGCGTACAACCAGAAGCTGTCGGAGCGTCGCGCCACCACGGTGTACGACTACCTGACCAGCAATGGCGTGGACGCTGCTCGCCTGGTGGGCCCGATCGGTTACGGCGAGAGCCGTCCGCTCGAGGACATGGGCCAGGCCTTCCCGGCCTGCAAGAGCGAGAAGAACCGTCGTACCGAGCTGAACGTGCAGAACTAAAGCTCGCGACGCGCGGATTTTCGGCAACGAAGTCTCCGCAGCGCAATCTTCGAAGCCCGGCCTCGTGCCGGGCTTCGTCGTTTGTGGGGCAAGCATCGCGACCGGCACGCGCCATGGCATCGCCGTGACGCGCGCGTGATGCTGGTTTTCCGGCATTTTTCGCGGTTGTCGCCAGTTGCATCGGCGCCTACACTGCCGACGCAACCCCGCGACGTTCCGGTCGCGGAGACGAATGGAAGGAGCCGTGCCATGCGCGCGATGATCGGTGTGTCGTTGTTGTTGCTCGCAGGAGTAGCGCAAGCGCAATCGGCGCAATGCGGTTCGATGGCGGCTCCAGCGATGCCGATCCGCCCGACCGTGGTCGCGCCGATCGCGCCGGAACTGGTGGCGCCCAGCCATCAGCTGGGTGCGCCGACCGGCGTGCTGTCGCAGGCATTCGATGAAGCGCTCGCCGTCGACCAGGTGCTGTTTCGGCTGCGACTGGAAGGTTGCCAGGTGGCCAAGGCATTGCCTGCTGCTGCTCCCGCAGCTGCGATGCCAAGCGCGACTGATCCGGCCGCATACAAGCCCAAGACGCAGTTCGACAACACGCCTTGGCGGTTCGACATGAACCAGAACGGCAAGAAGATGACGGCCGAAGAGTTCGATGCGTGGATGAAGGCCAAGGGCGTGCGCGTGGCCAAGGGCAAGGGCGGTGCAGTCGCGCCGGCCGCGGCAGCCCCGGCTCCCGTCGCGCCGGCAGCACCGGTAAAGGACGAGAAGAAGTGAGCAACGCGGGGCGCATTCGCAATCGATGATGGCGTCCACGCCTCGCCACGGCCTTGCGCGCGTGCTTTCAAAACAGGGTGTGTGTTCGCGCAGCGAGGCCGCGCGCTGGATCCAGTCCGGTCGCGTCGAAGTCGACGGCCGCGTCATACGCGATCCGGAGTTTCCGATCGTGCAGGGCCGCCACCGTGTCGTCGTCGACGGCAGCGAGCTCGGCCAGGCGCGACACATCCACCTGATGCTCAACAAACCGCGCGGCCTGGTCACCACGACCCAGGACGAACGTGGGCGCGACACCGTCTACCGATGCTTCGACGGCGCCGGTCTGCCCTGGTTGGCGCCGGTGGGCAGGCTCGACAAGGCCAGCGAGGGCCTGCTGCTCTTCAGCAACGACCCCACCTGGGCGGCCAGGATCACCGACCCCGAAACCGGCCCCGACAAGACCTACCACGTTCAGATCGACACGCTGCCAGACCAGGCTTTGCTGGCGGCACTGGTGGCCGGCGTGGATGAGGAAGGGGAGTGGCTTCGCGCCAGCAGGGTCAATCTGCTGCGCAGCGGCGAACGCAATGCCTGGCTCGAGATCGTCCTCGACGAAGGCCGCAACCGGCAGATCCGCAGGCTGCTTGCCGCGTTCGGGATCGACGTGCTGCGCCTGGTCCGGGTTGGCATCGGCTCGCTGGCGCTGGGAGACCTTGGCAAGGGGCAATGGCGAGAACTGAGCGAAGCCGAAGCGGCAGCGCTGGTGTCGCCTCCCTGTTCATCTGATCGTTGAAATGCCGGCAGTGTCGGATTGTGGGCGGCATCACTATTTTAACGTTTCCTTTGCGCCGTCTTGACGCCTACACTGCGGCCAACTTCGTCGTGGGGAGAGCGTGAGATGCGCAAGATGTCGATGGTGGTTTCGCTGCTGCTGGTGTCGGGTGTTGCCGCAGCGCATACGGGTATGAATGATCGCAGCCCGGTCGGCGCCGCCCAGTCCGACGTCGCGCGTTCGGCCGTGCGCATGGATCAGGGCGTGATGGTTGCCGCCGGCAAGAAGGCCAAGGCGGCCGAAGCCGCTCCGAAGGCAGAGGAAGCCAAGGCCGAAGTCGCTGCAGAATCCACGCTTCCGGGCGAGTACAAGCCCAAGACCCAGTTCGACAACACGCCGTACCGTTTCAACATGAACCAGAACGGCAAGAAGATGACCGCCGAAGAGTTCGATGCCTGGATGAAGTCGCGCGGCATCCGCGTCGCCAAGGGCGCACCGGCTGCCGGCGCACAGCCCGCCGCTGCGCAGGGCGGCGCCCAGGTCGCGAGCGACGCCAAGGGCAAGTAATCGCACCATATCCTCGTCGGATGCAAAGCAGAAGGCCGGTCAATGACCGGCCTTTTGTTTTATCGTCATCCCGGCGAACGCCGGGATCCATCCTGCGGTTGGCGTCAGGCCTTCAACACACCCAGCTCGCGCCCAATCTTCACGAAGGCGGCGATGGCCTGGTCCAGCTGCTCCCGCGTGTGCGCAGCCGAGATCTGCGTGCGGATGCGCGCCTGCCCTTGCGGCACCACCGGGAAGAAGAAGCCGATCGCGTAGATGCCTTCTTCCAGCAGTCGCGATGCGAACTTCTGCGCGAGCGGTGCGTCGTACAACATCACCGGGCAGATCGGGTGCACGCCGGGCTTGATGTCGAAACCGGCGGCAGACATCTGCTCGCGGAAGTAGGCGGTATTGGTGGCCAGCTGTGCGCGCAGTTCGCCGGCCGACGACAGCATCTCGAACGCCTTGATGCCGGCGGCGACCACGTGCGGCGGCAGCGAGTTGGAGAACAGGTACGGGCGCGAGCGCTGGCGCAGCATCTCGATCACTTCGCGACGTGCGGTGGTGAAGCCGCCGAGTGCGCCGCCCATGGCCTTGCCCAGGGTGCCGGTGAAAATGTCGATCTTGTCCATCACGCCCTTCACTTCGGCAGAGCCGCGGCCGCTGGCGCCGAGGAAGCCGGTGGCGTGGCATTCGTCGATGTGCACCAGGGCGTTGTACTTCTTCGCCAGTGCGGTGATTTCGTCGAGCGGGGCGATGAAGCCGTCCATCGAGAACACGCCGTCGCTGGTGATCATCTTGGTCTTGCAGCCGGCGGCATCGGCGGCCTGCAATTGCTTCTCGAGGTCGGCCATGTCGCAGTTGGCGTAGCGGAAGCGCTTGGCTTTGCACAGGCGCACGCCGTCGATGATCGATGCGTGGTTGAGGGCGTCGGAGATGATGGCGTCTTCTTCGCCCAGCAGCGGTTCGAACAGTCCGCCGTTGGCGTCGAAGCAGGCGGCATACAGGATGGTGTCCTGGGTGCCGAAGAAGTCGGCGATGGTCTGTTCGAGTTGCTTGTGCAGGTCCTGGGTGCCGCAGATGAAGCGCACCGAGGCCATGCCGAATCCGTGGGTGTCGAGTGCGGCCTTGGCGGCGGCGATCACCTCCGGGTGGTCGGCGAGGCCGAGGTAGTTGTTGGCGCAGAAGTTCAGTACGGTGCGGCCGTCCTCGAGGGTGATCTGTGCCGACTGCGGCGAGGTGATCACGCGCTCGGCCTTGAACAGGCCCTGGCTGCGGATGGTGTCGAGTTCTTCCGCGTAGCGGGCGGTCAGGGCAGGGGAGTTGGTCATGGCGTGATTCCGTCGGTGGCAGGGCGCTGCGGCAAGCGGGCATTTTAGCGGGTGCTTGGGTGTCGCCGGTGTGCGTGGCGTGCGTCGCAGCGGCGTTGGTCTGCGGCAGGGCGTCGTCCGCCGGGCTGGGGATTGCTCCGCCCCTTCGTCGGACATCCTGTCCGAAGGCGGGGCGCGGGACATCCATGTCCCGCTGCGGATCAATCCCCAGCCCGTCGAACGACGCTCCGGCATTTCATTGCCCGGTCTTCGGCTCTTGCCCGTCGTTCCCGCGAAGGCGGGGTCTTTTGGGCTGCCGAAGGGCAGCACCATCCAAGGACGTCGCTCTTGGTTACCATCCGCCCCATGAGCCCGGGCGTGCCCCTCCGCACCACGCTGCCGCTGTGGCCGCTGCCGTTCCTGGCTGCGCTGCTGCCGTTCGCGGTGAGTCATCTGGCGTGGTGGTTGTCGGTGCGCGATGGGCTGATTCCTTCGTGCAACCCTTATTGGGATGGCTGCGTGTCGATCAGTCGCGCGGCGCGCTACGGGTTGGGCAACCATCTGTTCCGGTTGGTGATGCTTCCGGCCGCGACGATCCAGGCGCTGTGCTGGCTGGCCGCGACCGTGTGGCTGCGGCGGCAATGGCAGGTGCGCGTGCGGGTGCTGCCGTGGCTGGGGCTGGCGGCAGGGATATTCCTCGGCATGTATGCGACGTTGCTCGGCAGCGATGGCGAGATCTACCAGGTGCTCCGCCGCTACGGTGTCTACCTGTATTTCGGCTGCAGCTACATCGCGCTGATGCTGGTGCTGCATGCGCTTTCGCGCCTGCAGCCCCAGCCGCGCGCCTACGCGCCGTTGCTGGTGGTCGCGTGGGGATTCCTTGCCATTGGCGTGACCGCGGTGGCGTTGGCCTATGCGCTGGCCGCAACGCCCTACGGCGATCGCTGGGAAAACGTGCTCGAGTGGCACGTCGGGCTGTGGCTCACCGCGATGTTCGCGGCGCTGGCGTGGTGCTGGTGGCGCGATGGATTGCGCGTGGCCCTGGTGAACTGACGGACGCCGGTGGCGCCCGTCAGTCGCGTCGGATCAGTTCAAGTCGATCAGTTCCAGCTCAGCACGACCTTGCCGGCCTTGCCCGATTCCATCAGTTCGAAGCCCTGCTGGAAATCGTCGATCGGCAGCTGGTGCGTGAGCACCTTGCCGAGCGGGAAGCCGCCGAGCACGAGCTGCGTCATCTTGTACCAGGTCTCGTACATCTTGCGGCCGTACATGCCGTGGATGGTGAGGCCCTTGAAGATGATCTTGTCCCAGTCGCAGCCGGCGCCCTTGGGCATGATGCCGAGCATGGCGATCTTGCCGCCGTGGTACATGCAGTCGAGCATGTCGTTGAAGGCGCGTGCGTTGCCGCTCATCTCCAGGCCGACGTCGAAGCCCTCCATGTGCAGGTCGGCCATCACGTCCTTGAGCGAGGTGTTGGCGACGTTGACCACGCGCGTGGCGCCCATGTCGGCGGCGAGCTTGAGGCGGTAGTCGTTGACGTCGGTCACCACCACGTTGCGTGCACCGATGTGCTTGCAGATGCCGGCGGCAATGATGCCGATCGGGCCAGCGCCGGTGATCAGCACGTCCTCGCCGACCACGTCGAACTCCAGCGCGCAATGCGCTGCATTGCCGTAGGGATCGAAGAATGCGGCCAGCTCGCTCGGAATCTGGTCGGGAATCGGCCACAGGTTGCTGGCCGGCATCACGATGTACTCGGCGAAGGCGCCGTTGCGGTTGACGCCGATGCCGACGGTGTTCGGGCACAGGTGCTGGCGGCCGGCGCGGCAGTTGCGGCAGTGGCCGCAGACGATGTGGCCTTCGGCCGACACGCGCTGGCCGATCTTGTAGCCGGTCACGCCCGGGCCGACTTCGGCGATGCGGCCGACGAACTCGTGGCCGATCACCAGGCCGGGCTTGATCGTGCGCTGGCTCCACTCGTCCCACAGGTAGATGTGCAGGTCGGTGCCGCAGATGGCGGTCTTTTCGAGCTTGATCAGGACTTCGTTCGGGCCAGGCGCGGGGACCGGCACCTCTTCCATCCAGATGCCCTTGCCAGCTTCGCGCTTGACCAGCGCTTTCATCGATTGCGTCATTTGGGATCGTCCGCGGTTTGGCGGTAAAGAGACGGCAATTATACGCCGCCGACCCGGTCCGGCCGGGGGGCGGGTTTGCCCGGGGCGGCTGGATTGGCCTATCGTCCCGGGGTTCCCGAGTCCTTGAATCTGATCCATGCCGACCATGCGCCACCGTTTGTCCGCCCTGTCCGTCTCGCTGTTGCTGGTTGTCGGGGCCCGTGCGGCCCACGCCGACGAGGGCATGTGGATGCCGTCGCAGCTGCCCGACATCGCCCGCCAGCTCAAGGCGGCAGGCTTCAAGGGCAAGCCCGGGGACCTGGCCGAACTGGCTCGGCCGCCAATGAACGCGGTGGTCAAGGTCGGTGGCGCCAGCGGCGCGTTCGTGTCGAACGATGGCCTGGTACTGACCAACCACCACGTCGCTTTCGGTGTGATCCAGTACAACTCCAAGCCAGATCGCGACCTGATCAAGGACGGTTACATCGCCAGCGACCGCGCCAGCGAACTGCCTGCCAATCCCGACTATCGCGTCCTGGTCACGACCGGTTTCGACCGCGTCACCGACACCATCCTTGCTGATGCGCGCGGCAAGCAGGGTCGCGAGTATTACGACGCCGTCGACATTGCCAGCAAGGCCGCCGTCGGCAAGTGCGAAAGCGAGCCGGGCTATCGCTGCAGCATCGCCAACATGTACTACGGCACCGATTTCTATCTCGTGCGCCAGCTCGAGCTGCGCGACGTGCGCCTGGTCTACGCGCCGCCGAACGACATCGGCAACTACGGCGGCGAAGTCGACAACTTCGTCTGGCCGCGCCATGCCGGCGACTTCACCCTGCTGCGCGCCTACGTCGGCAAGGACGGCAAGCCGGCCGACTACGCTGCCGACAACGTGCCGTATGTGCCGCCGGCGCACCTGCAGGTGTCGACGCGCAACGTCAAGGACGGCGATTTCGCCATGCTCGCAGGCTATCCGGGCGTGACGTTCCGTCATCGCATGGCGTCGGAGTTCACCAACCAGATCGATTGGCAGCTGCCTTCGCGCGTTGCGCTGTACCAGCGCATGATCGATGTGATCGAAGCGGGCGGCAGCAAGGATGAAGCCGCGCGCGTGAGCTACGCCTCGCAGGTACGCGGGATGAAGAACACCCTCAAGCGCGCCCAGGGCGAACTCGATGGCCTGCGCCGCAGCGATGCGGCGAAGGTCCGCAGCGACGACGAAACCGCCATGTACGCCTGGCTCGACAAGCAGGCCGATGCCGCCGCCACGCGCGCCGACATCGACGCTGCGCAGGCGGTCATCGACCAGGGCGTGGCGACGCGCGAGCGCGATCAGCTGCTGGGCGTGATCCAGTCGCAGACGCAGTTGCTGCGCGCGGCGATCACGCTGCAGCGCTGGGCCGCCGAGCGTCCCAAGCCGGATGAGCAGCGCGAGAGCGGGTACCAGCAGCGCGATGAAGTGCTGGTCACCGGCCAGCTCAAGCAGGTGCAGAGGCGGTACGCGCCGGCGGTAGAGAAGGCACTGCTGACCGAACTGCTGACGCAATACCAGGCGTTGCCGGTGACGCAGCGCGTGGCCGAGTTCGATGCGGTGTTCGGCACCAGGCCGGCGCAGCTGAAGACGCGGCTGGATGCGCTGTACGCAGGCACCCGGCTGGGTGACGAAGCCACCCGCCTGGGCGCGATGGCGTCCGACAGCGCCACGCTGGCCGAATCCGGCGACACGCTGCTCAAGGCCGCGGCGACGCTGCTGCCGGCGATCCAGCGCCTAGAAGAAGAGAGCAAGGCCAATGCCGGCGAGTTGCTGCGCCTGCGTCCGGCCTACATGCGTGCGCTGATCGCCTACCGCAATTCGCAGGGCCGCGCCGTCTACCCGGATGCGAACTCGACGCTGCGCGTGAGCTACGGCCGCATCAGCACGATGGACCCGCGCGATGGCGTGCACTACCTGCCGCTGACCACGGTGCAGGGCATCGTCGAGAAGCACACCGGCGAGGAACCGTTCAATGCGCCGCAGCCGCTGCTTGAGGCGATCGCCAAGGGCGATTTCGGCACCACCGCCGAGCCTAGCCTGGGCACGCAGACGGTCAACGTGATGACCAACCTCGATACCACCGGTGGCAATTCCGGTTCGCCGGTGCTCGATGCAAAGGGCGATCTGATCGCGCTGAACTTCGACAGCAACTGGGAAGCGGTGAGCGCGAGCTGGATGTTCGATCCGCGCTTCAAGCGTGCGATCCATGTCGACATGCGTTACCTGCGCTGGCTGCTGGCGAAGGTGTATCCGGCGCCGCACCTGCTCAAGGAAATGAACCTGCCGGCGGAATAACCACTACGTTCGTCCTGAGCGTAAAGCCGGAGGCTTGAAGTCGAAGGACCGAAGCGACGGCAGCGTTGAAGCGAGCCCTTCGACTTCGCTGCGCTACGCTCAGGGCGAACGGTGTCGTTGGGAAGGGCGGAAGTGCCGATGTTGGCGCGCTGCCTTGCCCCATCAAACCTGAATGGCGGTGATGGTCTGTGCCATGGCCGCGCGGGCGTGGCAGAGGCTAGACTCGGCCGTTGATCTTCCTGCTCGGGGCGAATGCATGCGTCATGCGGTGTTGGCGGTTGCGGTACTGGGTGCGACGACCGGCGTCGGTGTCGCCCGGGCAGGCGAGGGCATGTGGGTGCCGCAGCAGTTGCCGGAAATCGCCGGCCCGCTGAAGAAGGCCGGCCTCAAGCTCAATCCCAAGCAATTGGCCAACCTCACCGGCGACCCGATGGCCGCGGTGGTCTCACTCGGCGGATGCACCGCAAGCTTCGTTTCGCCGCAGGGACTGGTGGTGACCAATCACCACTGCGCCTATGGCGCGATCCAGCTCAACTCCACGCCCGAGAAGAACCTGATCAAGGACGGCTTCAACGCCGCCACGCCGGCCCAGGAAGTGTCCGCCGGTCCCAACGCGCGCATCTATGCGCTCGACACGATCCAGGACGTGACGCGCCAGGTGCAGGACGCGATCGCCGCCGCACCCGATGCGCTCGGCCGCACGACCGCGCTGGAGAACATCGAGAAGCAACTGGTGGCCTCGTGCGAGCGCGAAGCGGGATTCCGCTGCCGCCTGTACAGCTTCTCCGGCGGCAACGCTTACCGCCTGTTCCGCAACCTCGAAATCCGCGACGTGCGCCTGGCCTATGCGCCTCCCGCTGGTGTCGGCAACTTCGGCGGTGAAGTCGACAACTGGACCTGGCCGCGCCACACCGGCGACTTCGCGTTCTATCGCGCCTACGTCGGCAAGGACGGCAAGCCCGCCGCGTACTCGCCCGACAACGTGCCCTACCAGCCCAAGGCGTGGCTCAAGTTCGCCGACAAACCGCTCGAGGCCGGTGACTTCGTGATGGTGGCCGGTTACCCCGGTCGCACCGCGCGCTATGCCTTGGCCGAGGAGTTCGAGGAAACCGCGAACTGGACCTACCCGACGATCGCCGGCCACTACAAGGACCTGGTCGCACTGGTCCAGGCCGAGGGGCGCAGGAACCCCGATGTCGCAGTGAAGTACGCCAACACCGTCAAGGGCTGGCAGAACACGATGAAGAACTACGAGGGCCAGCTCGCCGGCTTCAAGCGCATCGACGCCGCCGGTCGCAAGCAGGCCGAGGAAACCGCGGTGCTCGATTGGCTGCGCAAGCAGGGCAGCAAGGGCGAGGCGGCGCTGGCTGCGCACGCAAAGCTGGGCGAGCTCGACGATGCCGCGCGCCTCAATCGCGAACGCGACCTGGTGTTCGGGCAACTGCGCAGCACCGGCGTGCTCGGCGCGGCGACGCAGCTGTACCGGCTTTCGCTCGAGCGCGCCAAGCCCGATGCACAGCGCGAGCAGGGCTACCAGCAGCGCGACCTGGCGACGTTCGAAGGTGGCATGCGGCAGATGGAGCGCCGTTACGTGCCGGCCATGGATCGCCAGCTGCAGGCCTACTGGCTGCGCGAGTACACCAAGCTGCCGGCATCGCAGCGCATCGCCGCGATCGAGAAGTGGCTCGGTGGCAGTGACGCCAAGGCGATCAACAGCGCCCTCGACAAACTCGCCAAGACCAACCTGGGCATCACCGAGCAACGGCTGAAGCTGATGACGGCCAGCAGCGCCGAGCTTGAGAAGAGCAAGGACCCGGCGATGCAGTTCGCCGTGGCGATCATGCCGACCGTGCTGCAGCTGGAAAACGAAGGCAAGGCCCGCGCTGGCGACGCATTGCTGGCGCGCCCGCTGTACCTGCAGGCGGTGGCGGACTACCGCAAGAGCAAGGGCCAGTTCGTCTACCCGGATGCGAACTCCTCGCTGCGCATCACCTTCGGCAACGTCACCGGTTACACCAAGCTCGATGGCAGCAAGCAGGTTCCGTTCACACGCCTGGAAGAAGTCGCCGCCAAGGCCACCGGCCAGGATCCGTTCAACGCGCCCAAGGCGTTGCTCGATGCGGTCGCGGCGAAGAACTACGCAGGCCTGGCCGACAAGAAGCTCGGCACGGTGCCGGTGAACTTCCTGTCCGACCTGGACATCACCGGCGGCAATTCCGGCTCGCCCGTGCTTGACGCGCAGGGCAAGCTGGTCGGCCTGGCGTTCGATGGCAACTGGGAGTCGGTCAGCAGCAACTGGGTGTTCGATCCGGCGATGACGCGGATGATCTCGGTCGACCAGCGCTACATGCGCTGGATCATGCAGGAGGTCTATCCGGCGCCGCAGCTGCTGCAGGAGCTGGGTGTCGCGAAGAAGCAGTGAGGCAAGGCCTCACTCCTGCGGCGGCAACTCGTAGTCGAACGTATAGAAGTGCGCGCCATCGCGGATGTCGATGGTCATGCGCCCGCTGAGACCCTTCAGCTCGCCGGTGCCCGAGTCCGGCACCACGCTCACCGTCAGTG
Source organism: Lysobacter prati (assembly GCF_009765215.1). Taxonomy (GTDB): domain Bacteria; phylum Pseudomonadota; class Gammaproteobacteria; order Xanthomonadales; family Xanthomonadaceae; genus Lysobacter_J; species Lysobacter_J prati. The sequence continues at coordinate 34,926 of NZ_VLNV01000008.1, read as the reverse complement.
TCGGTGAGCCGCGGTCGAGCGTGCCGTTGTGCTGGGTGAGGAAGGCGCCGACGCGGCCTTCGAGCGCGCCGGAGATGCGCTCGACGGCGACGTAGGCCGCCGAACCTTCGACCTCGGTGCCGACCGCGAGCATGTGCACTACCGCGGTGGCATCGAGCGCGCCGTGGAAGCGCTTGTCGAAACGGAAGTGGCCGGCGACGACGCCATCGCCCAGGTCGCAACCGCCTTCCGGTGTGCGCTTGACCTCGAATTCGCCCTTCACCTGTTGTGCCATGGTCGTGCTCCCTGCGCGGTCGTGTGGCGTGAATCGTCGCTCACGACTCCGGCGGTTGCCAGTGCAACGGTTGTGCCGCCGCCGGCATTTGCCTAGGCTGCTGGGCTGTCGTCCCCACAGACCAGAGCATGCGCATCCTCTTAGCCCGTCACGGCGAGACGCCGTGGAACGCCGAAGGCCGCTACCAGGGCCAGGAAGACATCCCGTTGTCACCGGTCGGCATCGGCCAGGCGCGTGCACTGGGTGAGCGCCTGCGCGATCTGCCGATCACCCGCGCCGTGGCCTCGCCGCTGACGCGGGCCCGCCAGACGGCCGAGTTCGCGCTGGGTGAGCGCGATCTGCCGCTGACCCTCGATCCGGGCCTGATGGAAATCGCCCACGGCACCTGGGAAGGGCTGCTTGCCAGCGAGATCCGCGAGCGCGACGGCGAGCGCCTGCAGGCCTGGCGCGATGCGCCGCATGAGGTGCTGATGCCGGAGGGCGAGTCGCTGCAGCACGTGTTCGACCGCGCCTGGCCGGCCTTCGCCCGCGCAACCGAGGGCCTGGGCGATGGCGACACGCTGCTGGTGGTCGCCCACGACGCGGTCAACCGCGTGCTGCTCTGCCACGTGCTGGGCATCCCGCTGGCGAAGCTGTGGGGCTTCCGCCAGGCGCCGACGACGATCAACCTGCTGGAAGGGCCCGACGTCGATCACCTCGAAGTAGTCCGCCTCAACGACTGCAGCCACCACACGCTGCTGTTCGGCGAAGCGGTGCACCGGGCCCTGTAACCCAACTCGACAGGCGATAATGCGGCGATGACCCGCACGCTTGCCGACTGGCTCGAGTACATCGAGCGCATCCACCCCAAAACCATCGACATGGGCCTGGAGCGCATCGGCGAGGTCGCCGGGCGCCTGCGTCTGAAGCGCCCGGCGAAAAAGGTCGTGACCGTCGGCGGTACCAACGGCAAGGGATCCACGGTCGCCTTCATCGAGGCGATCGCCCGCGCCGCCGGCCGCAGGGTCGGCGCCTACACCTCGCCGCACCTGCTGGCCTACAACGAGCGCATCCGCATCGACGGCGTGGACGTCGGTGATGCCGACCTGATCGCCGCCTTTGAAGTGATCGAGGCGGCCCGCGGTGAGGTCGAGCTGACCTATTTCGAGTACGGGACGCTGGCGGCCTTGTGGCTGTTCGAACGCGCCGGCCTCGACCTGGCGATCCTCGAGGTCGGCCTGGGTGGCCGTCTGGATGCCACCAACCTGGTCGATGCCGATGTCGCGGTCGTCACCACCGTCGACCTCGATCACCAGGATTACCTCGGCGACGACCGCGAGGCGATCGGCGCTGAGAAGGTCGGGATCGCGCGGATGGGCAAGGCGCTGGTGTTGGGCGATGACGATCCGCCGTCTAGCGTGCTCGGCCACGCCTACCGAATCGGCGCGTCGACGTGGCGCATCAGCAACGATTTCTTCTTCGAGGTCTTGCCCGTCGAGCTCGACGGCAATGGCAACGCGCCTCCGCCGCGCTGGCGCTGGCGCGAGGTCGGCTACCGCCTGGACCTGCCGATGCCGCGCCTGGCAGCGCCGGTGCAGTTGCGCAATGCCGCCGTCGCCATTGCGGCCCTGCGCGCGCTGGGTAAACCCGTCCCCCGTGCCGCCATCGCCGAAGGTGTCGCCAACGCACAAGTCAGTGGTCGATTGCAGCGCTACGACCGCGACGGCGTCGAGATCGTGGTGGATGTCGGCCACAACCCGCAGGCCGCGCGCGCGTTGTCGGCGTGGCTGGCCGCCAACCCCGTCACCGGCACGGTGCATGCGGTCTATGCGGCGCTGTCGGACAAGGACGTGGCTGGGGTGGTCGAGGCGATCGCACCGCAGGTGGCGCATTGGCACCTGGCAGGCCTTGCCGGGCCGCGCGGTGGTAGCGTCGAATCGCTGGCAACGCGCTTGCAGGGCACCGCGGCAGCGACGGCAACGCGTCATGAGCAGGTCGAGGACGCGCTGCGACAGGCGCATGCGAAGGCCGCTCCGGGCGATCGCGTGCTGGTGTTCGGTTCGTTCCATACCGCTGCCGCCGCGCTGGAGTGGCTCGGTCGCGACTGAACGGTGCGGCGCGATTCCTTTGCGCCCGGTCGCGGTCACGGCGGGCGGCGAGGGTATAATTCGCACGGCAATCCGCCTGCGGTGTGCGAGACCCGATGGAACCTGCCCTGAAACAGCGACTGATTGGCGCGACGGTACTGGTCGCGCTGGCGGTGATCTTCCTGCCAATGCTGATCAAGGGCCCGGCGCCCGAAAGCGGAGCCTCCGACGTTCCCCTCAAGCTTCCCGATGCCCCGCAGGGCGAATTCGAGACGCGCGAGTTGCCATTGGTGACCCCCGGCCAGGCCCCGCAAGGTGGCGCGGTCGGAATGGACGCCGGCGATGCCGACAGGCTGCCCACGGTCGATACCACGAACGGCGCGACTGCCGCGGCCTCGCCCACTGACACCACGCCCGCGCCTGTCGGTACCGCCGGTGGCGATTTCGCCGTGAGTTTTGGCAGCTACGCCTCCGCGGCCGACGCCGACCGGGTGGTCAAGGCACTGGCCTCCGCGCAGTTACCCGCTTTCCAGGAGGCAGCGCCGGGCAGCGCTGGCCGCACCCTCTATCGCGTTCGCATTGGACCGTATGCGACCCAGGCCGAAGCCGAGGCCGCGCGCCTGCAATCGGCGCGCGTGCGCAGCGACGTCGGCGCCAAGGTCGTGACCCTGAATGCTGACGCGGATGCGGATGCCGCAGCGCCGGCAGCGCAGACCGCGGCGGTGCAGCCCGCACCGGCGGTGTCGGCAGCGGTACCGCTGGCCGATTCGACCCCGGCGACGCGACCGGCACCGTTGCCGCCGGAGCCGACCAAGCCGGCGGCCAAGCCTGCCGTCGAGGCCCCCGCCAAACCCGTGACCAAGCCGGCACCGACCACGGTCGCCAGCGCCGCCCCGGCGGCAGCGCCGGCCAGGCCGGCGGCCGCCGATAGCGGGTTTGCCGTGCAGCTGGGTGCGTTCGGCAGCGCCGAGGAAGCCGGCAAGCTGCGCGATCGCGCCCGCGCGGCCGGGTTCAGCGCTTTCGTCGAACAGGTCCGGACCGACAAGGGCGTGCTCAACCGGGTCCGGGTCGGGCCGGTGGCCAGCCGTGCCGACGCCGACCAGCTCAAGGGCCAGGTCGCGGCGAAGCTCGGCGTCGGCGGCATTGTCCGACCGCACCCCTGACCCCATCTAGGGCGGGCAGACCATGAGCGAGTGGCGCACCAAGTGAGTGGGGCACCCCATGAGCGCGTTTGACTGGGTGCTGCTGGCGGTGGTGGGTGCATCGGCCCTCTTCGGGCTGATGCGCGGGTTCGTCGGCGTGCTGGCCTCGCTGGCGGCCTGGGTGCTGGCCGGGTGGGCGGCGTTCCGGTTCGGAGCGCAGGTCGCGCTGGTTCTGGCCGGTGATGGCGACGCCGGTCCCGGCGAGCTGCTCGCCGGTTACGCACTGAGTTTCATCGGCGTGTTGATCGTGGTCGGCCTGGTGGGCTGGCTGGTACGAAAGCTGGTGCAGTCGGTCGGCCTGTCCGGGCTGGACCGGTTGCTGGGCCTGGCACTGGGCCTGGCGCGTGGTGCGTTCGTCGCCTGCGCGCTGGTGTTGCTGCTGGGCCTGACGGCGATGCCGAGCGAGCCGCAGTGGCAGCGCTCGCAGGTAGTGCCGGTGTTCGTTCCGGGTGCGCAGTGGCTGCGCACCTGGCTGCCCGACTGGGTGGCCGCGCAAGTCGACCTGGATGGTCGTGAAGAAGCACTACCGGCACCGCAATCGCCGGCACATGACTCCGGGCAGGCCCTGCCTGCGCCGGTAAGCGAGGCCTGACGGCCGCGCTCGCAACAACCCTCTTTACTCAGCAGGACTCATCACCATGTGCGGCATTCTCGGTATCGTCGGCCATAACGACGTCGCGGCTCAGCTCTACGACGGCCTGACGGTGCTGCAGCATCGCGGCCAGGACGCCGCCGGCATCGCCACCGCCAACGGCAGCAAGCTGCGGGTGCACAAGGGCAATGGCCTGGTCAGCGAAGTCTTCGACGCCAAGGCGATGGCGCTGCTGGAAGGGCGCGTCGGCATCGGCCATTGCCGTTACCCGACCGCGGGCAGCGAGGGCTCCGACGAGGCCCAGCCCTTTTACGTCAACTCGCCCTTCGGCATCGCCCTGGCCCACAACGGCAACCTGATCAACACCGACGCGCTGCGTCGCGAGGTGTTCGAGCAGGACCGTCGCAACGTCAATACCGAGTCGGACTCGGAAGTGCTGCTGAACGTGTTCGCGCATGAGCTCGACACGCAGAAGGCGCTCAACCCCGAGGCCACGTTCCGCGCCATCGAAGGCGTGCACAAGCGCTGCGTCGGCGGTTTCGCGGTGGTCGCCACCGTGCTTGGCCTGGGCCTGGTCGCGTTCCGCGACCCCAACGGCATCCGTCCGCTGGTGCTGGGCAAGCGCCAGGGCAACGGCCAGGACGAATATGCGGTTGCGTCCGAATCGGTCGCCCTCGACCTGCTCGGTTTCGAGCGCCTGCGCGATGTCCGCCCGGGCGAGGCGATCGTGATCACGCCGCGTGGTGAATTGTTCACGCGCCAGTGCGCCGAGCCGCGCATGCACACGCCGTGCATCTTCGAATACGTCTACTTCGCCCGTCCCGACTCGATGATGGACGAGGTTTCGGTGCACAAGGCGCGCATGCGCATGGGCCAGAAGCTCGGCGAGAAGATCCTGCGCCTGCGCCCGGACCACGACATCGACACCGTGATCCCGATCCCGGACACCTCGCGCGACGCCGCGCTGGAAATCTCCAACGTGCTGGGCGTGAAGTACCGCGAAGGTTTCATCAAGAACCGCTACGTCGGCCGCACCTTCATCATGCCGGGGCAGGGCGAGCGCGCGAAGTCGGTGCGCCGCAAGCTCAATCCGATCCCGCTGGAGTTCCGCAACCGCGTGGTGCTGCTGGTCGACGATTCGATCGTGCGCGGCACCACGTCCAAGCAGATCGTGCAGATGGCGCGCGACGCCGGTGCGCGAAAGGTCTACCTCGCCTCGGCCGCACCGCCGGTGCGCTACCCCAACGTCTACGGCATCGACATGCCGTCGGCCGAAGAACTGGTCGCGCACGACCGTACCGACGAAGAAGTGCAGACGCTGCTCGGCTGCGACTGGCTGATCTACCAGGACCTGTCCGACCTGGAAGAGGCGGTCTCGGGCCCGAAGCACAACATCGAGTATTTCGATTCGTCGTGCTTCAACGGCGAATATGTCACCGGTATCGAGCCGGGTTACTTCGAACGCATCAAGCAATTGCGCTCGGATGAAGCCAAGAAGACGCGGAGGGCCTGAGCCATGCACGAACTTCGCCGAATGATGATCCCCGACGACGAGAACGGCCAGGTGCTGCGGCAGATGCTCGACGACGGTGACGACCTGGACGTGCCGCGCGGCATCGAGTTCTTCCACGTGTTCGCCGAGCAGAGCGATGCCGACGCCTTCGTTGAAGCCGCCGCCGCATTGCCCGACCTGATGGTCGAGGACGCCGAAGAGGACGAGGAAGGCATCTGGCAGGTCTGCGTGATTCGGGTGATGGCGCCGTCGCACGCGGCCATCACCGCGCTGGAGCTGCAGCTGGGCGAGCTGGCGGAGTCGCACCGCGGCTATGCCGATGGTTGGGGTTGCCCGCCCGCGGACGAAACCGCGCACTGAGGCGGACATGGAAGGCTCGCTGTTCTCCGCCGCGCGGGCCTGTCTCGATGCGTCCACGCCGGACGACAAGCTGGCGCTGACGTTTGCAGCGGCCGAAGCCTTCGCCCGCGGCAAGCTGGTCGTCGACGAGGACGCGCCTGCGCCTGAAGCGATCCGGATGCCCGGGCGGCCTGAGCGCCCGCTGCTGGTGCATCCACGCGACCTTCCCAGGCGCGGCTTCGGCACCAGCGACGGTCGCGCGGCGTTCGTACACGCCATTGCCCACATCGAGTTCAACGCGATTGATCTCGCGTGGGATGCGGCGTACCGGTTCCGCGGCATGCCCGCCGATTTTTACGCCGACTGGGTAAGCGTGGCCGCCGACGAGGCGCGCCACTTCGCGATGCTGCGCGCACGCCTGCAGGAGTTCGGCCGCGACTATGGGGACTTCGATGCGCACAACGGCCTGTGGGAGATGGCCGAGAAGACCGCACACGATGGCCTGGCGCGGATGGCGCTGGTGCCGCGCGTGCTGGAGGCACGTGGCCTCGATGTCACACCGGCGATGATCGTCAAGCTGCGCTCGCTCGGCGATGACGCCACGGCCGACATCCTCGAAGTGATCCTGCGCGAGGAAGTCGCGCACGTCGCCGCCGGTTCGCGCTGGTTCCGCTGGTATTGCGAGCGCGCCGGCGTTGCGCCTGCGCCACGTTTCCGCGAGTTGCTTGCCGAGTACGCGCGGGCGGTGCTGTACGGCCCGTTCAATCACTCCGCGCGCAGTGCGGCCGGATTCGACGACGAAGAGCTGGCGGCGCTGGAAAAGCTGGCGGGATAACCCCCGTCTCAGCCAATCGCCTGCAAGTCGTAACCATCCGGATTCACCCGCAGCACCGAGCCCTGGTCGTACCAGTCGCCCAGCACGATGCGCAGGCAGGCATGTCCATCGACGTCCAGTTCATGCATCGCCGGTCGATGGGTATGGCCGTGGATCATCGTGTCGATGCCGTAGCGGCTGAAGGTGCCCGCCACCGTCGCCGGTGCGACATCGGTGATCGTTTCCATCGTGCCCTGCGTCTTGAGCCCGCTCTGGTGCGCCTTGCTGGCCGCGCGTGCCTGCTGGGCAAAGGCGATGCGAGCGGCCAGCGGTTGCGACAGGAACTGCGCCTGCCACTGCGGATGGCGCGTCTGCGCGCGGAACTGCTGGTAGGCGACATCGTCGGTGCACAGCAGGTCGCCGTGCTGCACCAGCGTCGGGCGGCCGTACAGCATCACCACCGACGGATCCGGCAGGATCCGCGCGCCGGCACGACGGGCGAAGTCCTCGCCCAGCAGGAAGTCGCGATTGCCGCGGATGAAATACACCGGCACGCCCGACTGGTGCAGTGCGTGCAGCTCGCTGGCGACGAAGGCGCCGGTGTTGGACGGGTCGTCGTCGCCGACCCAGGCTTCGAACAGGTCGCCGAGGATGTACAGCGCATCGGAACCACGGGCTTCGTTGCGGATGAACTGGCCAAACAGCTGGGTGATCTGCGGACGCTCGGCGTCGAGGTGGAGGTCGGAAATGAACAAGGTGGTCATGGCGGGATTCTAGGGCACGGCGTTGCGGCTGCGGCCTGTGGGCCCTTCGACTTCCCGCCTGCGGCGCTACGCTCAGGACGAACGGTGGTCTGAACCGGTACCAAGGCCCCCACTCCGGTAAAATCTCCGCTTTCCGCCGTCCGAGCCCCCCGCATGAGCTGCCGTACCCGTTTCGCCCCCAGTCCCACCGGCTACCTGCACATCGGCGGCGCGCGCACCGCGCTGTACTGCTGGCTGGAAGCACGGCGTCGCGGCGGGCAGTTCATCCTGCGCGTGGAGGACACCGACCGCGAGCGCAGCACGCAGGCGGCGATTGACGCGATCCTGGAGGCGATGGACTGGCTTGGGCTTGGCTACGACGAAGGCCCGATCTACCAGACCCAGCGCCTGGATCGCTACCGCGAGGTCGCCGAGCAGATGGTCGCGGCCGGCACTGCGTACTACGCCTACGAGACCAAGGCCGAGCTGGAGGCCATGCGCGAGGCCGCCATCATTGCCGGGGACAAGCCGCGCTACAACGGCGCCTACCGCGAGCGAAACGAAGGCTATCGCGAGGATCCCAACCGCGTCATCCGCTTCAAGAACCCGTACGACGGTGTCGTCGGCTGGGACGACAAGGTCAAGGGTCGCATCGAGTTCGCCAACGGTGAGCTCGACGATCTGGTGATTTTCCGTTCCGACGGCTATCCCACCTACAACTTCGCGGTGGTGGTCGACGATCTCGACATGGGCATCACCGATGTCGTGCGCGGCGACGACCACGTCAACAACACCCCGCGCCAGATCAACATCTATCGCGCGCTGGGAGCCGAAGTCCCGTATTTCGCCCACCTGCCGATGATCCTCGACCCGGAAGGCGCCAAGTTGTCCAAGCGCACCGGCGCCGCCGACGTCATGCAGTATCGCGACATGGGCTACCTGCCGCACGCGCTGCTCAACTACCTGGTGCGGTTGGGCTGGTCGCACGGCGACCAGGAAGTGTTCTCGATCGCGCAGATGACCGAGTTGTTCGATCTCAAGGACGTCAATTCCAAGGCCTCGCGCCTGGATCCGGCCAAGCTCGGCTGGCTCAACCAGCAGTACCTGAAGTCCGACGACCCGGCCGAGGTCGGCGAGCATCTGGATTGGCACCTGCGCGAGCAAGGCTTCGACCTCGACAAGGGGCCGGCGGCGAAGGACGTCGTCATCGCCCTGCGCGACCGCGTGCAGACGCTCAAGGAGATGGCCGAGCGCGCCGCGGTGTGGTTCCAGCCGCTCACGCATTACGACGATGCCGCGGTCGCCAAGCACCTGGGCGCGGCCGCGCGCGCGCCGCTGGCCGATGCGCGCGAGCGACTGGCAGCTCTTTCGCAGTGGAGCGCCGAGAGCGTGTCGGCGGCCCTGCACGAGACGGCCGAAGCGCTCGCCATCGGCATGGGCAAGGTTGCCCAGCCGCTGCGCGTGGCGATCACCGGCACGCAGGTCAGCCCGGACATCTCCCAGACCGTCTACCTGGCGGGGCAGGGCGAGGCCGTGGCGCGCATCGACGCGGCCCTTGCAAAAGTGCCGGCCGGGGCCTAAATCAAAGCCGTAGCCGACAATCATCCCGATGAGCCAGCACGACCACGCCTGCACCGACCCCAAGCACCACGTCCACGACGGCGACGCCTTCGTGCAGGAGGTGGAGCGGTCGTGCGAGCAGCGTGGCCTGCGGCTCACGCCGATCCGCGCGCATGCATTGCGCCTGATCGCCGATGCTGGCCGCCCGGTCAAGGCCTACGAACTGCTCGACCAGATGAAGGCCACGCACGACGCCGCGGCGCCACCGACGGTGTATCGCGCGCTCGACTTCCTGCTCGAGCACGGTTTCATCCACAAGCTGGCCTCGATCAACTCTTACGTCGGCTGCCACCATCCGGGTGCAGCACAGCACGCGGTGCCGTTCCTGATCTGCGACCGCTGCCAGTCGGCAACCGAGCTCGAAGACGAACGCATCGTTGAACTGCTCGATTCGCGTGCGCGCGCGCTGGGCTTCACCGCGCAGGCGCAGACGCTGGAAGTGCACGGCGTCTGCGCGGACTGTGCGGGCAAAGAGGCGGCCTGAGCACGCCTGAGCGGTGCTACTCGTACGCGATCGTTTTCACAGCCAGCTGCGATCGCGCTGTTCCGCGCTCGCGCATGTAGTCGGCGAAGTAGTCGAGCAACTCGAACCGCGCTACCAGCGGAAGAGGCCGTAGCGCGGTCGTGTGTTGCGGTGCCAGGTCGTGCGGGGCGCGAGGAGCCTGGGAGCGTGGGTCGGTCGTCGAAAGCACGATCTCGCCGCTGAAGAAGATCGTTCCATCCGATGCAAGTGTGGCGCCGGGCGTGACCAGGCTGGACAACACCAGGGCGCTTGCTGCGAGAACATTCATTGCGACCTCCGGGGAATGAAGACGGACACCGTCCGTTGCCTCATGGAATTCTCCCCACGCCGTGTGCATCTTCCGTTTGCGTGCTATCGGCGTCAGATGGCCCTCAGGCCCGATTGCGAATATCGACCCGCTTCGTGCAGTAACAATTACTGCTTTGGGAAATCACGCGGCCGCTGTCTGCAATGCAGGCCGGCTCTCGCGAATTGGCAGGTTGGCAATTGCCGCGGCGGCAGCCAGGGCCATGTCCGCGTACCACATCCAGCTGTAGTCGCCGAAACGTTCCATCACCAGCCCGCCGACCCAGGCGCCGAAGAAGCCGCCGAGCTGGTGCGACAGCAGGGTCAGGCCGAACAGCGTGCCCAGGTAACGCGGACCAAACAGCTTGCCGACAATGCCGGCGGTGGGCGGCACGGTGGCCAGCCAGGTCAGGCCGAGTCCTGCCGAGAACACGAAGAAGGTCAGCGGCGTCGGCGGCGAGACGAGGTAGATCGCGATCATCACCGCGCGGCTGGCGTACATCAGCGCGAGCAGATGCTTCATCCGGTAACGCTGGCCAAGCCAGCCTGCGCCGAGGCTGCCGGCGACGTTGAACAGGCCAATCAGCGCCAGGGAGATCGCCGATACGCTCGCCGGCAAACCGCACAGTGCGATCTCGCCCGGCAAGTGCGTGACGAGGAAAGCGATATGCACACCGCAGGTGAAGAAGCCGATGTGCAGCAACCAGTAGCTGCGATCGCGCAGCGCGATGTGCAGTTGCTGGCGCAGGCTCATGCCGGTGTCGGCCTGCGATTGCGACGACGCTTCATCTCCGCTGCGGCGGCGCAACGGCCAGGCCAACGGCAGCGTCGCCAATGCCGACAGCGCGAGCGTCCACATTGCAGCCGCCCAGCCGGCCGCGCTGATCACCGCCTGCACCAGCGGCGCGAACAGGAACTGGCCGAACGAGCCACCGGCATTGATGACGCCGGCCGCCATCGAGCGCTTCTCGGCGGGCATGTGCCGCGCGGTCGCGCCGATCAGGATCGAGAAACTGCCCGCGCCGGCGCCCGCGGCCGACAACACGCCGATGCTCAGCAGCAGGCCCCAGGAGGAATCCAGTGCCGGCGCCAGCGCCATGCCAACGGCCAGCAGCAAGCCGCCGAAGACCAGCACGCGCCCCGGGCCTTTCTGGTCGGCAATCGCGCCGAACACCGGCTGCACCGCGCCCCAGACGAACTGGCCGATGGCCAGGGCGAAACTGATCTGCGCCACACCCAACCCGGTGCTGCGCCCGATCGGTGCGACGAACAGACCCAGCGACTGGCGAATGCCCATGGTGATCATCAGCATCGCGGTCGCCGCCAGCACCAATGGCCAATAGCGGGTCATTGCGTGGGGCAGGGGTTGGACGGTTGCAGTGCTCATGCGCGTACTCCGCTGTCGAGCGACTGCGCCGCCTGGTCGAGCCGGGCATGCAGGGCGTCGATGTTGGCCTTGCCCATGCTGGCCTCGATCGCATCCTGGGCCTGGCGCCAGATCGGCTGCGCGCGAGCCACCAGCCGCTTGCCGTTGGCGGTGACCTTGACCATGCGCTGGCGCGCATCCTCGCCGCTGGCCAGCTCGACCCAGCCGGCAGCGATCAGCGGCTTCACGTCGCGGCTGAGCGTGGTGCGGTCCATCCCGAGCTCACGGGCCAGTTCGCCCAGGGCCCGCGGATGGGCGCTGGCGCGGCGCAGGATCGAGTACTGGTTGATGTTGATGCCGACCTGGGCCAGCTCGCGGTCGTAGCGCTGGCTGACCAGCCGCGCCAGCTTGCGCAGGCGGAAGCAGGTGCATTGGCTGTGGGTAGTGGTTTCCATAAGCGTGTATATACACCTATTGCTGCAAATGGAAAAGGCGCTCTTCCCGGTAAAAGGCCGGTGCAGGGCCTGGAGGCGGGCATCGGGTGCTTGCCGCGAAAACAGAAACGCCGGCATTGCGCCGGCGTTTGCACAAAGCCTGGTTGGCGGTCAGCGTCAGAAGAACGCGCGTACGCCGAAGGCGAAGCCGCGGCCGGGCAGCGGGGCGACATCCTTGAGGAAGGACGTGTGCACGCGGGCTTCCTCATCGAGCAGATTGTTGCCGTCGACGAACAATTCCCACGCATTGCCGGCGGCGGTATCGGCATGCCAAGCGACGTGTGCATCGACGAGCGTGTAACCCGGCGTTGCGGTCTCGAACTCGGCCACGTCGTCCTGCTTGGCATAGCGCACCGCGCCGAGCGAGGCACGCCACTGGCCGCGCTCCCAACGCACTTCACCACCGACACGGCCGGGTGCAATGCGCGGGAGATTGCCGCCGCGGGCAAGGTCGACGGTGAACTCGTCGCTGTGATCGCCGTGCGGCACCGAGAAGGTCAACTCGCGCGTTCCGCTGCCGCTGAGTTCGCCTCGCACCATGTCGCCGAAAATGCGCAGTTCCCAGTCGGCTTCCGTGCTGTCGGTGAAGTTCCAGCTGGCCTCGGCTTCGGCGCCGTTGAAGCGCGCGTTGTCCTGGGTCCACACGCGGACCGGCCCGTCGGCAGCCTCGATGCCAGTGTCGGCGAGGTAGATGAAGTCGTCATATCGCACGTGGTAAAGCGAGGCGCCCAGCTTGAACGGGCCGTTGTGCCAGTGCAGTCCGATTTCGCCGCGGTTGGCGGTCTCGGCGTCGAGTTGGGGCGAGCCCAGCTCGATGCTCGAGGTGGCGACGTGCAGGCCGTTGGAATACAGCTCTTCGGCAGTAGGCGCACGTTGCGCGCGATCGAGTCCGAAGGACAGGTGCCAGGCCTGGTTGATGTCCCACTTCAGCGCCGCCGACAGGCTGCTGGTGTCGAAATCGCGATCCGGGCCGATCGCGGTCGCCTGGTCGACGTCGATGCTGCTGCGGTCGAGGCGTGCGCCGAGTTCGGCCTTCACCGCACCGAAGGTGCGGTCGCCAAGCCAGAACAGGCCGGCGTCATGTGACTTCGACGGTGGCACGAACGCTTCGGCGCCGATTGCTTCAAAGTCGCGCTGTCCCCACTGCAGGCCGACCGCGCCATTCCAGCCCAGCAGCGGTTTGTGGACCAGTTCGACACGGCCTTCGGTACTGGTGTTCTCGAACACCGTGCCGGTTTCCTCGCCTTCGAATTCGGTATGGGTGTATTCGGTGCGTGCGACCTTCGCGCGCAGCGACTCGAAGGGGCCGAAGTTGTCGAGACCGCCGCGCAGTTCATAGCGGTGCTGGTCCATGGAGATGGTGACCGGGCCTTCCTCTTCCTCGACCGGCGCACCGGGGACATCGTCGCCGTGTTCGTGCGCGGCGCCGGGGATCCCGTAGCGGGTGTTGAAAAGGCTGGCGCCGACGCCGAGGAAGCCACGGCTGCCGATCCAGGTCACGCCGAGCGCGCCGCTATCGGTGCGCACCGCGCTGTTGGGCAGCGTGCCTTTCTCGGCCGGATTGGGCGTCTCGCCTTCCTCGGCCATGCGCTGGGCGCTTTCCGGGTAGCCGGGAATGTCGTAGTCGCCAGTCTCGCGATGCAGACCATCGATGTGGAAGACGAAGCCGCCGCCGGAGGAGGTGCCGTCGAGGCGGAACATGCCGGTGGTCTCGTCGTTGACCGTATTGCCGCGCAGCTCGGCGCGGCCCTGCAGCGGTTCGTCGGTCACGGTCTCGGGGATGCGCCCGTCGACGACATTGACCGCGCCGCCGATCGCGCCGCTGCCGTAGAGCAGGGTTGCCGGGCCCTTGAGCACTTCGATCTGGTTGGCCAGGAACGGCTCGACAGTGACCGCGTGATCGACGCTGACCGTGGACACGTCGCCGGAGCCGAGGCCGTCGCTGAGCACCTGCACGCGGGCGCCATCGAAGCCGCGCACGATGGGCCGGCCAACGCCCGGACCGAAAAACGAGCTCTGAACGCCCGGCAGCTTGCTGACCGTCTCGCCGATCGAGTTCGCCTTCATCTCGTCGAGCCGCTCGCCCGCCAGTACCTCGACCGGCCGCGCCAGATCCTCGGCGGTGCCCGCCAGCGGCGTGGCCTGGACCTCGACCCCGGCCAGGTCGGTCGGCTGCTGGTGGTCATGTTGGTCCACTGACGGCTGGTCCAATGACGGGACGTCCGCCGGCTGGGCAGCTTGAGCGGCAAAGGGGAGGGCGATAGCCAGGGCCAGGGCGAGGGGGATGCGTGGGGGCATGCAGCGGTTGGGCATGGGTTCGGGTAAAGTGGCGTGGCGGATTCCGTGGAATGTTATATTATAACAACCAAGGACATCGCACTCCCCCGGAAGTCATGCTCATGCCACTTGTCCGCCCCCGCCGCCTGCTCGACCGCCTCGGCGCCTTCGGCTCGCTGCTGTGCGCGATCCACTGCGCGCTGTTGCCGGTGTTGATCGCGACGCTGCCGTCGCTGGGCGTTGCGAGCTGGTTGGGTAGCAGTTTCGAGGTCGGCTTCGTGATCTTTGCCACCGGCCTGGGACTCTTCAGCACCCTGTGGGGCTATCGCCGCCACCATGGCCTGCGTGCCCTTTCGCTGGTCGTGCCCGGCCTGTTGTTGCTCTGGCTGGGCGTGTTTTACCGCCCGCTGCACGAAAGCCTGATCCCGCATGCCATAACGATGACCCTGGGCGGCACACTGGTTGGCCTGGGGCATTTGGCCAACCTGCGGCTGGGCCACATACACGACGCAACATGCGTGCATTGACCTCGTTGCCGAGTCCCGTCATCCCGGCGTAGGCCGGGATCCAGGCCCGGAGCGCTTCGGGCCGGGTGTGACAGGTGGATGGGGTCTGCAGGCGGGCGCGTGATAGACTTTGCGGCCGCGCATTCTTATAACGCCGCACCCTTCGTGCGGATTTTCGATAGTTCCAGGAGCACGACCATGGGTAAGGGCGACCGCAAGACCGCCAAAGGCAAGCGCTACAACTCCAGCTACGGCAACGCCCGTAGCAGCTCGACCGTGACCAAGGCCACCGGCAATGCCGCTGCGCCGGTCGCCAAGAAGGCGACCAAGACCGTGGCCAAGGCCCCGGTTGCCAAGAAGGCTCCTGCCAAGAAGGCCGCTTCCAAGGAATAAGCGCCCCGGCGCTGTTCCGAACGAAAAAGCCCCGCTCCGGCGGGGCTTTTTTGTGGCTGAACGTCACTGGATCCCCGCCTTCGCGGGGATGACGAGCGAAAGGCAACGTCCATGGGTTTCCGCCTTCGCGGGAATGACGGCTCTTAGAATCGAAGACCGGGCAATGAATTGGCAGAGCGTCGTCCGCCGGGACGGGGATTGCGCAGCAGTGGGCCATGGATGGCCCACGCCCCGCCTTCGGACAGGATGTCCGACGAAGGGGCGGAGCAATCCCCGGCCCGGCGGACGGCGCCCCTCCGCAGACGAAACCGGAAGCCTCAGCGCGCAGTAGCCGCCTTCTCCACCGCCGTCCAAACCCGCAGCAGATTGCCGCCGAGGATCTTGCGGATGTCCGCATCGGAGTGGCCGCGTGCCTGCAGGCCGGCGACCAGGTTGGGATAGTCGGCGACCGACTTCAGCTCGACCGGCAGATTGCCGCTGACACCGTCGAAGTCCGAACCGATGCCGACATGGTCGATGCCGATCAGCTTGACCGCGTAGTCGATCTGGTCGAGCACGGCATCAATGTGCGTGACCGGCATCGGATGCGCATCCTTCCACGCCTTCTCGAAATCATCCTTCGAGCGCGCCGGCTTGCCGGCCGCGACCAGCGCCGCGTTCACGCGATCGAAATCCGCTTCCGCCTGGAACGAAGCCTGCAGATCGGACGCCGCCTTCGCATCGATGAAACCGGTGCCGAACACCAGCTGCACCACACCGCCCTCGGCCGCCACCGCCTTTGCCAACTCGTCGCTGATGTTGCGCTCGAAGCCCGGCGTGAAATGACGCATGCCCGAATGGCTGGCGATGACCGGCACGTCGGTGACTGCGAGCACGTCGCGGATCGAATCATCCGACAGATGCGAGACATCGACCATGATGCCCAGGCGATTCATCTCGGCGACGACCTTCTCGCCGAACGGGCTCAACCCGCCCCACTTCTTCTGCAGCGCATAGGACGAATCGCTGATGCGGTTGTTTTCGCTGTGGGCGAGGGTGATGTAACGCACACCGCGCTTGTGGAAGGCCGCGAGCTGCGACAGGTCGGCGCCGATCGGCGCACCGTTCTCCATGCCCAGCGCCAGCAGCACCTTGCCGCCACTGCGCAGGCGCGCGACATCGGCGGGCGAGGTCAGCTTGGCGAACTTGTCCGGATGACGGCCGACCATCGCCTCGACCGCATCGATCTGCGTGTTGGCGATCTGCCAGGCGGTGCCGGCATCGTCCTGGTCAGGCGAGGTGTAGATCGACATGAAGCCGATGGCGAGCCCGCCCTCGCGCGCGCGCGGATAGTCGAACTCCTTGCCGGGTGTGGCCACGCCCAGATCGTCCCAGTGCGACATCAGCTCGCCGGGCGCATCGATGTGCGTGTCGACGATGATCGAATCCTGGGCGAGCCGGTGTGCGGCATCGTTGCTGGCGGCCAGCGCAGGAACGGCGGCCATGGACAGAGTCAGGCCGAAGACGAACGGAAAACGCATGCTGTATCCCCAAGTTGAGCGTGATGAGCGTGATGTACGTGTTGCTGAAATCGTGACTCAGATGACGCGGTGCCCGCCTGCATAGACCGCCTGCGCCAGGCGACCGCCAAGCCAGTAGCACAGCTCGGCGGGGTGGTGGATGTTCCACAGGGCGAAGTCGGCGCGCGCCCCCACGCGCAAGACACCGCGATCGTGCAGCCCCAATGCGCGCGCTGCATTCACCGTGGCGCCGCGCAACGCTTCCTCCGGGGTCAGGCGGAAATGCGTGCACGCCAGTTGCATGGCCTGTCGCAGCGATTGCAGCGGCGAGGTGCCCGGGTTGCAGTCGGTGGCCACCGCCATGGCAACGCCGTGCTCGCGGAAGGCATCCAGCGGCGGCAGCCGGGTTTCGCGCAGCACATGGAAGGCTCCCGGCAGCAGCACCGCGACGGTGCCGTGGGCGGCCATCGCACGCACGCTGTCGACGCTGGTGTGTTCGACGTGGTCGGCCGACAGGCCGTCGAACGAGGCCGCCAGCGCGGCACCGCCCAGGTCGCTGAGCTGGTCGGCATGCAGCTTGACCGGTAGCCCGAGCGAACGCGCCGCCTCGAACAGCTTGCGTGTCTGCTTCGGACTGAAGCCGATGCCCTCGCAGAACGCATCGACCGCATCGACCAGGCCGTCGTGATGCAGGCGCGGCAGCCATTCGATTGCCGCGTCGATGTAGTCGTCGCTGCGCCCGGCGTACTCAGGCGGCAGCGCGTGCGCGGCGAGGTAGGTGGTGCGCACGCCAATACCGAGTTGATCGAGTCGGCGCGCGACGCGCAGCATCTTGCGCTCGTTCTCGAAGTCGAGGCCGTAGCCGGACTTGATCTCCAGCGTGGTCACGCCGTCGGTGATCAGGGCGTGCGCGCGCGGCAACGACTGTCGCAGCAGTTCGCTTTCGTCGGCGGCACGCGTGGCGGCGACGGTGGAGAGGATGCCACCGCCGGCGCGGGCGATGTCTTCGTAGCTGGCGCCTTGCAGGCGCAACTCGAACTCGCGCGCGCGATCCCCGGCGAACACCAGATGGGTATGGCAGTCGACCAGGCCGGGCGTGATCCAGCCCTTGCTTTCGATTACTTCACGGGCGAGGCGCTGCGGCGCGTCGGGCAGGTCGGCGCGGGCGCCGACGAACGTCAGCAGGTCGCCCTTCCAGGCAAGCGCGCCATCGCTGATTTCGGCATAGCCCTGCGGCGAGTCGAGCGTGGCCAGCGAAACGCCGAGGACGATGCCATCCCAGGCCGGGTGGGTACTTGCGGTCATGTCGTCGATTCTAGCCACGTTTTCCAGTCGCCTGTCGTCCCCGGGGCAGTGGGCGCCGGCCCATTCGCCAATGCCGGCCGAGCGGGCGACAATCCGCCCCATGAAGACACTCGACGCCGCGATGCTGTGGACCCCGGGCGGCTGGCAAGCCGATGCCGGATTCGACATCGATGACCAGGGGCGCATCGCTGCGCTCGACGTCGCCGAACCCACTGCCAGTGCCAGCTGGATCGTGCCGGGCATCGCCAACCTGCATTCGCACGCCTTCCAGCGGGCGATGGCGGGCATGGCCGAGCGCCAGACCAATCCCGAGGACTCGTTCTGGACCTGGCGCGAGACGATGTACCGGTTCGCCGCGCGCTTCACCCCGGAGCTGCTGCAGGCGGTCGCCGCGCAGCTCTACACCGAGATGCTGGAGGCGGGTTACACGACCGTCTGCGAATTCCACTACCTGCACCACGCGCCCGACGGTCGCCCTTACAACGACCCGGCGGCGATGTCGCGCGCACTGATCGCTGCCGCCCGCGAAACCGGCATCCGCCTGACGCTGCTGCCGGTGCTGTACATGACCAGCGGTTTCGACGGTCGCGCCCTGGGCGAGCGCCAGCGCCGTTTCGGCCACAGTCTCGATGCCTACCTGCAACTGATCGACACGCTGTGCGAGGAGGCCGCGCCCGACCTGCACATCGGCTGCGCGCTGCACAGCCTGCGCGCGGTTCCAGCCGATGCGATGAAGGCGGTGCTGGCCGCGTTGCCGCCGGCCATGCCGGTGCACATCCACATCGCCGAGCAGGTCGGCGAGGTGCAGGACTGCCTGGCGATCCGCAATGCGCGACCGGTCGAATGGCTGCTCGACAATGCCGCCGTCGACGCGCGCTGGACCCTGGTCCATGCCACCCATCTCACCGCCGCGGAAGTGCAGGGCATCGCCCGCACCGGTGCAACGGTCGCGATCTGCCCGACCACCGAGGCCAACCTCGGCGATGGCCTGTTCCCGCTGCGCGACTATCTTGCCGCCGGTGGACGTTGGGGCATCGGTTCGGACTCGCACATCTCGGTGTCGCCGATAGAAGAGTTGCGCTGGCTCGAGTACGGCCAGCGCCTGATCACGCGGCACCGCAACATCGCCGTGCGACCGGCGTCACCGAGTGTCGGCGAGACGTTGCTGACCGATGTGTCCAACAGTGCGCGGCAGTCGACCGGCCATGCCATCGGCCGACTCGCTGTCGGCGAGTTCGCCGACGCGGTGGTGCTCGATACCGATGCGCCGCCATTGTTCGGGCTGGCCGCCACCGATGCGATCGACCGCTGGATCTTCAGCGGCAACCGCAACCTGGTGCGCGACGTGCATGTGGGTGGGCGACGCGTGGTGGCCGGCGGGCATCACGTGCAGCGTGACGCGATTGCCGCGCGCTACCGGGCGGCGATGATGCAGTTGATGGCGTAGCGGCGACCTGGATCGCGAGCAAGCTCGCTGCTACGGGCCGGTGGCGAACAGGTCGTTGTCCGCGGGCAAGGCGCCCTCCATCTGCAACAGGAACTGTTTGGTCGGCAGACCGCCGCCGAAGCCCGTCAGGCTGCCGTCGCTGCCGATCACGCGATGGCAGGGCAACACCAGCGGCAACGGGTTGCGGCCATTGGCCGCGCCGACCGCGCGCACCGCGCTCGGCTTGCCCACGCGCTGCGCCAGTTGCGCGTAGCTGATCGTCTCGCCGTAGGGGATCGCCGCCAGCGTTTGCCAGACCTCGCACTGGAATGATGTGCCCTGCGGCGCCAGCGGCAACTCGAACTGACGGCGTTCGCCGGCGAAGTACTCGTCGAGCTGGCGCCGCGCCATGCGCAGCAGGGCATTGTCGCCTTCCTGCCAATGCGCGTTTCGTCGCATGGGGTGGCGCGGAGCATGGAACTCGATCAGGTGCATGCCGTCATCGCTCGCCGCCAGCAGCAACGGGCCGACCGGGCTGGCGATGTTGGTGTGCACGATCACGGCGTCGCGCCCGTGGCTTCCGCGCCGCGGCGCCTCGTCGACGTAGTCTTGCGCGCCGGTTTGGGTGCCGGTGGAGTCGCGGCCGGCAACGGCGCCGTCATCGTGTCGCGCCACAGATGGATGACCGCGTAGCCGCGCCAGGGACGCCAGGCCTGCGATGCGGCCGTCAGTGCCTTGGCGCTCAGGCGTGAGCCGTCCGCGGGGACCGCGCGCTGCAGGACCAGGTCCTCCGACGGGAAGGCGTCGGGATGGCCGAGCGCGCGCAGGGCGATGTACTGCGCGGTCCATGGTCCGATCCCGGGCAAGGCCACCCAGCGCGACGCGAAATCATCTAGCGTGCGTTCGGCGCGGAAGTCGACCCGGTCGTCGAGCAATGCGCGTGCGACGGTGCGAACCGTTTCGGCGCGCGCGCGGGTCATCCCGCTCGCGGACAGGTCGGCGTCTGCCAGCGCTTGCGCGGTCGGGAACAGGTGCTCCAGGCCGGGTGCGAAGGGATGCGCCAGGGGCTGGCCGAAGCGTTGCGCCAGTCGTGCGGCGACCGTGCGCGCCGCGGCCACGGAGACCTGCTGGCCGATGATCGCCCGCACCGCGATCTCGAATCCGTCCCAGCCGCTGGGCAGACGCAAGCCGGGTCGTTTCGCCAGCAGTGGCGCCAGCCTGGCATCACCCGACAAGGCCGCGGCGATCGCCTGCGGGTCGGCGTCCAGGTCGAACATGCGGCGCAGGCGTTGCACGATCTCCAATAGTCGCGCCGGCGCCGGACCGTACAGCTCCAGCTTCAGCGCGTGTTCGCCACCGGGCCAGGCGCTCACGCGCAACCAGCCGGCCTGCTCGATCGGGCCGATCACGCGCGAGTAACTGTGCGCATCGACGACTTCGACACCCGGCAGGGCGCGGCCGCGGAGGAAATCGAGCATCGCCGCGAAGTCGTACGGCGGTCGGTAGCCCAGGCGCAGGACCAGCGCCTGGCTGGCGTCGTGGCGCTGGTGGTCGCGTTGCTTGCGCAGGTCGCGCGGCGCCATGCGGTAGGCGGCGCGGAAAGCGTCGTTGAAGCGGCGCAGGCTGCCGAAGCCCGAGGCCAATGCGACTTCGGTGATCGGCAACGTCGTCTCGGTAAGCAACTGCTTGGCGAACAGCAGGCGGCGCGTTCCGTGCACGCCGATCGGCGCGACGCCGACGCGCTCGACGAACAAGCGTCGCAATTGCCGTTCGCCCAGACCTACGCGCTCGGCCAGCACCGACAGCGGCTGTTCGGCCAATGCGCCGTCGTCGATCAGCTTGAGCGCACGCGCCACCGCTGCATCACCGCGACGCCAGCTGCCGTCGTCGGGCGACAACTCGGGCCGACAGCGCAGACAGGGACGGAAGCCGGCCGCTTCGGCCGCCGCGGCATGACGGTAGTAGGCGACCTTTTTCGCCATCGGTGCAGGGCACACCGGACGGCAGTAGATGCGCGTGCTCGGCACCGCGGTGAAGAACAGGCCGTCGAAGCGCGGGTCGCGGCTCTTGCGCGCCTGCTCGCAGACCTGCCAGTCGGGAAGCGAGTCGGAATGGGTGGGGGTCACGGTCGCCATGGGTGCAGGCTAGCACCGCGGGAGGGTCTGGACTGGCCGGATTCGGACATGGAGGTGACGGCATGAGGCAGTGGGCTGTAATAAGGCGTATGCCCCGACGTAGAAGTGGATGGCGAGCGACCGCTTCGCCCTCACGTCGAGGAACTCATCTGCCATGAACGCCCGATCCCACCGCATCCCCTTGCGGAAGGCCATGCCTTTACTCGTGGCCGCCGCCCTTTGCATCTCGCTGCGCGCCAACGCCGATTCAGTGACCGACTGGAACCTGACGATGGACCAGAACGCTCCCGCGCTTGGCGGGCCACCGCAGCAGGCCTACCTCGGCGCCGTGACGCACATTGCGATCCACGATGCGCTCAACTCAATCCAGCGCCGCTATGCGACCTACAGCGTCGTGCCCGCGGCCAGCGCCAGTGCCAACCCCGATGCCGCGGTGGCTGCCGCCGCGCACGACGTATTGATTGCCCAGTTCAGTCGCGCTCCCGAGACGCCGGCCAAGGCGACGGCCCGGGCCAACGTGCAGGCGGCCTATCTGGCGCGACTGGCGGTTATTGCCGATTCCAGTGCGAAACAGCAGGGCGTTGCCGCGGGGCAGGCCGCCGCCGCTGCGATCCTGCAGTTGCGATCCAATGACGGCTTCGACACGCCCAATCTGCCGTATCTGCTGGGGCCGGGCGTCGGAGTGCATCAGCCCACGGCACCCAACTTCCCGGCACCGCAATACGCGGGCTGGGCCAAGATGAAACCCTTCGGCCTGACCAAGCCCTCGCAGTTCCGCGTCGAACCCAGCCCGTTGTTCAATCTGCGTGGCTTGCTCTACACGCTGCAGTACCTGGAGGTGAAAATTTTCGGCGACGCGTATGAGCGCGGCTCGAAGCCGGACTCCGAAATGAGTGACATCGCCCGCTTCTGGCCGGGCGGCGGTGGCAACTGGAACAATTCCATGCGCTCGATAGTCGATGGGCTAGGCATGGACCGTTGGCAGCACGCACGTCTGTTCGCGTTGTCGCTGCTCGCGCAGACAGATGCGTCCATCGCCGTATTCGACTCCAAGTACACCTACAATTTCTGGCGTCCATCCACTGCGATTCGATGGAGCAACGATGGCAATCCGCTGACGCCATCGGACCCGAACTGGTTGCCGTTCCTGGTGACGCCGCCGTACCCCGACTACCCTTGCGGCCTGACCGGCGCCAGTGGTTCGGCGACGGAGGTGTTGCGACGCTTTTTCGGCACCGATCGCGTGGACTACACGGTGACGGCCAATGCTCCGCCGGTGACGCTGCCGGCACCCTTGGCACCATTGCCTGCGAAGGCGATCACCCGGCACTTCGACACATTGAGCGATGCCACCGCCGAGTCCGTTTCGGCGCGGGTCTACGGCGGCATGCATTTCCGCCAGGGATGCGCACGCGGCGTGGTACTGGGAACGCAGGTCGGGCGCTATGTGTTCCAGACGCAACTGCGACCGGTAAAGCATTGAAGTTTCCGACGAACGGCCGGGAGCGACAGCTCCCGGCCACGGTGCACGCTTGCTCCATGGCCGTCACCTCGCGATAGTCGCGTTGGCGACAAGGGCCTGTCCCGGGAACTGCCAATGAGCCTGTTCCGAACGACGCGTTGGAGCCTGATCGCGGCCGCCCGCGATACCCCTTCGCGCGCGCGGCCAGCGCTGGAACAGCTGTGCCAGGCTTACCGACCGCCGGTGCAGGCCTACATCCGTCGCAGCGGATACAGCAGCAGCGACACCGACGATCTGACCCAGACCTTCTTCCTGGGCTTCATCGAACGCGGCTGGTACAGCACCGCCGATCCGCAGCGCGGCAGCTTCCGGGCGCTGGTCCTTGCTTCGCTGCGCCACTTCCTCGTCGACCAGCATGACCATGCAACCGCACTCAAGCGCGGTGGCGCCAATGTCAGCCTGGAGCTCGACACCGACGCACTGGCCAGTGCCGACGCCTCACCGGAACAGGTATTCCAACAGACGTGGCTGGGCACCGTGCTGGCCCACGCCATGCGCCGACTGGAAGCGGAGTGGATTCGCGCCGGCAAGGCCGAGCAGTTCGAGCAGCTTGCTCCGCTGCTGGTTGAGCGCGCGGAAGGCGACCAGATCAAAGCCCTGGCCGCCGCGACAGGCCAGCGTGCCAACACCGTCGCCGTGCAGGCGCACCGGATGCGCCAGCGCCTTCGCCAGCTCGTCCGCCAGGAGCTGCTGCACACAGTCGGCAGTCGCGGCGCGCTCGAACGCGAGCTGGAGGAGTTGCGAGGCGTGCTCGACACGGAAGGGCACGCGAGATGAGTGCGGGCCAGGACAAGCCGAGCAGGCGCTGGCGGCTGCATCCTTCGCTGGCCCGCCTAGCGTTCGGCGCGACCACGCAACTGGATCCCGACGCGTCGACCACGCCACTGCGCAATGCGCTGCAGTCGGGCTTCGACGACGACTCCACCCCGGGACTCGATTTGCACGATGCCGCGCAACGTGAGCTTGGCGAGTACGAGCTGATCGAGCTGATCGGCCGCGGCGGCATGGGCATGGTGTATCGGGCGAGGCAGCGCGGCCTGGAGCGCGAAGTGGCAGTGAAGTTGCTGTCCGCGGGTACCTGGGCTCCGCAGGAACTGGTCGAAGGGCTCCGCCGCGAAGCCCAACACGCTGCGCAGCTGCAGCACCCGAACATCGTCACAGTGCATGAGCTGGGCGAGTACGAAGGACAGCTTTACTACGCCATGCAACTGGTGCGCGGATACAGCCTGTCGCAGCGGCTGGATGCCGATGGCCCCATGCCCGCGCGCGATGCCGCCCGCCTGCTGCGAACGGTGGCTGAAGCGGTCGACTATGCGCATCGCCTTGGCGTCCTGCACCTGGACCTCAAACCGGGGAACCTGCTGCTCGACGACACCGACCATGTCCTGATCGCCGACTTCGGCCTGGCACGCAAGCTCGAACAGGCGCTGGATCGTGGCCACGTATCCGGCACGCCCGGCTACATGGCACCCGAGCAGACCCGAGCCGATGGCGTGCTCACACCGGCAACCGATGTCTGGGCCCTTGGCGCGGTGCTGCACGAAACCCTCACCGGCCACTCGGCGTTCGAGGGTCCGGATGCCGCAACCCTGGTCGACCAGTTGCGGCGCGGTGAGTTGCCGCCATCGACATGGCTGGCGGACATTCCGGGCGATCTGCAGGCCGTCGTGCGCAAGTGCCTGCAGGTCGATCCCGGCCAGCGTTACACCAGCGCCCGCGCATTGGCGGACGACCTCGGGCGCTACCTGGAGGGGCGCGAATTGCAGGCGCGACCGCTTGGCGCATGGCAGCGGATCTGGCGGTGGACGCGACGGGAACCCGTGATCGCGGCCATGTCGGTCCTGGCTGTCGCTGCCCTGGTTGCCGGTGTGACCACAACCTCGATCCAGCGCCAGCGTGCCGAATCCAGCGCGGCCGTCGCAAACCAGCAGGTCTGGGAAGGTCGGCGAGCCAGCGCAAGAGCCATGGCCGGCAAAGGCGAGGGGCAGGCGGCCCTGAACCTGCTGACGCTCAACATCGCCGAACAGGAACGAGCTGGACAGAATCCGGGCGCCGAAGCAGACCGCATGCGCCGGGGACTGCTCGCCGGGCAGGGCGCCGTCTTGATCGACAGTACCGTGATCGCCGATGCCAATCCCCTTGCCGTGGCGATGAGCGCGGACGGAACGCGGCTCGCGGTGGCCTGCAACGATGGCAGTGTGCGCTGGTATGACGCCGCGACGCTGTCGGAGCGTGGTCGCGTGAGCCTGTCCGACCGGACCAGTTCCAGTGGCGACAGGCGCACCGTGCAGTGGCTTCGCTTCGCCGACAACGACCACATCGTGGCATCGCTGGAGTGGGTCAGCATCGTTGCGAGCCCAGCCAACACCAACAGTTGGCTCATCAAGTTGGACAGCGATCGCGACCAGGCCCGCGTAGTCGATCCGCCTGCCACCTTTGCCGAGTTCGCCGATGCCATCTACAGCGACGATGGGCGGACCGCGTTGCTGCGCAATCGTGGCGGCGGGGTACAGCTCTGGCGAACCCAACCGTGGCGCCCGCTGTCGCCATTGCTGGCGGCGATCCCTGGCGTGGGGCCTTCAAGCGAGTCTTCGGGCGATCCCTCCGACCTGCCGTGGCTGGTGGACGACGAAGGCCGATACGCATTGGCCCTGGGTGTCGCTTCCCGCGATTTCGAACTGGTCCGCGGCGGTCGCGATGCCGGTCGTTCTCGTATCAGGTTCGACGAGACCGCTGGCGTTTCGGCCTGGTCGCGAAGCCACGATGGCCGCACGATCGCGCTGGGGGGCTACGAAGGGCGACTGTACTTGTTTGATCCCGCCACTCACGCGCTCCGGCAGCTGCCGCTCGGTCCCGGGCGCGAGGTGCGATGGATTTCCTTCAGCGAGGACGATGCCTGGCTGGCGGTCGGCAGGGCAGATGGCAGTGCCTTTGTCCTGGATGCACGCAACGGTGAATCCGTCGTCACCGGCGCCTTCGATCACGACTTCGTCATTGATCGGGTAGCGGTCGATCGCGGCCACCGCTTGTTCGTCGTCGCCGGGGAAGGGCGGCACGCACTGTGGAGGTTGTCCGAAGCCAGTTCGTCGCAAGCGTTGCCACCGATTCGCATCGCCGTCGCGCCGGAATCGCATTCACTGGCCGGGCGGTTCGCGTCGGCGTGGTCGTTCTCGGCCGGGCTGATGGCCAGCGCGGGCGTCGATGGGCAATTACGCCTGTGGCGGCTACCACGCTCACGCTTGCTCGATGCGCGCGCAGCTCCCCAGATCGCCGAGCGGGCTGTCTTTGATGGCCGCCACGTGGTCGACACGCAGGCCGAACAGGTGCGCGTCGCCGACACCGAAAAAGGCACCGCCGGGCCATGGATCGGCTTGCCCCAGTCGCCGGGGTTTGCGGCGCTGACTGATGACGGCAGGTCGCTGGTGCTTACGACTGGCGCGCAATTGCGCGTGCATGACAGCGTCACCGTTTCGCCTGTCTTCCCGGTGCGGCCTTTGCCACAGTCCGCGCAGCGAATGCTGCTCTCACCCGACACCAAGACCGTCCTCCTGGGCTTTCCACGCGCAACATCGTCGGGCTTGCGCGAAATCCTCAGCACATATTCGCTGGACGATGGCCGGGAGCTGGCCACCATCGAACTTCCGGGTCCGCAGCAGCAGATTGCGTGGTCGCAGGGCGGTGCGCGCCTGCTCGCGGTAGGCCCGGCGGACACAGAGACCCGTCTGCTCGATGGCCACACGCTGAAGTCACTGGCAACGTTTCCGCACGATCCCTTCCGGCCAGTGGTGTGGGCCGACTTCGCTGGAGCCGACTCCGCGGGCGGTGCCAGCTCGGCATGGCTGGTGCTGCGCGCAGAGGACGAGCGCCTGGGCACCGACATGCTGCAGCGTTGGCATTTCGCCCGGGACCATGTCGAAGAATCCCACGCCACCGGAATCGCGCGCCCGATCGGTGTTGCGGCCACACCGTTGGGAGCGGTGGTCGCCGGCAGGCAGCAGGATCTGCGGCTGGCCGGTGGAAATCTGACGACATTGGCGCGCGACGCCGGCCAGGAAGCGACCGCGCTGTTGGCACTCAGTCCGGACAAACGCTGGCTGGCCCATGCATTCCGCCACGGCATCCAACTGTTCGATGTGCGCACGGGCGAATGGATGGTCACCCTGAACACGGAAGGCAACGCCCTGGACAGGGTGGTGCAGGTCACGTTCGCCAGCGACGGCCGCTCCTTGCTGGCCCGCACCCTGCAAGGACGCTACGCACTGTGGCCGACAACACCCGACGTTCGGCCGGTATCGGCGTTGGAGCGCGAAAGCAGTCTGCTTGCTGTCTCGAGCATCCACGAACGGCCACTGACGATTCTGTCCTCCGCGCAACGTGCTCAGTTGCGCTCGCGAGACCCGGGCCCCTGGCGTCCGGCAATGGTGGATACGGTCGCGTCCCGCTGGCCGCCGCGTCGCCCCGGTACCCCCGCGACGTCGCTCGACCTGACGCCCGCCTACAACCGGGGCCCCGAGGAAGCGCGCAATGCGTACTACAACATCCGTCAGCAATTGCGACCGTTCCCTACCGGCGTCGTAAGAGTGGGTGGCGTCGATTTCGACGTGCGCGGGATGGCGCAGGTAGGCGCACCGGCAGCTCACGACCGCAATGCACCGAGCATGCCGTGCATTGCCGTGCCGGATTTGCCAGTGGCCCGCGTGCACCTGTTGCTGACTGCCGTGCAGCCCACGCCAATCGACACCGGCGTCCTTCGCGCCGACGTTGTGTTGAGGTACCGCGATGGCGGCGCGACCCGCGTCCCGCTGCGCAGCGGGATGGAACTGCCCGGGTTCGCCGGCGATGACGCCACGGTACCCCTTGCCTTGTCGTCAGGCCTCGCCGGCACTTCGCGTGGACTGACACCCGAGACGCTGGTGGCGCCCGCCATTTCCAATCCCCAGCCCGCGCGGCGCCTGGCTTGCGTCGCCGTCCAGCCTGTCTCGAGCCGGTCCCCTCTGCTGGTTTACGCCATCACCGTCGAGCCGGTGGTAATGTCGGCCCGCGTTTCCCGTTGACCTGTCTGAGCGCCCTGCGGGGCTCAACCGCGCGGCTACCGCCGCCAGGGAGGTTTGTCATGACTGGCAAGCGTCGATCTGCCGGTTCCGGCCCACTGGACGTGCTGTTGGGCGTGCTGCTCGTGCTGGGCGCAAGCCCTGCGGCCTGGGCCTGTGGCGAAGCCATGTTCAACATGGGCAAGGGGCTTCGTTACCAGGGCTACCTGACCCCGCGCCCGGCGACGGTACTCGTCTATGACAGCGACCCCATGCAGCGTCGCGACGTTTACGTGGGGCTGTATCGTGCCGGTCACAAACTGACGGTGGTCAAGTCCACGCAGGACCTTACCGAGGCCTTGCAGCAGGGTCGTTTCGACGTGGTGATCTCCACGCTGTCACAGGTTGACGACGTCCGCAGCCGTGCGGGCAAGCGAAATGTGTTGCTGCTGCCGGTGGTGCAGCGCAGCCAGCGCAATGCCCCGGAAGTGCGTGACCAGTTCCGCGTATTCCTGATCGACGGCGCCAGCCTGGGTCAGTATCTGAAGGGCATCGAACGCGTGCTGGCGGGCGCCAGCGCTTGAGCGCAAGGCACGCGATCGTGGCTTCGTGCCTGATTGCGGCACTGCCTGCCCACGCCCAGAACATTCCGCGGACGTTGTCGCCGCAGGATGCCGTGGGCCTGTGGGATGGGGAGGAGGGCGTGCGCGGCCAGATGTCGCTGGTGTTCCAGACCCTGCACACCGACGGCCTGATCCTGGGGAACGGTGTCAACAACAACGGCGCCATCACCGACACGCACAGCCTGACGATGGCGTTGGACTATCGCGTCGGCGACCGTTGGGAGGTACATGCGAGCCTGCCATACGTACGTAAGCGCTCCCTTCGCGATCCGGGCAGCCATGACCCGTCACGCCTGAAACAGCCGCATCCCGATTCGCGTTTTCTCGACGACGGCAATTACCACGGCAGCTGGCAGGATTGGGCGCTGGGTGTTTCCTGGGCTGGGCAGTGGCGCGCTTTCGACATCGAACCCAGCGCCACGTTGGTGCTGCCGAGCCACGACTACACCTTCTTTGCCAATGCTGCGCCAGGACAACGCCTGTACAGGTTTCGGCTGGGCGTGGACGCGACCCATCGGTTGCCTGCTTCGAACCTGTACTACAGCGTCGGCTACAGTTACGAACTGGTGGAAAAAGTCATGGGCATCCACCTCGACAAACAGCATGCGCGCGCTACCGTCGGCTACTACTTCAACCCTTATCTGTCTGGACGCGCATTCGCCCAGGGCCGCTGGGGGCAGGGGCGCGACAGTCAGTTCTTCTCGCCAGCCCGGGCAGACGAGTACTGGTACTACCACGACCAGCTTTCGCGACACGATTACGCCATCGCCGGATTGGGCGCGACCTGGCGCTTCAACGATCGCTGGGCGCTGTCGTTGACCGGCGCAACCATGTTGTGGGGGCGCACCGTGCACGAGCTCGAGTATGCCTACGATCTGCAGATCGCTCGGGCGCTATAGGACAGAGGAGAGCGGCGGGACCTGATGCCCCTGGTCGCGCAATGCCGGCAACAACGTCGCCGGATCGCCATCGTTGGGAGCAGGGGTGATACCCAGCAGCCTGGCCAGCAGCGGATACACATCGACATTGTCGAACGCCGGCAACACCGCGCCGCGACGGAACGACGGGCCGCGGGCAAGGAAGATCGCCCGCATCGACGGCAGCGCCGGATCGAAACCATGCGAACCGCGGGTGATGCCGGGCGGTCGTTGCGCGACTTTCTCGCGCGCCAGTGCATCCCAGCCTTCATGCATCTGGCAGACGATCGGCGGCACGCGCGGGTTGCGGCCGTAGTGCCAGCGTGCGGGCAGTTCCTCCTTGCGCCAGCAGTCGTTTTGCGTGTGCGCACCTAGCAGGCGCTTCTCCACGAATGCCTCGCGACCCGGTTTGGGCGCGACACCGATCGACTGGCCGACCGAGACGACCGTGGCGTCGTCAGGTCCGACCATGTCCTCCACTGCAATCACGTGGCCGGGGCCGACACTGGCCATGCCATGGTCGGAAACGATGATCAGGTCGATGCGATCGAGCTGGCCGCGCGCATCGAGGCGATCGAGCAGGCGGCCGACCGCGGCGTCGAGTTCAACGATGGTCTGGTGTACCTGTGGAGATTCAGGCCCGTGGTCGTGGCCGGCGACATCGAGCTGGTCGAAGTACAGCGTCGCCAGTCGTGGCCGCGTCGATGCCGGTTCGCCCAGCCACGCCAGGATCTGGTCGACGCGGGCATCGGCGCTGACATCCTTGTCGAACGGCCGCCAGCGCTGCGGGCGGCGGCCCAGGATCGGCGCTTCGCTGCCCGGCCAGAACATCGTCGCGGTGTGCAGTCCGGCCTTGTCCGCGCCGACCCAGATCGGCTCGCCGCCCCACCACTGCGACGTGCCGACAGCCGCGCGATCGGCCGCGCGGAACGTACCCAGTCCGTCATCCCACATGCTGTTGTGGACGATGCCGTGATGGTCCGGGCGCAGCCCGGTGACCAGCGTGTAGTGATTGGGGAAGGTCAGCGACGGGTAGGACGGGTTCATCCATTGCGCACGTACGCCCTGCGCGGCGATGCGCGCCAGGTTGGGAGTGATGCCCCACTCGAGGTAGTCGGCGCGGAAACCGTCGATGGAGACCAGCAACAGGCTGTCGGCATGGGCCGGCGACGCGGTCGCCACCGTTGCGCGGGGCGGGGCACTGGAACAGCCGGACAGGGCAGAGGCGAGGGCGAGGCAGGCGGCCGTGGCCGCGGAACGTATCGAGGGCATCGGCCGATGATAGCCAGCCTGTGTTGCGGCATGACTTTAGTCGCTGGCCGCCGGCGGAAACCTTGCCGATAGTGGCCCCTCGTCCGAGGAGCGTCGTCATGAAGCCACTGGCAGTCCGTCGCGCAATGGGCCTTGCAGGCGTTGCGCTGTTGTTCGTGCTCGCGACTGCCGGCGCGCAGCCGCCGGTCAAGCCCGCGCCGGCGGCGCGCCTGAGCGCCGAGGAATGCCAGGTATGGGCACGCGAACTGAGCTTTGCCCGGTCGGTGGCCGATCACGATGCCGCCGCATTCGCCTCGCACCTGGAAGCGGATGCGGCCTTCGGTGCCGGCGGTCCGGAACCGACCCGCGGCCGCGATCAGATCGCCCGGCGCTGGACCGGGATCATCGAGGGCAAGCGCTTCAGGCTTGCCTGGTACCCGACGCGGACGACGATTGGCGGCGTCGGCGACATCGCCTGGTCGAGCGGTCCGTCGCTGTTCGAGGACCCCGACCCGAAGGCCGAGCATCGCTACCGCATCGGTGCCTTCAACTCGGTCTGGCATCGCGGGGCGGACGGGGTGTGGCGGGTGCTGTTCGACGACGGCATCGAGCCTCGCCCGGTCGGCGAGGCCGAGGCGATCGCGTTCCGTGAAGGCCGCCAGGCGACCTGTCCCCAAGCCTGACGACGGCCTAAACGCCCGCGAGGACTCAATCGCCGTTGCCGCAGCGCCGGCGTATCGTGGAATCGCGGCAAAGCCTGCCGCTGAGATCCCTGGCACAGATGCCAAAGGTGATGCCATGAACCGCATGACCCCCACCGTGATCGCGACCTGCCTGCTGGCGACCACGTTCGTTGTGTCCGCACAGTCCGCTCCGGCCACTCCGGCTGATGCGCCGGCGCAGACCGATATGCAGTTGGCCGCGCAAGCCGACCTCGGTCAGGCCGACGCCACCGCCAGCAATGCCCCCGGCGACCGGATCGCCGAGCAGACGCCATCCAACTGCCTGCGATACACCGGCTCGCGCATCCGCACCGCCGACCGCAAGACCGGAAAGGCGGCGTGTGGGGGACCGGGACGCGCCTACGGCCGCGATGACATCGACCGGACCGGACGGGTGGACCTGGCCGATGCGCTGCGCCACCTTGATCCATCGATCAGGTAATGCGTACGCCATGAAGCTGGCGCTGTCCACGTTGTTGGCCACGTTGTTGTCGGTAGTGTCGACGGCGCACGCGCAGTCGAACTCGCTGCAACCGCCGCCGCTGGTCGCACCGATACCGCCACCGACATCGCCGTTGAGCAGCAAGCCCACGCGTGCCGGCAGCGACGCCGCCAAGTTGGGACGCGATATCGACGCGGCCAGTCGTCGTGTGCAGGCCGACGGCGTGCGCAACGACATCGACCGTGGCGACCGGCAATTGGAGTCCGACCGCGCCCGCCTCGATCGCGAGCGCGGTGCCAATCCCGCGCGCAGCAATGAGCTGCGTCAGGAATACGACCAGAAGCAGGCCGATCATGATGCCTGGCGCGTGGGCAAGGAACGCGAGCTCGATCGGATTGAATCCGAGCCGACGCCGGAGCCACCGCCGCCCAACGATATCCCGCCGGTGGAGCCGCGCGTGCGGATTCCGTAGCGCCAGGCACGCTCGCTGTTACTGCCGCAGCCCGGTCAGCAGTCGCTGCAGCGAAGCGTCGTAGTAGCGGCGGAATGCCGCCTCGTCGAAACTGAAGCGTCCGGCGCGGTACAGCGCGATCAGGCCGTGGGTGTGGGCCCACAACGTCATCGTCACGTCCCAGATGTCGTCCGTGCGCAGCAGACCGGCGCGCATCGCGTCGGCGACGGCGTCGGCGACGACATTGAGCGTCGGCGACAAGCGTGCGTGGAAGTCCTGGGGGAATCTGCGCGCATCGTTGCGCGGTGTCGAAAAGGCATGGTCGAAGCGGTGCGGATAGGCGAGGGCGAAATCGAGGTAGATGCGCTGCACCGCGAGCAGCCGTTCGCCGACGTCACCGCCGCTGCCGCGCGCATGCCAATGGCGGGCGATCGCGTCGAAGCTGTCGTCGCTCATGCGCTTGAGCAACGCTTCGCGGTTGGGGAAGTGTCGATAGATCGCCATCGGCGTCAGGCCGACGGCAGCGGCGACACGGCGCATGCTGACGCCCTGCGCGCCTTCACGGTCGAACAGCGTCTGCGCGGCGCGCAGGATGCGGGTGGCGGTGTCGGCGGGGCGTGTCATGTATACAGCGTATACAAAACCGCTCCCGAGGGCGCGCAACGCCCGTGAAAGGCGTGATTCGTGCTCCGTCGGCAACACCGCGCCGCGAACCGGGCGCGATAATTCCTCTCCAACCCTTCATTGCGGCCATGCCCCCGCATGGCCGGCCCGTCGCCAGCCGGAGTCGTCCGATGTCCACCCGCAAAGATCCTTCCCGCGTCATCCGTGCCCCGCGCGGTACCGAGTTGAGCTGCAAGTCGTGGCTGAGCGAAGCCGCGTACCGGATGATCCAGAACAACCTCGACGCCGAAGTGGCCGAGAGTCCGACCGATCTGGTGGTCTACGGCGGCATCGGTCGCGCGGCGCGCGACTGGGAAAGCTATGACGCGATCCTCAAGTCGCTGCGCGAGCTGGAAGACAACGAGACCCTGCTGATCCAGTCGGGCAAGCCGGTGGGTGTGTTCCCGACCCATGCCGATGCGCCGCGCGTGCTGCTGGCCAATTCCAACCTAGTGCCGCACTGGGCGACCTGGGAGCACTTCAACGAGCTCGATAAGAAGGGCCTGATGATGTACGGGCAGATGACCGCCGGCAGCTGGATCTACATCGGCAGCCAGGGCATCGTCCAGGGCACTTACGAAACCTTCGTCGAGATGGGCCGCCAGCATTACGGCGGCAGCCTCACCGGCAAGTGGATCCTCACCGCCGGCCTGGGTGGCATGGGCGGCGCGCAGCCGCTGGCGGCATCGCTGGCCGGTGCCTGCAGTCTCAACATCGAGTGCCAGCAGAGTCGCATCGACATGCGCCTGCGCACGCGTTACGTCGACGAGCAGGCCAGCGATCTCGACGACGCACTGGCGCGCATCGAGAAGTACTGCGAGGCCGGTGAGGCGAAGTCGATCGCGCTGCTGGGCAACGCCGCCGAGATCCTGCCGGAGCTGGTGCGCCGCGGTGTGCGTCCGGATGCGGTTACCGACCAGACCAGTGCGCACGATCCGGTCCACGGTTACCTGCCGATAGGCTGGAGCGTGGAGCAGTGGCAGCGCATGCAGGTCGAGGATCCGGGCCGCGTTCGCGATGCCGCCAAGAAGTCGATGCGCACGCATGTCGAGGCGATGCTCGCCTTCGAGGACATGGGCATCCCGGTGTTCGACTACGGCAACAACATCCGCCAGATGGCCAAGGACGAGGGCTGCGAGAACGCGTTCGATTTCCCGGGTTTCGTGCCGGCGTACGTGCGTCCGCTGTTCTGTCGAGGTGTCGGGCCGTTCCGTTGGGTCGCGCTGAGCGGAGATCCGGAGGACATCTACAAGACCGATGCCAAGGTCAAGGAGCTGATTCCCGATGACGCGCACCTGCACCGCTGGCTCGACATGGCGCGCGAGCGCATCAGCTTCCAGGGCCTGCCGGCGCGCATCTGCTGGGTCGGCCTGGGCCTGCGCCACAAGCTCGGCCTGGCGTTCAACGAGATGGTGCGCAATGGCGAGCTGAAGGCGCCGGTGGTGATCGGCCGCGACCATCTCGACAGTGGTTCGGTGGCTTCGCCCAACCGCGAGACCGAGGCGATGAAGGACGGCAGCGATGCGGTCAGCGATTGGCCGCTGCTCAACGCGATGCTCAATGTCGCCGGTGGTGCGACGTGGGTGTCGCTGCACCATGGCGGTGGTGTCGGCATGGGGTATTCGCAGCATTCGGGCGTCGTGATCGTGTGCGATGGCAGCGAGGAGGCCGACAAGCGCATTGCACGTGTGCTGTGGAACGATCCGGGCACGGGCGTGATGCGCCATGCCGATGCGGGTTACGACATCGCCAAGGCGTGTGCGAAGGAGCAGGGCCTGAAGTTGCCGATGGTCTGAACCGTCGCCCTCACCGTCGTCCCGGCGAACGCCGGGACCCATTTTGACCTTGCCGTTGCCGATCGGTCTTTCGTCTCCGTCGCGGCGTCGTCCGCCGACCCGGGGATTGCTCCGCCCCTTCGTCGGACATCCTGTCC
>NZ_VLNV01000031.1 GCF_009765215.1 Lysobacter prati | reverse complement strand
TTCTGTTTGTGATAATCTTAAAATTTTTGTAATCGTTTTTTTTGTAACAAGCTTTTCCATGTTTTTTTGGCTATCCCTTAATATGATTTAGGGGGGGTCAATGGGGTTTGCCCCACTGCGAGCCAAAGCGATTTTATATCGCTGTCCATTTGTATATATAAAGGGTACGCTCGCCCTATTATTTTATTTTAGCATGGATTTGGTTAATTTGGATATAATAGGGTTATCATGATTGATTGAGTTAAGGAGATAAGATGTTAAAAAATGTAGAAATGGGGGATAATTTTTATAAAGAATTTGGCAAATTAGAAAAACAATTAGCCAAGTATCAAAGTAAAGTTTTAGAAATTAAAAAACAGATGAGGGAGATTAAAAAGCAATACTCTCAAGCCAAGAAAGGTGAGAAATTAACTCCCAAATATGTTCCTAATGATGAGCTAAAACAAGACTTATTAGACATTGATGACCCTAATACTACTGAAGATTTTAAGCCTAAAAATGCTAGTGAAATTTGGCAATATGCTCTTAATTCTTAGGAGCTTAAATGTTAGAAATTGAATTAAAAAAGAAATTCACTAAGGATTTAAAAAAGCATATTTTAAATCAAAAAATTGAGTTAGAAGTGTTTGACTTAGTGGTTGAAAATTTAAGAAATCAAATCCCACTAGATGAGAAGTTTAAAGACCACGCTTTAGTTGGAGAATACAAAGGCTGTAGAGAGTGCTATGTTAAACCTGATGTTTTGCTTGTGTATAGAGTGAAAGACAATGTT
>NZ_VLNV01000007.1 GCF_009765215.1 Lysobacter prati | reverse complement strand
GGCCATCCATGGCCCACTGCTGCGCAATCCCCGACCCGGCGGACGACGCTTCGGTATTTTCAATGCTTGGTCTTCGGCGTCGTCGAGAAACCGTCATTCCCGCGAAGGCGGGGACCGAGCGACGTTGCTCTGATGCCCGTCATTCCCGCGAAGGCGGGAACCCATGGACGTTGCTTCTAAAGCTGTCATTCCCGCGAAGGCGGGAATCCAAGGACGTTGCCCTGAAGTCACAGCCGGTACGCAACCGCCTTCATCAACTTCGACGCCGCCGCCATCAGGCTCGGCACCGGCATCGGCAGGATGCGTGCGCCGGCGGCCTCGGCATTGTCGGCATGCCGCGCCTCGTCTGCCTTCATCACTTCCAGGATCGCGCGGCTGCGCGCGTCGGCTGCGGGCAGCGAGTCCAGGTGTTCGTCGATGTGGGCTTCTACCTGGCGCTCGGTCTCGACCACAAAGCCCAGGTTCCAGCCATCCCCGCGCAGACCGGCGAGCGCGCCAATGGCGAAGCTGCCCGCGTACCAGATCGGGTTGAGCAGGCTCGGGCGGCTGTCGAGTTCGCGCAGCCGGTCGGCGCACCAGGCCAGGTGGTCGGTTTCCTCCTGCGCCGCCTCAAGCAGGTGCTCGCGCGTCGTGGGATCGCGCGCGACCGCGGCCTGGCCGCAATACAGGGCCTGCGCGCAGACTTCGCCGACATGGTTGATGCGCATCAGGCCCGCCGAGTGCTGGCGCTCGTCGTCATCGAGTTCGATCTGGGCGACATCGGACGAGGGGTTGGCGCGCAGCGCGGCAGGCGCGCCGAACACGGTGTCCAGCGCTCGCTGTGTGTCGGCGAGGAAACGGTCGAGTTGCGTCAGTTCGCGTGTCGTGTCCATGGGACGCAGTTTAACCGGACGCGGACGAAGGGGCCGATGAAGGGGTTGCCTCGATCAGTCCTGTAAGGAACTCGAGCGGGTGCTGCACCATGACGCTGGTGCCCGCGGCCAGGTGCAGGCGGCAGCCGATGTTGGCGCTGAGCAGGCGGGTGGCGCCACTCTCGTGCAACTGTGCCAGGAGTGGCGCGCGGAATTCGTCGGCGCGCTGCGGGTCGGCGAGCATCTGCACACCGGCGGCACCGCAGCAGCCCAGGCCGCGATCGAGTTCGATCACCTGCAGTCCGGGTACGGCTGACAACAGTCGCCGCAGCGAAGCCACCGAGCGCACGACGTTGCGCTGCGTGCAGGGAAGGTGCAGTGCGATGCGCTCGTCGCAGCGGCGCCATTGCAGCGCGGTGCCACGGGCGCGCACCTGCGCCTCGAGGAATTCGATGGCGTCGATCACGTGCGCCGCGCCATCGAGCGATTGCGCCACCGATTCGTGGCAACCGCTGGCAAGCGTCAGCACCGTGTCCGCGCCGGCGAAGGCGTCGCGGTTGTGCCGGGCCAGTGCCGAAGCCGCTTCCCCGTTGCCGGCATGCGCATGCAGGCTGCCGCAACAGTTCTGCGCGGCAGGTTCGGCGATCTCGATGCCCAGTGCGGTGAAGCAGCCGATCAGACCTTCGCGCAACCCGGCCTCATAAGGTCGGGCCACGCAACCGTTAAACAGCGCAATTCGGGCATCCGTTTGCGAACCGGTGGCGCGAAGGCCCGAGGCCGGCGGGGCCGGCAAGCGTCGCCAGCGAGACGGAAGCCACGGCCGGACTTGCCGGTACAGCGCCAGCAGACCAGCCAGCAGCCGTGGCCGGTGGACCAGTCCCTCGATGCAGCGCTGCTGCCAACCAGGCAGGCGTCGCTGCCGCTGTCTTGTGCGCGCAACCGTGAGCAATTGGCCATACTGCACGCCCGCCGGACAGACTGATTCGCAGCTGCGGCAGCCCAGGCAGTGGTCCAGGTGGGCTTCGCCCGCCGCGGTCGGCTCGATGGTTCCCACCGCCCAGGCCTTGGCCAGGGCGATGCGGCCACGCGGCGACTCGCTCTCGATGCGGGCCTGTCCGTAGGTAGGGCAGGCCGGCAGGCACAGGCCGCATTGCACGCAGCGGTCAGCCAATGCCACCAGGGGGTCGGGCTGGCGCGGGGCAGGGGGCGGGGCGGCGGCTGGCATCGAAAGAAATGCTAGCACCCGGGTGGTTGCGTTCAGTCCGGGTGGGTTGCGCGGCCCGGCCTGGCCCGTTATGATTCCGCTTCTTTCACAGCGCGTGGCGAAATTCCGCGGTTCGGCCCAGCCGGATTGCCTGCGGAATCAGCCCGACAACGCACATACCAGACACGTCATGAAGACTTTCACCGCCAAAAACGAGACCGTCCAGCGTGACTGGTACGTGGTCAACGCCGAGGGCAAGACCCTGGGTCGCCTGGCCTCCGAGCTCGCCCGCCGCCTGCGCGGCAAGCACAAGCCGGTTTTCACCCCGCACGTCGATACGGGTGACTACCTCATTGTGATCAACGCCGAAAAGATTGCCGTCACCGGCAACAAGCTCGCCGACAAGCAGTACCACCGCTTCACCGGCTACATCGGCAACCTGAAGACCGAGACCCTCGCCCAGGCGCTTGAGCGCCATCCCGAGCGCGTCATCGAGACCGCCGTCAAGGGCATGCTGCCGAAGAATCCGCTCGGCCGTGCCATGTACCGCAAGCTCAAGGTCTACAAGGGCTCCGAGCATCCGCACGCCGCCCAGCAGCCGCAGCAGCTGGATATCTAAGAGACATCACATGGCAATCCAGCAGAACTACGGCACCGGCCGCCGCAAGTCCTCCACCGCCCGCGTGTTCCTGCGCAAGGGCGCTGGCAATATCGTCGTCAACCAGCGTCCGCTGGATGAGTTCTTCGGTCGCGAGACCGCGCGCATGATCGTGCGCCAGCCGCTCGAGCTGACCCAGTCGACCGACAAGTTCGACATCGTGGTCACCGTCGCCGGCGGCGGCATCACCGGCCAGGCCGGTGCGATCCGCCTTGGCATCTCGCGCGCCCTGGTCGAATACGACGAGAGCCTGAAGTCCGAGCTGCGCAAGGCCGGCTTCATGACCCGCGACGCCCGTGAAGTCGAGCGTAAGAAGGTCGGCCTGCACAAGGCACGTCGCGCCAGCCAGTTCTCCAAGCGCTAATTTCTGCGCTAAAATTGATTGCATAGCCCCGTCGCCAAGCGGTAAGGCACCTGACTCTGACTCAGGCATTCGGTGGTTCGAATCCATCCGGGGCTGCCATATCGAACAAACAACCCGCCGCAAGGCGGGTTTTTTGTTGCCTGCGTGTCCTGGTCTGGTGGCCCTGTTACGTACTGGGGCAGATAACGGGGACGCATTGAACAGGGTGGGGCGACTGCTTGCGGAGCGGGCGACCGGCGCGCAGGTGCGTATTGCGAGCGGGCCCGCTCCTACAATGCAAAGGCCATCGCGTCGCGCGTCGCGAGGCGGTTACAATTGAAACTAATGCGCTCGAATCTGGAGTTTCGATGAAGCTTGGTTCCCTGAAGGAAGGTGGCCGTGACGGCACGCTGGTCGTGGTTTCGCGTGATCTGTCGCGCGCCGTGCGCGCCACCGGCATCGCCGAAACGATGCAGCGCGCGCTCGAGGACTGGTCCAACACCGCTCCGCGCCTGAACGCCCTGTCCGACGCGCTCAATGCCGGCAATGCCGAAGGCGCTTTCGACGTCGATCTGGCCGCGCTGGCCGCCCCGCTGCCGCGCGCCTACGAATTCGTCGATGGTTCGGCCTACCTGCCGCACGTCGCGCGCGTTCGCCGCGCCCGCGGCGCCGAAGTGCCGGAGAGCTTCTATAGCGATCCGCTGATGTACCAGGCGGTCAGTGCCGGGTTCTATGGCCCGCGTGATGCGGTGCGTGTGCCGAGCGAAGACTATGGCATCGACCTGGAAGCCGAAGTGGTGATCGTGACCGACGACGTGCCGATGGCGCCGACGCCGGCACAGGCGGCCGCGCACATCCAGTTGGTCGGCCTGGTCAATGACGTGTCGTTGCGCAACCTGATCCCGAACGAGCTGGCCAAGGGGTTCGGTTTCCTGCAGTCCAAGCCACGTTCGGCACTGAGCCCGGTGTTCGTCACGCCTGACGAGCTCGGCGAAGCCTGGCTGGACAGCACGGTGCACCTGGCACTGACCACGCATATCAATGGCGAGTGGTTCGGCGCACCGGAAGCCGGCGTGGACATGCAGTTCAGTTTTGCCCAGCTGGTGGCGCATGCCGCCAAGACGCGTCCGCTCTCGGCGGGCACCATCGTCGGCTCCGGCACGGTCGCCAACGAGGACACCTCGCTCGGCGCCTCGTGCTTTGCCGAGAAGCGCACCGTCGAGACGCTCGAACATGGCAAGCCGTTGACGCCGTTCATGAGCTTCGGTGACGTGGTCCGCATCGAGATGCTGTCGCGTGATGGGGAAAGCGTGTTCGGTGCGATCGAGCAGCGCATCGAGCGCGCCGGCTGATACATACAACCAGTTGATTGCAGCAAGCGCAGCGGGCGATCCCGCTGCGTCGAAGTCGACCAGCGCCGCATTTGGCGAGGAGAGGGGACGTGGCAGAGCAACTGCGGCTGTATTCGTACTGGCGCTCCAGCGCGGCCTATCGCGTCCGGATCGGCCTGAACCTCAAGGGCCTCGCCTACGACACCGTGCCCGTGCACCTGCTGCGCGAGGGTGGCGAACAGCACACCGCGGCGTTCCGAGAGGCCAATCCGCAGGGAC
The DNA here is from genome assembly GCF_009765215.1 of Lysobacter prati. Lineage (GTDB taxonomy): Bacteria > Pseudomonadota > Gammaproteobacteria > Xanthomonadales > Xanthomonadaceae > Lysobacter_J > Lysobacter_J prati. The sequence goes on along the minus strand of NZ_VLNV01000007.1, from coordinate 251,033 downwards.
TGGTGCCGGTGCTGCAGCACGGCGATCGGCTGATGCGGCAATCGGTGGCGATCCTGGAATACCTCGACGAGACCTGGCCGCAGCCGCCGCTGCTGCCGGCGTCGGCGCGCGACCGCCAGCGCGTGCGCGCACTGTCGCAACTGGTCGCCTGCGACATCCATCCGCTCAACAACCTGCGCGTGCTGCGCTTTTTCGACCGCAGCTGGCACGTGCCGCAGCCCGAGCGCGACAACTGGGTGCTGCACTGGATCGAAGAAGGCTTCACCGCCCTGGAGGCGATGCTGGCCGATCATCCTTCGACCGGGCGCTTCTGCGAAGGCGACCTGCCGACCTTGGCCGACTGCTGCCTGGTGCCGCAGGTGTACAACGCGCGCCGTTTCGGCGTCGACCTGGCGAAATATCCGACGATCGTTCGGATCGAGCAGGCCTGCCTGGCGCTGCCGGCGTTCGATGCGGCACGGCCAGAGCGGCAGCCAGATGCGCCGGAGGAAGTGGCGGCCTGACGGCCGCGCTGACAAGACACGACGCAGGAGCGAGGTAGCCCGCTCCTGCGGATGACGCGGTTACTGCGTAACCGCGTCGTAGACCTCGGCGTAGGGGTCGTGCTCGCCGGTGGAACCTTCCGACAGGCGGAACTTCAGCGACAGGCCTTCGCGGGAGTCGGCGGCCTTGAGCGCTTCTTCCATGTCGATCCGGCCTTCCTTGTGGAGGCGGAACAGGCACTGGTCGAACGATTCCATGCCTTCTTCCAGCGAAGCTTCCATCGCCGGCTTGATCTCGTGCACCTGGCCACGGCGCATCAGGTCGCGCACGTGCGGGGTGTTGATCAGCACTTCCGCCGCCGGCAAACGACGACCGTCGCTGCCGACGACCAGGCGCTGGCTGACCACCGCGCGCAGGTTCAGCGCCAGGTTCATCAGTACGTTCTTGTGCGCGGCTTCGGGGAAGAAGTTGAGGATGCGCTCAAGCGTCTGGTCAGCGTTGTTGGAGTGCAGCGTGGCCAGGCACAGGTGACCGGTTTCGGCGAAGGCGATCGCCGCTTCCATCGTGGTCGCGTCGAGGATTTCGCCGATCAGGATCACGTCCGGCGCTTCGCGCATCGCGTTCTTGAGCGCGTTGTGGAAGGCGTGCGTGTCCAGGCCGACTTCGCGCTGGTTGACGATCGACTTCTTGTGCTTGTGCAGGTACTCGATGGGATCCTCGATGGTGAGGATGTGCCCCGAGATATTGCTGTTGCGGTAGTCGATCATCGACGCCAGCGTGGTCGACTTGCCCGAGCCGGTGGAGCCAACGATCAGCACCAGGCCACGCGGGGCCATGATGATGTCCTTGAGCACCTGCGGCAGCTGCAGTTCCTCGATCGACGGAATCACGCTGCGGATGGCACGGATCACCATGCCGACTTCGCCGCGCTGCTTGAAGACGTTGATGCGGAAACGGCCGGCTTCGGGCAGGGCCAGGGCCATGTTCAATTCGAGATCGCGCTCGAACAGCGGCACCTGTCCCTCGTCCATCAGCGAGTAGGCAATCTTCTTGACCATGCCCGGAGGCAGCCCGGTATTGCCTAGCGGGTACAGGCGGCCTTCGACCTTGATGTACACCGGCGCGCCGGTCGTCAGGAACATGTCCGACGCGTTCTTTTCCGTCATCAGCTTAAGGAAATAGCCGATGTCCATACTGCAACCCCTTTTGTGACCCACGACTGGGTCGCAACAGCGTGTACCGTTGCAACCTCGCCAGCGGCTTCCGACAATGGCCGGGCATCAACCCACAAGGCACGGCCTCCCCAATGCGCCCAAGCTTCGCACAAATCCGATTTCATCTGCTGGCAGCAGTTCTCGCTTCGGCACTCTCCGCCTGCGCTTCGCTGCCGCCGCCGACCGGCGAGCTGGCCGCCGCCCGCCAGGCGGTGACCCGGGCCGAGGGCGCCGACGCCGACCAGTACGCCCCGCAGGACCTGGGGGTTGCCCGTAACGGCCTGACCCAGGCACAGGCGGCGATGAGCTCCGGCGACGAGGAGGCGGCGCGCAAGTTCGCCCTTGCCGCGGCCGCCGATGCCGACCTGGCCTGGGCCAAGAGCCGCGAGGCCCTGGCCACGGCCGAGGTCAACCAGCGCCGCAATGAAGTGACCCAGTTGCGCCAGCGCCTGCAGGGAGAGCAGCCTTGAACCGTCTGTCCGTACTGGGCCTGGCCCTGCTGGTCGCCCTGGCCGCGGCGCCGGCCGCCGCCGCCGACAATCCCGATGCCGCCCGCCTGGCGCAGCGCCTGACCGCGCTTGATGCCGACCCCCAGCTCAATCCGTTCGCCGCCTACGAGCGGCTGGCAGCGCGGCAGGCGGTCGACACCTTGAGCCAGGCCGCCAAACGCGATCGCGCCGCCGCCCTGTACGTGGCCGAGCGCCGGGTCCAGGTGGCCGAGGCCATTGCCCGCAGCGATGCCATGCAGCGCGAGATCGACCGCCTCGACCGCGAGCGCAGTGAGCTGCTGGTCGAGGCCAGCCGACAGGACGCCGCCCGTGCCCGCGCCGAGACCGAACGCCTGCGCCTGCAGGCGCAGATGCAGGCCGAAGAGGCCGAGCGCCTGCGCGTGCAAAGCGAAGCCGACGCAGCCTCGCTGCAGGATGTCGAGACCGCGCTGAAGGGCGTGGCCGGCGCCCAGACCGCGCGCCTCAATGCCGCCCGCGACCGCGAGGCCAAGCTGGCCCGCGAGGAAGCCGAGCTGACCACCGGCGGCAAGCTGCCCGCGGCCAAGCGCGACAGTCGGGGCGAGGTATTCGCCCTGGCCAAGGACAGCTTTGCCTCGGGCAAGGCGACCCTGAGCGGCGGCGGCGACAGCACGGTCCGGACCGTTGCGGCCTATGCGCAGGCCTCCTCGTCGCCGGCAATCAAGGTCGAGGCCACCGGCAGCGACGCCAAACTGGCCCAGGGCCGGGCCGACGCCGTGCGTGATGCTTTGGTCGCAGGCGGCGTGCCGGCCGCGAAGGTCAAGGCAACCGGACGCACCGGCAAGGGCGACCGCGTCGACGTCGTGGTCCAGTCGAAATAACGCGACAGATTTCCGCGACGAAATAACGAAAAATCAACCGCCTGGCGCCGTTCGACCGGCGCCAGGCGGACGTCGCGAAACTGACTGCGACGAGGTGCGCGATCTCGCCAGATTGGGGCTGGTTCAGGCCTTGCCGACCGCAAATTGGAGGAGTAGGGTCGGTTATCCAAGCGGCCTGTTTTCCGCTTGGCGATGAGCCAGGTCGATGACGCCAACAGCCCTTGCGCAGGATCCAGCCGCCCCACGCTCCATGGTGGTCGGCCTGCGCGAAGCCGGCCCCACTGATCTGGTCCCGACCGATTTCGTTGTACCCCACGACCCCGCTGCGCCCTGGTCCCACGACCGGGGCGTTTTCGTTTGCGGGGCCTTCCGCATGGTCCGTGGCCGCCCGGCCGCGGGATCACGAAACCGCTGAAGGAGGCTTTACATGTTCGAAGAACGACCGCAGCCAGAGATCGACGCGCTGATGAAGAGCAATCCCGAATTCAAGCAGCTTTATCAGCGCCACAAGGATCTCGACAAGAAGGTGATGGACGCCGAACTCGGCGTACTGCCTATCGATGACATGACGCTTGCGCAGATGAAGCGCGAAAAGTTGGCTGCGAAGGACCGCCTGGTCCGCCTGTACGACACTCAACATCACTGAGCTTCCTGACCTCACCCACTTCCTCGCCGCGGATGGCGACTTCCTCGTCGGTCTCTCCATCCGCGTCTCCCGGAACCGGGGCGGCTGCTGGTCCACGCCTTCGGGCAATGGCAGCCGCCCCGGTGCGAAGGAAAGCGGGGAGTCTTAAACTCCCCGCATGACCATCCATCAATCCGTACTCGAACTGGTCGGCGCCACGCCGATCATCAAGGCGCAGCGCCTGGACACCGGCGTCTGCGAGCTCTTCCTCAAGCTCGAATCACAGAACCCCGGCGGCTCGATCAAGGACCGCATCGGCCTGTCGATGATCGAGGCGGCGGAGAAGGCCGGCCGCATCAAGCCCGGTGACACCCTGGTCGAAGGCACCGCCGGCAATACCGGCATCGGCCTGGCGCTGGTGGCACAGCAGAAGGGCTACAAGCTGATCCTGGTGGTCCCGGACAAGATGAGCCGGGAAAAGATCTTCAACCTCAAGGCGATGGGCGCGCAGGTCGTGCTGACCCGTTCGGATGTCGCCAAGGGCCACCCGGACTACTACCAGGACCTGGCCGAGCGCCTGGCCCGCGAAACCCCGGGCGCGTACTTCATCAACCAGTTCGGCAACCCGGACAACCCGGCCGCGCACGAGTTCGGCACCGGCCCGGAGATCCTGGCGCAGATGGCCGACGTCGGCGGCGTCGACGCGGTCGTGTTCGGCTGCGGCAGCTCGGGCACGATGACCGGCCTGTCGCGCTGCTTCGCCGAGAAGTCGCCCGGCACCGAGCTGGTGCTGGCCGACCCGGTCGGCTCGATCCTCGAGGAATACATCAACCGCGGCACGATCTCGGAGAAATCGGCCAGCTGGATGGTCGAGGGCATCGGCGAGGACTTCCTGCCGCCGATCTCCGACTTCACGCGTGTGAAGAAGGCCTACGCGATCACCGACAAGGAAAGCTTCCTGACCGCGCGCGAGTTGCTGGAGAAGGAGGGCATCCTCGGTGGCTCCTCGACCGGAACGCTGCTGGCCGCGGCGCTGAAGTACTGCCGCGAGCAGACCACGCCGAAGAAGGTGCTGGTGTTCGTCTGCGACACCGGCAACAAGTACCTGTCGAAGATGTACAACGACTACTGGATGCTCGACAACGGCTTCCTGGAGCGGAAATCCAGCGGCGACCTGCGCGATCTGATCCTGCGCCCGTATTCGCAGCGCGACACGGTCGTGGTCGGGCCCAACGACCTGCTGGTCACCGCCTACCAGCGCATGAAGCTCTACGACGTCTCGCAGCTGCCGGTGATGGACGGCGACAACATCGTCGGCATCGTCGATGAAAGCGACGTGCTGCTGCACGTGTACGGCGACGAGGCGCGCTTCCGCGACCCCGTGTCGACCGCGATGGTCAGCAAGCTCGACAAGATCGACGTGAACTCGCCGATCGAAACGCTGCTGCCGGTGTTCGACCGCGGCCACGTCGCGATCGTTGTCGACAACGACAAGTTCCTCGGCCTGATCACGCGCATCGACCTGCTCAACTTCCTGCGCCGGCGCGTGCAGTGATGAACGCCGCGGCGGCGAGCGAACGCTGGCTGCCGGGCGACCGCCTGCCCGACGTGCGCCTGCGCGCGCACGACGGCAGCAGCCAGACCCTGCACGCCGAGTTCGCCGGCGCATCGCTGTGGCTGGCGACGCCGGTCGATGAGGCGGCCGCCCTCGCGCTGCCAGCGCCGCCTGCTGGCGTGGTCGCGCTCTGCGTCGGTGCCTCCGCTGCGTTCTCGCCGCCGGCGCCGTGGCAGGCCTTCGCCGCCGACCCGCGCTGGTGCGCGGCACTGGGCTCCGGACTGCTGTGGGAAGCCGATGCGAACCTGCGATTGCAGGCTTGCCATGCGTTGCCGTTGGGCGTGGCGCCGATGCCGCCAACCGCGGCGGTTGCGTTGTCGTCGCGGCAGACAGGCCTGATTGCACCGATCCTGCAGGTGCCCGATGTGTTCGAGCCGGAGCTGTGCGCGGCGCTGATCCGCCACCTCGAGATCGATTGCGGCGGCGGCGACGTCTCGGCGGTGCTGGTGCTCGAGGACGGCCAGCAGCGCCTGCAGGTCGATCCATCGATCAAGCAGCGCCGCGAGGTCATTCCGCGCGATCCGGCGCTGGAAGCACGCATGCACGAGCGATTGATGCGACGCGCGCTGCCGGAAATTGCGCGCGTGTTCAATTTCGAGGTGCGCCGGCGTGACCCGTTCAAGCTGCTGGCGTATCCGCAAGGGGCGGGCTACTTCCGCGCCCACCGCGACAACGAGACGCCCGATGTCGCGCATCGCCGCTTCGCGCTGTCGGTGAACCTCAACCAGGGCGACTACGACGGCGGCGAATTCCGCTATCCGGAGTTCGGCCTGAGCCGCTTCTCGCCCGCGACCGGCGCCGCACTGGTGTTTTCGTGCTCGATGCTGCACGAGGTGCTGCCGGTCGAGCGCGGCACGCGTTATGCGATGACCACGTTCCTGGCGTGATGTCGCGCCCCATGGGGGCGGCTGGGGCCAATCCGGGAACGCTCAACTGCGCGGTCGCAGCCGCTCCAGCAGATCGACCGTTCCCGTCTGGGCGATCGCACCCTCCGCCCATGCCAGCCCTTCGGCGATGGCGCCGGCATGCCGGTTCGCCGCCGCGGCCAGCTCCCGCTGGCGCGCATCTGCATCGAAATGCACCGCATCGTCCTTGGCGTAGAGACTGAGCAGCTTGGACGTGGTGATCCGCTGCCCCCAGTCCTCCGGCACCGCCAGGCCATAGTGCGCAGCCAGTTGCGCGGTTGCGCCAGCCGGATCAGCCAGGACCCGGGCGAAGTCGAGGTCGAGCAGGCGCGGAGCCAGGGCAGGGTCGGTGACCAGGCGCTGCCAGCGCAGTTGCTCGGCCAGCCAGGCTCGGGCCAGCCGCTCGCCATCGCTGGTCGCGCTGCCGAGCTCGAGCGACTGCAACCGCAGCGGCTCGGTCTCGAAGACGCCGGCCTTGAGCTGCTCGTCGCGGAGCATGGTCGCCAGCCAGGTCTGCAGGTCCACCCACAGCAGGCACGCCTGACCGCCATCGGCCAGCAGCGTTGGCGCCAGGGTCGTGACCAGGCTGGTCGGCTTGACCACGACCGCGCCGGTGTCGGCGAAGCCGCGGGCGAGCAGGGAAACCACCGGAACCCGCCAAGAGTCGGTGGCCGGGTCACCCCGGCCGTGGGCCAGGGTCAGCAGGGGCAGGGGCTCGCGCAGGCCGAGCACACCGGGGATCAGGTCCAGCAGCCGGCTCACCAGAGAGGAGCCGCAGTGGCCGATATGGAACAGCCAGTGCAGCGGCAGGTCGGGTTTGCCGAGGATGGCGGCATCGACCTCCGCCCGGGACAGGACCCAGCCCGACATTTCGCGCTGCATCGCCCGGCGGTCGAGGAAGCTGGCCCGCTGGTAGTCCCTGGGTTCGAAATGGAGCACCCAGGCCTGACCCTGAACCGGATCGAAGGCGAACAGCGGATAGGCTGCACTGCGACTGAAGTCGCTTGGCAGACGGCTGGGAGCAGTCATGGGCGATGTTAGAATCGGCGGCCGCCCATGCTAGCGGAACTGGAAGGACTTGATGACCGATAGACACGCCGGAGGCGGGGCCCACAAGCCCGGTCTGGGGACGCTTGCGATCCACGCCGGACAATCGCCGGACCCGACCACGGGTGCGGTGATGACGCCGATCTATGCCACCTCGACCTATGCCCAGGCCAGCCCGGGCGTGCACCAGGGCTTCGAGTACTCGCGCAGCCACAACCCGACCCGCTTCGCCTACGAGCGCTGCGTGGCCGGCCTGGAAGGCGGCAGCCGCGGTTTCGCGTTCGCTTCCGGCCTGGCGGCGACCTCGACCATCCTGGAGCTGCTCGATTCGGGCAGCCACGTCATCGCCATGGATGACGTCTATGGCGGCACCTATCGCCTGTTCGAGCGCGTCCGTCGTCGCTCGGCCGGCCTGGATTTCAGCTGGGTCGACCTGAGCGACGCGGCAGCCTTCGAAGCGGCGATCCGCCCCGAAACGAAGATGGTCTGGATCGAGACGCCGACCAACCCGCTGCTGAAGCTGGTCGACATCGCCCAGATCGCGGCGATCGCGCGCAAGCGCGGCCTGATCGTCGTTGTCGACAACACCTTCAGCTCGCCGATCCTGCAGCGCCCGCTCGAGCTGGGCGCGCACATCGTCATGCACTCGGCGACCAAGTACCTCAACGGCCACTCCGACATCGTCGGCGGCATGGCCGTGGTCGGCGACGACGCCGAGATCGCCGAGCAGATGGGCTTCCTGCAGAACGCCATTGGTGGCGTGCAGGGGCCCTTCGACAGCTTCCTGGCGCTGCGTGGCTTGAAGACGCTGCATCTGCGGATGAAGGCGCATTGCGAGAACGCGCAGGCGCTGGCGGAGTGGCTTGAGCAGCATCCGGCGGTGGAGAAGGTGCTTTACCCGGGCTTGAAGTCGCATCCGCAGCACGAGCTGGCGAAGCGGCAGATGGATGGGTTTGGCGGGATGGTGAGCATCTACGTCAAGGGCGGCGAAGCGGCCGCGCGCCGGATGATGGAGCGCTGTGAGCTGTTCGCCATCGCCGAGTCGCTTGGCGGCGTGGAGAGCCTGATCAACCACCCGGCAATGATGACCCATGCCTCAATTCCTGTCGGCAGGCGAGCTGCCCTTGGCATCGGTGACAATTTGGTGCGGTTGAGCGTGGGTGTCGAAGATCTGGCTGATCTGCGCTCGGAGCTTGCACACGCCCTCTCCGATCAAGCCTGATCGGACGCGACCTTAAATGCAAAAGCATGCCGATCTTCCGTTCCTACTGCGGCAACTCATAGGCCGAGAACTGAGCGCGCGCTACCGCACGACAGCCCTGGGGGCGTGTTGGCTCGTCCTGCAGCCGTTGTTGATGCTGGTCATCTACACCGTGGTGTTCAGCGGAATCTTCAAGGCGCGCTGGCACGGAGCCGCCTCGACCACTGATTTCGCCCTGATGCTGTTCGCGGGACTGATACCGTTCTCGTTCCTGGCCGAAGTGCTGGCTACCGCACCCACCACCATTTCTTCGCAACCCAACTTCGTCAAGAAGGTCGTATTTCCCCTCGAGATTCTGCCCATCGTAAAGGTCGCCGCGGCGATGGTCGGGGCTCTCATTGGCTTGACCATCCTTCTGGTCGTCCAGGCATGGAAAGGCGAAGGCCCTTCGATGTGGGCACTAAGCGCGCCGCTCGTGCTGCTGGAGATGGTGCCAATGTTGCTGGGCATCGGCTGGACGCTGTCGGCACTAGGCGTGTATCTGCGCGATACCAATCAGATGGTCGGGATACTGACCAGTGTCCTGCTATTTCTTAGTCCGATCTTCTTTCCGCCCGATGCGATCCCGCATGAATTGCGGGCTCTGGTGGACTTCAACCCGCTTGCCACTCCGATCCAACTGCTTCGCACCACTACGGTGTTGAACGCCGCTCCGGACTTCCAACAGATGCTTCCCCATCTGTGTTTGTCGTTGTTGTTCGCAGGGGCTGGATACATGTTGTTTCGCCGGGTATCCAAAGGCTTCTCCGACGTCCTATGAAATTGTCAGTACCTGCCATCGAAGCCGCCGCCGACGATCTCGCCGTCCTCATCGACTCGGTCGTCAAAGACTATCCGGTCTACAGCAATCCTCGCGAGCGCCTGCTTTCGCTCCTGAAACTCTCGGGTGACCGACCCAAGCGAACCTTCCGGGCGCTGGACGGAGTCGACCTGAAGGTTCGCCGTGGAGAGACCGTTGGCATCATAGGGCGCAATGGCGCTGGCAAGTCCACGCTCCTGCAGATCCTCTGCGGCACGGTGCAACCCACTTCGGGGACTGTGTCGATCCGCGGGCGCTTCGCAGCGCTGCTGGAACTGGGAGCAGGCTTCAATCCGGACTTTTCCGGCCGCGATAACGTCTACCTGAGCGCTTCGTTGTTGGGGCTAAGCCGCCAAGAAGTTGACGAGAAGCTGCAATCCATCCGGGATTTCGCCGATATCGGCGAGTTCTTTGATCGCCCGGTCAAGACGTACTCGAGCGGCATGTACGTCAGGTTGGCGTTCTCCGTGGCCATCCATACCGAGCCCGATGTCCTGATCATCGATGAGGCGCTGTCGGTCGGCGATATCCGCTTCCAGATGAAATGCCTGGCGCGGATCGAGGAGATCCGTGCTCGCGGAGCGACCATTCTGTTCGTATCCCATTCGCTTGAGCAGGTAAAGCGCTTCTGCCAGACGGTGCTGTGGCTCGAGAACGGCAAGGTCAAGCTGCACGGCGAGGCGAGCTTCGTCGCGGATCGATTCCGCGACGCCGAGCTCGGCCTGTCGATTGCCATGGAAGGAGGAGAGCCGAAGGCCGTCGTTTCCCATGATTCGACGCCAGCGCATATCGACACGGTCAGTGTGTCCCGGGATTTCATGGCGCCCTTCGAGCCGATCACGGTCGACATCAGCTACCACATCAAGGACGTGCACATTCCCGGGCTGCTGCTCGGCGTAGCCATCAAGGGAATGGATGGCCTCCATATCTTCGGTCCCAACACCTATCTGGAGCGGGTCGAGATCCCTTCGCGCACCGGCACCTATCGGGTCAGCTACCACATTCCGTCGATGCCGCTGCTGACGGGCACTTATCGCATCGATGTCGGAATTTTCACGGACAAAGGACTCGTCTGCCTCGATTACCTGGCGGACACGGCGAGATTCACCGTCGCTGCGCCGTATTTCAGCGAAGGCGTGGTGTATATCCCGCACGAATGGCATGTACATGAAGACTGAGCTCTACAGCATCCCGTTCGACCATTTCCAGCGTTATGCCGTCGCGGCCGGCGCAATAGGGGTGCTGGACGGCGGCGCGAGCGTCCTGGAGGTCGGGGCCAACCGGCAACGTCTCCTCGGTGACTTCCTGCCCGGCGCCAAGCTCCTCTATACGGATCTTCATGCCGAAGGCGACGAAACTGATTTCGTCGTCGCCGATGCGACGGCCCTGCCGTTCGCCGATTCGGCATTCGATGCAGTCGTGTCCCTTGACGTGCTGGAACACATTCCACAGGAGATTCGCACACGGGCGTTGGCCGAGATGTCGCGCGTGTCTGCGAGGATGGTCCTCATAGGTTGTCCGATCGACGAGCCGTGGGTGCATGCAGCCGAAGAGCAGGCCAACGCACGCTGGCTTGAGTTGTTTGGCTACGACTACCCCTGGCTGAAGGAGCACAAGGAGTTCGGACTGGTCGCGGCCAATGAGGTCGAGCAGTGCTTGCGGGAAAGCGGCATGCAGGTGATCCGATTTGGCCAGGGAGATCCCGCACTCTGGTCGAGCCTGATGGGGGCGCACTTCCTCAAGGAACGGTTCCCGGAGCTGGCGGATATCGTCGGTGCGGCCGATCGCCTTTACAACAGTCGTGTTTTCCATGGAGATAGTCACCCGCATTGTTATCGCGAGTACTTCCTTGGGCTTCGTCGAGATGATGATCTGCGCCGGCTGCAGGAATCTCCCTTCCTGGTGGGCGAGAGCGACCCTGAAGCATTCCAGTTGCTTTCCCGCCTCGTAGAAGGGCTCAAAGCCATCACTTCGCGCACGGAGCTAGCCGAGCGCGAGTGGAAGTCGACGGCGGACATGTTGGGCAACTACGTCGCCGACCTGGACGTGGCGAAGCGGGAATGGGGCAGTACTGCAGTTCAGGTGGAAGAGATGGCCCGCCGTGCAGTCGGTGCCGAGCAGGACCTGCAGCGTAGTCGCGACGAGTTGCACGCGGAGCGCGTTGAACATGTCGGCCTTCGGCAGCAACACTCCTTGCTGCAATCGCAACAGATTCAACTGCAATCCGAACATGGGGGGCTGCAGGAACAGCATGCCAGCTTGCAGCGTAACCAGGCCGAGCTGATCGTGGAGCTGTCCAACGAAAGACAGATGCTTGCAAAGACAGATTCGGAGCGTAACCACCTCAGCGCTGAGCTGGCGCTCCTGCAGGGGGCGCATCGCGAACTGGAGGGCGTCAGCAGTCGCTTGAGAAAGCTGACGAAGCGCCTTGCGATCGCATCTGTGGTGCTGGGCCTGTGTGTCCTTGCCGATGTATTGCTGCGCATTGCCGCTCGATGAATGTGGCAGAGATGGTTCTTTTTATTTGCAAGTCATGCCGAAACGGGGAGCGGTCGTGAAGATCTTGAAGCAGGTAACGGCGGTCCTACGCTCGGCGTATTGGAGTTTCCGCAGGGCGCGGGCGCAAGGCACCGGCCTTGCGCAACTGGCATCGGCAATCGTACGGGCCATGAAGCTCGGGCCACGTGGTTTCGCCCGCGTGATTGCCTCATATGCAGCTGGCGGTGCCGCGTCGGCTGACTGTTCAGCGCCAGTGCCGGTCGACGTCTATCGCAGCTGGCTCCAGAACCAGGAGCGCGTCTTCCCCACTTCAGCCGGTGCCGGCCGTATCAGCGTGGTGATGCCGGTGTGCGACACACCGGAGGACTTCCTCCGCGCGGCAGTCGCCAGCGTCACGTCGCAGGGTTACAAGGACTGGGAGCTTTGCATTCATGACGATGGATCCAAGTTGCCCCACATAGCCAAGGTGCTGGCGGAGTTGCGGCGAAAAGTTCCCAATCTCAGGATCAGCCGGAGCGAACAGCGCTCCGGGATCGCCGAGGCGACCAATGCGGCGCTGGCCATGGCGACGGGCCGCTGGGTCACGTTCCTGGATCACGACGATCTGTTGCATCCGGAAGCACTTGGTTCGGCCGTCGCTGCCTTAGTCGACAGCGGTGCGAACATCGTCTACACCGACCACGACGTGCTCGGTGAGGATGGGCAGCGCCGTACTCCCTATTTCAAGCCGGACTGGAGCCATGACCTGTTCCTGTCCCAGATGTACCTGGGACATATGGTTGCGATGGACCGCGACCTTGTTACCGCCATGGGTGGGCTGCGCGCCGACTGCGATGGATCGCAGGACTATGACCTGGTGCTTCGTTGCGTGGCTGCCGGGGCAAAGGTGGCGCACGTGCCTCGCGTTCTTTACCACTGGCGGGCCCACGCCGGTTCGACGGCAGCGAACGCCGGGTCTAAACCGTACGCTCATGACGCCGGGCGCAAGGCGATCCAGAATCACGTCGATACCCTTTATCCCGGTGCAGTGGTCAACGACGGAGAGCACTTGTTCTGCTACGACGTCCGTTATCCATTCGCAGAGCGTCAGCCGCTTGCGAGCATCATCATTCCGACGCGCGATGGTGTCGCACTGCTGGACACATGCGTCACGACTCTGCTCGAGAAGACGGACTACGCGAACTACGAGATCATCGTCGTAGACAATGGTTCATCCGAGCAGGCGACGCATGACTGGTTCTCGAAGGCCACAAGGAACTCGAGGATCAAGGTTTTGCCCGCGGATGTTCCGTTCAACTGGTCGGCGCTGAACAATCTTGCTGCGCGCGAAGCGCGCGGCGAAGTCCTGGTTTTTCTCAACAACGATACCGAGATCATCGAGGGCGACTGGCTCCAGCGGCTCGCGGAGAACGCGCTCCGACCCGACATCGGTGTTTGCGGTCCGCTGCTGCTCTATGGCGATCGCACCATCCAGCATGCCGGCGTCGTTGTCGGCATGGGCGGCTGGGCGGATCACGTATTCAAGGGGCTCAATCCGGTCCATTGCCAGAACCTGTTCGTTTCTCCGGTGATGCGCCGAAATGTTCTCGCAGTCACCGGCGCCTGCATGGTCATCGCCGCGGACAAGTTCCACCGGCTCGGCGGTTTCGACGAAACCTTCATTGTCTGTGGCAGCGATGTGGAGCTGTGCCTGCGCGCGCATGAGAGTGGTCTGCTCAACCTCTATGTCGCCGAGTCGCGAATGGTCCATCACGAATCCAAGACCCGCGATCCGCGTGCGATCCCGCCGGGTGACTTTGTCCGGTCGGCGGAGGCCTATTCTCCGTATCGCGAGATCGGCGATCCGTTCTACAACGTCAATCTCGATCCGATGCAGGCAACCCCGAATCTGAGGATGACTTCGTGATTGGCCGGATGATTCCCCAGGTGCTGAAGCGGCGCCTGAGGGCGGCTGCCAGCGGCGCGGCTGCAACTTCGCCCCAAACGACGGTTGGCGAGATCGGACCGTGCAATCCAAGGGCCGAGCAGCGTCACGGGGACAGGCTCAACATCCTGCTGCCATCCATCAACAGGCAGCACTATTTCGGCGGTATCCACACGGCGGTGGTGATCTACCGCGAGTTGTGCAATGCGTACCCGCAGTCGCGCATCATCCTGACCGACAGCGCGCCCGATGACGAAGCTCTGTCCCGCTTCGCCGATCACGTGCATGTCCCAAGCGAAGGCACGTCGTCAGCGGCACGCCAGATCGTCCCTTTCTGCGACCGCTATGGAAAGACCCTGCCAGTCGCGCCCGGTGACCGCTGGTTGGCCACCGCGTGGTGGACGGCATATGCGGCTCAGCGCCTGGCGGACTGGCAGTCGCGGGAGCAGGGTGTCGACCGCCCGGTCGCCTACCTGATCCAGGACTTCGAGCCTGGTTTCTATCCGTGGTCAAGCCAAAGCGCCCTTGCGCTGAGCACTTACCGTCCCACGTCCGACGTGGGCATTTTCAACACTTCGTTGCTCGCCGATTACTTTGGTGCCCAAGGTCTTGGTTACCAGCGCCAAGTCGTATTCGAGCCAACGCTGCACGAAGGTCTGAGGGGGTCATTGGCCGCAGCGCGCGTCGATGAGCAGCCTCGTGCACGCCGCATCGTGGTCTACGCGCGTCCGGGCACTCCAAGGAACGCGTTCGAGTTGCTTTGCGAAGGCCTGTGCACTTGGGGTTGGACCGACCCGAGGGCGCGTGAATGGGAGGTCGTGGCGCCTGGCGAACTCACCCAGGACGTTGACCTTGGCCCGGTGACCTTGCGATCGCTCGGCAAGTTGGACGTAAACCGGTATGGGGAGCTGCTGGCGACATCGGCGATTGGCGTGTCGTTGATGGTGTCTCCGCATCCCAGCTATCCGCCGCTGGAGATGTCGGCCATGGGCATGGGCGTTGTGACAAACACCTATGCGAACAAGGACCTGTCGCTCACCCATCCAAACATTCGCTCGCTTGATGCAATGACGCCGGAGGCCATCTCGTCGGCATTGGTGTCCCAGTGCAACGAGTGGGAAGCCAGGGGCATGCGCCCTGCACACTTTGCCGGGCACGCTGATCCCCTATTGAGGGAAGGTGTGATCCAGGCGATTGCGCAGGAAGTCGGACAGCGTTGGATCTAGCCGCGACATTAGAGGGCTTACCAGTCCTTGAGGACGGATGACGTGACAAGGTTGGGGAACTGGACGACACGGTTGCCATTGGCGTTGACTGCGTCGGCGTTGCCGCTGCTCGCCTTCGCGAACGTTGCAAACCAGTGGCAGTTTCTGCCGTTGCTGCTGGTTTCGCTATGGTCGATGGCCTGGATCGGCCACGCTACGCTGACGGCATTGAAGGTCGATGCGCAGCTCGTCGAGGAATCCGTGTTCCTTCGAGTTTGCACGGGCCAGTTCGCATTGCTGGTTGCCTGGCTGGTGTTGTCGCCCGTCACCTATCTTTGGCACGGTGTGCTTGGCCTGCCGCTGACCACGACCTTGCTTGTGGCCCTGGTTGTGGCCTGCGCTGGAATCGCGGTCGATGGTGCCGGCGTCTCCTTCAGGAAATCGATCGGCGCGGGCACTGTGTTCGGCGCTGCTTTCGTGGCCCTGGCATTTGCCGTGATCTACAAGGCAGGCGCTTACTTTTCGCATAGAGCCGGTGCGCTGGGCCTCGACACGCACCAGCACATCGCGTTTGCAATCGACCTGTATCACGCCGGCTACCCGAAGTTGACCGCTGGTGACAGCGACTGGCTGGAGAAGTACCCCAAGCTCCTGCACGTCCTGTCATCGCTGTGGGCGTGGCCTGGTTTCGGGGCACAGATCGCGTCCTACGTGAAGGTGCAGCCAGTACTCCAGGCGCTCATCGCGATCTTCGCAATGATGGAACTGCTCGTTTTCTGGCAAAGGCGGAGTGCCGTGCCAGAACGAGCGATCGGAGTGACATGGGCAATCATTGCGGTGTTTGGCGCCTACGTCATGCTGCGCGGAACAACGGTCATCTACCCGGTCGACGATCTGAACAGCACGGGTCGCTTGAGCGCGTTCTGCGTCATGATGCTCGCACCGCTGGCGGCGACGTTGCTTTGGCTTGCGCCCGGTCGGCGCCTTGCCGTCGCAGCATGGGCGAGTTTGCCCTTCGCGGCGGCCATGAGTGCAAAGTTGAATCCTTCCCTGGTGTTCGCTTTCACAAGCTTCTCGGCAGTTGCATTCCTCACCATCATCGCCTTGCCGACGGTGCGTGCACTGCCATCGGCGGGCGGCATCTCCGACCCTGTCAAAGGCCTCCTGGTAGGTGTGCTCCTGGCGGCCGTGCTCCTGCTTCTCGATCCCTACTACCTGCACCTTCTGGGTGAGGTCTCGCCGCGGTGGAAGGCGACGATCGAACTGGTCTCTGGGACGCGGTTTGCCCAAGGCGTGTCTGATGTTGGCGTAGTGGCCGCCGGAAACTTCGCCGAGCGGTTGGCCGAGGTGTTGCGATGGGAGTTGTTCCACGCTGCCCATCCGAAACTGATCGAACAGATGCTGCCTTCCTCCGAGCAGATTCTGAGCGAGAAGATGCTGACGATTACTCGCCTCTTCGTCCCATGCTCGCTCGCCTTCTTCGTCCTGGCCGCTGCAGCGCGGCGAAAGATCGAAGGCGCGGGACGCTGGTTCGTGTTGATGCCGATCGTCATCCAGTGTGGACTACTGGTCGGCGAACTGGTTGCAGGCAGAGTCTCCTACATCGTCATCCTGCTCTTCGGGCACGACACGCTTCAGGCGAGTCTGTTGTCGACCTATACCTCCCGGTACGTGGGCCTCCTGGCAATGTATGCGCTGCCCCTGCACTGGACGCTGGCTACGGTGATGTCGCTCACCGCGATTTGGTGGTTGGTCGGCGGGAGCCGCCGCCTGTTGCCGGCTCCATCAGCGGCGAGTCTCCGTGCCGTGGCCGGAACCTTCGTGGTGCTGATGATTCTGGTTGTGTCGTCGCTGTCGGTGAGGGGCCCGGCCGCTTCTCGGTTGGGGTGGGTCGGACCGCTCGACGCAGACCAGTTGGACGAGTTCAATCGGCTGGAAGGTGCCTTGCCCGAACATGCAGTTGTCCTGGCGCCGGCATACGCGATTCGGATCAATGGCCGGGAAGACTGGGTCCTGCCGGCCCAGCCGGTGGCGGCGTATCTTCCATTCGCGCGCCGTGACTATGTGTTCAATGTCAGGATCGGCAAGAGCTACACTCTGACCGCCAAAGATCTCAATGACGCGTTCTGTACGAACAAGGCGAAGCATGCCCGGTCCTTCCTGCGCAGCCATGACGTCGAATACATGATGGTAGTTCAGGAACCATGGGAGTCGGAGGGAGGCATCTTCGATCGAAAGCTGTGCACGATCTCCTATCGGGACCTCGGAATCCAACTGCCAGCCGTGGCTTCCGGGCAGTATGGGCTCCACTTCTATAGGCTGATGCCATGAACATGCTGGCTTCGGGTTCAAGGCGGTACTACCCATGAATCCTGTGGCATTGAGAATCGAAACGATGGAACCTTTGCGCCAGTCCGCACTGATTGCCGTTGTGATCCCCTGCTACAAGGTGCGCCAGCACGTCCTGGATGTGATTGCAGCTATCGGCAACGAAGTGCACGCCATCTATTGCGTCGATGACGCCTGTCCGGAGCAAAGCGGCGATTACATCGAGAAGCACTGCGAAGACCCGCGAGCAAAGGTCCTTCGTCACGGCCAGAACCAGGGCGTGGGTGGGGCGATGCTTACCGGATATCGCCGGGCCATCGACGATGGAATGACGATCATCGTCAAGATTGACGGCGATGGGCAGATGGATCCAAGGCTGCTGCCGATGTTCGTCGCGCCGATCCTGAAGGGCGAGGCGGACTACGCCAAGGGAAACCGGTTCTGGGACCTTGGCCAGATCAGGCAGATGCCGACCATCAGGCGCTTCGGGAACGTGGGTCTGTCGTTCCTGGCGAAGGCGTCCACGGGCTACTGGGACGTGTTCGATCCCACCAATGGTTACACGGCGATCCATGCCGATGTGGCCGCTCATCTCCCTGCCGAGTCGATCAGCAAACGGTACTTCTTCGAGACCGATATTCTGCTTCGGTTGAACGTGATGCGCGCAGCGGTGGTGGATGTGCCGATGGATGCAAAGTACGGCGACGAGACAAGCGGCCTGAGCGTCTCGAAGGTAATTGGTGAGTTTGCCGTCAAGCACGCCAGAAACTTGTGTAAGCGCATCGTGTACAGCTATTACCTGCGCGATTTGTCGATTGCTTCGCTGGAGCTGATTGCGGCGCTCTTGCTGCTTGGCGGAGGGCTGCTGTTTGGTGGTTGGCATTGGGCGATTGCTCTCCGGACGGGCATGCCAACCCCTGTTGGGACCGTGGTCATGCCTGCGATCGCACTCGTCAGCGGACTTCAGTTCCTGCTGGCATTCCTCGGCTATGACATTGCAAGCGTGCCGCGTCGCGCGTTGCACCCCCTGTTACAGAGCCGGGGCCTTGTGAACTCCAATAGGAACATTCGATGATTCGCCTTTCCAGTGGCTTGACCCCCACCGTCCTCCTGCTGATCGTTTGCACGATCATCATGCTTGCTGGTGGCCAGATCCTCTTCAAGCAGGCGGCAGGCACGCTGTCGCTCAGCAGGCCGCTGAGCCTGCTTTCCTGGCCATTGATCTTGGCGCTGACAGTCTATGGCCTTGCCACGGTGATGTGGCTCGCCGTCCTTTCACGCGTACCATTGTCCGTCGCATTCCCGTTCTACGGACTTACGTTCCTGCTCGTTCCGACTTTCGCGTGGCTGCTGCTCAAGGAGCCAATCCGACCGCAGGTGTTGATCGGCGGGGCGATCATCATGCTGGGAGTCGTGATCAGTTCCTACAACGGCAGGCCCTAACTCCCGCCGGCCGTTCTGGCCGCAGACCCTGGCGACCATGGCATCCGACGCCGCCCGAGAACTTTGCTCCTGATCCGCTGCCCGCTGCGGGCTTTACAGCGCCACGTCAAACCAGGGGCAGTGCGGCGGCGTTCCTGCCATCGTCGATGCCGGCGGCGACCGACTCGGGTGCCGTGCTGCTGACCCATCCGGGCCGACGCCCTTCGTCGAACAACACATCCGGAAACTGCGGGCCGGGGGCGCGGGCGAGCTCTTTGTTGACGATCAGCAGCACGCCCCATTCCATGCAGACGTTGAACATGTGGTCCAGGGCGAATTCCAGCGGGATGTTCATGCCTGCAAGCTGGTCACGGACCCCGGGTACCAGGTTATAGGCGGACTTCTGCCAGTCGAAATAGCCGTGATGTTCGCCGAGGTAGAACCGGTCGTACTCGAAGCAGATGTGCTTGAACGACGTTTCCGTGAAGAAGATGTAGTGGCCGAAGAGCAGGCCGTCGTTGGACTTTCCATACGGCGTCCAAATCTCGATCGTCGCACCATGTTCGCAGACCCGGAAAAGCTCCCTGAGTATCCTCGGAAACTCGGTCATGTGTTCGAAAGCATGACTGCTGTAAACGTGTGCCACCGAATTGTCAGGGAACGGCAAGTCCTGTCTCTCGACATCCAGCACCAGGTCGGCGTCCGAATCGGCATTCACGTCTATTCCGAAGAAGCCGGCGCGCTTCGCGCGGCCGCAGCCAATCTCGATCCTGTCCGGTGTCGTCGGCAGCATTTGCGTGCTCCTGTCGCCTGCGTTGGAGTCAGTACTCTCGGGTTGCGTTCCTGGATAGTGCGGGGATTCGTTTGCAGGTTGTCGATGGTCAGATCAGATTGGCCATCGCCACGTTCATGAACGACAGGGCGGAGATGCAGAACATCGCGAGGCAGGCGGTCACGAAGAAGACCCTGTTGCGCCCCGATGTCGATGCCGCCATGAAGATTGGCATGGTCATGACCAACACTCCAAGGACGTACCGACCCTGCGGTTGGAAATGATAGGTCCAGCTATGCAGTGCCGAAGTGAAGATGAGTATTGCCGAGAAGCCAATGCTCAGTATTAGCTGGGTTGCACTCAGTGTGCCATTCGCCATGCCGATGGCGATGGCGGCGAGAAGCAACAAGCCGGATACCCAGCCAGCAAGCGCATAGCTCCGCTCGCTGCCGAAGTACTCCATGTAACCGTATGCGCCGAAGAAACTGTGAAACGTGCCGACATGCCACTTGCGTTCAGGCGAAAAAAGTTCGGGCAGCAGGACGCCCTTCGTGTTGAGGTTGAAGCCGGAAGTGGGTGAGGTTTCAGCAACAACCGACGATGGCTTCATCTGTGGTGTGGCGTAGCGTTCACGCATCTCGATTGCAGTGCTTGCCTTCTCGCTGCTGAATCCGTTTCGTGCAACGTCCACGGCTATCCAGGGCGAAGCGACGACGACGGCAAGAGAAAATACCAGCGCAATCCGGCCGAGGATGGGCCACCGGGTGCGGTCCCTGAGGCTTTCGACTGCAAATCTGGCAAGGGGGATGAGGGAGAGGAGCGTGATCGAGCCGGCGATGACGAACCAGCTCGTACCGTAAGTCTGGGCAAGGGCGCCGCCAGCTGCTGCGGTGACGGCGCCTACTGCGGCGATTCCCAGTACGGACAATGCGACCATCGGGCGCAGTTGCAGCGCAATGGCGGCCGTCGCAACGGCAATGAAGGCCGCGACTGGAAGGTAATTCTTCTTCGCGATCAACAAGAGGCCGAACAGCGTTATGAAGGCCACTACTTGCGCACCGACCCTGCCGCCCTGGCGCAGATAGCGGGCGAACGCACCATCTGGCTGCAGTGCGATCGCCGCTGCGACGCACGACAACGCGAACGGGAAGGCGTCACCATTGAAATAAGAGAATGCGTACCAGAGTTGTGGCGTGATCAATATCGCCAGATACGCGCCGGGCGGTGCCCGGGACAGGACCAGCCCGAGGATGACGAGTGCGAACAATCCGACATTGAACAGGCGGTAGGCGACGACCTGTGACAGGCCTGTCGCCATGAACAGCTTGCCGACCTTGCCTGCGAGCAGATAGGTGATGTTCCACTCACCCAGGTAAGTCACCCCATATACGGAGCTCTTGTAGTTCGTGGCAAGCTCCGCCGAGTCCAGCCGCGGCGGTAGCCAGTGGCGGTGGAAGTACGTTGCATCAGCGTTGTGCAGCGGCTCGTCCGGGTGCACCGAGTATGCGGTCGGCGAGAACATGGCCATGCAAAGGCTCATCGCCAGCGCTGCGACACAGACTGAAACCGCGACCAGGCGTCCGGGACGAAAGTGAAGCAGTGCCGTAATGATAGAGGCGAGGAGGAAACCGCTCCAGAGGTACAGCCAAACGTTCCCTGAAATCCCTTCGGACGAGCTGATCGCCTGGGAAGGGGAGAATGCAATCTGGGGGTCGTTCGAGCCTTCCTTGATGAGGAATTTTCGTCCGCCATCCGCAGTGTCCTCGGTGGAGACAATCTCATAGGCCGGGGTGAGCGAGTGCGGGTCAAAGGTCTGGACCGGCGACCCGGTCGGGACGGTCGCTGCAATGCCCTGGATCGTGAGAGAAGGCGTCGAAGCGGCGGGGTCTATGCGGACAAACTTGGTGGAGCCCACCGGAAGCCGATACGAGAGCTGTGACGTCCCGGCCTTGTAGGGCAGCCGGACGGACAGGTACTCCGAAAGCCCCTCGCCCTGATCGAAATAGAGCTGTAGCGAGCCGGGGACGGGCGAATCGATCGTGACGACCAGGCTCCTGGGCTGGTAAGGCAGCAGCACCAGGGCGATCAGGAGCACCATTGCCACCGAGGCAAGGGCGGCCTTGGCCCGGTTGATTGGCGTGGTCGGAACCAGTGAGCGCACGACTGCAGCAAAACCGCCGCTTGTCTCCGGAATATCGACTTCCCCGCTCGAGCTCATGTCAGGCCAGGCTCTCGTCGGAAGCCTGGAATACCTGGTCCATCAGGTCCTCGATGCCGATCCACAAGGGCAACCTGACGAGGTTGTCGCTGATGGAGTTGGTAACGTCCATCGAACCAGACGTCCGCCCCAGCTCCATGCCGGCCGGTGCCGAGTGCAACGGGACGTAATGGAATACGGTCTGTACGCCACGCTCCTTCATCCTGGCGATGAAGGCCGCCCTGGACTCTAGGTCAGGAAGGAGCAGGTAGTACATGTGTGCGTTCTGGACACAGCCCTCGGGCACGATCGGACGGCGCACGCGTCCCGCGTCTTCATGGGACTTTGCCCAGGCATGGTAGCGATCCCAGATCGCCATCCGCTTGCTCGTGATTTCATCCGCCTCTGCCATCTGTGCCGACAGGAACGCCGCAGTGATTTCGCCAGGCAGGAACGACGAACCGCGGTCAACCCAGGTGTACTTGTCGACCTGGCCGCGAAAGAACCGGCTGCGATTGGTGCCCTTCTCGCGAATGATTTCGGCACGTTCCGCGAGGGTACTGTCGCGGCACAACAAGGCACCGCCCTCGCCGGAAATGATGTTCTTGGTTTCGTGGAAGCTCAGTGCACCCAGGTCGCCGATGGTACCCAGTGGGCGACCATGGTAGCTGGACATGATGCCTTGGGCGGCGTCTTCGACCACGGCCAGACCGTGCCGGCTGGCGATGTCCATGATGACGTTCATTTCGCAGGCCACGCCCGCGTAATGGACAACGCAGATTGCCTTCGTGCGAGGCGTGATGGCAGCCTCGATCAGGGTCTCGTCGATGTTCAGCGTGTCCTGGCGCACATCGACGAAAACAGGAACCGCACCGCGCAGCACGAACGCGTTCGCAGTAGACACGAACGTGTACGAGGGCATGATCACCTCGTCGCCCGCCTCGAGGTCGAGCAGCAACGCGGCCATCTCCAGCGCGGCCGTGCAACTGTGCGTCAGCAGCGCCTTGCTGGCGCGGGTCTGTGACTCCAGCCATGCATGGCACTTCCTGGTGAATTCACCGTCACCGGACAGATGACCCTTGGAGTGCGCCTGGGCGATATACCAAAGCTCGCGGCCGGTCATGTAAGGCTTGTTGAACGGAATCAAGGACGGTCTCTCTTGGGCTGGAGCGGGAGGGACGGAGCGGAAACTGTCGAAACTGACCCTCGGTAGAGCCAATGGCAGGCTTCATCGAGGAAAGGCCAAGCAGTATCCCCGACTCCCGCCATCGCGTCGATGCAACGCGGCAAGTATCGCGGCGGGTTTGGGATTGAAAGTTCGCTGAAACGGGCGTACTGCGCAATTCGAGACCGGTGTCGCAAAGTCGGCCCCTCCGCGGCAGACGCCGTACTGGCCCCCCGGGTTCAGTCGATGGCCTTGCTCAACTCCGGCAACAAGGCGAATAGATCTCCCACCAGCCCGATGTCGGCAATCTCGAAGATCGGCGCGTCGCCGTCCTTGTTGATGGCGACGATAGTGCCGGCGTCCTTGATCCCGGTCAGGTGCTGGATCGCGCCGGAGATTCCGACTGCGATGTACAGCTCGGGCGCGATGATCTTGCCGGTCTGGCCGACCTGCAGCTCGTTGGGCACGTAGCCGGCGTCGACCGCGGCACGTGACGCGCCCACCGCCGCACCGAGCTTGTCTGCCAGGTCGTAGACGATCTTGAAGTTCTCGGCTGAGCCCACGCCGCGGCCGCCGGACACCACTCGCCTGGCGCTCTGCAGGTCAGGACGATCGGACTTGCCGGCCGCGAGGCCGACGTAGCGGGTGTGGCCCGGCAGCGATGCATCAACGGTCAGCGGTTCGACCGCCGCGCCGCCACCCTTGGCCGCTTCCGGCCACGAGGCCGTGCGCACGGTTGCGACGACGGTGTGGTCGCTGGGCGCTTCGACGGTGATGATCGCGTTGCCGGCGTAGATCGGGCGCTTGAAGGTATGGCTGCTTTCCACGGCCATCACGTCCGACACCTGGGCCACGCCGAGCAGGGCGGCCACGCACGGCATCAGGTCCTTGCCGAAGGTGGTGCTCGGACCGAACACATGGGTGTAGCCCGCGGCGGCCTTGGCCACCTGCGGCGCCAGTACCTGGGCGATCGCATTGGCATTGGCGGCGTTGGCGATGGTGAGCACCTTGCCCACGCCAGCGATCTGCGCGGCAGCGGCAGCAACGGCGGCCGGGTCGGCGGCCAGCACCACGATGTCGATCGACTCGGGCTTGAGCGCCTGCGCGGCGGACACGCACTTGGCGGTGGAGGCGTTGAGCTTGCCGTCCAGGTGTTCGGCGACGATCAGTACCTTGCTCATCACAGCAGCCCCTTTTGCTTGAGTGCGGCGACCAGTTCGGCCGCGTCCTTCACCATCACGCCCTTGCTGCGCTTGGCCGGCGCGGCGAAGTGGGTGGTCTTCAACGTGTCGCCGGTGTCGACGCCGAGGTCGGCAAACGCGATGGATTCCATCGGCTTGCTCTTGGCCTTCATGATGTCGGGCAGCTTGATGAAGCGCGGCTCGTTGAGGCGCAGGTCGGTGGTGACCACGGCCGGCAGGTCGACTTCCAGCGTTTCCAGGCCGGCATCGACCTCACGGGTGACCGTGGCCTTGCCGTCGGCGACCTCAAGCTTGGAAGCAAAGGTGGCCTGCGGGCGGCCCCACAGCGTGGCCAGCATCTGGCCGGTCTGGTTGGCGTCGTCATCGATGGCCTGCTTGCCCAGGATGACCAGGTCCGGCTGCTCCTTCTCGATCAGCTTGAGCAGGGCGCGGGCCGCGGTCAGCGGCTGGATCGGGGCGTCGCTGACCACGTGGATGGCGCGGTTGGCGCCCATGGCAAGGCCATTGCGCAGGTGCGCCTGGGCGTCGGCCGGGGCGATCGTGGCCACCACGACCTCGGTGGCGATGCCCTTGTCACGCAGGCGCAGGGCCTCTTCCAGGGCGATCTCATCAAACGGGTTCGGCGACAGCTTGACGCCGTCGGTGACCACGCCGGAGCCGTCCGGCTTGACCTGGATGCGGACATTGAAGTCCACCACGCGCTTGTAGCCGACGAGGATCTTCATCGTTCGGGGGTTCCTATGGGGGTTGCGCAGCCAACGAGGGCCGAGAGCCCCCAATTCTAGCTGAGAGCGGTGCCCTACGCAGGCGCACGGCTGTGGCCATCGATGGCGCCCCGGCCGGCGGATTGCGTTATGTGAAATGAGGCGGCGGACCAACGGAGAGGGCCATTTCCGGTCCAATCCGCTACCCTGCTGCCCGCCCATCCCATGCGGAGTCCAAATGCTTCATCCGGTCATTCTCAGCGGTGGCAGTGGCACCCGGCTGTGGCCGCTGTCGCGGCAGAACCAGCCCAAGCAGTTCCTGGCCCTGATCGGCGATCACTCGCTGTACCAGGAGACGGTGCTTCGGGCCAGCAAACTGCCGGGCGCGCAGGCGCCGGTGACGGTGTGCAGCGAGGACCACCGTTTCATGGTCGGCGAGCAGCTGCAGGGGATTGGCGTCGCCAGTGGCGGCATCCTGCTTGAGCCGGTGGCGCGCAGCACCGCCCCGGCGATCGCCCTGGCGGCCCTGCACGCATTGCGCGGTGATTCCGCGGCGACCTTGCTGGTGATGCCGGCCGACCATCTGATCGAAGACGAAGGCTCGTTCCGGGCCGCGGTCGAGGCCGCTACGGCGCTGGCCGTGCAGGGATGGCTGGTGACCTTCGGCATCACCCCGGACTACGCCGAAACCGGCTACGGCTACATCCTGCGCGGAACCTCGCTCGGCGATGGCGGCTATGAAGTCCAGCAGTTCGTCGAGAAGCCCGACCTGGCCACTGCCCAGTCGTATCTGGCTGAAGGTACCTATGCGTGGAACTCCGGCATGTTCCTGTTCGGCGCCCAGCGCTACCTCGATGAGCTGGCGACGCACGCACCGGCGATTCTGGTGGCGGCGCGTGCGGCGATGTCCGCTTCGTCCACCGATCTCGACTTCATCCGCATCGACCACGACGCGTTCGCGGCCAGCCCCAGCGACTCGATCGACTACGCGGTGATGGAGAAAACCGACCGCGCCGCGGTCGTGCCGGTCAGCTGCGGCTGGAGCGATATCGGCTCGTGGTCGTCCCTGTGGTCGGTCGCGCAGCGCGACGACGAAGGCAACCGCTACGAGGGCGACGTCATCGCGGTCGACACGCGCGACAGTCTCGTGCGCGCTTCGGAGCGGCGGATGATCGCGACGATCGGCGTCGAGGACCTGGTCATCATCGATACGCCCGATGCCACCCTCGTGGCGCGCAAGGATCGCGTGCAGGACGTCAAGGCGGTCGTCGACAAGCTCAAGAGCGCCGGGCGGCAAGAACACCTGTTCCACCGCAAGGTCTATCGACCTTGGGGCAGCTACGACTCGATCGGGGTCGGACCGCGGTTCCAGGTCAAGCGCATCGTGGTGAAGCCTGGCGCGGCGCTGAGCCTGCAGAAGCATGCCCACCGTGCCGAGCACTGGGTGGTCGTGTCGGGCGTTGCCGAAGTCACCTGCGACGACAAGGTGTTCGACCTGCACGAGAACGAGAGCACCTACATCCCGCTGGGCAGCGTCCATCGTCTGCGCAACCACGGAACCGAGCCGGTCGAGCTGATCGAAGTGCAGTCCGGCAGTTACCTCGGTGAGGACGATATCGTCCGTCTCGAGGACGTGTACGGGCGCTCCTGAGCCTCAGGTGGCGGACGCGCTGCGTCGCAGCGTGCCCGCCATCAACGTCGCAAAGCGGTCCGCGCTGCCGGCGGCGTGCAGGAAGAACAACGACGGCTCGCACAGTTCGAGTTCGAGCAGGCGCGCGTGGCCGTCGTCGTCACGAATCAGGTCGACGCGCGCGTACGTCAGCGGCGATTGCAGTCGCAGGCACTCTGTCGCGGCAGCCAGCACCTGGTCTGCCAGCGCCAGCTCATCCTTGCCCGGAATGCGCGCGGTGATCGCCTCGGCGGCGAACAGATGTTCGGTCGGACCTTCGTCGCGCTGCAGCAGCGGTCCCTTGCGGATGGCGTGGCTGAAGCGGCCTTCGAAAAACATCAGCGCGGTTTCGCCATCGCGGTCGACCGAGGCCAGGTAAGGCTGCAGCATCGCGCTGCGATCGGCCTCGAGCAGTCGCGCGACGTGGTTGGCCGCGGCGAATTCCTGGTCGCGCGAATAGCGTTGCGCGTCGCGCGAGCCGGCACCGACCGCAGGTTTGACCACGAACTCCGCAGCATCCGGATGCTCCGCCAGGAATGACTGCAGGGTTGGCAACGGGTCCATCTCTGGTTCGACAAAGCGGGTGGCAACCACCGGCACGCCATGCTCCGCCAGCGCGGCCAGGTAATGTTTGTCGGTGTTCCAGACGACCACTGGCAACGGATTGAGCAGGTGGCTGCGCGTCGACACGTGCCGGCACCAGCCGAGGAACTCGCTCAGTCGCTCGGTGTAGTCCCAGGGCGAGCGCAGCAGGACTGCATCGAAGCGCGACCAGGTTACGGTGGGGTCGTCCCAGGCGCGGACCTGCGTGGCGATCCCGGCGCGCGCGCAGGCGTCGAGCAGCGGCACGAGGTCGTCGTCGAGGGCGGCGGCGGCTATCGCGGTGACGAGGGCGAGTCGGGGCATGGTCGAATTCTAATGGCAGGAGCGGGGGGCGGTGGAAGCGGCCATGCCCGAAGGTACGGTGGTCGCAGGGGGGCAGCGCGGTAAACTGCCCGGATTCGCAGACCCGAACCGGAGTGCCCCATGGCCGCGACGCAAGCCGGCGCCAGCAGCAAGACCAAGGTTTTCCCCGATGCCCGTAGCGCCCTCGCCGGCGTGGTCGCCGATGACCAGACCCTCGCGGTCGGCGGTTTCGGCCTGTGCGGCATTCCCGAAGCGCTGATCGAAGCCCTGCGCGACAGTGGGGTCAAGAATCTCACCGCGATCTCCAACAACGCCGGTGTCGACGGCTTCGGCCTCGGCCTGCTGCTGACGACCCGTCAGATCAGGAAGATGATTTCGTCCTACGTGGGCGAGAACAAGGAGTTCGAACGCCAGTTCCTGTCGGGCGAGCTCGAGCTCGAGTTCAACCCGCAGGGCACGCTGGCCGAGCGCCTGCGTGCGGGCGGCGCGGGCATTCCCGCGTTCTTCACCCGCACCGGTTACGGCACGATCGTGGCCGAGGGCAAGGAAACGCGCGAATTCGACGGCCAGCATTACGTCATGGAAACCGCGCTCAAGGCCGACGTGTCGCTGGTGAAGGCCTGGAAGGCCGACAAGTCCGGCAACCTGGTGTTCCGCAAGACCGCGCGCAACTTCAATCCGGCGTGCGCGATGGCAGGCAAGGTCTGCATTGTCGAAGTGGAGCAACTGGTCGACGTGGGTGAGATCGATCCCGACCAGGTCCACCTGCCGGGCATCTACGTGGACCGCATCGTCCACAACCCGAACCCCGAAAAGCGGATCGAGCAGCGCACCGTGCGCGCCGGCTGACACCACGAAATCAGAGGATACAAACCCATGGCCTGGACCCGCGACCAGATGGCGCAGCGCGCCGCGCAGGAACTCACCGACGGTGCATACGTCAACCTCGGCATCGGCTTGCCGACGCTGGTGGCCAACTTCATCCCCGACGGGATGGACGTGTGGCTGCAGAGCGAGAATGGCCTGCTCGGCATCGGCCCGTTCCCGGCCGAGGGCGAAGTCGACGCCGACCTGATCAACGCCGGCAAGCAGACCGTGACCGCACGTCCGGGCGCGAGCTACTTCGGCAGCCACGACTCGTTCGCGATGATCCGCGGCGGCCACATCGACCTGGCCATCCTCGGTGCGATGCAGGTGACCGACCAGGGCGACCTCGCCAACTGGATGGTGCCGGGCAAGATGGTCAAGGGCATGGGCGGCGCGATGGACCTGGTCGCCGGCGTCAAGCGCGTGGTCGTGCTGATGGAGCACACCGCCAAGAGCGGCGAGCACAAGATCCTGCCGCAGTGCACGCTGCCGTTGACCGGCGTGGGTGTGGTCAATCGCATCATCAGCGAGCTGGCGGTGATGGACGTGACGCCGCAGGGGCTGAAACTGGTCGAGTTGGCGCCGGATGTCAGTGAAGCGGAACTGCGCGAGAAGACCGGCGTCGCGTTCCTGGCGTAACGCAGCCGGCGAAGAGGGGCACTCGAGTGCCCCTGCATTCCAACTCAGCTGCGACTTGCGAACGGGTAGGGTTGGCTATCTCCCGGCTCTGGTTCTCCGCAAACCGCCGCTGCGGTGGTGATCTTGAGGCCGGAACTGATGGCGCAGCGGGCGAAAATGCGCTCCACGGCGTGCGCGAACGTTCCATCAATCTGGCCTGATTCGCTTTCGAACTCCCACTCGTCCAGATGTGCGTCCAACAGCGGTCGCAATGCGGCCGTTCGCACCCAGAACATGCTTCCAGATGCGAAGCAAGGCTGTCGAGCAGACGCCGCGTCCAGGCCCAGTCGCGTGGAGAGATAGTCCAGGTGGGCCCGGTTTCCGCCCAGGTACTGCTCGGTGGGAAGCAGATGACCTTCCGGCGCAACCAGGCCGAGACCGGCGTCGTGCGCGAAAGCCCTGACGATGTCTGCGGCACGGTTGCCTGCGAGCAGGCGGTCGACGAGGCCGCGCCGCCAGGAATCGCCATTGCCGCGATGCATGGAGCGCTTTGTATGCAGCTTCAGGATCAGTTGCTCGCCCTCATCGAGCAGCCGGTCTGCCACCTTCAGGAACGGGAGAATATCGCGACCGCGATTCTCGACGGTCACCATTTCCGCCATGACACCGAGCGCTGACAACCTTTCGGCAACGGCCTCATGCTTGTCCGGTGAAGTCGTGACAATGATCCGGAACGATTGTCCGCAAGCCTTTAGCGCCTGTAGCAGTTCATCCAGCACCTCCGGGTACCACGCATGGATGACGGCGCACGGGCGTAGGGGCGACCCCGCCGCCGGTTCCGCCGGCGATCGCAATGCGGTCCGCGTGGCTTGCAGCCATGCATGGCCCAGTCTCGCATCGGGCTCGAGCGCAGCGCCTTCGGCCCATTCGTTCCAGGCGTTGATGAAGACAAACCGATCCGATGGCTGCGCCGATGCCAGGCGGGAGTGCACGGTGTGCCGCAACCAGTCACCATAGCGGCGCGGCGAGGCGTGCAGGTAAGTCCGCCCTTGTCCCGGTCGCCTGGCCTCGTTGTCCCAGCCGCAGTTCACGCCGGGCAACAGTCGATACTCCGGCATCGATCGTTGACAATAATCCTGGGCAAGCTCGCGCCAGTCCAGCACCTGGCCGCGATAGCCAGGATTGAGCAGTTGCTGGTCGGCCGTGATGTTGGTCGGCGTCGCCAGGTTTGGAGGGAACTCCACTGCCACGTCGAAGCCAAACTCCTCCGGAGCGGCGCGATCGAAACTCTGCGTGTAAGCAATGCAGATCTCGCCTACTCCGTTTGCCAGGCACCAGTTTCGCCAGCGTCGCGCAGTGGCCCTCGCGTCCGGCAGGAGCCCGGGTCGATAGACCAGCAAGAGAGGCTTGCCATCTACCCGCAGGTATCGCGGATCGCGCAGGTATCGACCGACGTGGGCGATGAACGCAAGGTCATCGTCAGCGCTGTGCCGCTGCCCGATCAGGATATCGTCCGCACGTCCGTCCCATCGTCGCGACCAGTTCTCGTTGGCCCAGCACAGGCAGAACGGCAGCGTGATCGCGTCGTCCTGCAGCCACTGCACGAGCGGCGCCTCGAGCAGAGTCCTGCCTCCGAACCAATAGAAGTAGAAACAGAAAGCACCGATTCCGTAGGCCTTTGCGAGGTCGGCCTGGTCCCGCATGACCTGCGGGTTGCGCAGGTCGTAGTGCCCCAGGTCCCCAGGATTTCGCGGCTGTGCATGTCCCAGAAATTGCGGCAGCGCGCGCCCGACGTTTCGCCACTCCGTGAAGCCCTTGCCCCACCAGGCATCGTTTTCCGGGATGGAATGGAACTGGGGCAGGTAGAACGCCACCAACGTCGCCGGCAGGGGCGAGGGCAGGGCCTCTTCGCGATACGGAATCGACCCCAGGGCCGGTTGGTCCGAGCGTGCAAGCGCACGATGCGCGAATGGGGTAGCGCCGCCGACCCTGCCTACGGGGCCCTGCGGGATGACCGAAGGGTAGCGCGCGAGGAACGTCTGGCGAAACCTGTCGCGAGTGCGCTCCGGGAGGGGCGCAACGCGGAAGGCAAGTCGAAGACCCTTGAACAGGGCGGACTTGAGCTGTTCCTGCAGGCGTGACGTCATTTCAGGTCGCGGATCCTTCAGGCGGCAATGGCGATCACGCACACGCCGCCAATGATGAGCGCGGTGCCGATGAGCTTGCTGGCAGTGATCGAGTCGTTGAACAGCAATGCGCTACTGAACAGGATGAAGATGAAGCTCAGCGCGGTGAACGGATATGCGCGGCTCAGTTCGAGCTTCGTCAGTGCGAGCATCCAGCAGATTGATGCAAGAAACGCCGCCATCAAGCCGCTAATGACCCAGGGTGACGTCAGCAGGCCAAGCAGGTACAGCGCCTGGCCCTGGAGATCGGCGGGCAGCGAGCCTGCGAGGTTCACTCTCCACTTGATTACCAGTTGGCCGTAGACGGTTAGCGCCAACATCAGGGCGATGAAAAAATAAGCCATTGTCTGTCTCGTTCCAGATGCGCACGCCATAGGTCAGCGTGGTGCATCAACTGTTGCGTTCGTGGATCTCAGGATTTCTTGAATCGGTGGCCCACTCCGACCGTGCCGAGTTGGATCCTGCGGGGTTGCATGTGCGGCTGGAGGCGTTCGTTAAGCATCGCCTTGAGCGCCTTGAGGTCGATGTCAGCGCCTGTTTGCGCCTCCACCAGAAGTTCGACGTGTTGCCCGGTGATGGGGTTCGACCGGCCCGTGGCTTTCGCTTGCGCAACCCCCGGGAAGGCGAGAGCTTCGCGTTCGATTTCCGATGGCATGAACTTCAGGCCCCCGACGTTGATCACGTCGCTGACGCGACCGGTCACCTTTATGAAGTCGTCGCGGACCTCGACCACGTCCTTCGTGTCATACCAACCCTCTTCGTCGAATGGAGATTCCGCGTTGAGGTATCCCACCATTCGCGATGAAGAGCGGATCTTGAGCACCCCGTCCACAATCCGGGACTCCACGCCCTCGCCTCCAATGCGCATGAACAAGCTGTCGCGGCTCTCCGACTTGACTCGCAGGATTCCGAGCTCCGACATTCCGAATGTCTGGCGGAAGTCGACATCCGGCAGGAGTTCGCAAAGCGCCGAGAGCGTAGGTTGGTCCATCCGCTCCGTGCCGTAGGTTATGACTTTCAGCTGCTCAGGGATTGACTCGGGGATCATGCCGCTGATCAGCATCATCCGCAGGAAGGTCGGAGTGGTCGGCAACACTTCGACTGAATGCCGGCGGCAGGCTTCGAGAATGCCTGAGACGCTCCGGTCCTGCGGCGAAATCACGACACCGCGGTTGAAGATCGTATGCAGCAGCGTGTTGATGCCGCCGATATGGTCAAAAAGCAGGAAATTAAGCGTTCGCAGCGTCGGTCGTGGCGTATCGAACCGGCGAAGGAACTGTGTCATGTCATGGAGGATGCCCTTCGGGCGGCCCGTCGTGCCGGTCGAGAACAGGACCAGGCCGGCATGGCCGAGATCGCGCAGCTGCTGCACAAGCGGATGCGGGGCCGAATCATGGTGGCGGCGATGCACCTGCCCATCGCGGATGACCACGTCGACGCCGGCGGTATCGAAGAAGTACTCGTGGTCCTTCTCTGTTTCCCGGGTGAGGGGCACGATCATCGTTTGCAGGTCGATCAGTCGCAACAGAGCGGAGATCGAGTCAGGCTCGAAGTCCCCGACAAGGGCGACGACGTCGCCCTCCCTGACTTCAGACAGGTCGACGGCGGTGTTGTCGCCGATTTCCGAGAATCGAAGTTCGCGGTCGCCGTAGACCAGAAATGGCGTGTCGCAATCCCGCCAACGTTCAGCCAGGACCTTGATCAGACTCATCAGGCACCTCCCACGTGGAGCACTTGCCCGGTGATTGCCCGGGCGGAAGGGCTCAACAGCATCTCGACGGTGTCGCACACTGCATCCGGGCCGAACACCTTGCGAAGGATCTGTTGCTCAACGATCACATCGATCTGCGTGTCGCTGACGCCACG
This sequence comes from Lysobacter prati, assembly GCF_009765215.1. Taxonomy (GTDB): domain Bacteria; phylum Pseudomonadota; class Gammaproteobacteria; order Xanthomonadales; family Xanthomonadaceae; genus Lysobacter_J; species Lysobacter_J prati. Next base: position 218,206 of record NZ_VLNV01000007.1, on the reverse strand, counting down.
CAGCAGGTCGGTGCGGATCGGACCGGGCGCGACGCAGTTGACGGTTATGCCGAAGTCGGCCATCTCGCGCGCAAACGCCCTCGAGAAACCTTCAACTCCGGCCTTTGAGGCAACGTATACCGATTCGCCCTTCAGGCCGAGATGCACGGCGATGGTGGAAAAATTGATGATCGTGCCGGACTTGCGGCGGATCATGAGCGGTGCGATGGCCTGGCAGCCAAAGATCGACCCTAGCAAGTTGGTCTCGATTACCCGCCGCGTGACGTGTTCGGGGGTGGTGACCGCCAGGTTCATGGAGGCGACACCCGCAACGTTGATCAAGGCGTCCACGTGCACGCCTTCGTGGCGCAGGTCCTTTGCCAACTGGCGCCAGCCTTCGTACGAGGTCACGTCGCAGCTGCGTACCGGGTAGGCGCCTTCGTTGCCGGCGCGCGCAAGGCCGATGACATCGCGGCCCTGTGCAACGAGGCGATTGCAGATCGCCGCGCCCAGTCCACGGCTGGCGCCGGTCACCAGGATCACGGGTTAGAGTCCCGCTGCTCAGCGAAGGCTTCGGCCAAGCTGCCTGCGGTACGGAACATGCTGCGCGAACGGGACATCGCCGATTCCGAGGTCCAATCGAACTCGAAGCCGTTCGCAGTCGCGAGGTCCTCAAGCTGCACGCACAGCTCCACGAGCTTGATCGAATCGAGGATGCGGCCATCGCCAATGAGCGATGTACCCTTGTCGACCTGGAGTTCTGGCGCTTCCGCCAGGTCGGAGATGAGCTGGAAGATCTCGGTACTGAAGTCTTTCTTCATGTTCAAATCCATGGGGGTGTCACGAAAGGGTTGCGGCGTGGAGCTTGCGAAAGCCGTAGTAAGTGCTGGCGACCTGGAAGCCCAGGCGCGAATAGAGGTTCATCACGCCCGTATTGGCCGCCGAGACGATGGCCTGGTAACGGCGTGCTCCGTCCTCGTTCAGCCGGTTCAGGGCATCGATCCAGAGTGGCATCGCCAACATCGGATAATCGGAAGACACCCCATACAGGATGAGGTCTGCCGTTTTGCTTTCCGGGTCAGTGGTGTCTGCAGCGAACCCGACCACCGAATGGCCCAATAGCATGGCGCGGAGTTGGCCGGCGGACTCGAGGTCGCGCAGCCAGTTCACTGTCCGGGTTCGGCACGCTTCGCTTTCGAGGCAGGGGTCCTCGAGGAAGCGCCCGTGGTGGAAATCATTCACCGCGATCCAGGCCAGGGCCTGCATGTCCTCGGGGGTGGGGGGGCGCGAGACGAGCTTTACTGCAGGCGTGCGCGGCCATTCGGCAGTGCGCGTGCGGGACATCCGCAGCGACGTCTCGATGAACTGGTATCCGTGGTCCTGATAGACCTGCTTGAGGTGCGGGTCGCGCGCGTCGATCCTGCCGAACGAGTAATCGATGCGGTGCTCGACCATCCACGCCTGGACCTGGGTCATCAATGCCGCGGCCGCGGCGGCGGACTCTGCGGAGAACTCGACCAACTCCGCAGTACGGAGCCCAAGGCTGCGCTCGTCCCAGGGCGTCAGGCGCACGCGGGCTCTGGATGCGCCAGTCGAGATCTCAGCGGAGTTTGCGTGGCTCAATTGATCGACTCGCTGATGATGGAGCTGGGGCGCCCCTGGACATTCCGGAAAACCTGGCCCACGTAGAGACCGACGATGCCGAGGCTGAAGAGGATCAGCCCTCCCACCAGCCAAAGGGACGCGATGATGCTCGTGAATCCGGCCACGGCCACGTCGCCGCTGAGCCAACGGAAGATCGAGTAGCCCACCATCAGGAATGCGGCAAGCGCAGCAGCGACGCCGGCTCCGGCCACCATGCGCAATGGCTTCTCCGAGTAGCTCAATGCAATGCCCAATGCCAGCTTGATCATCTTGCGCAGGTTGTAACCGCTCGCGCCTTCACTTCGCCTGGCATGTTCGACCGGTACGGCAGTCGACCTGAATCCCGACCACTTCACCATAAGCGGGAAGCACCTGTCGCGCTCAGGCATCAAACGTACGGCATCGATGACCTTGCGGTGGAATACGCCGAAGTTGGCCGTGCTCGAGTCCTGCGGAATGTTCGTCAGCCAGGCGAGCAGCTTGAAAAACCCCCAGGATGCCAGTCGCTTGGGCAGCGAGTCCTTGCGATTGAGGCGCTGCGCAAAGACGGTATCGAATCCGCCGTCGATCGCCGTCTGGAACAAGGTCGGGATCGCGGAGGGGGGGTCCTGAAGGTCGCAGTCCATCACGACGACCCATTCACCTCGGGCGAGCTCGATGCCCGCTGAGATTGCTGAATGCTGCCCAAAATTGCGCGACAGGCGCACGCCGCGCAGCCAAGGGCGGGTCATCGCCAGTTCCCGGATGCGATCCCACGCCTGGTCCGGGCTGGCATCGTCGACCAGGATGACCTCGAAGTCCGTCGTCAGCTGGCGCACCTGGGCGTCGAGCGAGTCGACCAGTTCTTCAAGGCAGCCGCGGCAACCATATACCGGGGAAACCACGGATATGGTCGGGATGGGGCAGGATTGAGCTGCGGTCTGCATGCGACTTGGGGCCGTTGCGGGAGAGTGGGGGCAGGCCGCAGAGTCCGATCGCGCCAAAAAACGGCATCAACCGCAAGTCGATATAGCAGCCAGGGAGCCCAGATTCTACCTGCTGGCGGCAGCTTGGCGCACCCGCTGGCCTCGCGGGGTGCGACCCATTGCCAAGTCCTCCACCCGGGCTCGGACACGCATGGAGCCGCAGTTCCGCCGCAGTCTTTCGTGTCCGGGACGTCGAACCGGGGGCTAAAGACGCGTAGCGGCGACCAGGCAGCTCGCGCCAAACCCGATGGATTTGTCATCGGAGATCGTTCGTGCCTCGTGCTCCAGCATGCGCGTGAGCATCCGAACGGCTACGCCATTGCCCGATCCATGCTCTGCCTCGGTAGACATGACTGCATTGTTGCGGCCGATCCCGAGCCGGAAAGGCAGGGCACGGAGCAAGAACTGGGGCAGCACGAGCGGTCGGAAGAAGTAGCTGAGATAGTCGATGCGGAATATCCCCCCCAGCAGCGCCTGCAAGCTGGCTTCTGTATGGCGTCGAAAATGCCCGGCATCGATGTCGGCCTGAGACCAAAGCCATTGATGGCACGGTATGGTCAGGTAGAGGCGCCCATTTGCGATCAGCAGCGGGCTGATGTCTGCAAGGAACTTGCGATCCTCTTCGATGTGCTCGATCACATCGAACATGCCGATCGCGCCGAAACTTCCGGGCCGGAACGCAGCTTGCTCCACTGTCGCGCAGACCACGTGATCGAGCTGACGGACAAGGCGGGCGTTGCGAGCGCCAGTCGGACCCGGTTCAACCAGCACGACCTCGTGCCCTTCCGTGACCAGTCGCTGGGCGACGTAGCCATTGCCGCCGCCGATGTCGAGTAACGCTCCACGCGGGAAAGGATGGTTTGCGACCATGTGGGCGATGCAGTTGTTGCGGTGCCGGAACCAGAAAGAGCCATCCTCCACGTCAAAGCAACGCGAGTGGCCGTCAGCGGCATAGGACACCTCGTCCACGGCCGTCGAGACATAAATGCCGTCCTTGTTGCGGTGTAGCATCGCGCTCAGCTCTTCAACTCGCATCTCCCCTCCCGTTGGATCTGCCGTCGATATTGCCGCTACAGGTTCTGGTAGTTCGGCCCCGAGCCGCCCTCAGGCGTCACCCAGTCGATGATCTCGTACGGGTCCTTGATATCACAGGTCTTGCAGTGCACGCAGTTGGCGGCGTTGATCTGCAGGCGCTTTCCGCCCTCGTCTGACACGATCTCATAGACATTGGCGGGGCAGAAGCGCGTGCACGGGTTGTCGTATTCCTCGACGCAGCGGGTGACGCAGATCGAGGTGTCGCGCACCTTCAGGTGCACCGGCTGGTCCTCGTCGTGCTCGGTCGCGGCGTAGTACACGCTCTGCAGGCGATCGCGCGGGGCGAGGTCGCGAGTGATGTAGTCGAGTCTGGGCGATTCGTGTTCGCCGACCTTGTCCAGCGACGACCAGTCGGGCTTGACCTTCAAGGTCCACGGCGACAGGCCGGCGGTGATCGTCTCCCACGCCGAGTTGAGGATGCCGAACCACAGGCCGCGCTTGAAACCGGGCTTGATGTTGCGAACCTTCTTCAGCTCGGCCATCGCCTCGGAGGCGCGCAGCTTCGCATCGAAACCCTGCGGTGCCAGTTGCGAGGCTGCCAGGTGCTCGGCGGCGAGCATGCCCGAGCGGATCGCCTGGTGCGTGCCCTTGATCTTGGGCACGTTGAGCAGGCCGGCGGTGTCGCCGATCAGCAGAGCGCCCGGCATCTCGAGCTTGGGCAGCGATTGCCAGCCGCCGCAGACGATTGCGCGCGCGCCCGCGGAGAGGATGCTGCCGCCTTCCAGCAGCGGCTTGACCGAGGGGTGGTTCTTCCATTGCTGGAAGGCTTCCCAGGGCTTGTATTCCGGATCCGGATAGTCGAGGCCGCTGACATAGCCCAGGGCGATGCGGCCCTTGTCCAGGTGGTACAGGAAGCTGCCACCGTAGGTCCGGTTGTCGGCCGGCCAGCCGAAGCTGTGCACGATCTTGCCCGGCTCGACGCGGCCTTCCGGCACCTGCCACAGTTCCTTCAGACCGATCGAGTAGCACTGCGGGTCGCTGTCGGCGTCGAGATTGAACTGCTTGACCAGGCGCTTGGTCAGGTGGCCGCGCGCACCCTCGGCCAGCACGGTGACCTTGGCGCGGATGTCGATGCCGGCGGTGAAGCCGGGCTTGTGCGAACCGTCCTTGGCCACGCCCATGTCGCCGATACGCACGCCGACTACGGTGCCGTCGGCGTCGTGCAGGGTCTCGGAGGCGGCGAAGCCGGGGTAGATTTCCACGCCCAGCGCTTCGGCCTGCGGTGCCAGCCAGGCGCACATCGCGCCGAGGCTGACAATGAAGTTGCCGCGGTTGTGCATGCCCGGCGGGATCGGCAGCGGGGTATGGCCGGTCTTGCTCAGCAGCCAGAACTCGTCCTTGACCGCCGGCACGCAGATCGGCGGCGGGTTGTCGCGCCAGCCTGGCAGCAGCGCGTCGAGCGGGCCGGGTTCTATCACCGCACCGGAAATGATCTGGGCGCCGATGGTGGAGGCCTTCTCGATCACGCACACCGAGATGTCGGGATTGAGCTGCTTGAGGCGGATCGCGAACGCCAGGCCGGACGGACCGGCGCCGACGGTGACGACGTCGTACTCCATGACATCGCGCTCGACCGTGTCGGCAGTGGTGTCGTGTTGGCTCATGCTGGCGGCTCCGCGTGCGGCTGGCTTTACAACCGTGGATTGTCGCGGTTTTGCGCAGGGGCGGGCAAATCGCCGTGGTAGCTTCCGGCGCATGCCCCTTTCGCAACTGCCCCTGACCGGTGCCGAAATTCGCCTGGACCCGCACTGGCTGGACCCGGGCGAAGCCGATGCGCTGTTCGCGGCGCTACACGAGCAGGTGGCCTGGGAGGTACACCGCATCCGCCTGTTTGGCCGGGAGGTCGATTCGCCGCGGCTGAGCTGCTGGATCGGCGATCCCGGCACCGGCTACCGCTACTCCGGCGTCCGTTTCGAGCCGCGGCCCTGGCCGGCGGCGCTGCAGCCGGTGCGCGAGCGGCTGTGCGAAGAGCTGGGGCTGGACTTCAACAGTGTGCTGGCCAACCTGTACCGCGACGGCCACGACGCCATGGGCTGGCACAGCGATGCCGAGCCCGAGCTCGGTCCCGCCCCGGTCATCGCTTCGGTCAGCGTGGGCGCGCCGCGGCGCTTCGCCCTCAAGTCACGCACGCAGCCGCAACAGCGACTGACGCTGGAACTGCCGCATGGCAGCCTGCTGCTGATGTCCGGCCCGACCCAGCGCAACTACCGGCACGCGCTGCCGCGCACGGCGCGGCCGATCGGCGCGCGCATCAACCTGACGTTCCGGCAGATCCTCGGGGCCTGAGCCCCTCCCGCAAGGCTCAGGAGCGGTTCGCGGGCTTGTAGTTCTGGCCGCTGACCAGCGTCCAGCCGGCGATGTCGTGGCCGACCACGACCAGCGACTGCTCGAACGCGCGGGCGACGTCGGCGACCGCGGTGCTCGTCGCCGGTTGCGCCTGCAGGAACGTGCGCGATGCGACGATCTTCTGGTCGCGTGTGTGCAGCAGCTTCGCGGCGACCTCGATCGTCGCCGCCGGCACGGCCTGCCCGGCGTAGTCCGATTCGAAGCGGCGTATCTCCAGCACCAGCTTGAAGTCCGCCGCGATACCGCTGCCCTGGCGCGCGACCGCGGCGATGCGCCCGGAGTCCTCGAAGGTCCGCAGCAGGGTGTCCTGCAGCATCTCCGAAGGCGGCCGTGCCCATTGCGCGCCGCTGTAGATCTGGATCTCACCCGGCGTCGGCCGCACCGCGATGCGCAAGCTGTCGATGACGCGCGCGCCCACCGGCGGCGTCAGCGCGAGCTGCCAGGTCACGGTCGGCCAGCTTGGGTCTGGCTGCACGTGCGGCTCGGGGGCGTAGATGGTCGAGGTGCTCTTCGGCTTGTCGCTCAGGATCGAGCAGCCGCCGAGCAGCAGGGCCAGGCCAAGGCCAAGCGAGGTTTTCAGCACGGTTGCCAGGTTCGCTCGCGTCGTCATTTGGGTTCGAACTCCTTGGGCGCATCGCGGCCAAGCAGGTAGCGGGTCGGGTTGCCGTCGAGACGGTCGGAGATGCGGCGCAGGTCGCGCACCAGCAGGCGCAACTCGGCCAGCGTCGGGCCGAGCTGGGCCAGGCCGTCGTTGGCGAAGCTGTTGATCGCGGTGCGGTTGTCGGCGAGCAGGCCGTTGGCGTTGTTGGCAGCCGAGTCCAGGCGCGTGAGCGTGCTGTCGAGCTTGGCGATCAGGCCGGGCAACTTGGCCACGAGTTCGCGGTCGACGCTTTCGACGGCGCGGTTGGTGGTCACCAGCGTCGTCGACAGTTGTTCGCTGGACTTGCGCGCGCTGGTGATCAGCGTGCGCAGGTCCTCGCGCTGGTCGGCAATCGCGCCGGTGGCCGCCTCGATGTTGGCCAGCGTGTTGGACACGCGCTTGACGTTCTCGTCGCTCAGCACCTGGTCCATGCGCGCGACCAGGCGGTTGGCGGTGTCGGCGATGTTCTGCAGCGCCGAGGCCTCGGTCTGGATCACCGGTATTTCGCGCCGGTCGACGTCGGCCAGCGGCGGGCTGCCCGGGTTGCCGCCGGTGAGCTGGATGAAGGGGCTGCCGGTGATGCCCTGGATCGACAGCTTGGCGCGGGTGTCGGTCTTGATCGGTGCGCTGGCCTGCAGGCGCAGCAGCGCGATCACGCGACGCGGGTCGTCCGGTGCAAGCCGGAGCGTCTGGACTGTGCCGACGGAAATGCCGTTGTACTGCACGGAGCTGCCTTCGGTCAGGCCCGTCACCGGTTCGGTGAAGAGCACGGCGTAGTTGCGCCAGTCCTTCTCCGAGGTGTACTTGGCCGCCCACAAGGCGAACAGCAGCAGCAGCAACGTCACCACGATGGTGAACGCGCCGATGAGGACGTAGTTGGCCTTGGTTTCCATGTCAGGACCGCAGCTCTGTATTCGATGTGGCTTGCTTCAGGTGCATGGCATTCATCTGGCGCCGACCTCCAGGTCGCGTTGCCTGGTCTGCTGCGCAGCACGCGCACGCGGACCATGGAAATATTCCTTCACCCACGGGTGATCCATCTGTTCGACCTCGGCCAGCGGTGCGCAGGCGATTATCTTGCGATCGGCGATCACCGCGATGCGGTCACAGATAGCGTAAAGGGTGTCGAGGTCGTGTGTGATCAGGAACACGGTCAGGCCCAGCGCCTGCTGCAGCGTGCGGATCAGGCGGTCGAACGCGGCCGCGCCGATCGGGTCGAGGCCGGCGGTGGGTTCGTCGAGGAACAGCAGCGGCGGATCCAGCGCCAGTGCGCGCGCCAGGCCGGCGCGCTTGCGCATGCCGCCCGACAGCTGCGACGGCAGCTTGTTGAGCGCATCGGCAGGCAGGCCGGCGAGCTTGATCTTCAGCAGTGCCAGTTCGTAGCGCAGCGAGTCGGGCAGGTCGCTGTGGTACTCCTTCAGCGGCACCTGCACGTTCTCGCCCACGGTCAGCGACGAGAACAGCGCGCCGTCCTGGAACAGCACGCCGGTGTTGCGCTCGATCGCACGGCGCAGGTCCGGGTCTTCGCTGCGCGCGTCCAACCCGAGCACTTCGATCTCGCCGGCGTCGGGTTTGCGCAGGGCCAGGATCGATCGCATCAGCACCGACTTGCCGGCACCCGATCCGCCGACCACGCCGAGGATCTCGCCGGGGCGCACGTCCAGGTCCAGGCCCTCATGCACGACCTGCTCGCCGAAGCGGTTGGTCAGCCCGCGCACGCGCACGATCGGCTCTTCTCGCTCGGGCAGGCAGTGGATGGTCTGCGCCATGCTCAGATGCCCATTTCCATGAACCAGATCGCGAAGAACGCATCGAGCACGATCACCATCGAGATCGACTGCACGACACTGGAGGTGGTGCGCTCGCCGACCGATTGCGCGGTGCCTTCGACCTGCAGGCCTTCCAGGCAACCGATCAGGCTGATCAGCAGCGCGAACACCGGCGCTTTGACCAGGCCAACCAGGAAGTGCCGCAGTTCCATCGTCTCGTGCATGCGCGCGAGGTATTGCTGCGGCGGAATGTCGAGGTTGTAGGCGCCTACCGTCAGACCGCCAATGAGGCCGAAGACCATCGCGATGAAGGTCAGCAGCGGCAGCATCACCAGCAGCGCCAGCATGCGCGGGATTACCAGCAGGTCGACCGGGTCCATGCCGAGTGTGCGGATCGCATCGACCTCCTCGCGACTGACCATCGCGCCGATCTGCGCGGTGAAGGCGCTGGCGGTGCGGCCGGCCAGGACGATCGCCGTCAGCAGCACGCCGAACTCGCGCAGGAAGGCGATGCTGACCAGTTCGACGACGTAGATCTGTGCGCCGAAGTCGGCCAGGATGTTGGCACCGAGAAAGGCGACCACCGCGCCGACCAGGAAGCACAGCAGGGCTATCAGCGGCACCGCGTCGAGACCGACCTGCTCCATGTGGTGCACGGTCGCGGTGGGGCGGAAGCGCGAAGGCTCCTTGAACATGCGCAGCAGCTTCAGCTGGACCTCGCCGAAGAAGCCGATCAGCGCGCGCGCCTCGCGGTAGTTGTCGCTGACCGCGAAGCCAAGTCGCGCCAGCGCCGCACTGACGCCGTACTCGCGCTTGCGGCGCGGGCGGTCGTCGGCGACGTCCTCGATCGCCGTCACCAGCGCGCGATGGTCGTCGTGGAAGGTGAAGGCATCGAACTCGATGCCGTGGCGGCGGGCGAAGCGCAACAGCTGCAGCACGCCCACCGAGTCCATGCGGTCGACGCCGGTGGCGTCGACCTCGCCGATAGAATCGGGCGCATCCAGCAGCGCCTCGCCTATCTGGGTGGCGTAGTCGAGGGTCCAGCTGCCGCTCAGGCGAAGACGCGACGGCGTTTGGCCATCGGCGGCGATCAGCGGCGGGTGCGCGGTCGTATCGGTCATGGAGCCTCGGCGCGAGGATACCTGAGTCGGGGGACGGGGTGCTCCCGCATCCGGCCCTCGCATGCCATCCTTCGCGCCATGTCGAATCCGTCTCCCCTCAGCGCTGCCAGCTATGCCGCCCGGATCAATTTCGTGATCGAGCTGGCCGAGCGACTGCATGCCTATGGCACAACCGCGCAAAGGCTCGAGGGAGCGATCAGCGCGGTCGCGCAACAGCTGCGGCTGGAGTGCGAACCCTGGTCGAATCCGACCGGCATGATCCTGACCTTCAGCGACCCGCAGCGGCCGCCGGGCGACAGCGACACCACGCGCGTGATCCGCCTGCCTCCCGGCGAGAACGATCTGTACCGGCTGGCCGAAACCGACCGCATCGCCGAAGACGTCGTCGCCGGGCGCCTCGGCCTGGCCGAGGCGCACGCGCAGATGAGCTCGCTCGACCGACCGCCGACGTGGCGCTCGCGCGCGATGCAGGTGCTCGGCTATTGCCTGGCGGCGACCGCGATCGCCGGCGTGCTGCGCCTGCCGTGGCTGGACATCTGCGTGGCCGGCGCCAACGGTCTGCTGATCGGCCTGTTCGTGCAGGTGTCGGAAGCGCAGCCGCGCTTCAAGGAGCCACTCGAAGCGGTCGCCGCGATGTTCGCCGCAAGCGTGACCTTGCTAGTCGCCACGTACGTGGCGCCGTTGAACCAGAACACGGTCATCATCGCCTCGCTGATCGTGTTGTTGCCCGGCATGGCGCTGACCAACGCCGTCAACGAGCTCACCAGCCAGCACCTGGTTTCTGGCACGGCCCGCTTCGCCGGTGCGTTGACGACCGTGCTCAAGCTCGCCATCGGCACCGTGATCGCGCTGTACCTGGCCGAGATGATCGGGCTCGATGCACAGGTGCGGGCGTCGCGCCCGCAGCCGGAATGGGTGGAGTGGGCAGCGCTGGCAGTGGCGTCCTTCGCATTTGCGGTGCTGTTCCGCGCGAACCGTCGCGATTACCCCAAGGTGATGGCGGCCGCGGCCAGCGGTTACCTGATTTCCAGATTCGGCGGACAGGCCTTCGGCAGTCCGGCCGGCATCTTCCTGGCCGCGCTGGTGCTGACCTCCGCCGGAAACGCCTATGCGCGCTGGTGGAACCGGCCCGGCGCGATCCTGCGCGTGCCCGGCATCATCATGCTGGTGCCGGGCAGTGCCAGCCTGCGCGGCTTCCTGACCCTGATCCAGCAGCAGGACGTCGGTGCCGGCCAGGCGGCGTTGCTGGCCGTGCTGAATATCCTGCTGGCCCTGGTCGCCGGCCTGCTGTTCGGCAACCTGCTGCTGCCGGCGCGTCGCAACCTTTGAGGCGCCGCCTCCAATCGCCCCTGCCAGGGCAGGGGCGGGCGTGCTTACATCGAATCGGATTCAATACCGCTGGAGCCGTGCCCGGGTAATCTCCCGGTTTACCGGATCAGAAACTCTTCGAGTCTGCGCCCGGCCGCGGTATGCGCGGCCAGCCAGCGCGGCTGCTTGCCGCGACCGGTCCAGGTTTCGCCCGGTTCGGCCGGGTTGCGGTATTTGGGCGCGACTTTGCCCATGGCCTTGCGCGCCTTCTTCGGTGCGGCCTTGGCCGCAGGCTTGGCGTTGCGCGCGGGCGCGGTGCCGCCGAACAGTTCGGCGATGGTGTAACCCTCTGCCCTGGCCAGCTGGGTCAGCTTGCTGCGCACGGTGGCGATCGGCTTGCGCTTGTTCAGCGTGGTCTTGCGTTTCTTGGCCTGGTTGATCAGGGCGTCGAGTTCTTTCGCGGACAGCGAGGTGATATCGATCGACATGAAACCTCCGAGTGGGCGGGATTTACGGACAGGAATGACGGGCAGGAGGTATCCGGGGGATTACCGGGCAGAAGGCCCTTGAATCGGGGGCAGGATAAAAACGGCTGGTTTATGGCCAGACAGCCGGATCCGTGCAGCAGCGCAGGATCATAATCCCGCGGCGCCCGCCGAGTAAATCGCTTGAATATCGCGGGTTATCCGGCGCGGCCGCATGGCTCCGCGCCGGAAGTGCCAAACTTGGCGAATACGGCGCTGCGGTCGAGATTCTCGGCTTCGCTGGCGCGACGGTGGCGGTATTCAAAGGTGCCGGCGGCCAGGCCGCGCTCGGATACGACGATCCGGTGCGGGATGCCGATCAGTTCCATGTCGGCGAACATCGCGCCCGGGCGCAGGCCACGGTCGTCGAGTGCGGTTTCGATACCTGCGGCGTTGAGTTCGGCATACAGGTCCTGGGCGGCCTGTGCGACCGCGGCGTCGCCCTTGGGGTTGATCACGCACACCACGGCCTGCCACGGCGCCATCGCTTCGGGCCAGAGGATGCCGTTGTCGTCGTTGTTCTGCTCGACCGCGGCCGCCACGATCCGCGACACGCCGATGCCGTAACAGCCCATGGCTGGCGTTGCCGCCTTGCCGTTGGCGTCGAGCACGGTCAGCTTCATCGCTTCGGCGTACTTGCGGCCGAGCTGGAACACGTGGCCGACCTCGATGCCGCGGGCCAGGCCGATCGTGCCTTCGCCGTCCGGGGCGAGGTCGCCCTCGACCACGTTGCGGATGTCGGCAACCTCGTCCGGCTCGGCCAGGTCGCGGCCCCAGTTGACGCCCGCCAGGTGGTACCCGGCCTCGTTGGCGCCAGCCACGAAATCGGCCATGGCGGCGACACTGCGGTCTGCGATCACGCGGATCGCCTTGCGCGGCGCGACCGGGCCAAGGAAACCGGGTTCGCTGCCCAGGTGGGCCACGATCTCGGCCTCCGTGGCCAGGCGGTATTCGCCCAGTCCGGCCAGCTTCGACAGCTTGATCTCGTTGATCACGTGGTCGCCGCGCACCAGTGCCAGCACGAACTGGGCATTGCCGTCGGCGTCGGCGCCGATGATCGCCACCGACTTGACCGTGCGCTGCAGGGCAATGCCCATCAGCGCGGCGACGTCCTCGCAGGTCTTCTGCGTCGGCGTGTCGACCTTGCGCATTGCTTCGCCTGCGGCGGCGCGCGGGCCGGGTGCGGCGGCCTGCGCCAGTTCGACGTTGGCGGCATAGTCCGAGCCGCTATGGAACGCGAGTGCGTCCTCGCCCGAATCTGCAAGCACATGGAATTCGTGCGAGACCGCGCCGCCGATGGCGCCGGAGTCGGCCGAGACGGCGCGGAACTTCAGGCCCAGGCGGGTGAAGATGCGGCCGTAGGTGTCGTACATGTTCTTGTACTCGACCCCCAGGTCCTCGTCGCTGAGATGGAAGGAGTAGGCGTCCTTCATCAGGAACTCGCGCGCGCGCATCACGCCGAACCGCGGGCGGATCTCGTCCCGGAACTTGGTCTGGATCTGGTAGAAGTTGACCGGCAGCTGCTTGTAGCTCGCCAGTTCCTGGCGCGCGAAGTCGGTGATGACCTCTTCGTGCGTGGGGCCGTAGCAGTACCAGGCTTCCTTGCGGTCCTGGATCTTGAGCAACTGGCCGCCGAACTTCTCCCAACGGCCGGTTTCCTCCCACAGCTCCTTCGGCTGCACCGACGGCATCAGCACTTCGATCGCACCGGCGGCGTTCATTTCCTCGCGCACGGCGCGCTCCACCTTGCGCAGCACGCGCAGGCCCAGCGGCGACCAGGTGTACAGGCCAGCGGCGAGCTTGCGGATCATGCCGGCCTTGAGCATCAGCTTGTGGCTGACGATCTCGGCCTCGGCGGGCGTTTCCTTGCTGGTGTGGAGGTGGAACTGCGACAGGCGCATCGGCTCGGCTTCGGACGTAGGGAAGCGGCCATTTTGCCATGCGCGGGGCGAGTGCCGGGCATGGCAGCGAAGGTGGGAGGGGCTTCAGCCCCGACATGGGCTCGGCTCAGGCATCGGTACTGAAGCCCCTCCCACAGAGGCTTCAGCACAACTGCACGGACGGGATGTCAGCCGCCGCTGGCGACGGCACCACCCTCGCAATAGGTCTTGATCTGCGCCTCGGCCAACTGGGTGCGGTTGGCCCGCTCGCTGTCGTTGAGGTTGCGGTCGGGCTTGCCGTCCTTGTCCTCGTCGACGGAGACCTGCTGGTTCCCCTGGAGCACGGCCAGGTTGCTGCGGGCGTTGCTGCAATTGGAGTTGACCACCGGTTTGGCGGCAGCGGCAGGCGCCGCCTTGCCGGTGTCCTCGTGTTGCCCGCGGTTCTTGTACTCCTGACCCGCCGGAGGCGCATCAGAGTAATGGGTGACGCCCTGGGCGTCTTTCCACTGGTACACCTTGGCCGCGCTGACCGGCAGGGCGACGACCAGACACAGGCCGGCGATCAGGCCGGGCAGCAGACGGAAGGACTGGCGGGGCATGGTGGCTCCAGGCGGTTGGGAGCGGAAGAAGGTCCGATTGCATCACCGCGCCGGGGCGCAGGCAAGCGCTACACTTCCAAACATGGACGAATTGCAACAAACCCCGCGGCCGCGCGGCCGCGGCATCTACCTGCTGCCGAACCTTTTCACCACCGGCGGCCTGTTTGCCGGCTTCTACGCGATCATCGCCGCGACCCAGGGCCGTTTCGACGACGCCTGCATCGCCGTGTTCGTCGCCGGCATCCTCGACGGCCTCGATGGCCGGGTGGCGCGCCTGACCAACACCCAGAGCGAGTTCGGGGTGCAGTACGACTCGCTGGCCGATCTGGTCAGCTTCGGCCTGGCCCCCGCGCTGGTGATGTACCACTGGGCGCTGTCGGCGACCCGGCTCGACGGGCCGATCCCGGGCAAGATCGGCTGGGTTGCGGCCTTCCTCTATGCCGCCTGCGCGGCGCTGCGGCTGGCGCGTTTCAATTCCCAGGTGGGCCAGGTCGACAAGCGCTGGTTCATCGGCCTGGCCAGTCCGGCGGCGGCCGGGCTGGTCGCCAGCTTCGTCTGGACCTGCGACGACATGGGCTACAGCGGCGAGCAATTGAGGTACGCCGCGCTGGCGGTGACCGTGGTCGCCGCCCTGCTGATGGTCAGCCGCCTGCGTTATTTCAGCTTCAAGGGCGGCGGTCCGCGCCACGACCGCGTGCCGTTCCTGGCGATCGTGGTGGTGCTGGCCGTGCTCGTCGCCATCGCCATCGATCCGCCGCGGGTATTGCTGGTGATCGGAGGCCTGTACGCGCTGTCGGGTCCGGCGTATGCGGCCTGGCGCAGGCTGCGCCGCCCGACGGCGGTCGAGGCGGGTCCATGAGCACGCTGTGGAGTCCGCAGCAGCGCGAATGGCTGCAAGCCATGGGCCACCAGGTGTGGGCGCTGGGCGGCGCGCAGTCGATCGAGTCCGCTTCGCTGGCCGTCGCCAGTACGCAGGACGCTCCCGCTGATGCCCGGCGTGAAGCGGCTGCGCTGCTGAGAGGCGAGGGTGCGCCGCGGGCGCGGCCGGCGACTCCGGCCCCATCGCCGCGCGAGCCGGCCAGGGTCGACCGCCTGTTGCTGGCCGTGCTGCGTGCGGCCGGCCGCGACAGCGGCGACGCCGACGTGGCCGCCCTGGTTGCCGACCCCGCCTCGCTGCGCGGCAATGCCGCGGCCAAACGCGCGCTGTGGCCGCACCTGCGCGCGTTGCGCCGACGGAGTGGTCCGGCGTGAGCGCGCTGGCCGTCGATAGCGGCCAGGCGTCGCCCGTCGGCGCACTGCGGCCCATGCGCGAGGACGACCTCGACGCGGTGCACGCCGTCGAGATCCGCGCCTACGAGTTTCCGTGGACCGTCGGCATCTTCCGTGACTGCCTGCGCGCCGACTACCCGGCCTGGCTGCTGCAGCACAATGGCGAGATCGTCGGCTACTTCCTGATGAGCATCGCCGCCGGCGAGGCGCATGTGCTCAATATCTGCATTGACCCGGCGCGCCAGGGGCAAGGCCACGGCCGCCACCTGCTGCGGGCGATGATGCACGTCGCACGCGGCCGCGGCGCCGAGCGCGTGTTCCTGGAAGTGCGACCCTCCAATGCCGGGGCGATTGCGCTCTACCATTCCGAAGGCTTCAACGAGATCGGCCGCCGGCCGCGCTATTACCCGGCGCGCGATGGCCGCGAGGACGCGCTGGTGATGGCGATCGAGCTTTTGCCGCCGGAGCTGTGACCCTGGCCTTTGCGCGCGTGCGCAAGGCTGTCATGCTCGCGACAGGGGCGGCGATCAATGCAGTTGGCGATCGCCCGGGGACTGCGACACATCACAAGGAGAGGGGCATGCGCGTGCTGTCGTACGGAATGCTGTGGATCGCGCTGGCGCTGGCGGCGCCGCTTCATGCCGGCGAGGCGACCACACTCGACTCGGTGCCCGTCACGACTGACCCGAATGAGCGGGTCGTGCCGGTGATCCTGGAATCGCCAGGATGCGAGCACGACAAACTCGGCTCGGTGGAAGTCACCGTTGGCGAGCATGTCAGCGAAATCACCCAGGATCCGAACGTGCCCACCGTCGAATACGGCCGCGCCATGGCCAAGCTCGCCAGGGCGGCCGGCGACAAGGGCGCCAATGCGGTCGTGCTGCGCTGGCACCAGGGCGTGTACTTCACCCACCACGGCAAGAAGAGCCGCAAACCGGTGTTCGTGAAGTTGCGCGGTGCCGCGATCCACCTGTCGCCGGAGGCGCTGGCGCAGTGCCCGCTCAAGCCGGTTTCGGTGGCCGACCTGGAGGATCGCTCGCGCAGCGGCAAGCCGGTCAACGCCTATGCGCGCGACGTGTTCGCCAAGGACTGAAGGTCGTCCCGGCGGCGTGCGCCGCCGGGATCCAAGCCAACGTGATTGAAACCCCTGTGCCGGGCGATCAGCCCAGCTTGGCCCGCTGCGACGCCAGTGCCTCGCGCTGCAGGTTCCAGTCGGCCAGGCGCTTGCGCTCCTGCTCGACGACCGCCGGCGGTGCATTGGCCACGAAGGTCTCGCTGGCCAGCTTGTTGTGGCACTTGCCGATCTCGCCTTCGACGCGCTTGATCTCCTTGTCCAGGCGCGTGCGTTCCGCACCCAGGTCGACCAGGCCTTCCAGCGGCACCAGCAGCTTGAGTTCGCCAACCAGCGCGGTCGCCGCGGCGGGCGCGGCACCGTCGTCATCGAGGATGGCGATGGCGTCCAGGCGGGTCAGGAAACGCAGCTGCGAGTCGAAGCGGCCGACACGGTCGCGATCGGTCGCGGTGCAATCGGCCAGCAGCAACGGAATCGTCTTCGACGGCGCGACGTTGAGTTCGCTGCGGATCCTGCGCAGCGCGCTGACCATTGCCTTGAGCCATTCGACGTCGGCTTCGGCGGCGGTGTAGTCCTGCCCGGCGAAGTCCGATGCCTGCGGGTACGGTCGCAGCATGATGGTCGTATCGGCCAGGCCGAGCTTCGGAGCGACCTGCTGCCACAGTTCCTCGCTCACGAACGGCACCAGCGGGTGCAGCAGCGACAGCAGGCGCTCGAGCACGGACAGCAGGGTGTGGCGCGTGCTCTCCGCCGCGGCTGCGTCATCGCCCTGCAGCGCCGGCTTGGCCAGTTCGACGAACCAGTCGCAGAACTCGTTCCAGGCGAACTCGTACAGCGCCTGCGCGAGCAGGTCGAAGCGGTAGCTGGCGAAGTGCGTCTCGGCCTCGGCGGCGACCTTGGCCAGGCGCGAGAGGATCCAGCGCTCCGGGTCGGTCGCAGGCTGCGGCGCGCCGGTAAAGCTGGCGCCCTCCGTGTTCATCAGCACGAAGCGCGTGGCGTTCCACAGCTTGTTGCAGAAGTTCTTGTAGCCCTCGGCGCGACCGAGGTCGAAGCGGATGTCGCGGCCGTGGGTGGCGAGCGCGGCGATGGTGAATCGCAACGCATCGGCGCCGAACGCCGGGATGCCGTCGGGGAATTCCTTGCGCGTGGCCTTCTCGATCTTCTCGGCCATCTTCGGCTGCATCAGGCCGGCGGTGCGCTTGGCCAGCAGCGCATCCAGCGAGATGCCGTCGATCAGGTCGAGCGGATCGAGGATGTTGCCCTTCGACTTCGACATCTTCTGGCCGTCCTTGTCGCGGACAAGACCGGTGATGTAGACGTCCTTGAACGGCACGCGGCCGGTGAACTGGTCGGTCGCCATGATCATGCGCGCGACCCAGAAGAAAATGATGTCGAAGCCGGTGACCAGCACGCTCGACGGCACGTAGCGGTCGAAGCCGCGCTCGGCCATGGCCTGCGCGTCGGGCCAGCCCATGGTGCTGAACGGCCACAGCTGCGAGGAGAACCAGGTCTCGAGCACGTCACTGTCCTGCGACAGCTTGACGGTGTGGTCGAGCGAATGACGCTCACGGACTTCATCCTCGTTGCGGCCGACGAAGATGTTGCCGTCGTCGTCGTACCACGCCGGGATGCGGTGGCCCCACCACAGCTGGCGGCTGATGCACCAGTCCTGGATGTTCTCCATCCAGTGGCGGTAGGTGCTGATCCAGTTGGACGGAACGAGTTTGACGTCACCTTGCTCAACTAGCTCGAGTCCGCGCGCTCCCAGCGTCTCCATCTTCACGAACCACTGGTCGGTCAGGTACGGCTCGATCACCTGGCCGGTGCGATCGCCGCGCGGCACCTGCAGCTTGTGCGGCTTGGTCTCGACCAGGCGGCCGGCGGCTTCAAGATCAGCCAGCACGACCTTGCGCGCCTCGTAACGGTCCAGGCCGCGGTATTTCTCGGGCGCATTGCCGTTGACCGCCGCGACGTGGGTGAAGATGTTGATCAGCGGCAGGCCGTGGCGCTGGCCGACGGCGTAGTCGTTGAAGTCGTGCGCGGGCGTGACCTTGACCACGCCGGTGCCGAATTCGCGGTCGACATAGTCGTCGGCGATGATCGGGATCTCGCGGTTGCTCAGCGGCAGCGTGACGGTCTTGCCGATCAGGTGGGTGTAACGCTCGTCGAGCGGATGCACCATCACCGCGGTGTCACCCAGCATGGTTTCCGGACGCGTGGTCGCCACGGTCAGTTCACCGCTGCCGTCGCTCAGCGGATAGCTGATAGACCAAAGGAAGCCGTCCTCTTCTTCGTTGACCACTTCCAGGTCGGAGATCGCCGTCTTCAGCACCGGATCCCAGTTGACCAGGCGCTGGCCGCGGTAGATCAGGCCTTCCTCGTGCAGGCGCACAAACGCCTCGATCACCGCCTGCGCGGCCATCGGGTCCATCGTGAAGACGCTGCGCGACCAGTCGCCGGACGTGCCCAGGCGGCGCATCTGCCGCTCGATGGTGTCGCCGGAGTGCTGCTTCCACTCCCACACCTTCTCAATGAAGCCGTCGCGGCCGAGGTCGTCGCGGGTGAGGCCGTCGCGACCGAGGTTGCGCGCGACCACCATCTCGGTGGCGATGCCGGCGTGGTCGGTGCCCATCTGCCACAGCGTGTCGTAGCCACGCATGCGGTGGTAGCGGATCAGAGCGTCCTGCAGCGTGTGCTGGAAGGCGTGGCCCATGTGCAGCGTGCCGGTGACGTTCGGCGGCGGCAGCAAGATGGTGTAGGGCTCACCCTTGCCGCTGGGCTTGAATACACCGCTGCGCTCCCACTCTTCGTACAGGCGGGTTTCGAACTGCTTGGGGTCGTAGCTGGAGGCGAGGGTGTCGGTCATGGGGGGCTTTGCTTTTTCTCTTTTTCCGGTGCGTTACATGTCGTGCTTTTTCAGTTCCAACCCGCGCGCCTGGTATTGCTTCCAGCGCTCGCGCAGCGGACCACGCGCCGAGTCGTCGGCCGGCACCACTTCGAGCACGCGCTCGAAGCTGCCAGCCACCGGTGCGTCGCGCAGGTTGATCACCACCGGTCGCATCGGCGTGTCCGAGTCGGGCGTGGCGATCAGCACCGGCGCCAGCTCGTCCTCGTCGTCGCCGGCGAGCTGGTGCGGGATGTAGGCGTTCTCGTCGAACTCCCACAGCAACTCGTCCAGGCGCTCGGCCTGTTCCTCGTCGCGCACCAGCACCAGCGTCCACAGGTTGGCGTCGTGCGCTTTGCGCGCGAGCTCGCATACCAGCAGCAGCGGTTCCTCGCGGAACCGCTCTTTCTGGATCAGGTAGAAATCGGCGCGCGCCACGCGATCAGGCCGCGCGGTCCAGCAACCACTGGCTCAGCAGGCCGACCGGGCGACCGGTGGCCATGCCGCGCTTGCCTTCGTCCGACGCGCTGCCGGCGATGTCCAGGTGCGCCCAGCGCTGGCCCTCAGCGAAGCGGCCGAGGAAGCAGCCGGCCGTGATCGCGCCGGCCCAGCGGCCGCCGATGTTGTAGACGTCGGCGAAGCTGGACTCCAGCAGGGTCTGGTACTCGTCCCACAGCGGCAGGCGCCAGGCGCGATCGAAGACGTTCTCGCCGGCATCGATGAGTTCGGCGGCGAGGTCGTCGTGCTTGCTCATCAGGCCCGAGGCGAACTTGCCCAGGGCGACCATGCAGGCGCCGGTGAGCGTGGCGACGTCTACCAGTGCCTGCGGTTCGAAACGCTGCGCATAGGTGAGCGCGTCGCACAGGATCAGGCGGCCTTCGGCGTCGGTGTTGCCGACCTCGATGGTCTTGCCGGACATGCTGGTCAGCACGTCGGACGGACGATACGCGTCGGCGTCGGGCATGTTCTCCACGGCCGGGACAATGACGACCAGGTTGACCGGCAACTGCATGCCGACGGCCGCGACGAACGTACCCATGACGGTGGCGCCACCGCACATGTCGTACTTCATCTCCTCGATGCCGCCCTGGGTCTTGAGGTTGATGCCGCCGGTGTCGAAGGTGATGCCCTTGCCGACCAGCACGTAGGGCTTGGCGTCGCCGCCGTTGCTGTACTTGAGGACGATGAGCTTGGGCGGGTTGGCCGAGCCGCGGCCGACCGCGAGCAGCGAGCCCATGCCCAGTTCGGTCATCTGCGCAACGTCGAGCACCTCGCACGAGGTGGTGTCGAAGCGGCCGGCGAATTCCTGCGCCTGCTGGGCAAGGTAAGCCGGGTTGCAGATGTTCGGCGGCAGGTTGCCCAGCTCGCGCGAGAACTGCACGCCGGCAGCGATTGCTTGGCCATGGGCCAACGCGACGCCGTCGTCACCGAGGATGCTCAGCTTGCGCAGGCCCGGCTCTTCCTTCTTCTTGCTGGTGCCGAGCGTGGCGGTGTAGCGGTAGCAGGCGTGGTCGGCGGCGATGGCGGCCTGGCGGATCGCCCAGGCAGTGTCGCGGCCGGCCACCGGCACCTCCGACAGGGTGAACAAGGCGTTGCTCACCGGGCCGTTGCGCAGCGCGCGGGCGGCGTCGCCGGCGGCCTTGAGGTACTGCGGCACGCCGAACTTGCCGGCGTCGCCCAGGCCGATCACCAGCACGCGCGGCGCGCTGACACCGGGCAGGTCGTACAGCACGGCGGTCTTGCCGGTCTTGCCGCTGGCGTCGCCGCGCTCGAGCAGGGCCGCCAGGCGGCCGCCGCTGGCTTCGTCCAGGGCCTTGCCCGCAGGCGTGAGACTGTTGTCGGCAAAGGCGCCGACGACAATGCAATCAGTGAGGGCGGCGGCAGGCGCGTCGCGGTTCAGGTCGAATTCGAGGGCCATCCAACAGATTCCCAGAGCAGTCTTAAAAGGAGCGGGCCAGGAACGTCTGTCAGAAACAGTGGGCAGACGTCCAACCAAACTCCGTACAATCGAGTGGCTGTGAGGGGGTGCAATGACCCCGGCCGCGCATCGCGCAGCCACCTCACGCCCTCGGACGAATCCGCCGATTTTAGATCAACTTCCCAGATCAAGCCGCCCCGAAGCCTAAATCGATGCCCAAGCTTGACCGTTACCTGCTGAGCGAATTCTCCCAGGCGATCTTCGCCACCCTGGTGGTGCTGCTGATCGTCATGGTGGGCGGGGCCTTCACCGACGTGCTCCAGGACATCGCCCGGGGGCGGGTTCCGGCCGGCCTGATGCTGGCCCAGCTGGGCCTGGTGCTGATCAAGTGGCTGCCGCTGATCCTGCCGCTGGCGCTGATGCTCGGCCTGATGATGGGGGTCGGTCGCCTGTACCGGGACTCGGAAATGCCGGTCATCGCCTCCATTGGCGTGGGGCCCAGGCGCATGCTCAAGGCGCTGATGCTGGTGGTCGGGCCGCTGGTACTGGTCGTGGCGGCCTGTTCGCTGTGGCTGGGGCCCTGGGCGGACCGCCTGTCCAAGCAGATGATCAACGATGCCAACCGCAACCTGTTGATGGCCGGCCTGGAGCCGGGCGCCTTCGTCGGCATCCCCGGCGGCCGCGGCGTGATCTACGTGGCCAGCATGTCCAAGGACGGCAGCCAGCTGGAGCGCGTGTTCGTGTACCGCGATGCCGGCGAGGGACGCATCGACGTGACCACGTCCAAGGCCGGCGAACTGACGGTCGACCCGTCCGGCAACCGCTACCTGACCCTGTCCGGCGGCTTCCAGATCGAAGGTGAGCGGGCCGGGGCCAAGGATTTCCGCCTACTGCGCTATGCCAGCAACCAGATCCTGTTGCCGGCCAACGAGCTCAAATTCGACCCCGATGCGCCTGAAATGCAGTCGACCCTGGCCCTGCTCGGCGACAATCGGCGCGAGGCCAGGGCCCAGCTGCACTACCGCATCGCGCCGCCGCTGTTGGCGCTGGCGTTCGCCCTGATGGCGGTGCCGCTCGCGCGCAGCATGCCGCGGCAGGCGCGCTATGGCCGGATCCTGGTCGGTTTCCTGGCCTATCTGATCGGCCAGAACCTGATGACCGCCGGCCTTGGCTGGCTGGAGAGCGGCAAGATCGCCATCTGGCTGGGCCTGTGGTGGCTGGTGCTGCCGGTCATGGCCGTGGCCTGCTGGATGTACTTCAGCGATGGCCGCCTGAGTGGACCACGGCAGGCGTTCGCCACGGCGAGGCTGAGGTCATGAGATTGATCCCGAAGATCCACGACATATATGTGGGCAAGACCGTGCTCGCCACGGTGCTGCTGACCTGGGCGGTGCTGGGCGGCCTCGACGTGATGCTGGCCCTGGTGAGCGAGTTCGGCGACATCGGCAAGGGCAAGTACGGCCTGGTTGAAGCTTTCGCGTACATCGGCCTGAGTGTGCCGCGGCGCGTGTACTACCTGTTCCCGTACGCGGCCGTGATCGGGTCGCTGATGGCGCTGGGGCAGCTGGCGGCGACCTCCGAACTGACCGCGCTGCGCGCCGTGGGCCTGTCGCGCCGCCGTCTCGGCCTGGCCGTCGCCGGTGCGTTGGCGATCCTGACCGCGTTGATGGTGTTGAGCGGCGAGACCCTGTCGCCGTGGACGCAGCAGCGCGCCGACGCCCTCAAGTCCGCGGCGAAGTCCGGCAACGCGGTGGTCGCGCAGTACAGCGGCCTGTGGGCGCGCGAGGGTGAGACCATCCTCAATGCCCAGGGCGGCCAGGAGCGCGAGCTCAACGGCGACCGCTGGCTGGAGCTGCGCGACGTCACCCTGTACCAGTTCGCCGACGATGGTCGCCTGAAGTCGCTGGCCTTCGTGAAGGCGGCCGAGCACCGTCCCGGTGGCTGGTTGCTGCGCGACGTGACGCGGACCTATTTCGATGACCGTTCGGTGCGCCGCGAGCAGGTGCCGCAGGAGCGCTGGGAGTCGCAACTCGATTCGGCCGCGTTGTCGGCGGGCACCGAGCGGCCGCGCTATCTGTCGGCCATGGACCTGCGCACCGCCATCCAGTACCGCCGGCGCAATGCCCTGGATGCTTCGGAGTTCGAGGAGCACTACTGGGGACGGTGGTTCTATTCGATCAACGTGCTGGCGTTGTGCCTGGCAGCGGTGCCGTTCGCGTTCGGCACGCTGCGCAGCGGCGGCATGGGCAAGCGTTTGTTCATCGGCATCGTGTTCGCGCTGGGCTTCTGGTTGCTGCAGACGCAGTTCGTGAAGCTGGCGACGGTGTACAAGTTCGACTACCGCATCGCCTATCTGCTGCCGACGGTGATCATGCTTGGCGTGTCGGCGTTCCTGTTCAAGAAGCGCAGCGGCTAGCGCTTCGGCAGCCGCACCATGCGCGTGCCGCTGGCGCGGTCGTGCCACGTCAGCCGGTCGCGGTCGAGCCAGGCCCACCAGAATCCCAGGCCTGCCAGCAACAGCGACAGCGTGCCGACGGCGTAACGCATCAGCAATGCGCGCCATGACGGTGCGGTGCCATCGGCGCCGATCACCTGCAAACGCCACGGGCGCATGCCCAGGGTCTGTCCGCCGCGTCGCCAGCTCAGCACGGCGTAGAGGGCGCCGATCAGCCAGCACACCAGCCACAGCAACCACTGCAGCAAGCTGAAGGGCGGAATGTTCTGGTGGCTGTCGTGGCCACTGAACGTATAGGCAAAGGTAAAGACCGCTGAGGCCAGCATCCACAGTGCAGCCACCGGCCAAAGGTCGTAGAGCAGTGCGAGCAGGCGCCAGCCGATCAGTGCGGCGGGGCGGGGCGGGGAGGATGTCGATGCCATCGCATCAGGATAGCCGCTGCGCTGCACGGCGGCTAAGCTGCGTGCATGAGTGTTCGAACGCCTGCAGATCGCCGTGGCGTGGCGATGGCCTTGCCGCAATTGCTCGACGCCGATGGCGGCGTCATTGCCGCATTCCTCGATGCGATCTGGGCCGAGAATGGCCTGGCCCAGCCGACGCTCGACAGCTACCGCCGCGACCTGGAACTGCTCGCGCGCTGGCGCGACGGTCGGGGAGGTGGCCTGGCCGGTGCCGATCGCGCCGCCCTGTTCGACTACCTGGCCTGGCGTTCGCAGCACGGCTACTCGCCGCGCAGCAATGCGCGGCTGCTGTCGGCGTTGCGTGCGTTCTATGCCTGGCAGGTGCGGCGTGGCGAGCGCAGCGACGATCCGACCGCGCTGCTGGAGCCGCCCAAGCTGCCGCGGTCCCTGCCCAAGGCCTTGGCCGAGAGTCAGATCGAAGCCCTGCTGAAGGCCCCGGACATCGACGATGCCAACGGCCTGCGCGACCGCGCCATGCTCGAGCTGATGTACGCGGCCGGCTTGCGCGTGAGCGAACTGGTCAACCTGCCGGCAACGGCGGTCAACCTGCGCCAGGGCGTGCTGCGGGTGATGGGCAAGGGCAGCAAGGAGCGGCTGGTGCCGCTGGGCGAGGAAGCGCAGCACTGGCTGGAGCGCTACCTCGCCACGGCGCGACCGCAGTTGGCGGGAAAGCGCGCGCTGGCGCCGTTGTTCCTCACCTCGGGCGGCGAAGCGCCGACCCGCCAGCAGTTCTGGGTGCTGGTGAAGCGCTATGCCGGGTTCGCAGGGATCGACCCGGCCCGGATCAGCCCGCACGGCCTGCGCCACAGTTTCGCCACCCACCTGCTCAATCACGGCGCCGACCTGCGCGCGCTGCAGATGCTGCTGGGCCACAGTTCGCTGTCGACCACGCAGATCTACACCCTGGTGGCGCGTGAGCAGCTCAAGCAGCTCCATTCCAAGCACCACCCGCGCGGATAGCGACAGACCGCCGGGCCAGTCCGGCAAACAACGACAGGTGAATCGCTCCGGGACGAAGGGCACTGGTCGCTACCGGGTCTCGTGCCACAATCCGGGCATCCCCCCAATATGGGCCGCCGCTCGGTGGTCCCTGTCAGGAATCCCAGATGAAGCGAATCCTCCTCGCCGCGCTCGGCGCCCTCAGCCTTTCTGCCTGTGCGCAAGCGCCCGACGGCGCCGCGCAGGCGCAAGGCAGCGCCAAGCCGGCCGTAGCCGCCCTGGCCGCTGCCAAGCCCAAGGCCGGTACTGCCGATGCGCGTGCGGTCGAGGCGGTGCGCCTGCTCAACCCGCAGGTCCAGGTGGACCGGGTCGGCGCGGCGCCGCTTCCGGGTTTCCGCGAGGCGATCGTGGCCGGGCAGGTGGTCTATGTCAGCGACGATGGCCGCTACCTGTTCCTGCCCGGTTCCGGCGGCGCCCTGTTCGACGTCAACGCCAAGAAGAACCTCAGCGAAGATGCGATGGCGGCCGTGCGCAAGCAGCTGATCGACACGATTCCGGTCAGCGAGCGCATCGTCTTCGCTCCGGCCAAGCCCAAGTACACGGTCACCGTCTTCACCGACGTCGAGTGCGGCTACTGCCGCAAGCTGCACAGCGAGATCGCCGAGTACAACCGCCAGGGCATCGCGATCGAGTACCTGGCCTTCCCGCGCATGGGCCTGGGAAGCGACGACTACAAGAAGATGGTGGCGGTGTGGTGCGCGCCGGACCGGCGCAAGGCGCTGACCGATGCCAAGAACGACCGCGCGCCCAAGTCCACGAGCTGCAAGACCTCGGTGAACCAGCAGTACGACGTCGGCCAGCGCGTCGGCCTGACCGGTACGCCGATGATCCTCAGCGCCGATGGCATCCAGCTCGGTGGCTACGTCCCGCCGGCGGCACTGCGCGAGGCCCTGGACAAGCTGGCGTCCGAACGTGCCCAGACGGCCGCGGTGAAGCCGGGCGCCTGACGGCGCCTCGCTGCATTCGGTACGGGTGGGGCGCGCATTCGGGAGAGCGGGCAGGGGTTGCGCGGCTCGGCTACAATGTCGGGCCCGACGTTGCACGGTTCCCCGGACATGATCGTCCTCGAGGGCGCATCCGCCCTGTCGCCGTTCCGCCGCGAGCGGCTCCAAGCCCGCCTGCAAGCCCTCCATCCGTCCGTCCGCGTCCTTGGCGCCTGGCCCGTCTACTGGGTCGAGCCGGAGACCGGTGCGACGCCTGACCCTGACGCGCTGCGCCGTATCCTCCAGGCCGAGCCGGGCGAAGTTGCGCGCGCGGACGGTGCCACGTCCCGTTTCGTCACGCCGCGTTTGGGCACGCTGTCGCCGTGGGCGAGCAAGGCGACCGAGCTGCTTCGTGGCGCCGGCCTGCCGATCAAGCGCGTCGAGCGCGGCACCCGCTACGACCTGGCCGGATGGCCGACCGATGCCCCTACGCAGGGCGCGCTGGCCAAGATCCTGCACGATCCGATGACGCAGTCGCTGCTCGAAGCGCGCGACGATGCCGCGGCGTTGTTCGCCACGCCGGCGCGCGGCCAGCTGGAGCGCATTGCGCTGGCTGACCTGGAGAATGCCAACGTCCGTCTCGGCCTGGCCCTGGCCGAGGACGAGATTGCCTACCTGCGCGAGCGCTTCAGCGTGCTCGGCCGCGAGCCGGCCGACGTCGAGCTGATGATGTTCGCCCAGGCCAACTCCGAGCACTGCCGGCACAAGATCTTCAACGCCTCGTGGACGCTCGACGGCGCCGAACAGCAGAACTCGCTGTTCAAGATGATCAAGCACACCCACGCCACCACGCCCGAGCACACGCTCTCTGCGTACAGCGACAACGCGGCGGTGGTCGAAGGTTATGCCAGCCGTCGCTTCCGCCCGGACCCGATCACGCGCGGCTATCGCGCCGAAACGCAGGTCGATTCGGCGTTCGCGATCAAGGTCGAAACGCACAACCACCCGACCGCGATCGCGCCGTTCCCCGGTGCCTCCACCGGCAACGGCGGCGAGATCCGCGACGAAGGCGCGACCGGCCGCGGTGGCCGTCCCAAGGCCGGCCTGTGCGGTTTCAGCGTTTCGCACCTGCGCATCCCGACGTTGCCGCAGCCGTGGGAGCGCGAGCGTTCGCTCAACCCGCGCATGGCCTCGGCCCTGGAAATCATGCTCGACGGCCCGATCGGCGCGGCCGCGTTCAACAACGAATTCGGTCGCCCCAACCTGACCGGCTACTTCCGCAGCTTCGAGCTCGACGAAAGCAGCAGCGGCAACGGCACACTCGCGCGCGCCTACGACAAACCGATCATGCTCGCAGGCGGCCTGGGTGCGATCGACCGCGTGCAGGTCACCAAGCTGGGCATGAAGCCGGGCGACGCAGTGATCGTACTCGGTGGTCCGGCGATGCTGATCGGCCTGGGCGGCGGCGCCGCCAGCTCGGTCGCGTCCGGCGACAGCCACGAAGAACTCGATTTCGCCAGCGTCCAGCGCGACAACCCGGAAATGGAGCGTCGCTGCCAGGAAGTGCTCGACCGCTGCATCGCCCGCGGCCTCGACAATCCGATCGCGACCGCGCACGACGTCGGTGCCGGCGGCCTGTCCAACGCCATCCCCGAGCTGCTGCACGACTCCGGCCTGGGTGGCGTCATCGACCTGGCCAAGGTGCCCAGCGACGACCCGTCGCTGTCGCCGATGCAGCTGTGGTGCAACGAATCGCAGGAGCGCTACGTGCTCGGCCTGCCGGCCGATCGCGTCGAGGAATTCGCACAGATCTGCGCGCGCGAGCGTTGCCCGTTCGCGGTGGTCGGTTACGCCACCGCCGAGGAACACCTGGTCGTCGGTTACGGCGCCACGGTCGACAATGCGCGCCAACCTGGCCACGACTGGCCGATCGACCTGCCCATGGACGTGCTGTTCGGCAAGCCGCCGAAGATGCACCGCGACGCGCGTCGTCCGCCGCCGGCGCCGTGGCCGGCGCTGGAATGGAACGGCCTGGACCTGCGCGAGGCTGCACTGCGCGTGCTAGCGCATCCGTCGGTTGCTTCGAAGAACTTCCTGGTCACGATTGGTGACCGCACCGTCGGCGGCCTGACCGTTCGCGACCAGATGATCGGTCCGTGGCAGTTGCCGATGTCCGATTGCGCGATCACGCTGTCGGGCTTCGACGGTTTCGTCGGCGAGGCGATGTCGCTCGGCGAGCGCACTCCGCTGGCGCTGATCGATGCCGCAGCGGCCGCGCGCATGGCGGTCGGTGAGGCCATCACCAACCTGTGCGCCGCACCGGTCGAGTCGCTCAACCGCATCAAGCTGTCGGCCAACTGGATGGCCGCCGCCGGTCATCCGGGCGAGGACGCACGACTGTTCGATGCGGTCAAGGCCGTCGGCATGGAGCTGTGCCCGGAGCTGGAGCTGAGCATCCCGGTCGGCAAGGATTCGCTGTCGATGCAGGCGCAATGGCACAGCGATGGCGCCGCGTCGAAATCGGTGTCGCCGGTGTCGCTGATCGTCACCGCGTTCGCGCCGGTGGTCGACGTGCGCCAGCAATTGACCCCGCTGCTCGATCGCAACGAGGAGTCGGAGCTGTGGCTGATCGGCCTGGGTGCCGGCAAGCAGCGCCTGGGTGGTTCGGTGCTGGCGCAGTGCCATCCCGATGCGGTGTCAAAGCACGCGCTGTCGAACAACCCGGGCTCGCAGTTGCCGGCGTTCGCCGGTTCGCTTGGCGTGCCCGACCTGGACAACCCGCAGCGCCTGCGCGACTTCTTCGAACTCATCCGTGATGCGCGCGAAGCCGGACTGCTGCGCGCCTACCACGACCGTTCCGACGGCGGCGCATGGGCGGCGCTGTGCGAGATGGCGTTCTGCTCGCGACTGGGCCTGGACATCACCCTCGACGGCTGGGGTCACGACCCGTTCCGCACGCTGTTCAACGAGGAGCTCGGCGCGATCGTGCAGGTCGCCGACGAGGACCGCGCCATCTTCGCCGACATGGTCTCGCGTCACGGCCTGATCGACTGCGCACAGCGCATCGCACGGCCGACCACGGCGCCGGCGATCCGCGTCCGCGACGAAGGACAGACCCTGGCCGAGTGGCGCTGGGACGAACTGTTCGACGCGTGGTGGTCCACCAGCCATGCCCTGCAGAAGCTGCGCGACAATCCCGAATGTGCCGACCAGGAGCGCGCGCTGGCGCGCGACTTCAACTCACCGGGCCTGAAACCGCGCCTGTCGTTCGATCCGTCCGAGGATGTCGCCGCGCCGTTCATCAACACCGGCGTGCGTCCGAAGGTCGCGATCCTGCGCGAGCAGGGCGTCAACGGCCAGATCGAAATGGCGGCGGCATTCGACCGCGCCGGTTTCGAAGCCTTCGACGTGCACATGAGCGACCTCATCGCGGGCAACGTTTCGCTGGCCGACTTCAAGGGCATCGCCGCCTGCGGCGGCTTCAGCTACGGCGACGTGCTCGGTGCCGGCCGCGGCTGGGCGACCTCGGTGCTGGAGCGCAGCGCGCTGCGTGATGCCTTCGCCCAGTTTTTTGCCCGTGAGGACAGCTTCTCGCTGGGCGTGTGCAACGGCTGCCAGATGCTGTCGCAGCTCAAGCCGATCATCCCTGGCGCGACCCATTGGCCGAAGTTCCTGCGCAACGCCAGCGAGCAGTTCGAAGCACGCCTGGGCCTGCTGGAAGTGGTCGAGTCGCCGTCGCTGTTCTTCCGTGGCATGGCCGGATCGCGCATCCCGGTCGCGGTCGCGCACGGTGAAGGCCGCGCCGAGTTCGACAGCGCGCTCGACCAGAGTGCGGCGCATGTCTCGCTGCGTTATGTCGACGGCAACGGCGCCGTTTCCACGCGCTATCCGCTGAACCCGAACGGCTCGCCCGACGGCATCACCGGTCTTACCAGCGACGACGGGCGCGCCACGATCCTGATGCCGCACCCCGAGCGCACCCTGCGCAGCGTCAACCTGAGCTGGGCGCCGGCGGAGTGGGGCGAGGCCTCGCCGTGGCTGCGGATGTTCCGCAACGCGCGGGTCTGGGTGGGCTGATGCAACACCTCCTCCCCTTGCCCGCGCGACGGGAAGGGGAGGGCGGCGCAGTTGCCAAAAGGCTGCGGGCAAGCTGCTAAAGTCCATGGCCTGACAGCCACGGAGGACGGCGTGAACGCAGTCGCCAACGACACCGGCCAAGCCAGTCTCGATGACCGCATCGTCGCGGCCCTGCTCGCCAAGGGCCGGCTGAAGGACGCCGACCTCGCCCGCGCCCGTCGCCTTCAGGAGGAAACCGGCGGCGGCCTGCTGGCCCTGCTGGCGCGCCTGGGCCTGGTGTCCGAACGCGACCACGCCGAAACCTGCGCCGAGGTGCTCGGCCTGCCGCTGGTTAACGTCAAGGACGCACCCGAGCTGCCGCCGGAGGGCGTGGCGATGTCGGCGCGTTTCATGAAGCAGTTCGCGGTCTGCCCGGTCGGCGAAAGCGACACCGCGGTCGACGTGCTGATGGCCGACCCGCAGGACCTGTACACCATCGATGCCCTGCGCCTTGCCACCGGCCGCGACATCCGCCCGGCGGTGGCGCTGCGCTCCGAGATCGGCGACCTGGTCGAACGCTGGTACGGCCAGGGCCGCAGCGCGATGGGCGCAATAGTCGAGACCGCCGAAGGCGAGGGCGGTGGCGGCGACCTCGACGATGTAGAGCACTTGCGCGACCTCGCCTCGGAAGCGCCGGTCATCCGCCTGGTCAATCTGGTCATCCAGCGCGCGGTCGAGCTGCGCGCGTCCGACATCCACATCGAACCGTTCGAGAGCCGCCTCAAGGTGCGCTACCGCGTCGACGGCGTGCTGACCGAAGGCGAAAGTCCGCCGGCCAATCTCACCGCGGCGGTGATCAGCCGCGTCAAGATCATGGCCAAGCTCAACATCGCCGAGCGTCGCCTGCCGCAGGACGGCCGCATCATGCTGCGCGTGCAGGGCAAGGAACTCGACCTGCGCGTGAGCACGGTGCCTACCGCGCACGGCGAGAGCGTGGTGATGCGCTTGCTGGACCGCGAAACGGTGGTGTTCGACTTCAAGCGCCTGGGCTTCACTGACAATTTCCTGCCGCAGTTCCAGAAGGTGCTCGACCAGCCGCACGGCATCCTGCTGGTGACCGGCCCGACCGGCTCGGGCAAGACCACGACGCTGTACACCGCGCTGAGCAAGCTCAACACCACCGACGTCAAGATCATCACGGTCGAAGACCCGGTCGAATACCAGATCGAGGGCATCAACCAAATCCAGGCCAAGCCGCAGATCGGCCTGGATTTCGCCCACGCGCTGCGCAGCATCGTCCGCCAGGACCCCGACATCATCATGATCGGCGAAATGCGCGACCTCGAGACCTGCCGCATTGCGATCCAGTCGGCGCTGACCGGCCACCTGGTGTTGTCGACCCTGCACACCAACAACGCTGCCGGTGGCATCACCCGCCTGCTCGACATGGGCGTGGAGGATTACCTGCTGACGTCCACCATCAACGGCATCCTCGGCCAGCGCCTGGTGCGCAAGCTGGAGCTGACGAATGCCGAGCGATACCTGGCGTCGCCGGAGGAAATCAAGAAGTTCAACCTGCGCCGCTACCAGCCGTCGGGCGACATCTACCTCTACCATCCGCGCCCGTCGGCGATCGCGCCCAACGGCTACCTCGGCCGCACCACCATCATGGAATTCCTGGTGATGAACGACGAGCTGCGCCGCGCGGTGATGCGCCACGCCGGCATGGGCGAGATCGAGCAGATTGCGCGCCAGTCGGGCATGCGCACGATGTACGAGGATGGCATCATCAAGGCGCTGGCGGGGGAGACGACGATCGAGGAAGTGCTGCGGGTGACGGAGGATGCGTGATCGTTCCCGGTCCCGATACCCCATTGCATGCACGCCTTCGCGGGAATGACGAGTAACGATGCCCCTCTACCACTACAAAGCCCTCAACCCCCGCGGTGAGCTGCTCGACGGCCAGATGGAGGCCGCCAGCAATGCCGAGGTGGTTGCGCGCCTGCAGGAACAGGGGCACATGCCGGTCGAGGCCAAGCTGGCCAGCGAGGCCTCCGGGGCCTCGGTCTGGAAGGGGTTGTTCAAGACCCGACCGTTCGCCGGCGCGCGCCTGGTGCAGTTCACCCAGCAGCTGGCGACGCTGCTCGGCGCCGGCCAGCCGCTCGATCGCGCACTGACCATCCTGCTGGAACTGCCCGAAGACGAACTCGCGCGCAGGACCATTGGCGACGTGCGCGATGCCGTGCGCGGTGGCAGTTCGCTGTCGTCGGCGCTGGAGCGCCAGCACGGCACGTTCTCGCGCCTGTACGTCAACATGGTCCGCGCCGGTGAAGCCGGTGGCAGCCTGCACGAGACGCTGGCGCGGCTGGCCGACTACATGGAGCGCACGCGCGCGCTGCAGGGCCGGGTCATCAACGCGCTGATCTATCCGGCGATCCTGCTGGTGATGGTCGGCCTGAGCCTGCTGTTCCTGCTCGGCTACGTGGTTCCGCAGTTCGCGGCGATGTACGAAAGCCTGGATGCGCAGCTGCCGTTGTTCACCCAGCTCGTGCTCGGCGTGGGCCTGTTCGTTCGCGACTGGTGGATCGTGCTGCTGGTGGTGCCGGCGCTGGCGCTGTGGTGGTTCGATCGCAAGCGCCGCGATCCGGTGTTCCGCGAGGCCTTCGATGCCTGGCTGCTGCGGCGTCGATTCGCCGGCGCGCTGGTGGCCAAGGTCGAGACCGCGCGCCTCGCACGCACGCTCGGCACGCTGGTGCGCAACGGCGTGCCGCTGATGTCCGCGCTCGGCATCGGCCGCAATGTGCTCGGCAACCGCGTGCTCGCCGCCGACGTCGCCGCTGCCGCCGAGGAGGTCAAGAACGGTGTCGCGCTGTCGACCGCGCTCGGACGCGGTAAGCGCTTCCCGCGGTTGGCGCTGCAGATGATCCAGGTCGGCGAGGAGTCGGGCACGCTCGACACGATGCTGGTCAAGACCGCCGAGACGTTCGAACAGGAAACCGCGCTGGCGCTGGACCGGATGCTGGCGGCGATGGTGCCGCTGGTGACGGTGGTGCTGGCCACGGTCGTGGGCATGGTCGTGCTGGCGGTGCTGACACCGCTGTATGACCTGACCAATGCGATCGGCTAGCGGCAGGGAACTGAATGCAGCCGCGCGCAGTCAGCCCACTGACCACCAATATCGGGTAAACATCCCGTCATCGTCACCGCTCCCGACAAGGATCCCCCACATGCGTAACCGTAGTTTGACCCGGTCACCCTCTGCCGCCCGCCAGCGCGGCATGAGCCTGATCGAGATCATCATCGTGATCGTGCTCATCGGCGCGGTGCTGGCCTTCGTCGGCAGCCGCGTGCTCGGCGGCAAGGACCGCGGCGACTACAACATCGCCAAGGCGCAGGTGCAGACCATGGCGGGCAAGGTCGAGGCGTTCCAGATGGACACCGGCCGACTGCCCACCTCGCTGGAGGAACTGGTCACCCAGCCCACCGACGTCAACGGCTGGCTCGGCCCGTACGCCAAGCCGGCGGAGCTGAAAGATCCCTGGGGCCATCCGATCGAATACCGCGCGCCGGGCGAGGGCGGCCCGTTCGACCTGATCGTGCTGGGCAAGGACGGCAAGGTCGGCGGCACCAGCGTCGATGCCGACATCAAGTACGAGTGACCGTTCGAACAAAGTCCGCACGGTAGCCATCGGGGGACCTGGCCTAATGCAGCATGCCCGCGGCGCATCGTTGCTGGAGATGCTGCTGGTGATCGCGCTGATCGCCGCGATCAGCGTGCTCGCCGCGGCGGCGTTGGGTGGCGGCATCCAGGGCATGCAGTTGCGCTCGGCCGCCAAGTCGGTGGCGGCGCAACTGCGCTACACGCGCACGCAGGCCATCGCCACCGGCAAGCCGCAACGCTTCACCCTCGATCCAGCCACGCACGCCTGGACCGCTCCCAACGGACGCAAGGGCGAGATCTCTCCGGCGCTGCGCGTGACCTTCACCGGTGCACGCGAAGTGCAGCCACGGCAAGGCGAGGGCGCGATCGTGTTCTTCGCCGACGGCGCCAGCACCGGTGGCCGCGTCCAGCTCAGTGCCCGCAGCGCGGTCTGGAATATCGACGTCGCCTGGCTGACCGGAGAAGTGCGCTTGCGCCGGGCTGTGGGAGCGCCGCCGTCATGAAGCGCCAGCGCGGCTACACCCTCCTCGAAGTCATCGTTGCCTTCGCTTTGCTGGCGCTGGCGCTGACGGTGCTGCTGGGCATTCTTTCGGGTGCGGCGCGGCAGGTGCGCGGCTCCAGCGATGCCGCGCGCGCGGCGCTGTACGCACAGTCGTTGCTGGCCCAGGTCGGCGCCGGCGAGGTGATCGCGCCCGGCCAGCGCGACGGCGAGTTCGAGGACGGTCGCTACCGCTGGCAACTGCGCATCGCGCCATGGCGCGACCCCAGCATCGCGGCGGCCAGGCAACAGGTCGATCCCAATGCCGCGGGCCTGTTCGAGGTCACGCTGGCGGTCGAGTGGGGCGATGCCGGGCCTGGCCAGCGACTGCAACTGCGTTCCCTGCGCACGGTCGCCGCAGGCGGCGAGGCGGCACTGCCATGAGGCATGCGCGCGGGTTCACCCTGATCGAGGTGCTGTTGGCGACCGTGCTGCTGGTAGCCGGCCTGGCGCTGGCGTTCACCACGCTCGGTGCCGCCAACCGCACCGCCATCCGTGGCGAAGCGATGGCCGACCGCAGCGAGCACATGCGCGCCGTCGCCGGCTTCCTGCGCAGTCGCCTGACGGCGACGCGGCCGGTGGCGTTTGCCTTCGATGAGAGCAAGGGCACGCCGATCCGTTTTGTCGGAGAGCCGGACCGCCTGCGTTTCGTCGCCGACCTGCCGGACTATCTCGGCCGTGGTGGCCCGTACCTGCACGACCTGAAGATCGAGGGCGACGGCGGCGATGCGCGCATCTCGCTCGCGCTGAGCATGGTGCTGGCCGGCCAGACCGTCGAGGAGCCGCAGCCGCGTCCGCCGGAACTGCTGGTGGAGGGCCTGCGCGAAGCGCGTTTCCGCTATCGGGCATTGAATGAGGAAGGACGCCTGGGCGACTGGCAGGACAAGTGGGAGGCCAGTGAGCGACTGCCGCTGCTGGTCGAGGTCACCCTGGTCGATCGTGACGGACGGGCCTGGCCGCCGCTGGTGGTGTCCTTGCCACTGGCCGCGCAGTTCGAAGGCGCCGGCCTGACGGTGCAGCAGCTATGACCGCGCTTCGGCCGGGAATGCGCGGCACGGCCCTGATCCTGGTGCTGTGGCTGATCGTGCTGCTGACCTCGGTGATCGGCGCATTCGCGCTGTTGGCACGCATCGAAAGCCTGCAGGGGCGCGTGCTGGTGCGTGGCCTGGTCGCCTCCGGCGCGGCCCGTGCCGGCGTGGAATACGCACTGACCCGCGTCGGCCTCAGCGACCCGCGCCTGAAATGGCGGCCGGACGGACGCAGCTATCACTGGCGCTACGGCGATGCCGATGTCGAGGTCCAGATGACCGACGAGAGCGGCAAGGTCGACCTCAACCAGGCCGATGCGCCATTGCTGGCCGCGCTGATCCAGCGCGTTGCATCGGCAGAAGGCGGCGCACGGATGGACCCCTCGCAGGCGGCGCGGTTGGCGGCCGCGATCATCGACTGGCGCGACCCCGACCCGCTGACGCAGGCCGCCGGCGGAGGCGAAGACGCTGACTACGCCTCGGCCGGGCTGCCGTATGGCGCCAAGGACGCCGACTTCGAGAGCGTTGCCGAACTGGAGCAGGTGATCGGATTCACCCCGCAGCTGTACGCGCGACTGGAGCCCTACCTGACCGTATACAGCGGTCGTGCCCGCCCGGATGCGGCCTACGCGGCCGGGCCGGTGCTCGATGCCCTGGGGCTCAACGGCACCGACCTGGTCGCGCAGCGGCGTGGCGCCGACGCCAACGGCCTGGCGCAGGGCGTGCCGGGAGACATCGTCGGCGTGGCCGGAGGCGGCAGCGGCACCTATAGTATCGACAGCCGTGCTCGACTCGCCGATGGTCGCGAGTCGTTGTTGCGGGTCGTTGTCCGCGTCGGGGGTGGGGCTTTGCCCGGCATGGCCTACACTCCGCTGCGCTGGGAGGAGGGAGCTTCACCACGATGAATGCAAGCAGCCAGACACGGCAGGGAGCCGACTGGGCGCAGGACCGGTTGCGACGCATTGGCGCGCGGCTGGCTCCGGGCGCGGGCGGCTTCCTGGGCTGGTGGGGGCACAACCTCGCCGCCTGGCTGCCCATGCGCGTGCGTCGCGTGCTCGGCTTCGACCGTGGCAGGCTGCTGCTGCAACTGCACGACCAGACCTTGCAACTGCGCCTGCAACAGGGCGGTCAGCTGCGCGATCTGGGTTCAGTGCCGGCGCTGGCCCTGGAGGCCGGCCCAGAATCGGTTGCCGATCCGCTGGCGCCCCTGTTGCCGCCGCGGCTGGCCGATCTGCCGCGATGGCTGCTGCTGCCGGCAGCGGCCGGACTGCGCCGCCGCCTTGCGCTTCCCGCCGCCGCCGCAGATCGCCTGCGCGATGTGGTCGGCTTCGAGATCGACCGGCAGACCCCGTTCACCGCCGACACCGTCGCCTTCGACGCGCGCGTGCTCGGCCGCCGCGAAAGCGACGGCATGCTCGATACCGAACTGGTGGTGGTGCCGCGGCAGGGTCTGGACCCGCAGCTGGCGGCGCTCGGACCGCTGGCCCGCACGCTGGCCGGCATCGATGTCGCCGGCAGCGGCGGCGTGCCGCTCGGGGTCAACCTGCTGTCAGTCCAGCAGCGCCGCCACCACGGCGACCCGTTCCGCTACTGGAACCTGGCATTGATCGCCGTTGCGCTGATGGCCGTGGCCGCGACGATGTGGCAACTGCTTGGAAACCGCCGCGCCGCCGCCGACGAGCTCGAACAGACCATCGCTGGCCACGCTGCCGCCGCGCGTGCCGCGGCGACGCAGCGGCAGACACTGATTGAACTCACCGAGGGCCAGGCATTCCTCGACCGCGCGCGCGCCGAGCGCCCGACCTCGCTGGAAGTGATCGACGAACTGACCCGTCGCCTGCCCGACAGCACGTACCTGGAAAAGCTCGCCATCGAGGACACCAGCCTCACCATGATCGGCCTCAGCCGCGAGGCGCCGTCGCTGATCCAGCGCCTGCAGGGCTCGCCGCTGTGGCGCGCGCCGGCACTGACTGGCGCGCTGATGCCCGACCCGTCCAGCGGACGCGACCGTTTCACGCTTACAGCCGAACTGGGGCCCGTGGCGGCGCCACGTCCTGCGGCGGCGCCGCGCGCGGAGGAGTCCAATGAAAGCCAATGACGCGACGGCAACCGCGCGCGCTGGCGCCACCCGCATCGAGCGCGATCGCTGGCTGGCGCTGGGGTTGTTCCTGGTCGTGCTGGCGCTGGCCTACCTGGTGCTGGTGCATCCGTGGTGGACGGCGCCGATGATCGAGGCCGGAGAGCGCCTGCAGACGCTGCAGGAACGCGAGCTGCGCCAGCGCATGCAGTTGCAGCAGGCGCCCCTGGTGGCCCAGCGGCTGCAGCAGTTGCGCACCCGGCAAGCAGGCCAGCCGGGCTTCCTGCCCGAGAGCAGCGCCGAACTGGCCACCGCCGGCCTGGTGCAGCGACTGGAAGCCGTCGTCGCCCAGGCCAGCCCGGGCAATCGCAGTTGCGCGATCAGCAACCGCTCGCCGTTGAGCGAACCCCGGCGTGATCGCTATGCGCGCGTGGTCGTGCAGGTGCGCATGCGCTGCGGCAGTCCTGAGCTGGCCGCGGTCCTGCATGCGCTGGAAAGCGGCGCGCCGCGACTGTTTGTCGGCAATCTCAACATCCTGTCATCTCGTGGTTATTTCCTGCCGGGCAACACGCAGCCCGGCGGCGATGGCGGGCTCGATGTCAGCTTCGATCTGTCGGGGTACCTGCGACCGGGTGCCGCTGCCACGGAGGTGACGCGTGCGCCTTGACGACGCCGGCCCGCGCACCTGGCTGCTCGCCACCGTTGCCGGCTGGGCCGTTCTGGCCTGGCTGCTGGCCTTGGCCGGCATGGGTCGGCACGCACAGCAGCTCGATGCCGACCCGAGCCTGTTGCGGCCGCTGCCGACCACGCGTGCACAAGCGACCGAGCGCCTGGGCCCGCTTTCGCAGTACGCGCAGATCGCTACGCGCCCGTTGTTCTCGACCGATCGCCAGCCAAAACCATTTTTCCTGCAGGGTCAAGGCGATGGCGAAAGCAAGGACAACGCCTTCGACTACCTGCTGACCAGCGTGCTGATCACGCCCACCCTGCACATGGCGATCCTGCAGCCGGCAGACGGCAGCGAGTCGGTGCGGGTAAGGCTTGGCGACGTGCCCGAATCGCATCCGGCATGGCGATTGACCGCGCTCGATGCGCGCAGTGCCGTATTCGAAGGTCCCGAAGGCCGGCGCGAGATGACCTTGCGCGTATTCGACGGACAGGGCGGGCAACCGCCGACCCCACTCAACGCATTGCCGCCGCAGCCGCTGCCGGCGGGCCTGCCGCAACCTGTCGGCACTTCGCTGCAGGCAGCACCACAACCGAAGATGGCAACGACGGCGCGTCCGCCCGCGAACGCGGCACGCGCGACACCCGCCACACCGGGTGCGGCGCCGCAACCGGCAGAGCAGGACAATGACGATGCGCCGGTGACCCCGGAGGCGCAGATGGAAGCGATCCGCAAGCGGATCGAAGCGCGACGTGCGCAGATGCGGCAGCAGCAGGCCGCGCAACCCCCGGCCAAGACGCCTTAGAGTGAACGCATGAAGCCCAGCGCCCGGAAGCTCGACGCTCGCCGATTCGCCACCCAGGCGATCGTAACCACCACCATTGCCAGCCTGCTGGCTGCCTGCGCAAGCGCGCCGGTGCCCAGGGTCAGGCGCGACGGCCAATCCGCGCAACAAACCGCCGGCGCCGGCGCAACTGCGGCCGGCACCACGGCGCAGCCGCTGCCCGAATCGACCACGGGCGGCGATGCCCGTCCGCAGATCCGCCGCGGCACCGGTCAGGTCATCAACCAGAGCGCCGGTTCCGCGCCGCCGCCGAACCTCGGCGCGACCAGCGGCTCGGCGACCTTCAACTTCGAAGGTGAATCGCTGCACGCGGTGGTCAAGGCCATCCTCGGCGACATGCTCGGCCAGAACTACGTCATCGCCCCGGGCGTGCAGGGCACCGTCACCCTGGCGACGCCCAAGCCGGTCAGCCCGGCCGAAGCGCTGAACCTGCTGGAGATGGTGCTGGGCTGGAACAACGCGCGGCTGGTCTTCACCGGCGGACGCTACAACGTGGTGGCGGCCGACCAGGCCCTGGCC
Organism: Lysobacter prati; assembly: GCF_009765215.1. Lineage (GTDB taxonomy): Bacteria > Pseudomonadota > Gammaproteobacteria > Xanthomonadales > Xanthomonadaceae > Lysobacter_J > Lysobacter_J prati. The sequence goes on along the minus strand of NZ_VLNV01000007.1, from coordinate 178,965 downwards.
GGCAATGTCGCCGCCCGCACCGGCAGCGCCTCCACTGCGCGCGGCTTCGAAGTGCGCACGGTGCCGCTGAAGTTCGTCTCGGCCACCGAGATGGAAAAGATCCTCAAGCCGTATGCGCGGCCCAACGCGATAGTGAACGTCGACAACTCGCGCAACGTCATTACCGTGGGTGGCAGCCGCGCCGAACTCGAGAACTACCTGCGCACCATCCAGGTGTTCGACGTCGACTGGCTGGCGGGCATGTCGGTGGGCGTGTTCCCGCTGCAGTCGGGCAAGGCGAGCAAGGTCGTGGCCGACCTGGAGAAGGTGTTCGGCGAGCAGAGCAAGTCGCCGGTGGCAGGCATGTTCCGTTTCATGCCGCTGGAAGGCGCCAACGCGGTGCTGGTGATCACCTCGCAGGCCAATTATCTCGACGACATCCAGCAGTGGCTCGACCGGATCGACAACGCCGGCGGCAGCGTGCAGCTGTATTCCTACGAGCTGAAGTACATCAAGGCCAAGGATCTCGCCGATCGCCTGTCCGATGTGTTCGGTAACGGGCGTACCAGCAGTGGTGGCAATGGCAACGGTGCGCCGTCGCTGATGCCGGGGCTGGAGTCGGTCGAACTCAAGGACAGCGGGTACGGAAGTACCGCGAACCTGGGCAGTGGCAATGGCGACGGCGGCAGTTCCGGTGGCGGACTCGGCGAAGGCTCGCTCTCGCTCGACGCCCGTCAGAACGGCAATGCCGGCCTCACGCTGGAAGTCGACGGCGACCGTGTCGGCGTTTCGGCGGTGGAGGAGACCAACTCGCTGATCGTGCGCAGCAGTCCTTCGGCGTGGAAGTCGATCCGCGATGTGATCGACCGGCTCGACGTGATGCCGATGCAGGTGCATATCGAGGCGCAGGTAGTCGAGGTGCAGCTGCAGGGTGAACTGAAGTACGGCGTGAGCTGGTTCATCGAAAATGCCGCGCAGGAGAATGGCCTCCCCGACGTGACCGCGCCCGGCATTCCGCGGAAATGGAGCACGCTGGGCGCGAGCATCGGCGGTGTCAGCGGCAGCGGCCTGGTCTGGCAGTTGTTCAAGAACGATGCGGCCGCCGTGATCAGCGCGCTGGACAGCATCACCGACCTGCAGTTGCTGCAGACGCCGTCGGTGATGGTGCGCAACAACGCCGAGGCCACGCTCAATGTCGGCAGCCGCATTCCGATCTCGTCGGTGACGGTCAATCCGGGCGTCGGCACGGAGAACTCCTATAGCCAGGTCCAGTACCTGGACACGGGCACGATCCTCAGGGTGCGCCCGCGCGTGGCCAAGGACGGAGTCGTCTTCCTCGACATCGTCCAGGAAGTCAGCACGCCCGGCAGTCAGGACACCGCGGATCCGAACGGCAATGTTCGCATCGACACGCGCAAGCTCAAGACAGAGGCCGCGGTGCAGAGCGGCGACACGGTGATGCTGGCCGGTCTGATCAGCGATGGCGTCACGCGTGGCGCCACCGGCCTGCCGGGATTGAGCAGGATTCCGGTGATTGGCGCGCTGTTTGGCACCCAGGGTTCGAAGACGAGCCGCAACGAAGTGATCATCCTGCTGACGCCGACCATCGTGCAGAACCCGCAGGAAGCCCGCGATCTGACAGACGAGTACGGCCGCCGCTTCCGCGCGATGGAACCGCTGCAGAGCAAACCCCGCCGGCCCAGACAGCAGTGACGTCAGTGTCGGGTGCGTCAGCGCGAGCGCCAATTGTCGTGGTGCCGGTCGGCAGCGACGATGAAGCGCTCGATGGCTGCCTGGCCGCGCTCGATGCCGCCACCGCACCCGGCACGCAGGTGTGGCTGGCCGACGACGCCCAGGCCGGTCCCCGTGCCTACGCCATCATCGAACGTTGGGTCGCGCGGACCGCGCTGAAGGCCGACTACACGCGCCGGCAGCGCAGCGTCGGCGAAGTGGCGCATCTGGATGAAGTGCTGGCGGCGTGCGGCGATGCCGATGTCGCCGTCCTCGCCCCCGACGCGGCGCCATCGCACGGTTGGCTGGCGCGCCTGTCTGCCGGCCTCGCCAGTGACGGCGCCATCGCCACCGCGACGCCGTGGAGCAACGCCGGCGAGGCCGCCGCGTGGCCACGCATTGGCGAGATCGACGCCATCCCTCGTGACCTCGAGCGGCTCTCTCGCGCGGCGGCCGGCATGCCGGCGCTGCATCCGGAATTGCCTGCGGCGGTGACCCATGCTGTCCTGATCCGCGGCAGCGCCCGTCGTCGTGTCGGCGGCCTGGATGCCAGCAGTTATGGTTCGTGGTACGCGGCCCTGATCGACCTGTCGTTGCGCCTGGCCGGAATGGGCTGGCGCAACGTGCTGTGCGATACCGCCTTCGTCGGCCGCCGCGGCGAAGGCGTGCCGTTCGATGGCGACATGGACGCGCTGGCGGCGCGCTGGCCGGCTTGGCACCCGCGACTGGCAAACTTCCTCATGCAGGACCCGCTACGGGCGTCGCGCACGCAACTGGCAGTACTGCTCGACAGCATTGGCCCTCCGGAACCGCAACGTGATCTCTTCGCCTGATTCCTCTGTCGCCGCAACCAGCCAGGACGGCATCGCCGTCGTGGTGGTGACCTACCGCAGCGCGGAGACCATTGATGACTGCCTGCAGCGCCTGCGCGGCGCCGACGGCGTGACTGCCATCCGCGTGGTCGACAACCAGTCCGCCGACGACACCCTCGAGATCGTCCAACGCCATGCTGTGGCCGACGCGCGCGTGCGCTTCATCGCCAATCCTGACAATCCCGGCTTCGCCGTCGCCTGCAACCAGGGCGCACGCGATACCAACGGCGATGCGGCGTGGCTGGCCTTCGTCAATCCCGATTGCCTGGTCGAACGCGACACGTTGTCGCGACTGCGCGCGCTGGCGCAGGGCCGGGGCGACATCCTGCTCGGCGCCGACCTGATCGACGAACAGGGTCACCGCGATGGTGCCGCGCGGCGCCGCGATCCCGATTTCTCGGCGATGCTCGCCGGCGCGCTGGGCGGCACGCCGGCGGCGAAACTCGAACTGCCGATCGACGACACGCAGGCGTTGCAGCCGGTCGAGGCGATTTCCGGCGCACTGATGCTGATGCCGCGTGCATTGTTCACGCGCATCGGCGGCTTCGACGAAGGCTACCGCCTGCACGCCGAGGATCTGGACCTGTGCCGCCGCGCGCGCGAAGCCGGGGCGACGATCGCGGTCGCCAACCACATCCGCGTGCTGCACGTGCGCGGCGTGTCGAGTCGCTCGCGTCCGCTGTTCGTCGAGTGGCACAAGCACCGCGGCCTGTGGCGTTACTACCGCAGGTTCGAGGCGCCGCGGCGCAGCCTGTGGGTCAGTCTGGGCGTGTTCGCGGCGATCTGGCTGCGCTTCCCGGTCGCCTACGCGCGTGCGCGCCTGCGCTCCTTCTAGCGGTCAGGCCAGCGCGAAGCGCAGCACGAACAACACCGCCACCACCCACACCGCCGAGTGCACCTCGCGTGCGCGCCCGGTGAACAGCTTCAGCACCGCGTAGGCGATGAAGCCGAACGCCAGGCCGTTGGCGATGGAGTAGGTGAAGGGCATCGCCAACGTGCACAGCGCGGCCGGTACCGACTCGCTGAGGTCGTCCCAGTGCACATCGCCCAGTTCGCGCAGCATCAGTCCGGCGACGAACAGCAACGCCGGCGCGGTCGCATAGGGCGGCACGATCGACGCCAGCGGCGAGAACAGCAACGCCAGCAGAAATAGCACTGCGATCACCAGCGCGGTCAGGCCGGTGCGGCCGCCGGCCTGCACGCCCGATGCGCTTTCGATATAGGCCGTCGTGCTGCTGGTGCCGAGCAGGGAGCCGGCCAGGATCGCGCTGCTGTCGGCAAACAGGGCGCGACCAAACCGCTTCTGCTGCGCCGGCGAGGCATCGTAGGTCGGCAGCAGCCCGGCGCGACGGGCGACGCCCATCAGCGTGCCCGTGGCGTCGAACACCTCGACCAGCACGAACACGATCACCACGTGCAGCATCGCCGACAACGACAACCCGGCTCCGCCGCCGAGGGCGCCGCGGATGTCGAGCTGCAGGAACGTCGGCGCCAGGCTCGGCGGCAGGTCGACCAGTCCGTTGTACTGCACCAGGCCCAGCAGCAGCGCCGCGGCGGTGACCGCAAGCACGCCGATCAGGATCGCGCCGCGCACGCGCCAGGCTTCCAGCACCGCGATCAGCAGGAAGCCGGCGACGGCCAGCAGCGGTTCGGGTTCGCGCAGGTCGCCCAGCGAAACCAGCGTGTCCGGGTTGCCGACGACAACGCCGGACTTCTGCAGCGCGATGATCGCCAGGAACAGGCCGATACCGGCGGTGATCGCGCTGCGCAGTGAATGCGGGATCCCGGCGATCAGCCATGCGCGCGCACCGGTGATGGTGAGCAGCAGGAATACGATGCCGGAGATGAACACCGCGCCCAGCGCCTGTTGCCAGCTGTAGCCCATCGCGCCGACGACCGTGAAGGCGAAGAACGCGTTGAGGCCCATGCCCGGCGCCATGCCGACCGGGTAGTTGGCGGCGAAGGCCATGACCAGCGAGCCGAGCGCGGCCGCCAGGCAGGTCGCGACGAACACCGCGCCGACGTCCATGCCGGTGTCGCCGAGGATGCTGGGATTGACGAAGACGATGTAGGACATCGTCAGGAACGTGGTCAGTCCCGCGACCAGTTCGGTGCGGACATCGCTGCCGTGCTCGCGCAGCTTGAACAATGATTCGAGGGCGCGCATGGCAAGGGGCGATCAGCGGTAGCGGTTGATCTCGTCGCGCAACTCACGCGCTGCGTTCGCCGCGGCCTCGGCGAAGTCGTCGCCGGACGACGCATACAGGATCGCACGCGAACTGCTGACCATCAGGCCGGTGCCGTCGGCGGTGATGGCATTGGTCACCACCGCCTCGACGTCGCCACCCTGGGCGCCGACACCGGGCACCAGGAACGGCATGTCACCGACGATTGCACGTACTTCGCGCAGCTGCTCCGGCCAGGTCGCACCGACGACGAGCGCGCAGTTGCCATGGCTGTTCCATTCGCGCGCGACCTTCTCGGCGACGTGCTGGTAGAGCGGGCGGCCGTCGGCGACCACCAGGTCCTGCAGGTCCGCGGCACCCGGGTTGGACGTGCGGCACAGGATCACCACGCCGCGGTCGGCGCGGTCGAGGAACGGCTGCAGCGAATCGCGGCCGAGGTACGGATTGGCGGTGACTGCGTCGGCGCTGTAGCGGTCGAAGGCTTCGCTGGCGTACTGCTGGGCCGTGCTGCCGATGTCGCCGCGCTTGCTGTCGAGGATCACCGGGATGCCGGGGTGCAAAGCGTGGATATGCGCGACCAGTCGCTGCAATGCATCTTCGGCACCGAGCGCGGCGAAGTGGGCGATCTGCGGCTTGAACGCGCAGGCGTACTGCGCGGTGGCATCGACTATCGCGCGGCAGAAGTTGAACACCGCGTCCGGGTCGCCCTTGAAGCGCGCCGGGAACTTCGCCGGCTCCGGATCGAGGCCGACGCAGACCAGCGAGTTTGCCTGGGTCCAGCGTTGCTTCAGGGACGTAATGAAGGTCACGTGTCGCTCCGGCGCGTGTACTGCAACGGCAAAATGGATCCCGGCCTACGCCGGATGACGATCTGGCAAAGCCGCGCCCGCAAAGCGGGCGCGGGCCAGATCGTCACTTCAGCGCCTTGAACCTCAGGCGATGCGGCTGCGCACCCTCGGCACCGAGGCGACGCTTCTTGTCTTCCTCGTACTCGCGGTAGTTGCCCTGGAAGAACTCCACGTGCGAGTCGCCCTCGAAGGCGAGGATGTGCGTGGCGATGCGGTCCAGGAACCAGCGGTCATGCGAAATGACGAAGGTGTTGCCCGGGAACTCCAGCAGCGCGTCTTCCAGCGCACGCAGGGTCTCGATGTCGAGGTCGTTGGACGGTTCGTCGAGCAGCAGCACGTTGCCGCCCTGCAGCAGGGTCTTGGCCATGTGCAGGCGACCGCGCTCACCGCCCGACAGCGAGCCGACCAGCTTCTGCTGGTCCTGGCCCTTGAAGTTGAAGCGGCCGATATAGGCGCGCGACTGGATCTCGACACCGTTGATGTTGAGGATGTCCAGGCCACCGGACACTTCCTGGAAGACGTTGTGGTTGCCTTCCAGCTTGTCGCGGCTCTGGTCGACATAGGCCAGCTTGACCGTCGAGCCCATCGTGATCTCGCCGGAGTCCGGCTTTTCCTGGCCGGTTATCATCTTGAACAGCGTCGACTTGCCGGCGCCGTTCGGGCCGATGATGCCGACGATCGCGCCGCCCGGGACGAGGAAGCTGAGGTTGTCGATCAGCAGGCGGTCGCCAAACTTCTTGCTGACGTTCTTGAACTCGACCACCGAGTTGCCAAGGCGCTCGCCCGGCGGGATGAAGATCTCGTTGGTCTCGTTGCGACGCTGGTAGTCGACCGACTGCAGCTCATCGAGGCGGGCAAGGCGCGCCTTGCCCTTGGAGCGGCCGCCCTTGGCGTTCTGGCGCGCCCACTCGAGTTCCTTGTGGATCGCCTTCTGGCGCGCCTTTTCCTGGCCCTCTTCCTGCTTGAGGCGCTCTTCCTTCTGCATCAGCCAGTCGGTGTAGTTGCCCTTCCACGGAATGCCGCGGCCGCGGTCGAGCTCGAGGATCCACTCGGCGGCGTTGTCGAGGAAGTAGCGATCGTGGGTGACGGCCACCACGGTGCCGGTGTAGCGCGCGAGGAACTGCTCCAGCCATTCCACCGACTCGGCGTCGAGGTGGTTGGTCGGTTCGTCGAGCAGCAGCATGTCCGGCTTCTGCAGCAGCAGCTGGCACAGCGCGACGCGGCGCTTTTCACCACCCGACAGCTTGCCGACCACCGCGTCCCACGGCGGCAGGCGCAGCGCATCGGCGGCCACTTCCAGCTGCTGCTCGAGCATGTGCGCGTCGCCGGTGGCGAGGATCGCCTCCAGGCGCTGCTGCTCGGCGGCGAGCTTGTCGAAATCGGCGCCTTCTTCGGCGTAGGCGGCGTAGACGGCATCGAGCGCGGCCTGCGCGCTGAGCACGTCACCGACGCCGACTTCGACGGCCTGGCGAACGGTGTGGGTCGGATCGAGCTGCGGCTCCTGGGCGAGGTAGCCGACCTTGATGCCCGGCTGCGGACGCGCTTCGCCGACGAAGTCGGTGTCGACGCCGGCCATGATCTTGAGCACCGTCGACTTGCCCGCGCCGTTGAGGCCGAGCAGGCCGATCTTCGCGCCGGGGAAGAAGGACAACGAGATGTCCTTGATGATCTGGCGCTTCGGCGGAACGGTCTTGCTGACACCGTTCATGGTGTAGATGTATTGCGACATGGGCACTCCGGAACGCGGGACGCGCCGAGCCGGGCCGGGAGGCCTGGGGCAGGGCGGGGAATCGGTGATTATACGGGTTCGGGGCGGTCGCTTCCCCCTCTCCCTGGCCGGATTCGCGGCCTGTCCCTCTCCCACAAGGGGAGAGGGAAATGCGGTAACCCTCCCCCCTTGTGTGGGAGGGACAGGCTGCCGCAGGTAGCCAGGGAGAGGGGGAGGGCGGCTCAGATCCAGATGATGAACGCAGCCACCAGCACCACCGCCAGATACTTCAGCCCGTAATACAGGCTCTTGTTGCGCTCCCTCAGCCCCTTGGCCTTGAGCCGCAGCACATAGAAGTACTTGAACAGCCGGTTGATCCCGCCGGTCTTGTCGCCCTCCATGTTCGGCGAGGCGCCGGCGGCGATCAGGTTGCGCGCGATGAAGCGGTTCAGCGCCTGCGCCCAGCGGTACTTCATCGGACGCTCGACGTCGCAGAACAGGATGATCCGGTTGCTCTGGGTGTCGTTGCGGGCACTGTGGATGAAAGTCTCGTCGAACATCGTCCACTGGCCGTCGCGCCAGCTGTAGCGGTTGCCGTCGACCTCGATGAAGCAGCCGTCGTCGTTTGGCGTCTCCAGTCCCAGGTGCAGGCGCAGCGAGCCGGCGAAGGGGTCGCGGTGCGGGCGCAGCTCGCCGCCCGGCGGCAGCTCGGTGAACATCGCCGCCTTGACGCTGGGGATCTGCCGCAGCAGGGCGGTGGTCTGCGGGCACAGTTCAGCCGCGGACGGGTGGGCGTCGTCGTACCACTTCAGGTAGAAGCGCTTCCAGCCACGGCGGAAGAACGAGTTGAAACCGACGTCGTTGTAGCCCTCGGCGGCCTTGATGTGCTGCAGCTCGCGCAGGCGGCGGGCCTCCTCGCGGATGACCTGCCAGTTGGCGCGCAGCGGCTCCAGCTCGGGGAAGTGGTCGCCCGGTTCAGGGATGAAGGCGGTGGTCGGCACGCGCGAGAACGCATACATGAGCACGTTGACCGGCGCCATGAAGGTGGAGTGGTCCAGCAGCTGGCGGCCCAGACGGTGCCGTACCTTGCCGCGGAAGTGCACGTAGACCGCGCTGGCGAGGAAAAGGAAGACAAAAAGCCATTTCACGATCGGGTTCCCCGTGGGGTGGGAAATCTTGGGGTGGGGAGCAGGCCGCCTGGGGTCAGGTGGCCCATTGCTGGCCGCATTTTAAGCCCTGGGCTACCATCCGGGGTCTGATTGCGCCACCCCGCCTGGCCCAATCACCCCATATCCGCCCACCGTTCGAGGTTTCGCGAATGTTCCCCAGCTCTGCCCGTATCGCCGGTTACGACGATGAACTGGCCCAGGCCATCGCCAATGAGGCCCGCCGCCAGGAGGATCACGTCGAACTGATCGCCTCGGAGAACTACGCCAGCCCGCGCGTGATGGAGGCCCAGGGCAGCGTCCTGACCAACAAGTACGCTGAAGGCTACCCCGGCAAGCGCTACTACGGTGGCTGCGAGTACGTCGACGTGGCCGAGCAGCTCGCCATCGACCGCCTCAAGCAGCTGTTCGGCGCGGACTACGCCAACGTCCAGCCGCACTCGGGCTCGCAGGCCAACCAGGCGGTGTATTTCGCCCTGCTCAACCCCGGCGACACGATCCTGGGCATGTCGCTGGCCCACGGCGGCCACCTCACCCACGGCGCCAAGGTCAATGCCAGCGGCAAGCTCTTCCACGCCGTCCAGTACGGCGTCGACGACCAGGGCATGATCGATTACGACGAAGTCGAGAAGCTCGCCCTGGAGCACAAGCCGAAGATGGTCGTCGCCGGCTTCTCGGCCTATTCGCAGAAGATCGACTGGGCGCGCTTCCGCGCCATCGCCGACAAGGTCGGTGCGTTCCTGTTCGTCGACATGGCCCACGTCGCCGGCCTGGTTGCCGCCGGTGTCTACCCGAACCCGCTGCCGCATGCCCACGTGGTCACCTCGACCACGCACAAGACGCTGCGCGGCCCGCGTGGCGGCATCATCGTCGCCAAGGACCCGTCCGAGGACCTGGTCAAGAAGCTGCAGAGCATCGTCTTCCCGGGCATCCAGGGCGGTCCGCTGATGCACGTGATCGCGGCCAAGGCGGTCGCCTTCAAGGAAGCGCTGGAACCGGAGTTCACCACCTACCAGCAGCAGGTCGTGAAGAACGCCCAGGCGATGGCCGAGACCATCATCAAGCGCGGCTACAAGATCGTCTCCGGCGGCACCGAGAACCACCTGATGCTGATCGACATGATCGGCAAGGGCGTCACCGGCAAGGATGCGGAAGCCGCGCTCGGCAAGGCCCACATCACGGTCAACAAGAACGCCGTGCCGAACGACCCGCAGAAGCCGTTCGTGACCTCGGGCCTGCGCATCGGCACTCCGGCCGTGACCACCCGTGGCTACCAGCAGGCCGACTGCGTCGAACTGGCCAACTGGATCTGCGACGTGCTCGATGCACCGGGCGACGACAAGGTCATCGCCGAAGTGCGCGAGAAGGTCACCCAGCAGTGCCGCAAGTTCCCGGTCTACGGCTGAGGATGGCCACGCCGGCGGCTCGTGTGACGCTGCGGCGCGGAAAGGGGTAACGCGATGCATTGCCCCTTCTGCCAACACAACGACACCCGCGTGATCGACTCGCGGGTGTCCGACGATGGCGCCACGATTCGCCGGCGCCGTGTCTGTGAGGCCTGCGGCGAACGCTTTTCCACGCTTGAAACCATCGAGCTGAAGCTGCCGCTGGTGATCAAGAGCGACGGCCGCCGCGAGGCGTTCGACGCACGCAAACTGCGAGCGAGTTTCGACCGCGCGCTGCAGAAGCGGCCGGTGGCGGAAGAGCAGATCGAAGCGGCGGTGCGCGCAGTCGTGCACCAGCTGCGCATGACCGCCGAGCGCGAGCTGCAATCGCGTCGCGTCGGCGAATTCGTCATGGCCGAGATGCGCAAGCTCGACCACGTCGCCTACGTGCGATTCGCCTCGGTCTACCGTGCGTTCCAGGACGTGGCGGACTTCCGCGAGGAGCTCGACCGTCTCGAAAGCGACAGCTCCGCCGAAGGCCAGTTGCCGTTGCTCGATGGCGAGCCGGAGCCGACGCCACGCGGCAGGAAGCGCTGATGGCGTTCACCGCCACCGACCACGCGATGATGGCCCAGGCCCTGCGCCTGGCCGAGCGCGGTGCCTACACCACCAAGCCCAACCCGATGGTGGGTTGCGTGATCGCGCACGGCGATGAGGTCGTCGGCGAAGGCTGGCACCAGCGTGCCGGTGAGCCGCATGCCGAAGTTTTTGCCTTGCGCGCAGCGGGCGAACGCGCCCGCGGTGCGACGGCCTACGTAACGCTGGAACCATGCGCGCATACCGGACGCACTGGTCCTTGTGCCGATGCATTGATTGCCGCCGGCGTCACGCGCGTGGTCGCGGCGATGCGCGATCCGTTTCCGCAGGTCGACGGCGCCGGCTTCGAACGTTTGAAGGCCGCTGGCATCGCGGTCGAATCGGGTTTGATGGAAACGCAGGCGCGTGCACTCAACCGCGGCTTTCTGTCGCGTGTCGAACGTGGGCGCCCCTGGTTGCGGGTGAAGCTGGCGACCAGCCTGGACGGGCGCAGCGCGCTGGCCAGTGGCGAGTCGAAGTGGATCAGCGGCGAAGCCTCGCGCCTCGACGTGCAGCACTGGCGCGCACGCGCCGGCGCGATCGTGACCGGCGCCGGCACCGTGCTCGCCGACGACCCGTCGCTGACCGTGCGGTTGGAAGGCGACACGCCGTTCGTGGCCCCGCTGCGCGTCGTGCTCGACCCGGGCCTGGCCACGGTCGCGCGCGGCCGCGTGCGCGAAGGCGATGCGCCGACGCTCTACATCCACGCACCCGATGCCAAACCGCCGCGCGGCATCCAGGCCCAGTTGGCGGCAGTGACCGTGCGCGAAGGCCGCTTCGACCTCGAAGCGGTGCTGCGCCTGCTTGCAGAGCGCGGCGTCAACGAGATCCAGCTCGAAGCCGGCGCCACGCTTGCAGGTGCTTTCCTCGCCGCGGAACTGGTCGACGAAGTGCTGCTGTACGTGGCGCCGGTGTTGCTGGGCGAACGCGCGCGGCCAATGTTCGATGGCCTCGCCATCGACGCGATGTCACAGAAGCTCGACATGGCCATCGTCGAGTCGCGCTACATTGGCCAGGACGTAAGGCTGCTGTTGCGGCCGCAACCGACGACAGCAGGCGGCTAGCGAATCACCGCCACAAAGGAGGCAGTCATGGCCACGGACCCGGCATCGACGAACTTCAAGGACCACTTTTCCGCGGTCGCCGATGCCTACGCGCAGGCGCGCCCGGAATACCCGGACGCGTTGTTCGACGCGATCGCCGCGGCCGTTCCGGCCACCGCCAATGTCTGGGAACCGGGCTGCGGCAGCGGCCAGGCTACGCGCGGCCTGGCGGCCCGCTTCGCCCACGTCCATGCCACCGAACCCAGCGCCAAGCAGCTGGCCCAGCACTGGGCGCAGGGCGGGCAGGGCAATGTCAGCCTCGCGGTCGAGCCCGGCGAACGCACCACGCTTGGCGACGGTAGCGTGCAGCTGGTGGCGGTCGCGCAGGCGCTGCACTGGTTCGATCGCGAACCGTTCTTCCGCGAATGCGAGCGCGTGCTCACCCACGGCGGCGTGCTCGCGGCCTGGGGCTACGGTGACTTCATCGCGCCGGAGGGGATGGTCGATGCGGTGGAAGCCTTCCGCGCCCGCATCGAACCCTACTGGCCGCCCGAACGCGCACAGATCGATGCCCGCTACGCCGGCTACGACTGGCCGTTCCCGGCACTGCCCGCACCGGAGCTGTGGCTGGAGGTCGAATGGGGCCTGGGCCAGTTCCTGCGCTACCTGTCGAGCATGTCGGCGGTGGCCCGCTGCGCCGCCGACACCGGCGAGGACCCGGTCGCCCGCCACGGTCCGGAGCTGGCCGCGGCCTGGGGCGGGGAGGGCGACACCCGCCTGATCCAGTGGCCACTGTTCCTCCACCTGCGCAGCAAACGCTGACCTCCAACCCGGACCGGTGGAACACTGCGTCCGCCGACCGGCCCGGAGGCCGCCCCGGACCCGGATGCTAGAATCGCCGCGCCAATCCACCGGCAACCACAACACGACGTCTTCAGGGCGGGGTGGAATTCCCCACCGGCGGTAGGTGCAGGCCAGCCCAGGCCAGTCTGCACGAGCCCGCGAGCGCCTCCGGTCACGCCGGAGGGTCAGCAGATCCGGTCAGATGCCGGAGCCGACGGTCCAGCGGAGCCAGCGATGGCGCCGCTCATAGTCCGGATGAAAGAAGACAGCTGCCCACGGCCTCGCGGCCGTGTGCCTGCCTCATGCCTTGAGGCGTTTTTCGCTCACCTTTGCGGGAAACGTTTCATGTCCATCGTCCTTGCTTCCATCAACATTTCTGCCTGCGTCGCCTCCCTGCCGGGGGTGCGCTGATGTTCACCGGCATCATCGAAGGCGTCGGCCGCCTCGCAAGCACCGAGAGCCGCGGCGGCGACGTTCGCCTGACCGTCGACGTCGGCACGCTCGAGTTCGATTCGGTCAAGCTCGGCGAGAGCATCGCCGTCAACGGCGTGTGCCTGACCGTGGTCGAGTTCGACGCGAACTCGTTCGCTGCCGATGCCTCCAACGAAACCTTGTCGTTGACCACGCTCGGCGCGCTCAAGACGGGCGCGGTGCTGAACCTTGAGCGGGCGATGCGCCCGACCGATCGCCTCGGCGGTCACCTGGTCAGCGGTCACGTCGACGGGCTCGGCCGTGTCGCCTCCGTCACCGAAGATGCGCGCGCGCAGCGCTGGCGCTTCAACGCACCGGCGCCGCTGCTGCGCTACATCGCCAAGAAGGGATCGATCTGCGTCGACGGTGTCAGCCTGACCGTCAACGAAGTCGATGACGACGGCTTCGACGTCGCGCTGATTCCGCACACGGTTGCCAACACCGCGTTCGCGCAAACCGCCGTCGGTGATGCGGTCAATCTCGAGATCGACCTGGTCGCGCGCTATGTCGAGCGCCTTCTGGCGAAGAATTAAGGAACACCCCATGCCTTTCAGCCCCATCCCCGAACTGCTCGAAGAAATCCGCAACGGCCGCATGGTCGTCATCGTCGATGACGAGGACCGCGAGAACGAAGGCGATCTGATCATGGCCGCCGAACTCGTGCGCCCGCAGGACATCAACTTCATGGTCACGCATGCACGCGGCCTGGTGTGCCTTTCGCTCACTCGCGAACGCTGCCGCCAGCTCGGCCTGCCGCCGATGGTTCGCGACAACACTTCGCAGCACCACACCAACTTCACGGTGAGCATCGAGGCGGCCGAAGGCGTCACCACCGGCATCTCCGCCTACGACCGCGCCCACACCATCCGCACCGCGGTGCGTCCGGACGCGGCGCCGAGCGATCTCAACCAGCCCGGTCACATCTTCCCGCTGCAGGCCCAGCCCGGTGGCGTACTCAACCGCGCCGGCCATACCGAGGCGGCCGCCGACCTGGCGTTGCTTGCGGGCATGGAACCGGCCGGCGTGCTGGTGGAGATCCTCAACCCCGATGGCGGCATGGCGCGTCGCCCGCAGTTGGAACTGTTCGCCGCCGAGCACGGCCTGAAGATCGGCTCGATCGAGGAACTGATCCGATACCGCCTCGAGACCGAACACACGATCGAGCGTATCGACGAGCGCGAGGTCGAGACCGAGCACGGCCCGTTCCAGTTGTTCACCTACCGCGACCGCCTCAGCCACGGCCTGCATTTCGCCCTGCGTCGCGGCGAGCCCGACCCGGCATCGCCGACCATGGTGCGCGTGCACATGCTCAATCCGCTGGCCGATGCAGTGCACTGGCGGCGCGCGGATTTCGGCCCGGCGGTCGGCGACGTGCTCAAGGCGATCGCCAGCCAGGGCAGCGGCGCACTGGTGCTGCTGGCGGACGGCGCCGATGCCGACGCACTGCTGGCACGCGTGCGCGCGCCGGTGCAGGCCGACGCTGACGCCACGCCGGCGGCGGCGACCCCGGGGCACGCCCTCGCCGAGTGGCGCCGCAACGGTGCCGGCGGCCAGATCCTGGCCGATCTCGGCCTGGGCAAGCTGCGGGTGCTCGGCACCCCGCGCCGGCAGATCGGCCTGGCCGGCTTTGGCCTGGAAGTGGTCGAGTACGTCGAACTTCCGCACTGACGCTTCGCTCCTCCCCCTGCTTGCAGGGGGAGGCCGGGAGGGGGTCGAGGCCGTAGGCCGAGGCCTGTTCCCTTAACGCGCTAAAATGCCCGCCCACTCCGGACAATCCCCCATGCCCCATTACGAAGGCGACCTGCGCAGCCCCGAAGGCGCGCGTTTCGCGATCATCGCCAGTCGCTGGAACCCGCGCATCACCGATACGCTGGTGGCCGGCGCACGCAAGACGTTTACCGACAACGGCGTGGCCGAAACCGCGGTCGACGTGATCCGCGTCCCCGGCGCCTGGGAGATCCCGCTCGTGGCCGCGCGCCTTGGCGCCGCCGGGCAGCATGCCGCCGTGGTTGCACTGGGTTGCGTCGTGCGCGGCGACACCCGTCATTACGAACAGGTCGCCGACGGATGCTCGGATGGCCTGATGCGTGTATCGCTGGACTACGGCCTGCCCGTGGCCAACGGCGTGCTCGCGGTCGAGCGCCACGAAGATGCCGAGGCCCGCGCAGGCGGCAGCCACGGCAACAAGGGCGAAGAGGCGGCACTGGCCGCGTTGGAAATGAGTCACCTGCTGGGACAACTGCCATGAACCGCCGTCGCAACGATGGAATCGACCCCGTAGCCCGTTCGCGTGCGCGTCGTCGCGCGCTGCAGGCCGTGTATGCCTGGCAGATGTCGGGCGCCACCGCGCCGGACGTGATTTCGCAGTTCGCCCACGAGCAGGCACACGAAGTCGCCGACCTGGAGTACTTCGAGGACCTGGTGCGTGGCGTCGACCAGCACTGCAACGACCTCGACGAGGCGCTGCAACCGTTCCTCGACCGCGAGATCGACCAGGTCGATGCGATCGAGCGTGCTGCACTGCGCATCGCCGCCTACGAGTTGCGCCTACGTCCGGACGTGCCGTACCGCGTGGTGATCAACGAGGCCATCGAGTCGGTCAAGCGCTTCGGCGCCGAGCACGGCCACACCTACGTCAACGGCGTGCTCGACCATGCCGCCGCGGCGTGGCGCGCGACCGAAGTGCAGGCGCCGCGCAGGTAAGCTTTGCTCCCTCTCCCGCATGCGGGAGAGGGCCGGGGTGAGGGCAGTGCGCAAGAGAACAACATGGCCGAGTTCGACCTCATCGCCCGCATCCGTTCCCGCGTCACTGATCGTGACGACGTGATCGTCGGCATCGGCGACGACGCCGCGGTACTGCAGATCCCGACCGGGATGCAGCTGGTCGTTGCCACCGACACGCTCAACGCCGGCGTGCATTTCCCGCCCGAAACCGCGCCCGCCGACATCGGCTGGAAGGCGCTGGCCGTCAATCTCTCCGATCTGGCGGCGATGGGTGCGGAGCCTGCCTGGTGCACGCTGTCGCTGTCACTGCCCGACAACGATGAAACCTGGCTCGACGGTTTCCTCGACGGTTTCCTCGACCTGGCCTCGCAGCACCGCATCACCCTCGTCGGCGGCGATACCACGCGCGGCCCTCTCTCGATCAGCGTGACCGTGCACGGCTTTGTCGCGCCCGGCAGCGCACTGCGTCGTGATGCTGCGCGGGTCGGCGACGACGTCTGGGTCAGTGGCACGCTCGGCGACGCCGCTGCGGCACTGGAGCAATGGTGCGCTGGTGAAGTCGTTGATGCGCGACTGCGCACCCGTCTCGACAGACCGGTGCCGCGCGTTGCGCTTGGCCGGGCACTGGTCGGCATGGCGCATGCCTGCGTTGATCTGTCCGACGGACTGCTTGCCGACCTGGGCCACATCTGCCGCGGAAGCGGCAACGGTTCCGACCTCGACCTGGATTCGCTGCCCGCCTCCGATGCGCTGATGGCGTTCGCCAGCGGAGATGCACGCAGGTTTCTGCAGGTGGCGGGTGGCGACGACTACGAACTGTGCTTCACCGCACCGTCCGATCGGCTCGAAGACGTCCAGCAACTCGCCGACAGCGTCGGCGTGCAGCTCAGCTGGGTCGGTCGCATCACCGCGAAGGAAGGCGTGCGCGCCTTCGACGCGGACGCACTGGAATGGCAGCCGCCGCGCAAGGGTTACGAGCATTTCGGATAGGCCGCGTCGTCCCGGCGAACGCCGGGACCCAGGCCCGTAGCCCTTCCGCGAAATCGCGTCATCCCGACGAAGCCGGTATCCATCGACGGTGATGGCCTGGATCCCGGCTTTCGCCGGGATGACGGTTACAAGTCCGGCAACAGCTTCCCCGGATTCAGAATCCCGTCCGGATCGAACGCCGCCTTCACCGCCCGCATCATCGCCAGCGTCGGCGCATCGATCGCCTGCGGCATGAACTCGCGCTTGGCCAGGCCGATGCCGTGCTCGCCCGACAAGGTGCCACCCAGCGAAAGCGTCAGTGCGAACACACGTCCCATCGCCGCATGCGCACGTTCGTTCTGCGATGTGTCAGCTGGATCGTAGAGCAGGTTCACATGCAGGTTGCCGTTGCCGGCATGGCCGAAGCAGACGATCGGCAATGCGAACTCGCGCGACAGCGACTGCACGCCATCGACCAGCTGCGGAATGCGCGACACCGGCACGACCACGTCTTCATTGATCTTGCCCGGCGCCAGCGTGCGCAACGACGGCGAGAGCGCCTTGCGCGCGGCCCACAGCTTCTCGCGCGCGGCCTCGTCGGCGGCATCGTCGATCGAGATCAGGCCGTCGCCCTCGGCGGCGCGCATCAGGGCTTCGATGTCGTGCGGCAGCGTCTGGGCATCACCATCGGCCTCGACCATCAACAGCGCACCGGCATCGTGCGGCAAGTCGGCGCCGCCGACGTCGCGTGCCAGCCGCACTGCATTGGCATCCATGAACTCGAGCATCGAAGGCGTCAGCGGTTGCGCCATCAGTCGCGCCACTGCCTGCGCCGCGCTCGACACGTCGCGGTAGATCGCGCGCAAGGCCCGCCGCGACTTCGCTGCCGGCGTCAGGCGCAGGCTGGCCTCGACGATCAGTGCCAGCGTGCCTTCACTGCCGACCAGAAGGCGTTGCAGGTCGTAACCGGTCGCGCCCTTGGTGGTGGCGGTACCGCAGTGGATCAGCTCGCCGGTGCCGGTCACCGCGGTGATGGCCAGCACGTTGTCGCGGCTGGCACCGTATTTCACCGCGCGCGGGCCGCCGGCATTGCAGGCAAGGTTGCCGCCGACGGTGCTGTAGCCGGCGCTGGTGGGATCGGGTGGCCAGAACAATCCATGCGGCTTCAGCGCCGCCTGCAGATCGCCGTTAAGTACGCCGGGCTCCACCACCGCGCAGCGATCGCCGGGACGGATATCGACGATGCGGTTCATCCGCTCGAACGAGACCACCACACCCGCGGCAATCGGCACCGCAGCGCCGGTGGTATTGGTGCCCCGTCCGCGCGCAACAACGGGCACGCCGTGGACTCGGCAGGCACGCACCAGCGCGACGACCTGCTCGCGCGTGGTCGGCAGCGCAACTGCATCCGGCAGGGATTGCCGCCGCGAGTTGTCGTAGGCGTACGCAAGGCGTTCGCTGGGATCGGTGCGCCAGCCATCGCCGAGCAGCGCCGTCATTTCGGCATGAATGCTGGATTGAAGGGTGCTCATCGCTGCGAAGGATAGCGCGGCCGCCGAGCTGACACTGGGGCGTTCAATGCTTCGGCTTGCCCCGGCCACCGGCCGCGATCAGGGCCAGTTCGTCCGGCAGTCGTCGCTGCAACTGCTTGAGCAGGTCGCGCGCTGCGGCGCTGTTGTTGGGTTTGCCGTCCAGCCATAGCGCGCCGACTTCCGTCGCCAGCCCCTTGCGCTCGCTGCTCGCCAGCAGTCCCCGGGTGAGGATGATGAAACGCTCGCCGCGGTAGCGCACGGTGTAGATGCCCAGCATCTGCGCGCGCATCTCGTAGCTGACACCGTCGAGGCGGATCAGGATCTGTCCGACCGCATTCCACGTGTCGTTCATACCTGCGGCGACGGTGAACTCGCCGCGGCCGGCATCCACGGCCTTGTCCGCTTCCGATTGCGTGGGCGCCGGTTGCGGCTCCACTTTGGATGGCGTGGAGCTGCACCCTGTGACGAGCAACAGCGCGGCGGCAAACGCGATCCTCATCGCGACCCTCCTGGCCGCGGGCTATGCGCCCTCTACTTGGCTGCCGGCGACGTCTCCGTCGGCACTTCCTTCCAGCTGCTGTCGGGGTCGAAGCGCGTCATCGCCTCCGCAAGCTTTTGGCTGTCGGGCCCCATGTCCTTCTCGAACACTTCGCCCTCGTGGCTGACCATGAAGCTCATCACGCCGGTGTCGGCGTACTTGGCCGGCCAGGCGATCAGGGCGAAGCCGCGACTCATCGTGTCGCCCAGCATGTAGTCGTACTCACCGCCCGGCGCCGACGGGCCCTGCGCGGTGAGGATCCGGTACTTGTATCCGTGCCATTCGCCGTCGGGCGTGTCGTCGCCGAACAACGGGCCGAGTGGGCTGTCGTCGACGCCGTTCTCCTCGGGCCAGTAGAGGCCGTCGTGCAGGCCGTCGCTGCTGAGAAACTTCTGCGCGTAGGCGAGCACGCCGTTGCCGTCACGGTCCACCGAGGCATAGTCCATCTGCGCGTCGTGGTAGGCCAGGACCGCCTGGACCGCATCGAGTTCGTTGCGACCGATCCGGCGCGCGCGGATCTCCGGTTCGCCCGCCTTGACGTTGAACACCCAGCCCGTTGGTTTCTTCTCCAGCGGCACCGGCAGGGTCCAGGTGTCCTTGCCGACGGCCAGGATGGCGCGGCCGGCAGACGGTGTCTGGAACGAATGCTTTTCGCGATACCGGGTGAGGAAGGCATCCACGTCGTCGCGGTCGACGCTGCCGCTGGGCACGAAGGTTTTCCAGTCGGGTCCGAGGATTGCGCCAAGGCGCGCTTCGTCGGCCTTGGAAGTTCCAAGCGCAGCCACCAATGCCTGCGCGGCCGCCTCCTGTGTCGGGAACGCCTCCTGCGCAACGCAGAGCGGGGCGATCAGGGCTAGGCAGGTCATCGCGAACAAGCGAATGGCGGTGATCATCTTCGTCTCCTCTCAACGACGCCGGCCGCCACCCGAGCGCGGCGGACGCGACGGGCGTTGCATCTGGTGACCACCACCGCGTGCACTGGACGGCCGCTGCGATGCGGAGTAACTGCCGTGGCCGCGATTGGACGATGCGCGGGCCTGGCCGGGATTGCCGGCGCCGGCGAAGGCGTTGCTCTGCCCGCCGCGGTTGCCCTGGTACTGCTGGCGAGTGCCCTGGCGCGCCTGCGCATTGCGCTGATAATCACCCGGTGCGTTGGCGCGGTTCTGCGCGCCCTGGCGCGCCGACGCGGCGTCGCGTCCGCCTGCCTGCTGCCGGTCCATCTGCCGCGAGGCCTGTCCCGCGCGATCTCGCGCCTCGCGGTTGCTCGCGGCGGGCGTGTCGAAGCCGCGCTGTGACATCGACTCGCGTGCGCGCTCGCGGTCGGCGGCGCGTGCCGGATCGTGGCCGCGGAAGTTGTCGCGCTGCGCGGCGCCATCCTTCTGCCGCCCGAACTGCTCGCGGCTTGCACGGTCGCGATAGGGCACGCCGTCGCGATTGGCGGCGTTGTGGCGCCAGGTGTTGTCGCCGCGGTTGATCTGGCGGTTGGAGTTGATGTTGTTGTAACGGTCGACGTCGATGTCGATGTCGCCGTGGCCCCAGTTGAAGTCGCCCCAAAGCGATGCAGTGATCGCCACGCCGGTGCCGAAGGCCAGGCCTGCCCACAGCGCGCTGCCCGGGTAGTAGTACGGAGAAGGTGGGTAGTAGTACGGCGGGTAGGAAGGGTAGGGCCAGGGGCCGTAGACCGTGGTCGAGTTGTAGGCCGGCACGTACACGACCTGCGGGTCGGCCGGTTCGATGATGATCGTCGAGGCGGCCGGTGCCACCGTGGTGGTCGCGCCGGCGGCCGGTTCGCTGCTGACCTTGAGTTGCTCGGTCGACTTGAGGTTGCCGGCGGACTGCGCCTGCCGTCGCAGTCGCTGCACCGAATCCATCACCTGATCGGGCTGGGCCAGGAATGCGTCGCCCATCCGCTGCACCCAGGCCGGATCCTTGCCCAGCACGTCCAGCACCTGCGGGAACGCCACCAGCGACTGCACGCTCGGGTCCCACGACTGGCTTGCGACCTGGCGCACGGCGTCATCGCCCTTGGCGTCGGGATGCGCCTTCGACCACTTGACCGCATCGGCGACGTCGCCCGGGTAGGTCGACGCCATCAGAACCTGGGCGAGCAGCGAATCGGGATACAGCGCCAGCGGCGCCATCATCTGGTCGAGCTGTTCGGCGCTGAAGGCATCGGACGATGGCGCGGAGGCAGCCTGCATCGCGACGGGCGCAATGGCCTGGGGCGTGGCCCCGGCGGCGGCGACGAACAGCAGCAAGGCTATTGGAAAGTGACGTGCGGAAATGCGCATTGGGATTCTCCAACCGCAAGACGTCCGGTTCGCCGCCGGCCATGGCGGCCGCTGCGGGGTGCTCGGTCGCCATCATAGGCTTCGCGCAGGCGGCGCCGTTCACGCGACCAACACGGGGAAGGGTCGCGTTCCGAATGCCGCTGGCATCGCCGACCGCAGTCGTTGTCGTTGCTGCTCGTCGAGGGACTCGGTCAGCCGCCGGTGGCTGCGTCGTCGCGTTCCCAGAAGGCCAGGTAGAGGGTGAGTGCCACCGCCCAGCTGATGGCCAGCGTCCACACGTCGTGCGACAGGAAGTGGGCGCCGCGCAGTTGCTGTGCGATTCCGAAAACCAGCCCGGCGGCCAGGCCGGCGGCCAGTCCCGCCCAGCGCCAACCGGGGCGGACCACCGCGAAGAAGAAGTACAGCGCTACCCAGGCGTAGCCGCCGCTGGCCCCTCCGGCCGGGAAGCAGACGCCGCGTGACAGCCCTATCGGTCGCAACTGCAGAAGCCGGACATACTCGCGCGTGCCGCCGTAACGGATCAGGTCCCACGGGCAATCCATGTTGGACCAGGATTTCACCCAGGCGACGAGGGCCGCCGTCAAAGCCACGCAGAGCAGCAAGTACGCAAGCGGTCGACGCAGTGCGAACCATCGTGGTTGCCTGCGGGCCAGCAGCCAGGCCACTGCCACGCCCAGCCAAGTAGCAAGGCTGAGGTTGCGCCCGGTCTGATGGAGGAGGCGATCGGTTACGAATCCGCGCCGCAGCGTCCATGCGTGGCCCTGCCAGGCATACACGTGATCAGCAACCCACTGGTCTCCGCCGAAGACCATCAGCAGCGGGACAAGCACTGCGAATGCGAGAAGCGGGAGCCACGCATGGCCCAGGAGGAAGTACCTGCCGCGGTCGAACAGAGGGGAGGGAAGCTTCATTCAGCCTCGAAAGAGACGATCGATTCAGGCCTGGAACCGGCAAAAACTCCGCCAGGCGATTGTAGGCTGGAACGCTGTCCGGGCGCCTCGCCGGCCGCTTGGCCACCGCCGGAGCGCTAGCCGGGGCCAGGAACGTGAAGTAGCGCGCATGCGACCGAAGCGCGTCCGATTAATGCAGCCTGAACCGACCCGCCCCGGTCGATTGACTCCCCCAGTCCACCTCCCTAGAGTGCGCTCCATCGCATGCGATGCAATCGAATGCGAGGCGAAGTTGGTCGGAGGGGTTGAGGGCAATGGTCCCACTTTCCTCCGGCAGTTCGCCAGTTCGACGGACTCCTCCCAATGTATGTAGCGCATGCGATCTGGACGCATCCGTTTTATATCTCCCTTATCCAGACAGAGAGCAATCCACCATGAGCAAGATCGACAAGGTCCTCTTCACCGGCAAGACCCACACCACCGTCAACCCGGCGCTTGCCGGTGCCGACCACGGCAGCGTCAACCTGTCACTGACGTCCCCTGGCCACCCGGGCTACGAGTTTCCCGACGTGGCTCCGCATCCGACCGCGGAGCAGTTGTTCGCCGGCGCGTGGTCGTCGTGCTACATCACCGCCATCGGCCTGGTTGCCGCGCAGAAGCGCGTGAAGCTGCCGGAGGACCTGTCGGTCGACATCGAGATCGTGCTCGGACAGACCGGCGCTGCCTGGCTGCTGGGCGCCCGCTTCGACGTCCGCATCCCCGGCCTGGCGCAGGACGTCGCCGAAAAGCTTGCGCACACCGCCCACGAGATCTGCCCGTACTCGAAGGCCGTGCACGGCAACATCGAAGTCGCCGTGAACGTCACCACCTCGTGACGCACTTCCCGGCCGGCCGACCCTGCAATGGGTCGGCCGTGCCCGGGACCCACCTGAGCTCGAAGCAACCGAGGCAACCGCCGTGAGCAACGACCACACCCGCTATCACCCCATCAGTTGCGAGTTCCACGACAGGCTCGAGGACCTCGCGACCCTGCGCAAGGCGGTGCACATCCGCTTTCGCGACGAGAGCGGCGCCGATCAGCAACGCGACGCCGTGATCACGGATGTCTTCGCCCGCAGTGGCGAGGAATACCTGTCGATCAGCAGCGGTGAGTTGCTGCGCCTGGACCGGCTGGTCGAAGTGGACGGCGCGCGCCTTGCCGACTACGACGAGTCGTCTTGCCGTCTGTAACGCCGGGTCCGCCGGGCGTCAGCCCTCCGGCACCCAGACGAAGCTGTCGCCCTCGGCCTTGAAGTGCCCCAGCCCGGGGAAGGGGAAATGCACCGAGTAGATCCTCAGGTTGCCGGCAGATGCGCGTTGCAGCAGCGCACGACGGCTGGCCTGCGCCACCGCCGCATCCTGGTCGTACTGCACCGTCCACTGCGGTCGCTGTACCGAGATCACATGGTGGTGCGCGGCATCGCCGATATAGAGCAGGCGCTCATTGCCCGACTGGATCTCGTAGCCGCTGTGCCCGGGCGTGTGGCCGGCGATGTCCACGGCAGTGACCACACCAGGCACGATGGCAGCACCGGGCAGGAACGTGGCGACCTTCGGCGTCATCGCGGCCACGAGGGCCGCTGCATCCTTGTCCTTTTTCAGGGATTCCCATTCGGCTGCAGAGAGATGGATGGCGGCGTTGGGGAAAGCCAACTTGCCGTCACGCGCCAGCAGTCCGCCGGTGTGGTCCTGGTGCTGGTGCGAAAGGAAAATGTCGGTGACCTGCGAGGGCTCCACACCAGCGGCGTGCAACGAAGCCGGCAGACGTCCGGCACGTGCCCAGGACACATCACCGGCGCCGGTGTCGAACAACAGGATCCGGGCATCGCTGCGAACCAGCAGCGGCTGGATGCTCAGGTGCAGCGTGTCGGTCGGTAGGCCTGCCGCAGTCAGTAGCGCGGCGACGTCGGCGCTCGCCTGGCCGACGGCGAACGTCTTGCCGTCGTTGGCGACGTCGATGTCGCCGTCCTTCAGCGCGACTGCGTCGAGTGCGCCGATCTTGAAGCGGAAGACATCCGGACTCGCCGCGGGCTCGACTGCCGCTGTCGCAGCGGGTGCGTCGGGTGCGGTGGCCACTGCGGTGTCGGTCGCGGTCGACGGCGGCCTGGAGCAACCGCCGAGCAACAGGGCGGACGTCACTGCGGTGGTAAGGGCGGCAAGCTGGATACGGTTCATGCGGATGCCTGCGAGTGTGAGGGGGACGGCTGTCGGCTTTGCGTGGAGCCTATGCGGGTCTGCGCGGGCCTACAACACATCAGCGTTTGCGGGGCAGTCGTGCCGACTCCGGGGCGGGCACGGCTGCTCACGTACCAGGCAAGCTGAATCGTTCATGTTGGTGTTAGCGCTCGCTGCCGCCGAGGCAAATCGGCTAGCATCGCCCGCTGGGCCGGGGCAGCTGCTACCGGCTGCGTGGCGGATTCGCCAGCCATCGCGGTACTCGTCAGGGGGCAAATGGACGTTTCCGATACCCGGGAGAGCTTGGGACGCTGGCGGGTGCCCGCCATCGCCGCGGGCATTCTCGTGATCGTGGTCCTCCCGTTCCTGTTCCTGCAGAACCTGTCCCGGGACAACCTCGAGGCGGCCGATGCCGTCGCCCACACGCATGAAGTGGAGTCGGCCGTCACCGGTCTGGCGCTGAATGTGCGCGAGGTGGAATCGGCGTCGATGGTGGTGGTGCTCGGAGCCGACCTGCCGCTGACCCGGCAGCGCATTGCCCAGGGGCGCGAGGAGATTCCCGAGCAGCTGCGGAAGCTGGCGGCACTGACCGCCGACAACCCGCGCCAGCAACTGCTCATTGGCCGCCTGGGCGAGTTGATCCAACGCCGCCTGGAAGTGGTGGACCAATTGCTCAGGACTGGCGCCGCCGATGCCGGGCCGGTCGTCATGCCGCTGGTCACTCGCTTTCCCATCCGCAACGTCATTCGCGAGCTGCTCGCCAATGAGCAGTTCCTGCTCGACAAGCGCATCAGGGACGCCGAGCGCCAGCGTGCCTGGACGCGCTGGCTGGGCTGGGGCTCGATGCTGGTGCAGGTGCTGCTGCTGTTGCTGGTGACGTTGTTGCTCGGTCGACAGGTGGCGAAGCGATTGTCCGCCGAGCGGCAGTCGCGCCAGGCCAGCGCCCGCGCCATGGCGGTGTTGCAGACGGTTCGCGAACCCATCGCATTGATCGATGCAGACCAGCGCGTGGTCATGCATAACGCCGCATTCGATCAGCTCTACGGCAAGACGGGCGACGGCCAGAAACTGGAGACCAATGCCGCATGGACCGATGCGATCCTGCAGCAGCGCCTCGGCGATGTGCTCGCGCGAGGGCGCGAGCTGTGGGATTTCGAGCAGGTGCAGACCACGACCGATGGCATCGAGCGCACGGTGCTGATCAATGCCAGCCGGATGTCCCTGCCTGACCGCGAAGACCAGGTTGCACTGTTGACCGTCAGCGACGTATCGGCGCAGAAGGCGACACAGCGCAAGATCAACGAGCTCAACCGCCAGCTCGAAGGCAAGGTCGACCAGGTCTCGGAGGTCAACCGCGAGCTGGAGGCGTTCAGCTACTCGGTTTCGCACGACCTTCGTGCGCCGCTGCGCCATGTGTCCGGCTTCTCCGACAAGTTGGCGCGCCACCTCGGTGAGGACGCCGACGAAAAGAGCCTTCATTACCTGGGCATCATCGGCAATTCGGCCAAGCGCATGTCGCAGCTGATCGACGACCTGCTGGTGTATTCACGCCTCGGCCGCAGTGCGCTGCGCCTGCAGCCGGTCGACATGCAGTCGACGGTTGCCGAGACGCGGGCGATGCTGGATGCGAACCTGGCCGCGGACGGCAGTTCGCAGCAGGTCTCATGGAAGATCGAGCCGCTGCCGATCGTGGTCGCCGACGAAAACATGATGCGACAGGTCTGGCTCAACCTGCTGGGCAACGCGGTCAAGTACAGCAGCACCCGCGAGCGCAGCCAGGTCGAGGTATCGCACCAGCGCCTGGACGATGGCAGCCACGAGTTCTGCGTGCGCGACAACGGCGCCGGTTTCGACATGGCGTACGCCGGCAAGCTGTTCGGCGTGTTCCAGCGGCTGCACAAGTCCAGCGACTTTCCCGGCACCGGCATTGGCCTGGCCAGCGTCAAGCGCGTACTGGCACGTCATGGAGGCAGCATCAGCGCCGAATCCGAGCCTGACCAGGGCGCCACCTTCCGATTCACCCTGCCGGCCGCGCTCGATGCGTTGCCGTCAACCACCGAGTCCATGTAATGACCGAATTCCGCACCATCCTGCTCGCAGAAGACAGCCACGCCGATGCCGAAATGGCCATCGACGCACTGCGCGATGCCAACCTGGCCAATCCCATCGTCCACGTCGAGGATGGCGTGGAAGCGATGGACTACCTGCAACGGCGAGGCCAATATGCCGACCGTCCCGAAGGTCATCCGGCCGTGCTGCTGCTGGACATCAAGATGCCGCGCATGGATGGACTGGAAGTCCTGCAGCAGATCCGCGGCGACGAGAAGCTCAAGCACCTGCCGGTGGTAATCCTGTCGTCCTCGCGCGAGGAGACCGACCTGGCTGCCGGCTGGAATCTGGGCGTCAACGCCTACGTGGTCAAACCGGTGGACGGCGACCAGTTCTTCCACGCAGTGAAAGTGCTCGGCAAGTTCTGGGCGGTGATCAACGAACCGCCGGCGATGGACTGACATGGGATCGGCCGCGGACCCGAACGCCGAAGCACTGCGCATCGTCCTGGTGGAGGACGATGCCGACGACGCCGAACTGGTGTCGCTGCAGCTGACCGACGCCGGCATCCGCGCGCAGTTCCTGCACGTGCAATCGGCGTCGGAGTTGCGCGCCGCGATGCAGGCCGGCGCGGATCTGGTCGTGTCCGACATGTCGATGCCGGCGTTCAGCGGATTCGACGCCCTGGCTATCGTGCGCGAGTTCGACCCCGAGATCCCGTTCGTGCTCGTATCGGGCGCGTTTGAAGAAGCCGTGGCCAGGCGCGCCGTCGGATCGCGGGTGCACGCCTATCTGCTGAAAGACGATGTGGCTGGCCTGCTACACGCCGTCCAGCAGGCGCGATCGGCATCGCCATCGCGCCGTGATGTTGCCGCCGGCTGCGAGCGTCCGGTCCTGGAGAACCAGGATGGTCTCAGCAGTCGTCGGCCCGGAACGCATCGCGCAGCCAGTTGAATCGCGGTGCGTCCGGATCGCCCTCGGCTTCGATCACATCGAAGCGACAGGCATCATCGGCGTAGCGTCGGTTGTGGGCGAGGAAGGCCATCGCCGCGCGAATGAGCTTGCGGCGCTTGTGCACGTCGACCGAGTCGGCGCCACCGCCAAACCGCGAACTGCGCCGGTAGCGAACCTCGACGAACACGAGGGTGGCGCCGTCGAGCATGACAAGGTCGAGTTCGCCGACGCGATAGTTGGCGTTTGCGGCCACGTCGCGCAGCCCGGCGTCGAGCAAGTGCTGTCGCGCGGCGGCCTCGACCGCCGCGCCTTTCAAGCGGCGATCTTCAGCGCTGGGCGGCATTCAACAGCGGCACGGCGACGCCCGCGCTGAACGTCGACCACGCCGGCGTGCGCAGGACGTTGCCGAAACCATCCAGCCGCAGCGTGCCGGTGGCGCCGTCGATCTTGCCGTCGGCACTGGTCGCCAGGCGCTGCAGGTAGGCGGTGATCTGCCATGCGTCGAAGCCGAAGGCGAACAGTCGTGCCGCCGGGCCCTTGGCGCTGGACAGCTGTGCGCCAACGATGCTGGCAGGCGGCAGGCCCGGGACACCGCGCGTGGACCACACGTCGCTCGGGAAGGCGATGCCGTCGAGGATGCGATCCTCTTCCGGCTTGCCGGTGCCCGAGAGCACCTGCGAAGTCGCAACGCGCGGCTTGCCGGCGAGGCCGGCCAGGGCCAGTTTCGGCATCAGCGTGCGCGCATTGCTGCCCTTGATCGCCAGGAACACGGCGTCGACGCCGCCGGCCTTCTGTGCGTACGGGCCCAGGTCGGCGACGCCTTCGCTGACGACGTCGGTGACTTCACCGCCGCGTTCGACCAGGCGGTCGCGCATGCTGGTCACTGCGCGTTGCTGCGTATCGTCGCTGCTGGCGATCACCAGCACGCGGTGCGCGCCGCTGGCCAGCAGGAATTCGGCGGCGGCGATGCCCTCGTCTTCCGGTGACAGCGAGAAGCTGGCATTGCCGCCGGGCGGGGAGGCGTCACCGCGATTGAGCGCGAGCACCGGCACCGGCAGCGACGCCTTGCCGAACAGCGCGTTGACCTCGTCGCGGCCGAGCGGGCCGACCACGAAGTCATTGCCTTCGGCGGCCGCCAGGTCGTAGGCGGCCAGTGCGCCGCCCGTGGTGCCGGCGGTGTCGTAGAAACTGATGTCCGGACGGCGGCGGGTTTCGCCGTAGTAGCCGGCGAGTAGCCCGTCGCGCACCGGCGTGGCCGGAACGGCGAGGGTGCCCGACATCGGCAGCAGCACCGCCAGCTTCACCGGCGGACGGTAGCCATCGCTGTCCGCCGGCGGGCGGTTGGCGGCATCGAAGCGCCATGCGCTGCGGTCGAACGGGCGCGGCAGCGGCAGGCCGCGGCGCAGCAGCGCCTGCCCGACGTAGTTGTAGAGCGGGTCGCCGGCGGCCAGGGCCGCGGCTTCACGGGTGAGGGTGGGGTTGTCGAGCTGCGCCAGCAGGTGCTCGATCTCGCGATCGTTGGCGCTGCGGGCCGCTCCGACCAGGGCGGCGCCGCTGCGGGCCAGTTCGCCCGCCTGCATGATCGTCGCGTTGCGGCTGGCCTGCGAAGTCGTGCCGGTATGGGTGACCGTGGCGCAACCGCCGAGCAGGGCGGTGCTCATTGCCGCGGCGAAAATCCATTTCATCGCCCATCGATTCGAAGCTAGGCTCATCGGCATGCTTTCGCCGCGACGCGGCGTTCCTGAGGGACCGGTTAGGATTCTACCCGGCCCCACCGCAGACGCACGATGCCTACGTCCCAAGCAGCAAATCTCCCACCCCCGGGAATCCTCCATGTCGTGGCCACGCCAATCGGCAACCTTGGCGATCTGTCGGCGCGCGCGCTGGAGACCCTGAAGACGGTGAGCGCGATCTGTGCGGAGGACACCCGTCACACCCGCCAGTTGCTCTCGCATTTCGGCCTGGACCGACCGTTGCTGGCGTTGCACCAGCACAACGAGGATGCGCAGGCGTCGCAACTGGTGGCGCGGTTGCGTGCCGGTGAGTCGCTGGCGCTGGTGTCGGATGCCGGCACGCCGTTGGTGAGCGATCCTGGTTTCCGCCTGGTCCGCGCCGCACGCGCGGCCGGAATCCGTGTCTCGCCGGTGCCGGGCGCCTGTGCGGCGATCGCCGCGCTCAGTGTCGCCGGCGTGCCGAGCGACCGTTTCGTGTTCGAGGGATTCCTTCCGGCGAAGGCGTCGGCGCGGCGCGAGCGGCTGTCGCGCCTGGTCGGGGAGCCGCGCACGTTGATCTTCTATGAGTCGGCGCACCGCATCGAGGAGTCGCTGGAGGATCTGGCAACGGCATTCGGCGATGCGCGCGTGGCGGTGGTGGGGCGTGAGCTGACCAAGTTGTTTGAAACGGTCCTCGACGGCACCCTGGGCGAGTTGAAGGCCCGCGTCGCGGCCGACCCGAACCAGCGCAAGGGCGAGTTCGTGGTGATCGTCGAAGGCGCGGGCGATGACGCCGACGCCAGCATTGCCGAGGGCAGGCGCCTGTACGCCAAGCTCAGCGAGCACCTCAAGCCCTCGCAGGCCGCCAAATTGGCCGCCGAACTGAGCGGCGCCCCGCGCAAGGCGTTGTACAACTCCGACGAAGGGTGAGATCTGGCGCTGTGTGGTGCGTCGGTCTTCGGAAGGGCGCCGTCCGCCGGGCCGGGGATTGCTCCGCCCCTTCGTCGGACATCCTGTCCGAAGGCGGGGCGTGGGCCATCCATGGCCCACTGCTGCGCAATCCCCGCCCCGTCGGACGACGCTTCGGCACTGTATTTCCCGGTCTTCGTCCGCAAGCCGTCATTCCCGCGAAGGCGGGAATCCAAGGACGTTGGCTTTGGGTTTGCGGACGGCCAGGAGCGACGTCCATGGATTCCCGCCTTCGCGGGAATGACGTGGAGGTGGTGATGCGCGAGAGATGCGCACGCAGCAGCGCGTAACGAAGCAACAGCCCCCTTTAGTAAAGGGGGCGCCGCGGCAGCGGCAGGGAATTGGAGGCCAAACGAGTCGGGGCCCAAGGTTTGCGCAGCAAATCTTGGGGTTTATTCAAACGCGAAGCGGTAGAATAAACACGGCGGAGTCGGCCAGGCAGTCGCGTCATCCTTTCGGGGGTGCCGAGGAAAGTCCGGGCTCCACAGGGCACGGTGCCAGGTAACGCCTGGGCGGCGCAAGCCGACGGAAAGTGCAACAGAGAGTAGACCGCCGAACGGCGTCGCAAGACGTGCGTGGTAAGGGTGAAACGGTGCGGTAAGAGCGCACCGCGAGTCTGGCAACAGACCGGCACGGCAAACCCCACCGGGAGCAAGACCAAATAGGGAGGCAATGCCGCGGCCCGCGGTGTCTCCGGGTAGGTTGCTTGAGCGTAGCGGTGACGCTGCGCCTAGAGGAATGACTGTCCTAGACAGAACCCGGCTTATCGGCCGGCTCCGCCGCCTGCTCTTTCGCGCTTTGCGCTTTAGAGCCCCAAGTTGCTGCGCAACTCGGGCCCCAGGCTTTTAGCCTCCAATTCCCCGCCGCTGCCGCGGCGCCCCCTTTACTAAAGGGGGCTGTGGCTTCGGCTTGAGTCCTCGTGCCCGGGACGTTCGTGGTCCGGGTCGAACCACTCCCTTCTCCCCTTGTGGGAGAAGGTGCCCGAAGGGCGGAAGAGCGGTGCTTTTGGCTCTGGCCGGATCGGGCAGGTATCCACCCATAGACATCGCATATTCATTCAGAAGATGTGATCGGTGTCGCAAATGGGGTGGCGAGTGCTGCGGAGCAGCATCGGCAAAGGGCTTGGGGTCGGCTTTGCACAGGGCGGCGCCTCAACCCCTTCCAGTCTCAAAAAATGAGACTAAACAAAGGCTAGTGGATAAGTCTTGAATAAGACTGTGAAGTTCGCTGCAAGCCCTTGATGCGACAGGTGAAATTGCGTCGCCAAACTTGTTGACAACCCTGTGGGGCGTGCCTAAGGTGGGCATCTGAGGGAAAACCGGGTTTTTTGTGGTTTTTCAGTGACCAAGCCGCCCGCTTAGAGGTGGCCCCAACCAGGTGCTGAATGTTCCAGGGTGAGACCGCCATCACGATTGACGACAAGGGCCGGCTGGCGGTGCCCACCGTCTACCGTGACGCCGTCGCGCGTGAATGCGGCAACCAGCTGGTCATCACCTACAACCCGTTCGAGTCGGGTTCGCTGTACGTCTATCCGCTGGCCATCTGGGAACGCGTCCGCGACCAGGTCAACGCCCTGCCCAAGGCCAAGAAGGTCAACCGCAGCATGCAGTTGAAGCTGGTCGGCGCAGCGACTTTCGTCGAGCTCGACGGCAATGGCCGCATCAGCATTCCCGCCAGCCATCGCGCTGCCGTCGGCATCGAGAAGAAGGCCGTGCTGCTGGGCATGGGCGACAAGTTCGAACTGTGGAGCGAGCAAGCGCACCACGCACAGATCCGTCAGACGATTTCTGACGACGATCTGAGCGAGGAGCTTCTCGATCTGCAGCTGTGACGGTGGGTGGCATGGGGCGCGGCGCGCTTTCCGGCCACCTTCCCGTGATGTACGCGCAGGTGCTCGACGGCCTGAACGTGCGCGGGAACGGAACGTACCTGGATGGCACGTTCGGGCGCGGCGGCCATGCGCGTGGCGTGCTGGAACAACTCGGCCCCGGAGGCCGGCTGCTGGTCATGGACAAGGATCCCGAAGCGATTGCCGTTGCCGAACGCGAGTTCGCCGCGGACCCGCGCGTGGCGATCTACCGTGGCAGCTTCGCCGAACTGGCGCAGTGGAATGAAACCGCTGCAGGCCTCGACGGCATCCTGTTCGACCTGGGCGTGTCGTCGCCGCAGCTCGATGTCGCCGAGCGCGGTTTCAGCTTCGGCAAGGACGGCCCGCTCGACATGCGCATGGATCCCGACAGCGGGCTGAGCGCGGCGCAGTGGCTGGCCCAGGCCGACGAGCGCGACATCGCCGACGTGCTGTGGACCTACGGCGAAGAGCGCATGAGCCGCAAGATCGCCCGCACCATCGTCGCCCGCCGTGCCGAGCAGCCGCTGCTGCGCACCGCGCAGCTGGCCGACCTGATCGCCTCGGTGATGCCGCGCGGCGACAGCAAGATCCATCCGGCCACGCGCAGCTTCCAGGCGATCCGCATCTTCATCAACCGCGAGCTGGCCGATCTCGAGATCGGCCTCGATGCGGCGATGGCGCGACTCAAGCCCGGCGGCCGTCTGGCGGTGATCAGCTTCCACTCGCTGGAAGACCGCATCGTCAAGCAGTTCATCCTTCGTCACAGCAAGGCGCCGCCCGCCAATCGGCGCATGCCGGTGGAAGTGGCGTTCACGCCGGTGCTGGCGGCGATCGGTGGGGCACAGAAGGCCTTCGACGAGGAGACCTCGGTCAACCCGCGCGCCCGCAGTGCGGTGCTGCGCGTAGCCGAAAAGCTGCCGGTCGATGGCAAGGAGGCGGCATGAGCATCGCCCGCCTGCTGTTGAGCGTGCTGGTTGTCGCCAATGTCGTTTCGGCGCTGGCGGTCGTGGAGGCGCGTCACCAGCATCGCCAGCTGTTCGTGCAGCTCAGCCGCCTGGAGCGTGCACGCGACGAGCTCAACATCGAATTCGGCCGGCTGCAGCTCGAGCAGGCGACCTGGGCTGAAAGCAACCGCATCGACCAGGTCGCGCGCGACCGCCTCGGCATGAAGTTTCCCGAAGGCGCCGAAACCGTGGTGATCCGTCCATGACCGGTCGCAACGCCAAGTCCGCCGGCCGCACCAGCCCGCTCGAGCGGCTGCTTGCGCTGCGCGAGAAGTTCGGCGGCAATGAGCGCGACCGCGTGGCCGGCAAGGGCCGTAGCCGCGCCTCCTTCAACCTGCGCAATCGTCTGCTGATCGTCGGCAGCGCGCTGGGCGTGTGCTCGATCGCGCTGGTCGCGCGTGCGCTCGACCTGCAGGTCATCAGCAACGACTTCTACCGCCAGCAGGGCGATGCCCGTTCGCTGCGCGAGATTCCGATCCCGACTTCGCGCGGCATGATCACCGACCGCAACGGCGAGCCGCTGGCGGTGTCGACGCCGGTCGAGTCGATCTGGGCCAACCCGCAGGAACTGCTGGCCAACCCGAGCCGTATCCCGCAGCTGGCCAAGGCGCTGGGCGTGTCGCGCGAAGCGCTGACGCGCAAGCTCAGCCAGCGCGCCGACAAGGAGTTCGTCTACCTCAAGCGCCGGATCAATCCGGACGAGGCGCGCCGGATCCTGGCCTACAAGACCCCGGGCGTGTTCTCGCAGCGCGAGTTCCGTCGCTTCTACCCGCAAGGGGAGGCGATGTCGCACATCCTGGGCTTCACCAACATCGACGACCTCGGCCAGGAAGGCCTGGAGCTCGCATTCGATGATTGGCTGCGCGGCAAGCCCGGTGCCAAGCGCGTGATCCGCGACGGTGCCGGCCGCATCGTCGAGAGCGTCGACCTGGTCAAGCCGGCAGAACCCGGCCACGACCTCACACTGACCATCGATCGCCGGGTCCAGTACCTGGCGTTCCGCGAACTGCGCGCCACGCTGCAGCGCACCGGCGCGAGCAGCGGTTCGGTGGTGGTGCTCGACATCGCCACCGGCGAAGTGCTGGCGATGGCCAACCTGCCGACCTACAACCCCAACGCGCTCAGCGTCGGCAACCCCGACACGCACCGCAACCGCGCCGTCACCGACGTGATCGAGCCGGGCTCGACGATGAAGCCGCTGACGGTCGCCGCCGCACTCGAGGCGGGCGTGATCACCGCGCATTCGACCTTCGACACCAACCCCGGCTGGATGCCGAACGGTCGCTATCGCACCACCGACCACCGCAACTACGGTGTGCTCGACACGACCGGCGTGATCACCAAGAGCTCGAACATCGGCGCGGCCAAGATCGTCGCGCGGATCCCGAGCCAGAAGTACTACGACTTCCTGCATCGCTTCGGCTACGGCCGCAAGACCAACAGCGGCTTCCCCGGCGAGTCGTCGGGCGTGCTGGCGCCGCCGTCGCGCTGGAGCGGAACGACCAAGCAGACCATGTCCTATGGCTACGGCCTGTCGGCGACGCCGCTGCAGATCGCGCAGGCCTATGCCGCGCTCGGCAACGGCGGTCGCCTGATCACGCCGACCTACGTCAAGGGCGGGCAGCAGCACGAGCCGGTGCAGGTGCTCGATCCGGCGATCTCCGGCCAGATCATGCGCATGATGCAGACCGTGACCGAGCCCGGTGGCACCGCCACGCAGGCGGCGATCCTCGGCTATCACGTCGCCGGCAAGACCGGCACCGCGCGCAAGTTCAATGACACCGGCGGCTACTCGCGCCGCTATGTGTCGTTCTTCGCCGGCGTGGTCCCGGTCAACAATCCGCGCTTCTCGATGGTGGTGGTCGTCAACGACCCCGATCCGGCGAAGGGCTATTACGGCGGCTTCGTTTCCGGCCCGGTGTTCAAGAACGTCATGGAGGGCGCCCTGCGCCTGATGGACGTTGCGCCCGACGACATCGACACCTGGATGGCGGCGCAGGCCGAGGCCGAGGCCAAGCGCGCCAGGAGCAACGGTGGCAAGCCGTCCGGCGCGGTGCTGCCGGCGCCGGCACAGGTGGCCACGCTGCCGGTGTCGACCGGTGTCGTGACTGCGCCGGGAGGTGGCCGATGAGCCGCCTCATGGCGCTTGCCGAACTGCTGCCCGATGTCGCCGGCATCCCGCCGCAGCTGCAGATCAGCGGGCTGGTGCTCGACTCGCGTGCGGTCAGGCCGGGCTACGCCTTCGTCGCCATCGCCGGCTTCGGCGCGCACGGCCTGGGCTTCGTCGAGCAGGCGCGCGCTGCCGGTGCGAGCGCAATCCTGTTCGAGCCGCCGGCACCGGAAGGCCTGCCGGCGCCTGCCGATGCCATCGCCGTGCCGGGCCTGCGTTCGCGACTGGGCGAGATGGGCGATGCCTTCCACGGCCGCGCGACTGCGGCCATGGACGTGGTCGGTGTCACCGGCACCAACGGCAAGACGTCCACGGTGCAGCTGCTGACCCAGGCCTGGCACCTGAGTGGCATCAGCAGCGGCAGCGTCGGTACGCTCGGCGCCGGCCTGTACGGCGAAGTCGTTCCGACCGGTTTCACCACGCCACTGGTGCTGCAAACCCATGAGCTGCTTGCGCAGATGCGCGACCAGGGTGCGCAGGCCATCGCCATGGAAGCCAGTTCGCACGCGCTCGACCAGGGCCGCGTCGACGGCGTGCACTTCGATGTCGCGGTGTTCACCAACCTGACGCGTGACCACCTCGACTATCACGGCGACATGGCCACCTACGGCGCAGCCAAGGCGCGCCTGTTCGCGTGGCCGGGCCTGTCGGCGGCGGTGATCAATCTCGACGACGAGTTCGGCCGCGAGCTGATCGCGATGCTGCCGCAGGGCGTGCGCGCCATCGGCCTGAGCTCGCGTGGCGCGCAGGACGCGACGCTGCGGGCGCAGTCGCTGCGCTTCGACAATGCCGGCATCGGCTTCGACCTGGTGCATGAGGGCGAAGCCCACCCGGTGAACTCACCATTGCTGGGCCGCTTCAATGTCGACAACCTGCTGGCCGTCGCCGGCACGCTGCTGGCGCTGGGCGAGCAGCCTGCACAGATCGCGCAGGTACTTTCGCAATTGCAGCCGATCCACGGCCGCATGAACCGCCTCGGTGGCGACGGCTCGCTGCCTCTGGTGGTGATCGATTATGCGCACACGCCCGATGCCCTCGAACAGGCGCTGACGTCGCTGCGCGCGCACGTGCAGGCGCGGTTGCTGTGCGTGTTCGGTTGCGGCGGCGATCGTGACCGCGGCAAGCGCCCGCAGATGGCTCAGATCGCCGAGCGCCATGCCGACGTGGTGATCGTCACCGACGATAACCCGCGCTTCGAGAACGGCGACATCATCGTCGACGACATCATGACCGGCTTCGCCAATCCGGCCCACGTCAGCGTGCAGCGCGACCGCGCCGCCGCGATCGCACGCGCGATCGGCATGGCCGGGGCGGACGACATCGTGCTGGTGGCCGGCAAGGGCCACGAGCCTTACCAGGACATCCAGGGCGTGCAATACCCCTTCGACGATACCCAGGTCGCCAGTGCGGCGCTGGAGGCGCGGTCATGACGCCGCTGCATCTGTCGCAGATTGCTCGCATGACCGGCGGCCGCCTGCACGGCGCCGACACCGTAGTGGCGACCGTCGCCACCGACAGCCGCGCGCTGCCGCAGGGCGGGGCGGTGCTGTTCATCGCACTCAAGGGCGAGCGCTTCGATGCCCACGACCACGTTGTCGCGTTGCCGGCGGACAAGGTCGCCGCGGTGCTGGTGTCGCGCCAGCTCGATACCGCCATTCCGCAGGTGATCGTCGCCGATACTCAGCGCGCGTTGGCCGACCTCGCTGCCGCCGTGCAGCGCGCCCGCATGGAGAGTGGCCACGGCGAGAAGATCGTCGCTATCACCGGCAGCAATGGCAAGACCAGCGTCAAGGCACTGACGCTGGCGATCCTGGAGCGGGTCGGCCCGACCTACGCCACGCCGGGTAACCGCAACAACGAGATCGGCCTGCCGCTCGCCGTGCTCGACGCGCCCCAAGGCGTGCAGTTCTCGATCTACGAGATGGGCGCGGGCCAGCCGGGCGACATCGCCTACCTGACCGCGGTCGTGCGTCCCGACGTCTCGGTGATCAACAACATCGCGCCGGGCCACCTGGAGCGCATGGGCAGCCTGCTGGGCGTGGCCGATACCAAGGCGGCGATCTACGACGCGCTGCCCGCCGAGGGCGTGGCGGTGATCAACGCCGACGATGCCTTTGCACCGTATTTCGCCGAGCGCGCGCACGGGCGCCGCCTGGTCCGCTTCGGCCTGGATGCCAGCGCGGACATCACTGCGCGCGACATCAAGGCGATGGCCGACAGCTCGAACTTCACGCTGGTCACGCCGCAGGGCGAAGCGACGATCACGCTCGCGCTTCCCGGCCGCCACAACGTCCGCAACGCACTGGCCGCCGCCGCGCTCGCGCTCGGCGTCGGCGCGCCGCTGGAAAAAGTGGCCGAAGGCCTCAACGCCGCCAAGTCGGTGACCGGGCGCCTTATCTCTTATCGCCTGGAAAACGGCGCGGTGCTGATCGACGACAGCTACAACGCCAACCCGGGTTCGCTCGCGGCCGCCATCGACACGTTGTCGGAAGGCGGCGGTGAAGCCTGGCTGGTGCTGGGCGACATGCGCGAACTGGGTGCCGATGCCGAAGCGATGCACGCCGAGGCCGGTCGCCGCGCCCGCAGTGCACGCATCGCCCGGCTGTTCACGCTGGGCCAGTTCAGTGCCGCCGCGGCCGCGGCCTTCGGCGAAGGCGCCACGCATTTCGAAACGCATGACGCACTGGCCGACGCCCTGCGTACGCAACTTCATGAAGGTGTCCGCGTGCTGGTGAAGGGTTCGCGCGGCAGCGCGATGGAGCGGATCGTCAACGCCCTGGTCGAATCCGCGGCGCGCTCGGACAAGAAGGGGAATCCCGATGCTGCTTGAACTCACCCGCTGGCTGGAACAGCTGCAAAGCCTGTTCGGTCTTTTCAGTTACCTCACCTTCCGCGGCATCCTCAGCGCCCTGACCGCGCTGGCGCTGTCGTTGTGGTGGGGGCCGGCGGTGATCCGTCGCCTGGGTCAGCTCAAGGGCGGCCAGCCGATCCGCAAGGACGGCCCGCAGTCGCACTTCTCCAAGGCCGGCACGCCGACCATGGGCGGTGCGCTGATCCTGATCACAGTCATGGCCTCGGTGCTGCTGTGGGGCGACCTGCGCAACAAGTACGTGTGGACGGTGCTGCTGGTGATGCTCGCCTTCGGCGCGATCGGCTGGTACGACGACTGGATCAAGATCGTGCGTCGCGACCCGAACGGCCTGAAGTCGCGCTGGAAGTACCTGGCGCAGTCGGTCTTCGGCCTCGCTGCCGGCCTGTACCTCTATCTATATGCCGACGTGCCGGCGGCGACGACCTTCTACGTGCCGTTCTTCAAGTCGATCGCGCTGCCGCTGGCCGGCATTGGTTTCGTCGCCATCGCCTACTTCTGGATCGTCGGCTTCTCCAACGCGGTCAACCTGACCGACGGCCTCGATGGCCTGGCGATCATGCCGACCGTGCTGGTTGCCTGCGCGCTGGGCATCTTCGCCTATGCCTCCGGCCACGCCGAGTTCTCGAAGTACCTGCAGATCCCGGCGGTGCCGGGTGCCGGTGAACTGGTGATCATCTGCGCGGCCATCGCCGGCGCCGGCCTGGGCTTCCTCTGGTTCAACACCTACCCAGCGATGGTGTTCATGGGCGACATCGGCGCGCTGGCGCTGGGCGCCGTGCTCGGCACGATCGCCGTGATCGTGCGCCAGGAACTGGTGCTGGTGATCATGGGCGGCATCTTCGTGATCGAGACGCTCTCGGTGATGATCCAGGTGGGCTCGTTCAAGCTCACCGGCAAGCGCGTCTTCCGGATGGCGCCGATCCACCACCACTTCGAACTGAAGGGCTGGCCGGAGCCGCGCGTGATCGTGCGCTTCTGGATCATCTCGGTGATCCTGGTCCTGGTCGGCCTGGCGACGCTGAAGGTGCGCTGATGACCGACCAGTCGACCACTCGCCAGGCAACACGCCTCGACGCCATCGGCGGCCACTTTGATCCGTGGCTGCTGGGCATCTCGTGCGCGCTCGCCTGCCTGGGCGTGGTCATGGTCGGCTCGGCTTCGATCGGCGTCGCCGACGGCCACGACGTCGGACCGTTCTATTTCCTCAGCCGCCACGTCGTGTTCCTGGCTCTCGGCCTGGTCATGGCGCTGTGGGTGATGCGCACCGAGCTCAAGACCATCGAGCAGCACAACCAGTGGTTGTTGCTGGTCTGCTTCGTGTTGCTGATCGCGGTGTTCGTGCCTGGCATCGGTCGCAGCGTCAACGGCGCGCGCCGCTGGTTGAACCTCGGCGTGTCGAACTTCCAGGCAGTCGAGGCAGTCAAGCTGCTCTACATCGTCTGGCTCGCCAGCTACCTCAAGCGCTACAGCGAGGAAGTGACCGCAACCTGGGGCGCGATGCTCAAGCCGATCGGCGTCGCCGTCGGCCTGGTGGTGCTGTTGCTGCTGCAGCCGGACTTCGGTTCGTCGTCGCTGATCCTGGCCGTCACCGCCGGCATGCTGGTGCTCGGTGGCGTCAACATGCCGCGCATGTTCGGCCCGGTGCTTATCGGCCTGCCTGTGCTGGCGATCGTCGCCATCGCCGAGCCCTACCGCGTCACCCGCCTGACTTCATTCCTCGATCCGTGGCAGGACCCGTTCAAGACCGGCTACCAGCTGACCAACGCACTCATGGCGGTCGGCCGCGGCGAGTGGCTGGGCGTCGGCCTTGGCGCGTCGGTACAGAAGCTGTCGTACCTGCCCGAGGCACACACCGACTTCATCATGGCGGTGATTGCCGAAGAGTTCGGTTTCCTCGGCGTGTGCACCGTGGTCGCGCTGTACGCCGGCCTCGCCGGTCGCGCCTTCTGGCTGGGCCTGAAGTGCGTCGAGATGCGCCGCCACTTCGCCGGCTACTGCGCCTTCGGCATCGCCTTGTGGATGAGCCTGCAGAGCTTCGTCTCGATCGGCGTCAACCTCGGCCTGCTGCCGACCAAGGGCCTGACGCTGCCGATGATCTCCTACGGCGGGTCGAGCGTGATCATGACCTGCGCCGCGCTGGGCCTGCTGCTGCGCGTGTCCTACGAGCTCGACCGCGCCCAGCGCCAGGTCGCGCGCGTGCGCAACGAAACCACGCCGCCGCCGGCCGCTTCGCCGTCGCCGACCACGCCCGCTCCGGCGCCGATGACCGCCACGCAGTCCAAGCGCGACGTGCGTGGGACCAGCCGACTGCGCCAGCGCGTCGAACCCACCCTCGGGAGGATCGCATGAAGAATGCTGCGACCGATTCCGACCTGCATCCGGTGATGATCCTCGCCGGCGGCACGGGTGGGCACATCTTCCCGGGCCTGGCCGTCGCGCGTGAACTCAAGGAGCGCGGCGTCCCGGTGCTGTGGCTGGGTGCCGAAGGCGGCATGGAAACGCGCCTGGTGCCGCAGCACGACATCGCCATCGACACGATCGCGGTCAGCGGCATGCGCGGCAAGGGCATCGGCACGTTGCTGGCGACACCCTTCCGCCTGATCGGCGCCGTGCGCGCTGCGCTGCAGACACTGCGCGAGCGCCAG
This sequence comes from Lysobacter prati, assembly GCF_009765215.1. Classification (GTDB taxonomy): domain Bacteria; phylum Pseudomonadota; class Gammaproteobacteria; order Xanthomonadales; family Xanthomonadaceae; genus Lysobacter_J; species Lysobacter_J prati. The sequence continues at coordinate 138,715 of NZ_VLNV01000007.1, read as the reverse complement.
CCGCGTGCGGTTGTCAGCTTCGGCGGCTATGCCGCGGGCCCCGGTGGCATCGCCGCACGCATCGCCGGCATCCCGCTGCTCGTGCACGAACAGAACCGCGCACCGGGCCTGACCAACCGCGTGCTGGCGCGCTTCGCACGGCATGTGCTGACGGGGTTCCCGGGCACGTTCCCGAACCTCCAGGAAGAAGTGGTCGGCAATCCGGTGCGCAACGAGATCGCCGCGGTGATGCCGCCGAGCGGTCGCTTCGCCGCGCGCACCGGTCCGATCCGCCTGCTCGTCCTCGGCGGCAGCCAGGGTGCGCGCGCATTGAACCTGGCCATGCCAAAGGCCGTCGCCGGCCTGCGCGGCCGCCTCAACTGCGAAGTGCGCCACCAGAGCGGCGAGAAGATGCGCGAGGAAGCCGAGCAGGCCTATGCCAAGGCCGGCGTCAACGCGTCGGTGGAACCGTTCATCGCCGACATGGCCGCCGCCTACGCCTGGGCCGACCTGGTGATCTGTCGCGCCGGTGCGCTGACGCTCGCCGAGTTGTGTGCGGTCGGTGTCGGCAGCGTGCTGGTGCCGTTCCCGCAGGCGGTCGACGACCACCAGACCAAGAACGCGCAGTACCTGGTCGATCGCGGCGCCGCATTCCTGGTGCCGCAGGGCATCGGTAACGACCTGGGCGATCGCATCTCGGCCACGATCGAAATCCTGGGCGAGCGCGGCGCATTGCTGCAGCTGGCGCAAAGCGCGCACGCGATTGCAAAGCCCGATGCCGCAAAGCGCGTCGCCGACGCCGTGATGGAGGTCGTGCCGTGACCACTCTGGCCTTCATCAACACCGCCACCCCCATCCAGTTCACACCCATCAAGTTCTCCGGAAACACGCCATGAGTACCGCCCTGCGTCGCCGCCTGCAGCACACCGGCGACCTCGCCAAAGCCTTCCCGCGCGTGCACTTCGTCGGCATCGGCGGCGTCGGCATGAGCGGCATTGCCGAAGTGATGGGCACGCTGGGCTACCAGGTTTCCGGTTCGGACAACGCGGACAACGCTGTAACGCGCCGCCTGGCTGCGCTCGGCATCAACGTCCAGCGCGGCCATGCCGCAGCGAACGTGCTCGGCGCCGACTGCGTCGTGGTGTCCAGCGCGATCCGCGCCGACAACCCCGAACTGATGGAAGCGCGCGCGCAGCGCATCCCGGTGGTGCCGCGCGCGGAGATGCTGGCCGAGCTGATGCGCTTCAAGCGCGGCATCGCGGTGGCCGGCACGCACGGCAAGACCACCACCACCTCGCTGGCGGCCAGCGTGCTCGCCGAGGGCGGCATCGATCCGACGTTCGTGATCGGTGGCCAGCTGCTGGCCGCCGGTGCCAACGCACGCCTGGGCACTGGCGACTGGCTGGTCGCCGAGGCCGACGAAAGCGATGGCAGCTTCCTGCGCCTGAATCCGCAGATCGCCATCGTCACCAACATCGATGCCGACCATCTGGAGAACTACGGCGGCGATTTCGCCAACGTCCAGTCGGCGTTCGAGGAATTCATGCACCGCCTGCCGTTCTACGGCCTGGCCGTGCTGTGCATCGACGATCCGGAAGTGGCCGCGCTGGCAGCGAAGACGCCGCGCCACGTCATGACCTATGGCTTCAGCGAAGTGGCCGATGTGCGTGCCGAGGACGTCGAACAGGACGGCCCGAACATGCGCTTCACCCTCTGCCTGCCCGACGCGACGCGCACGCCGGTGACGCTGGCGCTGCCGGGCCGCCATAACGTGCAGAACGCGCTGGCCGCGGCTTCGGTGGCATGGCAGCTCGGCGTCAGCGCCGAAGCGATCGCGCGCGCACTGGCGGGATTTGCCGGCGTCGGCCGTCGCTTCAACCTGCTCGGCACTCCGACCACGGCCAAGGGCGCGAAGGTGCAATTGGTGGACGACTACGGCCACCACCCGAAGGAGCTCGAGGCAGTGTTCGCTGCTGCGCGCGGCGGCTGGTCCGACAAGCGCCTGGTCGTGGCATTCCAGCCGCACCGCTACAGCCGTACCCGCGACCTGTTCGACGAGTTCGCCGCGGTGCTGTCCAGCGTCGACGTGCTGGTGCTGACCGAGGTCTATCCGGCCGGCGAGGCGCCGATCGCCGGTGCCGATGCCAAGTCGCTCGCTCGCGCGATCCGCGCTCGCGGCCGCATCGATCCCATCGTCGTCAGCGGCGCCGGCGACCTCGCCCGTCTGCTGCCGGACGTCCTCAATGACGGTGACCTGCTGCTGATGATGGGCGCCGGCGACATCGGCTACGCCGCGCAGCAGATCGCTGCCAACGGATTCAACGGAACTACCAACGGAACCACGTCTAACGGAGGCAGGAAGTGAGCGCGCAGTTCCCGATCGGTCCGGCCCAGGTCACTGATCCCGCCGTGTTCGGCCGCGTTGCCGTCCTGATGGGCGGCACCAGCGCCGAACGCGAGGTCTCACTCGACTCCGGTCGAAACGTGCTCGAAGCGCTGCGCTCGCGCGGCATCGACGCGTTCGCGGTCGACGGCGTCCCGGCCCTGGTCGACGCGATCCGCGCCGGCAGCGTCGATCGCGTGTTCAATATCCTGCACGGCAACAAGGGCGGCGGCGAAGACGGCGTCCTGCAGGGCCTGTGCGAAGCACTCGGCGTGCCCTACACCGGCTCCAACGTGCTCGGCTCGGCGCTGACCATGGACAAGATCCGCACAAAGCAGGTGTGGCTGAGCGAAGGCCTGCCGACGCCGCGCTACGCGCGCCTGTCGCCCGGTGCCGACGTGCATGCCGCCGCGCGCGAACTGGGCCTGCCGGTGTTCATCAAGCCGTCAAGCGAAGGCTCCAGCGTCGGCGTGTCGCGCGTGCTCGCCGACTCCGACCTCGATGCCGCGGTCGAACATGCCGCCCATTACCCCGGCGAGCTGCTGATGGAGCAGCTGATCGACGGCGAGGAACTGACCGTGCCGATGCTGCTCGTCGGCGGCCAGCACGTGGCGCTGCCGTCGATCCGCATCGTCCCCAAGGGCGAGTGGTACGACTACCACGCCAAGTACATCTCCGACGACACGCAGTACCTGTGCCCGGGCCTGGAAGGCGCCGAGGAAGACACCATCCGCCGCCTGGCACAGGAGGCCTTCGTCTCCGCCGGCTGCCACGGCTGGGGCCGTGTCGACTTCATGCGAGACCGCAGCACCGGCGCGCTCTATCTGCTCGAAGTGAACACCGCGCCCGGAATGACCAGCCACTCGCTGGTGCCCAAGGCCGCGCGCCAGGTCGGCATCGAGTTCGATGAACTGTGCTGGCGCGTGCTCGAGTCGAGCCTGGCCCAGGTCGCGGGAGGTGCACCGGCGTGAACGCCATGCTTCGCCTCGTTGGCTGGATCCTCGCGCTGGCACTGGTCGTGCTGCCGATCGTGGCCGTGCTCAACGGCTGGATCGGCGCGAGCCAGTGGCCGCTGCAGAAGCTGCGCGCGACCGGTCAGTTCGAGCGCGTCGATGAGGCGTTGCTGCGCCGCACGGTCATGCCGTATGCGCAGCGTGGGTTCTTCGCCGTCGACCTTGCCGCAGCTCAGGCCGCGGTGTCGAAGCTGCCGTGGGTCGAGCACGCACAGGTGCGCAAGCGCTGGCCGGACGTGCTGGAAGTGATCGTGGTCGAACACCGTCCGTTCGCGCGCTGGGACAAGGACCTGCTGTTGTCGCAGCAGGGCAAGCTGTTCCCGGCCAAGGGCGTCGAGGTTCCGCCGGGCTTGCCGCAACTCGGCGGGCCGCATGCCCGGGTCGCCGAAGTGGTTGCTCTCTACAACGAATCGCGTGCGCAGTTCGCGCCGATCGGCTTGGACGTCAAGGAGGTCGCGCTCGACCCACGCGGCAGCTGGACGCTCGGGCTCGACAACGGCGCGCAGATCGTGGTCGGTCGCAGCGAGGCACGCGCGCGCATCGGCCGCTTCGTGCGCCTGATGCCGCAGCTGCTGGCGCAGCAGGCGCAAGTGCTCAAGCGCGCCGACCTTCGTTACACCAATGGTTTCGCACTGACGTGGGCGCCGGTCCCGGCGCCGGCGGCGGTGCCGCAGCAATCGCAAGGACAATCATGAATCGCAAGGGTGACAAGTCGCTGATCGTCGGCCTCGACATCGGTACCTCGAAGGTAGTCGCGCTGGTCGGCGAGTACTCGCCGGGCAACCCGATCGAGGTGATCGGTATCGGCTCGCACGAATCGCGCGGCCTCAAGCGCGGCGTGGTCGTTGACATCGAGTCGACGGTGCAGTCGATCCAGCGCGCGATCGAGGAAGCCGAGCTGATGGCCGGCTGCGAGATCCGCTCGGTCTACGCTTCGATCTCTGGCAACCACGTGCAGTGCCGCAACTCGCAGGGCATTGCCCCGATCCGCGACGGCGAGGTGACCTACGCCGATCTGGACCGCGTGCTCGAAGCCGCCAAGGCCGTCGCGATCCCCGCCGACCAGAAGATCCTGCACGCGATCCCGCGCGACTACGTGCTCGACGATTCCCAGGACGGCATCCGCAATCCCGTCGGCATGACCGGCGTGCGCCTGGAGGTGCATGCGCACCTGGTGGTGTGCGCGCAGTCGGCCGCGGCCAACATCAGCAAGTGCGTGCAGCGCTGCGGCCTGCAGATCGACGATCTGGTCCTGAGCGTGCTCGCTTCCAGCCAGGCCGTGCTGACCTCCGACGAGCGCGAGCTCGGCGTGATCCTGGTCGACATCGGCGCGGGCACCACCGATATCGCCGTGTTCGTCGGTGGCGCGATCGCGCACAGCTCGAGCCTGCCGATCGCCGGCGACAAGGTCACCGAGGACATCGCGCACATGCTGCGCACGCCGACGCCGGAGGCCGAGCAGATCAAGGTCCGCTACGCCTGCGCGCTGGCGCAGATGGCGACCGCCGAGGAATCGATCCAGGTGCCCAGCGTCGGCGACCGACCGCCGCGGCGGATGCCGCGCGCCTCGCTGGCGCAGGCGGTGCAGGCGCGCTACGAGGAAATCTTCGAAATGATCCAGGCCGAACTGCGACGCAGCGGCTTCGAACACCACGTCCGCGCCGGCATGGTCCTGACCGGCGGCGCGGCAAAGATGGAAGGCGTGGTCGAGCTGGCCGAGGAAATGCTGCAGATGCCGGTGCGCGTGGGCATCCCGCAGCACGTCACCGGCCTGGGCGAAGTGGTTGGCAATCCGGTCCACGCCACCGGCGTGGGTCTTCTGTTGATGGGCAGCCAGATCGAGCATCCGCGTCGTCCGGTGATTTCCACCGGTCGCGCCGGCAGCTTCTTCAGCAAGCTCAAGAACTGGTATCGCGGCGAGTTCTGACGATGGTCAGGACCGCTGCACGGATGTATTCGACAAATAAGGAATCGACGCGGCGGATGCCGGCGCCGGTTCCCGGTCCGGGCAGGGAGCCCGGGCCAAGAGGGCAGGCGAGGCGACGGCGAAGAGCGGCAGGCAGCACCAGTACTTCGAAAGCAACACGACACATAACTAGCAACACATAACGAGGACGACGACATGGCACATTTCGAACTGGTTGAAAAAATGGCCCCGAACGCGGTGATCAAGGTCGTTGGCGTGGGCGGTGGCGGCGGCAACGCTGTTGCGCACATGGTCAGCGGCAATGTCGATGGCGTGGAGTTCATCACCGCCAACACCGACGCGCAGGCGATCAAGAACTGTGGCGCCAAGCTGCAGCTGCAGCTCGGCAGCAACGTGACCAAGGGTCTCGGTGCCGGCGCCAACCCGGAGGTCGGCCGCCAGGCTGCGCTGGAAGACCGCGAGCGCATCATGGATGCACTGACCGGTGCCGACATGGTGTTCATCACCGCCGGCATGGGCGGTGGCACCGGTACCGGCGCCGCACCCGTCGTGGCGCAGCTGGCCAAGGAGATGGGCATCCTGACCGTCGCCGTGGTCACCAAGCCGTTCCCGTTCGAGGGTCGCCGCCGCATGCAGGTCGCGCTCAAGGGCATCGAGGAACTGAGCCACCACTGCGACTCGCTGATCACCATCCCCAACGAGAAGCTGATCACCGTCCTCGGCCGCAACGCCACGATGATCCAGGCCTTCCGCGCCGCCAATGACGTGCTGCTCGGTGCCGTGCAGGGCATCGCCGACCTGATCGTCCGCCCGGGCCTGATCAACGTCGACTTCGCCGACGTGCGCACCGTGATGAGCGAAATGGGCCTGGCGATGATGGGCACCGGCTCGGCACGCGGCGACGACCGCGCGCAGGCCGCCGCCGAGTCGGCGATCCAGAACCCGCTGCTGGACGACGTCAACCTGTCCGGCGCCAACGGCATCCTGGTCAACATCACCGCCGGTCCGGACTTCACGATGGCCGAGTTCGACGAAGTCGGTCGCACCATCGAGAACTTCGCCTCCGAAGACGCGACCGTCGTCATCGGCACCGTGCTCGACCCGGACATGCAGGACGAGGTCAAGGTCACCGTGGTGGCCACCGGCCTCAACCGTGCCGTGTCCCGCCAGTCCGTCCGCGGCAGCGAGAAGGAGGCACTGCGCGCCCCGATCACCCTGGTGCGCAATGCCACCACCGGCCAGCCGGAGTTCGGCGCGATGGAAGACATGGCCGCCCCGGTCCGTCCGAGCTTCGGCAACAGCCTGCGCGGCAGCACCAGTGGCCGCTCGGTTGAACCGTCGTCGTCGCCGGCCGTGGCCGACTTCGGCAGCGACAGCAGCTACCTGGACATCCCGGCGTTCCTGCGCCGCCAGGCGGACTGATGGTGTAGCTCCCTCCCTTTCGCGCAGCGAAGGGGAGGGGAAAGGCAGGACCTCCCCCTGGCGACAGGGAGAGGGCAAAACCGTCGTCGTCCCCTAAGTCGTCCCCTGGCAGTCCTTCGGGCCTCCCAGGCGGGGCTTTAGGCCGGTCGGCCCTGCAGAAGCGGGCCGACCGGCCATTTTGCCCGGCCCATGAGGCCGGACAGTGACAGATTTCCATTAAGGTTCAGGCGGCCCGGTGGTATTCTTTCGCGCCGTTCAGGCGAGAACGATTTGCATCTGCCTGCTCGCGGCCCTACATATTCCGGACGCACATGGATGCGCTCCAGTCCACGTAACAGGTCTGCCCCCGACAGGTTTGCCCAGATGCTGCGCCAGCGCACCCTCAAGAACGTGATCCGCGCCACCGGCGTGGGCCTGCACAGCGGTGAGAAGGTCTTTCTTACCCTGCGTCCGGCCCCGGTCGATACCGGCATCGTGTTCCGCCGTGTCGATCTCGACCCGGTGGTGGAAGTGCCTGCCAGCGCGGAACTGGTCACCGAGACCACGCTGTGCACGGGCCTGAGCTGCGGACCGGCCAAGATCCAGACCGTCGAGCACCTGCTGTCGGCACTGGCCGGGCTGGGCATCGACAATATCTATGTGGAGCTGTCTGCGGCCGAAGTGCCGATCATGGACGGTTCCTCGGGCCCGTTCGTGTTCCTGCTGCAGTCGGCCGGCATCGCCGAGCAGGAAGCGCCCAAGCGTTTCATCCGCATCAAGCGCGCGGTGGAAGTGCGCGACGGTGACAAGGTCGCGCGGTTCGAGCCCTACGACGGCTTCCGCCTGGACTTCACCGTGCAGTTCGACCACCCGGCGATTCCGGCCTCGCAGTCGCGCGCGGTGGTGGAGTTCTCCACCGCCAACTACATCCAGGAAGTCAGCCGCGCCCGCACCTTTGGCTTCATGCGCGACCTGGAGTACATGCGCGAGCGCAACCTCGGCTTGGGCGGCTCGATGGACAACGCGATCGTCCTCGACGAATTCCGCGTCCTCAACGACGACGGCCTGCGCTACGCGGACGAGTTCGTCCGCCACAAGATCCTTGATGCGGTCGGTGACCTGTACCTGGCCGGCCACCCGGTCATTGGCACCTACGTCGGCTTCAAGTCGGGCCATGCGCTCAACAACAAGCTGGTCCGCGCGCTGCTCGCCGAGCGTTCAGCCTGGGATGAGGTTACGTTCAGTCAAACCGATGCCACGCCGGCACCGGTCGCCTACGGCGTGCCCGCCACCGCCTGAAGCATCTTCCGTACCGTTTTCGGGCCGCCCGAATTGCCAGATCCGGCAAACGGTTACATGAATTGGGTAGGCGTCACAGACGTGAACATCACGTGACGCTTTAACGATTCTTTAACGATATCCTAGCAAATTGTTTCTAACCCTTTAACAATTTCAAAGGGTTGGGCCTTTAGCATGCCCCGACCGCAGCCAATCGGTGGACCCCGGCAACAAGTTTGCCAAGGTCGATCGGGTTCGGCGGCAGCCCTCAGGAATCGGCAGAGTCCGGATCTTTCAGGGATGCCAGAGCGGCCTGCAGTGCTAGCAGTGCAGTCGCTGAGATGGGTTTGGCTTTCCGATCCGATTGTGGGGAGGCAGTCGTCGGAGTTGTCGTTTTGACGATCAGTTCAGCCGCATCCAGCCCGACGGAACGGGCCGCGTCGAGCAGTTCCGGGGCAGCGAGTCGCAACTTGGCACGCCACACCGGGGCGTCGACGACAAACACGAGCCTGCCTCGTTCGTAATTGGCCAGCCGCGCATGCGCGGCCAGTGACGGCGGCAGGTGTGGGCGTAACCGTAGGTCCAGTTGTTCGAGCCACAAGGCACGACGAATTGGGCCACCAGCGGGCTCGGCCAGCAGCGCATCAAGCGCGGCTTGCGGAGTCGAAGGACCTCTCTTGGGGTTCCTGGGCTTGGAATCAGACATAAGACATGACCTATCCATCCATCGTAAACAAAACCCGCGCCCAGCTGTCGCATTGGTTGCAGCAGGCCGGATATTGGGGAGCGCAGCGTCCCGCCCTGGCCATCGCCCTTCTTCTCGGCGGCGGCGCGGCGATCGGTGCAGGCGCCGGCATTGCCGACAACGCCCTGCTGCGCAGCAAGGCTGACAACCAGCAAGCGCTGATCGCGGCCACCCGCCGTGATGCCCAGCGCGAGATCAATGCCCTGGCCGCCCGCATGGGCGAGCTGCAGGCCGAGGCCAACCGCCTCAACGCCCTCGGTGAGCGCCTGACCCGCATCGGCCAGCTCCAGGACGGCGAGTTCGATTTCGACAAGCCGGTCGGCGTCGGTGGTGTCGGTCCGGTCCGCGATATGACCAAGGCCGAGCTCGACGACGGCATGGCCACCCTGGGCCAGCAGTTCAAGGCCTCGGGCGAGCAGCTCTCGGTGCTGGAGTCGCTGCTGTTCAACCGCCAGCTCGACATGAACGCCGTCCCGGGCCGCGAGCCGATTGCCGGCAGCTACATCACCTCCGGCTTCGGCGGTCGCGCCGATCCGTTCAACGGCGGTCACGCCAACCACAAGGGCCTGGACTTCAAGGCCAACGTCGGCGACCCGGTCCTGGCCGTGGCCGATGGCGTCGTGAGCTACTCGGGCGTGCGCTCGGGCTACGGCAACGTGATCGAGGTCGACCACGGCAACGGCTACGTCACCCGTTACGCCCACAATTCGCGCCTGACCCACCGGGTCGGCGAGCTGGTCCGTGCCGGCCAGGAAATCGCCAAGGCCGGTTCGACGGGCCGCTCCACCGGTGCCCATGTGCACTTCGAGGTGTGGGAGAACGGCCGCGTGGTCAATCCGCGCAACTTCCTCAGCCAGCAGTCGCCGCTGAAGGTCCAGATCAAGGGTTGATGCCTCCTGCATCCTCTCCCCCTGCGGGAGAGGGTTGGGGTGAGAGCAGCCGGCGCCTTGCAAGCACCGACCCTCGCCCCCACGGTACAATCGGACTGGCCACAGTTCAGGCTCGATGCAATCGGGGCGCACGGCGCCCCGATTCCATTTCGAGCCGACCTCCTTCCGGGGAACTTGCCGGCGGACGCGCACTCTGAGTGCGTCCTGCCTGCTGGTTCCCCTGTATCGCTTTCCGGACCCGTACATGCTCAACAGCCTGCTTACCCGCGTTTTCGGTAGTCGCAACGATCGCCTGCTGCGTCAGCTGCAACGCTCCGTCCTCAAGATCAACGCCCTCGAGCCGCAGATGGAGAAGCTCAGCGACGCTGAGCTGCAGGCCAAGACTGCCGAATTCCAGAAGCGCATCGCCGATGGCGAGACGCTCGACAAGCTGCTGCCGGAGGCGTTCGCCGTCTGCCGCGAGGCCTCGCGCCGCGTCCTGGGCATGCGCCATTACGACGTCCAGCTGATTGGCGGCATGGTCCTGCACCTGGGCAAGATCGCCGAGATGCGCACCGGCGAAGGCAAGACCCTGGTGGCCACCCTGCCGGTCTACCTCAACGCCCTGGAAGGCAAGGGCGTCCACGTCGTCACCGTCAACGACTACCTCGCCCGCCGCGACTCGGCGTGGATGGGGCGCGTGTACAACTGGCTGGGCCTGTCGGTCGGCGTGGTCTACCCGGGCATGCCGCACGGCGACAAGCACGCTGCTTACGGCTGCGATATCACCTACGGCACCAACAACGAGTTCGGCTTCGACTACCTGCGCGACAACATGGCGCTGTCGAAGGAAGACCGTTTCCAGCGCGGCCTCAACTACGCGATCGTCGACGAGGTCGACTCGATCCTGATCGACGAGGCGCGCACGCCGCTGATCATCTCCGGTCCGGCCGACGAGTCGCCGGAGCTGTACATCAAGGTCAACCGCCTCGTTCCGAACCTGGTCCGCCAGACCACGGAAGAAGGCGAGGGCGACTTCTGGGTCGACGAGAAGAGCAAGCAGGTGCACCTGTCGGAATCCGGCCAGGAACACGCCGAGGCGCTGCTGCGCCAGGCCGGCATCCTGCAGGGTGACGACGATGCGCTGTACGGCGCGCAGAACCTCGGCGTCGTCCACCACCTCAATGCCGCCATGCGCGCGCACGCCATCTACCAGCGCGACGTCGATTACATCGTCCGCGACGGTGAAGTGGTGATCGTCGACGAGTTCACCGGCCGCACCCTGGCCGGTCGCCGCTGGTCGGACGGCCTGCACCAGGCGGTCGAGGCGAAGGAAGGCGTGCCGGTCCAGCGTGAGAACCAGACGCTGGCGAGCATCACCTTCCAGAACCTGTTCCGCATGTACAACAAGCTGTCCGGCATGACCGGTACGGCCGACACCGAGGCGTACGAGTTCCAGAGCATCTACGGCCTGGAAGTCATCGTGATCCCGACCCACAAGCCGGTGCAGCGCAAGGACCATGCCGACGCGGTGTTCCTCAACCGCGCCGGCAAGTACCGCGCGGTGCTGGCCGAGATCAAGGACGCCAACGAGCGCAAGCAGCCGGTGCTGGTCGGTACCACCTCGATCGAAGTGTCGGAAATGCTCAGCCAGCAGCTGCGCGACGCCGGCATCCACCACGAAGTCCTCAACGCCAAGCAGCACGAGCGCGAAGCGCAGATCGTGGCGCAGGCCGGCCGTCCTGGCGCGATCACCATCGCCACCAACATGGCCGGCCGCGGTACCGACATCGTGCTCGGTGGTTCGCTCGAGAACGAAGTGGCGCTGCTCGAAGCCAGCAACGGCGGCGAGCTGGACGAAGTCACCAAGGCACGCCTCAAGTCGGAATGGCAGGCACGCCACGAAGCGGTCAAGGATGCCGGTGGCCTGCATATCGTCGGCACCGAGCGTCACGAGAGCCGCCGCATCGACAACCAGCTGCGCGGTCGCGCCGGTCGCCAGGGCGACCCGGGTTCGAGCCGCTTCTATCTGTCGCTCGAAGACAACCTGATGCGCATCTTCGCTGCCGACTGGGTGCAGCGCGTGATGGCGCGCATGGGCCTGAAGGAAGACGACATCATCGAAAGCCCGCTGGTGTCCAAGCAGATCGCCAACGCGCAGCGCAAGGTCGAAGCCCATAACTTCGACATCCGCAAGAACCTGCTCGACTTCGATGACGTCAACAACGACCAGCGCAAGGTGATCTACGCCCAGCGCGACGAGCTGCTCGAAGCCGAGAACGTCGAAGAGAACATCGAAGGCCTGCGCAGCGACGTCGTCGCCGACACCGTCGCCCGCTTCGTCCCGCTCAACTCGATCGACGAGCAGTGGGACCTGCCGGGCCTGGAAACGACGCTGGAGCAGGACTTCGGCGTGGCCGTGCCGCTGGTCGCGATGGCGAAGGAGAGCGAAGAGCTCGACGCCGAGACCATCGAGGAGCGTATCCAGCAAGCCGTGCTGGGCCACTTCAGCGAGCGCGAGACCCAGCTCGGTGCCGAGACCATGCGCATGCTGGAAAAGCACATCATGCTCAACGTGCTCGACCAGAACTGGAAGGAGCATCTCGCGCGCATGGACTACCTGCGCCAGGGCATCCACCTGCGCGGTTACGCGCAGAAGCAGCCCAAGCAGGAGTACAAGAAGGAAGCGTTCGAGCTGTTCAGCGAGATGCTGGAGAAGGTCAAGCGCGAAGTCGTGACCCTGCTGGCGCGCGTGCGCATCCGCAGTGAGGACGAAGTCGCCGCGCTGGAAGCGCAGGAACGCGCCGCCGCCGAGGCGCAGGCCCAGCAGATGCAGTTCCAGCACGCCGATGTCGGTGGCTACGGTGCCGACGAGGAAGCCGCGCAGGCGCGCGCGCAGGCCGGCGGCAACGATGCCTTCGCCAATGTCGGACGCAACGACCCGTGCCCGTGCGGCAGCGGCAAGAAGTACAAGCACTGCCATGGGCAGATCGCCTGACCGTCGATTGCATTGCTCAAAAGCCCCTCTCCCGCGTGCGCGAGAGGGGTTGGGGTGAGGGCAGGGCGCCCATGGCGCCGACACCATGACCGGCCACCCCCCTCCAGCCGTTTCCACCCATCCGCCTGACCCCGAGCGGTCGGCGCCGACCCGTATCGTCGAAGTCATGGCCGGCGTCATCCGCGACGCCCGCGGCCGCATCCTGCTGGCCCGACGTACCGAAGGCCGCGACCTGGCAGGTCTTTGGGAATTCCCCGGCGGCAAGCACGAGCCCGGCGAGTCTGCCGAGGACGCGCTCGCGCGCGAACTCCACGAAGAACTCGGCATCGACGTCGAGCTGGGCGCGCCTCTGATAACGGTGCCGCAGATCTATCCGGACAAGCGCCTGCGGCTGGACGTGCGCATCGTCGCCCAGTGGCGTGGCAGTGCGCGCGGACGCGAGGGGCAGGCCCTGGTATGGGTGCCGCCGCAGAAGCTCGCCAGTTATGCGATGCCGCCGGCGGACCGGCCGGTGGTGGCCGCCCTGTTGCAGCCACCGCACTACCTGGTGACGCCGACGCCTGAAGACGATGCACGCTGGTTGCTGCAACTGGAATCCGCGCTGGCCGCCGGTGTTCGCCGCGTCCAGCTGCGTGCGCCCGGGCTCGATCCATCACGCTGGCGATCCCTTGCGACCCAGGCGGTGCAGCGCTGCCGGCACGTTGGTGCCGAAGTATTGATCAACGCCGATACCGCCCTCGCCATGGAGCTGGGCGCCGGTCTGCACCTTCCATCCACGATGCTGCACGCGCAGCGCGAACGTCCGCTACCGCCCGGGCTGCCCCTGGCGGCTTCCTGTCATGTGCTTGCGGATCTGATCGCCGCGGAGGCATTGGGCTGCGACTTCGTGGTGCTCGGCAGCGTCAAGGCAACGCCGAGCCACCCCGGGGTTTCCGGCATCGGCTGGGATGCGTTCGCTGCCTTGCGCGAGCACGTGTCCTTGCCGATCTACGCGATCGGCGGGCTCGATTCTGGCGACCTGGACGAAGCCCGTGCGCATGGCGCCCAGGGCGTGGCCGCCATCCGCAGTCTCTGGCCGAACTGACCACCCGGTGTCATGGCGCCGCAGCCAACGCCCGGTATCTACGATCCAGCGCGGCAATGGGCGCATCCAGTGCTTCCAGCGATCCGTCGTTGACCAGTACATCATCGGCAATGGCCAAGCGCTGCGAGCGTGTGGCCTGCGCTGCGATCATCTTGTCCGCCAGCCCGGCATCGACACCGTCGCGCGCCATCAGCCGAGCGCGCTGCGCCGCGACCGGCACATCGACCACCAGGATCCGCCCCAGCCACGGATAGGCTTCGCGCCCACCGCCTTCGGTCAGCAACGGGATGGCGGCGATTGCGTAGGGCCCGGCGGCCGCCAGGCAGGCCTCATGGAGCGCGACGCGCACGCGTGGGTGGATGATCGCTTCCAGGCGTCGGCGCGCGGCATCATCGCCAAAGATGCGCTTTCGCATGGCCGCCCGGTCGAGGCTGCCATCGGCCGCGAGGACTTCATCCCCGAACGCGGCGACCACCTCGGCCAGCCCCGCCGACCCGGGTGCCACTGCGGCGCGAGCGGCGACGTCGGCGTCGGCCACGACAACCCCGAGTTCCTCGAAGCGGCGCGTGACGACGCTCTTGCCGGAGGCGACGCCGCCGGTGACGCCAATGATGAAATCGCTCATGCGCGGATCATATAAGCCACCGTCCCGCTTGCGGGAGAGGGGCAGGGTTGCCGCCTCAGCGCAGGCCGGAGACGCGCATGTAGGTTCCGACGATCTGCTCGCCCCAGAAGAAGGCGATCCAGCCGGCAATGGCCAGGTAGGGTCCGAACGGAATCGGCGTGGCGCGATCGCGCCCCTTCATCGCCAACCAGATCGAGCCGATGATCGCGCCGACGAGCGAAGAAAACAGGATGGTCGGCAGGATGCCCTTGAGGCCGGTCCAGGCGCCAATGGCGGCAAGCAGCTTGAAGTCGCCATGACCCATGCCTTCCTTGCCGGTGAGCTGCTTGAACAGCCACCAGACCGTCCACAGGCTCAGATAGCCCGCAACTGCGCCAAGCAGGGCCGGTTTGGCCGGGAAGTAGAGATTGTCCGAAGCCGCGATCAACCCCAGCCACATCAGCGGCAACGTCAACTGGTCGGGCAATAGCTGTGTGCGCAGATCGATGCCTGACAGCACGATCAGGAAGCAGGTGAAGACGATCGCCCCGAAACCCTGCCAGCCGAAGCCGAAGCGCCAGACGCAGGCGACCACCAGCAGCATCGTCAGCAACTCGACCAGCGGGTACTGCGGCGAGATCGGCGTCTTGCAGCTGCGGCAACGTCCGCGCAGCGCCAGGTAGCTGAACACCGGAATGTTCTCGTACCAGGCCAGCTGGTGCTTGCAGTGCGGGCAGTGCGATCTCTCGATGACGATGCCTGGCGGTGGCGGATCGTAGGTCTCCGGCTCGCCCAGGACCTCGCGACTGTCGCGCCGCCACTGCCACTCCAGCCGCTTGGGCAGCCGCAGGATCACCACATTGAGGAAGCTGCCGACCAACAGGCCGAGCCCGGCCGCCAGCGGAAAACCGATGGCGGGGTTCTGATCTAGGAATGCCATGCTGAATTAAAGCACCGGGGTGGGAATTAGACCACCGCCGCCAGCTTGAAGATCGGAAGGTACATGGCGATGACCATGCCGCCGACGATAACGCCGAGGAACACCATGATCAGAGGTTCGAGCAGGCTGGCCAGCGCGTCCACCGCGTTGTTCACTTCCTGCTCGTAGAACTCGGCGACCTTGAACAGCATGGTGTCGAGCGCGCCGGCCTCTTCGCCGATCGCAGTCATCTGGGTGACCATGTGCGGGAAGATGTTCACCTGCTTCATCGCCACGTTGACCGGGTAACCGACCGAGACGTCGTCCCTGATCTGGCGCACCGCATCCTCATAGACGATGTTGCCGGTGGCGCCTGCAACGGTTTCGAGCGCCTCGACGAGCGGCACGCCGGCTTTGAAGGTAACCGCCAGCGTGCGCGAGAAACGTGCGATAGCCGAGTTATGCATGATCTGGCCGACCACCGGAACCTTGAGGGTCATGCGGTCGAGAAAGCGGGAGAACGCTACGGAGCGCTTCTTCGCCATGATGAAGCTGGCAATTGTGCCGGCGACGGCGCCGAAGACGAGCCACCAGTAGGCGACCATGAAGTCGCTCATCGAGATGATCAACTTTGTGAAAGCAGGCAGATCCGCGCCGAAGCCCTTGAAGACTTCTTCGAACTGGGGAACCACGAACACGAGCAGGATCGAACTGACGATCAACGCGACTGCTACCACCATGGCCGGGTAGAACATCGCCTTCTTGATCTTGCCCTTGAGCGCTTCAAGGTTTTCCTTGTAAGTGGCCACGGTGTCGAGAACCGTCTCGAGCACACCCGCCGATTCGCCCGCCCGAACCAGATTGCGGTACAACTCGTCGAACTGCACAGGGTGCTTGTTCAACGCCTCGTACAGCGACGAGCCGCTCTCGATGTCGGCCCGCACGGTGTTGACCAGTTTCGTCATCCTCGGGTTCTTGTTGCCGTTGGCGATGATCTCCATGGCGCCCACGATCGGTACGCCCGACTTCATCATCGTTGCGATCTGGCGACTGAAGATCGCGATGTCGAGTGGAGTGATGCGCTTGCCGGCGGCCCCGAACAGCGGCTTGCCCTTGGGCTTGACCACCCTTGGCTGAATGCCCTGCTTGCGCAGCTCGGCGCGCAGCGCATTGGCGTTCTTGGCCTGCTGTTCGCCTTTCATCACCTTGCCGCGCTTGTCGGTGCCTTGCCAGGTGAATACGGGCAGGGCGTCGGTGCGACGCACGGGGTTGGGCTTGGTGGCAATGCGAGTAGCGGACATGGCTTAGTCCTTGGTTACGCGGTTGATTTCGGCGAGGCTGGTAACGCCGCTTCTTACTTTCACAAGCGCCGACTGACGCAAGTCATTGATGCCCGAGCGTTTGGCGGCATCCGCGATCTGCATCGCATTGCCGCCGGCGAGCACGATCGCCTGTATTTCGTCGCTCATCGGCATCACCTGGTAGATGCCGGTGCGGCCCTTGTAGCCCTCCGTGCAGTCGGCACAGCCGACGGCCTCGAAGATCTTCATGCCTTCGGCGATTTCCTCGGGCTTGAAGCCTTCGGCCAGCAACGCATGCTCGGGCAGGTGCACTTCACGCTTGCAGTCGTGCAGGCGGCGAGCCAGACGCTGGGCGATCACGAGGGTGACCGAGGAGGTGATGTTGAATGGCGCAACGCCCATGTTCATAAGGCGGGCGATGGTCTGCGGCGCGTCATTGGTGTGCAGCGTGGACAGCACCATGTGGCCGGTCTGCGCGGCCTTGATGGCGATCTCGGCCGTTTCCAGGTCGCGGATTTCGCCAACCATGATCACGTCCGGATCCTGGCGAAGGAAGCTTCGCAGCGCGGCGGCGAAGGTCATGCCGCGCTTGACGTTCATCTGCACCTGGTTGATGCCGGGCACGCGGATTTCGACCGGGTCCTCGACGGTGGAGATGTTGCGTTGCTCGTCGTTGAGGATGTTCAGGCCGGTGTACAGCGACACCGTCTTGCCCGAGCCGGTCGGGCCGGTGACCAGCACCATGCCATAGGGCTTGGCTAGGGCCTGCTCGTAAAGGGCGCGCTGGGCGTCCTCGTAGCCGAGCTTGTCGATACCCAGCTTGGCCGCGCTGCCGTCGAGGATACGCATCACCACCTTCTCGCCGAACAGGGTCGGCAGGGTGCTGACACGGAAGTCGACCTGCTTGGTCTTGGAGATGTTGAGCTTGATGCGGCCGTCCTGCGGCACCCGCTTCTCGGCGATGTCGAGCTGCGCCATGACCTTTACGCGTGCGGCGATGCGGGCCTGCAGGCTCGGTGGCACCTTGGCGACCTGCTTGAGCAGTCCGTCGATGCGAAGACGTACGCGGTACTCGGTTTCGTAGGGCTCGAAATGGATGTCTGAAGCGCCCTTGCGGATCGCATCCACCAGCACCTTGTTGACGAACTTGACCACGGGCGTGTCGTCTGTCTTGACTTCCACGCCGCTTTCATTGGCCAGGTCTGCTTCGCCGCCGGAGACGTCGAGGGACTCCAGGCCGTCCGAATCGCCGACCGAGTCGCCCAGCGCGTCGCTGGCCTCAAGCCAGGTATCGATGCAGCGCTTGATCCGGTCCTCGTCTACCAGGATCGGCTCGATCGCCAGGTTGGTCTGGAATTTGATCTCTTCCAGTGCCTGGTTGTTGGTCGGATCAGCGATTCCGACGAATAGACGGTTGCCACGCTTGAACAGCGGTAGCACCGAATGCTTCCGGATCAGGGCTTCGTTGACGACCTTGATCGCTGTTTGCTTTGGGTCGAAGGCAGACGCATCAAGCAATGGCACGCCGAACTCGATCGAGTTGGCGGCAGCCAGCTGCGCTGGTGTGACCAGGCGCTTCTCCGCCAGGTAGCCGGCAATAGGCTGCTTCAGGCCGGTGGCGTTGGCCAAGGCCTGGCGCGCGGCTGAGTCGTCCAGCGCGCCGTCCAGCACCAGGCGCCGGGCAATGCCGGTGATCCCCACCAGATTGGCAGTGGCAACGGTGCTCATGGAGCCCCCTGTGATTCCCCGACCAGACTGTACCGCAAACCTGATGGCAGGGGAGTGGACCGCGAGCACGTTTGCGCAGTCCCGCAACCCGCCCCCCCCGTTAATAAAACAGGGACGCCTGCACCTTCCTGGGGGAGCCCCGATCGCCTACTCTGTGACAAAGGGGGAGGGGATGCGCGTTTCTGTTGTACTACCTGCAAAGAACGAGGCCGAAGGCTTGGCTAGGACACTGCCAGCCTTGCGCGAGCAATGGCCGGAGGCCGAGATCATCGTGGTCGACGATGGTTCCAGCGACGGGACGGCTGAAGTGGCGGCTCACCACGGGGCCAGGGTGCTGTCATCCCCGTATTCCATGGGGAATGGGGCAGCCATCAAGCGCGGTGCGCGGGCGGCCACCGGCGAGGTGATCGTCTTCATGGACGCTGACGGGCAACACAGCGCGTCTCACATAAGGCTCCTACTCGAGAAGTTGGCAGATGGGTACGACATGGTCGTCGGTGCCCGGGATGGCGATGGGCAGGCAAACTTCCATCGCGGCCTGGCCAACGGCCTGTACAACCGCCTTTCCAGTTGGATGACTGGTCATCAGATTCTCGATCTCACCTCGGGATTCCGAGCCGTGCGTGCCGACAGATTCCGTGAGTTCCTGCACCTGCTGCCCAATGGGTTCAGTTACCCGACCACCAGCACGATGGCCTTCTTCCGCAGCGCCTACCCGGTGGCCTACGTGCCTATTCCGGTGGCAAAACGGGTTGGCAATGGCAGCCATATCCGTCCGATCAAGGATGGCATCCGCTTCCTGTTGATCATTTTCAAGATTGCCACGCTGTACTCGCCGCTCAAACTGTTTGCACCGGCCGCGGTAGCGTTCTTCCTGCTGGGTGCGGGGTACTACGGTTTCACCTTCTTGACAATGCATCGCTTCACCAACATGAGCATGTTGCTCTTCAGTGCGGCCGTGATCATCTTCCTTATCGGGCTGGTGTCCGAGCAGATCACTTCGCTCACTTACAACCGCACTGACCGTTGATGTGCTCCTTGTGCGCCGCGGGCGAGCGATGACTGCATCCGCTGACACGCTGCTATTGATCACCACTTCCTTTCCACGGGCTGGAGATGGAAGTGAAGCCGCGGGCGCGTTCGTCTCGGACCTGGCGCTGGAAGTGGCTCGCCATGCTCCAGTTCGCGTCGTAGCGCCGGGTGGCGCGCGTGAGACGATCGAGACGTGGGGCGCTGTCCCTGTCTACCGATATGCGTCGCCCGACCGGCCGTTGTCATTGCTCTCGCCGAAACGGCCCTCTGACTGGCCCGGAATATTCAGTACGCTGACCTCGTTGAGGCGGCAGACTCTGCACGCAGGCAGTGATGGCCGGGTGGCCCACGCCATCGCGCTTTGGGCGCTGCCGTCGGGTTGGGCCGCAGCGTCGCTCAAATCCCGCGTCGGCGTCCCTTATTCGATCTGGGCGCTGGGAAGTGACATCTGGTCCCTTGGACGCATCCCGGGCGTGCGAGGCGTGCTGCGAAGCGTGGCGCAAGGCGCCACCCGGCGGTTTGCCGACGGGTTGAAACTGGCCGAGGATGCCGAGCATCTCTGCGGGCGTTCCTTCGAGTTCCTGCCAAGTACTCGGGCGATCGACGTCCCACAGAAGCCGATTGCCGCCAATGCCCCCCCATACCGGTTCCTTTTCCTCGGGCGTTGGCACGCCAACAAGGGCATCGACCTGCTGCTTGATTCACTGGAGATGCTTGATGACCAGGATTGGGACGGCATTGCAGAGGTCCACATTGCCGGTGGTGGTCCACTGAATGACCTTGTGCTTTCACGCGTAGCGCAGTTGGGCGAGGCGGGGCGTCCGATTCGCCTCAGCGGATACTTGGGCAACGCAGAGGCCTCCGCGGCGCTTGCGCGGGCCGATATGCTGCTGCTGCCCTCCCGAATCGAAAGTATTCCCGTTGTTTTCTCCGATGCGATGAAGGCAGGCCTTCCCGTCGTTTCGTCACCGGTCGGCGACCTGCCGGCACTGATCGACAGGTTTCAGTGCGGGTATCTGGCCAAGGACGTATCGCCGCAGTCGTTCGCGCAATCCATCCGCGACGCCGTGCGCGGCGGAGTCGTGCCCTGCCTTGCAGGAACCGCCCGGGCCGCCTCGGAGTTCGACCTCGAGAGCATCAGCACCGAACTGGCCGGACTGGTCGCGGGATCGCGCAGGTGAACTACAGTCGTTCCGAGTGGGAGGCCCGCGCCAAGCGCATGGGGGCCAGCCTCCCGGGCGTCCTCTTCAAGGGCCTTACCGACGATGCCAACGGCGCGCTTCATGCTTGGCACGCCACGCTGGTAGAACGGGTGTTGGCCCCCAGGATACGAGAGGCAGGATGCTTCGCCGACCTTGGGTGTGGTTACGGCCGCCTGGCCAAGATACTGGCCGCCGCAAGGCCAGACTTGTTCCTGATCGGCCAGGACATCAGCCACCGGTATTGCCTCAACTTCTCTGACGAGGTTGGGCCCGCAGTGCAGGCGGACGTAGCGGCTCTTCCATTCAGGGATGGCGCCTTGGCAGGAGCGATGGCGGTTACGTCCTTGATGTACGTGGATCGCCACCGTTTGCGCGACGTGTTGTCGAGCATCAGGGGTTTGCTGGAACCGGGGGCGCCTTTCCTGGTCGTCGATCCGGGCGAGGAATCGCGTTCGGTCATGGCCAGGATTGGCGGCGCCCGGGTCAGGTCCGGCACCGGCGGCAGCGGATTCTGGCAGGCCGAGTATCAGCGCATTGCAACTGATTCGGGATTCGAGGTGGTGATGGCCGGGGGCAATCCTCGCGACAGTGCGCTGATTGCGGCCACCGCAGGTGGACGCATTGCCTGGAAGCTCCTGTCGAAGGTGCTGCCAAGGGACGACGAGAACAGTGGATATTCCCGCTTCTGCCTGCACCGTTGGTTGCTGCTCGTGCCCGAGGGCGCATGAAGGCTGATCTGCCCGCGGTCTTCCAGGTTGGAATGCTGCTCATTGCGCTTGCCTTGACGGTGGGGCACTTCTACGCCGAACCGGCGCGATGGCGGCTGGCATACGTCCGGGAGAAGTCCTGGCAATCCACCAGGGATCTGTTCTTTGCGACATCGCTTGCGTCCTACCTTCTCCCGTTCAAGCTCGGGATTCCCCTTCGACTGGTGCTGTCCTCCAGGGTGCTGGCGATAGGGGCATCACGCCTTGCGACCGTAGTGGCGATCGACACCGCGGTGACGTTGGCGGCCTGGGGCAGCATCGCGCTGGTCGCGGGAGGCAAGAGCGCAGTTGACCTGCTCAGCGGCGTTGCATTGCGATCGCAGACATTGTGGGTGGCAGGTGGCGCGGTCGCGCTTGCGCTGCTCGCCTTGTGCTTGGGTAGGGTGCGCCGCGCGGTGTACACGCTGTGGACTTCAGTGCGCGAGTCGCCGAAGGAGGTCGTCGCGGCCTTGGCGCTGGCGATGATTGACGTCCTGAGCTATGGACCTCGGCACGCTGCCATTGCAATTGCCATTGGCCTGTCTCCTGACCGGTGGGGAGTCTGGGCAAGCTGTGGCATCGTCGCGACGTTTGCAGGCATAGCCTCTGGCATGCCGATGGGCCTGGTTGGATACGATGCAACGCTCATGTTGCTGCTTGGAGCGACCGGGGTCGACAGCAGCCAGGCATTGATCATCGTGGCAATCAACAGAGTGATGTCCATTGCGTCTGCCGTCCTGCTGGGGTTGCCGGCTGCGTATCGGCTGGGTTTGGGAGGGGGGATGGTCGCGGTGTTCAGGAGAATGAGGGAGATGGCGCGTGGCCGTTGATGACTGGCAGCAGTTCTATAGTGTCGAAGCGGAGCGTTACGAAAGCGCCCGCTATGGCTCGACGTATGGGCGAGCGTTCCGAAAGGCGCATCGTGACGTGGTGTCGGATCTGTTGTCGCGCGGGGACGGGGGAGGAGCCGCGCTCGATGTGGCGTCTGGCACCGGCCAGCTGATTCCGTGCACTCTCCGCCGCTGCGACCAGATGGTGGCGTGCGACCTGACGCCTGAAATGATGAAAGTGAGCCGTCGCTTGTATGGCAGCGAGGCCCTGACGTTCGTCCAGGCAGATGCATTGAAACTTCCGTTCGCGGACCAGTCGTTCGAACTGGTCGCCAGCTCCCGTTTTCTTCACCTCTTTCCCGTTGAGCAGCAGGTTCAGATCCTTGCCGAGATGCGCAGGGTGGTGAAACCTGGCGGTCTGGTTCTGGTGGACGTCTACAACAGCATCCCCCGCCGCGTACTTGCCCCGGCGATCGCGCTGTATCGAAAACTGATGCGCAAACGCCAGGAAATGGATCGGTACAGCTCGCCGGCGGAGGCCAGGCGCATGCTTGAATCCGCCGGGCTCGAGCAGGTTGACGCGCGCGGTGTGGGCAGCTATTTCATTGCACCCCTGCTCTGGCTTCCCGGCGGCGTCGTGACCTGGCTGCTTCGGTCCGGACTGTTCGCCAACCCGTTGATGGCCGAGCAATGGGTGGTGGTTGGCCGACGCGCATGATGGAACTGCTGTTTGTCGCACCGGGCGCGCGGGCCCCGTGGACCGAGGGGCGCAAGAACATGGTCCGCGATCTCGTCGACGAACTGCTCGATCGTGGTTACCGCGTCCGCGTACTGACCGGCTCCGTGAATCGAAGTGCAGCGGCGGACGTCGTCCTGGTATTGCTCCAGCTGTGCCGTTCGCTTTGGACGGACCGCAGGGTCCACGTCGTCCAGTTTCCTTTTGGTCGCTTCTCGGGGATTCGCGGATGGGTCAACCGCGGGTCCGCGTTGGCGGTCCGTTGCATCTGCCGTGTCGCCAGGGTTTCACTACTGACCGTGGTCTACAGCGTAGATGGCATGCCCGTCGAGCAGGCCAGGCGATGGTTTGGTCCTCTTGCCGCGGTTGGTTCGGAAGTCGCGGAGGGGTACTTCCTCCACCTTGGCGTGGATCCAATCACGCTGGATAACTCCGAGGGCAGCTTCGCTTCGCCGGGCCAACTGTTGTTCCTGTGTGGCTACCAGGATCCTTCCGAGGCGGCCGTCGCGGGCGTTCTGGACGAACGGGGATTGCGGCACCTGTTTGAGGCCTGCGGGCGAATGTCTCGAGCTCTGGAGCTGACGGTGGCGATTCCATTCCTGCGCGACAGCCAAGCGAGGTCAAGGATCGCCGCCGTTGCCTCAGAACTTTGTCCCAATGTCGCACTGCGACTCGATGGCTCCATGCGACCGGCCGACGCATTGCGTAGCCATGATGCGTTCGTCTTCCCGTATCTCGCAGAACATGAAGTGTTCGTCTCCACGGCGCTGCTGGAGGCGTTGCTGATTGGCGTGCCCGTGGTGGCTCGCGATCGCAGGATGTATCGATCACTGACACGCGCCCACGGGCAGGCCCGGTGCATCTTGGCCCGCGACGACTCCATCGAGGCCCTTAGCGATGCGATCGGCGAGTGCCTGGACAACTTGCCCGGTGCGAGGGCAAAGGCGGCGCAGCAGTGTGAGGCCCTGCGAGCAGAGTGGAGCCGGTCCCGCATGACGGACGATCTAGTTGACGCACTGCAGGATCTTGGATGACGTCAGTGAAATTGTTGCAGAGAGTTAGCGGCAGGCGGCGGGAAGAAAGTTGGCATCGACTCCGCCACAGCGCCAGCTCAGGCTGCCATCGTTGTTTTGTGCCTGGAACGAAAGAATCTGCGATTGGATCTTGGCGTTGGCATTGCTGCTGAACTTGACCTGGATCTGTCCGGTATCGTCGACTTCCACAGACTGTATATGACGACCAGCGATCGAGGCCGGAGCTGCCATGCCTGCTACGGCGTTGTCAGCGGGGAACGTGCCGGTGTCGCCGTAGTACACGGCGACAGCGAGCTTGGCCCCGGTCGCCAGACTGATGCCCTCGGCCACCTGGGCCCGGGTCACGTAGTCCTGGTAGGCCGGAAGCGCAATGGCTGCGAGGATCGCGATGATGGCGACCACAATCATGAGTTCGATCAGCGTAAAGCCCCGTTCCGAGTACATGTTTTGCTCCTGGAGGATCGACCTCTACTCAAGGAATACAATCAAGTTCCGTGCCAAGTCCGTGGTTCGGATCTTCGTCACGCTTCGTCAGACGAACGGCATCTGTCCCCGGTCAAGCGGTCTGCGGGTCGCCCCGGAGACTGGCGTGAAGGTCAGGGGGTGGAGAACATTTGGACGATAAGGGTCACATGTCAGCCGGTGCATGCCCCTCAACGGCCGAATCTCGCTTGGCGGCAGCTTCGGTCTGGAGTAGCGCATCGAGTCTGGCGAACTCGTTCTCCCAGTAGCGCTGCCCCAGCACCACCTGCTGGTGCACGCGCTGCATGCCGGTTTTGGCCGGGGTGTCGTCCGCAAACGGGTGCAGGCGGTATTGGCGTACATGCGACAGCGACACGATGGGGCCACAGCGCGTGGCCAGCATTCCTGCTTGCCCAAACGCCTGGCTTGCGTGCCGTTCGAAGTCCAGTCCCTTATTGAATGCACTCAGTGCGGCTTGGCACTGTCCCCGGTGCAATGCCAGCAGACCTTCCAGCTGGCTGAGCCGGTTCGATTCCAGCGCGGTGGGAGACGGATGTCGTTGTGCCGCTGACAACAGGGTCTTAAACGCGGCATCGAGGGAGTGGCACTGCAGTACAGGTCCCTCAAACTTGTCTCGCATCCAGTTGTGGACGAGGTCCTTGCCGACACCGTCCGCTTCAATTGCAGCCGTGGCGGCCTCCAGTGTTTCGCCTCGCACGGAACCCATCGCGCATTCCGCGTCGATGAGATTCAATGCGTACTGGATCTCGGTGTCATTCAGGCGCGGGCGGAGCCTTGCTACGGCCCGTTCCGGGTGACCAGTGTCAAGCTCCAGGGCCGATGCGTAGGCCTGGGCGCGTGCAGACTTCGGATAGTCATTCGCCCAGGCCATGCCCAATCGGTCCGGATCGCTCCACAAGGTCGCGCGCGCATGCGTGACGAGAGCGAAGACGCCAAGCAGGACCAGTAGGGCGGCGGTCCTCAATCGCGCCGATTTACCTGGTGCAGTCAACCAGATGGCCACGGGCCAGCCGAGGAACAGCGCCGGGAGGTAGTTACGGTGCTCGAAGTACAACTCCAGGGGGTAGGACGTACTCTCCACGAGGTGGCCGCACAGAAAGAACAGGACGCTGGCAGCGAGAGCCGGCCTGCTGTGGCGTATGCACCAGGCGGCGATGGCCGAGCCCACGACCACAACGAGCGCTGGAACGGTTGTCGCAGGACTCCAGAGGCTCGTGGAAGCCGCGAAATCGTCTGCGAACAATCCGCGTGAATGCACTACGGGTCGAACCATGAGCCAGACATAGTCGACGAGCACCCGGGGTTCGGTCAGCAGGCGTTGGCCGACGCTCCAGGGGCGGCCAAAGGTATCGCTCCAATGCCATATTCCAAACCAGGCCAACCACAGCACGATAGCGGTAGAAGGAACCCAAAGCAGTCCGACCCGGGCTAGTACAGGCAAGCCTTGGTTCTGCCTTTCTCCAGGGCGATCGACTAGACAGGTCTGCAGTACGAGCAGCAGTGCCGGCAACAGGAAGCCGTTGGCTTTGCTCAGTCCGGCAAGTAGCCCGCAAACGAGCACTGAAATCAAGGCTAGTGACCACCCCCTGCGCATCGCACCCGAACGAAAGGCATCGCAGGCCCGATGCCACACGAGAATGCCGACCAGCACGAATGTGACGGGCAGCATTGCGTGGCGCTGGATCACGTACGCAACCGTCGAAACCCAAAGCGGGTGAAGGCACCAAAGTGCCGCGCCGAAGGCCGCGGCTGCGCGCGCATGCGACTCACCCAGATTGATGCGGCGCCCGGACTGCAACAGCACGCAAGCCAGCAGCACGCCATTGAAGAGGTGGATAAGCAGGTTGGTCCGCTTGAATGGATAGGGTTCGGCCGGCCAGTTCCGTGCATCGATCAGGAAACTCAACGTCGATACCGGACGACCCGTCGGATCGGCAATTCCCGATGTCACATATCGCAGCAGCGCCGGCCAGTCAGAGACTGGGCCAAATCGTCCCAGTGTCGGAAGGTTCGCGAAATCATCAAAAAGAAACCCACCCTGCAATGCAGGCAGGAAACAGATTGCAGTCAGCGCCAGAAGGACAATGAATGCGATCTCCGATCGCCTTGACCGCGGGAATCCGGGCCTGATCAGGGTATGGGGATTTTCAGAGTCGGCCATTGGTGGTGTCGTTGCCGTAAGGTGCTGCGAGCAGCCTGGAAATCTCGGCGAGATCGGAGGTCAGGTGGCCATCGCCATTCATCGATTCGAGGCGTGCCTTCAGCGCCACGGCTTCGCGATGGTTGGCAGGCGAGTGGGAGCTGAGCAGCACCTTTGTCAGGTTGGCGAGGTACTGACTATTCTCCGGCTCCGAGGCCGCTGCGGCCCTGAGCAGTTCGATGGCGAGGGCCGAATCATCCAGTACGTTGTGTGCGTAGTTTGCGTAGACCGCCTGCAGAGTGTCGTCGTCAGGGTATCGGCGCAGCAGCACCCGAAGGGTCTCGTGGAGTTCCGATTCATTCCACTTGCACTGCGCTCTGATACTGCAGTTGACCAGTGCAAAAGCCGCGCTCTGCGCATCGGGGCCAGCTACCTTCCTGGCGGTGATCTTATGTCTTAGCGCGGCCCATCGCTCGCGCGGAATCGGTCGCCCGCTCCGCCCGTCCATGATGATCAGTGCCTGTTCCCCCATGCCGTTGTTGCCAATCTCGGCGACATGTTCAAACTCGCGTCGCGCCATCGACCATTGTGGTGACTGGGAGTCGTTAGCCGCGCTCTTGAGGAGGGCTTCTCCGAGATAGTACGAAGCCCGGGGGGAGTCCGGGTTGCGTGTCGCCAGCTCCAGCGGCAGGCGGCTCGGATCGCCCCAGACCAGGGCCTGGAGCAGGCAAAAGAAGGCCAGCAAGGCAAGCGGCAACGCCACGACAGCGTGGCGGATTCCGGGACTGAGTTTGCTTGCGACCCAGGACAATGGTTGTACCAGTGCCAGCACGATCCCCAGCAGCGCCAGGTAATTGCGATGCTCGAACGCCAGTTCCAGCGGAGGAATGTTGCTCGTCAGGCCATGCGCCACGAAGAACCACCCCAGGCCGAACCCGATCAGGGGCCATCGGCGACGAGTCACAACTGCCAGCACGCCCAGACTTGCGAGCAACAGCGTCGAGAGGGCGGTTGCCGGCGGTGCCAGCAGTCCCGTTGAGATAGGAAAATTGTCGTAGTAGAACCAGAGCCGATCGGGAGTCGGCAGGAGAATCTGGGTCAGGTAGGTGACAAGTACCGGAATCTGGGTCAACAAGCGTTGGCCCAAGGTGAAGTCGCGATGCGAATAAGCCGCCGCCGTGGCCCAGTGCGGCACCGCCAGAAAAACGAATGCCGCCAAGGCAATGGCGCCACCGAGCAGATAGGCCGAGCACCAGGCACGCCGATCCTGCCCGCCGCGACCCCTGAACTTGAAGATGCAGGCTTCAAGCAGGAGCGTAAAGCCCGGAACGAGCACAGCGGATTCCTTGAAACCGGTGCCGATAACCGTCGCCGCGACCGCTCCCAGGAACCATGGCCAAGCCCTTGAACCGCCAATCTGCTGGTAGCGCCCGTGCATGTACGTCAGCAGCGCGAGCAGCACGAACGTCGTGGCGGCGATCTCCATGCGCTGGACGACATAGAGCACGCTCGACACCTGCAACGGATGCAGCAGCCAGGCGGTTGCGACCAGCCATGGGATGCAAGCCGATCCGGCTCGGGTCGGGAGCGCACCGCCGTGCTCGGGCAGGCCTCGGATCAGCAACCGAGTGAATGCCACCACCAGCATGCCGTTACACAGATGGAAGCCCAGATTGGTCAGCTTGAGCCAGAACGGATCGAGTCCGGTGAGGTAATGGTTCAGCGCGAACGTTGCCATTGCCAGCGGCCGTCCGACATCGCTGGCCAAGCCGTGGCCCATGGCGCGTTGCCATTGCGCCATTGTCATTTCGCGGAGCTTCCAATCCTGGTTCATGACCAGGTTGGGGAAATCGTCGAAAAGGAAACCGCCCTGCAGTCCGGGCCAATAGATGGCCAGGCAGGCAAGCAGCATGGCCAGTGAAGGCAGTACGAAACGCAGGCGGGAAGTCATGTCGTCACGATCTGTAAAAAAACAAAGGGCCGCGCAAGGCGGCCCTTTGCAAAACAACTGCTGCTGGCAACCGCTTAGCGGCAGCTGCTCGGCAGGTACTTGTTGTCGACAGTGCTGCCCGTGCAGGTCCAGGAGATGCTGCCGCCCTGGTCGGTCGGCGACATGACCAGCGTGTCGGATGCGATCTTTTGGCTGGCCTTGTTGCCCATCGTAGCGGTGACAACACCAGCGGCAACGGTGACCTG
The DNA here is from genome assembly GCF_009765215.1 of Lysobacter prati. GTDB lineage: Bacteria > Pseudomonadota > Gammaproteobacteria > Xanthomonadales > Xanthomonadaceae > Lysobacter_J > Lysobacter_J prati. The sequence continues at coordinate 110,087 of NZ_VLNV01000007.1, read as the reverse complement.
GGTGACGTAGTCGCCCTTGATCGAGGTGTTAGTGGACAGGCCGGCGGTGGCGTTGGTGATCGAGGTGAAGGAGCCGACGTTGGCATACTGCTCGGCCACGGCGGTCTTGGCACCCGAGGCCAGGCTCATCGCTTCCGACACCTGGCTACGGGCGACGTAGTCCTGGTAAGCCGGCAGCGCGATCGCGGCCAGGATGGCGATGATCGCCACAACGATCATCAGTTCGATCAGGGTGAAGCCTTGCTGATTGTTCTTCATGTGTTTCCCCTAGGAGTGTTTTTGTTGCTTCACGTGCCTGTGGGCCGGCGTTCCGGTCCTCGGGCAGCCGTGCTCACCGCACGTGCTGGAAAAGTACACGCATAAGGCGTGCCAAGGTAGCTATTCAGCGCTGAGTAATCTGATCTGCTCGCGATATCACGATTAGCGTCAGTTCTAGACCCTAGCGGGGTGACGCGTTTCGTCACTGAATGGCGAAAAAGTGACGAGTTGCGTCACAGGCTTCGCCCTGCCGCCGAGCGCGGCAGGGGCTTGAGCGGCTCGCCACGCGGCGCATTTCGCACAAATCGAGACTGCCGGTCTTGCCGGGACTGGGCCGCGCGAAACCGCGCCAGCGACGGCGTTACTCGACCAATGCCGGTGCGCGTGCGCGGCTGCTACAGGATCAGTCGATCCCGAGTTTCTTCAGCTTGTATCGCAGCGCGCGGAACGTAATCCCCAGCGCCGCCGCAGTCCGCGTCTTGTTGTAGCGGTTTTCCTGCAGCGCCTGCTGGATCGCCGCGCGCTCGATCTCCTCTATATAAGAGGGAAGCGGGCTGCTGGCGGTATCGCGTGGATTGAGCGTGCGCGGGTCGATGGCCATCATCGGTTGGCCGGCCACGGCGATCGGGGCGGGCGCTGACGATGCGGCGGAAGCGGCATTGCCGGTGCTAGGGAACACTGCGCTCTGGGCTTGTGCTGCCTGCGGCAGACGCAGGTCTTCGGCCGTCAGGATTTCGTCTTCAGCCAGGGCAAGGGCGCGCTCGAGGATGTTCTCCAATTCGCGCACGTTGCCCGGGAATGCATAACTGCGCAGCACCTCGAGGGCGTCGTCGCTCAGCGCGGGCACCGGTCGCGACTGCGCCGTGGCAAGGCGCTTGAGCACCATCAGGACCAGGCCCGGCAGGTCGTCCTGGCGCTCCCGAAGCGGCGGCACGCGCAGCTCGATCACGTTGATGCGGTAATAAAGGTCCTGGCGGAAGCGGCCATCGGCCACCAGCGCTGCCAAGTCCTTGTGCGTGGCAGAGAGGATGCGCACATCCACCGGCACTTCGCTGTTGGCGCCGACCGGACGGATCGACTTTTCCTGGATCGCACGCAGCAGCTTGACCTGCATTGCCAGCGGCAGCTCGGCGATCTCGTCGAGGAACAGCGTGCCGCCGTCGGCGCTCTGGAACAGGCCTGGCTTGTCGGCGTGGGCGCCGGTGAAGCTGCCCTTTTTGTGGCCGAAGAATTCGCTCTCCATCAGTTCGGCCGGGATTGCGCCGCAGTTGACCGGAACAAACGGTCCGCTTGCGCGGCCGCCCTCGGCGTGGATGGTGCGGGCCACCAGCTCCTTGCCCACGCCCGACTCGCCGACGATATAGACCGGCGCCTGGCTGCGCGCGACCTTGGCGATTGTCTGGCGCAGCGTGGTCATGGCCGGCGATTGGCCGTACAGGCGGGCGGCGACGGCGTCGGCCGGCGGCGCGCTGCGGCGGCTTTCGTTGAGGTCCAGGGCGTGGCGGACCAGGTCGCGCAGCACCGCCAGGTCGACAGGCTTGGCGACGAAGTCGAACGCGCCGGCCTTCAGTGCCTCGACCGCGGCTTCGACATTGCCGAAGGCGGTGATCATGGCGACCGGGGTCTCGGGATGCTTCTGGCTGATCTCGGCTACCAGGTCCATGCCCGAGCCGTCAGGCAGGCGCATGTCGGTCAGGCACAGGTCATAGCGATTTCGGGACAGCTGGCTGCGTGCCTCCCCGATGGTGGAGGCGGTGTCGCAACGCAATCCCATCCTCCCCAATGTCATGACGAGCAACTCGCGAATGTCGCGTTCGTCGTCGACCACCAGTGCACTACGTGTTTCGGCCATCGTCCCCTCCGTGCGCCACGATAACTTAAGGCTGTGTGAAGATCCAAGCGGAACTAGCGCGCGTCACGCATTCAGGAAAGCGCGTTGTCGGGAGCTGGCGAGGGCAGGATGGCTGCCCGGGAGTTGCGGGTCAGGCAGACAACAAGGTATGGCTGCCAACGAGGCGGATCCGGAAGCAGCCACCGCCCCCGGGCATTGCCACGTAGTCCAGCGTCGCCTGGTTGGCGCGGCACAGTTCGCGCGCGATATACAGGCCAAGACCCGTGCCGTGGCTGGAAGTAGTGAAGAACGGGCGGAACAGGCGCGATGCCACCGATTCCGGAATGCCCGGGCCGCGATCGAGCACGTCGATGGAGGGTGTTCCGGCCTCGTCGGCAAAGACATGGACCGAAACCTTGGCCGGCTCGCCCGGCATCCGCCCGTAGGTCAGGGCGTTATGCACCAGCACGGTCAGCACCTGGTGCAGCTGGCGCGGGTCGATCATCACCGGCAGGCGCGCGACCTTGCCGCCGGTGCGCAGGGTGTCGTGGTCGAGCGGATGGCTCTCCAGGTATTCCTCGACGAACATGCGGGCGAAGCCGACCAGTTCCACGTGTTCGGGCTTGGCAGGCTCGCGCCGGGCCATGCCGAGCACGTTCTCGACGATGCCGTTCATGCGCACGCCCTGCTGCCGGATGATCTCCAGCAGGCGGCGCTCGGCGGTCGGGATGTCGTCGGACTCCTCCAGCAACTGCACGGCGTAGTTGATTGCCGCCAGCGGATTGCGGATCTCGTGGGCCAGGCTTGCCGAGAAGCGGCCGAGCGTGGCCAGGGTCATCGACTCGGCATGGCGCGAGAGCAGCGAGGTGTCGTCGAGGAAGATCAGCACCTGGTCGCTGCCGGCCAGCAAACGGGTAAAGCGCGGAACCACTTCGGGCAGGTCCGGCGCCAGCTGCATGGGGCTGTCGAGGTTGGTGCCGTCGCTGCGCCAGCGTTGCAGGCGCCTCGCCAGTTCCGGCGCCGCCACGGCCAGGCTGCGTTGACCGTGCAGGTCGGTGCTCTCGCCGGCATCGCCCAACAGCAGCATCGCTGCCTCGTTGGCCAGGCGGATGCAGTCGCCGCGATCGACCAGGAGCACCCCGGTGCGCAGGCGGCGGATGATCAGCTCGTTGATTTCGCCCAGGTGCGCGGCCTCGGCGCCGCGGCGCTCGGCAAGGTCGTAGCTGTCGCGCATCTGCCGGCCGAGGATGCTGGTCAGGGTGGCGACGGCCATGTAGCCGATGGCGAACATCATTGGCTCGGCCAGCGTGCGGCGCGCGAACGTCGGGTCGAGGCTGCTCCAGGCGTACTCACCGAACAGCCCCAGCACCGCCACAAAGGCGGCACCCAGGCCGTAGCGCGGTGGCAGCAACAGCGCGGCCGCGCCGACGTTGAACAGCAGCATCAGTGCGATGCCCGTGCCCGCCATGGGCATGGTGTGGATGGCCAGCAGGCCGAAGAACAGGTCGGCACCGATGCCGGTCAGGGTCTGGCTGCGCAGTTCGCCGCGCTTGCCGAAGGCGAAAAGCAGCGCGGCGATGAACAGATAGGCCAGCGCCACCGAGCGTGCACCCAGGGCATGGCGCAGCGGCTCGACCAGTTCGGTCGCCGGCCCGAACAGGAAGAACACCAGCAGGGCCGCTTCGAGCAGCCGGTACAGGGTGAAGAAGTAAAGCTCGCGGCGCAGGGCGCGATCGGCATCGGCGGCATCGATCGGGGCGAGGGCGAGCGGCAAGCGGTTGTCCGGGTGTGGGCGGGTGGTGGCCGCGAGTATGGGGGGCGGCGGGACATTGTTGCCAGATCTGGCGGAAGCCACCCCTCTCCCTGGCCGCCTGCGGCGGCCTGTCCCTCTCCCACAAGGGGAGAGAGGGAGCCATCACGGGCGTTGCCCTCTCCCACAAGAGGTGAGGGAGCCATCGCGATCCGGGCGTTGCCCTCTCCCCTGGTGGGAGAGGGACAGGCGCGCAGCGCCAGGGAGAGGGGGATGTTTTGCCCGAACCGCGCCGATCGGCGACAATACGGCCCCCTCGCGCTCGGCCGTGCCGAACCGCGGGGATTCTTTTCCCTCCCTCGGTGACGCATGAATTTTCACGAATATCAGGCAAAGCAGCTGTTTGCCGACTACGGCATCGCTGTTCCGGCCGGGCGCGTTGCGCGCACCCCTGACGAGGCCGTCGCGGCGGCCAAGGCCATCCCTGGCGACCTGTGGGTGGTCAAGGCGCAGATCCACGCCGGTGGCCGCGGCAAGGCCGGCGGCGTCAAGCTCGCCAAGTCCTTTGATGAGGTCAAGCAGTACGCCCAGGCCATGCTCGGCACCAAGATGGAGACCTACCAGTCCGCTGGCGTCGCCCTGCCGATCGACTCGGTGCTGATCTCCGAGGGCACCGACATCGCAAACGAGCTGTACCTGTCGGTCTTGGTCGATCGTTCGACCCAGACGATCACCTTCATCGCCTCCGCCGAAGGCGGCGTCGAGATCGAGAAGGTTGCCGAAGAGAACCCGGACGCGATCAAGACGCTGCACGTGAACTACGTGCAGGGCCTGCAGCCCTACGAGTGCCGCGAGCTCGGCTTCGCCCTGGGCCTGAACGCCAAGCAGGTCGGCCAGCTGACCAAGATCATGCTGGGCCTGTTCAAGCTGTTCAACGAGAAGGACCTGGCGCTGGTTGAACTCAACCCGCTGGCGATCCTCACCAACGGCGACCTCGCCGTGCTCGACGGCAAGATCAACAGCGACGACAACGCCACGTTCCGTCACAAGGACCTGGCCGCGATGCGCGACATCCGCCAGGAAGACGAGACCGAGGTGCTGGCCAGCCAGCACGACCTCAACTACGTCACCATGGACGGCAACATCGGCTGCATGGTCAACGGCGCCGGTCTGGCGATGGCGACCATGGACGTGATCTCGCTCAACGGCGGTTCGCCGGCCAACTTCCTCGACGTCGGCGGCGGTGCAACCAAGGAGCGCGTGACCGAAGCGTTCAAGCTGATCCTGTCGTCCGACAAGGTCAAGGCGATCTTCGTCAACATCTTCGGCGGCATCGTTCGCTGCGACATGATCGCCGACGGCATCATCGCCGCGGTCAAGGAAGTCGACGTCAAGGTTCCGGTGATCGTGCGCCTCGAGGGCACCAACGTCGAAGCCGGCAAGGAACTGCTGAAGAATTCGGGTCTGGCCATTACCCCGGCCGACGACATCAACGATGGCGCGAAGAAGGCGGTTGCCGCCGTCGCTGGCAAGTAAGGGGCCACAGACATGTCCGTTTTGATCAACAAGAACACCAAGGTGATCGTCCAGGGCTTCACCGGCTCGCAGGGCACCTTCCACGCCGAGCAGATGCTCGATTACGGCACCAAGGTCGTCGGCGGCGTGACCCCGGGCAAGGGTGGCACGCAGCACCTGGGCCTGCCGGTCTTCAACACCGTGCGCGACGCGGTCAATGCGACCGGCGCCGACGCTTCGGTCATCTACGTGCCGCCGCCGTTCGCGGCCGACGCGATCCTGGAAGCGGCCGATGCCGGCATCAAGGTCATCGTCTGCATCACTGAAGGCATTCCGGTGCTCGACATGCTGCGCGTCAAGAACACCCTCAAGGGTTTCGAGGACGTCGTGCTGGTCGGCCCGAACTGCCCGGGCGTCATTACTCCGGGCGAGTGCAAGATCGGCATCATGCCGGGCCACATCCACATGCCGGGCAAGATCGGCATCGTCTCGCGTTCGGGCACGCTGACCTATGAAGCGGTCAAGCAAACCACCGACGTTGGCCTGGGCCAGTCGACCTGCATCGGCATCGGCGGCGACCCGATCAACGGCACCAACTTCATCGACGCGCTGAAGCTGTTCCAGGAAGACCCGCAGACCGAAGGCATCATCATGGTCGGCGAGATCGGCGGTTCGGCCGAGGAAGAAGCGGCCGAGTTCATCAGCAAGTTCGTCACCAAGCCCGTCGTCGGCTTCATCGCCGGCGCCTCGGCACCGAAGGGCAAGCGCATGGGCCATGCCGGTGCGATCGCCTCGGGCGGCCAGGGTACGGCTGAGGGCAAGTTCGCGGCGATGGAAAAGGCCGGTGTCACCACGGTCAAGTCGCCGGGCGACCTCGGCGCGGCGATTGCCAAGCGCCTGAAGGGCTGAGTTTCGGAACTACGCGGCCCGCGGGTTCGGATGGATGCCATCCGAGCCCCTGGGCCGTTTTTGTGTCCGCCACCGGGTGCTGCGGTATTGTGCGACTGCTTCGGCGTTGGGGAACGCAACGGGACATGTCTTCGGGAATAACCTATCGGCCAGAGATCGATGGCATGCGCGCCGTCGCGGTCGTGGCCGTGGTGCTGTACCACGCAGGCATCGAAGCACTCGCCGGCGGATTCGTCGGCGTCGATATCTTCTTCGTAATATCCGGTTACTTGATCACAGCTCTGCTGCTGCGTGAGCACGAGCGCGGATCCATCAGCCTGGGGAATTTCTACGCGCGCAGGGCACGCCGGATACTTCCGGTGCTATGGCTGGTGACGGCATCGACCGTTGCCGCGGCGATGGTGCTGCTGTCGACACAGGAGAAGCGCGACGTCCTCGACTCGGGCATGGCGTCACTGGCGTTCATCGCCAACTTTCATTTCCTCGACAACAGTGGCGGCTACTTCGACTTGCCCGCGGATGGGCTGCCGCTGCTGCACCTGTGGTCTTTGGCGGTGGAGGAACAGTTCTACCTGGTATGGCCGCTGCTTGTAATCGCCTGCCTGCATTGGAGTCCGCGCCGACTGGCTGCGATGATCATCCTGTGTATCGGGGCTTCGCTTGCGGTGGCAGAGTTCTGGTTGGCCACAGATCCCGAGCGTGCCTTCTACTTGATGCCCGCGCGGTTCTGGGAGCTTGCGGTCGGATGCCTGATTGCCACTCGGCCAGCGGCAACGCTAGGAGGTCGGGTTCCACGACTGCTCGCAACGGCCGGCCTCACGGTGATGGTCGCGTCTTTGTTCATGTCTCCCATGCCGCACTTCCCCGGCCTCGGGGCACTGCCGGCGGTCGGCGGGGCGGCGTTGCTGATCCTGGCAATTCACGACTCGACAGATATCGGACGATCGGGAGCACTGCTGCGGTTCCCTGCGATGGTGTTCGTCGGGCTCATCTCCTACTCGCTGTATCTATGGCATTGGCCGCTGCTGGCCTTCAATAGGCTGCTCTCGGTGCAGGCCCCTTCGCTGGCTGTTCGTCTGGGGCTATGCGGCATGGCGGCAGCGTTGGCATGGGCAAGCTATCGTTTCGTCGAAGGGCCCGCGCGCAGAGGGAATTTCCACAGTGCGCGCGTAGTGGGTAGCGGCGCCGCGATCTCTGCGGCATTAATCGCGCTTGCGTTTGGTTTGAAGTATCAACTGCCGGAGCCGACCGTGGACCCGGCAGTCCTGGCAAGCGCGGACTACCCGTCGAATATCGCGAGTTGCCATTTTGGATTTGGCACGGAGATTCGCGAATTGCCGGCAAAGTCCTGCTATTCGGACCCGGACAAGCCCGCGGAAGTCGTGATCTGGGGGGATTCGCATGCACTGGCCTGGCAGCCATTTGCGTGGGAACTGGCGAAGCGACTGGGAGTGTCGGCCGTCGGATTCACCATGGATTCGTGTCCGCCAGTGGATGGATACTCACATGTTGACCACCGGTTTCCGACCCAGTTCAAGCATTGCAGAGAGCTAAATGCGCTCGTGATGGGTCGCATCGCGGGGCGACGGCTGGACACCATCATCATGAACGGTAGATGGGCCACCTACTTCCCCCAAGTGCCGAATGACGACTTCAGTCAGGAAGACTCAATGGCGATCGCCGATGGGCTCGAGCATTCCGTGCAGGTTGCATCGAAGCACGCGCGAGCAGTCCTGATCTTTCTGCCGTCCCCGCAGATCCGAGACCCCTCGGCGAAATGCATTCGCTTGCATCGTCTGGATGCCTGTGCGCAATCGCGGGAAGAGTTCGATCGTTCGAGCGCCAGGGCGCGTGCGCTGTTGTCCGGGCTCGCTGCGCGGTATCAGAACGTAACGCTCGTGGATGCGGCAGATTTTCTTTGCAATCGCGGCGCGTGTCCGGTGATGAAGGACGGCTACGCCCTCTATTGGGACAGCCACCATGTTTCGTCCACCGCGGCCAAGGCTTTCGCCGGCGCCTACCTCGACTCGCCCATGCTGCCGGCCAGGATCCTGCACCGGTAGTCACCGCGCCGGTGTACGGTTGGCCCTTATGTTGGACAATGGGCAAACGCTCGGTGCAGCTCCATGGAGCCAACGATGTCCAATCCGCTTCGCCTCGCCCTGGCCCAGTTCGACTTTCCGGTCGGCGCGGTGCACCAGAATGCTGAACGCATCGCCGCGATGATCGCGCAGGCGCGCGATGAGTACAGCGCCGATGTCGTGCTGTTCCCGGAACTGGCACTCAGCGGCTACCCGCCGGAAGACCTGTTGTTGCGCCCCGGCTTCCTGGCCGACTGCGAAGCTGCCATCCATCGCATCGCCGCGTCGACGCAGGGCATCGTCGCCGTCGTCGGTTGGCCGCAGGCGGCCGGTAGCGTGGTCTACAACGCCGCCAGCGTGCTACGCGACGGCCACGTCTCGCACACGTACCGCAAGCGTGAGTTGCCCAACTACGCGGTCTTCGACGAGCGCCGTTACTTTGATGTCGATCCCGACCGCGAGGACTGCGTGTTCGATGTCGACGGTGTCCAGGTCGGCCTGATCATCTGCGAGGACCTGTGGTTCCCCGAGCCGTTGGCCAGTACCGTTGCCGGTGGCGCGGAACTGGTGCTGGTGCCCAATGCCTCGCCGTTCGAGCGCGACAAGCATGCCGAGCGCGATCACCTGCTGGCACAACGCGTCCAGGAAACGGGCGTCGGCCTGGTCTATCTCAACGTCGTCGGCGGCCAGGATGCGCTGGTGTTCGACGGTGGTTCGGTCGTCGCCGATGGCGACGGCACCGTGCACCCGGCAGCCGCAGCATTCACCGACCAGTGGTTGGTCGTGGATTTCGATGCGGACTCACGCCGCTTCAATTCCGTGGAGTGGATGGAGGACGGCGATGAAAGCCGCGACGCGCTGGCCTGGCGCGCGGTGGTGCGCGGCACCCGCGACTATTGCCGCAAGAACGGTTTCGAGAAGGTCTGGCTGGGTCTGTCCGGCGGCATCGATTCGTCGCTGGTGCTGGCCATCGCCGTCGATGCGATTGGTGCCGAGAATGTCACCGCAGTGCGCATGCCGTCACGCTACACCGCCGACCTTTCCAACGACCTGGCGGAAGAGCAGTGCAGGACACAGGGCGTGCGTCTGCTCACGCTGCCGATCGAGAAGCCGTTCCAGGGTTACCTCGACGCACTGGCCGAGCACTTCGGCGACCGCCCGGTCGATACCACCGAAGAGAACCTGCAGTCACGCACGCGCGGCGCGCTGCTGATGGCGATGAGCAACAAGTTCGGCGGGCTGCTGCTGACCACGGGCAACAAGAGCGAGTACGCGGTCGGTTACGCGACGATCTATGGCGACATGTGCGGCGGTTATGCGCCGCTGAAGGACCTGTACAAGTCCGAGGTGTTCGCGCTCGCCAGCTGGCGCAATACCGTCGGCGATCGCGTCATCCCGCAGGCGGTAATCGATCGTCCGCCGTCGGCCGAGCTGCGCGAGAACCAGAAGGACCAGGACTCGCTGCCGCCCTATGACGTGCTCGACGCCATCCTGCTGCGCCATGTCGACCAGGAGCAGTCGTACGACGAGATCGTCGCGGCCGGGTTCGATGCGGCTACCGTCGAGCGCGTGCTGCGACTGGTGCGGATCAGCGAGTGGAAGCGGCACCAGTCGGCGCCGGGACCGAAGGTGTCGCGGCGCGCGTTCGGGCGTGAGCGGCGCTATCCGATCAGCAACGGGTATCGGGGATAGGTGACGTCCGTGGATTCCCGCCTTCGCGGGAATGACGGGCAAACAAAAACGCCGCCCTCGGGCGGCGTTTCTGCATTCGTTTTGGAAGACCCGATCAGTCGTTGTCCAGCGCCGACTTCTCGCCCGCGAACGGGTTGAGCTTGCGGAAATTGCTCGGGTAGTCCGGCCACTTGGCCGCCAGGAACGGGTGGTTGGGGTCGTTCTGCTGCAGCACGCGCCTGGCGTCGGCGGCCAGCGCCTCGTTGCCCAGGCCCTCGTAGGCCGCGGCCAGGGTGGCGACGGCGTCGTTCTGGTACTGGCTCTGCGGATAGGTCTCGAGCAGGTACTTGGCACGCTCGATCGCGCCGACATAGGCGGTGCGACGCAGGTAGTACAAGGCGGTGTCGAGTTCGTGGCGGGCGAACATGTCGCGCAGGCCGCGCATGCGGCTGCGCGAATCCTCGGCGTAGCGGCTGTTCGGGTAGCGGTCGGCGACGATCGAGAAGTCGTTGAACGCCTGCAGCGGCGTGGCCAGGTCGCGGCGGCTGGCGTCGAGCGTCCAGACCTGCTGCAGGAACACCGTGTCGCGGCTGGAGTTCGACAGACCGCGCAGGTAGTACATGTACGCGATGTTCTTGTGGGTCGGGTAGGTGCGGATGAAGCGGTCGATGCTGCTGATCGCGTCGTCGTGCTTGCCCGACTTGTACTGGGCGTAGGCGGTCTCCACCAGCGCCTGCTCGGTGTAGGGGCCGTACGGGTACTGGGCGACCAGGCGCTTGAACGTGGTCTCGGCCGCGGACCAGTTACCGTTGGTCATCGACTTGTGGGCTTTCTCGTAGAGCTGCTCGACCGGCACGCCCTCATCGGCGTCCTTGTCTTTGAACTTGCTACAGCCCACTCCAGCGAAAGCGACGATCAGCAGCAGCGCCAGCAGGCGCGAAGGGGCAGAGCGTAGGGTCATGGCAGATACACGGGCGCCGAAGGTACGAAGGTCGGATAATAGCAGCCCCTGCGCGGCAGCCCTGAATCCTTCCCCTCCGATGACCATCCCCGCCACGCCCCTGCATGCCACCGTCCCGGACAGCGCCGCCGGGCGCCGCTTCGACGCGGTCCTGGCCGAGCTTTTCCCCGATTTCTCCCGTTCCCGCCTGGCGACCTGGATCAAGTCCGGCGACGCCCGCCTGGACGGCCGCGAGGTCCGCCCGCGCGATCCGGTCCGCGGCGGCGAGGTGGTCACCCTCAATGCCGCCCTCGAGGTCCAGACCCATTCCGAGCCCGAGGACATCGCCCTGGACGTGCTGTTCGAGGACGAGCACGTCATCGTCATCAACAAGCCGGCCGGGCTGGTCGTCCACCCCGGCGCCGGCAATCCGGCCGGCACCCTGGTCAACGCCCTGCTGCACCGGGACGCCTCGCTCAATACCCTGCCCAGGGCCGGCATCGTCCATCGCCTCGACAAGGACACCTCCGGCGTCATGGTGGTCGCGCGTACCCTGCCGGCGCATACCGCGCTGATCGAACAGCTGTCCTCGCGCGAGGTCCACCGCCAGTACCTGGCCGTGGTGCTGGGTTCGCTGGTGTCGGGCGGTACCGCCGATGCGCCGATCGACCGCCACCCGCGCGACCGCATCCGCATGGCAGTGCGCGAGGACGGCCGCGACGCGGTCACGCACTTCCGACTGCGTGAGCGATTCCGCGCGCATACGCTGCTGGAATGCCGCCTGGAAACCGGCCGCACCCATCAGATCCGCGTGCACATGGCGCACCTCAAGCACCCCATCGTCGGCGACCCGCTGTACGGCGGCCCGCTCAAGCTCCCCAAGGGCGCGACCGAGGAACTGATCGCGACGCTGCGTGGCTTCAGGCGCCAGGCGCTGCACGCCGAGACGCTGGAGTTCGCGCATCCGGTTACGGGCGAGCCGGTGCGCTGCACCGCGCCGGTGCCCGACGACCTGCGTGCGCTGGTCAAGGCACTGCACGACGACACCGTCGCCGCGGCCGACCGGGAGCGCTGAGGGTGCCGGCCCCCTGGCTGGAAGCGCAATGGCCGCTGCCGGCATCGGTGCGGGCCTTCACCACGCTGAGGCACGGACTCGGGGTGTCGAAGGCGCCATTCGATCATTTGAACCTGGGGCTGCGCGCGGGCGACGAGGAAGAAGCGGTGCTTCGCAATCGCTCGTTGCTGCATGAGGCGGCGCGGTTGCCGGCGGAGCCGTGTTGGTTGCGACAAGTGCATGGGGTCGAAGTCGTTCGCTTCGATGAGGGCAGGGGTGAGGGCGGCGAACCCGAAGCGGACGCATCGGTCAGCTCGACGCCCGGCACTGTCCTGGCCATCCTCACTGCCGACTGCATGCCCGTGCTGTTATGCGCCGACGACGGCAGCGAAATCGGCGCGGCGCATGCGGGATGGCGCGGCCTCGCCGGTGGCGTCCTCGAGAACACCGTCGCCGCCATGCGTTCGCCGTCGCAGCGCCTGCATGCCTGGCTCGGTCCCGCGGCCGGCCCGCAGCACTACGAGATCGGCGAAGAGGTCTACGACGCCTTTGTTTCGCGCGACTGGAGTGCCGGCAGCGCCTTCACCAGCACCCGTCCGCACCACTGGCGGGTGGACCTTTACGCCTTGGCGCGGCGTCGCCTCGAGGCCGTGGGCATCGACGCCAGCCGCATCCACGGCGGCGGCCTGTGTACGATCGCCGAACCGGACCGTTTCTTCTCCCATCGCCGCGACCAGCGCGGTGGGCGCATGGCCTCCCTCATCTGGATCGAGCCAGGACAATGAATACCGTCGCGTCGCAGTCGTTGTACCGACAACTTCTCGCGGCGCGATTCGACCAGCTGCCGCCGACGCTGCGCGCGCTGCACGACCGCAGCGGCTGCAGGCGCTACCACGGCAAGGTCGAAGTCGATCGCGGTGACGGGTTGTTGTCGCGGCTGTGTGCCTGGGCGGCGCGCCTGCCGGCGCCCGGGCGCGGCACGATCAAGGTCGAGATCGATGCCGACGCGAAGGGCGAACGTTGGGCGCGTGTGTTCGCCGGCAAGGCGATGCGTTCGCGCCTCTGGGCCCACGATGCCCTGCTGCGCGAACGCCTGGGCCTGCTGCGCTTTGCCTTTCGCCTTGATGTCGAGCAGTTGCCCGGCGCGGGCCCGGCCGTGGTCTGGCATGTCGCCAAGGTCAGTGCGCTCGGCCTGCCGTTGCCGCTGCGCTGGTTCGCGGGCGTGACGGCGCGCGAGTACGAGCGCGACCACCGCTACCGTTTCGACGTTGCCGCCAGGCTGCCGTGGGTAGGCCTGGTCGTGCACTACCGGGGATGGCTGGATGTCGAGTGAATCAGGGCACAGCAACGGCGCGATCATCGTCTTCGACGGCGTATGCGTGTTGTGCAACGGCTGGGTGGATTTCCTGTTGCGGCACGATCGTGACGGGCGCTATCGCTTCGCCGCGATGCAGACCATGAGCGGTCGCGAACTGCTGGCGACGCACGGCCTGGATCCAGACGACCCGGTGTCTTTCCTGCTGGTCGATGGCGGCCGCGCCTGGACCGATACCGACGCGATCGCGCGCGTGCTCCAGGGGCTGGGCGGCGCCTGGCGACTGGCCGGCGCCATGCGCCTGGTGCCCAGGTTCGTCCGTGATCCGCTCTACCGCTATTTCGCCCGCAATCGCTATCGCTGGTTTGGGCGCCATGAACAATGCCTCATGCCGACGCCGCAACAGGCCTCGCGGTTCCTGCCATGACGGTGCGGCTGGCTCGCGGTGGCCTGCACATGGCGATGGTCGCGTCGGCGCTGTGGCTGTCGGGCTGCGCGGGGTTGGACAGCAGGGACACCACCGCGGCGATGCAGGGCGACCCCGCCCGTCCGGCGCAGGCCGCCGGCTGGGTTCGCAGCGAGCTGTACTTCGCCGTCGGCAACGAGGATGGCAGTGACACCGTCGATGAAGCCAGGTGGCGCGACTTCCTCGATCGCGAGGTCACGCCGCGCTTTCCCGATGGTCTGACCGTGCTCGATGGTTACGGGCAGTGGCGATTCAAGGATCAGGGGCGACTGGTGCGCCAGCGCTGCAAGGTGCTGGTGCTGTTGCACGAGGACGGTGCAGGACGTCGCAACGACATCGAGGCGATCAGGCTGGCGTGGAAGCGCGCGAGCGGGCACGAATCGGTGCTTTGGGCGCGGCAGGCGGTGGAAGTTTCGTTCTGAGCCGGCAACACCGTTCGTCCTGAGCGTAGGCCGCAGGCCGAAGTCGAAGGACCCGTTTGCCGGCGCTACTGGCCCTTCGACTTCGCTGCGCTACGCTCAGGGCGAACGGGTGATGGGTTGGCCCATCAGAACGAATGCTCATGCCGACCTGGCCGGCCGCTCGGCTACGATGCCCCAATTCCACCGTGATCCACTGGAGCCAATCCCTTGGCCACCCCGCACGCAACTCCCCGCCGCTGGTTCGTCGCAGGCGACCTCAATGGCTTCTTTGGCCTGGTCGTCGACAACCTCTCGATCCTGGGTTTCATCGCCGCCGCGCTGATCGGCATCTTCGGCTTTCCCGCTGAAGTTGTGTTCGCGCGGATGTTCCCGGGCACGGCATTCGGCGTGCTGGTGGGCAATCTCATCTACACCGTGATGGGGCGCAGGCTGGCAGCGCGGACTGGCCGCGACGACGTCACCGCGATGCCGCTGGGCCTGGATGCGCCGACCAGCATCGGCATGGCGCTGCTCGTCCTCGGTCCGGCCTTCGTCGCCTTCAAGCAGCAGGGCATGGACGAGCAGGCCGCGGCGATCGCCACCTGGCAGCTGGGCATGGCCTCGCTGGTGGTGATGGGGGTGCTCAAGTTCATCCTTTCGTTCGCTGGCGACGCGGTCACGCGATTGATTCCGCGCGCGGGCCTGCTGGGTTCGATCGCCGGCATCGCGCTGGTGCTGATGGGCTTCCTGCCGCTGGTGGAAGCGTTGCGTTCGCCGGTAGTGGGTTTCGTCACGCTGGGCTTGCTGCTGTACGTGCTGATCGCCAAGGGCCGCTTGCCGGTGCGTTTGCCGGGCGTGTTCGTCGCCTTCGTGTTCGGCACGATCCTGTATTACTCGCTCGGTGCGGTCGGCCTGGCGCCGGGCTTCCACTGGCCTGAGCCGACGCCGTTGCGACTGGTGCTGCCGTGGCCGACGCTGGGCTTCCTCGAAGGGCTGCCGGCGACGGTGCCGTACCTGCCGCTGTTGCTGCCGTTCGGCCTGCTGATGGTGGTTGGCGGCATCAACGTCAGCGAAAGCGCGCGCGCTGCCGGCGACGATTACCGCACCCGCGACATCCTGCTCGCCGAAGCCTTCTCGACCCTGGTCGCCGGCTTCTGCGGCGGCGTCGCGCAGACCACGCCCTACATCGGCCAGCCCGCCTACAAGCACATGGGCGCGCGCACCGGTTACACGCTGCTGACCGGACTGTTCATCGGCCTGGGCGGCATGCTCGGCCTGGTCTCCGGCCTGGTGCAGTGGCTGCCGCTGGCGGTGCTGGCACCGATCATCGTCTACGTCGCGCTGGACATCACCACGCAGGCGTTCCAGGCAACTCCAAGGCGACATGCCACGGCCATGGTGCTGGGGTTCCTGCCATCGGTGGCCTACATGCTCGCAATCAAGGTCGGCAACCCGGGCTGGATCGCGCCCGAGAACTTCGCCCGCCTGATGACGACCAGCGACGGCCACGGCCTGCCGGAGATGGCGGTGATCATCACCCTCGGCAACGGCTTCATCATCACCGCGATGATCTGGACGTCGGCGGTGGCGGCGACGGTCGACGGGCGCCTGCTGCGCGCCAGTGCGTTCCTGCTGGCCGGCGCGGCGCTGACCCTGTTCGGCCTGATCCACTCCGTGCATCCGCAGGGCGGCATCTACTGGCCGTGGTCGCTGGAAGGGCTGCCGCGAGTGCTGTCGTGGCAATTCGCCGGGGCTTACGTGGCGCTGGCGACGCTGCTGGCGCTGTTGTCGTTGCAGCGCGATGCGGTGCCCGCGGTGAGCGACCAGGACGCCGCGCACTGAGCATTTGCCCGCTGCGCCGCGATTAGAATCGAGTTTCCCCCCAAGTAACGAGTACGACGATGTCCCTGCAAGACGAGCTCAACGCCATTCCCGGCGTCACCGCCCAGCGCGACGCCGCCACCCGCCAGTTCGTGTTCAACCACACGATGCTGCGCGTCAAGGACATCGCCCGCTCGCTGGATTTCTACACGCGCGTGCTCGGTTTCACGCTGGTGCGCCGGCGCGATTTCGCCGAAGCGAAGTTCAGCCTGTACTTCCTCGTGCTGGTCGACGATCCGGCGCAGATCCCCGCCGAGGAGCCGGCGCGCGGCCAATGGCTGCTGAGCCAACGTGGCGTGCTCGAGCTCACCCACAACCACGGCAGCGAAGACGACGCCAGCGTCATCTATCACGATGGCAACAGTGACCCGCGCGGCTTCGGCCACATTTGCGTGTCGGTGCCGGATGTCGAAACGGCCTGTGCGCGCTTCGAGGAACTGGGTGTTGTCTTCCAGAAGCGCCTGACCGACGGTCGCATGAAGGACATCGCCTTCATCAAGGACCCCGACGGCTACTGGGTCGAGATACTTCAGCCGAGCACGCGAGTTTGAATTGCATATTGTCCATCGCCGCTTGAGCGATTCTCTGAGACTGAAATGAGGGACCTCCTGAGGGTATCGGCAGTATGCAGCGTGAAAGACTGTTGGATCGCAATTACTTCCAGGAATGCTCATGCAGAAAGGACATGCAAGGACGAATTGGATTCTAAAGCTAGTGTCTATCGCGCTGGTCGTCGCGTCGGGCCCTGCCATGTCTCAACAACATGCGAATCAGAAGACTCAAGGTAATCTAGCGACTCAGATTGGCTTGGATGATTTGGAAGAACCGGCGCAGCAATGGGTTATGCCTGACGGCGGTACTTGCATTAGGATAGATGAAGCCGGGGAAGTCATCGTCATCCCGTGTAATCCCGTAGTACGCAAGCCGTGGATTCCAGGGAAAAGGCCTCCGCTTAGGCTACTGTCCGACAGTCCCTAATTTGCGCTGAAGCTTTGGGCTTGGGGTGGTGCGATACCAGTGGGTGTCGCACCGCTCGCTTCAGCCCTCGCGCAACGCCTCGAGATAGCTGCGCCGCCAGGCAGTGACGTCATGCGCCCGCAGCAGGGCGATCATTGCCTGCCAGCGTTCGCGCCGCTCCTCCAGTGGCATCGTCACCGCGGTGGCGATGGCATCGGCAACGCCGTCGAGGTCGTACGGGTTCACCAGCAGGGCGGCGTCGAGTTCGCGCGCGGCGCCGGCAAAGGTCGACAGCACCAGCACGCCGGGGTCTTCGGCGTTCTGGGCGGCGACGAACTCCTTGGCGACCAGGTTCATGCCGTCGCGCAGCGGTGTGACCAGGCCGACGCGGGCGACGCGATAGAAGCCGGTCAACGAGGGGTGCGGGTAGTTTCGGTTGACGTAGCGCACCGGCGTCCAGTCCGGCTCGGCATGGGCGCCGTTGATGTGTCCGGCCAGCTGCTCCAGCTCGCCGCGCAGTTGCTGGTACTCGACCACCTCGCCGCGCGAGACCGGCGCGATCTGCAGGTAGGTCAGCCTGCCGCGGTGCTCGGGGTGTCGCCTGAGGAAGCAACCGAAAGCGCGGAAACGCTCGGGTAGCCCCTTGGAGTAGTCGAGGCGATCCACGCCGATCGCCAGCGCCCTTCCGGACAGGCTCGCCGCCAGCCGTCGTACCGCCGGCTTGTTGACGGCGACCGCGGCCTGGCTGGCGATGTGCCCGGTATCGATGCTGATCGGGAATGCGCCGGCGCGCAGGCGACGTCCGTGCTCGGTTTCGAGAATGCCGTTCTCGATCACGCGACCGCGGCCGAACAGGCGCACATAGTCCTGGAACCGCTCCAGGTCGCGTCCGGTCTGGAAGCCGATCAGGTCGTACGACGACAGCCCCTCGAACAGGCGCTGGTGCTGCGGCAGCGCCGCCAGCAGGTCCGACGACGGCATCGGCACGTGCAGGAAGAACCCGAGCCGGCAGCGAACGCCGAGCTCGCGCAGCAGCTTGGCCATCGGGATCAGGTGGTAGTCGTGCACCCAGACCAGGTCGTCGTCGCGCAGCAGCGGGGCGAGCTTCTCGGCGAACAGTGCGTTGACCCGGCGGTAGGCGGCATAAGTGACGCGGCTGTAGTCGACCAGATCGACGCGGAAATGCAGCAGCGGCCACAGCGTGCGATTGGCGAAGCCGTTGTAGTAGTCGTCGTGGTCGCGCTTGGACAGGTCGACGGTGACGTAGCGGATGTTGCCTTGCTCGACTTCGTGGATCTTGCCGGACTGTTCGGCGTCGATCTTGCCGCTCCAGCCGAACCAGAGGCCGCCAGTCTCTTCCAGCGCTGCCTGCAGGGCCACGGCGAGACCGCCGGCGCTGTCCACGCCAGGTAGGGCGACACGGTTGGAGACCACTACCAGGCGGCTCATCCAAAGCTCCCCAGCCGGCTGGCAACGGCATCGACGGACCTTGCATCACGTTTCGTTGCGGGCGTGTCCTTTCGCTGCATCATCCACTTGCTCCCGGGCTCCCTCATGCCGCGTCCTGCCAGGGTCTCGACAATCGCATCGCCGCATTGATCAGGCCGACGTGCGAGTAGGTCTGCGGGAAATTGCCCCAGGCCTCGCCACCGCCGAATTCCAGGTCTTCCGACAACAGGCCGAGCGGATTGCGCCGTGCCAGGATCCGTTCGAACAGCGAACGCGCTTCCTCGTGTCGGCCAATCGAGGCGAGCGCGTCGATGTACCAGAAGGTGCAGATCGTGAAGCTGGTCTCGGGCGAACCGAAGTCATCCGGTGCGACGTAGCGGAACAACGCATCACCACGGCGCAGTCCCTTGCCGATCGCCTCGACCGTGCGCACGAAGCGAGGGTCATCGGCCTTGACGAAGCCCAGGTCGGCCAGCAGCAGCAACGAGGCATCGAGGCGGTTGCCGTCGAGCGCTTCGACAAAATGTCCCAGGTCGGTGTTGTAGGCGTGCTCGGTGATGCGAGCATGCATCTCGTCGGCACGCTGGCGCCACAGCTTCACCTGTGGCGCCAGGTTCAGGTGCACCGCGATCCTGGCCAGGCGGTCACAGGCGGCCCAGCACATCACGCTGGAGTAGGTGTGCACTTCCGCGCGTCCACGGAACTCCCACAGGCCCGCATCGGGCTGGTCGTACAACGAGTACGCCAGCTCGCCCAGCGGTTCAATGCGGGCAAAGATGGCAGCGTCGCCCACGCGTGTCAGGCGCTGGTCGAAGAACAGTTGCGTCGCTGCCAGCACCACGCTGCCGTACACGTCGTGCTGGGCCTGCAGCCAGGCCAGGTTGCCGCGACGCACCGGGCCCATGCCGCGATAGCCGGCCAGGGACGCCACTTCAGACTCTGCCAGTTCGCGCTCGAAACCGATGCCATACAACGGTTGCAGCGCACCGTCGTTGGCGGCGACGTTGGCCACGTAGCGCAGGTAGTCCTCCATGCTGCGAGTGGCGCCGAGGCGGTTGAGCGCGCGGACCACGAACGCCGAGTCGCGCAGCCAGCAATAACGGTAGTCCCAGTTGCGCACGGTATTGGCCGCTTCCGGGATCGAGGTGGTCATCGCGGCAACTATCGCGCCGGTCTCCTCGTACTGGCACAGCTTCAGCGTTATTGCGCTGCGAATCACCGGGTCCTGCCATTCCAGTGGTATCGACAGATAGCGCACCCAGTCGCGCCAGTAGGCGATGGTCTTCTCCTCGGACTGGCGGACGAAGGTCGCCACCGACTGGGTCAGCGTTTCGTCGGGGCCCAGCACCAGGTGGAGGTCGCGGTCGAGCACGAACGGCAGGCTGTCGCGGATCAGGCGCACCGGCACGTCGCTGGTCAGGCGAAGCGTGAAGTCGGGGATCAGGTAGCGGATATGGTTACTGCCCCAGGTGCTTTCGGGCTTGCTGGCGCCGTAGTCGGCGAGCGGGCGCAGGCGGATGCGGATGCGCGGCAGGCCCGATAACGGGCGCACGTGCCGCAGCAGCATCACCGGTCGGTAGAAGCGCTCGTTCTGGTGCCAGCGAGGGGCGAAGTCGATGATCTCGATGGCGCCGCCCTTGGTATCGCGCAGGACGGTGCGGATGACCGCGGTGTTGATCAGGTACTCCTGCTCCGAGGAAGCGAAGTCCTCCAGTTCGATGGCGTAGTCGCCGCCCTCGTGCTGACGCGGCGACAGCAGGGCGCAGAAGGTGGGGTCGCCGTCGAATGCGGGAACACAGCCCCAGACGATGCGGGCCCGGGCGTCGATGAGGGCGGCGATGCTGCCGTTGCCGATGATGCCCAGGTCGAGGCTGGACTGGAGGTCTGCGACTGAAGTCATTCCTGCTCCGGAGTGGGTTGGGTCTTTGGCTGGCGGGACTAGGCGATGGAATCGTCGAGCCAGGCGCGCACCGCGGCCGGGTCGTGCAAGCCGTAGCGCGCGGCGCTGGGCTGCCGCGAACCGACCAGGACGCCGAATCCGCCGTGACAGTTGACTGCCGCAAATCCGTGTTCGTCAGTGAGGTCGTCGCCGACGAAGACCGGGCGGCGCCCGTGGAACGGCGGCAACGCCAGCAGGTCGAGCACCGCGGCGCCCTTGTTCGCGCCATCGGGTCGCAGCTCGATGACGCGATTGCCCGGTTGCAGGTGATAGCCGGGCAGGTCGATCAGAGCGGAGGTCGCGAACTCGTGCAGCGGTTCCTCGGCAGCCGGCGCGCCGCGCCAGTGCAGCGCCAGGCCAATGCCCTTGTCCTCGATGCGCGCGCCGGGGTACTTGGCGGCCAGCGCCTGCGCCGAGGCGAGCACGCCATCGAGTGCCGGCGCGCGCGCGTGCTGCTCAAGATGGCCGTCGTCACGCCGCTCCAGACCGTGCAGGCCGACGGCAGGCAAATGCAGCGGCGCGAACAGCGCATCGAGCTGGGCGAGGTTGCGGCCGCTGACCAGCGCCAGCGCACCGTCGAGGCGGCCGTGCAGGATCGCCAGGGTGTCGATCAGGCCCGCTTCGACCGCGACGTCACCGGGGGCGTCGGCGAAATCGAGCAGGGTGCCGTCGACATCGAGGAACAGGGCCCAGTCGGGCGCGACCGCCGGCGGCAGCGGCAGGTGGGTAGGCCGTGACATACACGCTATTGTGAACAAGCGCATGTAAGCATCAGGTGGACGCGCCGCGACGCGCTTGAATCGCAGCCGGGCGGCCCGCATCTGATGGCCATTGCGGCCTGCTCTTGCGGGCTGCCTCAGATATCGAGAGGGACACCATCCATGCGAATGGACAAACTCACATCGCGTTTCCAGCAGGCGCTGGCCGACGCGCAGTCGCTGGCGGTCGGTCGTGACCATAGCGTGATCGAACCGGTGCATCTGCTGACGGCCTTGCTCGAACAGAGTGGCGGCAGCACGCGACCGCTGCTGGCGCAGGCCGGCGTCAACGTGCCGTTGCTGCGCGAGCGCCTCGGCGAGGCGCTGGAAAAGCTGCCCAAGGTAAGCGGGCAGGCCGGCAGTATCAGCGTTGGCAACGACCTGGCGCGACTGCTCAACGTCACCGACAAACTCGCCCAGCAGCGCGGCGATGCCTTCATCGCCAGCGAGCTGCTGCTGCTCGCCGCGCTCGACGATGGCGGCGAAGCGGGTCGCGCACTCAAGGCGGCCGGCGCGAACAAACAGAAGCTCGAAGCGGCCATCGAAAAACTGCGTGGAGGCGAGACCGTGCAATCGGAGAATGCCGAAGACCAGCGCCAGGCGCTGGAGAAATACACCATTGACCTCACCGCTCGCGCCGAGAGCGGCAAGCTCGATCCGGTGATCGGCCGCGATGAGGAGATCCGCCGCACCATCCAGGTGCTGCAGCGCCGGACCAAGAACAACCCGGTGCTGATCGGCGAGCCCGGCGTGGGCAAGACCGCGATCGTGGAAGGCCTGGCCCAGCGCATCATCAACAACGAAGTGCCCGAGGGCCTGCGCGGCAAGCGCGTGCTGAGCCTGGACATGGGCGCGCTGATCGCCGGCGCCAAGTTCCGCGGCGAGTTCGAGGAGCGGCTCAAGGCCGTGCTCAACGACCTGTCGAAGAACGAAGGCCAGATCATCCTCTTCATCGACGAATTGCACACGATGGTCGGCGCCGGCAAGGCCGAGGGCGCGATGGACGCGGGCAACATGCTCAAGCCCGCGCTGGCGCGTGGCGAGCTGCACTGCATCGGCGCGACCACGCTCAACGAGTACCGCCAGTTCATCGAGAAGGATGCCGCACTCGAACGCCGCTTCCAGAAGGTCTTCGTCGGCGAGCCGACGGTCGAGGACACCATCGCCATCCTGCGCGGCCTGAAGGAGCGCTACGCGGTGCACCACGGCGTGGAGATCACCGACCCGGCGATCGTCGCCGCGGCGACGCTGTCGCACCGCTACATCAGCGACCGCCAGTTGCCGGACAAGGCGATCGACTTGATGGACGAGGCGGCCTCGCGCATCCGCATGGAAATCGACTCCAAGCCCGAGGAGCTCGACCGCAAGGAACGCCGGCTGATCCAGCTCAAGATCCAGCGCGAGGCACTGAAGAAAGAGAAGGACGCCGAGTCGAAGAAGCGACTGGCCGACCTCGAGGACGAGATTGCCAGGCTCGAGCGCGAGTTCAACGACCTGGAGGAAGTGTGGAAGGCCGAGAAAGCCATGCTGCAGGGCGCCACCCGCATCAAGGAGCAGATCGAGCAGGCCAAGCTCGAGCTGGAGGCTGCGCAGCGTCGCCAGGACTTCGCTGCGATGAGCGAGATCCAGTACGGCCGCCTGCCGGAGCTGGACAAGCAGCTCAAGGCCGCGCAGGAAGCCGAGACCAAGGGCTTCACCCTGCTGCAGGACAAGGTCACCGCCGAGGAGATCGCGCAGGTGGTCTCGCGCTGGACCGGTATCCCGGTGGCGAAGATGCTTGAAGGCGAGCGCGAAAAGCTGCTGCGCATGGAAGAGCATCTGCACACGCGCGTGGTCGGCCAGGACGAGGCGATCAAGGTCGTGTCCGATGCGGTGCGCCGGTCGCGCGCGGGCCTGGCGGATCCGAACCGCCCCAGCGGCTCGTTCCTGTTCCTGGGCCCGACCGGCGTCGGCAAGACCGAGCTGTGCAAGGCACTGGCCGAGTTCCTGTTCGACTCGACCGATGCGATGGTGCGCATCGACATGAGCGAGTTCATGGAGAAGCACTCGGTGAGCCGCCTGGTCGGCGCGCCTCCGGGCTATGTCGGCTATGAGGAAGGCGGCTACCTGACCGAAGCCGTGCGTCGCCGTCCCTACAGCGTGATCCTCCTCGACGAAGTCGAGAAGGCGCATCCGGATGTGTTCAACATCCTGCTGCAGGTGCTCGACGACGGTCGCCTCACCGACGGCCAGGGCCGCACCGTCGACTTCCGCAATACCGTGATCGTGATGACCAGCAACCTGGGCTCGCACCAGATCCAGGAGTTGGCCGGTGACGGCTCAGCCGAGGCCTACACGCAGATGAAGGCGGCGGTGATGGGTGTGGTGCAGGCGCACTTCCGCCCGGAGTTCATCAACCGACTCGATGACATCGTCGTGTTCCATCCGCTCGACAAGTCGCAGATCCGCCAGATCGCGCGCTTCCAGATCAGCGGACTGGAGAAACGCATGGGCGAGCGTGGGCTCGGTCTGGAGCTGACCGACAACGCGCTGAACCTGCTGGGCAACGTCGGCTTCGACCCGGTGTATGGCGCAAGGCCTTTGAAGCGGGCGATCCAGCAGCAGCTGGAGAATCCGCTCGCGCAGAAGATCCTTGCCGGCGAGTTCGTCAGTGGCGATACCGTGAAGGTGGATGCCGCGGGTGGACAGCTGACCTTCGCGAAGGCCTGAAAATCGCCGCGCCCCTCTCCCGCACGCGGGAGAGGGGCTGCGGTGAGGGCGAGCGTCCGAGCAGGACCTGCCAGAAGAACCCGCTCTGGAAGGCGATCAGCAGGCATACCAGCGTCGCCATCTCGCTGTTGAGGGTGAAGTCGCCGATCAGCAGCACGATCACGATGGCCAGCGGGCCGACCGTCAGTGCCCGCTTGCATGACTCGACGTGCAATCGATGGCGCTTGCCTTCGAAGGCCTGGCGCGTGGCAATGCCGAGCACGACAAACGCGGCCGACAGCATCAGGATCCAGCCACCGCCGTGCCAGGGCAGCCCATCGGCGCGGTTCGACATCGCCGGGTCGGCCGCCATGGCTTGGGAGATCAGCGAAAATCCAAACGCGGTGCGCGGCGGCGACATGTCAGTGGCCCCCAAATAGGCCCAGCCGCTGATGCCGCCATCGAACTGCACCCGCAACCACGTGCGCGTGCCGATCCCGAACTGCCCGACCTTGCGGGTTTGGCAGACGTGGATTTCAGAACCGACAGGCAATGAGGCGATGACCTCGCCCAGACGCCATCCCGCGCGAGTCGACAACGTGGGCACGCCGCTGTGAATGGGGGTCTCGACCACGGTATGCGCCACCAGGCCGCATTGCGCACGAGCCATCGATGGCAGGCCAGCGAGCACGAGGACCAGCACGAGCAGCCGTGCGCAGATCCCCGTGCCATGCCTGTTCATTCAGATTGCGCCTGTGCCACCGCATCCGTTGTATTGGGCTACGGATTACACCGGGCCCGTCGGCCATCAGGCCGGCGCTGCAGGCGGCAGGTGTTTTTCTCCGCGGTATTGCGGCGTTGCCATCACCATTTCGGCCAGGCTGTGGGCCAGTTCGCGCTCTGCCAGCACCGCGGCATCGGCGCCGTGCTCGAGCAGGTGCTTGACCTCCGCGTCGCTGTGCGCGCGCGCCACGATCGTCAGCGCCGGATTGATCTCGCGCAGCTTGGCGATGATCTCGCCGGCCTCCAGCGCGTTCGGGATCGCCACCATCACCATGGTCGCGCGCTCCGGTGCGGCTTCGCGCAGCACGCGCTCGTTGGCGGCGTTGCCCCGGATCGCCGGCAGGCCGGCTGCGCGTGCCTTGTTGACCAGGTCTTCCTCGTCGTCGATGACGACGATCTCGACGCCACGCTCGGTCAGCAGGCGGGTCAGTTCGCTGCCAACGCGGCCGTAGCCGATCTCGATCACATGGTTGCTCAGGCCCGGGCGGATCGGCGGCGAGATGTGTTCCTCCGGTTCCGGTGCGCGGTTGGCCGCTTCGCGCGCTTCGCGCCGGTCGAGCCAGGCGAACAGCAGCGGGTTGACGATGATCGACAGCAGCGCGCCTGCCAGCACCAGGTCCTGGCCTTCGCTGGGCAGGATTTCCAGCTGCAGGCCCAGGCCGGCGAGGATGAAGGAGAACTCGCCGATCTGCGCCAGGCTGGCCGAGATCAGCAGCGCGGTCGAGTTGGGTTTGCCGAAGGCGCGGACGATTGCATAGGCCGCCAGTGACTTGCCGATGACGATGATCAGGAAGGTCGCGATCACTTCCAGCGGACGCTGCAGCAGGATCATCGGATCGAACAGCATGCCGACCGAGACGAAGAACAGCACCGCGAAGGCATCGCGCAGCGGCAGTGTCTCGGTCGCGGCCTGATGGCTGAATTCCGATTCGTTGAGCAGCATGCCGGCGAAGAAAGCGCCCAGGGCAAACGACACGCCGAACATGGCGGCCGAACCGAACGCCACGCCCAGCGCGATCGCCAGCACGCACAGCGTGAACAACTCGCGTGAACCGGTGCCGGCAACGCGCTCGAGGATCCACGGAATCACCCGGCGACCGACGATCAGCATCACCGCGACGAATGCGCCGACCTTGGCGAAGGTCTTGAACAGCGCAGTCCACACCTCCACTGCGTCGCCGCCTTCGCCCTTGAGCACGCCCGCCAGCGCGGGCAGCAGCACCAGCGCGAGCACCATCGCCAGGTCTTCGACGATCAGCCAGCCCACCGCGATGCGGCCTCGGCCGGTTTCGACCAGGCGGCGTTCTTCCAGTGCGCGCAGCAGGACCACGGTGCTGGCGACCGATAGCGACAGGCCGAAGACGATGCCGGCGCCATGCGACCAGCCCAGGAACCGCGCCAGGCCCCAGCCCAGCACCGTCGCCAGGGCGATCTGTGCAACCGCGCCGGGCAGGGCGATTGCCTTGACCGCCATCAGGTCGCGCATCGAGAAATGCAGACCGACGCCGAACATCAGCAGGATCACGCCGATCTCGGCCAGCTGCGGTGCCAAGGTCTGATCCCCGACGAATCCAGGCGTGAACGGTCCGGCGATCACGCCGGCCAACAGGTAGCCCACCAGAGGCGACAGCCGCAGGCGTTGCGCCAGCGAGCCAAAGATGAACGCCAGCACGAAGCCGGCCACGAGGATTGCGATCAGGGAGGTGTGATGCATCGAGTATCCGTTTGCGGTCTGCCGTTCAGGATGTGGGCCCGAGGCGGGTGATGCAACCCGGGCCTCGAGCGGGCGCGCCCGGTCGCCAGATTGCGCCAAGGCGTGTCAATCGGCAGTCAGTGGCCCTTTCGTGGCGACGTCTGCATGCGGCGGAGCCCATCAAATCCGGATCGGGGCCCCCGAACCGCTAGACTAGTGGGGTTTCGAGCCTCCTTCTGGTCCCCCCGTGATTTCCTTTCGTAATTTCGCCCTCCGCCGGGGCGAGCGCCTGCTGTTGTCCAACGTCGACCTGACCCTGCATGCCGGCTGGCGCGTGGGCGTGATTGGTCGCAATGGCACCGGCAAGTCGTCGTTGTTCGCCGCCGTCCAGGGCCACGTCGAAGCCGACAAGGGCGATATCGACGTCCCGACTCGCGTGCGCATCGCCAGCGTTGCCCAGGAAACCCCGGCGCTCGACGATCCGGCGCTCGATTTCGTCCTGTCAGGCGATGCCCTGGTGCACGCAGCGATCGTCGCCGAGCGTGAAGCGGTCGAGCGCGAGGACTGGGAGGCCGTCGCTGAGGCGCATCACCGCCTGGAAGAACTCAACGGCTACGATGCCACCGCGCGTGCCGGCAAGCTGCTGCACGGCCTTGGCTTCTCGCCCGATACGCACGAGCGCGCCGTCAAGGAATTCTCCGGCGGCTGGCGCGTGCGCCTGAACCTGGCGCGCGCGCTGATGACGCCGTCGGACCTGCTGCTGCTCGACGAACCAACCAACCATCTCGACCTCGACGCGGTGCTGTGGCTGGAACAGTGGCTGCTCAAGTACCCGGGCACGCTGCTGCTGATCTCGCACGACCGCGAGTTCCTCGACGAGATCACCACCCACACGCTGCATCTGCACGACGGCAAGGGCAAGCTCTACACCGGCGACTACACCGCCTTCGAGCGTCAGCGCGCCGAACACCTGCGCCTGCAGCAGATCACCCACGAAAAGGTGCAGGCCGAACGCGCCCACCTGCAGAGCTTCATCGATCGCTTCAGCGCCAGCGCGGCCAAGGCCAAGCAGGCGCAGTCGCGGGTCAAGCGCCTGGCCAAGATGGCCGACACCGAGGCGGTGCGCGTGGAGCGCGCGCTGCGGATCGAGTTCCCGGCACCGGCGAAGCTGCCGCACGCGCTGCTGCGCGTGACCCACGCCGATTGCGGTTACGGCGATCACACCGTGCTGCACCAGATCGGTTTCATCCTCGAAGCAGGCGACCGCGTCGCGCTGCTAGGACCCAATGGTGCCGGCAAGTCGACGCTGGTGAAGACGCTGGTCGGCGAGCTGCCGCTGCTGAGCGGCGAGCGCGGTGGCCATCCCGACCTGCGCATCGGTTACTTCGCCCAGCACACGGTGGAATCGCTGCGCGAAGGCACGACCGCGATCGACCACCTGGCCGACATCGCGCCGGGCGTGGCCACGCAGCAGTTGCGCGACTTCCTCGGCAAGTGGAACTTCCCCGGCGATCGCGCGTTCGAGAAGGTCGATGTGTTCTCCGGTGGCGAGCGTGCACGCCTGGCGCTGGCGCTGATCGCCTGGCGCAAGCCGAACGTGCTGCTGCTCGACGAACCGACCAACCACCTCGACCTCGACATGCGCGAGGCCCTGGCCGAGGCGCTGAGCATCTTCGAAGGTGCGATCGTGATGGTCAGCCATGACCGCCACTTGATCGGCCTGGTCTGCGACACCTTCTGGCGCGTCGCCGACGGCGTCGCCCAGCCGTTCGACGGCGACCTCGATGCCTACGCGGTGTGGCTGCGCACGCGCGACAGCAGCGGCGACGGCAAGGTGCCGGCCAAGGTGGCTTCCGCCGCGCCGGCGCCGGTGTC
The DNA here is from genome assembly GCF_009765215.1 of Lysobacter prati. Classification (GTDB taxonomy): domain Bacteria; phylum Pseudomonadota; class Gammaproteobacteria; order Xanthomonadales; family Xanthomonadaceae; genus Lysobacter_J; species Lysobacter_J prati. The sequence continues at coordinate 81,873 of NZ_VLNV01000007.1, read as the reverse complement.
GGCGGCCAAGCCGGTCGCCAAGGCAGTCAAGGCCAACGCGCACAAGCTTGCGCAGGCCGAGGCACGCGTGGCCGAGCTGGAGTCGAAGCTGCATACGCTCGACATGGACCTGGCAGACCCGGATCAGTACGCCGGCGGCGGCACCGACGCGGCCGAACTGGCAAAGCGTCGCGAGCAGGTGGCGGCGGAGCTGGCGAAGGCCGAAGAGGCGTTGCTGGGGTTGTACGAGGGCGGCTGACGCCGTTTACCCCTCTCCCTGGCCGCGTTCGCGGCCTGTCCCTCTCCCACAAGGGGAGAGGGTTTTAGCGCTTCCTTCTCCCCTCGTGGGAGAAGGTGCCCCGCAGGGGCGGAAGAGGGGTCGCTTTTGATCTTGCTCGCGCGCTACCGCACCCGCTCGCCCAGCACCGCCCGCCCCTCGATCGCCACGCCAACCGGCTCGCCGGACGCGACCTGGACGCTCACGTCGACGAATCCGCCACGTCCCGCACCCGTCCGCTGCCGTCCCCGGAAGCGCACCTCGTCGCCGTCGATCCCGATCAATCGGTGGCGGACCAGATACGCACCGAGCGGCCCGTTGGCGTTGCCAGTGACCGGATCTTCATCCACACCGATCCCCGGCGCGAACATGCGACCGTGGCTGTAGGCATCGTCATCGGCATCGGTGTCGAGGGTGAAAACAAAATACCCCTTGCTGCCGACGCGCTCGTCGAGATGCGCCAGGCTTGCCATATCCGGCTTCAGCCCTCGCAGGCGTTGAAGGCTCCGGACCGGAATCAGCAGCTTGCCGTGCCCGGTGCTGACGAACTGCACCGGGCCGCGTGAATCGAGCTCGTCAACATCCAGGCCGATCGCACTTGCGACTTCCTGCACCAGTTCCGCCGACAACGGTGCGGCAAACGTCGGCGGATTCTGCTGGATGCGTACGGCCACGGTGCCGTCGTCTCTGCGCGCGGTCGTCACCGTCTGCACGCCGGCACCGGTCAGTTGCCGGCGCACGCCGGGCGCGGCGCCCTCGAGCGTCAGCGCAAAATGTGCGCCGACGGTGGCATGACCACACACAGGCACTTCCGTCGTCGGCGTGAAGTAGCGGATGTGGAGATCGTGATCGCCTGCGTTCGGCGGCAGCACGAAGGCGGTCTCGGAATGCCCAAGTTGATGGGCGATGGCCTGCATCCCGGCCTCGTCCAGGCCGGCTGCATTGGTGACCACGCCAGCGGCATTGCCTTGGCCCTGTTGGGTGGTAAACGCGTCGATCCGGTAGATGCGCAGCGGGTCCATGGGGCGAATCGATTGTGGGGACGCGGAGTGTATGCCGTGCCTGCTGGCTGTATCCGGTCTGCAATGGGGTGATCCCTGCCGCGCCGGGGGCCGCAGTCGAGCCGCCGGCCCGGCCCGGCGAGGCCTTCCAGCTCGCCTCGCGGCCATCGGATGCTTGAAAAGCGGCCAGTTGCCTCCAGAATGCCGGCCTGTCTTCGCAATGCGTCGTGCCATGCCGATCTATGCCTTCGAGTGCGCCGCCTGCGGCCACGCCTTTGACCGCCTGCAAAAGTTGTCCGAGGCCGACCCCACGCAATGCCCGGTCTGCGGCGAGCCGCACGTGCGCCGTCAGCTGACCGCGCCACAGTTCCGCCTGGCCGGTGGCGGCTGGTACGAGACCGACTTCAAGAAGGACGGCGACAAGAAGCGCAACCTCGCCGGCGATGGATCCTCATCCTCAGGCGCTGGCGACAGCAAGCCGGCCGACAGCAAGCCTGCCGAGAAGAAGTCCGAACCGGCTCCTCCAAGCAAGACCTGAGCCCCGGCTCAGTAGCCAAAGCGTGCGCTACAGCCCTGGCTCACCCAGATCGCGCTACCGGTAAAGCCCCAGGTCCGGCCCTGCACGCAGGGTTGGCTGGACAGTTGCTGCAGCAACCGCGGCGTTCCCGATCCGGCAGGCCACTGGCACGCCTTGGGGCGGGCGTCGACGCTGCTGCACACCACCGACGGCGTGCTCGGCAGCGGTTCGACCGGTTGCGTGGCGCCTAGGGCGACGAACTCAGCGCGGCAATTTCGGCCCACGTAGACCTGGCCGTTCTGCGATTGCCAGGTCTGGCCTTCGATGCACGGCTGGCTGCCCGAGGTCTGCCGCAGCAGGCGCGAGCGCCCCGACCACGGTACCCGGCAGATGCTCGACTGGTTGTTGAAGCTTTCGCAGGTGACGCTCTGGCCACCCGGTCCGCCCGGTAGCGGCACCGGCTCGGCCGCGGCGAACTCGCCCCGGCAGTTGTTGCCGACATAGACCTGGCCCCGCTGCGATTGCCAGGTGCGGCCTTCGACGCAGGGTGCGCTGGACAGTTGCCGCAGCAGCGTCGAGTCACCGCCCCATGGCACCCGGCAGATCTGTGCCCGGCCATTGAGGCTTTCGCAGAAAACCGTGGCCGAGGTCGGCGGCGGCGAACCGCCCAGCGATTCGGCGATGTCGGCCTTGATCTGGCTGAAGCCCCAGTCCGAGCGGTTGACCTGGTCGAGGTAGAACTGCAGCTGGTCGTCCGGGATCCGACGGCCGCGGGACTGATCTTCGTACTCCCTGCTGATGACCCGCATCTGGTCCTGATAGGACAGGCTGCGCAGGTCTTCGGGCGCGTAGGCGCGCTGCTGGGCGGCGGCTGGGAGGGCAAGCACTGCCAGGCACAGCGCCAGCAGCCAGGGCTTGATCGGGCGATTCATGCGACCCCCGAAAGGCAAAATGGCCCCAGCGGCCACGTCCGCTGCGATCCGCGGGCAAGTAACCCGCCGGTGCCGTTAAAATGACGTGTTGTCCGGCCCAGGCCGGAATGAATAGTTTCCCGGCCCTGGCCGGAATGCCCAGTTTTCCGGCCCTTGGCCGGACGCGTAACCCCGGAGCCCCCATGCGTACCCATTACTGCGGCCTCATCGATGAGGCCCTGATCGGACAGACCGTCACTTTGTGCGGCTGGGCCGACGTTGCCCGTAACCTCGGCGGCCTGTGCTTCATCGACCTGCGCGACCACGAAGGCATCGTCCAGATCGTGGCCGAGCCGACCCAGGATCCGGCGCTGGGTGCGGGCGAGGTCAATGCCGCGGTGATCGCAGCAGCGGCGCAAGTGGGCTACGAAGACTGCCTGCGCATCACCGGCGTGGTGCGCAAGCGCGAAGCGGTCAACGCCAAGATCCGCACCGGTCAGGTCGAAGTGGTGGCAACGAAGATCGAGCTGCTCAACAAGGCCGAGCCGCTGCCGTTCCACGCCCATGAGAATCCGGGCGAGGACATCCGCCTGCAGTACCGCTACCTCGACCTGCGCACGCCGGAAATGCAGCGCAAGATGCGCACCCGCATCAAGCTGGTGCAGGCACTGCGCCGCTACCTCGACGAGCGCGGCTTCCAGGACATCGAAACGCCGATCCTGACCAAGGCCACGCCGGAAGGCGCGCGTGACTTCCTGGTGCCGGCACGCATGCACCACGGCGAGTTCTACGCACTGCCGCAGTCGCCGCAGCTGTTCAAGCAGATCCTGATGATGGCCGGCTTCGACCGGTACTACCAGATCGCGCGCTGCTTCCGCGACGAGGCCCTGCGTGCCGACCGCCAGCTCGAATTCACCCAGCTCGACATGGAGTTTGCCTGGGTGTCCGAGCGCGACGTGCAGGACCTGACCGAGGAGATGATCCGTTCGGTGTTCCGCGAAGTGATGGGCGTCGAGCTGGCTGCGCAATTCCCGCGCATGACCTACGAAGAGGCGATGCGTCGCTACGGTTCGGACAAGCCGGACCTGCGCATCGCGATGGAGTTCACCGACATCGCCGAACTCGTCAAGCACTGCGAGTTCAAGGTCTTCACCGACTGGGCCAACCACGAAGACGGTCGCGTGGTCGCGCTGCGCGTGCCGGGTGCGGCGACGCTCAGCCGCAAGCAGATCGACGACTACGGCGCGCACGCCGCCAAGTACGGCGCCAAGGGCCTGGCGTGGATGAAGGTCGAGGACGCCGGTAAGGGTCGTGAAGGCGTCAATTCACCCATCGCCAAGTTCCTCGACGACGCCACCCTGGCGGCGATCCTGTCCGCCACCGGCGCGCAGAGCGGCGATGCGATCTTCTTCGGCGCCGCCACCTACAAGTCGGCCAGCGATTTCATGGGCGCGCTGCGCCTGAAGCTGGGCAAGGACCTGGGCATGGTCGCCGACAGCTGGGCGCCGTTGTGGGTGACGGACTTCCCGATGTTCGAGTGGGACGAGGAAGAGAACCGCTACGTCGCCCTGCATCACCCGTTCACCGCACCGGCGGTCGACTCGATCGCCGACCTGCGCGCGAATGCGAAGACTGCGGTTTCGCGCGGCTACGACATGGTGCTGAACGGCAACGAGATCGGCGGTGGTTCGATCCGCATCCACAACTCGGCGATGCAGTCGGCGGTGTTCGAACTGCTCGGCATCGGCGCGGAGGAAGCCGAAGGCAAGTTCGGCTTCCTGCTCGACGCGCTCAAGTACGGCGCGCCGCCGCACGGCGGCATCGCCTTTGGTATCGACCGCATCGCTGCGCTGATGGCCGGCACCGAGTCGATCCGTGACGTCATCGCCTTCCCCAAGACCACGACCGCGCAGTGCCTGATGACCGGCGCGCCGTCGCCGGTGCCGGACGCGCAGCTGGCGGAAGTGCACATTCAAGTTCGCCCCAAGAAAGAAGGGAAGTAAGCGCAATGTCGGAAGTTGAAGTGGAGCAGGCTTTGGAGCTGGAGTGGGAAGCGATGGTTGACGCCGGTTCCGCCGCGGGTGCCGGTCTGGTGACCGAGCGCGCGCAGGTGTTCGGCGGTTGGCTGGTCCGCACGCGCACCGCCGCCGGGCAGCTGTCGATGACCTTCGTCGCCGACGGCCAGTTCCGTTGGGACGGTGAGGACTTCGGCGACGAGGACTACGAGGAAGAAGAGGACGAGGACGCCGAGGAAGGCGAGGAAGACGAAGAGTCCGACGAAGAAGAGGACGAAGAGGAAGCCTGATCATGGCGACTGTCACGCCTTCCATCAGGCGTGCCACCGTGGCCGACGCGGAAACCGTGTCGGCCCTGGCCGCGCAAACCTTCACCGAGACCTTCGGGCATCAGTACCCGGAGGCCGACCTGGAGTTCTTCCTGCGCGACAGCTATGCCGTCGACAAGCAGAAGGTGATCCTCGGCCACCCGGACTATGCGGTGTGGCTGCTGGAAGTGGAGGGCAAGGCGGTCGGCCACGCGGCGGCCGGACCTTGTGGCCTGCCGCATGCCGACGTGGCCGATGGCGACGGCGAGCTCAAGCGCCTGTACGTGTTGCGCGAGCACCAGAACGGTGGCTGGGGTGCGCGGTTGTTCGAGACGGCGCAGGCATGGTTGCTACGCGACGGGCCGCGGACGCTGTGGATCGGTGTCTGGAGCGAGAACCTGGGGGCGCAGCGGTTCTATGCGCGTTACGGGTTCGAGCGGGTGGGGGATTACGATTTCATCGTTGGCGGTACTCGCGATCATGAGTACATCCTGCGTCGATCGGCGTAGCCCCCCATGCCCACCAACCGCGTAATCCTCCTCCACGGCCTCTGGATGCCCCGCCTGTCGATGCACTGGCTGGCCCAGCGCCTGCGCGAGGCCGGCTTTGCCCCCGAGTTTTTCGGCTATGCCACCGTCGCCGGCGGGCCGGAGGCGGCGATCCCGCGCCTGGCCGATCACCTGCAGCGGGCGCCGGCCCACGTGGTGGCCCACAGCCTGGGCGGGCTGGTCTCACTGACGGCACTGCAACGCTTCCCCTCGGCCCCGGTCGAGCGCGTCGTCTGCCTGGGCTCGCCGCTGTGCGGCAGCGCCGCCGCCAGCGGGATTGCGGGCTACGCCTGGACCGCGCCGACTCTGGGCCGGAGCGCATCCCTCCTGCGCACCGGCTGCTCGCCCTGGTCGGGCCGGGCCGAAGTGGGGATGGTCGCCGGCCGCACCTCGCTGGGGCTGGGCAAGTACTTCGGGCGCTTCCACGAAGAGAACGACGGCACGGTGTCGGTCGCCGAAACCCGGCTTGCGGGCCTGACCGACCACACCGTGGTCGACACCAGCCATACCGGCCTGGTCTATTCCCGCCAGGTCGCCGCTCTGGTCGCCGGCTTCCTGCGCGACGGCCACTTCGAGTCCTGAGCCGGCGAACTGAGACCGGCGGCACGCACTGCGCAATCGAGTAAAATCGCCGCTTCGCCAAAGCAACAGCCTGGAACAGTTCATGGGTAGAGGTCCCTCGATCGAGGCCCGCAAGAACGCGGTGGACGCGCAGCGCGGCAAGATCTTCACCAAGATCATTCGTGAAATCGGCGTGGCCGCCCGTGCCGGTGGCGGCGACCCGTCGGGCAACCCGCGCCTGCGCGTGGCGGTCGACAAGGGCCTGTCGGTGAACATGACCAAGGACGTGATCGAGCGCGCCATCAAGAAGGCCACCGGCGAACTCGAAGGCGTCGTCTACGAAGAGATCCGCTACGAGGGCTATGCCCCCGGCGGCGTCGCCGTCATCGTCGACTGCCTGACCGACAACAAGGTCCGCACCGTGGCCGACGTGCGCCATGCCTTCGGCAAGTTCGGCGGCAACCTCGGCACCGATGGCTCGGTGTCGTTCATGTTCAGGAAGGTCGGCGTGCTGTCGTTCGCCGCCGGTGCCAGTGAAGACCAGGTCACCGAGCTGGCGATCGATGCCGGCGCCGACGACGTGGTCGTCTACGACGACGGCGCGATCGACGTGGTTACCGCGCCCGACGTGTTCGCCACCGTCAAGGCCGCCATGGAAGCCGGCGGCCTGAAGGCCGACATCGCCGAAGTGACGATGCGCGCCGACAACGACATCGCCGTCAGCGGTGAGACCGCGCAGCAGGTGATCAAGCTGCTGCGCTGGCTCGAGGACATGGACGATGTCCAGAGCGTCTACTCCAATGCCGACCTCGGCGAGGATGCCTACGCCTGACGGCGTAAGCTGCCCACGTGATCAGAATCCTCGGGATAGACCCCGGTTCCCAGCGCACCGGTGTCGGCGTCATTGACGTCGCCGCCGACGGCCGCTGCACCTTCGTGCATGCGCGCGCGCTGGTCCTGCTCGATGCCGAGGACTTCCCGTCGCGGCTCGGGCTGCTGTGCGAGGGGCTGGAGTCGCTGCTAGACGAATGGCAGCCGCAGCAGGTCGCGATCGAGACCGTGTTCATGGCGAAGTCGGCGACCTCCGCGCTCAAGCTCGGCCACGCCCGTGGCGCGGCGCTGGCGACGGTGGTGCGCCGGCGCATTCCGATCAGCGAGTACGCCCCGCGCGTGATCAAGCAATCGCTGGTCGGTCGCGGTGCGGCCGAAAAGGACCAGGTCCAGCACATGGTGCGATTGTTGTTGAACCTGCCGGAAACGAAACTGCAGGCCGACGCCGCCGATGCACTGGCGGTGGCGCTGACCCACGCCCACATGAGCGCGACGGCGGCTCGCACCGGCGTGGCCACCCACTTGTTGCGGAGACGCGGCGCATGATCGGTCGTCTGAAAGGCATCCTCGTCCACAAGCAGCCGCCTTGGCTGGTGGTGGACGTGAACGGCGTCGGCTACGAGCTCGAGGCGCCGATGAGCACCTTCTACGACCTGCCCGATATCGGTCGGGAAGTCGCGCTGTTCACCCATTACGCGCAGAAGGAAGACAGCGTCTCGCTGTACGGCTTTCTGCGCGAGGGCGAGCGCCGCCTGTTCCGCGATGTGCAGCGGGTGACCGGCATCGGCGCCAAGATCGCCCTGGCAGTGCTCTCGGGCACCTCCGTGGACGAATTCGCGCGCCTGGTCCAGGTCGGCGACATCACCGCGCTGACGCGCATCCCCGGCATCGGCAAGAAGACCGCCGAGCGCATGGTGGTGGAACTTCGCGACCGCGCCGCCGACCTGGCCGGCGTGGGCGCCACCCTGACCGGCAACGGCGCCGCCGCCGACCCCCAGAGCGAGGCCGTCATTGCCCTGCAGCAGCTGGGCTACAAGCCGGCCGAAGCCGTGCGCATGGCGCGCGAAGCGACCGCCGCCGGCGATGACGCCGCCGCCATCATCCGCAAAGCGTTAAAGTCCGCGCTTCGTTGACGCCACGGCGGCCCCGGCCGCCCCGAGCAATCCACTCCATGTCCTCTCCCGCTACCCACTCGACCTCCGCCAATGGCGCGCAGCACGGCCATGGCAAACAGGGGCTGGGCGGCCTTGTCATCGGTGCGATCGGCGTCGTCTTCGGCGACATCGGTACCAGCCCGCTGTACACGCTGAAGGAGGCGTTCTCGCCGCACTTCGGACTGATCGGCAACCACGACACCGTGCTGGGCATCCTCTCGCTGGTGTTTTGGGCGCTGATGATCGTGGTGACCGTGAAGTACGTGACCATCATCATGCGCGCCGACAACGAGGGCGAAGGCGGGATCATGGCGTTGATGACGCTGGCCCAGCGCACCCTGGCCAAGGGTTCGCGCTCGGCGTACATCATCGGCATCCTCGGCATCTTTGGCGCCTCGCTGTTCTTCGGCGACAGCGTGATCACCCCGGCCATCACCGTGCTCGGCGCGGTCGAGGGCCTGGAGGTCGCCGCACCCGGCCTGCACCGGTTCATCGTGCCGATAGCCGTTGTCATCCTGGTGATGGTGTTCTTTGCCCAGCGCTTCGGCACCGAGAAGGTCGGCCGGATTTTCGGACCGATCACCACGGTCTGGTTCCTGGCGCTGGCGGCGATCGGCGTCCACAACATCGTCGAAGCGCCGGAAGTGCTCAAGGCGCTGAACCCGATGTGGGGTGCGCGTTTCTTCGTCGAGCACGGTTCGCATTCGGTGCTGATCCTGGGCGTGGTCGTGCTGGCCGTGACCGGCGGCGAGGCGCTGTACGCCGACATGGGCCACTTCGGTCCGCGGCCGATCCGCTATGCCTGGTACATCCTGGTGCTGCCGTGCCTGATGCTGAACTACCTGGGGCAGGGCGCATTCGTGCTCGGCCACCCGGACGCGGTCAAGAACCCGTTCTTCGAGGCGGTGCCGGCTTGGGCGCTGTACCCGATGATCGTGCTGGCGACGATGGCAGCGGTGATCGCCTCGCAGGCGGTCATCACCGGTGCCTTCTCGGTCGCCCGCCAGGCGATGCAGCTGGGCTATGTCCCGCGCATGCAGGTCAAGCACACTTCGCAGTCGACCATCGGCCAGATCTACGTGCCGTACATCAACTGGCTGCTGATGATCGCGGTGCTGGCGGTGGTGCTGATGTTCCGCAGCTCGACCGCGCTGGCCACGGCCTATGGCATCTCGGTGTCGGCGACCATGCTGATCGACACGCTGTTGCTGGCGCTGGTCGCGCGCGCGTTGTGGCCGCGCTGGCGCACCTGGGTGTTGCCGCTGTGCCTGCTGTTCTTCGTGGTCGATGTCGGTTTCGTGATCGCCAACGGTGCCAAGTTCTTCGACGGCGCCTGGTTCCCGCTGCTGCTGGGCGTGGTCGTGTTCACCCTGCTGCGCACCTGGCGCCGCGGCCGCGAGCTGTTGCATGACGAGGTGCGCAAGGAAGGCATCTCGCTCGACAGCTTCCTGCCCGGCCTGATGCTGGCGCCGCCGGTGCGGGTGCCGGGCACGGCGATCTTCATGACCGCCGACAAGGGCGTGGTGCCGCATGCGCTGCTGCACAACCTCAAGCACAACAAGGTGCTGCACGAGCGCAACGTGTTCCTGACGGTGGAGACGCTCAACGTCCCCTACGCGCCGCGCGACAAGCGCCTGAAGATCCAGGCGATCGGCGATGACTTCTACCGCGTGCTGATCCGCTTCGGCTTCATGGAAGTGCCCGACGTGCCGCTGGCGCTGATGCGCTCGTGCGATGCCGGCGGCACCTATTTCGATCCGATGGAGACCACGTATTTCGCCAGCCGCGAGACCGTGGTGGCCAGCCGCCACCGCGGCATGCCGATCTGGCGCGACCGCTTGTTCGCCTTCATGCACCGCAATGCGGCGCCGGCGACGGGTTTCTTCCGCATCCCGGGCAACCGCCTGGTGGAGCTGGGGGCGCAGGTCGAGATCTGACGCGCCTGGCCTTCGGAAGGGCGTCGCGCGCCGGGCCGGGAATCAAAACCGGGGTCTAAAACCGGGGTCAGAGTACCTTTTGCTCAAAAGCTACTCTGACCCCGGTTTTGCGGTTTTGCGGTTTTGGGGCGCGGGCCATCCATGGCCCGCTGCTGCGCAATCCTCGGCCCGGCGCGCGACGCTTCGGCGTTTTGTTGCCCGGTCTTCGTCTGGTGCTGACTGCAGCGATGTGAGACCGATCGGACTTTCGCCCTGCGCGCATGCCCGCGACCCCATGCCCATGCGAACATACGGGAATGAATGACTCCCGCATCATCGCTGCCGGCGCCACCCGCGAGGACGAGGCCATCGAGGCGTCGATCCGGCCCAAGCGGCTGGACGAGTACCTCGGCCAGGCGCCGGTGCGCGAGCAGATGAAGATCTATATCGAGGCCGCCAAGGCCCGCGGCGAGGCTCTCGACCACGTCCTGATCTTCGGCCCGCCCGGCCTGGGCAAGACCACGCTCAGCCATGTCATCGCCAACGAGCTCGGCGTCGGCCTGCGCCAGACGTCCGGGCCGGTGATCGAGAAAGCCGGCGACCTGGCCGCGCTGCTGACCAACCTGCAGCCGCACGACGTGCTGTTCGTCGACGAGATCCATCGTCTCTCGCCGGCGATCGAGGAAGTGCTCTATCCGGCGATGGAGGACTACCAGATCGACATCATGATCGGCGAGGGCCCCGCGGCCCGCTCGATCAAGCTCGACCTGCCGCCCTTCACGCTGATCGGCGCGACCACCCGCGCCGGCCTGCTGACCGCGCCTTTGCGAGATCGCTTCGGCATCGTCCAGCGCCTGGAGTTCTACAGCGCCGAGGAGCTTACGAAGATCGTGCGCCGCTCGGCGCAGATCCTCGGCATCGCCTGCGAGCCGGAAGGCGCGGCCGAGATCGCCCGCCGTTCGCGCGGCACGCCGCGCATCGCCAACCGCCTGCTGCGGCGCGTGCGCGACTTCGCCCAGGTCCGCGCCGGTGGCGATATCACCCGCGATGTTGCCGATGCGGCTATGGCCATGCTCAAGGTTGACCCGGAGGGGTTCGACGAACTCGACCGGCGCATGCTCAAGATCATCATCGAGTCCTTCGATGGTGGCCCGGTCGGCGTCGAATCGCTGGCCGCGGCGCTGAGCGAGGAGCGCGGCACGCTCGAAGACGTCATCGAGCCTTACCTGATCCAGCAGGGCTACCTCATCCGCACCGCGCGCGGCCGGATGGCCACGCCCAAGGCCTACCGCCATATCGGCCTGAGGCCGAAAGCCAGCAACGGCGGGCTTTTCGAGGGTGGCGAAAGTGACGGTTGATGTGGCGTTCAGTTGGCCGACACGGGTCTACTGGGAAGATACGGACGCTGGCGGCGTGGTCTACCACGCCCAGTACCTGGCGTTCCTCGAACGCGCGCGGACCGAGTGGATGCGTGCGCAGGGGTATGGCCAGGAGCTTTTGCGGATCGAGTACGGGCTGGTGTTCGCCGTGCGCGCCATGCAGCTGGATTTCCTCAAGCCGGCACGGCTGGACGATGCGCTGGCGGTGTCGGTGGGGCTGCAGGAATGTCGCCGTGCCAGCGCCGTTTTCACCCAGGCCATCGTTCGCGGTGGCGACCTGCTACTCACCGCGCAGGTGCGGGTGGCAGCGCTGGATGCGGAAGGATTCCGCCCGCGCGCGATCCCGCCGCCGTTGTACGACCAGCTCAAGGCGCTCGAGCAACCGCAGTAACCCCGATCCGCGCTTCACCCGTTTTTACCGAGCGCAGTCCCCCAGTTGCACACAGTCCCGCGTGACGGGCACGGAGAACCAGGCATGACCCCATTGTTGACAGCACTGCAGGCCACCGCGGTGGAGCCCCTGCCGGAAGAGGCCGCCAATGCCGCCAACACAGCGGTGCAGGCGCTGTCGACGGGCGCCGTCGACAACAACAGCCTCAACCTGCTGCAACTGGTGCTGCATGCCAGCATCCCGGTGCAGCTGGTCATGCTGTTGCTGCTGTTCGGTTCGATCGCCTCGTGGGTGATCATCTTCCGCAAGAAACGCGTGCTCGACCGCGCCGCGCGCGAGGCCGACCAGTTCGAAGAGCGCTTCTGGTCCGGCGCCGAACTGTCCAAGCTTTATGCCGGCAGCACCGAGCGCAACCGCGAGATCGGCGGCCTGGAAGCGATCTTCGAAGCCGGCTTCCGTGAGTTCGGCCGTCTGCGCCAGCGCCGCGGCGCCGACAGTCGCATGCAGCTCGAAGGCGCCCAGCGCGCCATGCGCGCCACCGGCTCACGCGAGATCGACGGCCTTGAGCACAACCTGGAATTCCTCGCCAACGTCGGTTCGATCAGCCCGTATGTCGGTCTGTTCGGCACGGTGTGGGGCATCATGATTTCGTTCCAGGGCCTGGCCAACATGAAGGAAGCGACCATCGCCACGGTCGCGCCCGGTATCTCCGAGGCGTTGATCGCCACGGCGATGGGCCTGTTCGCGGCGATCCCGGCGGTGTGGGCCTACAACCGCTACGCGACCAAGGTCGAACGCATGTCGGTGCGCTACGACGCGTTCTCCGAAGAGTTCTCCTCGATCCTGCAGCGCCAGGCGAACCTCGACGAGACCTGATGCGATTCCCTCGCAACGTCCCGCATTTCAGGTGCGGACTTTCATCGGCCTCCGGGCCGTGAACCACCGGTCTTGAACCGATAGAAACGAGAGGAAGGCCATGGCCGGTATCACCGCGCGCCGCCATCGCAAGCGCAAGCTCAAAGCCGAGATCAACGTCGTTCCCTATATCGACGTGATGCTGGTGCTGCTGATCATCTTCATGGTCACCGCACCGCTGTTGAATCTTGGCGTCGACATCGACCTGCCGCAGTCCAACGCCAAGTCGATCCAGGAAAAGAAGGACCCGGTCGTCGTCAGCGTCGATCCCAACGGGCATTACTTCCTTGCCCTGAAGGCAGGCAGCAACGAAGCCGTCACGGCCGAAGCGCTGCAGGCCAAGGTGTCGGCGATCGTCGCCCAGAACCCGGATGTCGCCGTGTTCGTGGCAGGTGACGCCAAGGCCAACTACCAGAAGGTGATGGACGCGCTGGTGCTGCTGCAAAGCGCGAACGTGAAAAAGGTCGGACTGATGAGTCAACCCGACCAGGCCACCAAGGCGGGTCGCTGATGCGGGAGTCGCGCGCCGACACCGCGCGGGCGATCTGGCAGGCGGTGGGGCTGCATGCACTGCTGTTTGCCCTGATGTTCGTCGGCCTTTTGTGGACACGCGCCGCCGCGCCGGTTTCGGCCGTGGGCTCGCCCGTGACCGCCGAACTGATCGACGCCGACGCACTGTCGCCGGCGATGCAGCGCACGTTGCTCAAGCGTCCCAAGCCGGCCGAACTGCCGCCGCCGCCGGAACCGGAAGAGGCTGCACCGCTGCCGCAACCGTTGCCGGAGCCGCGTCCGGAAGATTCCATCGTCACGCCGCAGCCGCAGCCGCAGGATTTCATTCCGGTTCCGGACAACGAGAACCAGGAAGCGGTGGTCGACCAGCCCACGCCGATCGCTGCCGAGGAAGACAAGGTCCAGGAAGCCAAGCGCAAGCAGGACCAGGTCGACCTGACCGAGCAGAAGCGCCAGGAGCAGATCGAGAAGCAGCGTCGCCTGGCCGCGCAGCAGGACCAGGAGCGCGAGCAGAAGCTGGCCGAGATCCGCCGCAAGCGCGTCGCCGCCGCGCGCGAGGCCGACCTGGCCGAGCAGCGCCTGGCCCAGATCGCCGACGTCCGCTCGCGGCCGGCGCCTGCCGAATCGGCCGGCAGCAGCGATGCCAGTCCGCCGCCGGGCAACAATGGCACCGACACCGGCCTGCAGGCACGTTATGCCGCCGCATTGCAGGAAGCGATCCTGAGCAAATGGACCCGCCCGGAAACGGTGCCGGTCGGTTCGCGCTGCACGCTGCTGATCCGGCAGTTGCCGGGTGGGCAGGTGATGAGCGCGGAAGTGTCAGAGCCGTGCGCCTACGATGAGCAAGGTCGTCGCTCGATCGAGGCGGCGGTGCTCAAGGCGCAGCCGCTGCCATATGCCGGGTTCGAGAAGGTGTTCGCACGCAATCTGACGCTGAAGTTCACGGCGCAGGATCGCTGAGGCGGCCCCTCTCCCTGGCCGCGTTCGCGGCCGGTCCCTCTCCCACAAGGGGAGAGGGTTGAAAGGTTCCTTCTCCCCTTGCGGGAGAACGTGCCCCGAAGGGGCGGAAGAGGGGGTGCTTTTGCCCCTCGCTTGAGGCCACGTTCACCCCACCCCTGTTAACAATTGCAGAGTTAAATGTCCGCATCACTGGAGCACCGATGAACCGACCCGTCGCCTGGCTTGCCTCGCTGCTCGCCCTGCTGCTTCCCGTCGCCGCTTTTGCCCAGCAGGGGCTCGAGATCGACATCGTCGGCGGCAATGCCGCTGCCCTCCCGATCGCCGTGGTGCCGATGCCCTACCAGGGCAGTGGCACCGCGCCGGAAACCGACCTCGCCCAGGTGATCAGCGCCGACCTCGCGCGCTCCGGGCAGTTCCGGCCGCTGCCGGACAAGGACATCATCGAAAAGCCGACCAAGGGCGGGGAGATCAACTACCCGACCTGGCGCGCGTTGAACCAGGACTTCATCGTCGTCGGCCGCGTCCTCGACGCCGGCGCTGGCAGCTACCGCCTCGAATACGAACTGTTCGACGTGGCCAAGCAGCAGCGCCTGCTCGGCTTCGCCCTGACCGCCCGCGCCAATGCGATGCGGGACGTGGCACATCAGGTCGCCGACGCGGTCTACGAAAAGATCACCGGCATCCGCGGCGCGTTCTTCACCCGCATCGCCTATGTCACCGCGACCGGCACCGGCAAGGGCGCCCAGTACGCGTTGATGGTCGCCGATTCCGACGGCTTCAACCCGCAGACTGTGGTGCGCTCGCCCGAGCCGTTGCTGTCGCCGTCGTGGAGCCCGGACGGTGGTCGCCTGGCCTATGTCAGCTTCGAGGGCGGCAACTCCTCGATCTATATCCAGAACATCACCTCCGGCAGCCGCGAACTGATCGCCAAGTTCCGCGGCATCAACGGCGCCCCGTCGTTCTCGCCTGACGGCCGTCGCCTGGCCCTGACCCTGTCGCGCAGCGGCAACCCCGAGATCTACGTAATGGACCTGGGCAGCAAGGCGCTGACCCAGCTGACCAATCACTTCAGCATCGACACCGAGCCGAACTGGAGCCCGGACGGCGGCACCATCTACTTCACTTCCGACCGCGGCGGTCGCCCGCAGATCTACTCGGTTCCGTCGAGTGGCGGCAGCGCCACCCGCGTCACCTTCCAGGGCAGCTACAACGCCAGCGCCAGCATTTCGGCCGACGGCAAGAAGATCGCCACCGCCCAGGGCTCGGGCAACACCTACCGCATCGCCCTGATGGACAGCACGCTCGGGTCTGCGCGCTGGAGCACACTTTCGCCCGGATCCCTGGACGAGTCGCCCAGCTTTGCCCCGAATGGCGCGATGATCCTTTATGCTGCGCGCGAGGGCCGCCGGGGCGTGCTCTATGCCGTTTCGTCCGATGCCAGGGTGCGCCAGCGCCTGGTGCTCGCGGATGGAGACGTGCGTGAGCCGGCTTGGGGGCCGTTCCGCTTGCCTCGCTGATCTTGTCGGAGTCAATCCGCAAGGATCGGCGATGCTGCCGTGCGTTTTTGTTTCACTTCCGCTTGCCCCGTATCTGTCCCTGCTCGAATGACGAGGAAAACCATGAACAACACCGCTCGCATCCTGCTCACCGCCGTGCTCTGCACCGCGGCCGTGGCCTGCTCCAAGAAGGTCAAGGAAACCCCGCCGCCGGCCGAAACGCCGACCACCGCTCCGGCTGCCGAAGCTCCGGTCACCTCGGGCGTCTACGGCCCGAACGATCTCGACACCGACGCCTGCCTGCGCCAGCGCGTGGTCTACTTCGACTTCGACCAGGACAGCCTGCGTCCGGAGTTCCAGGCCATCGTCGGCTGCCACGCCAAGTACCTGCGTGACCGTCCGTCCTCGCGCATGACCCTCGAAGGCCATGCCGACGAGCGCGGCAGCCGCGAGTACAACCTCGGCCTCGGCGAGCGCCGCGGCAATGCCGTGTCGTCGGCCGTCCAGGCCAATGGCGGCTCGGGCAGCCAGATCACGGTCACCAGCTACGGCGAAGAGCGTCCGGTCTGCACCGACTCGAACGAAGATTGCTGGGCCAAGAACCGTCGCGTCGAAATCGTGTACACCGCCAAGTAATAGCTGGCGATGATGCGCAAGACGTTACTTGCCATGGCGTTCGCGGCGACCCTCGTGGTCGCCGCGCCCGCTGTCGCGCAACGGGCCAGCCTGGCTGACCGGGTGACCGTGCTCGAGCAGCAGGCCGCCAACAACCAGGGCAACGTCGACCTGCTCAACCAGGTCAGCCAGCTTCGCAACGAAGTGCAGTCCCTGCGTTCGCAGATCGAAGAACTGCAGCAGCAGAACAACCAGTTGCTGGAAAGCGGCAAGGCCCAGTACCTCGACCTCGACGGCCGCATCAACCGGCTCGAGAGCGGCACGGTCACCCCTCCGGCCACCGGGACCCCGGTACCGGCGGCGGCACCGGCCAAGTCGACCAAGCCCGCGGCGCCGTCCGCATCGGCCAAGGACCGCCCACCGGCGGTCTATGGTGACAAGGGCGCACTGGCCCAGGGCGCCGACGAACGCGCCGCCTACGATGCCGCCTTCGGCGCGCTCAAGAGCGGCAACTACGTCGAGTCCTCGCGCCTGTTCCAGGCCTTCGTCGAGACCTACCCGCAGGGCGCCTACGCGCCAAATGCGCTGTACTGGCTCGGCGAGAGCTACTACGTCACCCAGAATTACGAACTGGCGCAGATCCAGTTCCAATCCCTGCTGGATCGTTTTCCGACCCACGACAAGGCTCCGGGCGCGATGCTCAAGGTCGGCCTGTCGCAGTTCGGGCTCAAGAAGGTCGAAGCGGCCGAGCGCACGCTGGCCGAGGTTTCGGCGAAATACCCCGGCACCGATGCCGCCCGCACCGCCAGCGACCGCCTCAACGCGATCCAGCTCGGCCGTCTTCGCTGAACACCTGAGCGCCGAGCACGGCCGCCAGGCCGGCATGAGCAAGGCCGGCCAAGCCCGGTCCCGCAAGATCCTTTAAAATCAGGGCCATGAACGCACTCTCCGCCGAAGCGGCCGCAGCGTCGCCGGACCGGCTGCGGATCACCGAGATTTTCCTGTCACTGCAGGGCGAGGCCCGCAGCATCGGCTGGCCGACCGTTTTCGTGCGCCTGACCGGTTGCCCGCTGCGCTGCCAATACTGCGACACCGCGTACGCCTTCCATGGCGGCGAGTGGCACCAGATTGATGACATCCTCGAAGAAGTCGCCGGCCACGGCGCCCGCCATGTCTGCGTCACCGGCGGCGAACCGCTCGCGCAGAAGCGCTGCATCGGCCTGCTGCAGCGGCTGTGCGACGCCGGTTATGAGGTGTCGCTGGAGACCTCCGGCGCGATCGATATCAGCCAGGTCGATACCCGCGTCTCGCGCATCCTCGACATCAAGACGCCGGGGTCGATGGAAGTCCACCGCAACCTGTGGTCGAACCTGCCGCTGCTCACGCCGCACGACCAGGTCAAGTTCGTGATCTGTTCGCGCGAGGACTACGACTGGGCCAAGGGCGTGGTCGCCGAACACGGCCTCACCGCAGTCTGCGATGTACTGTTCTCGCCCAGCTTCACCCAGATCAAGCCCAGCGACCTGGCCGACTGGATCGTCGCCGACAAGTTGCCGGTGCGGTTCCAGCTGCAGTTGCACAAGATCCTGTGGAACGACGAGCCGGGCCGCTGATCGCGACCTGCTGATTTCCGCAGTACCCCCAGTGGAAGCCAATCAGATGAAGAACGCTGTTGTCCTGGTATCGGGCGGGATGGACTCCGCCGTGGTCATCGCGATCGCGCGCGAGCAGGGCTTCGCCGTGCATGCGCTGAGCGTGCGCTACGGCCAGCGCCACACCTCCGAACTCGATGCCGCCGACCGCGTGTCGAAGTCGCTCGGCGCGGTCGCGCACAAGACGGTCAATGTCGACCTGCGCAGCATCGGCGGATCGGCGCTCACCGACGAAACCATCTCGGTGCCGACCGACGACGATGGCCACGCGATAGGCCAGGCCGCGGCCAAGGACGCGATCCCGGTGACCTACGTGCCCGCGCGCAACACGATCATGCTGTCGGTCGCGCTGGGCTGGGCCGAGGTGCTGGGCGCGGCCGACATCTTCTGCGGCGTCAATGCCGTCGACTACTCCGGTTACCCGGATTGCCGCCCGGAGTTCATCGCCGCATTCCAGAGCCTGGCCAACCTCGCCACCAAGGCGGGCGTGGAAGGCGCCGGCCTGCGCGTCCACGCGCCGCTGCAGTTCATGAGCAAGGCCGACATCGTCCGCGAGGGCCTGCGCCTGGGCGTGGATTTCGCCGAGACCGTGTCCTGTTACAAGGCCGACGACCAGGGCCGCGCCTGCGGCCATTGCGACGCATGCCGCCTGCGTGCGGAAGGGTTCATCGCGGCCGGCGTGGCCGACCCGACACGTTACGTCTGAACGACAGAGGCCTACGCGGACTGCATCGCGGATGCGCTGTGCGCTAGAATGCACGCCCCGGCGCAAGGCCGGCGTGCCGCCCGCAACCACCGCGAGCGCAGGAAAGTTACAAGTGGGCCGTTAGCTCAGTCGGTAGAGCATCGGACTTTTAATCCGCTGGTCGATGGTTCGAATCCATCACGGCCCACCATCTGATCCATCACCTCGTTTGTCTCCGCCGCGCCGTTACCGGCGCCGCCGGATTACGGCCGTGCTGCCGGAACCGGCAGTCCCTCGCGGATGCGCCGGGAGAAATCGGGTGACTCGTCGGCCGCCTGGGCCTTGTCGTTGATGCGGGACATCGCGCGAAGCTTGGCGAAGGGAATGGAGGTGTCGATGGCGCCGGTGCGATACAGGTAGCGATCGCTGTATCCGTTCAACACATGGCGGAAGTCCAGCGGGCCGACGCGGCCTGCACGGTTCGCGTAGCGAACGATGTTGATGGTGCAGCTGTTGCTCAGAAGGTTGTAGAACTCGGCGCGCGCCGCGAGCGCGTCGATGCGTTTGGCGTACACCAGGAACAGCTGCCGCGCCGCTTCCGGGGAGGCGTTGGTGCGATACAGGTACACGTCCTCGTGGCGATGGTTCGTACGCACGCCGACGATGTCCTTTTCGTCGCCCACCACGTAAATCAGCTCGAATCTGCGGAACATCGAGGCGATCGGATCGAACCCTTCGCCCACTTCGGGGCGCGTTTCGATTGACACGGCCACCGGGTCGGAATTGGCGAAGTTGAAGCTGACGAACGTGTGCGCCACCGGGCCCGGCCACCAATAGGAAACGAAGAAGTCCAGCGAGCGCAGGTCGGACAGGCGAAACTCCCGTTCCTCGTAGCGGATGTCGAAGTCGTCGGGGCTTCGGTAGACGAAATTGCGATAGCCGCTGATGCGCACCCGGTCGCCCTGGATCTGCACGCGCGGCATGACGGCCACGTCGAGTGGCCAGTTGCGATCCAGCGAAGGATGGATGAGCCATCGGCTGCCGATGGCGGCCACCACGAGCGCGATGGCAATCCAAGCGGGCCATCGCCAGCGGGCCTTGAACAGTGCCCAGCCCGAAAACAGCAGGAACAGTGTCGCGATGCCCCACCGAAGCGACGCAACACCCCACGGCGCGTAGCCAATCCCCAGGAACGCCCACAAGACGCAAGCGGCGAGCACGAGATTAGTCAACCAACGCAACGGTGCGAAGCGTGAGAGCAGCAGCATGG
Source organism: Lysobacter prati (assembly GCF_009765215.1). Taxonomy (GTDB): domain Bacteria; phylum Pseudomonadota; class Gammaproteobacteria; order Xanthomonadales; family Xanthomonadaceae; genus Lysobacter_J; species Lysobacter_J prati. Next base: position 61,982 of record NZ_VLNV01000007.1, on the reverse strand, counting down.
CATTGGGACGTTCCAAGGAGCACCCAGCATACGGATGCTTGTTAACGCGCTGTGATTGATTGCTTCCTCAGGACCTGGCAAGTGGACGCGGCAAGCGCTTCACACGCGCATCACCACGCAGGGCGTGTATTTTCATCCGGCTTTGCATACAAGGGTCATCAACATGCGTGCTTGGCGGAAATTCGGTCGCCTGTTGTCCTGCGCGATGCTGGTCGCGGTGGCCGGTTGTGCGACGACGCCGACGCCCCGGTTCGAACAAGCGGATGCGACCCAGGACGTCGTCCGACCGGAGCGCATCCTCGTCTACGACTTCGTCGGCACGCGCGCCGATCTTCCGCCGGACACGCAGATCACCGGCTACCTGGAGACAAACGCGGCTGCGCAGACGGCGCAGGACGTGGAGCTGGGCAAGCAACTGGGACAACAGGTCGCCCAGCAAGTGGTCGCGAGGCTCCGCGCCGCGGGCATCGACGCATACCCCGTGGCTTCCGGCCCGGTGCCAAAGGTGGGCGACGTCGTACTGCGTGGCGAGTTCGTCTCAGTCGACGCAGGAAGCCGTTCGATGCGAATGCTGGTGGGATTCGGCGCGGGTCGGGCGCAGTTGAGCACGCTGGTCGAGACCTACCAGATCACCGCCACCGGTCCGCGCCCACTCGCCACCGCGCAGGCCGACACGCAAGGCGGGCGGTTGCCCGGCGTGCTGTTGCCGTTGGGTCTTTCCGGCGCGGGAGCCACTGCGGTGCTTTCGGGCGCCTCGAACGTCTTGCAGGAGCGCGGGCCGGAATCGATCCGCGCGGCCGGGCAACGCACGGCGAATGGCATCGCCGATTCGATCATCGACCTCTATCGCCAGCGCGGCTGGAAATAGCAGCTCCGCGCGCGTCCGACCAACACCTTCAGGGGGAGGGTGTCTCTTCCGGCGGTGCCTCGCTGCGCTCGATGTACTCGGCTTCGCGCAGCTCGCGCCTGGCTTCGCGCACCGCATTGCCGTTGATCGGACGTATGGTATCGATGCGGCACGACATGCCTGACACGCTCCCGCCGGCGGTGCGCGGCACCACGCTATCGAGTCGTGTCACCTGGCCCACCGAGTTGGTGATGGAAATGCGGTTTGCCGTCCACAGGCCGCTGCAGCGATTGCGAAGTTCCAGCAGGAAGCCGCGGTTTGAGCTCTGCCATACCACTACCGACTGGTCGCCCAACGCCGTCCACCTCTGCATGCCGGTTGCCCGGTTGATGCTGAAGCTGTTCACCGGCGCGCCGGCGTGCTCGCGATACAGCGCGAGGCGATCCGCCGTCGACAAGGTAGGCCCGTGGGAGCAGGCGCACAAACCGCCCGCCAAAGTGAGGACGAACAGGACTCGTTTCATCTCCGCTCCCGGTAATCGTCGACACTCGACCGGCGGTCTATACCCCGATGCTCGTGAAGCGTGAGTCAACACCGTCGAGCCGGTTTCACGGCCGCCTTACGCAGGCGCGGCGATAGTCCCGGTACGCGCACCGGGAGGCATTCAAATGTACCGAGCAGTCGCTGTCGCGTTTCTCGCACTGGGCCTCGTCGCATGCCAGACGGCCACCGGCCCCTCGACGTTCAACCGCTCCGAGGTAGGGACTGCACGCACCGTCGAACGGGGCACGATCCGCGCCCTGCGCGACGTCGAAATCCAGAACAATGCCCGCTCCATCGCCACGGCCACGGGCGCCGTGCTCGGCGGCATCGCCGGCAGCACCATTGGCGGCGGCAGGCGCGCGAACGCCGCAGGTGCCGTGGCGGGCGCGGCCGCGGGCGGTGCCATAGGCAACGCGGTTTCGCGCAGCTCCCATGCGGGCGTGGAGCTCACGGTCGAACTGGAGTCGGGCATGACGATCGCGGTGACGCAGGACGGGTCCAGCAACGACTTCCGCGTCGGCGACCGCGTGCAGGTTTCGTCCGACGGCACGTACGTACGCGTGACGCGCTGAGAGCACCCGGTCGGGTGCTCCCTGGGCACATTCCTCAACGGCTGACCCGCGTCGTCATTCCGTCTGAGGCGACTTGGACGCGATCGCCAACGCGGAACTCATTCACGCTGCCATCCTGCGTGACCGCGATGGTGCGACCGGATTCCAGCTCGACGGTTATCTCGATGCCGGATCGACCGCCTCGCGCCATTCTGTTGCCGATGGAGCCGCCTGCAACAGCACCGGCGACCGCACCGGCCGTGTTCGCGCGTCGACCGCCGCCGATGGTGCTACCGGCAATTCCGCCCAAGGCAGCTCCGGTAGCAGTTCCGACGCCGCGGGAGTCGTTCTGTATGGTCACTGCCAGGACGCGGCGAACCTTCCCCCACTCTACTGAGCGGGCCGTCCCGACCTCACTTCTGCCAACGGTTTGGGCCATGACGGTGGGAGGTGCCAGCAGTGACAGCGCGATGCACAGTCCAAGGGTTCCAAGCTTAGCGTTCATGCTGATTCACCTGCGCGATTGGATGGGACTGAGCTGTTGGCTCAGGAATGAAAATCGTCATTTACAGCACGGGCCCGCCTCGCTCAGCGGATCGTGTTCTTGTAGATGCGCCCGTCTTTGACGATGACGCGGAAGTTCTGCTGCGGACGGGCAATGAGCGAAAGATCCGTCAGCGGGTCACCTTCCACCAGGAGCATGTCCGCCAGCGCTCCCACTTCGATGACACCGAGCCTGCCCTGGTACGGATTGCGCTTGCCCGACAGCGCGAGCAGTTGCGCGTTGGTACTGGTGGCCATGATCAGCGCCTCGGCGGGCGTGTACCACTTGCCCAGACTGGCCAGCAGTTCGCCCTGGCGGCGTGCAAGCGCGGCGGAGAACAGGACGTCCGTTCCGAAAGCGGTCTTGAGCTTGTACTTCTTGGCCAGCTGGTAGGCCCGATCGGTGCCTGCCAGCACTTCGCGGCCTTTCGCGTATTCCTCCGAGTCGGGTGGAAACGCGCGGATCAACTCTTCCGGAAGCGGCTGGATGCTGAGCCAGGTGCCCTTGGTCGCCATCAGCTGTGCGGTGGCCTCGTCCATCAGGTTGGCGTGCTCGATGCACTGCACGCCCGCTTCAACCGATTGCCGGATGGCTGCTGGAGTGTAGGCATGCGCGGTGACATACGTGCCCCAGTTGTTCGCACCCTGCACGGCGGCGCGTAGTTCCTCAGGGGTGAACGTGACGACATCCAGCGGACTGTGCGGCGAGGACACGCCACCACCTGCCGTCAGTTTGATCTGCGACGCGCCCATCATCAGCTGCTCGCGAACGCGCACGCGGACCTCGTCCGGCGTGTCGGCAATGGCGGTGTCGCCCATGACTTCCATGCGCGAATCCGCGGTGCCGATCGTTCGCGGCAGCTCCATCGGGCTGCGGAAGTCGCCATGCCCGCCCGTGACGCTGATGATCGCTCCGGATGGGTAGATGCGTGGCCCGGCCTGCCAGCCTTCATCGATGGCGCGCTTCAGACCGAACGAAGCGCCGCCAACGTCACGCACCGTGGTGAAGCCACGCTGCAGCGTATCGGACGCTTCAGCGCCGGCCATCAGGTTCAGGTACCCCGCACTGGACTGCATGGCCACGGCGATGGTCGGTCGCACAGCGAGTGTGTGCCAGTGCATGTCGATCAGTCCGGGCATCAGCGTGCGACCGCCACCGTCGATGATGGTCATTCCCGGTTCGGCGGCGGTAACGTCGACCTTGCCGATCTGTGCGATGCGATTGCCGCGCACCAGCACGTCGGTGGCGCCCTGCAGTGTGGAATCGACGCCGTTGAAGACGCGCACATTACGGAACAGAACGCTGGTCTGCGCCGCGGCAGGCGTGCTGCCGCGCGCATCCGAAGTGGCTTTGGCGTCTTGCTTCGCCGCGTCGCCGACCGCGGTGTCCGGCGTCTTGTCGCCACACCCGGCCACGCAGAGCGCAGCCGCCAGAACTAACATCCTGAGCTGCGCCATGCGCCAGTTTCCCGCGATCGAATGGTGCATGTTTTACGCCGGCGGCGTCAAAAGGGTGTGACGGAGGCGCAAGCTACGGGAGGCGGAACAGGCCCGCGCTAGGCCCTTCGCAGGAACGCGAACAGCAACGCAAGCGCAACCACCGCAACGGCGGAAACGATTGCCAGTTTGTCGGCCAGCCGGCGATGCATCGCGATCTCGGTGGCGGGCGTTCCGATGCCTGCTACCCGCCGTGGAGCACCGCGCAATCTTCAAGGTGTCTCGAAGCGCGCGTCTGTCGTCTGACGGGATACGATGCTGCAGGCCCCATCGAACGCTCACGCACATGGATCGCATCGAGGCGATGAAGATCTTCATTGCCGCACTGGACGAAGGCAGCTTGGCCGGCGCCAGTCGCAGGACGGGCCGATCGCCCGCCGCGGTGAGCCGGGCCGTCGCCTCGCTGGAAGCGCATGTAGGTGTCCCGCTGCTGCACCGGACGACTCGCTCGATCAAGCTCAGCGAAGCAGGCGAGCGCTATGCCACCGCGTGCCGCAAGGTGCTTGCCGATCTGGAAGAGGCCGACCGGCAGGCAGCCGGCGAACGCTCGATCCCGCGCGGCACGCTCACGATCACCTCGACCGTGTTCGTCGGGGTGGAGATACTGCGTCCGATCGCCGATGCCTTCATCGACGAGTACCCGACGGTCAATGTGCGGATGCACCTGCTGGAAAGGCCGGTCAATCTCATCGACGAAGGCATGGACCTGGCATTGCGCATCTCGCACCTGGCCGACTCCACGCTCGTTGCCCAGCGCGTCGGTGAAGCACGTCGCGTGGTGGTCGCCTCACCGCGCTACCTGTCGACCCATCCCCGCATTGCGGAGCCGGCGGACCTTGCCAGGCATCCGATCATCGCCATGGCACACATGGGGTTGGATGCCTGGAGCTTTCCGCCACCGGAAGGATCGTCGATCGCCCGTTCTGTTTCATTCACGCCGCGACTGGTGGTGAACAACGTGCGCGCTGCCATCGCGTCGGCGGTCGAAGGCCACGGCGTCGCCCGCCTGCTGTCGTATCACGTGGCAACGGAGATCGAACAGGGCGATCTGCAGATCGTGCTGGAGGACTCGGAGCCGGCGCCGCTGCCGGTCCACCTGGTCTCGCCATACGGACGTCTTGCCGTGCCGAAGGTGCGGGCATTCGTCGACTTTGCCTTGCCACGCCTGCGCGCGAGCTTCGCCCGGCTGACCGCATAGCGTCGCAGCGATTGTTCCGCGAAGTGGAAGAGTGTCTGCCGGAGCGCGGCGATTCGCAAACGGCACTGGTGCTCCTAGATTGAGGTCCGTCGGTAGCCAAGCAGTTTCCGGCTCCGATCCTCCCTCACATCCAAGAGTACAAAAATCATGAGCAGTTCAAGCAAGGTCGTTATCGTCACCGGCGCGTCGCAAGGCATCGGCGCCGGCGTGGTCCAGGCATTCCGTGACCGCGGCTATCGGGTCATCGCCAACTCCCGCAACATCAAGCCGTCGAACGATCCCGACATCCTGACGGTCGCCGGCGACATCGCCGAGCGCGAGGTCGCAGAGCGGATCATCAGCGAAGGTCTGGCCAAGTTCGGTCGCATCGACACGCTGGTCAACAATGCCGGCATCTTCAACGCCAAGCCGTTCACGCAGTACACCCAGGACGACTACGCGAGCGCCATCGCGGTCAATGTCGGTGGATTCTTCAACATCACCCAGCTTGCCGCTGCCGAGATGGAGAAGCAGGGTTCGGGCCATGTGGTCACGATCACGACAAGCCTGGTCGACCACGCCATCGACGGCGTACCCTCGGTGCTCGCCTCGCTGACCAAGGGCGGCCTCAACGCGGCCACGAAGTCGCTTGCCATCGAGTACGCCAAGCGCGGCGTCCGCGTGAACGCGGTCTCGCCTGGCGTGATCAAGACCCCGATGCATGCCGCGGAAACCCATGAGTGGCTGTCGGCGCTGCATCCTGTCGGTCGCATGGGCGAGATTGGCGATGTGGTGCAGGCGGTGCTCTATCTCGATGCGGCCACGTTCGTGACCGGTGAGATCCTGCACGTCGACGGTGGCCAGAGCGCCGGTCACTGAAGCAAGGTCCAACGTCTGGCGGCCGTCGACTGGCCGCCAGATGCTCACAGCATAAGGCGGCCGCTGAGGCCGCCCAGGAGGTTACAGGTGAAGAAGGGTTACTGGATCATCGCGTGGAAATCCATCACGGATGCCGCTGCGGTAGAGCGTTACATCGCACCCGGCACCGACGCGATCCTCGCCCACGGTGGCCGCATCCTGGCGGCGGGCGCTCCGGCCAGGGCTTATGAAGAAGGCTTGTCGTCTCGGTTGGTTCTGGTGGAGTTCGACAGCCTGCAAGCCGCGGTATCGGCTTACGAAAGCGCCGACTATCAGGCGTCACTCAGCCATCTGGTTGGCGCTGCCGAGCGCGATGTCCGCATTGTCGAAGGCAACGGATAGGCAGCCGCGCACTTACCGGAACGAAGCGCGGATCTCCTCGACAGTGCGGTCGCGATCCTGCAGGTGCGGGTAGTGGCCGATGCCGGGTAGCACGGTGAGTTCGACCTTTGCATCCTCGCTGAACTCGACCGCCATCGCTTGGTCGATGTAAAGGTCCTTCTCGCCCCAGATCACCTTCACCGGCGTCTTGAGGCGGGCGAGGTTTGATTCGAAGTACTGCTGGTCACGGGTGAAGTGGGAGTAGTAAAGGGAGAAGGCATCCACCGGCGTCATAGCGCCTTGGCTCCATCCACGCGCCATGTCGTCGCGGTACTCGGGGGAGATCTCATAGCGCACGTCATCAGGCAGTCCGCGGTAGAAGGTGTTCGCCAGGATCTCGTCGCGATGAGTGTTCATGTAGGCACGAGTCGGTTCTGCCGACGGGCCGCCCTTGAGGTTCTGCAGGCTCTCGTACATGTACCCGGGGCGGTCGAACGGTGCGAAGTCGCCGACGATGATCGTCCGGGCGATATCAGGCTGTTCAAGTGCCAGCAACAGCGCCGGCAGCGCGCCGATGTCCGTGGCGTAGATCGTCAGTTTCGAGCGGTCGATGCGCGCCTTGTCGATGTACTGCTTGAGGACCTGTGCATAGTCCGCGGGGGCGTAGGAGAACCTGTCAGCCGCGGGCCGGGACGAGAGACCGTAGCCCGGCCAGTCGAAGGCGTGCACTTCGTAGTCGTCGCCCAGCGCAATGGCGATTTCCTTCCAGGCGTACACGGTTTCCGGGAAGCCGTGCAGCAGAAGCACGGTTCCCTTCGCTTCCGCGTTGTGGACGACCATGGTTCGCAGCGACATGTCCTTGTCGATCTTGACGACTCCGATGTCTGCGGTGCGCGCGGACTTGCCGGGGTCATGGGCGCAGCCGGATGCAATCAAGGTACCGGTCATGAGGACGCTCCCGATCAGGTTCTTCAAGGATGGGTTGAACACGGTCTGTTGCCTCGGACTACGGGATCAGCCGATCGACCTGCGCCTGCAGGCGCGGTCCGACCAGCAGGATCGCGGGAATGACGATCAGGTAGCCGATGCCCCACGAACGCAGCCATGTCAGGGCGAAGGTCTCGGTGAACCCGAGGTTCAGGGCGAGCAGGGCGAAGGAGATGATGCCCGTGGTGACGACGCCCATCGAAAGGGCGAAGGCGATCTTGCGTTTGAGGTGGGTGTTCATGGTGTGGTCCTGGTTGGATATACCGAGCGGTATATTCGCGGTCAAAAAAAATCAGGTCAGGGCGCCGATGGAATCTGCCACGGCGGACATGACGAGCTTGCTGTATTTGCTGTTGCCGGTCAGGCGGGACAGCATGATGGAGCCTTCGATCGTGGCGATCAGCGTTACCGCGGTCTGCTCCGCATCGACGTCCTTGCGGAATTCGCCGGCGGCGATGCCCGCCTCGATGACCGTGACCAGATGCTTCTTCCAGCCCAGGAACGCGGCCTTGGCCTTCTCCCTGAGGGCAGGGTGGGTGTCATCGGCCTCAATGGCGGTATTGAGCAGGGGGCAGCCGCCCTCGGGAAAGTCGCTGGGCAGCTTGGTGTAGGCGCCGGTGATGGCCAGCAGCCGGTCCTTGCTCGAGGCATGCCGGTCCATCTGCGCACGAACGGCCGCCTGTGCCTGCGCCCAGTTGTGTTCGAAGGCGGCCAGGGCCACTTCTTCCTTGTTGGCGAAGTTGCCGTAGATGCTGCCCTTGGTCAGCCCGGTGGCCTCTTCCATGTCCGCCAGGGACGTCGCGGCATAGCCCTTCACGTTGAAGACCGGAGCGGTCTTCTCGACGATCAGGTTGCGGGTTCTCTGCGCCTTGTTCATGGCCACGACAATATACCGATCGGTATATAGTGTCAACACCTCTCCGAATGCGGTGCCGGGGCGCCGTCAGTGAGCAGCATTCAGGCCGGTGCCGGGCTGAGACCGTCCCGGTCGCGCGCGGCCGGCGCGGTTGGAAACAGCATCGCGATCGCCGCTGCCGCCAGACCCACGGCCATCGACCCGACGTACAGCCATGTGTAGCTGCCGAAGCGGTCGTACAACCAGCCACCCATCAGCGGACCTGTCGCCATGCCGAGGCTGGAGAGCATGTTCATCGCGCCCAGCACGGTGCCGAGAATCGCAGGGCTGAACGCATCGCGTGCCAACGAGGCATACAGCGGCATCGTGCCGCCATAGGCCATGCCGAATACGATTGCCACTGCGTAGAACCCGTCGATCTGGGCGACCTTGAGATACGTCACCGCGGCGATCGCCTGGATCAACAACCCGACCACCAGCACTGGCTTGGCACCGACACGATCGGCGAGGACGCCGCATAGCAAGCGACCGCCGAGGCCGGCGGCGCCTTCCATGCTGTAGATGGTGACGGCGGCGGTGACGCTGAGGCCGCATCCCACCGCGTAGCTGACGGTGTGGAAGATCGGCCCGGAATGCGCCGCGCAGCAGGCAAAGAAGGCCAGTGCCAGCACGATGAACGGCTTCGACCGCAGCGCCTGCCCGGCTGTCATCTGCTGCGTGGGGGCGGCGATGGTGTCGGCCGTCGTCGTGGGTGCGGCGCGGACGAACCACACCGCCGGCAGCGTCAGCACCCACGCCACGATGCCGACAATCAACAACGTCTCGCGCCAGTCGTAGTGGCTGATCAGCCACGCCACCAGCGGCGACATCGTCATCGGCGCCACGCCCACGCCGGCCGAGACCAGCGAGATGGCCAGGTTCCGATGCCGGTCGAAGGACGCCGCAGTCGCGGCAATCACGGGGGCGAAGAAGCTCGACGTCGCCACGCCGAGCAATACCCCGTAGGCGAGCTGAAACTGCAGCAGGCTGCTGGCGCGACTGGCCAGCACGCATGACAGGCCCAGCAGCAGCGATCCCGCCAGCACCACGATCCTCGGCCCGAACCGGTCGCTGAGCATGCCCCAGCCAAAACTGCCGAAGGCGCCGCTGAGGAAGGCCAGGGTCATGGCGAAGGAGAGGCCGGCGCGCGACCAGCCGGTCGCGGCGCCCATCGGTGCCAGCAGCACGGCCAGGGAGAAGATCGTGCCGATCGCGACGCAGCCCAGGACTGCGCCGGCGGCGACCAGCGACCAGTTGCGGTCCATCGCCTGTGAAGCCGCGGGGCTGGAACCTTTCATGCGGGGATCTCCTCATGGCAGATACCAGGGAGACGAACCGGGGCAGCGCGAATCGACACGCCGCCGGCGGGGGCAGGCACGGGCCCGCCGGGTCGGGACGATCAGGTCCCCGGGTTCTTCGCCACGACGATGATCCCGCGCGCATGCAGGTCGGCCAGTTCGCCGCGGGCGATCTCGATGTCCTTGGTCATGTCGTAACGCACCCCCTCGGTAAGGGCGCTCTCGAGATAGCGGTAGGCGCGCCGCTTGCTGCGGGAGCTGTCGATCGCCGGATGCGCCATGATCCGGTCCGGGAAGGCTTCCTCCACGCGCATCAATCCGTAGATCGCAGGCGCTGCGGTCGCGCCGTGCAATGCGTTGATGCGTGCCATGTAGATGTCGCCGGGGCTGGGGTTGTCGAGGCAAACGCGAGTGCGATTCTCGAAGCTGCCCATGAACATCATCATCGATGCCGTGGCCAGCACCACGATGACGAGCGCCACCTTGTACGTCCTGCTCATGTGTCCTTCCCACGCGCCGGGCATGACGCGTCAGCGTAATTCTGGCCAGCGCGCACGTGCGTTCACATAGGAACTGCCTCAAAGCGCATACGCCAGCGGATCAATCCGGTGAACGACGCCTGACGTTTCGTCCGTGCTTGAGAGTCGTCTGATGGAAACGGCGCCGATGCGCCACCTACGCTGTCGCGCCTGCGCTCGCAGGTCGTGGCGCATGCCTGCGCAGCGACAACATCAGTGGCGCGTGCGCCGGGAGAGATCTGCATGATCAAACGATTGTCCGCCGAGTTCATCGGCACGTTCTGGCTGGTGCTCGGAGGTTGCGGTAGCGCCGTGCTTGCCGCCCATTTCGGTGGCGACGGCAATCCGCTGGGAATCGGACTGCTCGGTGTCTCGCTGGCGTTCGGCCTGACGGTGTTGACCGGCGCGTATGCGCTGGGCCACATCTCCGGTGGTCACTTCAACCCGGCGGTCAGTGTCGGACTGTGCGCGGCGGGACGTTTCCCGGCCCGCGACGTGCTGCCCTATGCCGTCGTGCAGGTGCTGGGCGCGATTGCCGCCGCCTCCGTCATCCAGCACATTGCCGCCGGCAGCGCGCAAGTGGTGATCGACCTCAACGCGCCTGGCGCATTCGCTACCAACGGCTACGGCGCACTGTCGCCCGGTGGCTTCAGCATGACGGCGGCGCTGCTGTGCGAAGTGGTGCTGACGGCGATGTTCCTGATCGTGATCCTCGGCGCCACCGACGGCCGTGCGCCGGCCGGCTTCGCGCCGATCGCGATCGGCCTGGCGCTGACCCTGATCCACCTGATCAGCATTCCGGTGACCAATACCTCGGTGAATCCGGCGCGTTCGACTGGCATGGCGCTGTTTGCCGGCAGCGGTGCGATGAGCCAGCTGTGGCTGTTCTGGCTGGCGCCGATCGTCGGCGGCGTGCTGGGCGGTCTCGCCCATCGCGGCCTCAAGAGTTGAAGCCTGGGTCCCCACGCACGCACGTCGTCGTGCGTGGGGACTTTCGGTTCACGAGCCAGGTGGCTGCTCGGCCAGGCTCGGCACGGCATTGCTGCTGGTGGCGAAGCGCGGCAATTCGTCGCGGGTGTCGAACCAGGGCACGCGCGACTGCGTCCATACGTGGTCGTCGATGCGCACGCGCGTCGGGTCGTCGAGACTGCCGATCGCAACCTGCACGCGGTCTGCCAGGACGTCCTCCCGCATGCCCAAGGTGCTTCCACAGGTGGCGCAGAACGCACGTTGTGCGAACTGCGACGAGCGAAACCAGCTCGCCTCTACGCCGGTCCACTGGAACGACTCGATGGGGAAGTGGACGAATGCCAGCGCCGGTGCACCGGAGTGGCGGCGGCAAGTCTGGCAGTGGCAGATCACGCCTCGCAGCGGCTCGGCGCTGGCGCGGTAGCGGACGGCGCCACACAGGCAGCCGCCCTGATGAAGGATGTCAGTGGGCATGGTGTCTCCTGCTGGCGACCTGCGGTCAGGTGCCAACACTGCTGCGTGGATAGTGCCGGGTTGCCGGGTTCAGCGTTTCCCAAGCGATTGCGTGCTCGATCCAGATTTCCTTGGTCGGTGCGAAGTCGTCAGGGGCGTCGAGGGAGGCTGTGGTGACGTCGATGGTTCCGCCGCCTGTACCGCGCTGCCAGGTCAGTGGCGTTCCACACCGGCCACAGAAGCCGCGCTCCACGCCGGGCGACGAGTTGAACGTGACCGGCTCGCCAGAGGTGAAGGCGAAGTCCTCTGCATTGAAGACAACCCAGGCCACTGACGGCGCGCCGCTGGCCTTGCGGCAACTGCGGCAATGACAGAGCGAGCGGGCCCGCGGTGCGCCCGTCGAGCGGTATCGAACAGCGCCGCACAGGCAACCGCCGGCGATGGAATCGCCCATGGTCTCTCCGATGGATGGGATGCGCTGCAGTTATACGCCGGCCGGCGTGCGGCCGACGTCGCCGTCAGGGCGCGCTGTCGAACAGGTGTTGCAGCACGGCCTCGCCGTAACGGTCGAGCTTGCTCGCGCCGATGCCGGGGATACGCCCGAGCTCGTCGAGGTCGTCGGGTGCGGCTTCGGCGATCGCGCGCAGCGTGCTGTCATGAAAGATCACATATGCCGGGACGTTCTGCTCGCGCGCGGTGGTGGCACGCCAGTGGCGCAGCGCGTCGAAGCGCAGCTGCGAATCGACGTCCAGTTCGATCATCTGCACGGTCGTTGCGCCACGCGCCTTGCGTCCGCGTGCCGGCTTGGGCGCCTCGTGGCGGAAGCGTAACTCGCGTTCGCCGCGCAGCACCGGGCCGCTGGCAGCGGTCAGGCGCAGGGCGCCGTGGTGTTCGACGTCGGCTTCGAGCAGGCCCACGGCGACCAGCTGGCGGAACACGCCGCGCCACTGGCGCTCATCGAGATCGTTGCCGATCGCAAAGGTGCTCACGCGCTCGTGGCCCCATTGCCGCACTTTCTCGGTGTCGGCGCCGCGCAGCACGTCGATGACGTGGCCCGCGCCGAAACGCTGGCCGGTGCGGTACACGCATGACAATGCCTTGCGCGCGGCCTGGGTGCCGTCCCAGCTGCTGGGCGGTTCCAGGCAGTTGTCGCAGTTGCCGCAGGCGCCCGGATGCGGTTCGCCGAACCAGCCCAGCAGTGCCTGGCGGCGGCACTGGGTGGATTCGCAATAGCCCAGCAGGGCGTCGAGCTTGCCCAGCTCCAGGCGCTTGCGCTCCTCGCCGGCTTCGCCCTGCTGGATCATCGTGCGCAGGTTGACCATGTCGCCCAGGCCGTAGCTCAGCCACAGTTCGGCCGGTTCGCCGTCGCGGCCGGCACGGCCGGTTTCCTGGTAGTAGCCCTCGATCGACTTGGGCAGGTCGACGTGTGCGACGAAGCGCACGTCGGGTTTGTCGATGCCCATGCCGAAGGCGATCGTCGCCACCATCACCACGCCGTCTTCCTGCAGGAAGCGGCGCTGGTTGCCGGCGCGCACCTGCGCGTCCATGCCGGCGTGGTAGGGCAGGGCCTTGATGCCGGCGGCCTGCAATTGCTCGGCCACGCTCTCCACGCGCTTGCGCGAGAAGGCGTAGACGATGCCGCTCTCGCCACGATGGCCGGCGAGGAAGTCCAGCAGCTGGCGCACGCCGGCGCCGTCCTTGTGGACGACGCGGTAGCGCAGGTTGGGGCGATCGAAGGAGCTGACGAACTGGCGCGCGTCCTCCAGCGCCAGGCGCTCGGCGATCTCGCGCCGGGTCGGCGCGTCGGCGGTGGCGGTCAGGGCGATGCGCGGGATATCGGGCCAGCGCTCGTGCAGGACGGTGAGCTGGCGGTACTCCGGGCGGAAATCGTGGCCCCACTGCGATACGCAGTGGGCCTCGTCGATGGCGAACAGGCCGATCCGGGCACGTTCGAGCAGCGACAGGAAGCGGCCGGTGAGCAGGCGCTCCGGCGCCACGTAGAGCAGGTCGAGCTCGCCGGCAAGCAGCTGGTGTTCGACGTCGGCGGCGGTGGCCGCATCCAGAGTGGAATTCAGGTAGGCCGCGCGCACGCCGAGCTGGCGCAGCGCCTCGACCTGGTCCTGCATCAGCGCGATCAGCGGCGAGACGACCAGGCCGCAGCCGTCGCGCAGCAGGGCCGGGAGCTGGTAGCACAGGGATTTGCCGCCGCCGGTGGGCATCAGCACCAGGGCGTCGCCGCCGCCGGTGACGTGTTCGACGATCTGCGCCTGTTCGCCGCGGAAAGCAGGGTGGCCGAAGATGCGGCGGAGCAGATCGAGTGCGGGGTCGGACATGCGCCTAGTTTAGCGGGCGCGGGAGGCCGGGCCGTCGGGAAACTGCGGATCGGGTGGTGAGGTGCCGGCCTCACTCAAACCCGCGCCCCCTCATCCCGCGAGCGGGAGAGGGGGCCCAGGAGGTCACTCCAGCAGCGAGCGCAGCATCCAGGCGTACTTCTCGTGGGTCTGCAGGCGCTGGGTCATCAGGTCGACCGTCGGGTCGTCGCCGGCGTCATCGGCCAGCTTGAGCACCTTGCGCGCGGTGCGGGCCACGGCCTCGTTGCCGACGGTGAGCTGGCGGACCATCTCGCGCCAGTCCAGCGACTCGGTCAGGCCCGGTTCCTCGGGAATCGAGCTCAGGCGGATGAACTCGGCGTACGAACCCGGGGCGTTGAAGCCCAGGGCGCGGATGCGCTCGGCGGTCTCATCCAGCGCATTCCACTGCTCGGTGTACTGGCCCTCGAACATCACGTGCAGGCTGTTGAACATCGGCCCGGTGATGTTCCAGTGGAAATTGTGGGTCTTCAGGTACAGCGTGAAGCTGTCCGAAAGGAAGCGCGACAGGCCCTCGGAAATCTTCTTGCGATCGCCCGCGCTGATCCCGATATCGATGGCCGAGGAGCTGGCCACGGTCTTGACCGAGTCCTTGGATGGGGTCTTGGACTTGGCGGTTTTCTGTTTAGCCACTGTTTTTCTCCCTTCGATGAGGATTGCGGGCGACAATAGCCAGTGCCGATCGCAATTTGAAATGGTTTTTGGCTTGCAGTTTGATCTATGAAATCAATGGACCCGGCGCAGTCTAAGCAGCCCGATGTCAGTAACGCGTTACGCCAGGCCCGGCGCGCCATCGATGGCGCGCTGAGTCGCGACCGTGGGCGGCTGCAGGGCTTGTGGTCGCGCTGGAGCGGCAAGCCCGCCGACGAAAGCGCACGCGAAGCCTTCGCCCAGGCCCTGAGCGCGTCGGTCGCGCAACGCCAGGCAAGGGCCGCGGCGCTGCCGCAGGCGCCGGTCGACCCGTCCTTGCCGATTGCGGCCGAAGCCGAGCGCATCGTCGAACTGATCCGCAAGCATCAGGTCATCGTCATCGCCGGCGAGACCGGCTCGGGCAAGACCACCCAGCTGCCGAAGCTGTGCCTGGCGGCCGGTCGTGGCGCCGCCGGAATGATTGGCTGCACCCAGCCGCGTCGGATCGCCGCGCGCGCGGTGGCCCGGCGCGTGGCCGAGGAGCTGCAGACCCAGGTGGGTGGCGCGGTCGGTTACCAGGTGAGATTCACCGAGAACGTCGGCGAGCAGACGGCGGTCAAGTTCATGACCGACGGCATCCTGCTGGCCGAGATCCAGTCCGATCGCTGGCTGTCGCGCTACGACACCATCCTCATCGACGAGGCGCACGAGCGCAGCCTCAACATCGACTTCCTGCTCGGCTACCTCAAGCAGCTGCTGCAGCGGCGCTCCGACCTGAAGGTGATCGTCACCTCGGCGACGATCGACACCGAGCGATTCGCCCAGCATTTCGGCGATGCGCCTGTGGTGAATGTCGAAGGCCGTGGCTATCCGGTCTCGGTGCGCTACCGCCCGCTCGGCGAAGGTGAGGAAGACGGCGAAGGCAACCGCGAGCGCAGCGTCAACGACGGTATCGTCGCCGCCTGCGATGAAATCACCCGCGAGGATCCGCGCGGTGACGTGCTGATCTTCCTGTCCGGCGAGCGCGAGATCCGCGATGCCCACCAGGCGCTGGAGCGTCGCAAGTACCGCGAAACCGAAGTGCTGCCGCTGTATGCGCGGCTGTCGGTGCGCGACCAGGATCGCGTCTTCAATCCCGGTCCCAAGCGCCGCATCGTGCTGGCCACCAACGTCGCCGAAACCTCACTGACGGTGCCGCGCATCCGCTATGTCGTCGATCCCGGCCTGGCCCGCGTCAAGCGCTACAGCCCGCGCGGCAAGCTCGACCGGTTGCACATCGAACCGATCAGCCAGGCCAGCGCCGACCAGCGCAAAGGCCGCTGCGGACGCATCAGCGAAGGCACCTGCTATCGCCTGTATTCCGAAGTCGACTTCCTCTCGCGGGCGCGCTACACCGATCCGGAAATCCGTCGTGCCGCGCTGGCCGGCGTAATCCTGCGGATGCTGTCGCTGGGGCTGGGCAACATCGAGGACTTCCCGTTCCTGGAGCCGCCCGATCCGCGCGCGGTCGCCGATGGCTGGCAGCAACTGGGCGAGCTGGGCGCAGTCGACGAGGCACGCAAGCTCACCGCCACCGGCAAGCTGATGTCGCGCCTGCCGGTCGACGTGAAGCTGGCGCGCATGCTGGTCGCCGCCAACCAGCACGGTGTGCTGCGCGAGATGCTGGTGATCGCTTCGTTCCTGGGCATCCAGGATCCGCGCGAGCGTCCGGCCGACCAGCGCGCCGCCGCCGACAATGCCCATGCCCAGTACGCCGATCCAAAGTCGGAGTTCGTCGGCATCCTCAAGTTGTGGGAGGCCTACCAGTCTGCCCACGAAGACCTGACCCAGTCGAAGCTGCGTGGCTGGTGCGAGAAGCACTTCGTCGGCTTCCTGCGCATGCGCGAGTGGCGCGAGCTGCACCGCCAGCTCAGGCTGATGGGCGATGAGCTGGACTGGAACAGCGAGCCGCGCGCCGGCGAGTTCGACCAGGCGGCGTACACGACGCTGCATCGCGCGCTGCTGGCGGGTCTGCCGACGCAGATCGGCTTGCGCAGCGAGCGTGGCCAGTACGACGGTCCGCGTGGTCGCAAGTTCCAGTTGTTCCCGGGCTCGCCGCTGGCGAAGAAGCCACCGCCATGGGTGTTGTCGGCGACGCTGCTCGACACCGAGCGCGTGTGGTCGCTGACCAACGCCGCGATCGAGCCGGACTGGGTGATCGCCGAGCTTCCGCATCTGTTGGCGCGTCGCCAGCACGACCCGCGCTGGGCGCGCTCGCAGGGGCGCGTGGTCGGCAGCGAGCAGATCAGCCTGTTCGGCCTGGTGCTGGCGCCCAAGCGCCCGGTGCATTACGGCGCGTTGTTCCCGGAAGAAAGCCGCGTCATCTTCGCCCGCGACGCGCTGGTCACCGGCGAGATCAACACCCGCAGTGCATTCCTGGCGCGCAACCTGGCCACGCTGGCCAAGGCGCGCGACGAGGAAGCCAAACAGCGCCGCAGTGGCCTGGTCGTCGAAGAAGAGTGGATGGCGCAGTGGTACCTGGACCGGCTGCCGCCGCAGGTGCACAACGCGCAGGCACTCGATGCCTGGTACGGCAAGCTGCCGCCGGCCGAGAAGGCCGCGCTGGAATGGTCGCTGGCGGACCTGATGGTGGTCGACGAAAGCGACGCCCAGCGCTTCCCGCCGTACCTGGCACTGGGCAACGCGCGATTGGCGGTCAAGTACCGTTTCGAGCCCGGCGCCAGCGACGATGGCATGACCATCGCCGTGCCACTGCACCTGCTCAACGCGCTCGACCCGGTGCGGCTGTCATGGCTGGCGCCGGGCTTCGTCGCCGACAAGGCGGCGGCACTGATCAAGTCGCTGCCCAAGACACTGCGCCGCAACTTCGTGCCGGCGCCGGATTTCGCACGGGCCTTCTTCGAGGCCCATCCGCAGGCCAGCGCCGACAGCATTACGGGCGAACTGGCGCGGTTCCTTTCGAAGCTCGGCGGCGTCGCGGTAGCGGCACTCGACTTCGATGAGGCGGCGCTGGAACCACACCTGCGCATGAACCTGCAGCTGCTCGAAGGTGGCGGCAAAGGCGAGAGCCGCAATGTGCTGGCCGAATCCCGCGACCTCGACGACCTGCGCCGTCGCTTCGGCGAACGCGCGGCGGCGGCCTTCGCGGCCCGCGCCGCCGACGGCCTGGCACAACAGGGCCTGACGACGTTCCCGGATTCGCCGATACCGGTCTCGGTGGCAGGTGCCGGCGGCGTTCCCGCGTACCCGGCGCTGCACGACGACGGCGAGAGCGTGTCGCTGCGCGTGCATGCCGAGGCCGAGGTGGCACGCCGTGAGCATCCGCGCGGCGTGCGCAGGCTGCTGGCGATCGCGCTGGCGGACAAACTCAAGCAGGCGCGCAAGCAGTTGCCGGTCACGCCCAAGACCGGGCTGTTGTATGCGGCCATCGAGTCGGCCGCGCCGCGCAACGATGGCTTGAAGGAAGGCGACCGCCTGCGCCTGGACCTGGTCGACGGCGCGTTCGCCTCGCTGGCTGCCGATGAAGCCGGGGCCGACATCCGCGACGCAGGCACATTCGCCGCCCATCGCGATGCGATCGCCAGGCAGCTGTTCGCCGACGCCATGGAACGCTTGCGCCAGGCCGAGACCATCCTGGGTGCCGTCGCCGAGGCGCGGGCAAAACTGGAATCGCCGCTGATGGGCTGGGCCAGTGGCAATCTCGACGACATGCGCGCGCACCTGGCGTCGTTGACGCCGCCGGGCTTCCTGCGCAACGTTCCGGCGCAGGCATTGCGCGAATATCCGCGTTACCTGAAGGCGTTGGCCCTGCGCGGCGAACGCGCGCTGCGCGATCCGGTCCGCGACCAGGCTCGGATGCTCGAAATCAAGCCGTTTGCCGATGCACTGGCTAAGGCGATGCAGGAAGGCGCAGGCGACCAGTCCGAGTGGCAGGCGCTGCGCTGGGACCTGGAGGAACTGCGGGTCTCGCTGTTCGCCCAGGAACTGGGCGCCCGCGGCGGCGTGTCGCCGAAGAAGCTGGCGCAGCGGCTGGTGAACCTGCGTCGTTGAACCGCCGAGTCGCTCAGTCGGCGCGCTGCACCTTCATGCGCGGCGTCTGCCCGTCCATCTGCAGGTACCAGGCGCCCATGAAGCCGGGCGTCAGGGTGACCTTCGGATTGCTCACCGGCTTGCCCAGGTAGAGATTGCCTTCGACCACGCGCCAGCGTTGGCCGTTGTCGAGCAGCACGGTGTCGCCGCGCGACCAGGCACGTACATCGCCCTGGACGCTCGCGGTAACCGGCGCGGCAGCAGCGCGCTTCTCGCGCCGGCCGACGTCATCGGCGGCGCGCTCGGCCACGGCGGCTTGCACCGCCGCGCCTTGTTCCTGACTCAGCAGGCGATTGAGCAGGGCCAGTTGTTCGGACGACAACGTGTCCAGGCCGGTGGCGCGCATCTGTTCGGCGTTCAGTCGCTGCTCCAGGGCAACGTAATCCTGTGCCGCGAGCGCAGGCGCGGACGACATCGATGCAGCAACAGCAACGGCCAGGCAGGCGAGCAACAGACGCATGAACGACTCCTTCGCGTGGCGGTTTACTTGACGCGCTGGACCTTGGCGCGCGCGTTGAAGCCCTCGACCGACAGATACCAGGCAGAACCAATTACGCTGGGTGTGATCTTGACCTTGGGATTGGCGTCCTTGACGCCGGTGAGCGAGACATCGTCGATCTGCTGCCACACCTGGCCGTTGTCGAGCGTGAAGCTGCGACCCTTGCCCAAGCCGGTGAACTTGCCCGTGATCGTGCCGTCGACCGGCTCGCGCGATGCGGCCAGGAACAGGCCGCGGCGGTCTTCGTCGCCACCGCTCTGTTTGGCGGATTCGGCGGCCTTGGCGGTCTCGACCTTGACCTTGCCATCGAGCCAGTCGTTGAGGTTGGCCAACTGTTCGGGGCTCAGGCGGTCCAGGCCGGCGGCCTTGAACTGCTCGTAGCTCATCTGCTGCTCGATCTTCTGCTGGGCGAACGACGCTCCGGCGAGGGGCAGCAGAGCCGCCAGCGCGAGCAGGCGGAGCGAGGTGTTGCGGGGGCGGGTCGAACGCATGCGCTGTTCCTCCAGACGGTTGCCCGCTAGTGTAGACCGCGTCGTCCAGGAACGTTCCACGCCACTCCCCGCCATGGTCACCGAGACTCCACAGCTTGCCGCCGTGCTGGCGCATCCGGTCGCCGCCGGTATCGCTGCGCCGTTGCGCAAGGCGATGGAGAGGGCCGCTGCCGCGCCGGGGGCGCTGGACGATGCCGACGATCCGCCCCAGGTTGTGGCGAGCATGCTCGAGGCACTGGTGCTGCTCGGTGCCGACGGCGACACGGCGGCGGCGGCGATCCTGCACACGTATCCGGGCTGGCGGGCCGCGCTGGGCCCGATCGAGCGCGACTTCCCGGCGGTGGCCCCGCTGATCGAAGGCCAGCGCGCGGCCGCGCAGGTGTGGGCGTTGCATGCCGAGCGCCATGGCCAGGCCGGCAATGAGGGCCTGCGAAGGCTGCTGCTGGCCATCGTCCGCGACCTGCGGGTGGTGCCGATCCTGCTGGCGCGCCAGCTGGCGCGGATGCGCCACGCCGAACCGTTGCCGGAAGAGCAACGCCGTGAACTGGCGCTGCTCACTCGCGACATCCACGCGCCACTGGCCAACCGGCTGGGCATCTGGCAGCTCAAGTGGGAGCTGGAGGACCTGGCGTTCCGCTACCTGGAACCGCAGACCTACCAGCAGATCGCGCGCCTGCTCGACGAGAAGCGCACCGATCGCGAACGCTACATCGAGCAGGTCAAGGGCACCTTGCGGGAAGCGATGGCGGCACAGGGCGTCGTCGCCGAGATCGCCGGACGGCCCAAGCACATCTACAGCATCTGGAAAAAGATGCAGCGCAAGAACGTGCCGATCGGCGAGCTCTACGACCTGCGCGCGGTGCGGGTGCTCGTCGACAGCCTGGCCGACTGCTATGCAGCGCTCGGCGTGGTCCATGCGACCTGGGCGCCGATCCCGAGCGAGTTCGACGACTACATCGCCCGGCCCAAGCGCAACGACTACCGCTCCCTGCACACCGCCGTGGTCGGACCGGAAGGCAAGACCCTGGAAGTGCAGATCCGCACGCATGACATGCACCGCCAGGCCGAACTGGGCGTGGCAGCGCACTGGAAGTACAAGGAAGTCGGCAGCCACAGCGCCGACGCCGCCTTCGACCGCAAGATCGCCTGGATGCGGCGCCTGCTGGAAGGCTCGGGCGAAGGCGGGCGCGAGGACGGATCGCTGTCCGGCGAATTCGATACCGAACTGGTCGAGGACCGCATCTACGTGCTGACGCCCAAGGGCGAGGTCATCGACCTGCCCACCGGCGCGACACCGCTGGATTTCGCCTATCACGTCCATACCGAGGTCGGTCACCGCTGCCGCGGCGCCAAGGTCGACGGTCGCATCGTCCCGCTCGATCACAAGCTGCGTACCGGCGATCGCGTCGAGATCATGACTGCCAAGACCGGCGAACCGCGCCGCGACTGGCTGATCGCGGCCAACGGCTTCCTCGCCAGCGGCCGTTCCCGCGACAAGGTGCGGGCGTGGTTCCACAAGCTCGATCGTGCACGTAACGAGAGCGCCGGCAAGGACCTGCTCGACAAGGAGCTGCGCCGGCTCGGCCTGCTTGGCGCCGACCTCGCCCCGGCGCGCGAGAAGTTCAACCTTGCCAGCGACGGCGAGGTCTACGTGCAGGTGGCACTGGGCGATATCGGCCCGCACCAGGTCGGTCGCGCGCTGCTCGAACACGAACGGGCTGCGTCCGCCGCCGCCGCTGCCGCGGCCACGCCCGCCAGCACTATCTCCACGCCGACGCCGCCGCGACGGGTCCCGCGCCGGACCACCGACTTCACCGTCGAAGGTGTCGGCAACCTGCTGGTGCAACTGGCACGTTGCTGCCAGCCGTTGCCGGGCGAGCCGATCGTCGGTTATCTCACCCGTGGCCGCGGCGTCACCGTGCATCGTCCAGACTGCACCGCCTTCCAGCGCCTGGCCGCATCGCAGCCGCAGCGCGTGCTGCCGGTGGAGTGGGGCCGCGCCGGCAGCGGCTACGAGGTCGATATCGAAGTGCTCGCACTCGACCGCAAATGGCTGCTCAAGGAAGTGACCAACCTGATCGCCCAGGGCAACGCGCACGTGCTTAGCATCAGCAGCGATGTCGAGCGCAATGGTGCCCGCGTGCGCCTGCGCCTGCGCTTGCGCGTGGGCGATTACGGCCAGCTGTCGACGTTGCTGGGCAAACTGGCGTCGCTGCCCGGGGTGGAGCATGCGCAGCGACGCTGAACGCTACCCATCGCCGTCCCCATCCCCTCACCGACATGCAGCTATGCTTGGCGTGTGATATCAGCAACGCCACATGAACCGGGAAAACCCAGTGCCGCCGGCGCTGGCGGCGAGGTCGACGGCGATGACAGCCGGTCGGGGCGTCGTGACCGGGTCGAGCCGCAGT
Source organism: Lysobacter prati (assembly GCF_009765215.1). Classification (GTDB taxonomy): domain Bacteria; phylum Pseudomonadota; class Gammaproteobacteria; order Xanthomonadales; family Xanthomonadaceae; genus Lysobacter_J; species Lysobacter_J prati. The sequence goes on along the minus strand of NZ_VLNV01000007.1, from coordinate 39,976 downwards.
CGCCGCGCTGGAACGACTGGCAATGGGGCGAGGGCGCACGCGAAGACGACCGAAGTGCTCGCTGGGCCGACCATACGGCAAGACGCATCCGCTGGCGCGGATGGGGCATCGGACTCATGGCCGTGGTCTCGTTGGCGCTGCTCTTGCTGCTGCTGCGGCAACCGTTGTCGAACTGGCTGTGGCCGGATACGCGCGCACAACAGTTGCAGGCCGATGCCGCCCACGCCCTGCAGCAGGGGCAACTGACCTCGGCCGATGGTCGTGGTGCGCGCGAACTGTATGCCGCTGCGCTCGCGCTCGATCCGGACCGCAGCGATGCACGCCAGGGCATGGCCAAGGTCGGACAGCAGGCGCTGGTCCAGGCCGAGCGCTCACTGCAGCAGCGAAATTATCAGCAGGCCCATCGCATGATCGCCCTCGCGCGCGAGCTGGCGGTTCCGCGGGCACGCGTCGATGCGCTGGAGCAGCGCGTGCGCGAACGCGAGCGCGAGGCCGGCGATTCGGGCGTCGACAAACTGCTCGCCCAAGCCGCTGGCGCGCGCAAGGCCGGGGTGCTCGACGGTGGCGACAATGCCGCACTGCCGCTATACCAGCGCGTCCTGGCCCTGGAGCCGAACCGGACCGAGGCGCTGGAAGGTCGCGAGGACACACTCGCCGACCTGCTGCAGCAGGCGCGGACCTCGCTTGATCGAGGCGAGCTGGCCGAAGCCTCGGCGCGGATGCAGCGAGTGCAGGCGGCCGACCCGGGGCACGTCGACCTTCCCGATGCATTGGCCGGACTCAATCGCGCCGCCGAGCAACGGCGTGCCCGTGCCGATGCGGAACTGCGCCGGGGCCGCCTGGGTGAGGCGCTCGAGGGATACCGTTCGGTGCTGGCGGCGATGCCCGACGATGAGCGGGCGAAGCGCGGCATCGCCGCGGTCGCCAACGCCTACGCCGGCCGCAGCCAGCGGTATGCCGGCGACTTCCGTTTCGATGATGCCGAGAACGAACTGGCGCAGGCGCGCCGGGTCGATGGCGATGCGCCGGGCGTCGCCGCTGCCGAGCAGCGCCTGGTGCAGGCGCGGCAGTCGCAGCAGCGCTATGGCCAGAAGGTCCCGAAGGCCGAACGCCAGCGGCGCCTCGACCAGTTGCTTTCCGATGCCGCCCAGGCCGAATCGCGCGGTGACCTGCTGACACCGCCCGGCGACAGCGCGTTCGACAAGCTGCGCGCGGCGCAATCGATGGCGCCGCAGGATCCTGCGGTGCGCTCGGCAATGCAACGCCTGCTGCCGGCGGCACAACGTTGCTTCGAATCCGAACTGCGCGGCAACCGCCTCAGCCGCGCGCGCGAATGCCTGGATGCGCGCGCCGTGCTCGAAGGCGATGGCCCGGCGGTGCGCGACGCGCGCCGGCGCCTGGCGCAGCGCTGGATAGCGGTCGGCGACGAGCGCCTGGGCGCGGGCGAACTGAGTGCCGCGCAGGCGGCGCTGGTGGCCGCGCGCGAGCTGGATCCGCAGGCCAGCGGCCTGGGCGAATTCGCCGACCGGCTGCGCCGGGCCTCCGCGGCAAACTGACGGCTGTTGCAGGAGCAGCCTCGCTCCTGCAGCGAGGGCATCAGCCGGCAGACCGCAGCAGCACCCGCCGCACCACTTCGCGCCCGGCATCGAGCGAGAAATGCCGCTCGACATTGGCCATGCCGTTGTCGGCCAGCCGCTGCCACAACGCCTCATCGCGATACAGCCGCAGGACCGCTTCAGCGAAAGCAGCGGCATCGTCAGCCACGAGCACGTCCTCGCCGTTGCGCAGGTGCATGCCTTCGACCGCACAAGCCGTGGCCACCACCGGTTGGCCATGGGCCATGCTGAGGTTGACCTTGCCCTTGACGCCGGCGCCGAAACGCAACGGAGCGACGGCGACGCGCGCGCCATCCATGAAGGGCGACAGGTCGGGCACGTGACCGTGGATACGCACGCCCGGTTGCGATGCCAGCGCATCGATCTCGGCAGTCGTGTCGCTGCCGATGCAATGGAAAACGATCTCCGGTGCCTTCGCACGAACCAGCGGGAAGACCTCGGTGACGAACCAGCGCACGGCATCGACGTTCGGCGGATGGCGGAAGCCGCCAACGAACACCAGATCGTGGCGTTGCCCATGCGGCTGGCCGCGGCCGTGGACGTGGTGCAGGTTGGAGAGGATCTCCACTTTCGCCGCCGGTGCATCGACTGCCAGCAGGGTGCGTTCGACATCACTGACCACCAGCGTCGCGTCACTGCGCGCGATCATCTCCAGTTCCAGTGCGCGGGTGCGCTCGGAAGCGCGCATCAGCGCCTGATCGGACGCAAGCTCTGCGCCGCGGCGCTCGCGCAGGTAGTGCAGGTCGACGGTGTCGAACACCAGTCGCGCTTGCGGCGCATGCTTGCGCAGCAGCGGCAGCCATTCACGCAGGACGTAATGACGACAGACCAGTACTGTGTCGAAGCGATGCCCATGCTCGCGGATCCAGCGCGCCGGCGTCCCAAAGAACGGCGCGTACCACGCCTGCACGCCAAGCTGCTGCAGTCGCCGCGTGTCTGCGCCGGCATGATTGAGGTCGGTGGGAACGAAGGTCACGTGCGCGCCTTCATCCAGCAGCAGGCGCATCAGGTTGACCATGCGCAGCGACGCCGAGTCGTGGTCAGGCCGGGGCGTGGCGCTGTCGATGATGAGGATGCGTCGCTGGCCCTTCGCAGCCGAGGCCTGGTCGGGTGGCGTGCCATCGGACCATTGCCGCGACAGGGCCGTGCGCCACTTGTCGGCAAACGTATGGCGGTTGCGCACCTGGTGCGCCTTGACGCCCTGGTTGACGTCGGTGCCGGCGGTCACGCCTTCCAGGTGCACGACCTGCGAGGCCGGCTGGTACAGCACGCCATAGCCGGCGTCGCGTACGGCGAAGGCGAGATCGGTGTCCTCGAAGTAGGCCGGGGCATAGCGCGTGTCGAACGCGCCGATGCGCTCGAACAACTGGCGCGGGATGGCGATTGCCGCGCCGGAGCAGTAATCGGCGGCGCGGACGTACGAGTAGCGCGGGTCGTTAGGGCTTTCGAACTTGCCCAGATTGTGGGCGTTGCCGTCGGCGAAGACCAGGCCGCCGGCCTCCTGCAGGCGCCCATCCGGATAGATGAGCTGCGCCCCGGCGAGCCCGGTGCCCGGGTGCTGGTCGAACGTCGCCAGCAGCGCATCCAGCCAGCCCGGCTGCGGCAGCGTGTCGTTGTTGAGGAACACCACGTATTCGCCACGCGACAACGTGGCGCCGTCGTTGCAGGCGGCGATGAAGCCGCCGTTCTGGCGGCGGCGGTGGTAGGTCAGTCCCTCGACCTGGGCCAACGCACCCTCGGTCTCGTCCGAGGAGCCATCGTCAACGACAATGACCTCGCACGCGCATTCCGGCGGATACGCCGCGATCGCGCGCAGGCACGACAGCGTATGTGCGAACTGGTTGTAGACGGGGATGACGATGCTGGCCCTGGGCTGTTCCGATCGCGGCAACGCGAACGGCGCAAACGGGGCCCGGTCCGGCAGATAGAGTTCGGGCCGGTGCGCGGCCGGTACCCGGTGGAACTGCCGGGCGACGCGCTTCCAGGTGGCCTCGATGCCGCGCGTGCGCAGGCTGGTCAGGCCACGTCGGAGCAGGCCAGTGCCCCGATCGAAGTAGAACCGTACCTCGGTCCAGCTCAGCCCCATCGAACGCTCATCATTCTGAAGATTCCTTAACGCAGACTTTGCCGCGGCCCCGTCCGCGCGGGGTGGCGGGCCGGCTGCGATAGACTCGCGGCCACGAGGGCGCAGCCCCAACATTGTCCCATGCCGTGGCCCAAATCGATTACGACGAAGACGAAACCGCAGACGACAGCCAGTCCCCGCAATGGCGGCGACGCCTGGTCACCTGGCTTCTGGCCGCAGTGGGACTGGGCCTTGGCTTCCTCATTCCCTACACGCTGTACCTGAACCACGAAGTCAGCGAACGCTTCGGCCAGCTGCGCTGGCAGATTCCGACGCGGGTCTATGCGCGGCCGCTGGAACTGGCCCCGGGCCTGACCCTGGACGCGGCCACCCTCAAGACCGAGCTCGACGCCGCCGCCTACCACTCCGGCGACGGTGTGCGACCGGGCAGCTACTCGCGCACCGGCGGTCGCTGGCTGGTCTCCAGCCGCGGTTTCAGCGATGTCGACGGCGCGGTGCCGGCGCGACGCATCGAGGTCGTGCTGTCCGGCAGCCGGGTGGCTTCCGTGCGCGATGCCGACAAGAAGCGCGAACTCAAGACTGTGCGGATCGACCCGGCGCGTATCGCCACGCTGTACGGCCAGAAGCAGGAAGAGCGGCGCCTGGTGCGACTGAAGGAAGTGCCCGAGCTGCTCGTCACCGGCCTGCAGGCCGTCGAGGACCGCGACTTCAACAGCCACCACGGCATCGACGTGACGGGCATGATCCGCGCGGCTTTCAAGAACGTTGCCGCCGGCCGCGCAAAGCAAGGCGCGAGCACCCTGACCCAGCAGCTCGCCCGCAGCGGCCTGCTCGGCATCGGCCGCGAGCAGACCCTGACCCGCAAGGGCAACGAAATCCTCTACGCCCTTCTGATCGAGGCCCGCTACGACAAGGGCACGATCCTGGAGGCGTACTTCAACCAGGTCTACCTCGGTCAGCGCGGCGCACAGGCCATCCACGGCGTCGCCGCCGGTTCCGAGTTCTGGTTCGGCCGCGACCTGGCCGACCTGAGCACCGAGCAGATCGCGCTGCTGATCGGCATAGTCCGCGGGCCGTCTTTCTACGACCCGCGGCGCAATCCCGAGCGCGCCCTGGAACGGCGCAACTTCGTCCTCGGCGAAATGCACGAGACCCAGCTGATCGACGACGCCGAGTACCAGCGTGCATTGAAGGCGCCACTGGGCGTGACCAAGGACCCGGGCAGCGTCGCCGCCAACCGCTTCCCGGCCTATGTCGACCTGGTCCGCCGCCAGCTCGCCCGCGACTACCCGGCCGACGCATTGGCCGGTGCCGGACTGAGCGTGATGAGCGGCATGTCGCCTTCGGCGCAGGCGATGGCCGAAGGCGCGGTCGCCCGCACCCTCAAGAGCCTGGACAACAAGCGCAGGCCGCCGCTGCAGACCGGCCTGGTGGTCACCGACGTCCACAACGGCGAAGTCGTTGCCGTCGTCGGCAGCCGCAGCGTGGCCGAGCACGGCTTCAACCGCGCGATCGAAGCGCAGCGCCCGGTCGGTTCGCTGCTCAAGCCGTTCGTGTACCTGCTGGCGTTGGCGCAGCCGGGCAAGTACTCGCTGGCCAGCTGGGTCGATGACTCGCCGGTCACGGTCGCGCTGGGCAAGAAGAAGAACTGGAACCCGGGCAACTCCGACGGCCGCAGCCACGGCACCGTTCGCCTGATCGATGCGCTGGCGATGTCCTACAACCAGGCCACCGTGCGCGTCGGCATGCAGGTTGCGCCCGAGCGCATCGCCAGCCTGATCAAGACCCTGGCCGGGATCGAGACCGAGCCCAATCCGGCGCTGATCCTCGGCGCGGTCGACCAGAGCCCGTACGCGATGGCGCAGCTGTACCAGTTCCTCGCGTCCGGCGGCGAGATCCAGCCGCTGCACGCGGTGCGTGGCGTGCTCGATGCCAACGGCAAGGCGCTCAACCGCTACGACAAGGACCCGGCTCCGGCGCAGGAAGGCGACGCCATTGCCGCACGCCTGATCACCATCGCCCTGCAGCAGGCGGTGTCGAACGGCACCGGCACCCAGCTGGTCCGCGATGGGCTCGGCCGTCTGTCGCCGGCGGGCAAGACCGGCACCAGCAACGACGGTCGCGACAGCTGGTTCGCCGGCTGGACCGGCGACCACTTGGCGGTGATCTGGGTCGGCAACGACCAGAACCAGACCACCGGCCTGTACGGCGCCACCGGTGCGATGCGGGTGTGGTCGGCGATCTTCTCGCGCCTGCCCAGCGCACCGCTGAAGGTCGGCGACAAGGGCATCGACTGGCAGTGGACCATCGCCAGCAACACCACCGACCCCGATTGCGCGAATGCGCGTCGCTTCGCCTTTGTCGCCGGCTTCGCACCCGCCTATGCACCGTGCCCGGCACCGGAACCGGTGGCAGAGGAAGGGCAGGGCGGTTGGCGCGAATGGTTCGGAATCGGCCGCAAGGACGAGGAACAACCGGCCGAACAGGCTGCGGAGGCGCCGCCACCGCAGCAGCAGGAGAATCTCCCGTGAGGAGCAGACAGTGAGGAGCCGGGCCGTGAGGATGTTGAAGTCGCCCGTCGCGCTGGCGCTGACGGGCTTGATCGTGGCGGCCTGCAGCACCACGCCGCCACCGCTGCCCGAACCCATGTTCGACGCACCCGCCGCGGTGCGCGCCGTTCGCGCCGCCGGCGGAGCCGCCAGCACCGAGCTGGATGTGCAGCCGCTGCGCGATCCGCAGGTCGAGGATCTGCGCAAGGAGGCCGAGCGCCTGGAGCGGGCGGGCCAGAACCCGCAGGCCGCCGCGTCGCTGGACCAGGCATTGCAGATCACGCCGGACGATCCGGCGCTGCTGCAGGAGCGCGCGGAAGCGGCGCTGCTGAACGATCAGCTTGATGACGCCGAGCGCTATGCCCGCAAGGGCCTCGACGGCGGCTCCAAGGTCGGTCCGCTGTGCCGGCGCCATTGGGAAACGATCGCGCAGGTCCGCGAGGCGAAGGCCCGGGCGTTGCCGGTGGAAGTGCCGGGCAACCCCAGCGCCGCCGATGCCCGCCGCGAGCGCGATGCCTGCACCGTCGCGGCACCGTCGCGGTACTGACATTCGAGCGACAATGCCGGGATGAATAACCGCCTCAGCGAGGCGAGTCGCGCGGCCCTGGCCGACGGCGGCGAACTCTCGCGCAATATCCCGGCCTTCAACACCCGCGTCGCCCAGCAGGATCTGGCGGCCGCGATTGCCGACGCCGTCGACAGCCGCGGCACGTTGCTGGCCGAAGCGGGCACGGGCACCGGCAAGACCTTTGCCTACCTCGTGCCGGCACTGCTGTCGGGCAAGAAGACCATCGTCTCCACCGGCACGCGCGCCCTGCAGGACCAGCTCTACCACCGCGACCTGCCGCGCGTGCGCGATGCCCTCGGTATCGGCCTGAAGAGCGCGCTGCTCAAGGGCCGCGCCAACTACCTGTGCCACTACCGGATGCGCCAGGCGCAGGGCGAGCCACGCTTCGCGACACGCGAGCTGGCCGCGCAGTTCCAGCGCATCGTCGCCTGGTCCGGGCGCACGCGCATGGGCGACCTGGCCGAGCTCGACGCGCTGCCGGAAGATTCGCCGCTGCTGCCAATGGTCACCAGCACTGCCGAAAACTGCCTGGGCAGCGAATGCCCGTTCTTCGCCGACTGTTTCGTCGTGCAGGCGCGCCAACGTGCGCAGGCGGCCGACCTGGTCGTGGTCAACCACCACCTGCTGCTGGCCGATCTGGCGCTCAAGCAGGAAGGCTTCGGCGAGATCCTGCCCGGCGCGCAGACGTTCGTGGTCGACGAGGCCCACCAGTTGCCGGAGTTGGCCGCGCAGTTCTTCGGCGAGGCGCTGAGTGCGCGACCGCTGGTCGAGCTGGCCCGCGATGCGCTGACCGAGTGCAAACAGGTGCCTTCGGCGCTGGCCGCGGTGCAGGACCCGGCGCGCGCGCTGGAGCAGAGCGTGCGCTTGCTGCGCGCGGCGATGGACGAGCTGCCGGTGCGCGGCACGCGCCGGCGCGCCGCCGAGGAGCCGGCGGTCGAGGAGGCCTTCGACGCCCTCGCCGATGCATTGCGGCAACTGCACGGCGTGCTGGCGCCGCTGGCGCCGGCATCGCCGGGCTTCGATGCCTGCGCGGCGCGCGCGGTCGAATTCGAAGGGCGTCTGCAACGCTGGCGCGACGACTCCGGCGATGCGGAGGTTCACGAACACGACGAATTCGCCGAAGACTTTGCCCAGGTCGACGCCGCCGCCGCCGATGCGCAGGATGACGACGCGACCGCAAAGGCAAAGGCCGCGAAGAAGAAGCGCGACGATGGCAGCGTGCTCTGGTACGAACTGACCGCGCGCGGATTCCGTCTCAGCCGCACCCCGCTCGACGTCGCAGGCCCGCTGGCGCAGCACCGCGCGCAGTCGCATGCGGCCTGGATCTTCACGTCGGCCACGCTTGCCGTCGGTGGCCGTTTCGAGCACTACGCGATCAAGCTCGGCCTCTACCTCAAGGGCGACGATCCGCCGCAGACGCTGCTGGTGCCCAGTCCGTTCGACTGGGAAAAGCAGGCGCTTTGCTACCTGCCGCGTGGCCTGCCTGACCCGACCGTGCGCAACTACAACGAAAGCATGGTCGAGAAGATCCGGCCGGTGCTGGAGGCCTCGCGTGGACGCGCCTTCGTGCTGTTCGCCTCGCATCGCGCCCTGCGCGAGGCGGCTGAACTGCTCAAGGGCGGGCCGTGGCCGCTGTTCGTGCAGGGCGAGGCGCCGCGACCGGTGCTGCTCGAACGTTTCCGCGCCTCCGGCAACGGCGTGCTGCTCGGCGCGGCCAGTTTTCGCGAAGGCGTCGACGTCGCCGGTGATGCGCTCAGCGTCGTGGTGATCGACAAGCTGCCGTTCGCCGCGCCCGACGACCCGGTGTTCGAGGCGCGGCTGGACGCCATCCGGCGCAATGGCGGCAACCCGTTCCGCGACGAGCAGCTGCCGCAGGCGGTGATCGCACTCAAGCAGGGCGCCGGCCGGCTGATCCGCAACGAACACGATCGCGGTGTGCTGGTCCTGTGCGATCCGCGCCTGACCACCAAGACCTACGGCAGCGTCTTCCTCAATTCGCTGCCGCCGCTGCCGAAGACGCGCCACGTCGAGGATGTCGCGGCGTTCTTCCCACCGGAGCAGGAACTGGTCGAGGCCGGGCTGGAGTTCGGTGGTCAGGACGAGTAAGCCGGGCCGCTCACACGATGAACGTTATGCTGTTGGCCCCCGCTCCCTCGTACTTGCCCCGGCCCCCGACGCAATGAACCTCCTCGCTTTCGAAACCGCCACAGAAGCCCTGTCAGTCGCCCTGCTGGTCGACGGGCAGGTGCGCGAGCGCTTCGAACTGGCGCCGCGTCGCCATGCCGAACTGGCCCTGCCGTGGGCCGACGAACTGCTGGCGCAGGCGGGCATCGCCCGCTCGCAGCTCGATGCCATCGCGGTCGGTCGCGGGCCGGGCGCCTTCACCGGCGTGCGCCTGGCGATCGCGGTGGTGCAGGGCATTGCCATGGCGCTCGACCGACCGGTGGTGCCGGTGTCGACGCTCGCCGTGCTGGCGATGCGCGCTGAACTACTGCCGGGGCCGCCGTCGGCAACGAGTCGTCATGTGCTTGCAGCGATCGATGCCCGCATGGGCGAGGTGTATTCGGCCGCGTTCGAGCTTCGCGACGGCGACGCGCATGCGCTGTCGGCGGAATCCGTGCGAGCGCCTGGCCAGGTCGACCTGCCTGATGCGCCCGCTGGCTGGCTGGGTGTGGGCACCGGTTTCGGTGCGGCCGATGGCGCACTGGTGCAGCGCCTGGGCGATCGCATTGGTGGCTTCGATGCCACGCAGTTGCCGCATGCGGCCGACGTGGCGCGCCTGGCCGCGCATGCATTCGCGCGCGGCGAAGCGGTTGCGCCGGAGCGCGTCGAACCGGCCTACCTGCGCAACAACGTCGCGCTGACGATCCGCGAGCAGCAGGCGTTGCGCGATTCGCGCTGAGCCGGGTTGATTCGCGGGTTGCGCGCTACTCGTCGACCAGCGTGCCGCCCGGCAGGAAGTTCCAGGTCCGCGTGACGTGCAGGATGTCCGGGTTTTCATCGGTCCTGGGCAGCGGCGGGTAGGGCTCGGCCAGCCTGGCGATGCGCAGTGCCGAACCATCGAGCAACGGTACGCCGCTGGATTTGACGATGTCGGCGCGCTCGACCGAACCGTCGCGTCGTATCGCCACGCTGATCACCACCTGGCCGGCCAGGTGACGGCGACGGGCTTCGTCGGGGTAGTTGAGATTGCCGACGCGCTCGACGCGGTCGACCCATTCGCGCAGGTAGCCGGCCCAGGTGTATTCCTGCGTGCTGGCCGAGACGAACTTGCGGGTCGGGCGCTTGGCGTAGCGCTCCGAACGCATGTGGATCTCGGCGGCCAGTCGCGCCATTTCCATGTCGTGTTCGATCTTTTCCTGGCCCTGCGGCAAGGGTCGTTCGCTCGGCGTGGGGGTCGATCGCGCCGTGGGCGTGGCGGTTTCGCCGCGGCTGCTGGTGACCACGCGCGCCTGCGGTGCCGGCTGCGGTGCCGGCGACTGTGCGCGCAGCGTCCGCGGCGCCAGACCGGTGGTGGCCTGCGGCAGCGGACCGGACTGGGCCTCGCGTGGGCGCGTGCTCTTGTCGTGCTCGCCGCCGCCCTGGTTGCTGGCCTGGGCGAGGAAGTCGGCCTGCTTCGGGGTCAGTGCCGAGGTGGTCTGGGTCAGGATCACGTCCAGCGTCGGCATCACCGGCGCGGCGTTCTCCAGCGTCCAGCCGAGGCCGAGCAGGAGGATGCCGTGGACCATCAGCGACAGCACGAAGGTGGCGCTGACGCGGCCGTTGTCGGCATCGGCGTAGCCCGGCGGTGCGGCCACGTGTTGTGCGACGACAGCGCTCATGCGGCCAGGCGGGCTTCGATCGCGTCGAACATCAGCCCGGCGATGTTGAGGCCGTACTGCTCGTCGAGTTCGCGAATGCAGGTCGGGCTGGTGACGTTGACCTCGGTGAGGTAGTCGCCGATCACGTCCAGGCCGACGAACAACATGCCGCGTCGTTTCATTTCCGGACCGACTTCCGCCGCGATCCAGCGGTCGCGATCGCTCAGCGGGCGGCCTTCGCCGCGACCGCCGGCGGCGAGGTTGCCGCGGAACTCGTCGCCTTGCGGAATGCGCGCCAGGCAGTAGTCCACCGGCACGCCGTCGACCAGCAGGATGCGTTTGTCGCCTTCGCTGATCTGCGGCAGGTAACGCTGCGCCATCGCGAGGCTGTGGCCGCCCTGGGTCAGCGTTTCCAGGATCACGTTGAGGTTGGCCTCGCCCGCGCGCGCGCGGAAGATCGAGCGTCCGCCCATGCCGTCGAGCGGCTTGAGCACGGCCTCGCCGTGCTCGCCGACGAAGGCCTTGAGCGCGGCGTTGTCGCGGCTCACCAGCGTCGGCGGGCAGCACTGCGGGAACAGCAGCGCGGCCAGTTTCTCGTTGTAGTCGCGCAGGCCCTGCGGGTCATTGACCACCATCGCGCCGGCCTGCTGGGCCAGGCCGAGCACCTGCGTGTCGTGGATGTATTCGTTGTCGACCGGCGGGTCCTTGCGCATCAGCACGACCTGGCCCGGGCCGAAGGCGAGGGTGTTCCAGTCGCCCAGCTCGAACCAGCCGGCCTTGTCGTCGCGAACCTGCAGCGGTGCCACTTTTGCCAGCGCCGTACCATCGCGCACCGACAGTCCGCCGGGTTGCACGTAGTGCAGGCGATGGCCGCGGCGCTGCGCTTCCAGCAGCATGGCGAAGGTCGAGTCCTTGGCGATCTTGATCGACCCGATGGGGTCCATCACGACGACGATGTCGAGCGGCATGGCGGCACTGCGAGGAAGAATGCGCCAGATGGTAACAGGCAGCTCCCTGGCTCCGGCCAGCCTTGCCGGCCGCCGATCCGGTCATCTGCCGGCCAGTTGCCCGGCTTCCCATCCGGACTGGTACGTACGTCGCGGCTCGGGAATCCGGTCGTCGGCAGCGGCGGGGAACTGGGGTATACGCATCGGGCGTGCCCGAAAGTCGCCCTGCCGGCCGGTCCCCCGACCCCCTGCTGTTCGATCCGGAAGCGGTTCCCGGCCTGACCGGGCCCGTGGCGCGTTCAGCATGCCCGCCGAAAAGTTTGCTTGACAGCATCGGCGCGGCTTGGAATAAAGACAGCTGGCGAAGTGCCCGCAGACGCGCGGCATTCGCACGGGGGAAATCGAAAATGCTAGACGAGGTCCGCAACGGCAGCCTCGGCGGTCTGAAGGTCATGGTGATCGACGATTCCAAGACCATCCGCCGAACCGCCGAAACGCTGCTGAAACGAGAAGGCTGTGAAGTGGTTACCGCCACCGACGGCTTTGAGGCGTTGGCGAAGATCGCCGACCAGCAGCCACAAATCATCTTCGTGGACATCATGATGCCGCGCCTGGACGGCTATCAGACCTGCGCCCTGATCAAGAACAATCACCTGTTCAAGGGCACGCCGGTCATCATGCTGTCATCGAAGGACGGGCTGTTCGACAAGGCGCGCGGGCGCATCGTCGGCTCCGAGCAGTACCTCACCAAACCATTCACCCGCGAAGAACTGCTCGACGCGATCCGAACGCACGTAAACGCCTGACCGGGGGGTAAGGCAACAAATGGCACGTATTCTTCTTATCGAGGATTCGCCGACCGATACGGCGGTCCTTACCCAGCTTCTTGAGCGCAATGGCCACGAGGTTCTGGCCTCGGGCAGTGCCGAAGACGGCATTGAAACCTGCAAGCGCGAGAAGCCCGACCTGGTGATGATGGACGTCGTGCTTCCGGGCATGAACGGCTTCCAGGCAACCCGCGCCCTGTCGCGCGACGCCGACACCAGCACCATCCCGGTGCTCATCGTCAGCACCAAGGGCATGGACACCGACAAGGCCTGGGGCATGCGCCAGGGTGCACGCGACTACATCGTCAAGCCGCCGCGCGAAGACGAACTGATCGCCCGTATCAACGCCTTGCTGGGTGCCTGACTAGATGTTGCATTCGCCGTTCGATGTGCTGGTCGACTACGAGCGCCGCAGCCTGGCGCACGTGGTCGGTCTGCCCGAGCAGCTCGACGCGCCGGGCCTGTGGCGTGGCGTCGGTTACCGCATTGGTGACCGTCGCCTGGCCTCCGGCTTCGGCGAGGTGCTGGAAATCCTCCCGCTGCCGCAGGTCACCCCGGTGCCCGGCGCGCAGCCATGGCTGCTCGGCCTGGCCAACGTCCGCGGCAGCCTGCTGCCGATCGTCGACCTCAAGCAGTTCCTGGAAGGCCAGCGCACGGTGCTGCACGAAAGCCAGCGCATCCTGCTGGTGCGCCAGCCCGGCGGCGACGTCGCCGTGCTGATCGACGAGCTCTACGGCCAGCGCAGTTTCATGGACCAGCAGCTGGTCGAGGTCGAGGTCGAGCCGGTCGCCGAAGAAGGCTCCGACGCGGCACTCGCCACCGGCCGCTACAGCCATTTCATCGAGCGCGCCTACCGCCTCGACAACCACACGTGGGGCATATTCAGCCTGGACAGGCTGGCCCGCACGCCCGAGTTCCGCCAAGCGGCCTCTGAAATGCCGCGCACTGACATGTCGCGGTCCGAGCACCGCTCCAGCAGCAACAATATTGAGGTCGAATCATGAGTGTCACTGCGATTGATAGCGCTGCCGGCAAGGGCCGTAGCCTTGGCGTCAACACCTGGCTGGTCGTGCTGGGCGTATCGGTGCTGATCTTCGGCCTCAACACCGGTTATGCGACGTGGAAGGCGGCCCGACTCGGTGGCGCCAGCTCCTCGGCCTCGGACCTGCAGGTGAACTCGCAGAAGCTGGCCGTGCAGGGCTCGGAGGCGGTCAGCGGTGACGCCGCGGCCTTCGCCGCGTTCAAGGAAACGCGCAACCAGATCGTCACGGACGTGGAGCAGCTCAGAAACAACTTCGGCGACACCGCCGGCGTTTCCGGGCCGATCAAGACCGTCGCCGACACCTGGGGCCCGCTCGGCAAGAGCGCAGGCGAGGTGATCTCGAGCGAAGCCGCGGTGCTGGCCCTGGCCGGCAACGCGGACAGCTTCACCAGTCGCGTGCCGCAGCTGCAGGCGCGGCTGGACGAACTGGTGCGCGCGATGTCGGCCTCCGGCTCGCCGTCCTCGCAGGTCTACATCGCCCTGCGCCAGGTGGTGCTGTCGGGCAAGATGAACGAACGCATCACCCAGATCCGCGCCGGTGGCAGTGGCGCCGCGCTGGCGGGTGAGGCCCTGGGCCGCGACGCCGCCGTGTTCGGCAACGTCCTGACCGGCCTGCGCAAGGGTGACGCCGCCTTCGGCGTGACCCCGCTGGGCAACAGCAGCGCCCTGACCGCACTGGCCCAGGCCGAGACGATGTGGCTGGAAATGAAGAAGGACCTGGACGCGATCCTGTCCAGCTCGCAGAACCTGTTCCGCGCACAGGCGGCATCCGAAGCGATCACCGGCGGCTCCAACAAGCTGCTGGCCGACAGCCAGAACCTGTTCCGCGCCTTCACCGCCTTCGGTTCGCTGAAGGACACCAGCATCGCCGGCAACCTGTGGATCTCGATCCTGTCCGGTGCCGGCGCATTGCTCGCCATCGTCTTCCTGGTGTTCTCGCTCAACAGCCAGCAGAAGAAGCGCTACCTGACCACCAAGGAACTCAACGACCGTAACCAGGAGGCGATCATGCGCCTGCTGGACGAGATGGGTTCGCTCGCAGAAGGCGACCTGACCGTAAAGGCCACCGTCACCGAGGACATGACCGGCGCAATCGCCGACTCGATCAACTTCGCCGTCGAGCAGCTGCGCAGCCTGGTGCAGACGATTACCGACACCTCGGTGCAGGTTGCCGCCAGCGCCCAGGAAACGCAGGCCACCGCCATGCACCTGGCCGAGGCCGCAGAGCACCAGGCGCAGGAAATCAACTCCGCTTCCAGCCGTATCAGTGAAATCGCGGCCTCGATCAACCAGGTGTCGCGCAACTCGGCCGAATCGGCGGACGTGGCGCAGCGCTCGGTGCAGATCGCGACCAAGGGTGCGGGCGTGGTGCGCCAGACGATTGCCGGCATGGACTCGATCCGCGACCAGATCCAGGAAACCTCGAAGCGAATCAAGCGACTGGGTGAAAGCTCGCAGGAAATCGGCTCGATCGTGGAACTGATCAACGACATCTCCGAGCAGACCAACATCCTGGCGCTGAACGCGGCAATTCAGGCGGCTTCGGCCGGTGAAGCAGGCCGCGGCTTCGCGGTCGTGGCCGACGAAGTGCAGCGACTGGCAGAACGCGCATCGAACGCGACCAAGCGAATCGAAACGCTGGTGCAGACGATTCAGTCCGACACCAACGAAGCGGTCAGCTCGATGGAACAGACGACCTCGGAAGTGGTCGCCGGTGCACGACTGGCCGAGGACGCGGGTACGGCTCTGGGCGAGATCGAAAAGGTGTCGTCGGACCTGTCCAACCTCATTCAGGGCATCTCGACCGCCGCGCAGCAGCAGTCCAGCGCGGCATCGAACATTACCGCGACGATGAACACCATCCAGTCGATTACCGCGCAGACCTCGCAGGGTGCGAACCAGACGGCGGCATCGATTGGAAACCTCGCGCAACTGGCAGCCGACCTGCGTCGCTCCGTTGCCGACTTCAAGCTGCCGGCCTGACAAGGACGAGGTCGATGAACAGGTTCAAATGTGGCCACCGGCGCATGCTCTGCACGAGCATGCCCGATCAGGGCATGGGCCACGGAACGCGCCGGTTCACCGCTGCGTGGGGTGAACGATGACAGTGATGCGCGAAGCAATCGATACGACCACGCTGGGCTGGATCAAGCCGGAGCTGGACGAGACCCTGCGCCTGGCGCAGCAGGAAATCGAGGCCTATGCCGAGAATCCTGCCGACACCGGCCGCATGCGCCATTGCGCCGACCAGTTGCACCAGGTGCACGGCACCTTGCGCATGGTCGAGCTGTATGCGCCGGCGATGGTCGCCGAGGAAATGGAACGGCTGGCACTGGCGTTGCAGCAGGGCAAGGTCGCTGATCGCGATGAGGCCTGCGCGGCGCTGATGCGCGGCGTCGTCCTGCTTCCCGACTACCTGGAACGCCTGCAGGGCGGGCACCGCGATATTCCGATCGTGCTGCTGCCGCTGCTCAACGAATTGCGTGCCACGCGCGGCGAAGCCGGTCTCAACGAGAGCGTGCTGTTCGCGCCCGACCTGGACCGCCCGCTGCCGGCGAACCTGGCCGGCGCGCAGACCCAGCGCAGCACTCCGTCGCACAGCTCGGCCGGTCACCTGGCCGCACTGCGCGATGCTCTGGCGACCTGGCCGGAAGAAGGCAATCCCGCGCATCCGGACAAGCTTGCCGGCGCTGTCGACGGACTGCTGTCGGAAGTCGTGCTGGAACCGGTGCGACGCATGTTGTGGGTGGCTTCCTCGGTCGCCGGCGCCCTGCGTGACGGCGCGCTGCCGGCCACGCGCGCCCTGCGCCAGGCCTTCGGTGGCGTCGAGCGCGAAGCACGCCTGATGCTGGCCGACGACGGTTTCGCCGCGCCGCGCAGCGAGCCCGCCGCCGAACCGACCCGCCAGTTGCTCTACCACGTCGCCCACAGCGACGGCCGCCATCCGGCGCTGGACGACCTGCGCCACACCTTCGAACTCGCATCGCACCTGCCCAGCGAGTCCGAACTCGAACATGCCCGCGGCAGCCTCAGCGGCCGCAACCGCGCGCTGCTCGATACCGTGGCCGCGGCGATCAAGGAAGACCTGCTGCGGGTCAAGGACGCCCTCGACCTGCACCTGCGCACCGGCCAGACCGATGTCGCCGGCCTGCAGCCGCAGGTGGAAGCGCTGACCCGCGTCAGCGACACGCTCGGCATGATGGGCCTGGGCGTTGCCCGCACCGTCGTGCTGCAGCAGCGCGATGCAATGCACGAGATCGTCAGCGGACGCCGTCCGGCCGACGAGGGTGCATTGCTCGACGTCGCCGGCGCACTGCTTTATGTCGATGCCTCGCTCGACGACCAGGTCTCGCGCCTGGGCCTGCCGGACGAGCAGGCCGACGACGACCTGCTCGCCGGTGAAGCGCGCAAGGTCCTGGACGTGGTCGTGCGCGAGGCGATCGCCAACTTCGGCGATGCCCGCCAGGCCTTCGTGGCCTTCGTTGAAACCAACTGGGATCACGCCGAACTGGCCGAAGTCCCGCGCGTGCTGGACGAAGTCGGCGGCGCGCTGCGCATGCTCGAACTGGTGCAGCCGGCGGATTACCTGACCGGCGTCAAGCGCTATACCGAGGTCGAGCTGATCGGCCGCAAGCGCGTGCCCAACGGCCAGCAGCTCGACACCCTGGCCGACGCCCTGGCGAGCCTGGAGTACTACCTGGAGGCACTGCGCGAGCAGCGCCCGAACCGCAACAACATCCTCGACATCACCCGCCAGAGCCTGGAATCGCTGCGCTACTGGCCGTTGCCCGAATTCGACATCGCCGCGACGATGGCGCCGTCCTCGCCGATCACGCGCGAGGAGTTGGCCAACGTCCCGGACTTCGAACTGTCCGACACGATCACGCTGGGCACGGTGACGATGTCCGCGTCGGCGGAAGACAAGGCGGCTGCCGCGCCGTCCATCGAGGCTCCCGCACCGGTCGCTGTCGCGGCTGCGCCGGCACCGGTGGCAACGACGGCGCAAGCCATCGCCGCCGGCGGCTTCGAGCACAGCGACGACATCGACGACGAGATCCGCGAGGTGTTCCTCGAGGAACTCGACGAGGAAATCCGTCACCTCGGCGACCTGCTGCCGGTCTGGCACCAGTCCCCGGACGACAGCGAACGCCTGCGCCCGATCCGTCGCGTGTTCCACACGCTCAAGGGCAGCGGCCGCCTGGTCGGCGCCAAGACCCTGGGCGAGTTCAGCTGGAAGATCGAGAACCTGCTCAACCGCGTGCTCGACGGCACCCGTCCCGCCAGCCCGGCGGTGATGGGCCTGGTCGGCCACGCCTACACCGCGCTGCCGCAGTTGCATGCCGCGCTGCGCAACGAAGGTGTCATCACGGCCGACCTGGCCGGGATGGAAGCGCACGCCGACCGCCTCGCCGAAGGCAACGAGACGCTGTACACGACGCCCGCAGCCGCTGCGGTGGCCGCAGTCGCAGTCGACGAACCGGTGGTGGCCGAAGAGCTCTCGCTGGAAGCCGTCAACCTCGACATTCTGGTGGCGGACGCGGAGCCGGTCTTCGCCGTCGAAGAGACGATCGAAGACGCGGAGCCTGTGCTCGCGGTCGAGATCGAGCCGGGTACGCCCGCCTCGGTCGACGCGGTGCTGCTGGAGATTCTCGACGCCGAGGTCAGCGGCCACCTGGTCACGATCGAACAGTGGCTGGCTGCCGCCAACCACGGTCCGCGCCTGGTTGATGACGGCCTGCAGCGTTCGTTCCACACGCTCAACGGCGCCTTCGCGATGACCGAAGTGCCGGTGATCACCGAGATCACCGGACCGACCGAGATCTACGTCAAGCGCCTGCTCGCCTCCGGCCAGCCGGCCAGCAGCGACGGCGTTGCGGCGATGTCCGACGTGGCCAATGCAATCCGTCGCACCCTGGCCACGCTGAAGACCCCGTATCCGCGCGTGCCCGCGTTCGAAGGGCTCGCCGCGCGCATGCGTGCGCTGCGCGACGGTCTGCCGGACGCTCGCCAGTCGATGCCGGTCAACATCGAGCCGATCGATGTCGCCATGGACGACGGTGACGAGGCCCTGTTGACGGCCTTCGACATGAGCGAGTTCACCGATCTGGCCGGCGATGCCGGTCCGGATTTCCTCGCCGAGGCATCGCAGACCGAGCGTGTGGAGGCCGAACTGGCCGAAGCGCGCCGCATCGAAGCCGAGCGCGTGGCGATCGAGGTGGCCAACGCCGAGATCGTCGAAATCGAAAGCGTGCAGGCCGAACGCTTTGCCCTGGAGCAGACCGAGGCCGAACGCCTTGCCCAGCTCCAGCGCGAGCAGGATGCGCGCCTGGAAGCCGAGCGTGCGGAAATCGCACGCCTGGAAGCGGAGCGTCTGGAAACAACGCTGCTCGAAAACGCGCGCCTGGAGAACGAGCGGCTCGAGGCAGAGCGCCTCGAAACCGAGCGTGCCGAAGCCGAGCGTGCCGAAGCAGAGCGCCTCGAAACCGTACGCCTCGAAGCAGAGCGTCTCGAAGCAGAGCGCGCTGCAGCAGAGCGTGCCGAAACAGAACGCCTCGAAGCAGAACGCGCCGCGGCAGAAAGCGCTGAAGCCGAGCGTATCGAAGCCGAGCGTGTGGCTGCAGAGCGCGCCGAAGCAGAGCGCGCTGAAGCAGAGCGCCTCGAGGCCGAACGCCTCGAAGCCGAGCGCCTCGCCGAAGAAGAGCGCGAGTACGCTCGCCTTGAAACCGAGTACGCCGAGGCCGAGCGTGTCGCCCGCGAACAGCAGGTCGCCGCGATCGAAGCCACTGCCTCGGTCGGCCTGGCCGCGTTCGCCGATGCCGGCGCCCCGGGCGCCAACGAGTCGGACAACGATCAGCCCGAGCACGCACCGGTCGCGCACGAGACGCGCGCTGCCGTTACCGAGCATGCAGTTGTCGACGACGCACTCACCCACGATGCACAGGAACCGGCTGTCGCCGCCCTGATCGCGCACGCACTGGCGGCCAGCGACGACCCGGACGAAGCGCTCGACCTGACCGGGCTCGATCCGGAACTGGTCGACATCTTCGTCGAGGAAGCCAGCGACCTGCTCGACCATTCCGACGGCCTGCTCGCGCAGCTGCGCCAGGCGCCGGGTGACCGCGAGCCGGTGGTCGGTCTGCAACGCGACCTGCACACCATCAAGGGTGGCGCGCGCATGGCCGGCATCATGGCCGTGGGCGAACTCGGCCACGCCATGGAATCGCTGCTGGAAGCCGTGGCCGAACAACGCTGCGAGCTCGGCCGCGATGGCGTGCCGCTGCTCGAGCACGGTTTCGACCGCCTCCATGCCATGGTCACCCGTGTCGGCGAACGCCGCGCGATCGCCATGCCGGACGAGTTGATCGCGCAGTTCGACGCGCGTGCACGCGGCCAGGCCTACGTGCCGGCCGTGCAGGACGAGGCCGCCAAGGTGGCCCCGGTCGTGGTGGAAGCACCGCAGCATGTCGAACTCAAGCCGCTGTCGGCGCCGATCAGCGACACGCCGGCCACCGACGAAGACGACATCGGCGTGCGCGCCCCGCAGGAGCAGGTGCGCATCCGCGCCGACCTCCTCGATCGCCTCGTCAACTACGCCGGTGAGGTCGCGATCTACCGCGCTCGACTGGAGCAGCAGCTCGGTGCGTTCCGCGGCGCCATCGCGGAAATGGCAGCGACCAACACGCGTATGCGTGACCAGCTGCGTCGACTGGAAATCGAAACCGAAGCGCAGATCGTCGCCCGCTACCAGCGCGAAGGCGACCTGGCCGAGCAGGCATTCGATCCGCTCGAGCTCGACCGCTTCTCCAACCTGCAGCAGCTGTCGCGTGCACTGGCCGAGTCGGCCGCTGACCAGACCAGCTTGCAGACCACGCTCGACGACCTGACCCGTCAGTACGAAACCCTGCTGCTGCAGCAGTCGCGCGTGAGCTCGGAGCTGCAGGAAGGCCTCATGCGCACGCGCATGGTGCCGTTCGATGGCCTGCTGCCGCGCCTGCGCCGCGTAGTCCGCCAGGCCTCGGGCGAACTGGGCAAGAACGTCCAGCTCAAACTCGACGGTACCCAGGGCGAACTCGACCGCAACGTGCTCGAGCGCATGACCGCGCCGCTGGAACACTTGCTGCGCAACGCGGTCGCGCACGGCCTGGAAACGCCGGACAAGCGCCGCAAGGCACACAAGCCGGAAGAAGGCACGATCCGCATCGCGGTCCGCCGCGAAGGTTCGGAAGTCGTGCTGGAAGTCGGCGACGACGGTGCCGGTCTCGACCGCGCCGCGATCCGCCGCCGCGGCGAAGAACGTGGCCTGGTCCGCGCCGACGCCGTGCTGTCCGATGCAGCACTCGACGCACTGATCCTGGAGCCGGGCTTCTCCACTGCCGATGCCGTCAGCCGCCTGTCCGGCCGCGGCGTGGGCATGGACGTGGTCGCCAGCGAAGTGCGCCAGCTCGGCGGCACGCTCGACATCCATTCGGTCCCGGGCAAGGGCGTCAACTTCACCCTGCGCCTGCCGCAGACGCTCGCGGTCACCCAGGCGGTGTTCGTGCGCATCGGCGAGACCACCTTCGCCGTGCCGATCGCCTCGGTCCGCGGCGTCGGCCGTATCGCCCGCGACCGCCTCGACATGGCCGACGCGACTTACCGTTACGGCGGTGAGGACTACTCGGTCCACGATCTGGGCGCGCTGGTCGGTCACGGCACTGCCAAGGCCGAAGGCCACCTGCAGATGCCGCTGCTGCTGATCCGCTCCGGTGACCTGCGCGCCGCGGTCTGCGTCGACCAGGTGGTCGGCAACCGCGAAATCGTGGTGAAGGCCGTCGGTCCGCAGGTCGCTTCGGTACCGGGCATCTTCGGCGCGACCATCATGGGTGACGGCCGCGTGGTCGTGATCCTCGACGTCGCCCCGCTGGTCCGCCGCCAGATGCTGCTGCCGCGCGATCACGTGCCGGTGGTCGCCGCTCCGGTCGAACAGCGCCGCGTGCCGCTGGTGATGGTGGTCGACGACTCGGTGACGATGCGCAAGGTCACCGGTCGCGTGCTGGAACGCCACAACTTCGAGGTCCTGACCGCGAAGGACGGCATCGACGCCCTGGAGCGCATGGTCGACCGCGTGCCGGACCTGATGCTGCTCGACATCGAAATGCCGCGCATGGACGGTTACGAGCTGGCCACCGCGATGAAGGGCGATTCGCGCCTGCGTGGCGTGCCGATCGTGATGATCACCTCGCGTACCGGCGACAAGCATCGCCAGCGCGCGTTCGAGATCGGTGTGGAGCGTTACCTCGGCAAGCCGTACCAGGAGCCGGAACTGATCCGCAACGTGTACGAACTGCTCGGTATCACCATGCAGGGGGCATCTCGCGGCCATGAGTGAGTCTTCGCGTCGCGCGGTACTGCTGGCGCGACCGGGCGCAGCATGTGAACGGCTGCGCTCGGCGCTCTCCGATGCCGGCGCGCAGCTGGTGCTGGAAGCCGATCCGACCACGCTGGATCCGTCCGCGCTCGGACTGGCGGCCCCGCAGGTGATCGTCGTCGCCCTCGACGCGGTCACCGAGGACGCGATCGAACGGTTCGACCCCGTGCTGGCCGATCCTGCGGTCGAAGTGATTTACGAAGAGGCGGCACTGGCCGCCTCGCGCGAAGGCTGGGACCTGGCGCGCTGGAGCCGGCATCTGTCGGCCAAGCTGCAGGGGCATGGCAATGTGCTGCCGCCCGGGCATGAGCCGGAAGGCGAGGACGAGGGTGTCAACGAGCCCTTGGTTGCGCCGGCTCCTGCCGCCGCTGCAGCGCCCGTTGTGACCGCCGTGACGCCCGAATCCATTCCGCCGCCGGTAGTGATGGCTGCACCCGTTCCGGAAGCTGCTTTTGCACAGTCGCCGCCGCCCGTCCAGACGATGGCCCTCAGCCCGTTCGACCCGGTGGCCGCGGAGCTCGATTACGCGCCGCCGACCGAGGTGGCGAGCACGCCATCGCTGATGGAGGCACAGGTCCTCGATGCCATCGAGATGCCGTTGCTGGACGAGCCGGGCATGGTCTCGACCGACGACGACTCGCTGGTGATCGAGCCGTTCGAATCCAGTTTCGACTACGAGATATCTCCCGCGGCCGAACCGGTCGTGGTCGAGCTGCTCGACGACAGCGTGCTCGAGATGCCGAGCGTGACGCCGACGGAGCGGGCAGTCCCCGCGGAGCCGATCCTGCTGTTCGAGGCGAGCCGTTCGCTCGACATTGCAAGTGACGATGTAGCGCCGGTCGCGCCGACCGCCGCCGCGGCCGCGCCGCTGGCTCCGGACTGGTCGTTTGCCGACGATACTGCCGGCGCTGCCGCCAGCCCCGACACGCGCGCGGCGACCAACCTCTTCCAGCGCGATCTGGGTGAGCTGGAAACGCGCATTTCCGCACTGGAACTGGTCGAAGACCGGCCGACCGTGCACAACAACGGCGCGGTTCTGGTCCTGGCCGGCATTGGCGGACCCGATGCCGTGCGCCAGCTTCTCGGCGCGCTGCCTGATTCCTTCCCGCGCCCGATCATGGTGCAGCAGCGTCTTGACGGCGGCCGTTACGACCGGCTCGTCGCCCAGATGCAGCGCGCCACGCCGCTACAGGTAAGGCTCGCCGAGCCGGGCCTGTTGGCGATGGCCCAAACGGTCTACATCCTGCCGGCCGAGATTGGCATCGCCGTCAACGAGTCTGGCATCCGATTCAAGGAAGTGACGTCCAGCGAAGGCGAGGGCGACGTCATCGCCGCGCTGCCGTCGGCGGACTCGGCGGTGCTGCTGCTCAGCGGCAGCGACCCGACCCGCGTGGATGCCGTGATGAACCACTCCTGGGCAGGCGCGCTGGTGGCCGGACAGGCGCCGGACGGCTGTTACGACGCTGCGGCCTCGACCGCACTGATCGCACGCGGTGGCGTAGCCGGGCAACCGGTCGAACTGGCCGAGCGTCTGATCGCGCGTTGGCGTTGAGCGGGCAGACCAGGAACCAATAGATGCCGAATCGAAATCACTCCAATAGTTCCGCCGGCAAGCATGCGGCGACCGTGCCCGCTGTCGAAAACGACATCCGCGGCGTGTTGATCCAGGTCGCCGGTGGCCGCTTGCTGCTGCCCAACGCGACGATCGCCGAGGTGCTGTCGTACGCAGAACCCGAGCCGCTGGCCGACGTGCCGGACTGGCTGCTGGGCCGCATGCGCTGGCGCGGCTGGCAGCTGCCGCTGGTGGCGTTCGCGCGACTGGCCGGTCTGGCCGACGAACGTGGCGGACTGGGCAGCAAGGTCGTGGTGTTGCGCGCACTGGGCGGCAATCCGCGCGCGCCGTACTTCGCCATGCTGACGCAGGGCTTCCCGCGCCTGGTGACCGTGTCGCGCGACACCCTGGTGGTGGTCGACGACACCCAATCGCTGCCCAACGGCGTGCAGGCGCGCGTGCTGCTCAACGAAGACGCCGCGTTCCTGCCCGACCTGGAATCGATCGAGGCACAGGTCAGCGCGGTGCTGGTACAGGCGGCTTGAGCTCCACACCGGCGGCGACCCCGGCGCGGTTCGCGTCGGTCGATGCTCTTCGCGGGATCACGGTCGCCGCAATGCTGCTGGTCAACAACCCGGGTGACTGGGGCCACGTCTACGCGCCGCTGCTGCACGCGCATTGGCATGGCTGCACCCCGACCGACCTGATCTTCCCGATGTTCCTGTTCATTGTCGGCGTGTCGATCACGCTGGCGCTGATGCCGCGCCTCGAGCGTGGCGATGCGACGGCGCTGCTGACGCGCACCGTACTGGTCCGCGCCGCGCGCATCGTCGGCCTCGGCTTGCTGCTGCACCTGTGCGCGCTGTGGGCGTTCGACCTGGCGCATTACCGGGTGATGGGCGTGCTGCAGCGGATCGGCCTGTGCTTCGCCGCCGCAGGCCTGCTGGCGCTCTATGCGCGGCCGCGCGCGCAATGGCTGGTGCTCGCCGCGCTGCTGGTCGGCTATGGCGCACTGCTCGCCGCTGGCGGCAGCTACGAACCCTTCGTCAATCTCGCCAGCCGCATCGATCATGCGCTGCTGGGCGTCCACGTCTACCAGCTCGATCCGGCCAGTGGTCGCGGCCACGATCCCGAAGGCCTGGTCAGCACGCTGGGCGCGCTGGCGACGACCGTGCTTGGCATGCGTGCCGGTGACTGGCTGCGCCGCGGCGATTCGCGCGCGCTGTGGCTGGCAGGCGGGGCCCTCATGGTGCTGGGCCTGGCGTGGTCGTGGTGGCAGCCGTTCAACAAGAACCTGTGGACGCCGTCGTACGTGCTCTGGACCGGCGGCATCGCGTGCTGGGTGCTGGCAATCGTGCACCAGCTGGTCGATCGCAAGGGGCTGCCGGCGCTGGGGCGCGCGTTCGGGGTCAATGCGATCGCGGCCTACGCGGGGTCGGCGTTCATGCTTTATGCGCTGGTCGCGGGCGGTTGGCTGGAGCCGTTGTATCGGGCCGGTTTTGCCGACTGGATGACGCCCCGCTTTGGCCCGTACGTGCCGTCGCTGCTGTTTGCGATCGCGTTCGTGGCGGTTTGGTGGCTGGTGGTGCGCGTGCTCGATGCGCGACGGATCTACTTCAAGATCTGATCGCGCCGTCGCCTTACTGCAAATCCCCGAACCGCGCCTGCAGCGCCGCAACCGCCGCCAGACCCGCGCTCTCGGTGCGCAGGATGCGCGGCCCCAGGCGCAATCCAAGGAAGCCAGCGGCGCGCAGCTGCTCGCGATCCAACGGCGACCAGCCGCCTTCCGGACCGATCGCCAGGTACACCGGCTCGTTCACGTCCAGCGACAGACTGGAGAACGCCAGTTCGCCTTCCGGATCCAGGATCAGGCGCAAGCCACCAGCCGGCAGGGCAGCCAGCGTCGCCTGCAGCGTCACCGGTGCGGACACGGCTGGAACGACCGCGCGGCCGCTCTGCTCGCAAGCCGAAGACACCACGCTGCGCCAATGTGCGAGCCGCTTCTCCGCGCGTGCTTCGTCCAGCTTCACTTCGCTGCGTTGGGACCACAGTGGACGGAACGCGGCGGCGCCCAGTTCGGTCGCCTTCTGCAGGATCAGGTCCATTTTTTCGCCACGCGCCACGCCCTGCAGCAGCACCAGCTGCAACGGCGATTCGCGCAGCACCGGGCTGGAGGCTTCGATTGCCACCCGCAGTTCACGCTTGCCCAGGGCCACGATTCGCGCCGCGTAGTCGTGGCCGTCGCCATTGAACAGCACGCAGGCATCGCCCACGCCCAGACGCAGCACACGGGCCAGGTGCGCTGCCGCGCTCTCAGGCAGGACGACTTCGCTGCCGACAGCCAGCGGCTGCTCGACGTGGACGCGGGTCAGGCGCATGCGGTGGCCTCGTCGATGACGGCGCGGGTGGTGTCGGCGAGAAGCTGCAAGGCCGCGTCGTCGACGCAGTAGGGCGGCATCCAGTACAGCACGTCGCCCAGCGGACGCAGCAGCACGCCGCGCTCCAGTGCGGCGCGGTAGGCACGCAGGCCAACACGCATCGCAGGATCGAAGCTGGCGCGACGGTCGCCGCCCGGGGTCAGTTCGAAGGCGACGATCATGCCGGCCTGGCGGACATCGGCGACGTGGCGGTGATCGGCCAGCGGCGCCGCCAGTGCGGTCATGCGCGCGGCGGTGTCGCGGTTGCGGTTGAGGATGTCGTCGCTGTCGAAGATGTCGAGGCTGGCCAATGCTGCCGCGCACGCCAGCGGATTGCCCGTGTAGCTGTGCGAATGCAGGAATGCCTTCTCGCGCGAGTCGTCGAGGAAGCCGTCGTAGATGGCCTGCGTCGTCAGTACCGCCGCCAGCGGCAGTGCGCCGCCGGTCAGGCCCTTGGACAGGCACAGCAGGTCCGGCTGCACGCCGCTGCGCTCGCTGGCGAACAGCGTGCCGGTGCGGCCGAAGCCTACGGCGATCTCGTCGCAGATCAGGAACACGCCGTGCGCGTCGCACAGTTCGCGTGCCAGCTTCAGGTACGCGGGGTCGTGCATGCGCATGCCGCCGGCGCACTGCACGCGCGGCTCGAGGATCAGCGCGCAGACTTCGTTGCCGTGGCGTTCAAGGAGTTCGCGCAGCCCGTCGGCGGCACGATGTGCACGCTCGGCCGGCGTCTCGCCGGCCTCGCACAGGTAGGCGTCGGGCGACGGAGCGAACAGGGCTTCGGCCAGCAACGGTGCATACACGCGCCGGTACAGCGGGATGTCGCCTACCGCGAGCGCGCCCAGGGTCTCGCCGTGGTAACCGTTGTCGAGCGCGATGAACTTGGTCCGGCCCTCGATGCCGCGATTGCGGAACCAGTGGAAGGCCATCTTCAGGGCAACCTCGACGCCGGCCGAACCGTTGTCGGCGTAGAAGACCTTGCTGAGCGGTTCACGTCCGACTTCGCGCGGCGCCATGGCGAGCAGTCGTTCGGCCAGCTCGACCGCAGGCGCATGCGAGCAGCCGGCCAGGATCACGTGTTCGAGCGTCATCGCCTGCTGGGCGATGGCGGCGGCGATGCGCGGTTCGGCGTGACCGAACAGGTTGGTCCACCAGCTGCTGATGGCATCGAGATAGCGGCGGCCGTCGCGGCCGACCAGCCAGGCACCTTCGCCACGCGCGATCGGCAGCAGCGGCAGCGTCCCGGGATGCTCGCGCATCTGCGTGCACGGGTGCCACAGCACCGCCAGGTCGCGGTCGCGCCAGCGCTGGGCATCGCCTTCGCCACCTGCCGGGACACCGGCCTCTGCTAGCATCGCCTGATCGTGAGTGTTCTTCTGCATCCCACCATTATCCTGCCTGGCGGCGCGCGGTGCAGCGCTGCGGCCAGGACCTGCCATGGAACCTGGCCATGAGCCGCCGGCTGCCCACCATCCACAGCATCACCGAGCATGACGCCGGTCCGTACCGGCTCGAACGCCTCGAACTTGAATTTGCCAACGGCGAGCGCCGCAATTACGAGCGCCTGCACGGGCGAGGCCACGGTGCCGTGGTGGTCGTGCCCCTGCTCGACGACGACACCGTGCTGCTGGTGCGTGAATACGCCGCCGGCATGCACCGCTACGAGCTGGGGCTGGTCAAGGGCCGGATCGACGCCGGCGAGACCCCGGGGCAGGCCGCCGACCGCGAACTCAAGGAAGAAGCCGGCTACGGTGCGCGCTCGCTCAACGTGCTGCGCTCGTTGACGCTGGCCCCGACCTATATGAGCCACCAGGCGCACCTGGTGCTGGCACGCGACCTCTACCCGGAGCGACTGCCCGGTGACGAGCCCGAAGAGCTGGAAGTGGTGCCGTGGAAGCTCGACGACCTGCACCAGCTGATCCTGCGCGAGGACTTTTCCGAAGGCCGCAGCATCGCCGCCCTTTTCATCGCCCGCGAGTGGCTGAGGACGCACCAGACATGATCTCTCCAGACCTGCGCGAAGGCGTGATCGCCCTGGCGCACGATGCCGCCGCCGCGATCCTGGGCATCTACGACAGCGATTTCGCCGTGCAGCACAAGGACGACGATTCGCCGCTGACTGCCGCCGACCTGGCCGCGCACCGCTGCATCGTCGACGGGCTGGCACGACTGACGCCGGACATCCCGGTGCTGTCGGAGGAATCCGCGCACGAGGTGCCGACTGCACAGCGACGTCAGTGGCAGCGCTCGTGGATGGTCGACCCGCTCGATGGCACCCGCGAGTTCGTCAAGCGCAATGGCGAGTTCACCGTCAACATCGCCCTGATCGAAGACGGCGTGGCCGTGTTCGGCGTGGTGCAGGCGCCGGTGACCGGCGTGCTCTGGCACGGCGGTGCCACGCTTGGGGCCTTCCGTCGCGTCGGCAACCGTGACGAAGCCGTGCGCGCGCGCGCGCCGGCCACATCGCCACTGCGCGTGGCGGCCAGCCGCTCGCACCGTGACACCCGCACCGAAGCGTTCATCGCGCGCATGGGCCAGGTCGAGCCGATCGGGCTGGGTTCCTCGCTGAAGTTCTGCTCGCTCGCCGACGGCCGGCTCGATGTCTATCCGCGATTCGGTCCGACCAGCGAGTGGGATACCGCGGCCGGCCAGTGCGTGCTCGAAGGCGCCGGTGGCGTGGTACTGGATCCGCAGGGTCGTCCGTTCCGTTACAACCAGCGCGAGGCCATCCTCAACGGCGACTTCATCGCACTGGGCGATCCCGCGCTGCCGTGGCGGCAGTGGCTGGGCAACTGACCGCCATGGCCGATATCGACCGTCTCCTCGCCATCATGGCGCGCCTGCGCGACCCGCAAAGCGGTTGCCCTTGGGACGTGCAGCAGGATTTCGCCAGCATCGCGCCGTACACGATCGAGGAAGCCTACGAGGTGGCCGACGCGATCGACCGCGGCGACCTCGACGACCTCAAGGACGAGCTGGGCGACCTGCTGCTGCAGGTGGTGTTCCATGCGCGCATGGCGCAGGAGCAGGGCGCGTTCGAGTTCGCCGACGTGGTTGCCGCGATCAGCGACAAGATGGTGCGAAGGCATCCGCATGTGTTTGCCGATGCTGCCGTCCAGGGCGCCGAAGTCGAGGATGTCGAAGCGCAGACGGTTGCCTGGGAAGAACACAAGCGCCGTGAGCGCGAAGACAGTGGCCACCATGACCGCTCCGCGCTCGCCGGCATCGCCCGCGGCCTGCCCGAGTGGCAGCGCGCGGTGAAGCTGCAGAAGCGTGCCGCGCGGGTCGGTTTCGACTGGCCCGACGTGACCCCGGTGATCGCCAAGCTGCACGAAGAGATCGAGGAAGTGCGCGTCGAGTTTGCCGCGCTCGATGCCGATCCGGACGATGCCGCCGCGCGCGACCGGCTCGAGGATGAGATAGGCGATGTGCTGTTCGTCTGCGCCAATCTGGCGCGCCACGCCAAGGTGGACGTCGGCGCTGCGTTGCGCCGGGCCAACCTGAAGTTCGAGCGCCGCTTCCGCGCCATGGAGACCCTGGCAGAAGCGGACGGCCAGCAACTGGCCGGGCAATCACTGGACGCCCAGGACCGCTATTGGGACCGCGCCAAGGCGGCGGAGAAGTCCTAGGAAACGGGCAGCGCGGACGGCCGGTTGCTCACAACCCGGCGACGTAGTCTTGCGGGTCCACGCGCACACCGTCCTGGCGGACCTCGAAGTGCAGGTGCGGACCGGTCGAACGCCCGGAAGATCCCACCAGCGCGATCGGCTGGCCGGCCAGGATCGGCTCGCCAGCGCGTACCAGCAATCGCTCGTTATGCGCGTAGAGCGTGCTGCAGCCGTTGCCGTGGTCGATCAGGACGAGGTTGCCGTAGTCCTTGCTGTAAGCCGCGCGCGCGACGATGCCGTCGGCCGTTGCGTGCACCGCGGTGCCAGGCGCCGCGGCGAAATCGATGCCGTTATGGAACGCGGCGCGCCTGCGAAAGGGATCGGTGCGACGACCAAAACCGGAGGTCACCCGGATGGCATCCAATGGCAGTCGCATCGAGTAGAGGCCCGACTTCGCCGACGTGAAATCGAAGATGTGCTGGTGCGAGGACACGATCGATCCGGGTCGCGGCAAGGCAATGACCATCGTGGCTGCACCCGGTAGCGCCGCAGGCACGTGGGAAGCGGCGGGGCTGTCCTGCGTGGCCAGGACGATGGCCATACCCGCGCCTGCCACGTGCAGGCTGGCCATCCAGGCCGAGCGGTGTCGGCGGGTGCTGGAGCTGGAGCCGGCCAGGGACGGAAGTGCGGGACGTGGGCGGCGGCGGTTGTGAAGCATGGCGAAGGTCCGGTGACTGGCACCTTCCACTGGCGCACACGCAACTTCCCTGGCCGGGCGATGAAGGCCAGGAGCGGCGTCTTGAACGAAAGAGGCGCGGGGCAGGGCGCCAGAGCGATGTAACGGGACGTCCTGTCCGGGGGCCATTGTCCTCATGGCCTATGCGCGGAACATCAGATTCGTCCCAAAACGGGCCCCGCTTGCCCCGTCGCCGGCGCCGGTGCACGATCAGTTCCGGACCGGCGGCAACGTCGCCGCGGCGCTCGGCGCACCGGTCCATCCGGGGACATTGGGAGGAACACCGTGCCGCGCTTCGCCAGGTTCCGCGAGTTCTACCCGTACTACCTGGGCGAGCACAGCCATCGCACCAGCCGGCGCCTGCATTTCATCGGCAGTTGCGGTGTGCTGGCACTGCTCGTGCTGGCCATCGTCGAGCGCAATGGCTGGTGGCTGCTGGCGGCGCTGGTATGCGGTTACGGCTTCGCCTGGGTCGGCCACTTCTTCTTCGAGAAGAATCGGCCGGCGACGTTCCGTCATCCGTTCTATTCGTTCGCTGGCGACTGGGTAATGTTCAAGGACATCCTCAGCGGCAAGATCCCTTTTTGACCGGCGCGACTCTGACCAGTCGGACAGGGCTCAGTCGAGGAAGATCAACCAGGCCGCCACGGCGATCAGGGCAAAACCGGCCCAGTGGTTCCACTTCAGCGGTTCGCCCAGGTACCAGGCGGAAAAGCCGGCAAAGACCAGCAGGGTGATCACTTCCTGTATGCCTTTGAGCTGGGGCGCCGAATAGACAGCGCTGCCGAGCCGGTTGGCGGGGACCATCAGGCAGTACTCGAAGAAGGCGATGCCCCAGCTGACCAGGATCACCGTGACCAGGGGTGCGGACTTGTACTTCAGATGCCCGTACCAGGCAAAGGTCATGAACAGGTTGGATCCGAGCAGCAACAGGATCGGATAGAGGCGTTCAGCGGGCATGGGAATTTTTCGCCATAGGGTCTTTGTTCAGCTTAAGCACAGCACCTTCACGAAACATCCACACTCGCAAAGGCAGCCTTCACAAAGCTGAAGGGTTGGAGGGGTTTGCATGCAGGGTACCGGCACAAGGGACGGCGGTCTGGTCCTGATCGTGGAGGACAACCGCAACATCTCGGAGATGGTCGGCGAGTATCTGGAGGGCCGTGGCTTCGAGGTGGACTATGCCAGCGACGGCCTCGACGGCTACCGGCTGGCAACCGAGAACAATTATGACGTGGTCGTACTGGATCTGATGCTGCCACGCATGGACGGCGTGGAGTTGTGCAAGAAGCTGCGCGAGGAGGCGCGCAAGTCGACGCCGGTGCTGATGCTTACCGCGCGCGACACGCTCGACGAGAAGCTCACCGGGCTGGGGGCGGGCGCCGACGATTACCTGACCAAGCCGTTCGCGATCCAGGAGCTGGAGGCGCGCCTGCGTGCGTTGATCCGGCGCGAGCGTCGCCAGGTAGGCGGTGAGGTGCTCAAGGTCGCCGACCTGGTGCTCGATCCGGCCAGCCTGCGCGTCACCCGGGGCGGCAGTGAGCTGCAGCTTTCGCCGATTGGCTTGCGCCTGCTCACCATCCTGATGCGGGAGTCGCCGCGGGTGGTCAGTCGCCAGGAGATCGAGCGCGAGATCTGGGGCAACGGCCTGCCCGATTCGGATACGCTGCGCAGCCATCTGTACAACCTGCGCAAGACCATCGACAAGCCGTTCGACAAGCAACTGCTGCACACCGTGCAAAGTGCCGGCTACCGCGTCGCCGACATCTCGCAGCCGCCCGAGTAAGACGTCAGCGCCATGCGGCACGGACTTCCCCGCAGGATCAAGCTTGCGTTCCTGACGCAGGCCTTGATCGGCAGCATCGTGATCACGGTGGGCATCCTGCTCGCCGGCGTGATCGTGCGCCAGGAGGTCATCGAGCAGCGCGTCCGCCAGGAAGCGCAGGCATTCTGGAAGGCGTACGCCGCCGATCCGGATCACCGGCTGCCCAGCAGTTCGACGATGTCCGGCTATGTCGTGATTCCGGGGCAAGTCCATCCGAAGCTTCCGGACGAACTGCAAGGGTTGGGCCCAGGCGTCCAGCGGCTGCCCGACAGCCGCAGCCTCGTCTATGTCGACCGTCGCCCGCAGGGAACGCTGTACCTGGTGTTCTCGGCCTGGATGGCCGACCAGTCGGTGCTGATGACCGGCCTGGTCTCGCTGTTGCTGTCGCTGGTCACCAGCGGCGTGCTGATCTGGCTGACCTACCGGACTTCAAAGCGACTGGTCACACCGGTGAGCTGGCTGGCCAATCAGGTCGCGCATTGGGATCCGCGCGACCCCGACGCCAGCGCGATCGCGCCGGCGCGATTGCCGGCCGATGCCAGCGACGAGGTTCGCAAACTGTCAAAGGCGTTGACCGGACTTTCGGAGCGCGTCAGCGATTTCGTCCGCCGCGAGCGCAACTTCACCCGCGATGCCAGCCATGAGCTGCGCACGCCGTTGACCGTCATTCGCGTGGCCAGCGACCTGATGCTCGCCGACCCGGAGACCAGCCCGCGTGCGCAGCGCTCGCTGGCGCGCGTGCAGCAGGCCGGGCGCGACATGGAGTCGGTGATCGAGGCCTTCCTGATCCTCGCCCGCGAAGCCGACGTGGCGCCGCAGAGCGAGGAGTTCGAAGTGCGCGACATCGTCGCCAGCGAAGTCGAGCGCATTCGGCCGATGCTCACCGGTCGACCGGTGGAATTGCTGTTCCATGACGAGGGCGGCCCGCGCCTTGTCGCGCCGCCACACGTATTGCGTGTCATGGTCGGCAACCTGCTTAGCAATGCGGTGCGCTTCACCGGCAGCGGACAGATCGAAGTGCGGGTGATGCCGGATCGCGTGGTGATCCGCGACAGCGGCATCGGCATGTCGCCGGAAGTGCTGGCCAAGGCCTTCGATCCGTTCTTCCGGGCCGAGTTTGCCGAAAGCGACGGCAAGGGCATGGGCCTGTCGATCGTGCGCAGGCTGGGCGAACGCTTCGGTTGGCCGGTGAGCCTGGCCAGCGAGCCGGGACAGGGCACGACGGCGGTGATCCGGTTCCAGTAG
This sequence comes from Lysobacter prati, assembly GCF_009765215.1. Classification (GTDB taxonomy): domain Bacteria; phylum Pseudomonadota; class Gammaproteobacteria; order Xanthomonadales; family Xanthomonadaceae; genus Lysobacter_J; species Lysobacter_J prati. Next base: position 6,751 of record NZ_VLNV01000007.1, on the reverse strand, counting down.
CCCCACCGCGAAGGCAGCCGCGGCGGCAAGGCGGAACAACCGGCCAGGGGTGACAATGCGCTGAACCAATCGGCACCGGTGCTGTCAACGCAAGGCCACTCCAGGCGTTGTCGCCGGCATAACCCATGAATCGAGCCAAATGAGCGCAGCCCGCAAGTCCGTCCAGTCGCCGAATCGCAAGTCCAACGTGCGCACCAATCACACATGGATCCGTCGTGGCATCGCCGCTGCCGTCGTGCTCGCGCTTGCCGGTGGTGGCTACTGGTACTTCCGTCAGCGCGACGCGGAGGCTGCCACCGGCGCCTTCCGCACCGCGCCGGTCGAGCGCGGCGACATCCGCGTCGCGATCTCTTCGACCGGTACGCTGAGCGCGATTTCGACCGTCACCGTCGGCAGCCAGATTTCCGGCCAGGTCACCGACGTGCTGGTCGACTTCAACGACCCGGTCAAACGCGGCCAGGTCATCGCCCGGATCGATCCCAAGACCTACCAGGCACAGATCGCCCAGGGCAATGCGCAGATCGCCAATGCCCGCGCCACGCTGTCGCAGGCGCAGGCGGCGCTGGTCAATGCCGAGCTCGACTACCGTCGCAAAGCCGACCTTGGCACGCGCCAGCTGGTCGCTCGCAGCGACGTCGACCTCGCCCGCGCCGCACTCGATCAGGCGCGCGCGCAAGTCAACGCCGCAAAGGCCTCGATCCAGCAGCAGACCGCGTCCACCGAAACCACCCAGGTCAACCTCGACCGCACCGTGATCCGCTCGCCGGTCGACGGCGTCGTGCTCACCCGCAGCATCGAGCCGGGCCAGACCGTGGCCGCCAGCCTGCAGGCGCCGGAACTGTTCAAGATCGCCGAGGACCTGGCAAAGATGAAGATCGAACTGGCGGTGGACGAGGCCGACATCGGTCAGGTCCGCACCGGTCAGGGCGTGTCGTTCACCGTGGACGCGTTTCCCGACCGCCAGTTCCGCGGCACGGTCAAGCAGGTGCGCCTGTCGGCTACGACGACCAATAACGTGGTGACCTATCCGGTGGTGGTCACCGTCGACAACAGCGACGGCACGCTGCTGCCGGGCCTGACGGTCAACGCCGAGATCGAAGTCAGCCGTCGCGATGACGTGCTCAAGGTGTCCAACGCCGCGCTGCGCTTCAAGCCGGCCGACGACGCCACCGGTGCCGGCGCCACGGCGACCGCGCCGCAGCCGAACCGTCAGGGCGGCAGCGGCGTGATCGACGACCTCACGCGCACCGCCGGCACGCTCAAGCTCAATGCCTCGCAACAGTCGGCATTCGATGCCGCCGTCGCCGCGGTGCGCGAGCGCCAGGCCGCGCGCCAGGCACAGGCAGCACAGTCCGGTGGCGGCAATCGCTTGTTCGGTGGCGGCGGCGGTCGCGGTCCCGGCGGCGGTGGCATGGTCGTGACGGCTGGCGGTGGCGGCGCGGGCAACATGCAGGCGCAGATGCGCCAGCGCATGGCCGAGCGCTTCCGCGAGGATTTCGCCCAGTTCCGCAACAGCCTGGACGATGCGCAGAAGGCAAAGTGGGATGGTGCACTGGCGGGATTGCTCAACGCCAAGCGCGCGCCGCTGTACCGCCTCGTCGGCGGCAAGCCGGACATGGTGATGGTGCGCATCGGAGCCAGCGACGGCAGCAGCACCGAAGTGTCCGGCGGCGGGCTCAAGCAGGGCGACCTGGTGGTGACAGGCGAGCGGGCGCAGCAATGAGCGCTGCGACATCACCGGCGGTGATCCTCACGCGCGGGCTGTGCAAGACCTACTCGGCGCACACCGAAGCCGAAGTGCTGGCCCTGCGCGACGTCGACATGCGCATCGACCGCGGCGAGTTCGTCGCGATCATGGGGCCCTCGGGCTCGGGCAAGTCGACGCTGATGAACCTGATCGGCTGCCTCGACACGCCCAGCGCCGGCTCGTACGAATGCGACGGTGTCGACGTTTCCACGCTCGACGCCGAAGAACTGGCGATCCTGCGCCGCGACAAGATCGGTTTCGTCTTCCAGGGCTTCAACCTGTTGCCGCGGATGAGCGCGCTGGAGAACGTGGCCATGCCGCTGGGCTACGCGCAGGTGCCGCCGCACGAACGGCTCGAGCGCGCCCGCGCCGCACTGGTCGCGGTCGGCCTGGGCGAGCGCGTCGGCCATCGCCCCACCGAGCTCTCCGGCGGCCAGCAACAACGTGTCGCGATCGCGCGCGCGCTGATCAACCAGCCACCGATCCTGCTGGCCGACGAACCCACCGGCGCGCTCGACAGCAAGACCGGCGAGGAGATCCTGGCGCTGTTCAAGCGCCTGCGCGACGACAACCATACCGTGGTGCTGATCACCCACGACGCCGAGGTCGCCGCGCACGCCGACCGCATCTACGTCATGCGCGACGGCGAACTGCATGCGCAGGAGGACGCGGCATGAACTTCTCCGACATCCTGCGCACCGCCATCTACGCCCTGCGCGGCAACTGGATGCGCAGCGCGCTCACGTCGCTGGGCGTGATCATCGGTATCGCCGCGGTCATAGTGATGGTGTCGGTGGGGCAGGGCACCCAGGCCGAGATCGACAAGATGGTGTCGGGCCTGGGCTCGCAGCGCCTGGATATCAGCTCCGGCGCTGGTCGCGGCCCGGGCGGCGGTGGCGCGCGCATGAGTGCTTCGAGCTTCTTCACCCTTAACGAGGGCGACGTCGAAGCGATCCGCAGCGAGATTCCGGAAGTGCAGTTCGTCGCCGGCGCGCTGCGCGGCAACACCCAGGTGGTGTACGCGGAAAACAACGCGTCGACCAGCTGGCAGGGCGTGCAGCCGGACTTCTTCGACATCAACGGCTGGGTCATTGCCAACGGCGAAGGGTTCGACGCGCAGGACTACACCAGCGCCGGCAAGGAAGTGATCCTGGGCGAGACGGTGCGGCGGACGCTGTTCGGCGACGAGCCCGGCGTAGGCCAGACCATCCGGCTGGGGCGCGTGCCGTTCACCGTGGTCGCCACGCTCAAGCCCAAGGGCCAGGGTGGCTTTGGCCAGGACCAGGACGACGTGGTGATGGTGCCGCTGCAGACCGCGCGCCGCCGCCTGATGGGTGCGATGGGGTTGCCGGCCGGTGCGGTGACGCAGATCGCGCTGACGGTGGCCGATGCCAAGGATCTCAGTTACGCCCAGGGCGAAGTGGAGGCGCTGCTGCGCCAGCGTCACCGCATCAAGCCGGGCGAGGACGACGACTTCAACGTGCGCAACATCTCCGAGATCGTTGCCACGCGCACGGCGACGACGCGGTTGATGTCGCTGTTGCTGGGTGCGGTGGCGACGATTTCGCTGATCGTCGGCGGCATCGGCATCATGAACATCATGCTGGTGTCGGTGACCGAGCGCATCCGCGAGATCGGCCTGCGCATGGCGGTCGGTGCGGGGCCCTCGGACGTGCGCCGGCAGTTCCTTGCCGAAGCGATGCTGATCTCGCTGATCGGTGGCGCGCTGGGGATTGCGATTGGCGTGGTCGGCGCGTTGCTGGTCGGCAAGTTCAGCGACTTGCCGGTGGCGTTGAACGGGCAGGTGATCGCGCTGGCGGCGACGTTCTCGATCATGACCGGGCTGTTCTTCGGCTATTACCCGGCGCGCAAAGCCTCGCAACTGGACCCGATCGAGGCATTGCGGCAGCAGTAGGTCTGTCCGTCGTCCCGGCTTTCGCCGGGATGACGGTTGTTCGGCGTTATGCTCAGCCTTCCTCGCCGGACTCCGACCCATGCGCCTGCCGATCCTGATCTCGCTCCCGCTGCTCGCTTTGTCTGCCATGACTGTCAACGCCCACGCCGCCGACCAGCCCGCCGCGCCGAAGAGCGCGCCGAAGACCGCCCTGGTGATCCATGGCGGTGCCGGCTTCGTGCCGAAGGATTCGATCAGCGAGGAGGAGCGTCGCGCCTACCATGCCGCGCTCAATCGCGCGCTGGATGCCGGCAATGCCGTGCTCACGCGTGGTGGCAGTGCGCTCGATGCGGTCACCGCGGTGGTGGTCGTGCTCGAGGACGCGCCGCAGTTCAATGCCGGCAAGGGCGCGGTGTTCAATGCCAAGGGTGGCCATGAGCTCGACGCGGCGATCATGGAAGGCCACACCCGTCGCGCCGGCTCGGTGGCCGGTGTCACCACGATCAAGAACCCAATCAAGCTCGCGCGCACGGTCATGGAACACAGCCCGCACGTGATGCTCGCCGGCGCCGGTGCCGAGGCGTTCGCCGACACGCGTCCGGAAATCGAGCGCGTTCCCAACAACTGGTTCGATACCGACAAGCGTCGCCAGCAACTGGAGAAGGCGCAGCGGGAGGAGGCGGCCAAGGGCAAGCGCGAGGCCAGTCGCTCGCTCGACGATGCGCCGACCTATTTCGGCACCGTCGGCGCGGTCGCGCTCGATGCGCAGGGCCACATCGCCGCTGCCACCAGCACCGGCGGCATGACCAACAAGAAGTGGGGGCGCGTCGGCGATGCGCCGATCATCGGTGCCGGTACCTGGGCCGATGAAGGTTGTGGTGTTTCCGGTACGGGCTGGGGCGAGTACTACATCCGCAACGCGGTCGCGCACGACATCTGCGCGCGCGTGGCCTACCGCGGCGATTCGCTGCAGGCGGCGGCGGAAGAGGTGGTGAACCGGATCGTTCCCGCCGCCGGCGGCGACGGTGGCGCCATCGCCATGGATCGCCAGGGCAACATCGCCATGCCGTTCAACAGCGGCAGCATGTTCCGGGGCTGGATCAGGACGGACGGCAGTCGTGGGACGGCGATCCACGAAGAGGAGTGAGACATACCCCTCTCCCTGGCCGCCTGCGGCGGTCAGTGCGGCAGCTTGCTCGCCAGCAGGTCGACCCGGTCGATCTGCGGCGGCTGCGACAGCAGTTCGTCGGCACGCTCCATCAGCGCGGCCGCGATCGGCCCGTCCAAGTGCGCCTGGCGCCCGGCTTCGCTGTCGAACGTGTCGTAGATGCCGAAGCTGCTGGGGCCGAATCGAAGGGCGAACCAGGTGCGGGTCCCCGGTTCGGCTTCCGCCAGGGGCAGGGCGCTGCGGAGGAACTGTTCGAGCTGGTCTTCCTTGCCGGGCTTGGCCTCAAGCCTTGCCAGCAGAGCGCAGCGGGACATGGCGGTCCTCCGGTGACGAACGAGTCGGTCAGGTTAGGTCGGGCGTCGCTAATGGCACGCGAAAAACACGCTACGCGGGCATGACAGGCGGCCGTTCATGCGTCCGCGGGGCAGGCGCACGGGGCTTGTGGCAAAATCGGCCCCCTGCCGCGGCCCCGGGCCGCGCCTCGAATCCATTCCAGACCCCACCATGTCGATCTTCGAGCAGTCCCAGCACTTGTGCGAGCCGCCGGAGTGCCCTCAGGGTGGCCCAGGCACGTCGACCGATGGCAGGCCTTCCAGGCAGGCTTTTCTTTCCCGTCCTGCCGACTGAGCGACCGACATGGCTGATGAGTTTGGGCACATGCCGCGCGGCCCCGCGCGCATCCTGAAGGCTGCCAGGTGGTCGATGCAGGGGCTGCGTGCGGCGTGGCTGCACGAGTCGTCGTTCCGGCTCGAGGTGTACCTGTTCGTCGTCCTGGCGCCGTTGGGCTGGTGGCTGGGGCAGACCGCAGTGGAGCGCGTGTTGCTGGTCGGTTCGATGCTGCTGGTGCTGAGCATCGAGTTGCTCAATTCGGCGGTGGAGGCGGTGATCGAGCGTTACGGTCCCGAGTTCCACGAGCTGGCGGGTCGGGCCAAGGACATGGGCTCGGCCGCGGTGTTCGTGCTGATGATGAATGTAGTGCTGATCTGGGGTGCGATCGTCGTACCCCGCCTGTGGTGAGCGAGATCGTTCGTTGCAGGCATTCCCACCAGAATCCCAGAAGCCTTAGTGCAGGAAACCGCAAGTGATTGTTGAGCTGCTGACCGATCCGCATGTATGGATCACCCTCGTTACCTTGAGCGCCATCGAGATCGTGCTCGGTATCGACAACCTCGTTTTCATTTCGATCGCGGTCAGCAAGCTGCCCTACACGCAGCGCGAGAAGGCTCGCAAGTTCGGCATTGCCGTGGCCTGCATCACGCGCATCGCGCTGTTGTTGACTTTGGCCTGGCTGGCCGGCCTGACCTCGGACCTGTTTTCGATCTTCGGCCAGGGCATTTCGGTGCGCGACCTGGTGTTGATCCTCGGCGGCGCCTTCCTGCTGGTGAAGGGCACCATGGAGATCAAGGACCTGGTCGTCGGCGAGGGCGAGGCCGAGGATATCCACACCAAGCCGGTCGCTTCGTTCATGGGCGTCATCGCGCAGATTGCGGTGATCGACATCGTGTTCTCGCTCGACTCGGTCATCGCCGCGGTCGGCATGGCCAACCACACGCCGGTGATGGTCGCTGCGATCCTGCTCGCGGTAGCGGTGATGCTGTTGGCGTCCAAGCCGCTGGGCAACTTCATCGACCACAATCCGACGATCAAGATGCTGGCGCTGGCTTTCATCGTGCTGGTCGGTGTGTACCTGATCGCCGACGGTTTCGAGATGCACATTCCCAAGGGTTACATCTACGGTGCGATGGGCTTCTCGGCGCTGGTCGAGTGCCTGAACCTGTGGTCGAAGCGGCGCGCGCAGCGTCGCTTGCAGCCGGAGTAAAGCTGCCGCTGGCTGGCGGCTGCTTCGGCTGCGGCTGCGGTTGCCGGCTGCTGGCTGCTGGCTGCGTTGGGGCGTCGTCCGCCGGGCCGGGGATTGCTCCGCCCCTTCGTCGGACATCCTGTC
>NZ_VLNV01000030.1 GCF_009765215.1 Lysobacter prati | reverse complement strand
TGATGTTAGTAATGAGAGTGGCATCAATGGTACCTGAGTCTAGAGCGTTTGATAACCCATAAATGCCCCATGCTAGAACCATACTAACAAAGCTGTCTAACCATAGAACACAAAAAAAACTGCACACTAAAACTAATTTTGAAACAATAAAAAGCATCTTTCTATTTATTAAATCTGCTAACACACCACTCGGATATTCTGAGAGTAAAACACACAAACTGTAGGTGGCTTGTATGATCATAATTTGACTTAATGATAATCCTTTATTGAGCAATAACGGTGTTAAAATGGCGTGTGGCAAAGACTGAGCAATGACAAGTAGCATCGTTGCACAGTAATAAGAGAGTATATTTACTTTTAGTGCTTTGTTCATATTAAGAAACTCTATAAATTATGATTAGAGCAAAATACACATTTATAATCTACACTAGATGGCAAAGTGTATGTTTTGAAAGTTTTGTTGTCAACTCCGAATCGGCAGTTCAGGGATTTTATGGAGTTAAAATCATCAGACATAAATTGTATAATATCTGAAATTGCTAGGCTAGAAGCGATAGAGTTATTTAAAAAACTTGATGGTGCCTGCATGCGGTCATTTATAAGACATATGTCCAGATTTTTATCACTGTCTTTTTTATCATCTAGAGCAAAACTATTATGGCAAAAAGGACAACAAGACAATGAAGGGATATAAAAAGGACCGATAAGAGATATGTCATTTAAATAGCCAATATTTAAAAATGGAATGCGACACTTACAAAAAAATCTCGTTGCCAA
>NZ_VLNV01000029.1 GCF_009765215.1 Lysobacter prati | reverse complement strand
GGGTTGCGCTCGTTGCGGGACTTAACCCAACATCTCACGACACGAGCTGACGACAACCATGCACCACCTGTCACTCTGTCCCCCGAAGGGGAACGCCCTATCTCTAGGGTTGTCAGAGGATGTCAAGACCTGGTAAGGTTCTTCGCGTTGCATCGAATTAAACCACATGCTCCACCGCTTGTGCGGGCCCCCGTCAATTCCTTTGAGTTTCAGCCTTGCGGCCGTACTCCCCAGGCGGAGTGCTTAATGCGTTTGCTGCAGCACTAAAGGGCGGAAACCCTCTAACACTTAGCACTCATCGTTTACGGCGTGGACTACCAGGGTATCTAATCCTGTTCGCTCCCCACGCTTTCGCGCCTCAGCGTCAGTTACAGACCAGAGAGCCGCCTTCGCCACTGGTGTTCCTCCACATCTCTACGCATTTCACCGCTACACGTGGAATTCCGCTCTCCTCTTCTGCACTCAAGTTCCCCAGTTTCCAATGACCCTCCCCGGTTGAGCCGGGGGCTTTCACATCAGACTTAAGGAACCGCCTGCGCGCGCTTTACGCCCAATAATTCCGGACAACGCTTGCCACCTACGTATTACCGCGGCTGCTGGCACGTAGTTAGCCGTGGCTTTCTGGTCAGGTACCGTCAAGGTACCGGCAGATTCCCTACTGCTGCCTCCCGTAGGAGTCTGGGCCGTGTCTCAGTCCCAGTGTGGCCGATCACCCTCTCAGGTCGGCTACGCATCGTTGCCTTGGTGAGCCGTTACCTCACCAACTAGCTAATGCGCCGCGGGCCCATCTGTAAGTGACAGCCGAAGCCGTCTTTCAGCTTTCCTTCATGTGAGGGAAAGGATTATCCGGTATTAGCTC
>NZ_VLNV01000006.1 GCF_009765215.1 Lysobacter prati | reverse complement strand
CGGACAGGATGTCCGACGAAGGGGCGGAGCAATCCCCGGGTCGGCGGACGACGCCTTTCCGCAGACGCAAGCCCGAAGCCCAAACGCAACAGCAGCACCGCCTTCGCGGGACCAACAGAAGCCCTCTGCTACGTTGACCCCTTCCCCCAAAGTGCAAGGAAACGGACATGCCACTGGTACGTGTCGATCTGATGGAAGGAAAGGACGATGCCTGGCTGCAAGGTATCGGCGACGTGATCCACGCGGCCATCGAGGATGTACTAAAAGCGCCGAAGGACGACCGCTTCCAGGTATTCACCCGACACCCGCGCGGCGAGCTGTCGATTGACCGGACCTACATGGGCATCGAACGCAGCGACGACTGCATCCTGATCCAGGTCACGATCAGCCAGGGACGCAGCGTCGAAACCAAGCAGGCCTTCTATCGCGCCGTAGCCGACGGCCTGCACGCGCGGCTAGGCATGCGCACCCAGGACGTCTTCATCAACCTGGTCGAAGTCGTCAAGGAAAACTGGTCGTTCGGCGACGGCATTGCCCAGTACGCCTAACGGGCGGTGCACACGGGTGCCGGGAAGCGCTATATATTTCGCTATACAGCGTTAAATCCCCCCGGAGCGACATCGTGCCTGCCCTCCCCCAGCTTGCCCGCCGCCTCGCCCTGACCGTGCTCCTCGCCCTGGCCGGTCCGGTCGCCGCCGAGGAACCGGTCCGCGTCTTCGCCGCGGCCAGCCTCACCAATGCCCTCAACGACATCGGCGCGGCCTGGGTAAAGGCCGGCCATCCCAAGCCGAGCCTGGCCTATGCCGCCTCGTCGGCACTGGCCAAGCAGATCGAAGCCGGCGCACCGGCCGACGTCTTCGCCTCGGCCGACCTGACCTGGATGGACTACCTCGACCAGCGCGGCAAGATCGCCGCCGGCACGCGAGTCAACCTGCTCGGCAACGACCTGGTGCTGATCGCGCCCAAGGGCCAGAGCGTCCCGGTCGAGATGAAGCGCGGCTTCGACTTCGCCGGCGCCTTCAAAGGCAAGCTCTGCACCGGCGAGCCGGGCGTGGTGCCGGTGGGCATCTATGCCAAGCAGAGCCTTGAAGCGCTGGGCTGGTGGGCGGGACTGAAGGGTCGCCTCGTCGGCACTGACGACGTGCGCACGGCGCTGGCATTCGTCGAACGCGGCGAGTGCCCGCTCGGCATCGTCTACGCCACCGACGCGAAGATCAGCAGCAAGGTCGACGTGCTCAAGGTCTTCCCCGCCGACACCCACAAGCCGATCGTGTATCCGTTCGCGGTGGTCAAGGGCGCGCGCCCGGAAGCGCAGGCGTTCGTGCGTTTCGTGCAGACCTCCGCCGCCGCTGCGGATATCTTTGACCGCTACGGGTTCACCCGCCTCAAACCCTGATCCGCATGTGGCTGTCGCCGGAAGAGTGGGATGCATTGCGCCTGTCGGCGAAGGTAGCGCTGTGGTCGACCGCTGCCTGTCTGCCGTTCGGTATCGCGGTGGGCTGGCTGCTGGAGCGCCGGCGCTTCCCCGGCAAGTTCTGGATCGACATCCTGGTGCAGCTGCCGATGGTGCTGCCTCCGGTCGTGCCGGGTTACCTGCTGTTGCTGTTGCTGGGCACCAACGGCCCGCTGGGCGCGTGGCTGCAGGCCACCTTCGGGATAGTCGTTGCATTCACCTGGAAGGGCGCGGTGATCGCCTCGGCGGTGATGGCATTTCCGCTGATGGTGCAGCCGATCCGGCTGGCGTTCCGCCTGATCGACCCGCGCCTCGAGAACGCCGCGCTCACCCTGGGCGCGCGGCCGTGGAGTGTGTTCTTCAGCGTGACGCTGCCGCTGTCGGTGCCGGGAATCATCGCCGGCAGTTTCCTGTGCTTCTCGCGCAGCCTCGGCGAATTCGGCGCGACGATGGCCTTCGTCGGCAACATTCCCGGCGAGACCCGCACCCTGCCGCTGGCGATCTACAGCCTGACCCACGTGCCCGACGGCGAAGCGGCGGCGATGCGCTTGTCGTTGCTGTCGATCGCGTTGGCCGTGGTGGCGCTGCTGCTGAGCCGGTGGGTCAGCCATCGAGCGGAACGCAAGCTCGGCTTCCAGGACCATCGGAATCAACATGCTGAGCTTTGACCTCGACTTCGCCCGTGGTGATTTCACGATGGCAGCACGTGCCGAGGTCGGCGCTGGCGTCACAGGCGTGTTCGGGCCGTCGGGTTCGGGCAAGAGCACGCTGCTGGCACTGATCGCCGGCCTGCTGCGCCCCGGCCGCGGCGTGATCCGCGCCGACGGTGACGTGCTGGTCGATACCGCCAGCGATCGCTTCGTGCCGCCGTGGGATCGGCATTTTGGCCTGGTGTTCCAGGACGGCCAGCTGTTCCCGCACCTGACGGTACGCCGCAACCTGCTCTACGGCCACGAACGCATCGCGTCGCAGACGCGCCGGCACGACCTGCAGTCCGTGGCGGAACTGCTCGAGATCGTGCCGCTGCTCGACCGCCGGCCCGCCCTGCTGTCCGGCGGCGAACGCCAGCGTGTCGCCCTCGGCCGCGCCCTGCTCTACTCGCCGCGCCTGCTGCTGCTCGACGAGCCGCTGTCGTCGCTGGACGAACGCCTGAAGCAGCAGATCCTGCCGTTCCTGCGACGGATCAAGGAAGAGACGCGCGTGCCGATGCTGTACGTCACGCATTCGCGCAACGAGATCGACTACCTCGCCGATGCCGTCATCACGATGGATCGCGGAAGGCTTGGCGTGCCGGCCTAAGCCCCGACCGCGAGGATCACGCTGGAGGCCTTGAAGATCGCCGCGGCCTCGACGCCTTCGGCCAACTGCAGTGCCTGCGCGGAGGTGTTGGTGATGATCGCGGCGACCGAGTTGCCGCCGCCCAGGTCGATCACCACTTCGGCATTGACCGCACCCGGCTGCACGCGCGACACCTTGCCCTGCAGTCTGTTGCGCGCCGACAGCTTGACCCCGGCATCGGCGCCGGTGGCGACAATCACGCTCGACGCCTTGACCAGCGCCACCGCGCTGTCACCCACCGCCAGCGCCATGTGCTGCAGGCTCTCGTGGGTAATGATCGCGACGATGCGCGCACCGCCTGACAGCTCGATTTCGATCTCGTCGTTGACCGCGCCGGTGGCGATGCGAACGACCTTGCCGGCGAAGTGATTGCGTGCGCTGGTGAGCATGGCCAGTCTCCCGATGGTTTCCAGTTCCGCCGCTGCGCCGGTCATGCGCGCGTTGAGCCGCTCGATGAAACGTTCGTTCTCTTCCTCGACCGCCTGGTAAGCCGCAACCAGCCGTCGACCGTGATCGGTCAGGCGCGTGCCGCCACCGCCTTTGCCGCCGACAGCGCGGTCCACCAGCGGCTGATCGGACAGGTTGTTCATGGCATCGATCGCATCCCACGCCGCCTTGTAGCTCAGGCCGACTTCCCTGGCCGCGGCGGTGATCGACTCGGCATCAGCGAGCGCGGTCAGCAACGCCATCCAGCGCCGGCCACCGAACGGGCCGCGCCTGGCTTCCACGGTCAGTGCGCTGTTGATCCGGAACGACGAGTCGGTCATGCGGCGAGTCTGGCCACCTACACCACCAGCCGCAACCCCAGCCGCGTCAACGCCGACCTCAACCGCAACGCCCGCCCCATGGCACCCTGCTGGCTCTGCGAGACATGGATGCCGACCAGCCTTGCATCCTCGGTCATCCACGCCGCGCCCGAATCGCCCGCGGCGTAGGCGGCATAGCCCGGCGGCATGCCCGCCTCGGGCAACACCTGGAAACCCTCGGCATCGACCTGGCCGATTCGCGCCCGCGTCACCCCGGTCGCGAATCCCGACTTCATCACCGCCATTCCGCTGACGGGTTCGGCAACGCTCTGCCACGCGCCCAGTTCCAGGATGGCCGGCGTCGTGGCGATGGTGCGCGCGATACGGAACGCAACCACGTCCAGGCCGGCGACGACCTTCATGTCCGTCAACGACTCCGACACCAGCGCCCCGACCACGCGCAGGTCCGGCTGGAACACATCCATGCGCAGCGCATTCGTGCGCGTCAGCACGTGCCTGGCAGTAATGCCCCAGCGGTCCTGGCCGTCGCTGGTGGCCAGGCATCCGAGCGTGCCGAACGTGCCCAGTTCCGCCGACGAGATCGCGACGCCGGCGCGCAGCGGCCGATAGCGCAGCCGGTAGTTGGCAATCATGGCCAATCAGCCCGTCACGGCGAATCGATCTGCCCGGCGCGCGCTTCCAGTCGCTGCGAGTCCGCCGGCTCCAGCTCGGGCATGAAGTCGAGTCCCGAACGCTCCTCGATCCAGCGCACCGGCTTGATGAAATCCGCGTGCGAATACGGCGATGGCGGCTTGGCATTGGCAATCACGAACGCGACCGCGTCGACGTCGCCGTTGGCCTGCTCGCTGACCACGATCTTGAACAGGTGCGTCGGCACGGCCACGCCGGCGCCGATCGTGTAGTACTCGACCCAACCGTCGGCGGTCGAAGCCTGTTCCTCTTCCGGGTCGTAAAGCAGCGCGCCGGTGATCACCCAGGTGACCGCGCTGTCGGCAGCCATCGTGCGCACGCGCTTCTCGACCTGGCTCCAGACGCCGGAGTTGAACCCGCCCTGCTGCGGCGACATGTTCGACAGGTAGAAGGTTTCGTCGAGCAGGCGCATGCTCCAGGCGTGATCCTCGGCCGGCGCATGATGGCCGCGCGCGTAGCCCGAACCCTTGTAATCGGCCAACTCGGCATGCGGACCGGACAGTTCCGGATCGGCGCGGAAGTTGTCCTTGCGCGGATAGCGACTGTTGAGGTGCTCCGGCACCAGGCGCTCGCACACCCACAGCGGTATCCGGTACTGGCCACTGTGCTCGAGCGCATAACCGTCGCGGACGACGAACTCGGTGAAGCCGTGATCCCAGCCGGGCGCGTGCTGCGGCATGCCGAACGGACACAGCTCGGCGACCTTGTCGATCTCCTGCGCGGTCAGCTCGCCGCCCTGCAACGCCTGGAAGGCGGTGTGCTGAGCGCGTTCCATGCGCCTGGTCGGCGCATGCGTCGCGCACGATGCCAGCAGCATGCACGTTGCCACCAAGGCCAGGCGCTGGTTCATGGTCCGTCACTCGCTCTGGGCGCACTCCACCAGAGCAGACAACGCAGCACTCGCCGCCCGACGGCCAGCCCTATGGCGGCGGCCCACCGCTTCCCCTATGTTGTCGACACACCCAACCTCGACGGCCGCGCCACATGTCCGATTCACCCGTGCATCCGGATCACCTCAAGCGCAGCCTGTCCAACCGGCATCTCCAGCTCATCGCCATCGGCGGCGCCATCGGCACCGGCCTGTTCATGGGTTCGGGCAAGACCATCAACCTCGCTGGCCCCTCCATCCTGCTGGTCTACCTGATCATCGGCATCATGCTGTTCTTCGTGATGCGGGCGATGGGCGAGCTGCTGCTGTCGAACCTGGAGTACAAGTCGTTCATCGACTTCTCCACCGACCTGCTCGGCCCCTGGGCCGGATTCTTCTGCGGCTGGACGTACTGGTTCTGCTGGATCATCACCGCCATTGCCGACGTGATAGCCATTGCCGCCTACGCGCAGTTCTGGTTCCCCGGACTGGCGCCATGGATACCGGCGGTGATGTGCGTGGTGCTACTGCTGTGCCTGAACCTGGTCACGGTGAAGCTGTTCGGCGAGATGGAATTCTGGTTCGCGCTGATCAAGATCGTGGCGATCTGCGCGCTGATCGTCACCGGCCTGGGCATGGTCGCCTGGGGCTTCCAGTCGCCGTCGGGCCATGTCGCTTCGCTGTCGAACCTGTGGAGCGACGGCGGACTGTTCCCGACCGGCATCGCCGGATTCTTCGCCGGTTTCCAGATCGCGGTGTTCGCCTTCGTCGGCATCGAAGTGGTCGGCACCACCGCCGCCGAGACCGCCAACCCGGAGCGCAACCTGCCCAAGGCGATCAACTCGATCCCGGTGCGCATCATGCTGTTCTACGTGCTGGCGCTGGTGGCGATCATGGCGGTGACGCCGTGGCGCGAAGTGGTGCCGGGCAAGAGCCCGTTCGTCGAACTGTTCGTGCTCGCCGGCATCCCGGCCGCTGCCAGCCTGATCAACTTCGTCGTGCTGACCTCGGCCACATCGTCAGCCAACAGCGGCATCTTCTCGACCAGCCGCATGCTCTACGGCCTGGCCCGGGAAGACCACGCGCCGAAGTCGTTCGCGCTGCTGTCGCGCGCGGCGGTGCCCTCGCGCGGCCTGCTGTTTTCGTGCCTGTGCCTGCTCGCCGGCGCGATGCTGGTCTACGTGATCCCGAACCTGGTAACGGCCTTCACCCTGATCACCACGCTGGCCGCGGTGCTCTTCATGTTCGTCTGGTCGCTGATCCTGTTCGCCTACATCGCCTACCGTCGCAAGCGCCCGCACCTGCACGAAGCCTCGAAGTTCAAGATGCCCGGCGGCGTGGCCATGTGTTACGCCTGCCTGGTGTTCTTCGCCTTCGTCCTGGTCCTGCTGACGCTGCAGGCCGATACCCGCCAGGCACTGCTGGCCAGCCCGGTCTGGTTCGTCCTGCTGGGCATTGGCTACCTGTGGCGGCAGCGCCGGGGCGTGGCGTTAGAGGCCGGCTCGGCCTGAGCACGGCCGATTTTGAGAAACTTTCTGAATGGGGGCGATCCCAACATGCCCCCATTCAGGACGCGGGCGGGCCGGATGACGGTGCCAAAGCTGCCGGCCGGCCCACCCTCATGACCTTCGACACCCCCCTACAGAGCTGAACCAGTCTAATGTCCGCCGATGCCCCGCCCAGGGGTCGTCGTTTCATTTCCCATGCCTGACCGGCCGGAGCCATCAGTGAGCCTCAACAAACCGCAAGTCCTCGTACTTTCCCTTGCCGTCATCACCGCCCTGGCCGCCTGCGCCAAGAAGGAAGAAGCCGCAGCGCCGGCCGCCGACGCCGCCAAGCCGGCCGAAGCCACCGCCCTCAAGCTCGACGAGAGCAAGCTGCCGGGCGTGAACCGTTTCACCGTCGCCGACCTCGACACCAGCAAGGACGCGTGCACGGACTTCGGTGGTTACGTCAACGGCAAGTGGCTTGCCGCCAACGCGATCCCGGGTGACCGCACGTCGTGGGGCGCGTTCGAGATGCTCAACGAGCGTTCGATCGCCGTGCAGCGCCAGCTCGCCGAGCAGGCCGCCGCCGACACCAAGGCCACCGGCGTCGAGAAGATCGTCGGCGACTTCTGGGCCACCGGTATGGACGCTGCCAAGATCAACGAGCAGGGCATTGCTCCGCTGAAGGGCCACCTCGACGCGATCGCCGCGCTCGACAGCCAGGAAAAGATCGCCGACTACCTGCGCACCAGCGCCGCCAAGGGTGAGAACTTCCTGTTCGGCTTCGGCGCCGAGGCCGACTTCAAGGATTCCAAGAACAACATCGCCTACGCCTCGCAGGGCGGCCTGGGCCTGCCGGACAAGGCGTACTACTTCGACGCCGACAAGAAGGACAAGCTGGCCGCTTACGAGCAGCACGTCGCCAAGGTGCTGGAGCTGAGCGGCGTTGCCGCCGCCGACGCCGCCAAGCAGGCCAAGGACGTGGTTGCCTTCGAGACCCGCCTGGCCAAGGCGTCGATCGACAAGAAGACGCTGCAGCGCGACGTTTCGCTGTACTACAACCCCGTCAGCCTGGCCGACGCCGACAAGCTGGCGCCGAACTTCCCGTGGACCAAGTTCTTCGAGTCGCAGGGCGTAGCCGCGCCGAAGATGTTCTCGCTGGCGATGCCGGACTTCCACAAGGAAGTCAGCAAGATGCTGGCCGACGTGCCGGCCGAGCAGTGGCAGACCTACCTGCGCTTCCACACCATCGACAGCGCCTCGCCGTACCTCTCGGACGCTTTCGTCCAGGAGAACTTCGCCTTCTACAACCAGACCATGCGCGGCCAGAAGGAGCTCAAGGAGCGTGGCAAGCGCGTGCTGGCGACGGTCGAGGACCAGGCCGGCGAAGCGCTGGGCCAGATGTACGTCAAGGTCGCCTTCCCGGAAGAGTCGAAGGCTCGGATGGAGACGCTGGTCAAGAACCTGTCGGAGTCGCTGAAGGGTCGCATCGAGCACCTGGCCTGGATGAGCGACGACACCAAGAAGAAGGCAATGGAGAAGTGGGCCGCCTTCACTCCGAAGATCGGTTACCCGGACAAGTGGCGTGAGTGGGACGGCCTGACCACCGGCCGCGACAGCTACATCGGCAACGTGCTGGCTGCGCAGGAGTTCAACTACAAGTGGAACCTGGGCAAGATCGGCAAGCCGGTCGATCGCACCGAGTGGGGCATGCCGCCGCAGATGGTGAATGCCTACTACAACCCGCTGCAGAACGAGATCGTCTTCCCGGCCGCGATCCTGCAGCCGCCGTTCTTCGATCCGAATGCTGACGACGCCACCAACTACGGCGGCATCGGCGCGGTGATCGGCCACGAGATGACCCACGGTTACGACGACCAGGGCAGCCGCTTCGGGCCGGCCGGTAACTTCGAAGTGTGGTGGACCGATGCGGACGCGAAGAGCTTCTCGGGCCGCACCGACAAGCTGGTGCAGCAGTTCAGCAGCTACGAGGCAGCTCCGGGCATGAAGGTGAAGGGCGACCTGACCCTGGGCGAGAACATCGCCGACCTGGGCGGCCTGGCCACGGCCTACGACGCGATGAAGAAGGCCACCGACGGCACGCCGGATCCGAAGACCGACGGCCTGACCCGCGACCAGCGCTTCTTCCTCAACTGGGGCACCGTGTGGCGTCGCAACTTCACCGACGATGAGCTGAAGCTGCGCGTGAACACCGACGAGCATGCTCCGGCGACGTTCCGTGCGATCGGCGCTCCGTCGAACCTGCCGGCATTCGCCGCTGCGTTCTCGTGCAAGCCGGGCCAGCCGATGGTTCGCGAAGGCGACAAGCAGGTCGTGATCTGGTGATTTAACGCTGTACTCCTGGCCCTCGTCGGCAAGGCAGAAGGCCCGGGACCTCCCGGGCCTTCTTTTTTGGTTCCCGTCGTCCTTTCACCGTCCTCCCGGCGAACGCGGCGACCCAGGCCGTCACGTCATCCACCCCTGACCGTCATCCCGGCGAACGCCGGGATCCATCTTGACGTTGCCGTTGTTTCAGCCGGAAGGCGTGGTCTCCGGGATGGCGTCGTCCGCAGAGGCGGGGAGTGCTCCGCCCCTTCGTCGGACATCCTGTCCGAAGGCGGGGCGCGGGACATCCATGTCCCGCTGCTGCGCACTCCCCGCCTCTGCGGACAACGCTCGGGCGATTCGCTGCATGGTCTTCGGCGATCAGCAAGCAACGACGCTGGGTTCCCGCCTGCGCGGGAATGACGGGCACACCTCAACCGTCATCCCCGCGAAGGCGGGGATCCAAGGACGTTGGCTTTACCTTTTGCTTTGCTGGCTCTTGGCTTCGTCTTACGCCTTCGAGGTGACCCTCGTCGCCAGCAGCAGTGCCAGACCCGGAGGGCGCCGCACAGGACGTGCGGCGTTTTCCGTCGGGACAGGATGTCCCGTCGGAAAATCCCCTCGAGCACTCCGGTCGTAGGACTGGGGTGTCAAGGAGGCCGTTTCTTTTTGGTTACTTTTTCTTTGGGCCAGCAAAGAAAAAGTGACCCGCCGCTTTAGTGGCGGAAGCTGTTGATGTTGCTTCGCACCCTACTTCGCCGGAATCTTCTCGGCGATACGCGCCAGCATGTACGCATGGAACGGGTTGAAACTGAGCCGACTCAGGCTGTCCTGCGAAACCACCAGCACATTGCGCTCACCACGCACCGCCAACGCCCCCAACTGCACGATCGCCCGCCCCGACGGCACATTGCCGTACAGCGCATCGTCCTGCGCAAACGGCAAGCCGATGTGCGACAACGAATACACATCGTCCGGATAGCGCACACCGACAGGCTGCTGCTTGACCACCGACGAACCAACTTCCCGCATGCGCGCCACCACCGCCGCATCTTCGGATGACGCCGCGCCCACCACGGTGAGCGTGTAACGACGCGCCGGATCCTGCAGCACATCACCAACCCAGTCGGTCGACCGCGTACGCAACACCGGCGCGATCACACGGCTGCGGTTGACGTCGAACAGCACCAGCTCGCTGCCATTGGCGGCCAGACGATCGAACAACCGCGTCATCACCGCCCGCGCGCCGACGGTGTCGTCGACCGCCGACTGGAACGCCAGAATCGGCGGCACCTGGTCCAGTCGCCGTTGCGCGGCAACCTCGTCCATCACCACGCGTAGCTCATCGGTCACCAGGTACGACTCGCGCGCCGCACGCACCGGGAAGGAGTTGTACTTGAACGCGTTGAACTCGGGCAACACGTCCAGCCAGGCCGACCTGGCGAAGCGGGTGAAGAACGCCGGCCAGCCGGCAATGCCGGCGAAGCGGGCAAATCTGTTCACCTCGATCATCGGCGACATCAGCACGATGCGATCGACGTCGCGTTTGTCGCCGCGCTCGATCCGCGCCATGACGTAGTGCATCGCCAGCGCCGCGCCGTTGGAGTAGCCAACCAGGTGGATCGGAAGGCGGCCCGCGGAACGGCGCCGGGCTTCGGCCATCGTCATCTCCAGCGCCGCGTGCCACTCCCTGCGGCCTTCCTTCGCCAGTCCTGCCGGCACGGTCCCGTGCCCGGGCATGCGCGGCACGATCGCGGTGAAGCCATGGCTGCGATACATCTCGGCCACGCTGCGCATGCTGTACGGAGAGTCGGTCAGGCCATGCACCAGCACGACGACGCCTTTCGGTGTGCCCTTGGGTTCGAGCACGAAGGAGCGGTTCCAATCGTGGCCGAACGCCTCCGGCGAGGTCAGGCTCGCGGCGTAGTAGCGATTGAGCAGGGTGCGGTCGTCCGGCTCCATGGCGCTGGCGAGCTTGCGGCGCAGTTGCTCGTACATGCGCTGCTCGGCCGTTACATAGCTTTGCCAGTTGCCGGCGGTGATCGCGCTGGCGCTGAGCTCGTCGGGAACGATCGTGTGCCACGGTTGCAGCGGCGGGCCCCGGGTCGACTGGCAGGCGCGCACGCCGACGACCACGAGCACCAGCAGCGCCACGAGTACCAGGCTCTTGCGCAACAGCGTGCCGGCGACGCCAAGCAGTCGCGACACGAGGGACGATCCCGGCAGCGGATCCAGGTCGTCATCATCGGGGGTGGTGGCCATGCGCGGTCCCCTGCTTGGGCAAGATGCGACGGATGGTCGCACGATCCACGGCCACCGCCAGTGCTGCACAACCCCGCCCAAACCCTGCGTCCGGCAGCGTTCGGGGTGCCCAGATGGGCGTCACATGGCCGCTGCTAGACTCCGGGCCACCCCGTCTCCCCCGGTACGGATCGCCATGAACCTACGCCCGCTTGCCTGTGCCCTGGCCCTGAGCCTGATCGCCGGACTCGCCTCGCCGCCCGCCGATGCGCAGAAGAAGCGCGCCGCCAAACCCAAGGCAGCCGCTGCGGCAAGCGCGTGCAGCGACTTCTATGCCTACGCCAACGCCGACTGGCTCAGGAGCAATACGTTGCTGCCCAACGTCGGCTCGGTCTCGGCACTGGAGCAACTGGGCGCACGCTCGCGCCAGCAGCAGCTGGACCTGCTCGATACCGCGTCCAAGGCGCCACAGGGCAACGTGCAGCGATTGCTCGGCGACTTCTGGGCCAGCGGCCTGGACGAAGCCGCGGTCGAGCGCGATGGCGCCCAGCCGATCGCGCCGCTGATCGGTCGCATCGATGCGATCAAGAGTGCCAAGGACATCCCGCCGACGATCGCGGCATTGCACCAGGTCGGCATCCCGGTGTTGTTCAACTTCGGCGCCGACATCGATCTCAACGACTTCAATCGCCACATCGGCTACTTCGCCCAGGGCGGACTCGGCCTGCCTGACCCGGCCTACTACACCCGCACCGATGCCGACACGCGTGCACTGATGGGCCGCTACAGCAGTTACGTGCAGAAGATCCTGGCCCTGACCGGCACGCCGCAGGCGCAGCTGGCGGCCGACGCGCAGGCCGTGATCGACCTGGAAACGCGGATTGCCTCGGCATCCAGACCTTTGCTCGACCTGCGCGACCCGCGCAGCAACTTCGGCCCGGTTGCCACCAACACACTGGGCAAGAAGTACAAGCGGCTGCAACTGGACCAGTTCCTCAAGGTCCAGGGCGTCAGCGACGACACCGTGTCGGTGGCGAACCCGGCGCTGTTCGCACAACTCGACGGTCTGGTCGGCAGTCTCAAGCCTGACCAATGGAAGGCGTACCTGCGCTGGCGCATCGGCGATGCGATGGCGCCGTACCTGGCGAAACCATTTCGCGATGCCAGCTTCGAGTTCCGTGGCCAGGTGCTGCAAGGTCTGGCGGCACCGCCGTCGCGGCCGCAGGCGGTGCTCGATGCGATCACGCTCGCCGCCGGCCCGATGGTCGGACACGAGTACGCCGCGCGCTACCTGCCCGCGGCCACCGACAAGCGCGCCGAGGAGATCGCGGCGAAAGTGCGCGACGCCCTCGGCCAGGCGCTCGAACGCGACACGCGTTTCAGCGCAGCAGCCAAGGCGGAAGCCAAGGCCAAGCTCGACGCTCTCAAGATCGAAGTCGGCACGCCCAACCGTGACCTCGACTACACCGTGCAACCGATGGGCCGCGGCAGCTTCGGCAGCAACATGCTGATCGCATCGACCTGGCGCCATCGCGAAGAGATGAAGCGGATCGGCCGCGGCAATGCCGACCGTCGCTGGGACGTGTTGCCGCAGGAGCCCTCCCTGGCCTACGACATCACCCAGAACCGCCTGATCGTGACCGCGGCGATGCTGCAGCCGCCGGTGTTCGACACCAGCAAGTCGGCGGCGTGGCAGTACGGAGCGTATGGCGCGCTGGTCGGGCACGAACTCAGCCACGGCTTCGACAACCGCGGCCGCTTCGTCGACGCCAAGCAGGAACTGCGCGACTGGTGGACGCCGGCGGAAGCCTCTGCCTGGGATGCGCTGAGCAAGCGCGTGGCCACGCAGTACAGCGGCTTCGAATATCCCGGGCTGAGCGGCATGCGGGTCAATGGCGCGCAGACGGCCGGCGAGAACATCGCCGACATCGCCGGTGTCGAACTGGCCCGGGCCGCTTGGGGCGCATCCGAACCGGGCGCCGCGGCGCCGGACAGCCAGGACTTCTACAAGGGCTGGGCCGCGTTGTGGCCACAGCACATGACCACCGAGGCTGCGAAACAGCGCGCGGCCTCCAGCGTGCACGCACCGGGGCTCTGGCGAACGAACGGACCGCTGCTCAACCAGGCCAGCTTTGGTGAAGCGTTCACGTGCAAGGCCGGTAGCGGCATGCAAGTGGCGGCGGATCAGCAGATCCGGTTGTTCCCGTAGGGACGACGAGCTACCTGACCACGCGCATCTTCGGCGGGCCCTTCTTCTTGCCGAAGGGCGGCTGCCCGCGCCAGTAGCGGATCAGCAACCAGCCGAACAACATGCCGCCCAGGTGCGCGAAATGCGCCACGCCCGGCATCGTATTGGTCACGCCGAGCAACAACTCGATCGCGCCGTAGACCAGCACCAGCGTGCGCGCCTTCATCGGAATCGGCGGAATCAGCAGCATTACCCGCTGGTTAGGGAACAACAGACCGTAAGCCAACAACAGACCGAAGATGCCGCCGGACGCACCCACGGTCGGATAGGCCTCCCCACCCTGCGACATGGTCCACATGCCCACGCCGATCTGGCACAGCGCCGCACCGACCACGCACACGAGGTAGTAAATCAGGTAACGCCGATCGCCCCACACGTGTTCCAGCGGCGCGCCGAACATCGCCAGCGCCAGCATGTTGAACAGCAGGTGGGCAAAGTTGCCGTGCATGAAGCTGTAGGTGAGCAACTGCCACGGCATGAAACCTACGCCGTCCAGTTCGCCGCCACCGGGCGGCCACAGCATGAACTGCGCGAGGGCGACGTCGCCGAGCGCCCATTGCAACAGGAACACCAGCCCGTTGGCGATCAGCAGGGCCTTGGTGACAGGGGGAAGGTTGGAAAACATTGCGACTCCTGAGGGTGCGCTACATGGTAGCCGCTGACCGGCGCCATCGGGCCGGAGGAATGACTCGCGTGGCCCGCGGCCTCAGCCAGGGCGCTTGGCGCGTGCAGGTGCCTTGCCAGGCGCGGCGGAGGGCTTTGCAGGGCTTGTCCGCGCGCGTCGCGGTCTCACCGCCGCGGCTTCATTGACATGGGGGGTCAGGGGCGCACCCCACATCTGCTCGTCGAGCGTGGCGGCGGCGCGCTGGCCGCGCACGCGCCCGGCCTCGACCCGCACGCCTTCGGCACGCAGCCGCTGACCCTGCTCACGAAAGCCCCTGGAGCCTTCGGGGAAGGCGATGCGGCCGTCAGAGCGCAGCACGCGGTGCCACGGCAGGTCGGGGTCGTCGTTCTGCCCCAGGATTCGCGCGACCAGGCGCGCCCTGCCCGGCAAGCCGGCGCGACGCGCGACCTCGCCATAGCCTGCGACTTCGCCAGCCGGGATCGCACGGATCGCGGCCAGGATGCGCGTTGCGGCGTCGTCCTTTGCGGCGGTGGGCTTGCTCATCGCGGTAGCATACCGATCATCCCCCGGAAGGAGCCGCCACGTGCGCAACTTCGAATCGATCCGTCGCCATCTCAAAGCGGCCGATTTCAACACCACCGAACACGGCGCCGACCTGATCTGCATCGAGCTGTCGCTCGAGCAGGGAACGCGTCACCAGGCGATCTTCCTGTCCGAACTGGACGACGAGGACGGCCGCCCATACCTGCGTGTCAGCACCGCGGTCTCGCCGATCACCGGCCTGGATGCCAAGCGCGCGCTGATCTTCAACTGGCAGAGCTGCGTCGGCTATCTCGCCATCGGCGATCTCGACGGCGTACCGCACCTGCAACTGTGCGAGAACCGTCCCTATGACGGCCTCGATGCAGCCGAGATCGACCGCCTGGTGCTGGAGATCGGCGGACTGGGCGACCGGATGGAGCGGTCGTTGTCGGCGGGTGGGGATTTGTTCTGAGGGGTCGAGGCGGAAAGCCTCCCCCTCTTCCGCCCCTTCGGGGCACCTTCTCCCACGAGGGGAGAAGGAAACAACAACCCTCTCCCCTTGTGGGAGAGGGACAGGCCGCCCTAGGCGGCCAGGGAGAGGGGATCGGGCGTTACACCCAGCCCATCACCCGGAACAACTCAAAGAACATATAGGCAATGCCACCCGCGGCCGGGATCGTCAGGATCCACGCCCAGATCATCTTCTCGACCACCGTCCACTTGATGGCGTTGAAGCGCTTGGCCGTGCCCACGCCCATGATCGCCGACGAGATGTTGTGCGTGGTCGACACCGGGATGCCCAGCGAGGACGCCGCCATGATCACCGCAGCGGCACTGGTCTCGGCAGCGAAGCCGTTGATCGGGTGCAGCTTCACCAGCTTGTGACCCAGCGTCTTGATGATGCGCCAGCCACCTGCGGCTGTACCAGCGGCCATGACAATGGCGCAGGTGAACTTGATCCACATGTCGATGTCGTTGTTTTCCAGCGCCTCGCGCGAGGGGTGCAGGAACGCAAGCCACGACGGCAGATTGTCGAGCGTACCGGCCGACTGCGCGCCGACCAGCGCCAGGGCGATGATGCCCATGGTCTTCTGCGCATCGTTCATGCCATGGGCGAAGCCCATGCCGGCGGCGCTGACCAGCTGCGCCTTGCCGAAGAAGGCGTTGACCCAGCGCGGTCGCGCCCAGCGCGCGAGGAAACCACCGCTGCTGGCCATCGCCGAGATGATCGCGAACAGCAATCCCATCAACAGGAAGCCGGAGGCGAAACCGAGCAGCGGCGAGCTGAACATCGGCACGACCACTTTCCACAACACGCCGGCGCTCTTGTACCAGGGGTCCGACGGCTGCGACCAGATCACCGCGTGGAAGTTGTTGCTTGCGGCCGCCACCGCGGCGCCGCACAGGCCGCCGATCAGCGCGTGCGAGGACGAGGACGGAAGGCCCTTCCACCAGGTGATCAGGTTCCACACGATCGCGCCCAGCAGCGCGCACAGGATCAGCTGCGAGGAGACCTGGACGACGCCGTTGTCGAGCAGGCCCGACGCGATCGTCTTGGCCACCGCCGTGCCGAAAAGCGCACCGGCCAGGTTGGTGGTCGCCGCCATCGCCACCGCCTGCATCGGCGAGAGCACCTTGGTCGCGACCACGGTCGCGATCGAGTTGGCGGTGTCATGAAAGCCGTTGATGTATTCGAAGGCGAGCGCCGCGAATACCACGACCAGGACCAGGGTCAACATCGGCCTGGCCCTCAGGAATTCTTCAGGACGATTTCGTAGGCCACCGAGCCAGCCTCGCGGCAGCGGTCGATGGCCTTCTCGAGGATCTCGAAGAACTCCTTGAGCAGGAACATCTGCAGGTTGTCCAGGCGACCGGAATAGATGTCGCGGTACAGCTCCAGCATCAGCCGGTCGGCTTCGTTCTCGATCGAACGCAACTGGTCATTGAGCGCCTTCATCGGCTCCAGCTTCAGGTGCCGCAGCTGCTGGACCATCTGCACCACGACCGCCGAGGCCTGCTCAAGCATCGCCGCGCGCGGCGCGAAGTCGATGTGCTCCAGATGGCGGGTCGCCAGCGAGTAGCGGTCGGCGAACTTCTCGACCTGCTTGGGGATCTTGTACAGCGCGGTTCCCAACGCCTCGATGTCTTCGCGCTCGATCGGGGTGATGAAGCTGTTGACCAGCTCCTGGCTGATCTTGTCGGACGCGTCCCGCTCGCGCTTGCGGGCCAGCTTGAAGGCGTCCAGGCCCGGCTGGCGGTCGGCGGTCTTGAGCATGGCGTGCAACGCCTTGGTGCTGTCGTGGGCGGCGACGGCGGCCTCTTCCAGCAGGGTATAGAACTGGTTGCCTTGGCCGAAGATCGTTTGCAGGGAGAACATGCGGGAGGTGCCTTCTAGGTGCCGGACGGGCGGCTCGGTGGGGTTCTGCGGGCGGAATTATGACGGTTCGGCGACAGCAGCGCTCGCCCCACGGGTTGAATTCGGCCGCCCTGCTACCATCCCTGCTGGTTCCACCCCCTTTTTTCCTGCCCCCGGCCCCATGGACGACGACCCAGAACAGCCTTCCGCACACGCCTGCCCCCCTTTCCCCCATCACGGCGTGTGCACTCCGGCCTGCCATCCTGAGGTAGGGACCGCATGCTGGAACTGCTGACCGTCATCGCCCTGATCATCCTCAACGCTTTCTTCGCACTGTCGGAGATGGCGCTGATGACCTCGCGCAAATTGCGCCTGAAGCAGATGGCCGAGGACCCGGTCCATCCCAGCCGCGGCGCCCGCACCGCCCTGCTGCTGGCCGAGCATCCCGACAACCTGCTGTCGACCGTGCAGGTCGGCATCACCCTGATCGGCGTGCTGACCGGCGTCTTCGGCGGCGAGGCGATCGGCCTAGCCATCGCCGGCTGGCTGCATGACCTGTGGCCGGCCGCGGCCAAGTACAGCCGCGCCATCGGCATCGGCACCGCGGTCAGCCTGATCACCGCCGCGCAGGTGATCTTCGGCGAGCTGATCCCCAAGCGCTTGGCCCTGACCAACCCCGAGCGCATCGCCAGCGCGATCGCGATGCCGCTCCATGGCTTGTCGCGCGCGGCCCGGCCCATCGTCGCCACGCTTGGCGCAATCAACCGCCTGGTGCTGCGCATGCTCGGCATCAAGGACGACGCCCGCAGTGCGATCAGCGAAGAAGAAATCCGCCTGCTGGTCAGCGAAAGCCACGAGCAGGGCGTCATCGACGCCGACGAGCGCAAGATGATGAACCGCGTGCTCAGCCTCGGCGACCGCACTGCCGAAAGCCTGATGACGCCGCGCACGCGCATCGCCTGGCTTGATGCATCCGCAGAGTTCGCCGAGAACCTGGCGGCGATGCGCGAGATGCCGTTCTCGCGCTTTCCGGTGTATCGCGGCAACGACAGCGAGGTGCTCGGCATCCTCGAGGTGAAGTCGCTCCTCGACCGCCTGGACGAGAAGGCCCCGGACCTGTTCAAGCAACTGCGCGAACCGCTGTTCGTGTCCGAATCGACGCACGCGATGAAGCTGCTGGAGATCTTCCGCGAAGAACAGCAATCGCTGGCGCTGGTGGTCGACGAGTACGGCGACATCAGCGGCATGGTCACCGTCGCCGACCTGATGGACGCGGTCGTCGGTCGCATCCATTCCAACATGGCCCATTCCGGCGAAACCGAAGACGACAGTTCACCGGTGGTGGAACGCGCCGACGGCTCGTACCTGCTCGACGGTTCGCTGCCGATCGAGGACCTGCGCGAACTGATCGGCGGCGGTCGCCTGCCGGATGAGGACGAGCACGACTTCCACACGGCCGCCGGCATGGTGATCGCCCACTTCGGCCGCATCCCCTACGTCGGCGAGCACTTCGACTGGAGCCACTGGCGCATCGAAGTGGTCGACCTCGACGGCCCTCGCATCGACAAGCTGCTGCTGCAACGCATCGAACAGGAACCGACACCGGATGACACCGCGGGCTAGGCAAGACCAGCCCCACGAAGCCGGCACGCGCACACTGCTCGACGGCTTCGCGGAAGGCGACCCCAACGAGCAGTTGCGCATGAGCGACGTGCTGCACGGTCTGGGCGACCGCTCGTTCGGCATGTTGCTGTTCGTCTCGACCATACCCGCCTTCATCCCGATCCCCGGACTGGGCGGCGCGATCAGCGGCCCGCTGGTGATCCTGATCGGCCTGCAGCAAGTGTTCGGCATGCGCGAACCGTGGCTGCCGGCATTCCTGGCCCGTCGCGGCCCGCACCGCAGCGCGATGGCGCGCTTCCGCGACCTGCTGGCGCCGTGGCTGACGCGGCTGGAGAAGCTGGTGCGACCGCGCGCCACGGTGATGCTGGATCACCGCCTCGCCGATTTCTTCACCGGCCTGCTGCTCGTGCTGCTGGGCCTGCTGCTGTCGCTACCGATCCCGTTCACCAACTTCCTGTTCGGCGGGTTGCTGGTGGTGTTCGCGCTGGCGCTGCTTGAGCGCGACGGCTATCTGATGGGGTTTGCCTGGGTTGCAGGTGTGATCGCGATCGCGGTGTTCGGCATTTTGTCGGGCAGTCTTGCGGCTGCGGCTGCGCGCTGGATCGACATGGTGATGTGAGGCGCTGCGCGCCTCTCCCCCTCTTCCGCCCTTCGGGCACCTTCTCCCACGAGGGGAGAAGGAAGAGCCAAAGCACACCCCTCTTCCGCCCTTCGGGCACCTTCTCCCACCAGGGGAGAAGGACCACCCTCTCCCCTTATGGGAGAGGGACAGGCCGCCCTAGGCGGCCAGGGAGAGGGGACGGCGTGTCAGCAAGCCACAGCCAGAAACTCTTCCGCCGTCACCGGATGCCCCAGCCAATAGCCCTGGGCGAAATCGCATCCGCGCTCGCGCAGGATCGCGTACTGCCCTTCCTTCTCCACGCCCTCGGCCACCACCAGGATTCCCAGCGAATGCGCCATGGCGATGATGGCCGTGGTCAGCGCCAGGTCGTCGGGGTCGCGCAGTACGTCGGCTACGAAACTGCGGTCGATCTTGACGCCATCCACCGGCACGCGGCGCAGATGACTCAGCCCTGAGAAGCCGGTGCCGAAGTCGTCCAGCCATACCTTCACGCCCATCCCGCGCAGCTGCGACAACAAGCTGCTGGCATGGCGCTCGTCGCCGATCACCGCGGTCTCGGTCAATTCCAGGTGCAGAAGATCGGCCGGCAATCCGGTTTCACGCAGCGACGCCTCCACGACATCCGGCAGGTCGCCGTTGCGGAGCTGGCGCGGTGACACGTTGACCGCTAGGAACAGCGGTTCCTCGCCAGCGCGCGATTCCTGCCAGCGCACGGCATCGGCGCAGGCCTGGCGCAGCACCTGCGGGCCCAATACTTCGATCAGGCCACTCTGCTCGGCCACGTCGATGAACACCGACGGCGCGACCACGCCCAACTCAGGATGCTTCCAGCGCAACAGCGCCTCGGCACCGATCATCGCGCCGTCGACCAGGCGGAACACCGGCTGGTATGCCAGGCTCAGTTCGCCGCGGTCCCATGCACCGCGCAGCTCGTGCTCCAGGTGCACGCGACGCTCGACCGCCTGGTCCATCGCCCGGCTGTAGAAGCGGAAGCAGTTCTTGCCGGCGACCTTGGCCTGGTACATCGCGATGTCGCCGTTCTTCATCAGCGAGGTCGCGCCCGAAGCGTCTTCCGGGAACAGGGTGATGCCAATCGATGTGCCGAGGAACACCTGGCGG
Source organism: Lysobacter prati (assembly GCF_009765215.1). GTDB lineage: Bacteria > Pseudomonadota > Gammaproteobacteria > Xanthomonadales > Xanthomonadaceae > Lysobacter_J > Lysobacter_J prati. Next base: position 352,996 of record NZ_VLNV01000006.1, on the reverse strand, counting down.
TCCTGCACCAGGATAGGTTCCCCCAGCTCGGTCACCAGCGTCTCGGCCAGGTGCGTGGCGATCTTGCGCACGTCGGCGTTGGGGTCGTGGTCCGCCTGGACGAGGATGACGAATTCATCGCCACCGAAGCGCGCCAGCATCGCGCCGTCGCCGCCGATGCGCTGCACGGTGTGCTCGATCCGGCGCGCGCACTGCAGCAGCACGTCGTCGCCGGCATCGTGGCCGAGGGTGTCGTTGACGCGCTTGAAGTCGTCGATGTCGGCAAACAGCAGCGCCAGCTGGCAGCCGGCGCCGTGCAGCTGCAGCAGGCGCTGGTCGAGCGATTCGCGGAATGCCAGGCGATTGGCCAGGCCGGTCAGCGCGTCGGTGTAGGCCATGCGGCGGATCTCGCGATCGTGACGCGCCAGGCTGCGGCTCATCCGGTCGAAGGCCAGCATCAGGTCGCCGACTTCGTCGTTGCGATTGTCGATGGGCGTGGCGGTATCGAAGCGACCGGCCTCGATCGCGCGCGCCGACTCGGCCAGCTCGCGGATCGGGCGCACCAGCAGGCGCTGGATCAGCCACAGCGAGAGCGCGCCGAAGGCGAGCATGCCGGCGCCGAGCAGGCCGATCCAGATCACGTAGCGCTGGCTGAGCGCGTCGAGCCGGGCGCGCAACTGGCCCACGGCCTGGTCCTGGTAACGCCGCATCGCACTCAGGTCGTAACCGATGCGTACACCACCGATGCGCTGCTGGCCGATCATGATCGGCGCCGACACGTCCATCACCTTCTCGTCGCGCTGCGTCAGCAGCGCCCTGGAGGCGATGACCTTGGCGGCCATCGCATCGTCCATGCGCTTGCCGTAATTGACGATGGCCTCGCTGCCGTCGTGCAGCACCTGGCCGGCGTCGTCGTAGACGATCACGTAGCGCACGTCGCGGTTGCGCAGCGTGGCCCGGCTGAGCACGCCGATCGCGTCGAGGTCGGAGTAGTACATCGGATTGGTCAGCGTGGCGGCCAGTTGCGAGGCGGCACCTTCGCCCTGCCGACGCAAGGTCTCGCCCATCATCGTGCGCATGGTGTGGCGGCTGACGCCCTCGACTTCCATGCGCATGCGCTCTTGCCGGTTGAACAACAGCGCGACCAGCGCCAGCACCACCAGCAACGCGATGCCCATCAGCACCATGAACTTGGCCTGCAGGCCAAAGCGAAGGTTCATTCGACCTCCGCCCGGACCCGCGTCACGCCGTTGGCGATATGGTCCAGCGCGCGTTTGGAATCGGGATCGATCGGCATGAACCGCGTGGTGCCGAAGAACCTCAGCAGTGCGTCGCCGGCCTCGGGATCGCCGGCGGCGTCGATGAGGACTTCGCGCAGGCGCGCTTCGACGCGCGGGTCGAGGTCGCCGCGCACCATCTCGATCGCGCGCGGGTATTGCTCGCTCTCGGCGATCACGACCAGGTCATTGCGGAACGCCGGCGGCATCCGCCGCGGGTTGGCCCAGTCGAGGTTGCTCATCACGCCGACATCGGCCAGGCCCTTGTGCACCCAGGTCGAGATGTTGAGTTCGGACCAGGCGAACATGTAGCCGACCGCTCCGCTTTCGATGCGGTCGTCCGGCGATAGCAGGATCTCCAGCGACAGCCCGCGATCGAGCAGTTCGATCGCCGGGACGAAGTAGGCGCTGGTCGAGGTGGGCCGCTGGAAGGCGACGCTGTGGCCGCGCAGGTCGGCGATCGAGCGCAGTCCGCTATCGCGACGGGCAAAGAACAGGCTGTGGTAATGACTGGTGCCGTCGCGCTCGGTCAGCAGCAGCGGCCTGGCGCCGGCGCGCTGGCGCAGCAGCATCGCGGTGCCGGTGGTTTCGGTGACCCAGTCGACCCGCCCGCGGCGCAGATAGCTGGCCATCTGCTGCGTGTCCTTGGCCATCAGGATGCGGCCTTCGCGGATGCCGACATCGGCCATGCGCGGCACCACGTAGTCGAGCAGCGGCTTGAGCTGCTCGTAGTGGGTCTTGGGGTCGTCGCTGATGCGCCCGAGCACCAGCACGCCGGAGTCATTGCCGGCCTTCGTCGCGAACGACACGGCCGCCGATGCCAGCGCGAGTACGGACAACAGGGCAATACGACTCAGGCTAGCGATCAAGTACGGACAACCCGTCAAAGTGCCGGGGCCAGCCTAATACGAAAAGCCGGCGGGCCGATACTGCAAACCCCCGGTCGGACCGCAGTTCAGGCGTCTGGTCCCTGCCCCGGGGCCAGCGCGGCGGTCAGTCCTTCTTGCTGGCCAGGGACGCCATGCGCTGTGCATCGGCCAGGATCCCGCGCAGGATCCGCACCTCGCGCGAGTCGAGCCCGGCCCGCAGGTACAGCCGCCGCAGCTTGCGCATGGCCGACTCCGGGGCACGCCCCTTGTGGAAGTCGATCGCGTCGAGGGTGTCGCCGAGCTGGGCGAAGAAGCTTTCCATCTCGGCATGCGAGGCCAGCGGTTCGCGCCGTTCCGGCCCTTCACCGTCGGCCCCGGCGGGGGAGGCAGCGGCCAGGACGGCCAGGCGCAGCTCGTAGCTGAGCACCTGCACGGCCGCGGCCAGGTTGAGCGAGCTGTAGTCCGGGTTGGCCGGGATATGGACCGAGGCGTGGCACAGCTGCAGTTCGTCGTTGCTCAGGCCGGTGCGCTCGCGGCCGAAAACCAGCGCGACTTCGGCGCCGGCCACCGCCTCGCCGACCGCGCGGGCGGCGGCATCACGTGGCAGCAGCTCTTCCAGCGCGACGCGGCGACTGCGCGCCGTGCAGCCCAGCACCAGCCGGCAATCGGCCACGGCCTCGGCCAGGGTCGCGCAGGTGGTGGCGGCGGCCAGGACGTCGTCGGCCCCGGCGGCCAGGGCGTAGGACTCGACGCTGGGCGCCTTCTCCGGTGCCACCAGCACCAGCCGCGTCAGCCCCATGGTTTTCATCGCCCGCGCCGCCGAGCCGATGTTGCCGGGGTGCTGGGTGCCGACGAGCACGATGCGCAGGCGGTCGGCAGGGCCGGAAACGTGGGTGACGGGTGCGGGGGCAGAGTCGGACACGGTTTTCGCTTCGGAAGTCACGGCCTGCAATGGTAAACTCCGCGCCCCGGCCCCGAGCCGGTCCGCTCTTTGCCGCCGCCAGTCCGTCCCCCACCTCCCCCTACGAGGCCGCTTGCCATGCAGAAACCCGCCGTCACCCTCATGGTCAAGGCCGCCCGCGCCGCCGGCAACGTGCTGCTGCGGCACATGAACAAGCTCGATGCGCTGAACGTGGTCGAGAAGGACCGGATGGACTATGCCAGTGAAGTCGACAGCCTGGCCGAGAAAGAGATCATCAAGGAATTCCGCCGCGCGACCCCCGACTACGCCATCCTCGGCGAGGAAAGCGGTCCGATAGGCAACAGCCGTTTCACGTGGGTCATCGACCCGCTCGACGGCACCAGCAACTATCTGCACGGCATCCCGCATTTCTGTGTGTCGATCGCCCTGGTCGAGAATGGCGAGCCGGTCCATGGCGTGATCTTCGATCCGCTGCGCAACGAGCTGTTCACCACCAGCCGCGGCAGTGGCGCCACGCTCAACGATCGCAAGATCCGCGTCGCCGACCGCAAGGATCTCAACGGGGCGATGCTGATCACGGGCTTCCCGCCGCGCGAGCGCGCCCGCACCAGCGCCCACCTCAAGTGCATCGACACGCTGTTGACCGAGGCCGAGGACATCCGCCGCACCGGTTCGGCCGCGCTCGACCTGGCCTATGTCGCCTGTGGTCGCGCCGACGCGTACTTCGAGGCCGGTGTGAAGCCCTGGGACATCGCCGCTGGCGCGCTGCTGGTGCGCGAGGCAGGCGGCAAGGTGGTCGACTTCCGTGGCCGCAGCACCGGCCCGATGGACACCCGCGGCCAGATGCCGCGTCAGCTGGTCGCCGGCAACCTGAAAATCTGCGATGCGCTGCAGAGCAAGATCGTCAACACTGGGTATGCGGCGGCGTTCGACTGAGGCGCCCTGCCCTGTGGAGGGAAAAGCCGCGCATTGCGCGGCTTTTTTTGTGCCCCGAACGGAGCACGTCGGGCTTGCGTCTGCGGAGCGGCGGCGTTCGCCGGGTGGGGGATTGCTCCGCCCCTTCGTCGGACATCCTGTCCGAAGGCGGGGCGTGGGCCATCCATGGCCCACTGCTGCGCAATCCCCCACCCGGCGGACACCGCTTCAGAGTTTCGTCGCAAGGTCTTCGGCAGCTCCCGACAAGCCGTCATCCCCGCGGAGGCGGGGACCCAGCGACTTGGCTCTTGAAGCTCTTGCTGGGTGACGAAGCAACGTCACTCGGTTCCCGCCTTCGCGGGAATGACGATCCAGAGCAACGTCCATGGGTTCCCGCTTTCGCGGGAACGACGGCTTTGACGAAGACCGAGTAATGAAGTGCCGGAGCGTCGTCCACCGCGCCGGGGATTGCGCAGCAGCGGGACATGGATGTCCCGCGCCCCGCCTTCGGACAGGATGTCCGACGAAGGGGCGGAGCAATCCCCGGCGCGGTGGACGACGCCGCTCCGCAGACGGCAAGCCAGGACGGTCACGATCAAGATGGGTCCCGGCATTCGCCGGGATGACGGTTCTGGGACGCAAAGAAAAAGGCCGCGCAATGCGCGGCCTTTTCCGTCGAGCAAACAGCAGCTGTTACGGACGACGGGCCAGCGCCGCCTCGTCCTTGGCCTTCGGCATCAGGTCCTGCTTGGTGACCTTGAGGAAGCCGATGGTCAGCAGCGGGCAGGCCACGAAGATCGACGACAGCGTGCCGATGATGATGCCGATCATCTGCGACTCGGCCATGCCCTGCAGCGAACCGCCACCGTAGACGTACAGCGCGACCACCGTCAGGAACGCCACGAACGACGTGATCACCGTGCGCGACAGCGTCTGGTTGATCGACTTGTTGAGGATCTCCTCCGGCGAAGCACGCATCGAACGGAAGTTCTCGCGGACGCGGTCGAACACCACGATCGTGTCGTTGATCGAGAAGCCCATCACCGACAGCACGCCGGCGAGCACCGTCAGGTCGAACTCGTGGCCGCTCAGCGCGAACCAGCCGCTCACCACCACCACGTCGTGCAGCGTGGTCAGCACGGCCGCGATCGCGAACTTCTTCTCGAAGCGGAACGAGATGTAGATCAGGAAGCCCACGACCACGAAGATCAACGCCCACAGGCCGTTGATCGCCAGGTCCTTGCCGACCTGCGGACCGACCACCTCGCTGCGCAGCACCTTGCCCGGGTTGCCCTCGAACGCCAGCGCAGCCTGCACGTCGCTGGCAGTCGTGTTGCCCCGGTTCTCGGCACCGGCCGCGACTTCCTTGGGCTGCAGGCGGATCAGCAGGTCGTTGCCGCTGCCGAAGGACTGCACCTGGGCGTTGCCAAAACCGGCGCGGTCGAGGCGCTCGCGGACCTGATCGACGTCGACCGGCTTCTCGAAACGCATCTCGGTGACGGCGCCGCCGGTGAAGTCGAGGGCGAAGTTGAAGCCATTGATCGCCATGGCACCGACGGCGACCAGCAGCATCGCCAGGGCAATGCCCAGCGACAACCAGCGCAGGCGGATGAAGTTGATGTTGCTGTCGTAGGGGAAGACGTTGAACGGTTTCATTAGCGTGATCTTCCCGTCAGATCCAGATCGTCTTGATCTTGCGGCGACCGCCGTAGATCAACGTTGCAATGGCGCGCGACACGCCCACCGCGGTGTACATCGAAGTCGCGATACCGACGATCAGCGACACGGCGAAGCCCTTCACCGGACCGGTGCCGAAGGCGAACAGGGCGACACCGGCGAGGATGGCGGTGAGGTTGGCGTCGGCGATGGTGCCCGATGCGCGCTCGTAGCCTTCGGCGATGGCCGTCTGCGGTGGCAGCCCCAATCGGAGCTCCTCGCGTATGCGTTCGTTGATCAGCACGTTGGCGTCGACCGACATGCCCACCGTCAGCGCGATGCCGGCCAGGCCAGGCAGGGTCAGGGTGGCGTTGAACAGCGACATCACCGCGATCAGCATCAGCATGTTCAGCAGCAGCGCCAGGCAGGTGATGATGCCGAACACGCGGTAGTAGAACAGGAAGAAGATCAGGGCGAAGGAGAACGAATACACCACCGCGGTCAAGCCGCGCTCGATGTTCTCGCGGCCCAGGCTCGGGCCGACGATGCGCTCTTCGATGAAGTCCATCGGCGCGGCCAGCGAACCCGAACGCAGCAGCAGGGCCAGGTCGGCGGCTTCCTTGGAGCTTTCCAGACCGGTGGTCTGGAACTCCTTGCCGAACACGCCGTTGATGTTGGCCACCGAGATCACTTCCTCGTTGATCTTGGTCGTGCGCACTTCCTTGCCGTCGACCATGCGCACCTCGGGGATGCGCTCGATGTAGACCACGGCCATCGGCTTGCCGACGTGCTCGGTGGTGTAGTCGAACATGCGCTGGCCGCCGACGCCGTTCAGGCGCACCGAGACCGCCGGAGTGCCGGTCTGCGGGTCCATCATCGAGGTCGCGCCAACCAGCTGGTCGCCCGAGGCGATCACGCGCTTGTTGAGCAGCACCGGCATCGGCTTGCCGTCCGGGCCAAGCTCACGGCGGTAATAGACGCGGGCACCGCCCGGCACGTTGCCGGTGGAGACGGCGTCATACGGATTGCCCTCGACCACGCCGCGATACTCGAGCGTGGCAGTGGCGCCAAGGATCCGCTTGGCCTGCGCGGTGTCCTGCACGCCCGGCAGCTGCACGACGATGCGGTCGCTGCCCTGGCGCTGGATGATCGGCTCCGACACGCCGAGCGCGTTGATGCGGTTGCGCAGGGTGCCGACGTTCTGTTCGATCGCCTCCACCGCCATCCGCTGCAGCTCGGCTTCCGAGATCTGCACGGTCAGGGTGTTGCCCTGCACGTCGAGCAGGAGGTTCGGCTGGCTCTTGGCGATTTCCACGCGTGCCTTCTCGGCATCGGCGGGGCTGGCCAGGGTTGCGACGATGGAGTTGTTGCCGCGGCGCTCGACCGACTCGTAACGCACACGACCGTCGCGCAGGCTCACGCGCACGTCTTCGGCGGTGGCGTCCATGCGCTTGTCGAGGGCGGCCTTCTGGTCGACCTGCATCAGGAAGTGCACGCCGCCCTGGAGGTCCAGGCCCAGCAGCATCGGCTTGGCGCCGATCCGCTCGAGCCAGTTCGGCACGGTCGAGGCAAGGTTCAGGGCAACCACGTAGTTGCTGCCGAGCTTGTCGCGCAGGACGTCGTTGGCCTTGATCTGCTGGTCGGGGTTGCTCAGGCGCACCAGCAGGTTGCCGTTGTCGAGCTCGACCGACTTGGGCGTGACCCCGGCTTGCTTGAGCGCCGCGCTGACCTGGGCACTCAGCGCCGGATCGATCTTGGCACCGCGGCTGGCCGTGACCTGCACGGAGGGATCCTGCGGATAGATGTTCGGCAACGCATACAACGCGCTGAGCAGCAGAACGATCAGGATTACGAAGTATTTCCAGCGCGGGTAAGTCAGCATCTAGGGCCCCTGCGGCGGCCACCCCGGCCGCCGTATGTCAAATTCTTCTGGAGACGGCTTACGCCGACTTCAAGGTGCCCTTCGGCAGCACGTTGGCGATGGCGCCCTTCTGCACGCGGATGCGCACGTTGTCGGCGATTTCCACGGTGATGAAGTTCTCGCCGATGTCGGTCACGGTGCCGGCGATGCCGCCGTTGGTGAGCACTTCGTCGCCCTTGGCCAGCTTCTCGAGCATGCCGCGATGCTCCTTCTGGCGCTTCATCTGCGGGCGGATCATCAGGAAGTACATGACGCCGATCAGCAGGATCGGGAACAGCAGCGACATGCCGAAGCCGCTGCCGCCGGCCGGAGCGGCCGCCTGGGCATAGGCCGGGGATACCACGAGATCAAGCAGGTTCATGACGATTGTCCTGGATCGAAAAATAGCGGGGGATTATGCCACGGGGCGGGGCCCTGCCCCGCGCCCCCTCTCCCCTCTCCCTGGCCGCGTTCGCGGCCTGTCCCTCTCCCACAAGGGGAGAGGGGCGAGCGGTTCCCTTCTCCCCTTGTGGGAGAAGGTGCCCCGAAGGGGCGGATGAGGGGGGTGCTCCTGCCTTGCCCTAAACCGGCTCGGCAGCCCTTGCGGCGTAGAAAGACTCCCGGAAGGCCGAAAAGGTTCCCCGGGCGATCGCTTCGCGCATCTGCGCCATCAGGCGCTGGTAGTAGCGCAGGTTGTGCAGGGTGCCCAGCATCGGCGCCAGCATCTCGTTGCAGCGGTCCAGGTGGCGAAGGTAGCTGCGGCTGAAGCCGTTGCGGCAGGCGTAGCAGTCGCAGCCTTCCTCGATCGGGCGCAGGTCGCGCTCGTACTTGGCGTTGCGCACCCGGACTGTGCCGAAACTGGTGAAGTAGTGGCCGTTGCGGGCGTTTCGGGTCGGCATGACACAGTCGAACATGTCGATGCCGCGGGCGACGCCCTCGACCAGGTCCTCCGGCCGCCCCACCCCCATCAGGTAGCGCGGGCGGTCGGCCGGCAGCTGCGGGCAGGTGTGCTCGAGCATGTGGTTGCGCTCGGCCTCCGGCTCGCCGACGGCGAGGCCGCCGATCGCATAGCCATCGAATCCGATCGCCTTGAGCCCTTCGGCCGAGCGGTCGCGCAGCGCCGGGTGGACGCCGCCCTGGACGATGCCGAACAGCGCCGCGTCATTACCCTCGTGCGCCTTCTTCGAGCGCTCGGCCCAGCGCAGGCTCAGCTCCATCGACTTGCGTGCCACCTCTTCGGTGGCCGGGTACGGGGTGCACTCGTCGAAGATCATCACCACGTCCGAATCGAGCACCTTCTGGATGTGCATGCTCTCTTCGGGACCGAGGAAAACCTTGCTGCCGTCGGTCGGCGCGGCGAAGGTCACGCCCTGCTCGGTGATCTTGCGCTTGTGCGCCAGCGAGAACACCTGGAAGCCGCCGGAGTCGGTCAGGATCGGGCCGCTCCAGCGGCCGAAGCCGTGCAGGCCGCCGTGGTCGCCGATCACGTCCAGGCCCGGGCGCAGGTACAGATGGAAGGTATTGCCGAGGATCATCTCGGCGCCCAGCTCACGGATCTGCTCGGGCATCACGCCCTTGACCGAACCGTAGGTGCCGACCGGCATGAACGCCGGCGTCTCCACCGTGCCACGCGGGAACGACATGCGGCCGCGGCGGGCGGCGCCGTCGGTGGTGATCAGGTCGAACGACATGCGGCTCATGCGCCCTGCTCCGGTGCGGCCTGCGGGAACAGCAACATCGCATCCCCGTAAGAGAAGAAGCGGTAGCGCGAAGCGATCGCGTGGTCGTAGGCGGCGAACACGCGCGCCTTGCCGGCGAAGGCGGATACCAGCATCAGCAGGGTGCTCTCGGGCAGGTGGAAGTTGGTGATCAACGCGTCGACCGACTGGATCCTGTAGCCCGGCAGGATGAACAAGCGGGTTTCGCCGGCATACGGTTGCAGTTCGCGCTCGCCGGCATCGTTGCTGCGCATCGCGCTTTCCAGCGCGCGCACCACCGTCGTGCCGACCGCGATCACGCGGCCACCGGCCGCGCGCGTGCGCTGGATCTGCTCGATCAGCGCGGCGCCGACGTTGAGCCATTCGCTGTGCATCACGTGCTGGCCGAGGTCGTCGACGCGCACCGGCTGGAAGGTTCCGGCGCCGACGTGCAGGGTGACGTGGCCGAACTGCACGCCGCGCGCGCTCAGTTCCTGCAGCAATGCCTCGTCGAAGTGCAGGCCTGCGGTGGGCGCGGCCACGGCGCCGACTTCGCGTGCGAACACGGTCTGGTAGCGGGTGTCGTCGTCGCTGCCCGCCTCACGCTGGATGTAGGGCGGCAGCGGCAGGCGGCCGGCATGCAGCAGCCATTGCTCGAGCGACTCGGGCACATCGAAGCGCAGGCGGTAGAACTCGCCATCGCGTCCGAGCACTTCGGCTTCGCCGCCGGCATCGAGCAGGATCTTCGCGCCGGCCTTGGGAGACTTGCTCACCCCCAGTTGCGCGCGCACTTCGTGGCCGCCCAGCAGGCGCTCGATCAGGATCTCGACGCGACCGCCGCTGGTCTTCTGGCCATACAGGCGCGCCGGAATCACGCGGGTGTCGTTGAACACCAGCAGGTCGCCCGGGGCGAGCAGGTCCGGCAGGTCGCGGAAGATGCGGTCCTGGAACTCGAACACGTCCGTAGGCGGGACCACCAGCAGGCGGCTGGCCGAGCGCTCGGGCAAGGGCGCCTGCGCGATCAGCTCGGGCGGCAGGTCGTAATGGAAATCGGATTTCTTCAAGGCGGGGGGCTGGCTGGCGGCTTGACTGGCCGCAGGACCGGGCATTGTAAGACCCCGGGGCCTCTACGAGCCTGGACTACCGCTCGAACTTGGCCGACAGAATGATCGCCGAGGTGGTCCGCTCGACCCCGTCAATCGCGCCAATCCGGTCGGTCAGTTCGTCCATCGCCTCCACAGTCGGCACCACGCCCAGGGCGATCAGGTCGAATGGCCCGCTGACCGAATGCAGCGCGCGCACCTCCGGCATCCCGTGCAGGACCGTCACCACCGAGGCCATCTGTTTGGGCAGCACGGTCACCATGATGTGGGCGCGGATGTGGCCGCGCTCGGCCTCGTCGTGGACGCGGACGGTGTAGCCGTCGATTACGCCCTGCCGTTCCAGCCGCTCGATCCGGCTGTGGACCGTGGTCCGCGACAGCTTCAGACGGCGGGCGATGTCGGCGGTCGAGGCCCTCGCGTTCTCGCGCAGGACCGAGAGCAGCAGCTGATCGGCGTCGGTAATCTTCATCTCGCCCAGATTGTTCGTCGAATCGACGAGATTGTCTAGTATTTCGTACAAATCCGCACTGTCTACCGACGAATTATTCCAGATAATAGAGGCATTGCGTACCGACTGGAGAACCACCATGGCCGTCCTCGACCGCCTCGCCCCCTTGCGCGCCCACAAGGGCCTTCGTCGCACCCAGGGCCTGGACGACGCCACGATCACCCGTTTCGCTGCCAGCCACGCCGAGCTGATCGAAGCGATCGAAGCGGCCGACCAGGAGTACCAGCGGCTGAAGGGCGACTTCGCCGAACTGCTCGACCTCGACGAGGAAGCGCAGATCGAGGCCGTGCTGGCCGGCTACATCAATTTCTACCCGGACGACGCGGTCAATCCGTACGTGGCGCTCGCTGCACGCGGCCCGTGGGTGGTCACCCTCAAGGGCGCCGTCCTGCACGACTCCGGCGGCTACGGCATGCTCGGTTTCGGCCACGCACCCAAGTCGGTGATCGCGGCCATGGCCAAGCCGCAGGCGATGGCCAACATCATGACGCCGTCGCTGTCGCAACTGCGTTTCGATCGCGCGCTGCGCGCCGCTATTGGCACTGCCCGCGGTGGCTGTCCGTACGAGAAGTTCCTGTGCCTGAACTCCGGTTCGGAATCGGTCTCGCTGGCTTCGCGCATCGCCGACGTCAACACCAAGCTGATGACCGACCCGGGTGGTCGCCACGCCGGCCGCGCGATCAAGCGCGTGGTGGTCAAGGGCAGCTTCCACGGCCGCACCGAGCGCCCGGCGCTGTATTCGGACTCTTCGCGCAAGACCTACATGCAGCACCTGGCCAGCTTCCGCGGTGAGGACACCCTGCTGACGGTCGAGCCGTATGACGTCGACGCGCTGAAGAAGATCTTCGCCGACGCCGACGCCAATGGCTGGTTCATCGAGGCGATGTTCCTCGAGCCGGTGATGGGCGAAGGCGACCCGGGCCGCGGCGTGCCGCCGGCGTTCTACGCGGCAGCGCGCGAGCTGACTCGCGCTCATGGTGCGTTGCTGCTGGTCGACTCGATCCAGGCAGGCCTGCGCGCGCACGGCGTGCTGTCGATCGTCGACTACCCCGGCTTCGAGCAGATGGATCCGCCGGACATGGAGACCTACTCCAAGGCGCTCAACGCCGGCCAGTACCCGCTGTCGGTGCTCGCTGTCGGCAAGCGTGCGGCCGATCTCTACAAGAAGGGCCTGTACGGCAACACGATGACCAGCAACCCGCGCGCGCTCGATGTCGCGTGCGCCGTGCTGGAGCAGGTGACCCCTGCCCTGCAGGAGAACATCCGCGTCCGTGGCGTGGAGGCGATCGAGAAGCTGGAGAAGCTCAAGGGTGAGCTCGGCGGCCTGATCACCAAGGTCCAGGGCACCGGCCTGCTGTTTTCGTGCGAGCTGGCGCCGCAGTTCAAGTGCTATGGCGCGGGTTCGACTGAAGAATGGCTGCGCGAACGCGGCATCGGCGTGATCCACGGCGGCGTCAATTCGCTGCGCTTCACGCCGACGTTCACCATCACCAGCGAGGAGATCGATCTGCTGGTGGCGATGGTGGCGAAGGCGTTGAAGGAAGGTCCGCGGGCTGAGCAGGCTGCGGCGGCGTAATACCCCTCTTCCTGGCGCTTCGCGCCTGTCCCTCTCCCACAAGGGGAGAGGGTCACGCGGATGCATCAATCGTCAGCCTGCCCTCCCCCGAACAACGGCAAGCGCTTGAAGCACCCTCCCCCCTTGTGGGGGAGGGACGACCGCGAAAGCGGTCAGGGAGAGGGGACCTTGCAATCCCGCAGCGACAACGCCCGGGCAATATCCCGCCAATCAAACGCCGCCACCGCCTGGTCGTCATCGACCGCGTAGAACACGCCCTGCGGAAAGCGCGCGCTCGCGCTCTGGTCGAGCCACACGCCATCGGTATTGGCCGTCTTGCCACCGGCAAAGGCACCGACATGCTCAAGCGTGTCGCGATCGAACACATGGAACAGGCTGCGATCCTTGAACTGGTCGGTGGCAATCCAGTAACCACTGCCGTCGGCGCAGCGCGCCAGCGCCATGCCCTCGGCCTGCGCCTTGAACAGACCGGCGCCGATATCGCGGCCCCGGTAATGGCCGTCGAGCCCGTACTCGCGCAGACGCGTGCCAGTGACGACATCTTCTTCCGCCAGCAGCAGCCGATCGTTGGCGACGTCGCCGAACACCGATTCGGCGATGCGGATCGCGCCGGCCTCACCCGTGTCGCCGAACGAACCCATCAGCCGCGCCTGCCAGCCACCGGGCACACGCCGTAGCTGATAGCGCTTGAAACGCTCGCCCAGCTGCGCCAGCGGCGGCGGCAGGTCCTCGTTCTGCTGCGACATGTAGTTGTCGCTGACGATCACCTCGTAGCTGTCCTTCTGCGCCCGCACCCACAGCCCGTACGGCTGCTTGAGGTCGTCGCCGCCGAACACCAGCAGCGGCTTGAGGTCAGGCAACTGGAACATCTGCACGCGGCGGTTGTCGCGTTCGACCACCAGCGCGTAGTTGTCGATCACGGCGATGCCGTTTGGACGCTGCAGCTGGCCCAGCGCGGTGCCAGGACCGCCGACACTGCGGACGGACTTTCCGCTGTCGCCGTCGTAGACCACCAGCTTGTCGGTGGCCTTGCCGGTTGCGATCAACCAGCGTTTGCCGTCCGGCGATCGCCAACTGGCCGGCGAGTCGATGTTGTCGGCCGGCGTGGCGGCGGTGATGAATGCTTCGGTCACCACCTTGTGTGGCACGCCAGACTGGCTCAGCAGCGGATCGACTTCGGCGGTCTTCTCATCGGGCTCTGGCTCATGGCCGTTAAGCGGCGGCGCCGGCGCGGTCGTCGCGCAGGCAGAGAGCGTAAGGACAAGCGCGAACGTGGTCAGGCGTGATGTCACGGATCCCCCGGAGGATGGAATGCAAACCTCGACTTTCTACGCGGCCATTGTGACTGTGTCATTGCACCAGGCACCAACACCGACCTTGTCCAAAGTGCAGCTTCACTGTCACTTTTCCGCCATCCCCGCCGCGTACAAATCGCGGTTTGTTTGCCGCCGTCTTGCATGGGGATGCAGATCGAATGAAACGAAACCTCCTGTCCCGCGCCCTGTCGCGGGCATTGTTTGTCGCCGTGCTGGCACCTGTCAGCTTCACCGCCATCGCCGACGACGCTGGCGATCCGGCACCGGATCCGAAGCAGCTCGACGCCGTCGTCGTCCAGGCCGATATCGCCTATCGCAACCGCACTGACTCGATCGCGCCGGTGCTCTCCTACGACCTGGAATTCTTCCAGCGCTTCGAGCCGCTCACCGTCGGCGACATGCTCAAGCGCGTGCCCAGCGTCGCCTTCGTTTCCGACGTGCTGGAGTACGACGGCGCGCAGCTGCGCGGCCTCGACCCGGGCTACACGCAGATCCTCATCAACGGCAAGAAAGTGCCGGGCGCCGGCAACGACCGCTCCTTCTTCGTCGACCGCATCCCGGCCGAGCTGGTCGAGCGCATCGAGATCGTCCGCAGCGCCAGCGCCAACCGTTCCGGTGACGCCGTGGCCGGCGCACTCAACATCGTCCTGCGCGATGCCTACGAGTTCGATGGCAGCTACATCCGCGGCGGCGTCATGCACTTCGATGACGGCAAGTACAAGAACACCTACGGCGCCGTCAGCAGCGGCGAGGTCGGTGGCGGTCGCCTGCTCGGCGGCTTCAATGTCCAGGGTCGCTATAACCCGAAGGTCAAGCGCAGCGACCGCTTCGAGGAACCCGGTGGCGATTTCGTCGACCGCGAAGACCAGGCCGACACCCGCGACGGCACCGATTACTCGGCCAACGCGTCCTATACCCACGACATCGGCAGCGGCCGCCTGTCGTTGGACGGCTTCTATGTGCGTACCGACCGCGACGAGACCGAGCACTCGCTGGAGTACAACGACCCCACCAGCACCAGCCGCGACAACCTGCTGTCGGTCAACGACCAGTTCGAGAACATCAAGCAGGACAACTGGTCGTTTGGCGCCAACTACGAGTTCGACATGCTCGGCGGCCGCACCGAGTTCGACCTCGACTACGCCCGCTTCGACGACGACACCGTGTCGACCGAGGAAGAGACCGGATACGACGACGAGGACACGCCGCCGTCGTTCGACGGCCGCGAAGGCACGCGCACGCTGAGCGACATCCGCGACGACGAGTTCGGCTTCAAGGCCGCGCACAAGCGCGAGTTCGGCAATGCAAGGCTCGAGTTCGGCGTCGACTACCTCGACAAGCAGCGCGACACGGGCCTGCAGATCGCCGAGGTCGAGTCCGACGACGAGGACGTCGCCCTGCCGCCCTATGAAGACTTCGAAGGCATGGCCAGCCGGATCGACGAGACCCGCCTGGATCCGTACCTGATGTTCTCGGGCGCGTCGGGCGCCATCGCCTGGGAAGCCGGCCTGCGCTACGAGACCACCGACGTCGACGTCCGCGCCGACGATACCGCCGCCTCGAACGACTACTCGACGCTGCTACCGTCCGCGCACCTGAAGTGGGACGTGACCGCCGACGACCGCATCAGCCTGTCGCTGGCGCGCACCGTGCGGCGTCCCAACTTCGACCAGATCCTTCCGCTGACGCTGGAGGAAGAGTTCGGCGACAACGATTTCACCGGCAACCCGTTGCTCGAACCCGAGCGCGCGTGGGGCCTGGACCTGGGCTACGAGCGTCGCCTGGGACAGCGCGGCGTGTTCGGGGTCAACGCGTTCTACCGCGACATCCAGGACCTGATCGAGACGGTCAACACCGGCGAGCCGAGCTCGACCGCGCTGGACGACTTCGAGGACGAGGTCGAGGAGTTCCTCGACGACAATCCCGGCGCCAACGAGAACACCCCGGGCTATCCGCAGTTCGACCCGGACAGCTTCGTCTACACCGCCCGCAACGTCGGCGACGGTTACATCTACGGCATCGAGTTCGACCTGTCGACGCCGCTGACAGTGATCGACCTGCCCGACACCGGCGTGTTCGTGAACTACTCGTGGCTGGACAGCTCGGTCGACGACGAGTTCGGCGAGCGTCGCTTCAACAACCAGGCCAAATACGTCTACAACGTCGGCTTCATCCAGAACATCCCCGACTGGGGCGTCTCGTTCGGTGCGAGCTACCGCCGCCAGGGCGATGCCTATTCGCGGATCGTCAGCGAGGAAGTCACGACGACCTACGACGGTGACCTCGAAGTGTTCGTCGAGAAGCGCTTCGGCGATCGCATGTCGGTACGCCTGACCGGCTCGAACCTGCTCGATGCCTCGAAGGACGAAGCGTTCAACAAGTTCGACAATGCCGCCGACCAGATCGACCGCGACTTCGACGAGTACGAACTGGAGCGCGAGACTTCCGGCCCGGTGTACCAGCTGATCGCCCGCTATTCGTTCTGACTGTGAGGTCGTCCCGGCGGGTCACCGCCGGGACGACGCGGGGACGACACCTACATCCGCGCGAGCACCAGGTGCGAATGCATCGGCACCACCACGTGCCCGTCGCAGATCTGCTCCCTGATCGCCCCGGCCATCCGTGCCTGTGCCGCCTCGGTCAGATCAGCGCGCGCCTTTGCGTCCAGGTGCTGCGTTGCCGGCACCGCCGCCGCAATGACGTCGACCTCCATCGCAACGAAACTGTCCGGATCGGGAAACGCCGCCGGCATCGCCCGTGCCTGGATCGAGATGTCGCGGAATCCGGCCGCAAGCAGCAGGGACTCCAGCTCCGACGCTTGGCCCAGCTCGAACGGCGCGGCAAGTGCGGGAATGCCGATCAGCTCCACCAGCACGTCGTTGAACCGCGACCAGAACGGATGGTGATCCAGTCCGCGCCAGACTGACAGCGCGATGCGACCGTCGTCGCGCAGCACGCGCCGCGCCTCGCCCAATGCCACAGCGCGGTCGGGGACAAACTGCAGGCCCTGCTGGCACAGCGCCAGGTCGAATTCCGCCTCGGCGAACGGCAGCACTTCCAGCCGGCCCTGCTTCCATTCGATCTCCAGCCCTTCCAGCGCACCCTGGACCTGCGCCACGCCGAGCATGTCGGGGTTGAGGTCCACGCCGACCATGCGCCCGTCCGGCGCGACCCGCGGCGCGGCCAGGCGCGCGACGATGCCGGTGCCGCAGGCAAGGTCGAGCACGTGCTCGCCGGGCGCAGGTTGCGCAAGCTCGAGCAGCGCACCGACCCAGGGGCGGAACAGCGCCGGGACCATCTCGCGTTCGTAGGTGACGGCGGGATTGCTCATGGGGCTCCTTTGGCGTTCCCTGCCGGACGCCCCGATATTCGGCCGTCCATGCGAACGGGAACGTGTAGGCGCCCGGGCGGCGGCCGGTCATGCCGGACGTGGCAGCCGCGCCTCCGGCTGCGCTAGGCTTGCGCGATGAAGATCATCGAAGTCCGCCACCCGCTGGTGCAGCACAAGCTCGGCCTGATGCGCCGGGCCGGCATCAGCACCAAGGAATTCCGCGAACTGGCGTCCGAAGTGGCCACGCTGCTCACCTACGAGGCCACCGCCGACCTCGAGACCGAGGAAATCACGGTCGACGGCTGGGCTGGGCCGGTGAAGACCCGTCGAATCAAGGGCGCGAAGGTGACCCTGGTGCCAATCCTGCGCGCGGGCCTGGGCATGCTGCCGGGCGTGCTCGACCTGATTCCCGCCGCCAAGGTCGGCGTGGTCGGCCTTCAGCGCGATGAGCGCACGCTCGAACCGGTTGGCTACTACGAAAAACTCACCGGTCGCATGGACGAACGCACTGCGCTGATCCTCGATCCGATGCTGGCCACCGGCGGCACGCTGGTCGCCACCGTCGACATGCTCAAGGCGGCAGGATGCAAGCGCATCAAAGGCCTGTTCCTGGTGGCGGCGCCAGAGGGTCTGAGCGTGCTCGAGAGTCGCCACCCGGACGTCGAGGTGTACACCGCCTCCATCGACGACCGCCTCAACGACGTCGGCTACATCCTGCCGGGCCTGGGCGACGCCGGCGACAAGATTTTCGGGACTCGGCACAACGGCTGAGAAGGTCCATCATTCCCGCGAAGGCGGGGATCCATGGACGTGCCGTAGAACGAAAGCAAAATGGGTCCCGGCGTTCGCCGGGATGACGGCAATAAATCAATCGCGCTTGCGCCGCACGCGCCGCCACACCAGCGCCGCGCCGAGCAGCATCGCCGCTGCGGCCAGCAACCACGGCAACAGCCGCTGGTCCGTCCCCGGCGGCAATTCCACCACCGTGGACGCACGCTCTGCACTCAACGCCTGCGCCGCGGCCTCCGGCGACAGCACCCAGCGATGGCCGCGAAGTTCCACCTTGCCTTCCAGCGGCGGCAGGCTCAGCTCGCGCCAAATGATGCGGATATCACCGACCTGCGGATCGAGCGGATTCTCGGCACTGCCCAGGCCGTCGCCCTCGGGCTGGAATGACGCCGCCAGGTTCGCCGGCAGTCGCGAGAAGTTGGGTCGGAACACGCGCCATTGGCCAAGCGTCTGCAACACCGCCAGATCGATCGGCTTGCCTTCCAGCGTCGCGTCGTCGGACCACCAGCGGCGATTTTCCAGCGGCAGCTTCTTCGGATTGGCATGCCCCGGCTTGAAGTGCGACGAGTCGATCGCTGCGGCGTTCCACACCCGCGTGTAGCCATCGCGGTTGGCACGCCACTGGTACATCTCGACCCTTCGATCCAGGCCCAGGCCGCGCGTGCCGACGCCGAAATCACGGTCGCGCAACGCCTTGCCGGGAACTGGCGCATCGAGCGAATCATCGACGACCGCCGGCTGCGCCCATGCCGTGCTGCAGCACGCCGCGCCCATGGCGAGCGCGCAGGCCAGCGACAGCCAGGCTGTCGCTCCAGGCCGCGTCATGCGACCAGCGCCCTCGCCTGCAGTTCGGCCACCTCGTGGGTCGTGCCGAATTTTCCCTTTTCGTCCTGCGTGACCTGCGCGAGCGCGCACTGCGGATCATGGGTGAAGAACAGATGCACGTTGCGACGCAGTTTGTCGGCGAGGAAAGCCTTCTTCTCGTCGATCAGCAACTCGGCATTGCGGTCGTAACCCATCGTGATCGGCACATGCACCCACGGCCGCCCCGGAATCAGGTCGGCGCAGAACACCACGCCGCCGTGCGGTTCACCGCCCACCAGGTCCGGGCCGACGATTTCGGCCAGCATCAATCCCGGCGTATGGCCATCGCTGTAGTGGAAACGCACCGCTTTCCCCAGCGTGCGCGAATACTCGCCATCGACCAGTTCTAGGCGACCGGTGGCTTCGAGCAGGCCCGGCAGTTCCGGAATGAAGCTGGCGCGATCGCGTGGATGCGGATGCAGCGCGCGCTCGTAATGCTCGCGCCCGACGACATAGGTCGCGTTCGGGAACAGCAGCTTCGGCGCTTCGCCTTCCTTCCATGGCGCGAGCAGTCCGCCGGCATGGTCGAAATGCAGGTGCGACAGCACCACCACATCGACATCATCCGGAGCGAAACCGGCCGCTGCCAGGGATTGCACCAGCACGTGCTGGTCTTCGACCACGCCGTAGCGCTCGCGAAGCTTCGGCTCGAAGAACGCGCCGATGCCGGTTTCGAACAGCACGGTCTTGCCGGCAAGCGGGCTGGCGAGCAGCGCGCGGCAGGCCAGTTCGATGCGGTTGTGCTCGTCGGGCGCGGACCACTTGGCCCACATCGCGCGCGGCGCATTGCCGAACATCGCGCCGCCATCGAGCTTCTGGCTGTTGCCGAGAATTGACCAGAGTTTCATCGGGCTAGGGTAACTCCACGCGCGTTAGGTTCGCGATATCGCAATCTGGCGAAGTCCACCGCCAAAGCCACCGTTCGTCCTGAGCGTAGTGCCGAAGGCGCGAAGTCGAAGGATCAGGGCGGGCCAGGCTCCCCGGCGCCCAGGTCCTTCGACTTCGCTGCGCTACGCTCAGGACGAACGGTGGTCGGCGTCAGCCGGGGCCACGGGCCCGAGGGGCTCAGCGCCCCTCCACCGCACCCTTGCCGACCGGGTTGCGCGGGTCGGTACCCGCTTCCAGCACGTTGCTGCGCTTGTCCCAGGACACCGTCTGCAGGTTGCCCCAGGTGTTCTCGCCGGCATTGACCTTGTGCCCCATCGCCTCCAGCGCCGTCACCGTCTGCGCGTCCAGCGTGCCCTTCTCGGCGGAAATCACGTCCGGCATCCACTGGTGGTGGATGCGCGGCAGCGCAGCAACTTCCTGCGCGCCCAGGCCGGCGTCGTAACCGAGGATGCCCAGCAGCACTTCGGTGATGATGCGGCTGCCACCGGGCGCGCCGATCACCGCCAGCTTGTCCTTGGATTCGATGAAGCTCGGCGTCATCGAGCTGAGCATGCGCTTGCCCGCTGCCGGCGCGTTGGCGGCGAAGCCCATCACGCCGAACGCGTTGGGCGTGCCCGGACGCAGGGCGAAGTCGTCCATCTCGTTGTTGAGCAGCACGCCGGTGCCCGGCGCGACCATGCCCGAGCCATACAGCAGGTTCACGGTCTGAGTGGTCGAGACGCGATTGCCGTCGGCGTCGATGATCGAGAAGTGCGTGGTTTCGTCGTCTTCCAGCGGCGCCGGCTGGCCCGGCAGCAGATCGCTGGGCGTGGCCTTCTCCGGATGGATCGTCGCACGCAACCCGGCGGCGTAATCGGCGCTGGTCAGTCGCGCCAGCGGCATCTTCACGAAGTCCGGATCGCCCAGGTAGATCGTGCGGTCGCGGAAGGCACGACGCATCGCCTCGGTGATCAGGTGGGTGCGATGGGCCTGGTCGAGCTTGGACAGATCCCAGCCCGACAGCATCTGCAGCATCTCCGCCAGCGCCACGCCACCCGACGACGGCGGCGGCGCGGTGGTGACGGTCCAGTCGCGGTACTGGAAGTGCAGCGGCTCGCGTTCCTTGACGCGGTAGCCGGCCAGCTCGTCGGCGCGCCATTGCCCGCCTTCTTCCTTTACCGCAGCCAGCAGCTTGGCGGCGACTTCGCCGCGATAGAAGCCGTCGAAGCCCTTTTCGGCCAGCAGCTCCAGCGTGCGCGCCAGGTCCGGTTGCTTGAGTATCTCGCCCGCCTTGAGCGGGCTGCCATCGGCAAGGAACACCTCACGCGTGCCGCGGTAGCGCTCCATTACCTCGCGCCGGCTGCCGTAACCGCGCTCCAGGCGCGGGTACACCTCGAAGCCTTCGCGCGCGATGCGGATCGCAGGCGCCAGCGTCGTCTTCAGCGGCAACCGGCCGTACTTGCCGGAGACATGCACCAATGCCGCAGGCAGGCCCGGGATGCCGGCCGACCACGGGCCGTTGGTGGCGCGGTCGCGGTTGAGCTCGCCCTTGTCGTCGAGGTACGCCGCCGGGGTCGACGCGGCCACCGCGGTCTCGCGCGCATCGACGAAGACGTCCTTGCCGCTCTTGGCGTCGTGCAGCAGGAAGAATCCGCCACCGCCGATGCCCGAACTGATCGGCTCGACCACGGCGAGCGTGGCCGACACCGCGACCGCTGCGTCGAAGGCATTGCCGCCAGCGCGAATCATCTCCATGCCGGCATCGGTGGCCAGCGCGTGGGCACTGGCGATCGCCACGCCTGGCGGATGGCCGGCGGGCTTGGCGGCTTGCTGCGCTGCATGAAGCGGCAGCGTCGCGGTGAGCAGGAGACCGGCGGACAACACACTGGCGCTCACCAGCGCACGCAACGCTTGACGCATCATTTCAGCTCCTGCTGCAGGCGCGCGAGCTTAGCCAGCAGCTGTTCGTTGGATTCGGGGTGGTCCGCGTCGGGGTCGATGCACTCGACGGGACAGACGACCACGCACTGCGGTTCGTCGAAATGGCCGACGCATTCGGTGCAGCGCGCCGGATCGATCACGTAGATGGTCTCGCCCTGCGAAATCGCCTGGTTTGGACAGGCCGGTTCGCAGACATCGCAGTTGACGCAGAGCTCGTTGATCTTGAGGGACATGGGGGACTCAGGCCGACGGCAGGGGGTGACTCATCCGGCCCAGGAAAACTTCGTCATTTCCGCGAAGGCGGGAATCCAAGGACGCTGGCTCCTGATATGCGTGCGGCAAGAGGCAAAAGCAACGTCCTTGGATCCCCGCCTTCGCGGGGATGACGTTCTGGCAAAGGCGTGGCCGCGAATGCGGCCACGCGCCAGAACGTCACTTGGCTTCGATGAACTCGTACTTCGCGCCCGACGGCTCGACGGCGGCCTTGACGCGCTCGCTGTCGGCGCTGGCACCGATGAACATCAGGCGCACGCCCTTCATCGTGCCCGGCTGGGCCTGGGCGAACGAGGCGATCGCCAGGTCAGCCGACTTGGCCGAGTTCTGCGAGCCGAAGGCCAGCAGCGTTCCCTCGACGCCACCGCGGGCAACGTCGCCCTGCGCCTTCTCGAGCTGGCGGGCGTACTCGCCCTCGAAGTCGGCGCCGGCCGGGTCCGGCAGGGTGTACAGGTAGACGTTGGTGGCGCCTTCGATGTTGCGCTTGACCACTTCGGTCAGGTACGTGTCCCAGGCGGCGCCTTCGTTGGTGGTCGGCGCGGCCAGCGGCGCTTCGACAACGGCAGCGGCCTTGTCGTCGCCCTTGTTGCAGGCAACCAGCAACGGCATCGACAAGCAGGCAAGCAGCAACAAGCGGGTGGTGGTCTTCATCGGGGTCCCCTTCGGTGACTATAGGTTTGTGTAATGGTGGAACTGGTGGAGGTTCTGGAAATTTTGAGCGCGTCTGTGCGGACGCCGTTGCGGATCAACGGTGGTTGCGTTGCCATTGCGCCTGCAACGCTGCGGCTACCGCCGGCGGCACGAAACCCGAGACATCGCCGCCCAGGCGGGAGATCTCGCGCACCAGCGAAGAGGAAATGAAGCCGTACTGCTCGGCAGGAGTCAGGAACAGCGTCTCGACTTCCGGAATCAGGTGACGGTTCATGCTGGCCAGCTGGAACTCGTACTCGAAGTCCGACACCGCGCGCAGCCCGCGCAGCAACACGCCACCGCCGACCTGGTCGACGAAGTGCGCCAGCAGGCTGTCGAATCCGCGGACCTCAACATTGGCGTGGTGGGCGACCGCTTTGCGCGCCAGCTCGACCCGCAGGTCCAGCGGCAGCGCCGGGCTCTTCCCCGGGCTTTCGGCGACACCGATGATCAGCCGCTCGAACAGCGGCGCTGCGCGGTCGACCAGGTCGATATGGCCGTTGGTGATCGGGTCGAAGGTGCCGGGGTATACGGCGATTCGGTTTCGGGCCACGGTCATTCGGGTCGTCGACAGGTGGCCGAAGTGTAACAGTGGCTTAAAACCGGGTGGCGCAAAACCGGGTGGCGCCGGCAAGGCCGCCCCGCCTGCGACACAGCATTCCGTCGCCCCTGCCCCTGCGACGCGACCGCTTATATCCGCCTGTAGAGGGCAAAGCGCACTTCCCGCGTCCGCCCTTCCCGGTGCAGGCGCCAGTCCGGCGGCAATTGCGGCGCCGCGTCATGCGGCGCCTCGACGTACAGCCAGGCGTCGGGCTTGAGGGTGGCCGCGACCAGCGGCAATGCCTTGTCCCACAGGCCGGCGGCAAAGGGAGGATCGAGGAACGCAAGGTCGAAACCGGCTCCGGCCTGCCCCGCCAGCCAGGAGAGCGCGTCGCCCTGGATGATCGTTGCCGCCTCCCCTCCGGGCAGGCGCGCGGCCAGTTCGCGCAGGGCATCGGCCAGGCCCGGGTCGCGCTCGACCAGCACCGCGCTGGCGGCACCGCGCGACAGCGCCTCCATGCCCAGCGCGCCACTGCCGGCGAACACATCCAGCACGCGGGCGCCGGGCAGCATCGGCATCAACCAGTTGAACAGGGTCTCGCGCACCCGGTCCGAGGTCGGCCTCAGGCCGGCCACGGCCGGCACGCTCAGCCGCGTGCCGCGCCAGCGGCCACCGATCAGGCGCACCTTGCCCGCGGCCGAGGTGGCCGGCATGGCGACGGTGCCGGGATGGCGTCGGGGCGGTTTGTTCATCAGGGTCGGGAAGGGGCCGGTGCTAGCATGTGTGCATTCTCGCGCATTCCCCCATTGCCCTCGATGCTCAGTTTTTTCCGCCGCAAGAAACCCCAGACTCCAGCCGAAGCGGCACAGCCGGGCACCAGCGAGGGCGCTTACAGCATCGAGGAACTTGCCGCGGCATTCCCGGCGCGACTCGACGAAGAGGCGCCTGTCGCCGAACCGGTCGCCGCGCCCGCGCAACCGCTGCCGTCCGAGCACCGCGAACCCGAGCCTGTTCCGGCCGAGATCATCGCCGCCGCACTGGATGTTGAGTCGGTCAAGACCCTGGTCATCGAGCCGCCCCCGGAACCTTCGCTTCCGGCCGAAGCCGCCCTCGCCGCCCATCCCATCGTCGCCCCTGCCGCGCCCGGCAAGACCGGCTGGCGCGAGCGCCTGCGCAGCAGCAGCATCGCGCGCAGCTTCAGCGGGCTGTTCTCGCGCAACCCCAAGCTCGACGACGACCTGCTCGACGAGATCGAAACCGCGCTGATCACCGCCGACGTCGGCGTCGGCGCGACCACCGAGCTGATCGAGTCGCTGCGCAAGCGCATGAAGGCGCGCGAGTTCGCCGATGCGCGCGCATTGCTGACGGCGTTGCGCGCGGACCTGCTGGCGATGCTGCAACCGGTCGCGCAGCCGCTGCAGATCGACACCAGTGCAAAGCCCTTCGTGCTGCTCACCGTCGGCGTCAACGGCGTCGGCAAGACCACTACCATCGGCAAGCTCGCCAAACGCTTCAAGGACGAAAACCGCCCGCTGATGCTCGCCGCCGGCGACACCTTCCGCGCCGCCGCCGTTGCCCAGTTGCAGGCGTGGGGTGATCGCAACGGCGTGCCGGTCGTCGCCCAGGGCCAGAACGCCGACGCCGCTTCGGTTGCCTTCGATGCCCTGCAGGCCGCCAAGGCGCGCGGCACGCAGGTGCTGATCGCAGACACCGCCGGCCGCCTGCACACCCAGCAGGGCCTGATGGCCGAATTGGGCAAGATCAAGCGTGTGCTCCAGAAGATCGACGTCAACGCACCGCACGAGGTCCTGATGGTGATCGACGGCACCACCGGACAGAACGCCCTGTCGCAACTGCGCCAGTTCCATGCCGCGGTCGGCGTGACCGGCCTGGTCGTGACCAAGCTCGACGGCACCGCCAAGGGTGGCGTGGTGTTCGCCCTCGCACGCGAGTTCGGCATCCCGATCCGTTTCGCCGGCATCGGTGAGCGTCCGGAGGACCTGCGCGTGTTCGATGCCGAGGCCTTCGTCGACGCCCTCCTGCCCGGGTCGCTCGGCGCCTGACGCGGCCGACGCCAGCCATGGCCGCGCCGGAACCAGCCATCCCGCGTCGCCCATCGCGCCGCCGCAGCATCGTGCTCATCACGCTGGTCGTGCTGTTCGCCGTGCTCGTGCTCGCAGTGCGCTGGATCGGTCAGCCCAGTCGCGTCGCCGGATTGATCCTCTCCCAGGCCGGCAAAGCGCTCGGCCTGGAGATCACCGCGGCCGGCGCCAGCGAGTACCGGTTGCGCGGCACGCCGATGCTGCTGATTCGTGATGTCGTAGCCCGCCAGCCCGGCGCGACCACGCCACTGCTGCGCGCCGAGCGCATCCAGCTCGAAGTGCCATGGGCCACCATCCGCGCCGCCGGTAACGACCTGACTGTCCGCCGCATCGAACTGGATGCGCCGCATCTGGACCTCGCGGCACTGCAACGCTGGCAGGCCACGCGGCCTGCGTCGAAGACGCGCATCCCGACGCTGACCGACGGCATGCGCGTGCTGCGTGGCCGCGTCATCGGCGACGGCTGGTCGGTGGATGCGCTCGACATCGACCTGCCCGCGCTGTATCCCGATCGCGCCCTGACCGCACAGCTGCGCGGACGGTTCACCAGCGGCACGATCGCCGCGCCCTTCGACCTCGATGCTGCGCTGACCCGCTTTGCCGCCAACGCCGGACTGGGCCTGAGCGGGGATGTCAGCGTCGAATCGTCGCCGTGGTCGCTGCCTATGCGGCTGGTGTTGTCCGGGCTCGTACGCGACGGCAACGACGGCATGGGCGTCGACGTCATCCGCCTCGGCGCCGTCGCGCGCTATCGCAACGGCGATACGGTGCTGCCGTTCGTGTTCGGACTGGCCGGCCCGCTGCGCCTGCATTCGGGTGAATTGACGATGACGCCGCTCGGCTTCGCCCTGCGCGGACGCGACGCCATGCCCAGCCTGCATGCGCGCGGCGGATTCGCGTTTGGCGACGCATTGGCGTTGCGCCTGGACGGCATGATCGCCGACTGGCCGAAGGCCTGGCCGGCGCTGCCGGAACCGCTGCAATCATCGGTGTCGGCGCTGCCATTCAAGTACGAATATCGCGGCCGCGCCGATTTGTCCGACACCAGTGCGCTGCAATTGCAGCGCGACGCCACCCGCTTCGACGGACACTTCCGCCTGCCTGAAATGCTGACTTGGATCGACACCATCGACCAGGGCACGCCGCTGCCCCCATTGGCCGGGCAGCTGTCAACGCCGAAGCTGGTGATTGGCGGCGCGACACTGGAAGGCGTCGAAGTCGATTTCGCACCCGCGCCGGGCGAGGCGATCACACCGTGAGTACGACGACAACCGTGGATGCATTCGCCACGCGCCTGCTCACCTGGTTCGACGTCAGCGGCCGCCATGACCTGCCCTGGCAGCACCCGCGCTCGCCGTACCGGGTGTGGCTGTCGGAGATCATGCTGCAGCAGACGCAGGTCAAGACCGCCGCGCCCTACTTCGAGCGTTTCGTCGCCGCGCTGCCGACCTTGCGTGACCTCGCCGCCGCACCGCTCGACGACGTGCTCGCGCTGTGGTCGGGGCTGGGCTACTACGCCCGCGCACGCAACCTGCACGCAGCTGCCAAACGCTGCGTCGAACTGCACGACGGTGACCTGCCGCGCGATCTCGATGCACTCACCGCCCTGCCCGGCATTGGCCGCAGCACCGCCGCTGCGATCGCCTCGCAGGCGTGGGGCGAGCGCTGCGCGATCCTCGACGGCAACGTCAAGCGCGTGCTCACCCGCTATCACGGCATCGACGGCTACCCCGGCCTGCCTGCAGTCGAGAAGAAGCTGTGGGCGCTTGCCGAAGGCCACGTTGCCCGAGCGCAATTGCCACCGCTGCGAATGGCCGACTACACCCAGGCGCAGATGGACCTCGGGGCTACTCTCTGCACGCGCGCCGACCCGGCTTGCGTGTTGTGCCCGATGCAGGACGCATGCATCGCCCGTCGCGAAGGCCGCGTCGCCGACCTGCCCACGCCCAAGCCCGGCAAGACACCGCCGCAGAAGTACGCGCACGTGCTGTGGGCCGAAGACAGCGACGGCCGCATCCTGCTGCAGCGACGACCGCCGAGCGGCATCTGGGCTTCGCTGTGGACCCTGCCGCAGGCCGATGACGACACGCTGGCGCAGGACTGGTTCCAGCAACACCTCACTGGCAATTACTCCAACGCGCAGGTGTTGCCCGCCATCGACCACGCCTTCAGCCACTACAAGCTGCAACTGCAGCCGCTGCGCTGGCGCGGCACCGCGCTGCGCGGCCGGATCGGCGACAATGACGACCTGCGCTGGGTCGCACGCGAGGAACTAGGCGCGATCGGCATTCCAGCACCGATCCGCAAACTGCTGGAAGCCAGCGCCCGGGAATCCTGAACCATGCCCCGCACCGTCTACTGCGAATACGAAAAGCGCGAAACCGAAGGCCTCGACTTCGTGCCGTGGCCTGGCGAACTGGGCAAGCGCATCTTCGCCCACATCGGCAAACCCGCCTGGGCGGCGTGGCTGGCGCACCAGACCATGCTGATCAACGAGAACCGGCTGTCGCCGCTCGACCCCAAGCACCGCGCCTTCCTCGAAGTCGAGATGGAGAAGTTCCTGTTTGGCGGCGACGCGGCCAAACCCGCCGGCTACGTCGCGCCGGAAACCTGAGTTCAGGATTTCTCGCGCTCGGCGACCTGCGCGGCACGCTTCTCGCTTTCAGCCTGCCTCAGCGCCTTGGCATCGACCGGACGGATTTCCTTGATCCAGCACGGAATCTGGTTCGACGTCTGGCCCAGCACGATGACCTTGTCGAAGTTCTGATACACCCGCCCGAACTGGTTGGTCACGGTGATGGCCTGGGCGAAGTCCAGGTCCTGGCAAGTGCCCTTGAACTCGAGCAGGTAGACCTCGCTGGGCTTGGTCCACACCGCCAGCGCGGAATCGCCCAAGGGCGTCCAGCCGTCGAGGCGGCCGAAGTACTGGAAGTTCGGAACCGGCGCGCCGGCGTGGGCGCGGTACAACTGCAACTTGTCGGCATCGCTGATGCGGGACTGGCTGGCGCAGGCGCTGGCGAGCAACGCGGCCAGGCAACCGAGGACCAGGGCTTTCATGACGCTCTCCTGCAGCCACGGGCTGCCTGTGGAAGAACACGCCACAATCTTGCACCTGCCCGGCGGCGGCGCTGCAGCGGCCGGCGAACCCGTTCAGCGCACATCCGGCTTGCCATGCCCGCCCGCGATCCGTATCATTCCGCTCCTCGCACGGCCTGACCGTCGCGGAATGGCCGGGTAGCTCAGTTGGTAGAGCAGGGGATTGAAAATCCCCGTGTCGGGGGTTCGATTCCCTCCCCGGCCACCATTATTAAACGTAAGCCCAGTAAGGCTCTCAGGCTTTACTGGGCTTTCTGTTTTTGGGGCGGCAGCAGACCCGGGGGAGCACCGGGGGAGCACGCGCGGTCTAATGCCGCTTTCTCATTGCGTGAGCGCCTCATCGCTGATCATGCCCGGCATGACACGACTCCCGCTCCCGCCGGACATCACTTGGAAGCGTGGCTTCGTCAGTGGGCCTGCGACGACTCAATGGCTGCATTGTGGCGGGAAGTCGGTCGCGGTTGTCGCGTTCCACAACGAGGCTTGGCGGACGACGGTCAACCGTCATCTGGACCCGGGCAGGGAGCGTCGGGCCAACGCGCCAAGTGAGGCGTTAGCGATCGCTTGGGTGGAGCGGTGGGCTGTGGCGAATGCGGGGCGGATCAGGCGTGAAGTGACCCCGGCCATCGGCCCGCAGGAGGCAGGACCGCCCTGAGGAGTAGGATTTGGCCGGACCTTCAAGGCGGCAGGTACGCGAATGCGACAAAGGCTGGCCGAGTTTATTGAGGCTAACGGCCCAAAGATCGTGGACCGCGCGGCGCAGGTCGCAGCCTCCTTTTCCCTTCTTGACCCGCAGCCGGTCAACGGCCACCTGCGCGAACATCTCCCCGACATCCTCGAGGCAATAGCCCAGGACCTTCGCACCGCCCAGAGTGACGCCGAGGCTGTGCACAGGGCACAAACCCCGGTTCTCGCCGCTAACCAGCCGGAGACCGTGACGGGCGCTTATGCAAGACTCCGTGCGCAGAGCGGGTTCACGCTCGAGCAGGTCTTCGCGGAGTACCGGGCCCTGAGAGAGTCCGTCCTCACGCTATGGAGCGACTCGTCGCCACCCGACGAGCACGCGCTGAGAGATATGGCACGGTTCAACCAGGCGATCGATCAGGCGCTCGCGGAATCCATCGCGAACTTTTCGGCAGAGAGCGAAGGGTGGCGGAATGTCTTCCTTGGCACACTTGCTCATGACCTCCGTGGCCCACTTTCGGTCAATCTCCTTACTGCGGAACTACTTACCCGAATCATCCCTGAGGACGCGCCCGCAGCGCCCCTGATCGAACGGCTCAGACGCAGCGGCGCCCGCATGAAGTCGCTTCTGGACGATCTGCTCGATTACAGCAAAGCCTCACTCGGAGGCGGCCTGCGGATCGTGCCGACCTACGTCGATCTCGACCCCGAACTTCAAGATGAGCTGGACCTGCTACGGCCCCTCTTTCCGGAACACGGGATTTCGTATCAATCACGAGGGCAGACTACCGGGCTTTTCGACGCATCCCGCATACGCGAGGCCGTGGCCAACCTGGTGATCAATGCAGCAAAGCATGGCGATGCAAACGGCCCAATTCGGGTAACGCTGGAGGGCGAGGCGTCCGCCACCTCTCTCTCAGTGGAGAACGAGGGCCCTGTCATCCCGGACCATACGATGTCGGCATTGTTCATGCCTTTCGGCCAATTCAAGGAGGGTCCGGATTCGAATCCCGAAGCCGACAGCCTTGGCCTGGGGCTCTTCATCGTTCGGCAAATCGCCATCGCACATGGCGGAACCGTTGCGGCCACTTCAGTTGGCGGTCGCACGCTGTTCACCGTCCGACTGCCGTCGGACGAAAAGGATAGGCGCTAATCCCGCCCATATCGCCGTGGCAGACCCATGCAAGGAACTCCAGATGGACGAGAAAGACGCTTTCTTGGAAGGCCAGCTGACGGCGATGCAATGGGCCCTGCTGGCGATAATTGAAGCATCCCCTTCGCGCGAATCCATCTGCGCGACGGCACTTCGGGGGGTGGCCGTTCACGACGAGCGTTATCGCCAGAGTGACCTTAGTCCGGCAGTTCGGGATGAGTTCCTGAAAGGGCTGAACACCGTCGCCGATCTGCTGTTCGCGCCGCGTAACGCCTAGCCAGAGTTGACTTCGCTACGGTGTCCGGGGGACTAGGCGGCCCAGACATCATTGAAGACACGCGCGCCAGTCGCTCTCCGAAGTTGGGGGCTTAACTCCACGTAACGCTCAACGCCGCACCGACTGGGTCGTCACATGCCGCTACCGTTTTGTGCGTAGCGTTGTTTGTGCATCGGACTGGTGTCATGCCCAGTCTTGTCATCCGGGCCTCCGTGCAGCTCGCTGCGAGATGAGGCTAAGCCGTGCAGATTCTTATGAACCAGGACTGCAGCGCCATTATCCAGGCGGGCAGCGCGGCAGACCATCCCAGGCGTACAGCTTTGGGAGGCCTGTGCGCATTCTCCTCCTAGAAGACAATGCATTGATGGCTACATGCGTAGTGCTGGCCTTGGATGCCGAGGGCCACCACACTTTTCATGCTTCAACGATAGCCGGGGCTTCCGAGGCGGTGAGCACCATATCCTTCGACCTGGCAATGCTCGACATCGAGATCGGCAAAGAGCTGTCTTTTGGCTTCGCCCATCATTTGGTGGACATAGGGCTTCGGTTTTTCTTCACCAGCGCTCGTGACCCTACTCTTTTGCCGGAAGCCTTCGCCCAAAAACCCTACTTGCAGAAGCCTTACGAAATGGATCGCCTAATTCGCATCCTGAAGGAACTGAGATCTGCATAGGTCGGTCTGCATAGGTCCGCAATGGGTGAAGAAGGACTGTCGGGCAGAAGGGCCACCTGTCGCCTCCGGCGCGAGGCGGTTCCGCTTGTTCGCGAGTCCGCTCCGCTTGCCTTGTTAGCGCACGCCGCTAGCGCGAAGCAGGAACGTCTTCAGGGCTTCGGCGCAGATATAGTCCGCTGGTGACATGCCAGACTGCACTCGTTCCAGTTGGGCGCGAAACGACCAGCAAAGCTCCAGCATCCTTGCATGGCTCTCTGCTTCGGCAGTCGCGATGCGCTTGCGGGATTCGATCATATTTTCCATGACACTTGGCTCGAGTTTCCGGCAATCCATTCAGACTCTTCCCAAGCGGCCCGAAGTCTGTCTTCAACGTCCCCCCACTCCAAGCCGGTGACGTAAGAGCGCCAAAGCTTTTCCATTCCAGGGATGGCGTCCGACCATGTTGTGGCCGGGTTCAACTCACGAGTCTGCTCGCCGATTGTGCGAATGAGCGCCGAGTAAGGAGCGCGCGGACCGACTACCTGACCATGTAGTGCGGACAGTCTCACTGCGCAATCGACTTCACAGCGCCTTTGACGCCGGCTTTTGTCCTTTCCATGGCAACAAGGGCACTGGCGACATCCGACTGCTTCCAGTCTTCATACTGCTCATCGAACTCCGCAAGCTCGGCGGCAGAGAACATCTCGCGCGCCATCTTGAACATGGTCTTCTCTTCTTCCTTGGCATGGTGATCGACGAATTCGCCAAGCACCTTGACTCGGCCGGCAAACTCCGGCGTACCAGGATCGGCGGCATGCACTTCCGGAATCACAGAGTTCTCAACGGCATGGTGTTCTGCTACCGCTTCGGCATGCGTCTGCAATCCATCGCGATCGGCACGCTTCTTGAACGCCGGATAGAAGAATTTCTCTTCCCACTTGGCGTGTGGAATCAAGGCCTCTTCGATCTTCTCCAGTAGCCCTTCCCGCTTCTTGACCCCCCGGTCGGTTGTCTCTTTCAACTCGGTGAATAGGCCACGCAGGTCATCGTGTTCGATCTTGAGGGTCTTAAGGATGTCGCGTGCCATGTCAGTCAACTCACCTTGGAATGAATCACCATGGCCGCGCGTCAGTGCACATAGCGTGTAAGCCTGAACGCTCTGTCTAAGCGCCGCCCGTTGAGAAAACTCCGCGACGGTCGATTCTGCGAGGCCCGGCCCGGGCGCACGCTCAGGGGGTCAGAACTACCTTTCGGCACTCCTCCTTCTTCTCGTCGAAGATGCGGTAGCCCTCCGCAGCGTCGGCCAGGGACATGCGGTGGCTGATAATCGCGTGCGGCTCGAGTTCACCGTTCTCAATATGCTCGAGCAGCACCGGCATATGGTGTTGCACGTGTGTCTGCCCCATCCGGAAAGCAAGACCCTTGTCGAACGCGTCGCCAAACAGGAAGCCATGGATGAAGCCTGCATACACACCAGGCACACTGACCACGCCCCCCCGCCGCGTCGCGCCGATGGCCATGCGCAACGCACTGCCGCTGCTGCCTTCCAGCTTCAGTGTGGTAAGGGCCGTCTCCACGGCACTGCCCTTGGCTTCGAAGCCGACCGCTTCAATCGTGGCATCGACGCCTCGGTTCGCCGTCGCCCCCACGATGTGGGCGGCTGGATCGTCCTCCTCCTGCAGGTTGATCGGCTCAACTCCATAAGTGGCGGCAGCAAACGCCAGTCGGTAGGCGTTTCGGTCAACCATGAAGATGCGCTCCACGCCCAGCAACCGCGCGCAGGCCGCCGCCATCATCCCGACGGGGCCCCCGCCGAGAATGGCCAGGGAGGACCCGGGGCCAACTTCGGCGTTCAAAACGGCCTGGTAGCCAGTGGGGAGGATGTCGGAGAGAAACAACACCTGCTCGTCGGTCAATCCCTCAGGCAGCCTCAAGGGCCCGACGTTGGCCTTGGGCACGCGGACGAATTCCGCCTGTCCCCCGGCGTATCCCCCATAAAGATGGGTATAGCCGAACATCCCGGCGCCGGATCGCACGTCCTTCTTGTTGATGATCGTGCCGCGCCCCGGGTTGGTGGTCTCGCAGGCCGAGTACAACTTCTTGCTGCAGAAGAAGCAATCGCCGCACGAAATGGTGAAGGGGACGACCACTCGATCGCCTCGACGCAGCTTACTGACCCCCTGCCCGGCGTCCTCGACAATCCCCATGAATTCGTGCCCGAGGATGTCACCGTCTTCGAGCCCGGGCACTTTGCCGCGATACAGATGCAGGTCGGAGCCACAGATGGCAGTGGCAGTGACACGCAGGAGAATATCGTCGCTCTCCACCAGGACCGGGTCTGGAACTGTCTCCACACGTACGTCGTGCTTGCCGTGATACGTCAGTGCTTTCATCGCGGTATATCCAAAATGGAGCCGTCCTTGGCACCCCTGTCAAGTGGCGGCGGGTCTACACCAGCGGCGGATCCCGCTCGCGCGTGAAGTGCCTATGAGCAGCCAAGGCCTTGATGAACTCGGCTACGACACTCGCATCCGCCTCATCCTCAAGGAACAGCCCGGGATCGGCATCGTCATGGAGCACGCCGGCACCTTCGGCCAACGCGATGGCCTCGGCCAAGACCGCGATTGGCTTGCAATGGCGGTATTGATCTTTCAGGAACTCCGCGGCGCGCCCGTCCAGCTTCAGCGTCTCCACGTGCGCAGCCCCGCCGGGAATGACCACGGCATCAAACAACGGCGCCGGTTCGTTCTCCAGCGACGCCTCCGCCTCGAGCACCTGACCGTTCGACGCTTCCAGCGGCCCGATCCGGGGACCGACCAGGCGCACCACCGCGCCTGCCTTCATCAACGGCCCGCGGAACTGTTCCACCTGCTCGGCATTGACGCCGGGCGCCACCAGAATGGCGACCTTGCGGCTACGAATGCCCACCGAGCCGGGACGCGCAGTCAACGACAACGGGGGCGAGCGGTCGATTTCGGGCGTCGGGGCTTTGATTGCCCGCGGCATCGCATCGGGCAGCGCCATGCCCAGGCCGTCTGCGACTTGCCCGGCCAGGTCTTCGGACACGTTGCGCAACATGGACAGGACGCGCCGCCTGACTGCGGGCACCGTCACCTTGGACAGTTCGAACCGGAACGCAGCGGCGATGTGGGCTTGCTCGGCCGGTGTCTGGCTGTTGAAGAACAAGGTCGCCTGATTGAAATGCTCTGCGAACTTCTCCGGCTTGCCGCGTACCTCGTCCGCGTCGATGGGCTCGGGAAATGGTACGAATCCTTCGGTGCCCGCCTGGAAGGGGCAGCCGCCAGCCAGGGAATTGGGCTCGTAGGCGACCTTGCCTCGATGAATGGCCTGCCGATGCATGCCGTCGCGCTGGTTGTTATGCACGGGACTGATCGGTGCATTGATCGGAATCTCGTGGAAATTCGGCCCGCCCAGGCGCTTGAGCTGTGTATCCACGTAAGAGTGGATCCGGCCCGCCAGCAGCGGATCATTGCTGAAGTCGATGCCCGGCACGACGTGCGCGGTGCAGAATGCCACCTGCTCGGTCTCGGCGAAGAAGTTGTCCGGGTTGCGATCCAGCACCAGTCGGCCGATCGGCCTCACCGGAACGAGCTCCTCGGGAATGATCTTGGTGGCATCGAGTACATCGAAGGAGAAGCTTTCGGCGAGCTCTTCCGAGAACAGCTGTACACCCAGCTCCCATTCGGGGAAGTCGCCCGTTTCGATCGCCTCCCAAAGATCGCGCCGGTGGAAGTCCGGGTCGGCGCCCGACACCTTGACCGCTTCGTCCCACACTTGCGAATGCGTTCCCTGTTTCGGGTTCCAGTGGAACTTGACGAAGGTGGATTCGCCTTGCTCGTTGACGAAGCGGAATGTGTGGACGCCAAACCCCTGCATCATGCGGAAGCTGCGCGGGATGGCGCGGTCCGACATCACCCACAGCAGCATGTGCGTGGATTCTGGCATCAGCGATACGAAGTCCCAGAACGTGTCATGGGCCGAGGCCGCCTGCGGCATGCCATGGTGCGGCTCGGGTTTCACCGCATGCACGAGGTCCGGGAACTTCATCGCGTCCTGGATGAAGAACACGGGGATATTGTTGCCCACCAGATCCCAGTTGCCTTCGTCGGTATAGAACTTCACGGCGAATCCGCGGACATCGCGCGCGGTGTCCTTCGAACCACGCTCGCCCGCCACGGTGGAAAATCGAACAAAGACCGGAGTGCGCTTTCCTGCCTCCCCGAACAGCGAGGCGCGGGTCACGTCGGCAATGGGTTCGTAGCATTCGAAGAAACCGTGGGCACCCGAGCCACGCGCGTGCACGATCCGTTCCGGAATGCGCTCGTGGTCGAAGTGGGTGATCTTCTCGCGAAGGATGAAGTCCTTCAGCAGCGCCGGTCCGCGCACGCCTGCCTTGAGTGAGTTCTGGTTATCGGCTACCGGCACGCCTTGATTGGTGGTCAGGCGCTGGCCACTGGCATCCACTCTGACACGATCCAACGGTCCCACCGTGGGATTCGCCCCGGATTCCGGCGGCGTTCCGACTTTCGCATTCTGTTGGCCTTCCGACACGGTACTGGCGCCAGCCAGCTCCGAAGGCGGGGTCACTACGATTCCCTCCGGCGGATTGCGCGCGCCTTCGAGGGTGAATTCCGATGCCTTGTTCTCATTGAACGGCATCAGCGAAGCGGTCTCTTCGACCTCGCGCGCCTGGTCCGCAACCGGCCCGGAAGCCAGCTGCGGCGCACCTTGGGTGCTAGTCGTATCCGATTTACCCTTCCGAGTTGCCATTGCGATCGTTCCACTAAAATCAGACGATCAACGTAGATGGCTCCTTATGAAAGCACAGTGAGTAGCTGAACGAGATTA
Source organism: Lysobacter prati (assembly GCF_009765215.1). Classification (GTDB taxonomy): domain Bacteria; phylum Pseudomonadota; class Gammaproteobacteria; order Xanthomonadales; family Xanthomonadaceae; genus Lysobacter_J; species Lysobacter_J prati. Next base: position 317,149 of record NZ_VLNV01000006.1, on the reverse strand, counting down.
CTTCGTTGCAGGGAAGCGGAGACGTGGGATCTTCCTCAGATCATCTCCTCTCTAGAAGCTTCCGCTTTCGCGGCACCGATCGCGGTTTCAACATGCTTCACCTCTTCCGGCGGCGGAAGTACTGCCGGGAAGCCTAGGGACTGAATCCACAGCTCACGACACCAGCCTTTGGTGTGGTACAGGTGATGATCCTCGTCGTCCTCCACCGCATCGTAGGCGGCCTTGAGAACGCTAGCTCCTTCCCATTTCGCGTGCTTGGCCACGTGTCCGATCAGCTCCCAGTTTTGATGGTCCTTGGTTTCGGCGAGGACGACACTCTCGGCGGCGACGAGTTCCGCGGCAGCGGGCTTCGCATCTCGCATCGCCATCTCGATGGCCTCAACAAGAGAAGCTCCTTGGTGAGCGACGACCTTGCGCCCAGGGCTCTGCGCTTCGGGATCCATACCGAGGTCCTGGAGCACGCGCGTTAGCACTTCCTCGTGCGTGCGGGTCTCCTGCAGATACTCTTCCCACTCCTGCGTCAAGTCAGGATTGATGGCGGCAGAGATTGCAGCGGTATAGACCTTAATCCCACCGCGCTCGGTTTCCAGCGCCTGCAGCAGCAGTTCGTTGATCTGGGCTTCGTTGAAGTTTGAAGTGCGGTCCATGGTGACAACTCGTTCGTTCGGATGGTCTGTCGACTATGTTCCGTTGGGTTTCATCGGCGGCGTGAAGTTCCTTAACGAGAAGGTCGGCGCTGCCACGCCAGCCTCACGCGAGTTGGTCGAACCTCAGGCGATGAGAGGTTCCATGCCGACGCAGCACAACCGGTTCCTACGAGAAAACGGACTTAGCCTTGTACTGATCGCATTGATGGTCTTGTCCCTCGTTGGGCAAGTGCTAACCGGCCAAGCAGCCTATAACGATGAGCGCGTCGAAAACGGTGCGCGAGCACTGGACCTAGGTGAGTATTTGCAGAGTGGCCACTTCGTCTCGGCAATTTTCGAGAACTGGGAGAGCGAGTTTCTGCAAATGGGCCTGTATGTCCTGCTCACCGTAAAACTACGTCAGAAGGGGTCGGCGGAGTCACGCCCGATGGACCCCACGGTGGAAGAAGAGCGTATCGACGAGGGGCCCAGACCCTGGCCGGTCACGATGGGAGGCTGGTGCCTCAAGCTATACGGGCACTCCCTGTCGACGGTACTTGGCCTACTGTTTATCCTCTGCTTTTGGCTTCACCTGGAGGGAAGCTGGAGGCATGCGCTCGAAGAACGAGCCGTGAGGGGTGAACAGCCCATCTCCCTATGGTCCCATTTTACGGACGCGCAATTCTGGTTCGAGTCTTTCCAGAACTGGCAGAGCGAATTCTTGGCCGTCTTCGCTCTGGTGGTACTAAGCATTTGGCTTCGCCAAAAGGACTCACCTCAGTCCAAACGTGTGGAGGCGCCGCATGGGCAAACTGGGACGTAGGCAGCGCACTCCATGACTGTTTCGTGACCGTCGCAACCATCACTTGGCCGAGTCCACACGCCCCTGTGCACATGTGCATACATACCTCGGCGGCGCATGTTCGCAGCGGCCGTCCGATTCGGGCAGGCATTCGACACTGATCTCTGTCTCGCACCCACGATGAGAGAAGCCATCTCCCGGCGCCTGCTTGGCTTTCATCCCCAGCTCACGCTGCATGCCACATGGTGGGTTTGTTGCAGCGCAGCAACGATCAACAGGGAGAAATACGATTGTCTCTTTTGACGAGGCTTCTGGCTCGCTTTCCTGCAACTATTGCCGGACCTATGGCAAACGTCGACCCGGCTGCGCTGCAAGCGCAGATCGACAAGACGATCAACGATGCGATGGTGGCCGCAGGCCTTTCGCCAAAGTCAGCTCTATCGCTGCCCGGTGCGGAAAAGGCATCCGGATTTCGAAAGACGGGACTGGAAGGGCTGCCGCAGTCCAGGGGAGCGGCGGAGCCTGCGCCGCTGCCAGGCTCATTTTCCGAGCATACGTTTGCCCATGCCGCCGGGAAGCGCCGCTACAAGCTTTATGTTCCCGCGGCCTATACCGCCGGACCATCCACGCCCTGTCCGCTGCTGCTGATGCTCCACGGCTGCACGCAGTCACCGGATGATTTCGCCACAGGCACGCGCATGAACGAACTCGCCGAACAACACGGGTTCCTGGTCGTCTACCCGGCGCAATCCGCCAACGCCAATCGCTCCAGGTGCTGGAACTGGTTCCGTCCCGCCGACCAGGCGCGTGGACACGGAGAACCGGCACTGCTCGCCGCGCTCACGAAAGACGTTGTCCGCGCTTTTTCCGTCGATCCAGAGCGCGTGTATGTGGCCGGACTCTCGGCGGGTGCCGCCATGGCAGTGATTCTGGGAGCTACATATCCCGACGTATTCGCAGCTGTCGGCTCGCACTCCGGGCTTCCTTATCGCGCTGCGCACGACGTGGCTACCGCTTTCGCGGCCATGGGCGGAGGCCAGGGTGGCCTCGACGCCGTAGACGGCGCGCAGACGCGAGGATCGGATTCAGTCACTCCGATCATCGTGTTTCAAGGCGGTGCCGACAGCACTGTCGCGCCGAGCAATGCCGATGCGCTGGTGTGGCAATCCGTGGGGGCGAACCCGTCGCTTTCGCAACAAACCAGCGAAGGCCAAAGCACCGGACGCGGATACACGCGGACTGTCTACAGTACGTCACAGGGCGAGCCGAGGGTGGAGTTCTGGCAGATACACGGCGCCGGCCACGCTTGGTCCGGCGGAAGCGCCGGCGGCAGCTATGCCGATCCGCAAGGACCCGATGCGTCCGCTGAGATGGTGCGCTTCTTCCTCGGGGTGTCGAACCTGCTCTCCTGAGAGCGCTACGCCTTTCGGTCTCGCTATCGGCCAGAAGCGGACGTCTAATCACCAAGAAACCAGATGTACGTGTGCGTTCTTGATGCGCCCTCAAGTAGCTGCACGATCGCATGGAGATGCGAGCTGGCCTGCTCGGGAACGTTCGGCAGCAACTCGCGAAGTTCCGTTAAAAGGATTGGGAGCTGTTTCTGATTGAAGCACGCGTCTCCTGCGGGGTCGATAAAGCGCAGACAGACGCTATCCGATTGGCCGTACAGGAGATCACTGATGTCGCTGAGCGCGCCCTCGTCATCGACCGCACCGAGTATCGCGCCACGCTCGTCCTTCCAATACACGTCGATGCCCATGCCCCTCCTACCTTCGTGTCACCTTGGGACCCGTCAATGCCTTCGAGCGTCCGCTTTGGGTCGGAAGCGGACATTAGCACTGGGTGCCCCCGAGTGTTCCTAGCCAACCGGGCACTAATCCATAGAGGCTAGCCCCTTGCCGCCCTTGAGCCGTCCCTTAAGCTAGACACAAGCAAGACGCGACCGGCCCGCTTGGCCGACACACCTGAGAAAGTGACGCGACGAAATTGGGCTGGCATCGGCCCATCGTTCGCCCCGGTACGCCTGGCGCACAGCCGACTGGGCGCATGCAGCTGAGATTGTGAAGACGCGTTTCCGCGGCCCAGATGGTCCCTAGGCGCGCTCCACTGATACACCCTGTTCTCAGTCTGCCAGCCCGGCTTTGATTTGGTTGATTTAATTCAGCCGGAAGAGTGCTCCGAGCGAGCCTCTCCGAGCTGCCTCGTCACTATTTCTCTCTACTTTAGTGAAGGCAGATTCCCCCGCCCGAGGCGGACGGGCCTCCGTTGATATGCGTTGTTAGCAATGGGCCAGCCAGGCGCTGTCCCCACTCAGCCTCAAGCCGGGTCCTGACTCCCTTTTATGGCGTCAGAAAACCCCGAGCAGACCTCTGGCCACACCTGTCCACACACGTCCACTTGCTGTCCAAGGCAGACCACCTTGTGCAGCCCACATCGACGCCACAACGCGTCCGGAGAAGACACCCCATGATCTCAATCGCTCCCAATCGGGACTCCCCAAAACCGCGTATGCGGCAGCTCGCAGGACCACCTGACGTGCTGAGGGGATCGGCACTCACCCATCGGTGAAGCCGGCCAGCGTGATTGGATCCGCCCCCGGGTGACTTACTTCGTCATTTCATTTTTTAGAGCTGCCTCGGCAGCTCGCGGGGGCGCTCCAGTCGGCTGGCCGGCCACATCGAGGGACATGCGAATGAGTAAGCGGACCAAGGCAGTTTCAGCAGCACGCGGGGCAGCAAAGGACAAAGGCGGGGCGCACCTGACCAAGCAGGCCAGGATGGGAACCATGGGTCGGCTGTTTGCCCTCCTCCACGATCTCGGCTACCAGGTGGCTAACGTGGAAGGGCTCAGAGAGAAGCACATCTCGCTCTACTTCGAGGCAAGGAAAACGGAGGCAAAGAAGGTGCGCACGCTACAGAACGAGGCATCTCACATCCGAGGGGCTATGCGGGCCGTGGGGCGCGCCCAGGCGGCAGACTCGCCCACCATCAGCAACGAGGCCCTGGGCATCAGCGGCAGCTGTCGGGATGGCACGAAGATCGCGGCCAGCGAGGAGCAGTACCGGGCCGCTCTGGAGATTGCCGAAAGGGTAGATGGCGGGTTGGTCGCGCTCTTCAAGCTGGAGCGAACCTTAGGCCTTCGTGGGGCCGAAGCCGTGCAATCTGGACCAAGCCTGGCCACATGGGAGCGTCAGTTGGCGGCCGGCGGGCGCGTCACAGTGATCTTCGGGACGAAGGGCGGTCGGCCGCGAGACTCACGCGCACCGGACCTGGAGAAGGCCATGGAGGCCGTTCGGGAAGCGTTGGCGGTTGCCGCCAAGCATGGAGGAAAGATCATCGGCAGGCGGACCCTTAAGGCCGCGATGACCTGGATCGGAACACGGTCCATCGGCATGTCACAGAGCCGTTAGACCTGCAGGCACATGCCCTGCGGTACGCCTATGCCTGTGACCTCTTAGATCTGTACCCAGAAGAAGGCTTCAGCAAGGCGGAGGCCGAGGCCCAAGCCTCGATGGATCTGGGTCACGGGGATGGGCGGGGCAGGTACGTGTGTAGGGTATATGCACGCCGACGCACACTTGCGCCCAGCGCTACAATCCCCGGGCAGGGGGAGAAGCTGAGGTACGGATGAGTGGGATCTTGGAAGCTCTACTGGGCCGCTTTGCAGGATCCGCATTGGTAAGCGGAGGAACTTCTCTGCTGCAGAAGTTTGTTCCCCCAAAGATTGCTTCGCGCCGCACGCCTTCCAACCTTTTCGAACACATCGGCCCTGGAGCGCCGATGGAATTCGTGCGGGAGCAATTGGGGACGCCGAGCACAAGAATCGATCTAACACCGGGAAAGGTTTGGGCGTACCGATTCTCTGACTCAGTCGTCCAGGTCGAATTCGGCGACGACGACTGCGTAAAGACGCTGGTGCTCGCCTTGACCGAAGACAGCCCAAAGCGAGGGTTCGCATTGCCATTCAGCGCTCCGCTAGGCCAGCTGACTTTTGACGACCTGACTCCTGACCAGGATGGAAAGCTGAGGTATCGAAGCTCACTCAGAACGTGGGAGCTTCTGTTCGAAACCCGTGGCATTCCGCATCAGATCTCAAACTACGTCACCTACGGAGCGTTGGTACCCCTGTGGCCCGGGAGGCTTGCCGATACAAGTTTCGATACGTCAGCAGCGCGACTTGCTCCACGGCTCGCCGCCAAGGGCGTTCGAATCAACTGGGTAGGCGTGTCGCGGGACGACGAAGAGATTTGGTTCGATTGGCAGTTCGCACTTCCGGTCAACATGTAGCGAAGTCGGCCATGGCGCCCCTGCTTGCTGCCTAGACGCCGCGCAGGATCTGCGGGTTGATCAAGCCTTCGGCTTCTTCCCTGCAGGCTTGGGCATGGCATCCCAGTTTGGCCATGACCTCGGAACTCGCGGGCGGCGTGGGACGGTGGCTGACAGCACAGCCGATCGCTCGACCAAGGGGCGCCCCACGGCGTTAGGAAGAAACGGGATGCCCATGGATGCCAGGCGGCGGCACTGAGCCTTCCAGCTATTGGGCTTCAGCGCCGTCAGTTCCCCGACCTCATCCGGCGTTAGCCAAGTCTCGGACATTTCGTGGACCCTACTCGGACGTCGTCTTTTTGCGGGCCTTATACGGCCTTTGCCGGATGGTACTGAGCCGCCTGGCTAAATCGGGATCCAGCTCCTCCATCGTTGGAGTGATAGGCAGCCGCTGCCAAACGGCGACTTCTACATGGCCACTCGACCGCAGCCGGAGATCCCAAGCTGGTGATTTGTCGATCGCTGCAAAGAGGTCAGCGCGGGAGTAGAGCTTCTTCCCCATGAAGCGCCTGGGGACGATCCCCAGCGAGCGGTAGCCTTCGCGAAAGGTGGACAGAGCGACGCCACAGTACTCCGCAGCTTCCGACTCGGTGAACCAGTCTTTGCCTTCTAGGTGGAGCGTTCGGGCCATGAAAATCGATCCGCTTAGATAAGGTCCACCTTCGGTACTCTTTGCTTCTTTAGCAAAGAGCCCGGCGCCATTTCTATCTCACTCTAGTTTAGAAATGGCCGGCAATATTTGACCGTTACTTTATTCGCCGGTCCCCGCCCGAATTGATTGACGTTGATTGTTTTTCAACCCGTCCGGCTCGAGGCGATGAACCCCTGCAGCTCAACTATCGCCTCATCGATCGCTAGCTGTGCCCGGTCTATCCGCATCTTCTCGCGGTCAATCGAAGCGATATCGGCCCCCAATCCACCTCTGGCGAACTCGCGACTGGCTAGCTGCAGCGCGCGGACGACCCCAGCTAGGACTCCCCCCCTCCGGACTAGCGGGGAGCGAGTCCGAACCTCGTGCCCGTGAGTAGCGTGAGTTTCCTTCGACTGTGCCACTAAACCAGTGCGCTCTAAGGCCAGCTCCTTCTTCCTCAACCGCAACTGGCTGATTGCCAGGCGCGCTTCTTTGGCGGTCGTGACTTTGAGGCGAATCAGGTCTGGTTTCCCCGGGGAAACCTGAGGCGCCTGCACCCCTAAGGCGGCTCCGCATGCGAGACAGTCGGGGATCTCTGGTGGCGTGTACTTCTGGCAGTGAGAACAGAGTGTGGCGCGCAAGGTGGTCTGCCCGAGATAGAAGCAGGCATGTTGCCCGCGTCGGAAAGGACCGACAAGCGCCGGCCTTTGCGCCCCAACTGCTCAATGCGACGTGGAGTCTTTCGCCCTTGTCATGCCCGTCTCCGTTTCGACCAAAGCCAGCTCGATCCTGTGGATACGGTCCGCAAGGGAATAGATGGCCTCTTCCAAGATCCGCAACTAGTCCCCGACCATCAGGTTCGCCAGAGCATCCTGCCGATCCATCAGGCCAGCGAGGGCCTTGCAGAGCCAGTCCGGGCAGCTGCCCCAGAGCAGCAGGGCTTGGTCCACGGTCAGCGGGCTTGCCCCATCCACGGGGGTCGGTTCCTGACCCTTGCCCATCTACTCATTTCTACTTTCTGCAACGTCCGACATGTCAAAACCTCTCAATCTGTTGTGGCGTGCTAGGCTCGGGGCGCCCTAGTTGAGAGCCCCCGAGATGACCGACTGGCAAAAGAAGGACTGGCTAGACCACGCCCGCGAACCTAGCGACGGGTGGAAGGTGGCTCTTTGGTTTGGGGTAGCCGCCGTCCTTATAGTTGGCGGGGTGGCGACGTTCTTCCTTGCTCTCTGAGCAACTCGTCAGCGAGCTGCACCGTTTCCTCGTCTCCGTTCATTTGGCCCACGCTCCGGAGCGTCTACAGCGACGCCGCGGCACTGCCCACCGGCACCTTGGTGGAGTCCGCTAGCCACCGCACCACCCAAGGCTTCGTGAGACCTCGGGCCAGCAGGTTCAGCCCTGCGCCAGCCGCCAAAAGGCCGGTCGTACCCCCGCTAAACAGCGAGCCGACCAGCGCAGCTCCGTAGGTGTAAGCCGCGACCTTGTTCGCCGTCCCTGGCGGATTGGCATACACCTGAGCGCCCGTCTTGATGTTCTCGGCCACACGGGCAATCCGATCCATGTCCTTTGAGAACGACGCGCCGTGTCGATCAAACAGCGCATGCCTTGCCTCTGGGCTGATCTTGTTCCAGTTGGTTAGGAACGCTTGGGCGCTGAACTCGGCGCCCTCCGCTCCCTGCTGACCGGCAGGAGCCAACCCCATCCGCTTCAACACCGCGCCGGTGATCGCGCGCTGCCCTTCCCTGTCCAGCGACTGCATGACAGCACGCAGGGTAGTGCCACCATCCTTGGTGCCGGCCATGACGGCGTTATAGACCCTCTCCGGGCCACCGTTCTTGTCCACCACGCGCTCCAACTGATCTAGCCGGGCCGCGCTCATCTTGTAGTAATTGTTGGCGCGGCTCATCGCCTGGGTGGCCTTCGGGCCCTGAGCCTTCGCCGCCTCGTCCAGGTCCTGAGAAAGCGCCGCGTAGACCTGCTTCAGTTGCTTAGTCGGGCGATCGTTCGAGAGTGAGAAATCCGCCAGGTCACGACCGATGTTCGTGCGGATGTCTCGCACCGTTTGGTAGCCAAGACCTCCCTACGTTGGCGCAAGCGTTCCCAGAGGGCCCGCCGTTCTGGATGCGATCACGTCCTGCTCGATGCTCTCGGCAAGCGACCGGATTCGTGGGTTGACGAATTGCTCTCCAGTTGCCGGAGCACCTTTCGGCACCGCGGTCAGCTCCGCGAGAGCAGCGCGCGTCCGGCTCATTGGGACCAAGGTCTCCGGCGGGATCAAAGCATCGGCGGCGCCATACAGTTCGTCGCGTTTTGCCTCCACGCCCTTGGCGAAGACATTGACGCCTCGTTCTGCCGCGCGGCCCGCACGCTCGGCGCTCGCATTCCGATAGAACCCGTCGGCGTTCGCCTGCAGGCCTTCGCCGATATCTGCGGCCTGCTTCCGGGCGAACCGATCGATCACGCCTGCGCTGGTCGGCGCGCCGCCCAGAAGGTTCTCCACGCCTTGGATAGCGCGATTGCCCGACGCCTACCCCACCGAAGGCTCGGCACCGACCTGGGCGAAGTCTTCGATCGTTCGCCGCATGTCCGCCCCGGACTGGCCGCGCACGAGTCCGCGCGTCGCAGCTGCGGTGCCAGTGCTGATGGCGCCCGGCGACAATCCACCCACCAAGCCAGCTGCTAGCTGAGTACCAGGGCCATAGCCCTTTTCTCGTGCGATAGACGCTGCGCCGGCGCCCGTGGCCGTGCTGATGGTCTGCAGAGCGGGCTAGACGGTCAGGAAGTCGCCAATACGGTTCGCAATAGTCGGACTTGTTGCGGCGCCGCGGCCAGCATTAAGCACGCCGCCGACACCCATCGTCAGAGCGGTTCCGGTGATTGCGCGGCCCACATCAGCCTGCACGCGCTCAGACGCGGTCTCTGGGCGCGGCACGCCCATGTTGTCGAGCACCTGGCCCCAACCTTCACGAGTCGTCGCCTGGCGGTCCCAGCGGCGCTCAGGCTGTCCAATGATCAGGCTCTTGGTGGTCGGGCCTTTCTCGCCCAGCCAGTTGTAAGCATGGATGAAAGGGTCGGCCACGATGCCCACCAAATCACCGACGCCCTCAACCACGTTTCGTGCGCTGAGGCCAAGGTCGCGCTTTACCCCACGCTCCATCGGGGGCGGAGGAACTGGTACGGCCGCCGCCTCCGGTTGCTTCGCCTGGTAGCGAGTCCACGGGCCGTCAGCCTTTGGCTGTACCGGCTCCGGCTGCGCCTGATACTTTTCCCACGGGCCTGCCATTACAGCTTCTCCCAGTTGTTCGGATCCGCCGGGTTGCCGCCCTTGAATCGGTGTCCGTCCTAGACATCGCCGGCCGCGGGCGCACCAGCCGAACTGACGGTGCCCTGCACGCCTCGGAAGTCTGCAAAGCCCGTTGCTCGACGCGCGTCATACCCGTACTCGTCGGCGCTCGTCTGGTACTCCCGTGCAACGTCGGTGATCTGCTTGCCGGCAATGTCCGCAATCTGATGCGCGGACGAGAGGAACTGATTCCGCTGTTCCGGGTTCAGTCGCTCGCCACGCAGCGCCTTGTTGTAGGCATTCCGCACCTGGTCCGGGACGCCCGCAGCATTCTGAGCGTTCGCGAATTCCTGCTCGCGCACCACCGAGCCCGGGTCGAGCATCTTCATGTAGGCGAAGATCATCGCCAGATCGTTTGCTGCGCTCGGCTGCTGCGCTGCGCCCTGAACCTTCTGGTACATCGTCAGGACGTCGCGCTGATCCTTCACTCGGTCCGTGACTTCCTTGCGCATCGCCATCTCGGCCTTCGACAGGTCCGACGGGGTGGGGTTGTTCCTGCGGTCGGCCGGGCCACCGGGGATCGGCTCAAGAGACTTCCCGTCTAGCGCGAGGCGATAGCCGGAGGGAATCGTGCCCATCCCGCTGCCCTCGCCTTCCGGCTTGAATCGTGGACGGCTAAAGCGGCTGGTCGGCGGCGTAGCTGCCGCCCCTTCGCTATCGCCCGTCAGCCCCATCACCTTGGGGACGTACGCACGAGTTTCAGCAGGCGCGGTCTTGAGAGCTGCGTTTACGTCGTTGTTGTTCGACGCCAAGGCGCGATCCCAATTGCCTGGGCCCCAGTTGTAGGCAGCCAGGCCGCCGGTAATGCCGTATCGATCGGTCATCGCCTTCAGATAGTCCTGACCAACCCGCCGCCACTCCTCGACCGAGTTGTCGCGCGCTGGTGCCACGCCATAGCCGGGATCCTGGAGCGTCGTGGGCATAGTCTGCATCGGACCAATGGCACCCTTCGGGGACACCGCGTATGGGTTGCCGGCCGATTCGACACGCTCCACCGCGCCACTCAGGAGGCCAGCGTTAGGCATCTGAGTCTACACCGCGTCACCCAGCAGACCGCCGGTCCTCTGCGGACCTGCCGGGGCCGCGGCAGCTGCGCCCCCGAAGACGGGAGTGCCATCGGGATAGGCGAACTTTCCATGCCCGTTGTGTAGGACACTCAGCACGTTGTTCGGATTATTCGGGTCGGGGATTTCCGTCGGCGACCAGTTCTCTTGCTCGGGCTGGCCGAGCTCAAGAAGAGACTTGGCCATCTCAGGATTGACCGTTGCAAGCTCGCGAATGACAGGCATGTTGGGCTTACCGTCAGGTCCGAAGGCGCGGGAGGCAAGCTCCTCGGCCCTCGCGTTCCGATCCGCGCCCTGCATCGTCCGCTGCATCATGGCCTGGCGGTAGTGGTCGTTGACCATGTCATCGGCGCTTTGGTTCATCGCTAGAAGGCCGGACTGCATCCCTTCGCCCAGGGCATTGCCGAAGCCGCCGCGGGCTTGGAGCATCGACAGGCCGGCGTGAAGCAGGCCCTGACGCACCATCGCGTTCTTGTCGTCTTCGGAGTACGCGCTCGCGTTCGGGATGAGACGGTCTGCGAGCTTCGTGCGCCAGCTCGGTGGCTTGTACGCGAGTAGGCCGGAGGCGATCTGATTCCGAGGCGCCTATTCGAGGTCTGGAGCGAGAAGCCCAATCAAAGGGGTGTTGCTGAGCATTGAAAGTCCCTGCCATTAGGGTGAGAGAGGCGCCGCCCTTATACCGGGGCGGCTTCGGTCGTCTTGAGCCTGACGGGGCTGGCGGGACTGCCCGGATAGACCGACGGGCGCGGTTTCTCGCGAGGTGCCCGAGAAACGCCTCCCGCCAGGGACGGCTGCTCAGGTCATCAAGTTTCTTGCTGGTCGTTGCCGGGGCCAGCACCGGGGAAGTTAAGGCCGGGGGGCGATTAGCTTTTCCGTATACGAGTATGGCGATTCTGGGGTGAGGATCACTCCCGACAGGTCGTCAAAGCGTCCCTCGAGAAATCTGCCAGCCCATCTCTGTGACCGCCCCTACCTGAAGCACGCGTTGGGCTAACTGACGCCGCCCCTGCGCAAGGGAAGCGTCAACAACCTCGACGAAAGGGAGCAAGCAAACATGTCACGACGAATGACGACACTAGGGATATTTCTGCTCATAGCAGGATTCCTCACCCCCGTGATCGGTCGGGCCGCGGACGACGACAGGTGCCGGGATGTTCTGGTCTACGCTGCCAACAATTACTTCTATCAGTACTCTGACGAAGACAAGAAGGCATGGGTTTACTCGAAGAAGTGTCATGCATCCACAGACAGCACCGGCGCAGGCATGGATGTACTGGTAGAGGCGGTACCGATTGGCTTCAGCTTCACTGACTCAAACACCACTCAATGGTGCAAGGACAACTCGAGACTCGACGCGTATCGCCTCGTCGCAGAACAGATCAATAGATCAGTTTCCGTACCCAGCGTGCAGAACTGGGCCTCCTGCATAGAAGCAAAATCGAACAAGCTAGACACCGAAGTTCGCCATACGTCCGACCAGACAATTCAATTGTTACTGACGAATCGCACCGGTACCGTGGAACAGTTGACAGACGTCTTCGTGCACTCGAAGGAGAACGCAGGACTTTCCTGTAAACCAATCCCGCAGTCAGGCACCCCTAAAGACCTGCCACTTAACCGAGAAGTCTTGATCAATTGCACAAGAGATCCTGTCGATGTACTGAGGAACGGCACAAATTTCAAAGTCTTTCCTGGCGGATCAGTAACGGCTGTGACAACGCTTACCTCGTACCTTTACAGTTTCCCGGAGCAGTTTGTTAAGGACGCGACCCCGCCGACTACTCCGACTACTCCACCGCGCCACGTTCTCCATCTGGACGGCATGCACCTCGGCACTAAGGCCTACTGGGCCGGCGGGACGGCGAGCCAGCTCTTACCATGCGCGAAGTTGGATGCGCCAGCGCCAAACTTTGAACTCGTTTCAGTAAGCACACGCGAGGAAAGAGTCAGGGGGATGAACCCGCGAGGCATTTGTGGCACACCGCCATACTGCGACTCAGCAGGCGAGTGGTGCAGCGAGGTCTACTACGAAAAGGCATGTTTCATCAACCGCGAATGGCACGAATGGTACCGGGCCCAGAGCGCACACGATGGCATCCCTTACTCGGCGGATTCGGTGTGCGGTGTATGACCCGGATCAGGCGTAGCAACCCCGCCATCTGCATCGGCGACGCGAATAGCGCCGCCGATGATCAAGCTGCCTCCTGGTAACGGGACGCTTCTGGCATGTCCACTCGGTCGGATGGCCGTGACCCAGTGCATCGGCGATCTACCCAGCTTTCTCGCTCAATGCCTACGGCCCGCGCAAAGTCTATGAGCGCTTCCAGATAACGAGCTTGAAGGGCATGGACTGCCACTCGCCGAAGTTGACCGTAATGGTCATCCCGGAGGTGGAGGCTCTTGGCCCTTGCTCTAGTGGGAGGCGTGGCCAAAGCGGGGGTGCTAGAACGAGGCCGCCGCGCTTCGCGCAGGCGGTAGAAAGTGGCGAGACCATCCGTCGCCGCCGAGGAGAGCACAGTTTCAGAATACCGGCACCCATGGCGCACGCACCATTGCCGCAGGTAGTTGTGTGCGTACTGTCTGCACTTGCTGATTTGGTCAAGATCCTGTGCCTGCATGAGCAGAAGTAGGCTCGGTCGCACGTCATGAGTACCTCGGCGCATATACGCCAAAGCAGCCGCTTCCGTCGCCAGCGACTTTGACGAGATCAGTACTTCACTCTGCTGGAGCGGCTCGCCGTACCCGGCCAAGTTATAGACTCGGAGCTGTTCGCCGGGCTGGGTGATGGCGTCGGGCTGGAGGTCGGTAGCGGAGCCATTGAGATAGGCCGCCTCGGCCTCTGCGGCTGGGTCCGATTCCCAAGAGCCGGTCTCTGCAGAGGCACTTCGCCTCCGAGCCAGCCCCGTGATGTTGGAGGCATCGCCCGTCCACTTGGGGAGGTTAGCCAGCAACTGGCACCTCCGCGTAACGCTCGAAGTGTGACGATATGCGAACGCATGCCAGGCGCATGCCGAACGCATGCCAGTGGCATGAGGTGTTCCCAGAGGGATCAATGGGTTGAGCCGACCATTGCTGTAAGCATCCGCACGCAGGTGCTAGCAGATCGCTAGCAGCAGGCTGGCCTTCCACGCGTCGGCACGCGTCGGGCACGCGTCCAATAGCCCGAAGCCCCTCCAGAGCCCCTTCCAAGGGCCTTCCACATGCAGGAGCTACGAGAAGGACCAGAGCAAAGGCACCCCGCTCCGCCACACCCCCTTGGTAACTTATAAAGGTGTACGAATAGCGACTAATAGAGAGCGCCAAAAAGGGCTGACTAGTACGAATAGCGACTAATGAGGCCATCAAGCAGCCTCCTGCTGGTCACCATTAGTACGAATAGCGACTACATTGGTACGAATACCGACTACAGATTTCGTTTTCTGCCAGGCGTGGGAGGCGACTTTCTCGGCCTTGATCTCAAGCTTTCCGTCACAGTGGTCGATCGGCCACCAGGTGATGCCGTAAAGGGAGCAGCGGTTCTTCCCGCCGTGGCGGGAACAGACGAACCAATCCGCAGCCAACAGCTCCTTGAGCGCTTGGTTGAGTGTGCCTGGGCTTTTCCATCCGCGATCGCGGAGCTCCTTGAAGACGGCGGACAGGTCACCGTTGTTGCTGCCGTTGTACTTTGCAGCCAACTCGATGAGCAGCTTCACCGCAGCCGGCCGGAGACTCCCGAACTCCGGCGATCGCAGGATGTAGTGCGGGATGCCCAGGTAGGAGTGCTGGCCGCGGCCTTTGAAGCGCTCGCGCTTTTTCCCAGTGGTTGCCATATCGCCCCCCGGCGCTCAGCAGCCTTCCGGTGGACTGCCCATGAGCAGTCCGGATCGGAAGCGGTCGATGTGGTCGGAGAGTTCTCGGAGCGCGGTCAGCATTCGGTCGCAGCGATCGGCCGATGGCTCGCGATCAAGCTCCCGCAATTGCTCGCCAGTGCGCGCAGCCAACTCGGCGATGCGACCCTTCACAGCCGGGTTAGAAGGGGCCATTGGTCGCCTCCGCTATGGTGGTGGCGCCCACACCCTGCGGGCCCTGTTTATGCGCCTCGGTGACACGCAGAAATACGCCCGTGATCCATGCGCCTGCCCCGTTCCGGCTCAAGCCAGCGGCCAGGAGTTCGGCAGTTGTCAGACACCTACGGGTGTTGATCCCACCCAAGCCGGCGAAGTCGCCGACTCGGTGGCGGTCGAAGGCCGATTCGCTGTTGAACAGATCGCCGCAGGCCGTGCATTGGCAGCGCCGGCCGGTAAGGTTCGGGCCAGCCATTAGCCGGCCTCCTTGGGCGTGGTGCGACGGCGGCGGCGGCTCGAGCGACGCGCCGGACGGGCCGAGGCAGTGCCATCTCGGTGGCAGCAGATGTGACGCCACGAGCGCCTCGCTCGAGCATCTCGAACCGTCCTCGGATCCAGCCCCAGCTCCGTCGCCCACTGGCTTGCGGGGATGGTGCGAGCAGTGCGGCGGATCTCGCAGACCTGCTCTGCAGTGAGCTTGGCGTCGGAACGAAGGTCGCCAGTCGGCACGCGACCCTTGTCCAGAGCGCGCAGCAGGTTCTCGGTCGGCGTTACCGCTTCCAGGTTGCGGATTCGGTTGTCAGCCCTCTTTCCGTTCCGATGGTCAATGTAATGCCCGTCCGGAATCGGCCCGTTCACGGTCTCCCAGATCAAGCGATGGGCGTACTGATGCCCGGATTGATTAGCGGACCACCCCAACCGGATGTAGCCATCGCCGTAGTCGCGCCCCAGGACTTTGGCCAAACGGCCATAGACCAAGCCGCGCGCTGGATCGATCAGGTAGCGAGACTGCCAGTGGAGAATCAGGCCCACGATGCGGGTGGTGGCGCGAACCCCGAACCCTAGGGTCGAGCAAGAATCGCAGCAGGCGGTCATTCGGCACCGCCCTTGGGCTGCACCCGGCAAGCGGCTTCAAAGGCCTCAAGGTCGTCGAGGTGGTAGGCCACCCTCTTCCCTAGCTTGAGGAAGGCCGGCCCACAGGAACGGCGGCGCCAATCCTGGAGGGTGCGCTTTGAGAGCCCGAGCCGATCAGCGGCTTCACTCTCAGAGAGAGGACGGTTGTAGGTCTGCACTCGCCCAGTTGACGAAGTCGCTGCCGTAACCGGGGCCCGTCGGAGATGGGATGTGGCACATACGACATTCGAGCGGGCCCCGTTGGGGGGCAAATCGGTGAAGGCAGTCATTCCGCACCTGCCTTGCTCGCCGAAGCCAAGGTGGCAGGAAGGTTCCGGAGGCTATCCAGCAGGACGTACCTGCGAGCACCTATGAGAAAGGAGTCCAGGAGACCCTTTGAGACCAACTCGTACGCAACCGTTCGGCTGATGCCGTGCTTGGCGCACTCGTCCACAAGAGGCCCGAAGGCCGGTGTATCGCGCTGCATTGTCCGTATCCGTCCCTGCGGATTCGTGCAGGGCGATACGGATTTGATAACGCGCCGCCTACTTCAGGGTCAGCGTGCAAGCACGATGACATCCTGCAAGCAGGATGACTATTTCCCGCGCCACCTGGTAATGGCGTTCTTGATTGACCCTTCGTTCCTGATGACGTCGCTATGCTTGGCGTGCATGGACTTCGCGAAGGCCGCATCCCCCGGGTATCTCGCCCCGGGTCGCTGCAGACGTTCCCACTCGCTCTTAATCTCTCGCATCGTCAGCGCTGCTGGATTCGTGGAGGCCTTCTTCAAGGCTCCATTACTGTTTGTTGCCGCCCCAACATTGGTGCAGGTGCGCGCCAAGTAGCTGGCTCCTAAGGCGACATTCTGGAGGGCCTCAACTGCGTCGCCTCCGGTGCGCAAAGCCTCGTCCGCAGCTTTGAAGAGGTGGTACGCCTCCAAGGCACTCAAACGTGGGTCGGCCGCCAGTTCAACCATGCGCAAAGCAAGGTCCTGTGCGACCCGCTCAAACCCGACTGCTTTGACTTCCTCTCGCAAATCCCCAGCAAAGCTGCGACGCGCGATCTCCGCCCTGCACTCGCCTCCAGTGGCAGGTATGGAAAGACCCAAGTCGCCAAGCAGTCGCTCACAGTCAATGATCAAGTGATTCAGAGGCGTCTGGGACATCTCCGCGTCGGCAACCCGCTGGAAGACCGCCGGGTCCTTCAGCGCCTCCATTGCCTTGGGAAGACGCTTCTTGAGGTCGACTCGAAGGCGGTCACGCTCGGTTTGCGAACTGTGCTTAAGCAGATAGCTTGATGCCTCCCGCTTCTTAGTCATTGCCCCCTCTCCCTTGCTTCACGACGCCAGCGACTAATAGCGTTCTTTATGGACCCTTCGTTTGAGATCACATGTGCATACCTCGAATGGACGGTCTTTGCGAAGGACGCATCGCCCGGATAAGGGGCTCCTGCCACCTGCAGAGCCGACCAAGCTTTCCTGATCTCGTCCATGGCCCTCACCGCTGGGTTGGCCGCCTTTGCGACCGCGGCCCCCTTCTTCGCATTCTTGGATCGCGCTTCACGCTCGATCTTGAGTCGAGGCAGCTCCTTTACGAGTTCCTCCAGCCGCCGGTACGAGTCCCTCGGGATACCAATGAGCATTTGGGACCACTCCTCCATGATCTTCGGAAGCTCCACCCGCTCCCACTCTCGCCAAGCCAACACCTGGGGCTCGTGGCCCAGTCCTTCTGGCGGAACGTGCAACACGGAGAGCCTAAGGGCCTCATGGAACTGCCTGATGATCGCCTCGTCCTTAAGAAGGTCCGCCGCTCTGGCCTGTTCCCAAAGGTCCATTTGGTCCGGCAAAGATGAAGCGAAAGCGCGGGCACGGTCGAGTGCCTCGCGACTGATGGCCTTCCCAGAGATTCCGGCGGCCTCCCAAGTGCGGGCTTCCTCCTCGGTCAGCGGTCGGCCGACCGAGCATTCCACTAACTTGATCGTCATGCACCGCACCTCGGATCGACCTTGGGAGGACGGCGGCGAGGGGCCGGCCGATCGACATGTTTCCTCATGTTGCCTTTGGTGTACTTGCCGGCCACTACGAAGCCCTCCAGGCGACTTGTATCCTCATGTTGCCCTGTCTTGCCTTGCGTGTACTGATGGATGTGTGGTAGCCGTGGCCGTTGTAAAGGCCCGCTAAGATTGTTAAGCGAAACGTACCTAAGCGCACCTAGGCCGCCGTAGGCGGAGTCGGGCCAGCAAGGCGATCGAAGGCGAAGAACAGCGCCGCCTCAGAGCCTTTGTGGTCGTCCCAATCGATTCCAAGGCCTTCTAGCCAGTCCTTGACCCGAGTGCGCTTCTGGATGCGCTCCTCCCACTTCTTTACGTCCTCCCGAGCAGCAGGGTCGGCCGATCCGACAGGGTCGCCAGGCGCAAGCCGTCCCGACAGCGCTTGTCCAATCATGTACCACTGCTCAAAACCCCAGCCGCCATGGCCTTCGTCGGGAAGGTCACCATCAAGGTCTTCGTTTGCCCAATCGCCGGCGTTCTTCTCCAACCAGACCCAGCGCCGACGCAGCTCTGCACCGACTAGCCGCGCCGGGAAGTTCAACACCTGAGCCTGTGGTCCTCTACGTACCTTGGCGCCGCGCTTCTTAGGCTTCGGGAACCGAATGAGCTGAGCGCTCATGGCGATCGCTCGCTCTTCAGCCGAGCGCACCGGCCTTCTAGCATCGCCTTGAGGTGAGCAAACTTGGGGTCATGATCCAGTGCGTCCATCAGGCGGGCAACATCCGCGCCGATCCGCCCCTCGCGCACCTGCAACTGCTCCTGCTGGGTACGGAAGACCCGGTCCTCAGGGAACGAGACGACGATTGCAGTCACTGGGCGCCTCCCGCAACTGCCGCAGCTGCGGCCTGATTGGCCCTCACCTGCTCCCGCATCAGTGCCCGGATCAGCTCCCGGGTCTCCATACTCAGATCCGACAGAATGGCCAGGAAGCTGGCTTCCATGGCATTAATCTCAAGGGTCGCAGTTGCCATACCGGGGTCTCCTCTGGGCTTGTTATGTCATGGCGTTTGCCATTACAGTAACCTCACCCTACACCCACTTAGATGTCATTTCAACTATCATGACAAGACCGCCACTCCCCGAATCCAAACGACGTTCCGAGGTTTTCCAGCTCCGCCTCACCAAAGGCGAACGGATCGAATTAGATGAGGGAGCGGCCGCAGTCGAGGAGCCGCTTTCGGAATTCATCCGGACTGCTGCCCTGGACAAGGCCAAGCGCGCTAAGAAACGACGTCAAGGAAGCCAAGAATGACGGCCATGTACCCGCCGGTCTTGGGCTATGGAGACATCGACATGGAGTCGTTCGAGTCCTACTACTCCAGATGGCCCGCAGACCTAGCCAGCATTCCCAGGCCGATCGTGGAGCAATGGATTCATCGCCATTGGAGTTGCTTCCGGGACCGTTGGGTTTCGCTCCAACCGCATACCTGGTCCTACCGCCTTGCGGCCATGACCAGTGCGCAGGTGCTCGCAATCGATCATGTTGGTAAGTGGATTGAGGAGCTAGACGCCGAGGGAGTGGAGTACGTAACCGGCGCGCCACGATCGCGGACCCCACTGGCGCAGAAGATGCTGGCTCGAGGCACGTTCGCTGAGCCGATCATCGTCACGGAGGGCGCCGGGCACGTCACCTGCCCCAGAAGTGGTGAGCAGCGTATGAAAGTGCCGCTTCAGCTCATCGAAGGGCACACGAGGCTCGCGATCATTCGTGGAATGATCAATTCAGGGCACCCGAATCTCGCTGCGGAGCACTTGGTGTGGCTGGTTCGCATACCCGGCGGCTAAGGAGCCGTTCGAAGGTGGCGACCCGCCGCAAGACCTATAGGCCAAAGAACCAGACCGCGGCCAGCGCGATCAGGACAACCGCAATGACGATGGCTAGCAGCTTGTCGCTGGCGGCGACCAAGTCCCGTAGCTTCCGGTCCATCGCCTAGCCCTTCGCCCTTCGGAGGGGGACTACCTTCCCAGACTTACGGGGCTCGAGGAACTCCCGCTCCAGCCGCTCCATGGGAGCACGGAGTCGGTCCACATCTTGGAAGATGTATTTGGCGGTTATGTCGCCCTGGCTATGTGCCGCAATCTTCTTCACCGAGATGGTCGAGATGTCCATCGACTCCAGCTTGGTAAGGGCCGTTCGGCGCAGGTCATGTGGGGACCATGAAATGCGATTGCCTTCCGGATCCTTGATCTTGCCCTTGAACGCCTTCGTTAGGCCGCCTATGGCCTTGTGGACCGTGCGCCCTCCCGTCTTCCGCCCAAGGCCCGGGAAGACATACACGTCCGATCGCGCTGACTTTTGACGCTCCCTGAGCATGGTCATCATGACGGGCCCTAACGGCAGGGGATGGGCCTTCTTGCCCTTCATACGATCCTCGGGGACCGTGATGATGTTGGCTTTGAAGTCCACTTCGGACCACAGGAGCCCTGCCCCGCTGGACCATCTCAGCGCAGTGCACAGTAAGAGCAAGGTCAGGTCGCGCTGCGTACCGCTCAAGTCCGGCAGGAGGTCGTCACGTTGCCCCTGGACTGCCGCGACGAACTCCGGCAATGCGTCACCGATGAAAGCGCGCTGCCGCGGGGAAACGTTCCCCCATCCCTTCGTGGCCCTAATGCGCCGCGCCACGTCGGGCAGGTCCAAGCCGCGCTCATCCCTGAGGTAGTTGACCATTGCGCGCAATGCCCGCACCGCGCCATCTGCCCTCGCTGGGCTGGCCTTGATCCGCTTGCGGGCTGCGGCAGTCTTCACTCTCGCTTGGGCGCGCATGGCCCGTGTCTTCCGATCCCGGTGGCGGTCCTTGACCCGCTCGGGCGTCAGTTCGACAAGAGGCTTGTCCCAGTAGTCGCCGAAGGTAGTCCGCAAGTCCCGCTCGTACGTCGCCTTCGTAGCGGGCCGTAGCTGCTCACGCTCGGCCAGGTAGATTGCCAGCCCCTCGCCAAGCGTCAGGCCATTGCGCTCCTCCTCGGCCTTCCGCGCACGCTTCTCGGCCGCCAGATCCTGGCCGTCCACCAGCTTGCCCACGGCCTTAAGCGCCAGCTTGCGAGCCGCCTCCACGGACATGTCGTCAACCTTCCCCAGAAGGACGCGCACCCACGACCCGCCCGGCACCCGCTTCCTCACGTACCAAGAGGCCGACGTCGGGCTGATCCGCAGGTGGAGCGCCGGAAGGTCCTTGGCCTGATATTCGACCCGGCCACTCGTCACGCGGGACCGGAGCTTCTTGACGTTTGCCTCGGTGAAGCTCTCGTAGTTGGGCACCGCATTTCCTCGGGGGAGCATCTGGGGAGCAGGATACGCCGTAGCTCCCCGTAGGCGCCAGCTCCTAGGAGGCCCTAAAACATTGATTCTCCGGGGCCACCGCAGTGGACGGTATCCGACCGCAAACTGATCGTTAGGATTGAAAATCCCCGTGTCGGGGGTTCGACTCCCTCCCCGGCCACCATTATTAAACGTAAGCCCAGTAAGGCTCTCAGGCTTTACTGGGCTTTCTGTTTTTGGGCCGGCCCCTGCCAGCCGAGAAAGTAGTTCTTCCCAGCCGATCAGCTGCTCCGCAGATACTCGCGAACCTCCTTGGCTGAAGAACCCACCGCCCGCACGGCGGCGCGCAGCTCGTCTTCCGTGACATCCAGCGCAGCCATCCAATAGCTCAGTTCGTGGCCCTGGTTGAGGTTGATGCGTGAGCGGTCGGGCTCGCCCCGGTTGGTGGCGCTGTCACTCATTGGTGGTGTCCAGAATGGTCGGGACATCGAAGCTAGCTACCAGCCCGCATTAGCGCAGTGAGAGACCCGTTAGCATTTCCTTGCCCCCCCTTGGGGATCAACGCTTCTGGTACGGATGGAATATGTAGTTCTTGTCCGCGACCTTCACGTGGCACGCGTGACCACAATCCGAGACACCCGTGGGATCGACCGTCATCGTGTCGTTAGAGGCGCTGTAGTTGAAAAGTGCGTATCCCCACCCGCCGCTCTTCGGGAACCGCTTGCTGTCCTTCTCCATCAGAAACGCCTGCGTGAAGACGTCCGGTACGTCGACATCGAACGGGGCGTCCGTGCTCTTCTTCGGTTTCCACTGAAGTTTCGCGATCTTGGCGCCATCGGGGAAAGGCTGGCCGTTGCCAGGAATGCCGGCCTTGTACGCCTTGATCATGATCGGGTTGGCAACGATCACTTTCAGCACATCGGTTTTGGCAGAAGAGACCACCGCCCAGTCTTCGTAGCCCTTGAAGTCGGCGAACGCGACTCCGCTGGGCGATACGAGAGCGTATTTGTCCTGCGCGCCGACAGCAGCGCCCGCTATGGCAGCAAAGGCAACCGCAGCCGTGGCAATCCAGAGTTTGGTCGTGCGATTCATGGTCGATCCTTTTCGGTCAGCGTCCGGCCGGCTTCCCCGGCGAAATGAACTTCACGGTTTGCGAGGTCAGCAGGCCACCTTCCGGATCAACCGCCTCGATCAGGACTCTGTGTTCGCCACGAGGCAGGTTGACCAGAATGATGGTGTCACTCCGCCCGTAGTCCGCCCACGCCCACGGCAGGTCGTCGACTGTGATGTGCAGATGACCTACGCGAGGCGAGACATTCTTTGAATGAGGCCCGCCAATTGGCAGGATGCGCAGGTTCTCCACCCGGTACGGGATGTAGGCGACACCGGTAGCGAGTGGACCTGGCAGTGGAGGTCCCACGATCAACCTGGTGGCGGGCTCGCTCTCGATGGGCACGACAAGCGACGTTGGGTTCTGCGCGAAGGCGCTCGCCGCGAACAGGAGCCCCGCCGCAGTTCCCGCGAGCGCCTGGTTGAGTACGTTCATTCCCTTCTCCGTGTTCTAGGCCCGTTCGAGGACGATGGAGGTCACATCCATCGTGATGGGCGCGAAGCTCTTGTCTGCGATGCCATTCGCGTCGTGGAGGTAGACACGTCGGCGAGTGGGAAAGACGAAGCCGTCGAAGGTCCTGTGATCGTCGCTGTAGTGCGCTACAGGAGGGCTGCCGGTGACGTCGGGCGAATAATCCATGCGCCTTTGCATGAACGCATCGTCGAAGTAGAAGACCTGCTCGGCATTGTGGTTTGCGTTCGACTTCGGGAACGTCACCGCCAGTCGTCGCCAGGTCTCGCTGCCCTCTGTCCACGGCTCGATCTCCCTGGCTTCTACGCCGGACCGCGCGAACACGAAAGGAGCAGTCAGGTAATTCCAGACCGCAGCGCTGGTGAAGTAAGCCACCTGGATTGCATCCCACGGAGTGGTCATGGGATCGAATGGCAAGGGGAACGAATCGCGCGGATGCAGACGATCCTCGACGACTTCACCATCGTTGGAAGTCAGGGCGACGCGTTCGGGATCCACATCCATTACGGACGTGCGGCCGGCGCCAGTGAACGGCGCAAACTGGATGTGTTGATTGTGTGGGTCGAGGGTGACTGTTTGGCCCGTGTAGACATCGGCCCATCCTCTGGCGGCCCAAAAGGGACCTCCCAGGGACAAGTCAGCCGTGATCTGTCTGAGCCCGGCCCACTTCTCGAGGTCGCCGTGTGCCTCAAGGACTGCTCTTAGCAAGTTGTCCATCTTCGTATCCATTGGGAACGATCTGGTGAGAGTGCGTTCGGGCAGGCGCAGCGATGCCAAGCCACGTGGCGGAATCCACATGGGGAATTGTTCGAATGGTTCACTGCGTAGTGCAGAGCAAGCGCGAACGTCGATCAGCCGGGGCGGTGTGCCCGCGGCAAACGGTTGGGGTTCGTCGAAAGACGCTTACTCCGTAAGCGCGCAATGGCGTGGATAGACCGGGAGGGACCGCGGGCTACTGCCTTTTTATTGATGCCGTGTTGTGACCGGCCGCGAGGCAATTTCTATTGCCCGCTATCCATGTTCTACGCCTCGCGCAGACGAATCGCAATGCTCCCGTTGAAGCCCCGGATTTCTGCCTATTTGCGCGCCAAGAATGCACGCATCTCTTGGCAATCTGCGCGGCAGTATCGAAAGCCCGCCGTGCACGCGTTCGTGCAGGAGGCAGTTACCCTCAGCTCAGGCTCATCCGATGAATGCGGCAGATTGTTACTACCAGGTAAGGATTGTGCGGTACTACCGTCACGTTGGAACTCGTTCAGTGGAGTAAGGTGACTGATGCCACGATGGCAACGAGGAGTAGACGAACAAGTTGATCTCCTGGACGAACCGGACGTGGTCGACGTCGTCGAACGTCGGAAAGCCGCCAATTCTCTAGTGAGAGCTGGCGGCTTTCGTATATCTGGCCCAGCCGGGAGGCTGCCATGCTGAATCTACCTATCGGAACCGACATGCTTGCGGTGCAGACACGAGTTCGCAAGGTCATCTTCGCGGCTCGTGCTGATGACGACTGCCTGCTCTTGCAGCAACTCTGGTGCCTGCTGCGCAATGCCGAGATGGCCATGGCGCAGGGACCAAACAAGGCACTCCTTCACCAGATGCGTGACAGAGTGGTACAGGAAATGAGTGCCCTGGGTGATATCCGGCCCGTCTGATCGCTCAGTCGGAAGATCCGGGACCCCGCTTACAGCAAACGAGAACTGCAATGGACTATCAATTTGAAGCTGGTGACGTTGTCGAGCTAAGGGAAGGCAGCCCCCTCATGACCGTGGGATCAGTGTCCGATGGTCTAGCCCTGTGCTCGTGGTCTGTTGACGGAAGAGCCCATCGCCACAGGTATCCACTGAACGCCTTGCAGGTTGTTCCTCCGGAGTCCAGCGATTCTGACGCTGTCTAGTGCTGGCGCTTGCATGCGACCGGCTCCTTCGCCTCCACCGGCCAAACGGTGCATTCTGGCGTCCAGGCAACGCGTGTACCTTGTAGGGCCGTCCCCTCCCCGCAGGTGTGCACTTGAAGACGCAGTACTACACGTCCTCCAGCCTTGATGGATTCCTTGCTACAGAAGACGACTCCCTTGACTGGCTGTTTGCGTTGGGAGACATCAGCCAGACGAGCTATCCAGCCTTCATCAAAGACGTTGGTGCGATCGCGATGGGTTCGGCAACCTACGAGTGGATCCTCCGCCACGCGCAAGAGGTATCCGACCAGACCGGTTCCCCGTGGCCCTACACGCAGCCAACATGGGTGTTCACCAGTCGGAAGCTTCCGGTCATCCCCGGCGCAAAGGTATCTTTTGCCAACGGTGATGTGACCGCCCTGCACCACGAGATGCAGGCGGCTGCAGCAGGCAGGAACATCTGGGTCATGGGAGGCGGCGATCTTGCCGGCCAGTTCCACGATGCCGGCCTGCTGGACGAGATCATCGTGCAGATCGGGTCGGTGACTCTCGGGAGGGGCAAGCCATTGTTCCCGCGACGAGTGTTGAGCCCTGACTTGGCGCTTGTCTCCGTAACACAGGTGGGGACTGGTTTCGCTGAGCTGACGTATAGCGTGTCCAGGAACGGTCGCTGACCAGCGAACACTCCAGCAGGAAGCGCGGACGCGATCGCCCGGTCCGCTCACCTCACACGAGTCGAAATCGGACCTGGATGTCCGCTATATCTGGGCCAGCATCAACACATAACCATCCGGATCCTCAAGCCTGCACTCGCCGCCTGGCATGTAGAAGGGATGCTTGATCTCACCTGGACGATGGCCAAGGTCCACCAGGGCGGCGCGAGTCTGCTTGATGTCGTCGTAATAGAGATAGAAGAGCACGGCCTGCTGGGATGCATCGATCGGCCCGGATGCGGTACCGACCATGAGGTTGGCCTTTTCACTCGCAAGCCAGGCCCAGACAGGCGCCGTCTTCCCATCCGGGACCACCGTGTTGGCCGCCTTGAAACCGAGGTCGGCGTAGAACCTGATGCTCCGCTCGACGTCAGCGACGTGGGCAAAGGCGACGAGTGATCGTGTCTGTGCGGCCATGTGACCTCCGATGCCGGCAACGGCGGCCTGAGCTTAAGGACGCCGGATCACGGCAGCAAGCCTGCCTGAAAATCAGAACGCCCGACTGATCGTGAAGCTCCCGAACACCGGCGTCTCACGCTGGCCATGAAACTCGCGCGTGCCGTGGTAACGAGCCAATGCGAACTTCCAGCGATGCCGCATCAGCGCCACGCCATAGCCGATGTTGGCCGCGGCATGGCGCTTGTCGACGCTGTGGCTGTCGCGAAAGGTGTTGCCATCCAGCGTGATGTCGTAGAACACCCAGCGCGTATCGAAGGTCACGAACAGATGTGCACCAGGCACGTACTGGCTCTGCGGCTCGCGCGTGGGGGCCGTGTTCTCGCCTGCCGGGCGTAGCGGTGTACTGCCAAAGTCGTCGGGAAGGTTGACGCCGAATCGGAACTCCGCGCCGGTGTTGAGATAGGTCGCGAGGTTGCCGAAGCTGCCACCGTAATGGGCAATCGTGTCCCATCCCCACCCTCGCGCGCCGTCGCTTGAGGAGAAGCGACGCATGCGCTCGTGGACGATGCGGAAGACCGGCTCGTTCTCGAGCTGGTTGTCCCAACCGCGGAATTTCTCGCTGCCGGTGATCTGGTGCACGGCATCCTGGGTCTCCTTGCCGAGCGCAGCCGGCCCGACGATGCCGACCTGCAACTGGGTGGTGCGCAGCTTGTCGCCTTCGCGTGCGTTGTAGCCCAGGCCGACCAGCAGCGCGGCTGCATACGGCCGGTCGTCCTCGATCAGGTCACTGCGACTGAAATCGGTCGGAGTGAAGATGCCCTGGGCGAAGGTGGCGATCATGTTCTGCTGCTCGAACGTTTCCGCCTGCAGCGCCCCCAGGTAGCGGTTGACCCACTGGGCCAGCCGCGGGATGCAGGGATCATTGGTGTAGTCGCGAAGGTTGGGCGATACCAGCGTCAGCTGCACGCCGTTGCTGTAGCCCTGGTCCTGGCCGCCGATCACGTCGTTGTCGACGCGCAGGTTGACAATGGGGGGAAGCCGGGTGCGGCCGCTGGTGCAATCTTCGCGGGCGTGTGCCTGGGCGGTTCCTATGGAGCAAAACGAGATCGCAGTGGCTGCCAGCAGCCACTTGCCAATGAGTTGGGAACGCATGATTTCCTGCCATCAAGACCCCGAGGCGCACTTGGGGCTTGACCGGGTATTGGGTTGGCAGGCGAGATTAGAGACACTCTCGCACCCTGGGTAGCACTAGCGGCAGACCCTATGTGTTGCCCCCAGCGCAACAATCTGCGGCGACACGATGAGCCGCGCGCTACGGCGAGCCAGCGGCCTTCCCTGCAGTCTCGGCGATGCGCTCCAGCGGCACATCTTCAACGTCTTCGGAAATCACGCGCGCGACGCGACCTTCGCCATCGCGCTCGAATTGCAGCGGCCCAAGCCCACCGTCCATGGCGAATCGGGACTGCGTCAGCGCCACCAACTCCTTCGGCGGTGCCTCACCATCGATCACGTGCAACTTGCCGTGCTGCAGCTCGATCCGCAGGGTCCAGTCGTACTCGTCGATCCGGTAACTGCCGACGTAATCGCGTAGCAGGCGCTCAGGCACGGCTATCCCGCGAATCGGCACGAGGTGGTTGGCGCTTCCCAGTGGATGCACGCCTCCGCACACCTCGCAGGCGGTGGCTGGGCCCAGATTGCTGATGCGATGCGCGACGGGATAGCGCGTCTTGAGGAATGCGTGCAAAGCGGTGAGGTCGGCGTCGTTGAGGCGACGATAGAAGAGCCAAGGCATCTCCGGCGCGAGCAGCCCGGCCTTGCCGGTGCGGATTACCTGGATGAAGCCCGCGGCGTCGTACGACATGCCGGTCGGGTTGGGAGTGATGTTGGCGCTGAACAGCTTGCGTCCATCCCGCCCGATATCGTTGCCGCCCGCAAAGGCGCCGGGCAGACGCTTGCCGTCCCACAGCGTGTGGCAGCCACCGCAGTCGGCAAGCCCGGCGAGATAACGGCCCCGCTCTTCGGGCGTGGCATGCGGCGGCTCTGGCACTGGTGCGGTGATCGGCCTGGGTTCGCCGACAAAGCGCTTGACCTGCTCGTCCGACAGCACTGACTGCGGCAGGGTATTGCGCACAGCGGGCAGCGATCGCAGATACACGACTACCGATGCCAGGTCCTCATCGGAAAGCTGGCGGAACGACCGGTACCACATCTGCGGATGCAGCAGCCGGCCATCGTGACCAATGCCCTCGCGGATGGCGCGGGCGAACATGTCGTCGCTCCATCGACCCGCGCCGGTATACGGCTCGGGCGTGATGTTCGGCGCGACCAGCCAGGTCTTGCCGTCGGTCTTCCAGACCCGGCCCGCAAACGCGCGGCCAGCGACGATGGGACCGCCCGGCTTGTGCCAGTCGCGTTCGGAGTGGCAGACGACGCAGGCGAGGATGCCCTCGGCCAGGTACTCGCCACGCGCCCGCCGCGCTTCGGTTCGTTCGAAGGTACGGTCGGTCAGGGGGCGCACCTTCAGCCCGGGGATCGGTGCGATCTGGACTATGGGCCTGGAAGCACCGGACTCGGCGCCCATGTCGCCCGAGGAGCAGCCTGCCAACGCCAGCGCAAGGACAGGCCCCAGGCCGAGCCTGATGTATGACGGCATTGCACTGCTCCGGTCCAAGGCCCAAGTGCTCCAACGAGCCGCAGGCCATGGCCCGGACATCACGGCGCCAGCTGAATAGCGGACGCTGATTCGACCGCGACTTTTTCTTGCGCGCGTGCTGGGCGAGCACGGCAAAGGGCTGCTAGATTCGGACCCCTGTCACATTACAGTTGGGGGACTGTATGCGACCTCTCGTTTTCTCCCTGCCCGCGCCGATGACGGCGCCGGGCCGGGAAACCGCGCACGTGTACGGCGGCAGCATCAATGCGTAGAAGACTCACCGACACCAGCAGATACCTCAGCTACGTACTGCGTCATGCACCCGGCGCGATCGGCCTGACGCTGGATCGCGAAGGATGGGCAGACATCGACGACCTGATCGCAAGTGCGCGTCAGGCCGGGCACCTGCTCGACCCGCGCTTGATCCGTGCCGTCGTGGAAGGCAACGACAAGCAACGCTTCGCCTTGTCCGGGTGTGGCCAGCGCATCCGCGCGGTGCAGGGGCATTCGACCGATGCCGTTGCCATCCAGCGCGAGCCTGCGTTGCCGCCAGAACGCCTGTTCCATGGCACGGCCACGCACTTCCTCGACGCGATCCTCGCCGAAGGACTGCGGCCCGGCCTCCGCCACCACGTCCACCTGTCGGCAGACATCGCCGCCGCCGCGCAGGTGGGACAGCGCCATGGCACGCCGGTCGTGCTGACGATCGAATCCCGGCGAATGCACCAGCAGGGTTACGAGTTCTATCTGGCCGACAATGGCGTGTGGCTGACGGGCCCGATCCCGAATGCGTTCATCACCACCTGAGCGAACGCACTACGCTGCCTCGGCCAGGTGCACGAACAGACGCCCCAGCGTCACCACGTCCTGCAGGTTGTGCTCGGCGACACGGCGCAGGTTGTGCGACGAGCCGCCGCGCAGGAACGACAGCCATGCCGCCGGTGCTTCCGAGCCCGGCAGGTCGTCTTCGCGCACGATGCGCAGCGCCTCGCGCTCGATGGTGGCCAGTCGGCAGTTCTCCCACACGCCGCGGTAACGGCGCCGGGTCGGGAACAGCAGGTCGACGTGGTCGAGCGCGCTGATCGGATCGCCCATGCGCGCCAGGCGGAAGCGGGTCTTCAGCAGCGGCGCGTCGTAGCAGCGCCCGTTATAGCTGCACAGCACAGTTCGCGGTGACAGCCACTGCGCGAACGTGCGCAGCATGGCCGGCTCGGCCGCCAGCGTGGTGATGGTCAGCTGGCGGATGCGCAGCGTGCCGGCGCTCCAGTCGGCGGCGCCGATCATGAAAGCGCGGGTGCCGGTGCCGCCGGCCAGTCCGGTGGTCTCGGTGTCGAAGAACAGCAACGCATCCGTGTCCACGGAGTCTTCGCGTTTGGCGAACGCCAGCGGTACCGACGGCGGTGCGTGCATGGGGCGCATGGATTCGGCCAGGAACAGTCCAGGTTCGATCTCGATGCCCGTGATGCTGCGATCGCGGGAGGTCAATGGAGCGGGCGCGTGGCGCTGGCGCACGCCGAGCATGCGTCGCAGCGCATCCAGCTGAGCGCCCGGATCAGGCCGCGGTACCCCGGCAGTGGGCGCAGCAAACAGCGCCTGCGGAATCCCGCCCCCGTCTGCGCGATTTGCGCTTGCCGTTTCGCCAGCCTGCCTGCGCAGCGCGCGCAGCTTCTCGAGGGTGACCGTCATGCGCCCACCACCTGGCCGGACTCCAGCTCGCGCGCTTCGATCAGCAACGACATCACCCGTCGCGCCAGAGCCTTCGGCGTGCTGCCCTCGCCTTCCTCGCTCGCGGCCAGGATCGGTCCGACGCAGGCTGGGCAACCACTACGGCAATCGCAGCGTTCGACCAACTCCATCGCGCGGATCACCAGCTCTTCCTGGCGTCGCCACAGCGGCTCGCTGAGACCAACGCCGCCGGGGAAGTTGTCGTACAGATAGACCGTCGGCACGAACTGCTGCACGTCCGCCAGCTCGATGCTGCCTTCCACGCCACGCAGCGTGCCGCGACCGCCCTGGTCGCTGCTGTCGAACCAGGCACCGTCGCCGTTGCCAACCGCTTTCTGCAGATCGCGCGCGTCGGCCATCACCGCCACGGTCGCGACGATGTGCAACGCATAGGCGGTCCCGAGAAAGCCATCCAGCGCATCCTGCCGGCTGGAGAACCACGACAACAACGTCGCCTGCGGCAGTTGCCACCACACCGACGTGGTGTGCAGTTCCTGGTCGGGCAGGTTGACCGGGCCGTAGCCGATGTTCTCGTGGGTGTAGTAGCGGATCTTCTTGTAGCCCGACACCCGCCTGACCACGTGCACCTCGCCATGGCTGGCATCGCCCTGGCCCGCGGCGCAGCCATCGAAACGCTCGAGCACCTTGAGCTTGGTGTAGTCGATGGAGTCGGTGTAGTAGTCGACATGGGTGCGCTGCACGTAGGCCTTGCGCCCTTCCCAGTCCAGTCGCTCGACCTGGTACGGCGTGGACTGGACCATGTGGATCGCCCCCTCGTACAGCGTCAGCGCCGCCGCCGAGTAATCGACCTCGGCGATGATGGTCTGGCGACCGTCGGTGCGGTCGACCACGACGAAGTTGCCGTCGGCGACCGAACGCAGCGACACCGCGTTGGCCGGGTAGCTGTCGGCAATCCACTCCCAGCGCTCGCCCTCTCGATGGACCACGGCGGACTCGGCCAGCGCTTCCAGGTACACCTCCGGTTCGATCGGCCCGAACATCTCACGGACGTTGAACGGCAGCTCGAAGGCGGCGCAGCGGATGTGGTCGAACAGGATCAGCGGCTGGTCCGGCGCGGTGCGTGCATGCTCGGGCGGGCTGTCGGCGAAGAAGTCCGGATGCCGCACCATGTACTGGTCCAGCGGCTGCGAGTTGGCAACCAGGATTCCGAGACTGGGCTGTTGCCTGCGACCAGCGCGACCGAATCGCTGCCAGGTCGCGGCAACCGTGCCCGGGTAACCGTTGAGGACAACGACGTCGAGGCTGCCGATGTCGACGCCGAGTTCGAGCGCCGAGGTCGAGATGATGCCGTCGATGCGGCCATCGCGCATCGCCCGCTCGGCATCGCGACGCTCGCTGGGCAGGTAACCGCCGCGGTAGGCACGGATGCGCGGCGGTTTGCGCGGGTCGTGATCGAACACGTCCTTGAGGTACTTGGTCAGCACCTCGACCATCAGCCGCGATTGCGCGAACACCAGCGTCTTGAGCCCGGACTTGATCGCAATGCGGGCGATGCGATTGCTCTGCGAGCGCGCCGAGGCGCGCAGGCCGAGGTCGGCATTGACCACCGGCGGATTCCACAGCAGCACGTGCTTGTCGCCGGTCGGCGCGCCCGATTCGGTGATGGCATGCACGCGGTCTTCGATCAGCGCTTCGGCGTGCGCCTGCGGGTTGCCGATCGTCGCCGAGCACAGGATGAACTGCGGCCGTGCGCCGTAGAACGCGCAGATCCGCTTGAGCCGGCGCAGCACGTTGGTGACGTGGCTGCCGAACACGCCGCGATAGGTATGCACCTCATCGATCACCACGTACTGCAGGTTCTCGAAGAACTGCGCCCACTTGGTGTGGTGCGGGAGGATCGCCTGGTGGAGCATGTCCGGGTTCGACACCACGATGTCGCCGTGCAGGCGGATCGCCTGGCGCGCATCGCCCGGGGTGTCGCCGTCGAAGGTGAACGCTTTGACGCCAAGATCGCCGGCGCGATTGAGCTCCAGCAGCTCGGCCACCTGGTCCTGCGCCAGCGCCTTGGTCGGAAACAGGTACAGCGCCTTGGCGCGCGAGGTCATCGCCGCAGCCACCACCGGCAGCGTGTAACACAGCGACTTGCCCGACGCGGTCGGCGTGACGATCGCAACGTTGTCGCCTCGGCCTGCCGCCTCCCAGGCCTGCGCCTGGTGGCTGTAGAGACGCTCGATCCCGCGTGTGCGCAAGGCCTGTGCCAACGCCGGTGGCAGGTCCCGCGGCAGGTCCGCATAGCGCCCTTCGCTGCCCGGGAGGGTAAAGCTGCCGGTGATGCGGCCGGAATAGCGTCGCGACAGCGCCTGCGCGAGCAGACCGCTGTCGGCGGCCGGGCGACCGTCCTCGCGCAATGCGATCGCGCGCTCGTCGCTGTCGTGGTTGAGGGCAAGCGCATGGGTGGGCGGCGACATCGTGTTCTCCTGCTGGGCGCCCGCGAGTGGACGCGATGGCCGTCTCATTCATTGCGACGGCAGCCGACGAAGCGTTGACGCTGCGCTATCACCGGGAGGCGTACGTTCGGGCAGTTCGAGTCTTGCTCCCTGAGACGGCGGAAGTAGAGGCTGCCGCCATGACCCATCCCAATCCCGGCCTGCATGGCCCGATCGCCGTCCGGCCCCGGCCTTCGCCGTTCGCCGGCTCCAATCCCTACCTCGATCGGCCCTTGTCGCAACTGTTCGCCGCCTGCCAGCAACGCGCTGACGGGCTGTTGCGCCGTGACCAGAGCTACACCGCCGAGGAGCGCGCCAGCCTCGCCCAGGACACCGCCCACCTGCTGCTGGCGGTATCGCCTGCGCTCGCCCATGGCGAGGAGATGCCCGGCAGTCCGGCGCGGGCGATCCTGCAGGGCCGCGGCGACTTCGTCGAGGAGCACTGGCGCGCGCATGAGTCGGCGTTGCGCAGCGCGCGATACCGGACCCTGGTGATGGCATCCGACCTGGCCCTTGGCGGCCACGCCCGCATCTGGCGGCGCGATGCCCGCGTCGACGGAGACTTGATCTACGACGTGGCCCTGTCCAGCGAGATGGGACTGCTGCGCGCACTGAGCGAACTGGCAAAACTGCGCATGGCCGCCGCCCGACGGCGATGACCGCAGGGCCTGTCAGAAAATCCCTACCCAGACTCGCGCCCTACCCCGATGGCATTGCCGGAGGTTCAGGCGCGATTCTGTTCAGGCCCCGGCAGCCCGGTTTATGCGACAGCACGGATGCCGCTCAGCAATGGAAAGATGACCGTCACCTTGAGCAGGTGAATAGCTGGGCCGGGGTACCTTCAGCTTTGCTGGTACACAATCTCGCCATCGCAGTCCCACGGAAACGTGTCTCCCCTATGGCTACGACCAATACCAGCGAGCGTGCGCTCGCCAGGATCCGTATTCCCGCCAGCGCCTCGCGCCTCTCGCGCGCCGCCCGCACGCGTCGCGCGGTGCTTCGCTATCTGGCGGTGTGGGGCGCCGTGGCCGCCCTCGCCCTGATAGCGCAGGCCGTGGCGCCCGCCGCCGCCAACTGACGAGCCACCCCTCCAGAGGTCGCCATGCGCCGTAGTATGCTCGCCGTCCCATCACGGCGGAGCTGCGGCATGAAGCACGAGGCGATCTGGAAACGCTGGAGCGGTCTGGCGCTGCTGCTGTCCTTACTGACGGCGCTGGTGCTGGCCGGTTGTTCCAGCGGCCCCGTCCGCCGCGTCTCCGAACCCTCCGCGCGCATCCAGCAACTGACCGTGCGCGCCGATGGCAGCTGGTCGGCCGAGCTGCGCATCGAAAACTTCAGCAGCATCCCGATGCGCTTCGACTCCGTCGATCTCGCACTGAAGGTCGCCGACACGGCGGCCGGCAGCCTGCGCGCGCAACCGGGGCTTTCGATCGGGCCCGAATCGGCCGACGTGATCACGGTGACCCTGGCTCCGCAGGCCGCTGCCAAACTTGCCGCCGCCGACGCCCTCGCCGCGGGCCGCAGCCTCGCGTACGAACTCAATGGCCATATCGATGCCACTCCGGAAGAGGGCAAGTTGCGCAGCTTCGAAGTCAAGCGCAGCAGCGCGCTGAGCCCGGCGCCAGGCCTGCCGGGCGTGCTGCGCTGATCGTTCCCCCACGTTGATGCCGGGCCTTGGTCGCCGGGATCACCAACGCTTTCACTGACGAGATTCCAGATGAGCAGCTACAACGCCCCCCTTGCCGACATGCGCTTCGTCCTGTTCGACGTGCTCGGCGCCGAAGCGCAGTTCCAGCGCATGGGTTTCACCGACGCCACGCGCGATGTGCTCGATGCGGTTCTCGATGAGGCCGCCCGTTTCACCGAGACCGTGCTCGCGCCGCTCAATGGCGTCGGCGATCGCGAAGGCTGCAAGCTCGACCAGGCCACCGGCAAGGTCACCACGCCGCCGGGCTTCAAGCAGGCCTATGCGCAGTTCGTCGAAGGCGGCTGGTCGGGCCTGACCTCGCCGGCCGAGTTCGGCGGCCAGGGCATGCCGCATGCCGCCGGTGTACCGCTGAAGGAAATGATCGACGCGGCCAACCTGGCCTGGGGCAACTTCCCGCTGCTATCGCACGGCGCCACCGAGGCGCTGCTGCACCACGGTGAGGCATGGCAACAGGAAGCCTTCCTCAAGCCGCTGGTCGAAGGTCGCTGGACCGGCACCATGTGCCTGACCGAGCCGCATTGCGGCACCGACCTGGGCCTGTTGCGCACCCGCGCCGAGCCGCAGGACGACGGCAGTTACGCCATCACCGGCACCAAGATCTTCATCACCGCCGGCGAGCACGACTTCACCGACAACATCGTCCACCTGGTGCTGGCGCGCCTGCCGGATGCACCGGCCGGCAGCAAGGGCATCTCGCTGTTCGTCGTGCCCAAGCGTCGAGTCGACCGCGACGGCAACCTCGGCGACGCCAATGCGGTGCGCTGCGGCAGCCTCGAACACAAGATGGGCATCCATGCTTCGGCCACCTGCGTGCTCAACTTCGATGGCGCACAGGGCTACCTGATCGGCCAGCCGCACAAGGGCCTGGCGGCGATGTTCACCATGATGAATACCGCCCGCCTCGCGGTCGGCCTGCAAGGCCTGGGTCTGTCGGACCGCGCCCTGCAGAACGCCCTGCGCTACTCGCGCGACCGTCTGCAGATGCGCGCTCCTGCAGGGCCGATGTTCCCGGCCAAGCCGGCCGATCCGATCATCGTGCACCCGGACGTGCGGCGCATGCTGCTGACCTGCAAGGCACTGGTCGAAGGCGGCCGCGTGATGGGCTACGACGCAGCGCTGCAGGTCGACGTCGCCCACCACGCGCCCGATCACGCCGAGCGCAAGCAGGCCGATGATCTGGTCGGCTTCATCACGCCGATCGTCAAGGCATGCCTGACCGAATGGGGCGTGGAGTGCACCTACCATGCGCTGCAGTGCTTCGGCGGCCACGGCTACATCGCCGAGCACGGCATGGAGCAGCTCGCGCGCGACGCCCGCATCACCACGTTGTATGAGGGCACCACCGGCATCCAGGCGCTCGACCTGCTGGGTCGAAAGATCATGCAGATGCAGGGCGCGGGACTGAAGGTATTCCTGGGCCAAGTCGGGGCGTTCTGCGATGCGCATGGCAATGATCCGGCGCTGGCCGATTTCATTGCGCCGCTGCGCGAGAAGGCGGCGCAGTGGCAGCAGATCACGATGCAGGTCGGCAAGCGTGCCGCCGCCAATCCGGACGAAATCGGTGCGGCTTCCTACGACTACCTGATGTATTCGGGCTACGTCGTGCTGGCGTACTGGTGGGCGCGCAGTGTCGCCGCTGCCGAGGCATCGGCGCAGTCGCAGGCATTCAAGGACGACAAGCGCGCCACCGCCCGCTTCTACTTCGCCCGCATCCTGCCGCGCACTCTGACCCACGCGGCTGCGATCGAAAGCGGCTCGGCCGGCCTGCCGGAACTCGACGTCGAAGTTGCCTGACGTCGAAGCGTTGCAGCGCCTGCTCCGGACTGCGGCCTTTCCCGGCCGCAGTCATTGCCGTCAGTGAACGGCGGGTACACAAAATGTAAACAAAGGCGTATAAGCTGGTTTCCTAATGGAGACCGATAGAGCACCGCTTCGTTTGGTCAGAACCGGAACCAGTCTGGGTCCGGACACTCCTTCCTTCGCTCCGCGCCCGGCACTCGACCGGCTCAACACGGTGCGACTGCTCTCACTCGATGCGCATGGCCGGGTCCTCGACTGGATGAGCTGGCAGGATGCGACCTGCCTGTATGTGCGCGGCGCGGTTGCCTGGACGCTCGGTGATCCCTGCCTGCAGGTGCACGGCGGCATCAACCGGATCAGCGGTGAGCAGAGCGTCATCGAACTGCATCCGATCGTCGCCGCCCGCAGCCATGCCCGTGCGCATGCACTCGACCCGACCCCCGCACTGACCAATGCCGCGCTGTTCGCGCGCGATGGCTACCTGTGCATGTATTGCGGCCACGACTTCAGCCGGCCGCACCTGACCCGCGACCATGTCATGCCGGTATCGAAGGGTGGGCGCGACATCTGGGAAAATGTCGTGGCTGCCTGCTTCCACTGCAACTCCCGCAAGGGCAACCGCACGCCGCAGCAGGCGAGCATGCCGCTGCTGGCCGTGCCGTACCGGCCGAGCTGGGTCGAGCACCTGATCCTGTCGAACCGCAACATCCTCGCCGACCAGATGGCGTTCCTGCGCAACCAGCTGCCAAAGAACGCGCGGCTGCAGGCCTGAAGCACGCCCGGAGGGTGCGCGAGGGGGTCACGCCCTGATCCACTCCCAGGGCTTCCCCGCGGGGCCGAACCCCTCCTACAGATGCCCGCGGCCCGGGAGCGTGATTCCTATCGCGGTTTTTCCCGCGCCAGTGGACAACTTAAATGCAGACCTGACACAAAACGCTCACTTTCGACGCGCAGCGCGCGTTGACGAGTTTGAGGGCGTCCGCAACACTCGCGAACCATTGCAATTCAAACGGAAGCGACGATGCGCCTGACCCTAGGTCTGACGGGCATGGATCCGGCCACGGAGTCCGCCCTGCAGGCGGCTTTCCAGGCCGCCAACGGTCGCCTCGGCGAACGCTGGCAGATGTTGCCGGACACCCAGGCCGACTATGTCATCGTCGACATGGACAGCATGTACGGTCCGATGAGCTGGCTGCGGTTGCATGCCGCCGGTAAGAGCGTGATCGCGCTGACCGTTTCCCAGCGCAGCCAGACCGACTTCCGCCTGGCCAACCCGTTCGATGCCAACAGCGTCGGTGCCCTGCTGCGCGAGATCGGCATGCAGGCCGGCGTTTCGTTCGACGAGGCCCCGGCCGCAGCCGCGCCGCCTCCGGCCGCAGCCGCAGTGCCCGCTCCGGCGCCCGTAGCCACGCCGGCACCGGCACCGGTGGTTGCGCCGACACCGGCCCCTGCGCCCGCTCCCAGCGTCGCCGCAGTGGCCCCGCAGGCCGCGCCGGCAGCCGTCGCCGCAGCGCCTGTCGCCGCGCCTGCGCCTGCCGCCGCACAGCCGGTCAGGTCGGGCGCGGACACCCTGCTCGACTGGCTCGACAACGACCGCCTGAAAGGCCGCATGCGCGTGCGCGGCGACGAGGTCGTGCTGATCGACATGGATCAGCGCGTCTACCACGGCCCGGCCGCACTGAAGCCGCTGTCGGCGCTGTTCGAGGGCAAGCTCTCCACGGCGGACTTCATCTCCGTCGATGCCGCCACCTGGGACAGCGAAAGCGCACGCCTGGGCGCGGCAATGCCGCTGGTGCGCCTGGTGTGGTTCGGCAACCTGCTCGCCGGCAAGGGCGCGCTGGCGCCCGAGTACGATCCGCAGCGCCGCTACCAGATGGTCAAGTGGCCGCAGACCGAGCGCGACTACCCCAAGCACTTCCGCATCGCCACGGTGATGATGAAGGGCCCGGCCCTGATTCCGGAGATTGCCGAAGCCAGCGGCGTGTCGGTGGCCGAAGTCGCCGACTTCATCAATGCCAACCTGGCCACCGGTTTCGCCGAAGTCGAGCGCGAAGCGGAGCCGCTGGAAGCCGGCAAGTCCGGCAGCGGCCTGTTCGGACGCCTGCGCGGCCGCTAAGGCTGATGGACCGCCTGCGCGGCCGCTGACGCCCCCGTCACGACGAAAACTGAACGCTGCGCCTTGCCCGCCCCCGACTGGGGCGGGACAATGGCTAACTTGCCGTCTGATAACGTCGTGATGATTGACCCGCAGCGCTATCCCCGCCTTTCCCGGATCGAAGTCCCCGCCGATCTGCGCCAGTTCCCGGAAGAGGAACTGCCGGCCATCGCCGAGGAACTTCGTGCGTACCTGATCGAACAGGTCGCCCTGGTCGGCGGACACTTCGGCGCCGGCCTGGGCGTGATCGAACTTACCGTCGCCCTGCACTGGCTCTATGAGACGCCGGTGGACCGCCTGGTGTGGGACGTCGGCCACCAGACCTACCCGCACAAGATCCTCACCGGCCGCCGCGACATCATCCACACCGTCAAGCAGAAGGACGGCGTGGCGCCGTTCCCGAAGCGCGAGGAGAGCGAGTACGACACCTTCGGCGTCGGCCACAGCTCTACCAGCATTTCGGCCGCGCTGGGCATGGCGATCGCGCTGCAGCAGATGGGCGACGAGCGCAAGGTCGTGGCGGTGATCGGCGATGGCGCGATGACCGCCGGCATGGCGTTCGAGGCGCTCAACCACGGCGGCGGTATGGATCCGGAGCCGAACCTGCTGGTGATCCTCAACGACAACCAGATGTCGATCTCCGAGAACGTCGGCGGCCTGACCCAGATGCTCGGCCGCCTCACCGGCAGCCGCACGCTCAACGCCATCCGCGAAGGCGGCAAGCGCCTGCTCGGCGACAAGAACAAGCCGGCGGCGAAGTTCGTCAAACGCTGGGAAGAACACTGGAAGGGCATGTTCGTGCCGTCCACCCTGTTCGAGGAGATGGGCTTCCACTACACCGGCCCGATCGACGGCCACGACCTGCCCGCGCTGATGTCGGCGCTGAAAGTGCTCAAGACCCTCAAGGGTCCGCAGCTGCTCCACATCATCACCACTAAGGGCAAGGGCTACGAACTGGCCGAAGGCGACCAGATCGGCTACCACGCGGTGGGCCCGTTCGATCCGTCGACTGGACTTGTCAGCAAGCCCGGCGCCAAGAAGCCGACTTACACCGACGTCTTCGGCGAGTGGCTGTGCGACATGGCCGCGGCCGAGCCGAAGTTGCTCGGCATCACCCCGGCGATGCGCGAAGGCTCGGGCCTGGTGCGCTTCAGCAAGGAATACCCGCAGCGCTACTTCGACGTCGCCATCGCCGAGCAGCACGCGGTCACGCTCGCGGCCGGCATGGCCTGCGAAGGCGCCAAGCCGGTGGTGGCGATCTACTCGACGTTCCTGCAACGCGGTTATGACCAGTTGGTGCATGACGTCGCTATCCAGGACCTGGACGTGCTGTTCGCGCTCGATCGCGGTGGCGTGGTCGGCCCGGATGGCGCGACCCATGCCGGCAACCTCGACCTGAGCTACCTGCGCTGCGTGCCGAACATGGTGGTGATGGCGCCGTCGGACGAGAACGAGTGCCGGCAGATGCTCAGCACCGGGTACCACTTCGCGGGCCCGGCCGCCGTGCGCTATCCGCGCGGCACCGGCCCCGGCGTGGCCGTGCAGGCCAACCTGGACACGCTGCCGATCGGCAAGGCAGAGCTGCGTCGACAAGGTTCGCGCATCGCCCTGCTCGCCTTCGGCGCGATCGTGCCGGCGGCGGAAAAGGCGGCCGAGGAACTCGGCCTGACCGTGGTCAACATGCGCTTCGTCAAGCCGCTCGATCGCGCGCTGATCCTGGAACTTGCACGCAGCCACGAAGGCTTCGTCACGCTCGAGGACAACGTCGTCGCCGGCGGTGCCGGTTCCGGCGTGGCCGAACTGCTGGCCGCCGAAGGCATCGCCATGCCGATCGTGCACCTGGGCCTGCCGGACGAGTACCAGCACCACGCCAGCCGCGAGCAGTTGCTCGCCGAAGCCGGGCTGGATGTTGCCGGCATCCGCGCTGCCGTGCTGAAGCGCTGGCCGCTGCTGCTGAAGCCGCAGCCGCAGAGCGCCTCGCTCTGAAAGCAGGCAGCCCCGGGCTGCCTGCATCGCTTAGAGCAGAAACCGGATCGCCGCTAACATGCGCGATCCGGTCGATGACCCAATCAGGAATCGTGTCTCCATGAGGTCGCGTTCGCTTGCAGCGATATCGCTGGTGCTTGCCTTGTCGTTTCCGCCGGCACACGCGGCCGAACGCGACCCCGGCATCCTCGCCGTGATCGAGTCGTTTCGCACCGCGATCATCGAGAAGGACCGCGAACGCTTCCTGGGCCTTTTCGTCCAACAGGATGTTCCGTGGCAGAGCGTGCTCGACGACAAGTCGCTCGCGCAGATCCAGGTCAAGCGCCCGGAAGCGATCAAGGCCAGGTTCAAGCAGGAAAACAATCCCGTCGCCTTCATCGACGGCATAGTCGCCAGCAAGAATCGCAGCGAAGAAACCTTTTCGAACATCAAGATCGATTCCGACGGCGAACTGGCGGCCGTCACCTTCGACTATTCGTTCCTGTCCAACGGCACGCGCACCAACTGGGGCAAGGAAGCCTGGCTCATGGTCAGGACCGATGCGGGCTGGAAGATCACGACCGTGGCCTACTCCGTCACCCTGGCGCCGCCGACGCAGGCGCAAGGCGGATGACCGGAACCGGGCCCACGGTCGTATTCGATTTCGACCTGACGCTGACGCGCTGGGACACGGCCGATCGCTTCTTTCGTTGGCTGTTGAAACGACGGGCCTGGCGCATGGCCTGGGTCCTGCTGTCCGTGCCCGCGCTTGTTCCCCTGCTGCTGGCTCGCGGCAGCCGCAAATGGCCCGTTCGCTACGCCGTCTGGGTGGCCACGCTGGGAAGCTCGCACGACCACCTGCGTGCACTGGCGAGGGAACACACTGATTCGCTGTTTGCTGCCGTACCGTCCGTATTCCTCACGGATGGCCTCGCGCGGCTCCAGCATCACCTGGACCGGGGCGATCGCGTGGTCATCGCGACAGGCTGCCTTGAGGTGCTGGCCCGCGAACTGCTCGAACGGGCCGGATACGGACATGTGCCACTGGTCGGCTCGTCGCTCAAGCCATGGCTCGGGGGCATGGTGCGCCACGAGCACTGCTTCGGACCGAACAAGCCGCCCATGCTCTCCAGGCTCGGGTTTGCGCCGCCCTGGGCCATCGCCTACACCGACCACCAGTGCGATCTTCCGGTGCTCGAACTGAGCACGCAGCGCTTCCTGGTGAACCCGAAGCCCGACGCCATCCTGGCAGTCGAGCGGGCTCTGGCGCACCAGCCTACGGTGCTGCAGTGGCGGTAGCGGGCTCACCGGGCTCCTCGACGGAATAGCCGCGCGCGCGCAGCTGCGCGGCGTAACCATCGGGTTTGAGCAACTCGCGCATCGGCAACACCGCAAGGCTCACGCGATTGTTCTTCAGCGCCAGCTCGGCGGCGTCCAGCCAGCGCTCGCGCACCTTCGCCTCGATGTCGCCGGCGCGCTTGCGCAGCACGGCGGCTTGCGAGACCGCCTTGATGCAGGCTTCGTTCTGATCGGTGTAAGGCAATGCCTTCAGGGTCGCGATGTCACCGACCGCCCAGGCGTTGGCGCGATCGCGCATCATTTCCAGATCCGACTCCAGCCGCTGCATCGTCTTGCCGAAGCAATCGACGTCGTCGAGCTTGGACTCGCGGAATTCCTGCAGCGCAACTTTCGGGTCTTCGATGACGATGGTGACCCGCGTCGTCGTCAGCGGGACCTTGTGGCGACGGGCCATCTTCTCGACCACCGGCGAAATCATGCCGTACTGCTTGAGGTCGCTGTCGTCCATCGCCTCGTCGTACAACTCCAGCGCCGCCAGCATCGGCCGCCACTGTTCGACGCCCTCGTCGCGCCCCATGTATTTGCGCTTGAGCACGAGCCAGCGCGCGTACATGTCGGCTGGCACCACCTGCTGCAAGGTCTGTCCATCGGGATTCTTGCGCGCGCTCAGCGCCTTGGGCGCAAGCAACAGGCGCTGGAAGATGCCGAGCTTTCCGTCGATGCTCACGCTCGGCGCCTGGATCACTTCCTGCGCTTGGGCGATGACGTTCTCGACGTCGCGCGACTCCCACTCCATGCGCTTTGGCAGCGGCGACAGGGTCCCGAGCACGTAGAGCGTGTGATCGCCGCGGCTGATCTTCCACATGCCGGGACCGGGCTGCACGCCGCTGACGACGAGCGTGTCCATGTCGCGGATCGGGGGCAACGGCGCCTGCGCCGTGGCCGGCACTGCTGCGAAGGCGATCGACAATCCAAGCATTGCGGGGGCAAGGCCAGTTCGCATTTCCACTCCTTGTGGGGACTCGTCTCCCGGACATGGACCGCGCTTGGCCGGGCGAGTTCAGCGCCAGCGTGCCTTCAAGCCGTTGGGCAATCAAA
This sequence comes from Lysobacter prati, assembly GCF_009765215.1. GTDB lineage: Bacteria > Pseudomonadota > Gammaproteobacteria > Xanthomonadales > Xanthomonadaceae > Lysobacter_J > Lysobacter_J prati. The sequence goes on along the minus strand of NZ_VLNV01000006.1, from coordinate 274,678 downwards.
CCTGCCCCGTGCTCAGAGCGGCAGGCCTCCAAGCCTGGCCAGCACATCCGCCACCTCACCACCCTCGCCCAGCAATTCAAACCCGTCCCACACGAATCCGGGCGACACCGTGCAGGCCACCAGCGTGTAGGCACCCAACGGACGCGCCGCCTGCCAGCGCCCGGCCGGGATCACATGCAGCGGCGCGCCCTGGCCACTGCGGTCGAGGATGGTCGTCTTGAGTGCAGCGGTATCCGGATCGAACTCCAGCAACTCCAGCGCATCGCCTTCCTGCCAATGCCAGCACTCGTCGGCATCGATCCGGTGCCATTGGCTCACCTGCCCGCGGGCGAGCAGGAAGCGGATTGCGGTCAGGGCCGGACGCGACAGGCCGTTCGCTTCGACGCTCGTGTCGGAGGCATACACACGGCGGAAGTAGCCGCCCTCTGGATGCGGGGCGAGCTGCAATTCGCGGATCAGTTGTTCTGCGCGGGGATGCATGGACGCATCGTAACGTGATCCCGATGTCGAGCCTCGACACAAGGGCCAAGTCGCGCATGAACAGGAATTTGTTATCGCCCGGTGTTCCTGTGGCGGCCATTCCCTCACGCTGGAATTTCACCACTGACACTATGCTTGCCTCGCTGATCCGGTAACGAAGAGCAGATCCAACCACCGATCTCCCGAACGAACCGAATCGGTCGACGCTGGCATGCACTCAGCTTGCCATCCGCCGGAGGGTCGCGAGCCTCTCACGAGGCGCGCGGCCCTTTTTGTTGGGCGGAACCATCGCATGGCCACGCTGTTGCGGTCGGCTGACCGCTCCCTTAGTCTCGCCGCGGAGCGCCCCATGTCGGGGCGGGTCGAGCCGAGCGGACGATTGACATGGACCATGCATTGCACGCCATCGCGTACGTCAGCACGGCGACGCGCAGTCTGCGTCCCGGCGAAATCGACGGGCTGTTGCTCGACGCCCGCGGGTTCAATGCAATGTCGGGAGTCACGGGAGTCCTGTTCTCCAATGGCGAGCAGTTCTTCCAGTACTTCGAAGGACTGCCTGATCGCGTCGATGCGGTATATGCGCGAATACGCGAAGCGGGTAGTCACACCGACATCCGCCAACTAATGAACGCACCCGTCGCCCACCGTCAGTTCGAAACCTGGCACATGGGATTCTGCAACGCGACGGCGTCCACTCTGCAGGAGTTGGCACAGGCACGTTGGGAAGAGTCGATTCCGGTGACGCGAAGCTCCTTCCAGAGAAACGACGGTATTGCGCTGCTGGTGCATTACTGGAGCAAGTGGCAAGCGGAAAACCCGGCCACCCCGCTTTAGAGGCGGAATCAATTGCACGACAGCATCAGGAGGACGCAATGCGACCGCTCCGGTATTCCATCAACGTCACGCTGGACGGGTGCTGCGATCATCTTGCAATCGAGCCGGATGAAGAACTGCATCGCCACCACGCCAGGAACCTCGCCGAAGCCGACGCCCTCCTGTTTGGCCGCGTGACCTACCAGATGATGGAGGAAGCGTGGCGGGAGCCAGCGGAGACCGGCGTGATGCCGGATTGGGCGGAGCCTTGGGTGATGCCGTTCGCCCAAACAATCCACGCGGCGAAGAAGTATGTCGTCTCAACCACCCTTGACCGCGTGGATTGGAACGCGGAGCTCCTGCGCGGAGACCTGCGCGAAGCCGTGCAACGACTCAAGCAGGAGCCGGGCAGCGGAATCTTCGTGGGAGGCGTGAAGCTGCCGCTGGCGCTGGCCGAGCTGGGCTTGATCGATGAGTACGAGTTCGTGGTGCATCCCCGGCTCGCCGGCCATGGCCCGACGTTGTTCGCGGGACTGTCGAAGCCTGTCGACCTGAAGCTGGTGAGCAGGCACGAGCTCGACTCGGGAGCGCTGGTGTTGAGGTATGTGCCGCGAAGGTAGCCGCGGACTTCCAGGTTGGCGCGTCTACTCCACGCCACCCAAGTACTTGATGCAATGGTCGGGACGGCCGGATTTGAACCGACGACCCTCTGCCCCCCAGGCATGTGCCGTGACGGATGTAAGCCAATGATCCGTAACGGTTTCAGGGTATAAAGACCCTCGCCGATCTAGCCCGCTCCGATCAATACGGATCAATGGGTTACAACTGGTTAGGGTGACGACCCAGCCCCTGCTTTCGACCTTTAGGGTATTCCAGACGTAAGGCCAGACGACGCGAACCAGGTGCGTTCATTCACGGGCTTCACCCTCACGTCATTCGCGCCGCGATTTGCTCCTATCGCGGGGATAACCCGATCCATACCGAGCAGCAATCGCGATGCGTCCAATGGTCGCCGGCCTTTCCATTTTCACCGCCGCGGCGATCGCGCTGGGCAGCGGTACCGTGTGGAATCGTTACTTGCGAGAACCCCAGCAGCATCTAGAACCGATGCCGGCGCATCTGGTAGCGCTGGACACGCCTGCCGGCCGGGTGCTGCTCGCTGGTAGCGACGCCGTGGCTGACTACGATAAGTTGCGCGCACACTTCGTTCCGCAATCCCGACGCGCATACTGCGGCGTTGCCAGCGCGCTGACCACACTCAATGCCGCAGGCGCGCGGCTCGATGAAGCGGCGCTATTCTCCCATCCGAACGTGGACTTGCATCCGTTGAAGGTGAGCTTCACCGGGATGTCGCTTAGGCAACTCGGCACGCTGATGCGCGCGCACGGAGCGCGTGTCGATATCGTGCATGCCTCCGACGCGAACCTAGACGACTTCCGCCGAGTGGTTCGTCAGAACCTCGCGCGCGAAGGCAACTTCCTGATCCTCAACTATGAGCGCGAACTCCTCGGGCAACCCCCCATGGGCCACATCTCTCCCGTCGCTGCGTACCACGCAGACAGCGATCGGCTACTCGTGCTCGACGTCGCGGCGCATAGGTACCCTCCGACTTGGGTCTCCTTGGAGGGCATGTGGAATGCGATGAGGGCACCTCTGAACGCTAGCACCACGCGCACACGGGGCTTCTTGGTTGTGCACGACAACGCACTGACCACTCAGAGTGAAGGGGGGGGACTGCGGCCCCAAGCATTCAATGGAGAGTCGCGAACGGCAGCTTTTGGCCGAAAGCGGTGTTGGTCAAAACATCGGTCGACCGCATTCCCCACCACTACTACGAATGCGGTACCGGATCAGCCGGTGATGTCGACACCGAATGCCGCGGAAGGTCAATCGTAAAGACGCAACCAGTGCCTGGGACGTTTCGCACACTGAGAATGCCCCCGTTGGCCTCGATGCTCCGCCGGGAGATCGACAGGCCAAGTCCCAAACCGCTTCGGTCTTCGGCCCCTTGAGTGAAAGGCTGAAACATCTTCTCTGCGTCGCCTGGTGGGAGGCCTCCGCATTGGTCCTCGACGTCGATCAAGACGCGATCAGCCATTGCATACGCATTGAGACTGACTTCGCTATGAGGATGCGAGAACTTGAAGGCGTTCTGCAGGAGATTTCCGGCCGCAGCCAAGAGTAGGTCCCGATCCACATCGAGCGCTAACAACGGATCGACGTTGGAAACCTTAAGGGTGCAGCCTCTTACGTCTGCTTCAAGCGATGCAGATAGCTTTAGCTCGGCGAGGAAGGCGCCAACGGAGAAGAGCCGGTTCTGCAACGGCATGCCCGCTGCCACTCGGACTTCTGCCAATGAGCGATCGATGAGATTGCTCAAGCCCACCAGGGCCCGGTCAAGCACGACACCCGTGGCGCCGCCCAAGCCGACACTACCCCCCTTTATGACGGAAAGTGCCAGGGTGGCCGTAGACAACTGATTGCGCAGCTCGTGGGCAAAGAATCCAATTCTCTCATTCAGGGCCTGAGCCTGCTTATCGGCGACGTCAAAGTCGCGCTGGTAGCCGAACTCGGTTACGGCATTCGCAATGGCGTTGTCGAGGCACCGGTTGAGTGTCCTGAACTCATCGATGCTGACTTCCTCGTTCTGTTCGAATGCCAGATCGGTGATTGCTTGGCAGAGGTCGCCGTAGTCGTGGACAACTTCCTCGACGGTGAACCCTTGTTGCATCAACTCCTTGCCGTGCTGTGCCGCCGACTCGCCGATTTCCGACAGCGTGGGCTTTCCTCCGCCGGAGCGACCGGAAACTTTGCGACTCCGCATCGGATCCGAGGTCCTCTCTAATCCGAGGGTCCTTATGACCTGATCGAGGAACACAGTAATTCCATGTTCCAACTCTTTCCCGGCGGTACCAACCGACGCTCGACCGGCTACCTTCGCCCTGCAGCGAGCAATCAATTGGGCTCGATTAGCGATGAGGAACTGGTACATCATCCCGCCACTGTACTCCGGTTGCTGCGGGGATTAATGCAAAGCAGGGATGGGGCGAGCGTCCCGTTCAGGCCGAAAGCGACATGCCGAAAGCGATGCCGGTAACCGGCTCCGTAGCGATCCTTGGCCCCCTAAGCCGCGTCCGAAGCGAGCTATCACACGTCCTTAACGGCTCCAGTAGCAGACGATCGTGCTAACCACTCGTGAGCGGTCTATTGCCACGACGATCACGCCTGCTCGGGCATCGTCCGCCGAGGAATTCTCGCGGGGGCGGCGATGCTTATCTTGGTGTTAGAGGATGACCCGGACGTCGCCGCCTGCGTTGTCATTGCGCTGAAGAGGCTAGGTCACACGGCCGTTCACGCCAGATCAGTAAAAGAAGCGAATGACCTGATCAATCAGGAGTCATCAATTGCTGCGGCGGTGCTGGACGTTGATCTCGGAGGCGAGACCGGTGCCGACGTCGCCATTCTGCTTACTGAGCGCGGGATTCCGTATCTGGTTGCAAGTGCATATGCCGGCGACGAGATTCCCGCTGAGATGCGCGGTGGACCACACTTGAGGAAGCCGTACCTATTGAACGACCTCGAGAGTGCTCTAGAAGGCTGTCTGGCCATCTAGCAGTTCTGAGGGCCCCACACAGTGGCAAATGTCATTAATCGCCGATAGCGGGACGCAGGATGCATGGACTGACGGCGCGCCGTCGAGAGACCGCCATCGGCCAAGCAACCACTGGTCGCTAACCCGCTGGGGCTTCGTCGCCGTTCTCGCGCTGCTGGAGAATCTTGGCCACCTGCGCATCGGCGGCAGCCCGATGCTGCAGGGATTTGCACATCTCGATCCCGGCCGATGTCAGTGTCAGTCCTTCCTCGTCCTCAACCACCAGTCCGCTCTCGATCAGCCGGTCTCGAACGACGGATTCGTCATCGGTCAGCGCAGCGTGCTGAGAGACCCTCTTTAACACCTCCAGCAAAGCGAGGTCTTCGAGCGAAATTGGATCCATGGCCGTCCGAAGGTGGGGACACGCGGCGTACTGCCGGAATCGAAACTATACAACTGATCTGTTCCGGTGGAATCCGCATTCAGGCTGCAGGGGGTCTGCTTCTCATGCGATGCCGGCTGATCAATTCATTCAAGCCCGCAAGGGCATTACCCCCCGCTGCCGAATGCCCGCTGCTGGCCGATAGCGGACTAGTAAGGCCTGCGCTGGACTTGATTTCGCCCCCTCCACTCCCTGGGCGTTACCCCCACTTGCGCCTTGAACGCCCGCGACAAGGCCGACTCGCTGGCATAGCCGGCGTCATCAACCAGCACCTTCAAGGGCTTGCCGCCGCGCAACCCCTTCTTCACCAGTAGGATCCGCCACCGCTGCAGGTATTCGCCCGGCGTGCATCCGACCGTGGTGCGGAAGGTCTGCGCGAACGAACTGCGCGACATGCCCGCCACTGCCGCCGACGCTTCCAGCGTCCACTCCTCGCGCGGCCGTTCGTGCATCGCGGTGATCGTGCGCCGCAGGCGCGGGTGCGCCAAGCCCGCCATCAGGCCGGTCTGCAACTGCTCGCTTTCCATCTGGTGACGCAGCACCTGGATCAGCACCAGTTCGAACAGGCGGCCCAGTACTTCGCGGCGACCGCAGCGCTGTTCGAAGGCTTCCTCAAACAGCAGGTCCAGCAGCAGGCGGGCGCCCGTCAGCTGGTCCAGCGGCAGGCACAGGCAGGCCGGCAGCGCGGACACCAGCGGATTTTCGGTGGCGGATTCGAAGCCCAGGGCCGCGCAGGCCAGGTCGGCGCCTTCCTCGCCTTCCACCACGAAGCGGTGGCCGCAGGGCCGCGGGTACAGCAGCAGGCTAGGCGTATCGATGGTGATCGACTTGCCCACGGAGTGGTGCACGACCACAGTGCCGCGCCTGACCAGGTGCAGCTGGCCCAAGCCGTCTTCTGTCGCCAATTCATGGGTGCCGCAGATGGTGCCTGTGTTGCGGACCGTGGCCCGCACCGAGAAATTGCCCAGCAGGGCATCGAGCCTGTCGGTCATGTTTGGACTCCATGGCAAGTTTTCTGGACTTTACAGCACATGACGTGCGGTCGACTCCGGGATAGTGGCCTCACCGGGAACGACCCGGCCCACTCACTCCCAAGGAACTCCGCCATGAACTTCCTCGCCCCGCTGGTCCTTGCCTCCGCCCTCGGCCTGAGCGCCGCCGCCACCGCCGCGACCCCTGCTCCGATCGCCGACACCCGCCCGACCGTAGTCCTGGTGCACGGCGCCTTCGCCGATGGTTCGTCCTGGAACAAGGTCATCCCGCTGCTGCAGGCCCAAGGCCTGAACGCGGTCGCGGTGCAGAACCCGCTGACCTCGCTGGACGACGACGTCGCCGCCGCCAACCGCATCATCAACGCCCAGACCGGTCCGGTCGTGCTGGTCGGCCATTCCTGGGGCGGTGCGGTCATCACCCAGGCCGGCGGCAACGCCAAGGTGAAGTCGCTGGTCTACGTCGCGGCCTTCGCACCGACTCTCGGCGCCCACTCGGCCGCCGACACCACCGGCTTCCCGGCGCCTCCGGGCTTCGCGCACTTCATCGCCGACACCGACGGTTTCCTCACTCTGCCAGCCGATGCCATCGCCCGCGATTTCGCCCAGGACGTGAGCGCCGCCGAAGCCAACCTGATCCACGCCACTCAGGGGCCGGTGCGCGGTGCGAACTTCGAACAGCCTGTCACCGTGGCCGCGTGGACCGCGAAGCCGTCGTGGTACATCGTCGCCGGCCAGGACCGCATGATCGACCCGGGTGCGCAGCGTGCGCTCGCGAAGAAGATCGGCGCCACGACCACCGAGTTGCCGACTAGCCACGTGCCAATGGTGTCGAGCCCGGAAGCGGTAGCGAAGGTGATCATCCAGGCGGCTCGCGCGGCCGCCAAGTAATCCTGCCCGCAGGGTCGGTCGGGAAGTCCGCAAGGGCTTCCCGACGAACTGCGTTGATCAGTCGTGACCAGGGCCGAATCAAGGGCAGTAAGTCACCCCGGATATCGAACAAGTGCACGCCCTGGCTGGATAGCAGCGATGACAAACTGTCGTCGCGTGCGACGACTACGCACATGCCATCGAATCAGGTTCTCGATTTCAGGCACCCTCGCCGTGGCACCTCTTGTTCGCTGACGGCAGCGGTGTGAGTCCCGCGCGAGGCTGTGGCTCAAGTGGGCCCTTGGTCAGCCGCTTGCCCCGTCCCCAACCCATTGGCGATGAGGATTGCTAACAGCCGATCCGAAACATACTCGTGGTTCGATCCGGACAACTCCAGAAGCTGGTCTCCGGCGCACGCGATTACGACCAGCAGGTCTCCACGATCCATGCCGTCCTCCACCATCTGCGCGACGGCCGCGTCCAAAGAGTCCAGGCGACAGTCGAGTTCCTCGAGCGTCAATTGCATGCGCCGATCCCCACCGGACCTAGCTAGCGCTGATTGTGCTCCCCTCGGGGCCGGGTGCAAGCTGTCGGCGCATTCGCTCGGCCTGCCCCACCGCCCAGCGCTCCACCCAGGCCAAGGCCAGATCCTCTGACGGCGCCGGTGCAGACCGCTCCCGCTTGATGTCCAGATGACGATTCACGGACGTCCGCCAGAGGTCGTTGTGGAAGGCCACGACCGCGACCGCCTTTCCCCCGCAGTGCAGCCAGCGCGTCGTCACCGGGCCGCTGACAAAGCCACGCTTCCTAGTAAAATCAGGAGGGAGCTGGGGCCGGCGCATACGCTGCATATTAGCGCCCACCCGTGGGGCGAGATCATTCCAGACGACGCACACTGACGTTGTGTACGCTCCCAGCGAACGCGGCATCGGCGGCGACTCGGAAGACATTGTTCCCGGCCATTGCGGTCAGGGTCTCACTGTAGCTGCCGTTGGCGTTGCGGGTCGCACCGTTGACCGCGCTGCCTCCAGCGAATTGCGCCTCCACGGTGCCCGCCGTGACGCCGCTCAGCGTGTATTCGACCAGGTACTGGCCGCCGGCGACGAAGGCCTCTGCCTGGGTCAGGTCGCTCGCCGTGCCGGCAGTCTTCGTGGCCACGCCGGCGGCGATCGCCCAACCGGTCCCCTTGTTCCAGTCGGTATCGGTTGCGAAGGTGCCGTTCGTGATCTTGCTGGCGCCCTCGACCGTGACCACGTGGCTGTGCTTGAACAGGCTGACCAGGCCGCCGCGCACCGCCTCAACCTCAATGCGCAGATCGGCGTCGACGTTGGCGATGTAGTCAGTCGTGGCGGTTCCGGTGATGCCGGCCTGCGTGTCCAGGAGCGTCGATGGCCGCTGGTAGATGCGCCTTGTGTAGGTGACACCTGCCTCCGGTCCGATGTTCGGGTCGGTCTGCGTGGTCAGCGGCTGGGCCAGTTGCTGCAGGCGATCGCGATGCGCCCAGCTGACCGCGAGGCGCGCGAACGATGTCGCCGGGAATGCCGCGCCGTTGATGCGGAAGTTTCCCGGCGGGTACGGCCGAAGGTGGCGCTGTGCCATCACGACTGTGTCGGCCGGCGCACTGGCGAGTGGCAGGCGCCCGCGGATCGTTGCCGGCAACAGCTTCACGCTGACCGAGGCGCCGTTTGCGAAGCGCTCTCCGGGAACGTTGTCCTCGAACACGATCAGCCTCGCTCCCAGCGCGTGCGGCGCCGGCACCGTGTCCAGCATCCCTCGCGACACCGTCAGAGATGCGGCCACTGCGTCGATGCGCACGATCTCGTCATCGATCTTGGCCAACTGCCCGCCCGACGACGCCGAGATGCCAGGCGCGACCGTCAGCGTCGAGCTGCCCGCGCTTACAGCAGCGGACAGCGTGGTCGACTCCGAGAACGCCCCGGGCTCGGCCAGCACTTCCGCGTACGGCGTACCGGCCCAGAACTCGAAGTCGGTCGCATCGTTCGTAGGCCGGACCGCCAGCGCCAGCAGCGTGCCATCGGTGGGCGGGTCAAACGCCCCCGGACCGGTCAGCCAGAACGGCGCCTCGAACACCGAGCGCACGGCCGCCGGCGCCGGATCGTTGACCGGATCCACCCAGCCTGACGGCGGCGGCTCGGCGTACACCGCCGTCGGAAGGCTGAAGATGTCTTCGACGCAAATGATGCGCACACGGCCGTCAGCGAGCGACCCATAGTCGACGCGCTTCGCCCGCATCACGATCTGCGTGATCCCCAGCTTCGGACACGACCAGCGGAACACGCTGCCCGGCTTGATGCCCGATGCCTTCCGGTTCGCGACGATGGTGGCGACGCCCAGATCAGCCGTCATCTGCCGCAGGTCGCGCTCGCCCAGCCGCGCGGCGATCTCGCCCTGGAAGATCCAAGGATAGCGGTTCACGCGCGCCACGACGCCGCCCTGGGCCTGCTCCGCGGCGGGGTCATAGATCGGCGTTGTCGAACGGTCCTTGTCCGCCTGCAGGTCGTAGTAGCTGATCGTGACCTGGTTGATCCGCTCGCCCCAGCCAAGCCGGGTGTACTCGTCTACCGAAAGCACGCAGGAGTCGTCGAACACCGGAAGCGACGGGATGTCGTAGCCGCCACGGTTGAGCGTGAGGCTCAGCTTGCCGCTGAACCTGTCCTCGAACAGCGTTCCGTCGATGTGGCGCAGGATCTCGCCGATCGCGTCGTCGGCGCTGATCGCCTCGTCGGAGATCTCCGCGGCCAGACCGAAGTCCTCGGCGAACAGCACGTCAGCGGCCGCGGTGAAGCTGGCGTCGTCGATGTCGAGGTCGCTGTACTGCTGGTTGTTCCACGGCTGCCGGGTCGCGACCACGCGCAGCATGTGCGCCGGGTTCATGCCGCCGCTGGGGCAAGTCACCTTCGCGCCATACCAGCTGCACATGCTCGAGGTGGCGGACAGCAGCACCGACACGGGCTGGATGTTGACCTCTTGGCCTGGCGGCGCCGCCGTGATCTCGCAATCGCGCAGGATGATGCCGACGACACCGCGGTGCGCGGAGACCGGCCCAGTGATCAGCCCATCGAGGTAGGCATTGACGCCCTGGCCAGGCAAGCCGAACTCGAAGTCGATCGGCCCCACGAACCCGCCGCCGGCCTTCTCACCGCCGAACAGCTCGGGCTTGTTGACGCTGATCGTTCCGTTCGAAGTGACGCTCAGGCCTTCGGCCAGAACCTTCTCGCCGATGCGTGCGGCCATGATCCTGTCCGCCTTGTAGGCGACGATCAGCTGCATGCCGAGCGAGTAGATGTAGTTGATGACCGTGTAGCGTTTGGGTCCGAAGAAGGCGTACTTGCGCCCGGCCGACTGCTTGATCGCGCGGTTCTTGAGGTTCCCCCACCAGACGACGTTCGGTCCCTTCACCCAGCGCGGCCCGAAGATCACCGGCACGGCGCGATCCTCGCTGGCCGTCGGGAACTTGAACTTGTCGGAGCCGGCCGCCGGCCCGCCCTTTGGCACCTTCATCTGCGAGGCGGAGATCGCCGTGGTGACGAGCCACACCACGATCTGCCAGACAATCGCCCAACCTGCCATTACGGTTCGCTCCGGATGAGGGCCTGCAACGCGCGAGGGTCGCCGTGCAAGGGATTGGTCTTGACCACGCGCAGCGAACGCAGCAGCGCCAGCCGCGCGTCGCTCGGGCGGTGACCGGTCAGGTACGCCGCGATGTCGCCGGCCCTGTCGATTACCTCGGTGTCGCGAACGAACATCGCGTGGCCAGAAAGGATGGAGACGGCCCGAGCAATGCGGGGTGCCACATGGCGTATGAAGCCAGGACCGTCGACCCCGAGCTTCGTCAGCGATACGGCGACGCGCGCCGGCTCCGACTGGATGACCACGATGCGCGCGTCAGGGAATGCGCCGAGGAGCGTGAGTGGAATCGCCAGCCCCGACGTCTCGGCGAAACCGACACCCGGCGTCTCCACCAGTTCGCGCATTCGCGCCAGACCGCCGTTGGTCAGCACGTCGTGGTGGCAGACGGTTCGATCAGTGGTGAGCAGGTTGGCCAGCCACGCCGTCATGCTTCGTGGCGGCGCCAGCACCAGGAAGGTCATGAGACGCCCACCTCGAACGGATTCTTGTCGGGTGTGTTTGGGAACCCGCCATGGTTCGGGGTGTTGCTGAAGCGGTTGAGGCAATCGCCGTTGATCAGCTTGTTGCACGCGGGAAATGCCGTCACCGTGGCGCCACCGACGATGCCCGGGATGTTGGCCGTCAGCGTGATCGTGTCGCCGACGTGGTCGATGATCCGACGCCGCCGCCCCAAGCCCGCATCCAGCTCGCCGCCCCGGAAGTATCCCGACGGGTGCGCGGCAAACGCGGCCGACTGCATGGTGACCCCCGTCGCGGTGATCAGCACAGCGGTGACCGCGAAGGCCGGCTTTGATACGCCGCACTCGGGGCCGAACAGCGCATGCCGGCACGTGACCGAGAAGCGCAGGCGCAGCATCGGCCTGGCCAATGCGGTGAACAGCGGCTCGCACTTCAGGAGTGCGGTGCTGTTCGACCAAGTGACGCCGAGCACGCGCCAGCGGCCGAGCGTGATGAAGTCCGCGTCTCCTCGGTGCTCGCGGAAGATGGTCAGGAACATGGTCCCGTCCGGGGCCTGAGCGTTGAACAGAGCAGCCACGGGGTTGTCGCGCGCCACCGTCACGTCGAGACCCTCGCGCGGCGTCTCGTCGGTGACCGACAGCTCCCCGCGCTCGATGTAGGTCGGGACGTACGTCTTACCAGTCAGGACGAATTGACGATCGGCCGACGTCTGCAACCACTCGCTGGTACCGACGCTGAACCGATAGAGTTCGACCGGTGCGCCACTATGCGCGCCGGTCTCGCGGCTGTCGTAGGTCATTGCAGCTCCAGGAAGTCCGTCAGCACCTCAGCCACCTCTCCGCCGAGCCAGTTGATCTGCACCGTGTCGGTGGCCAGCCGCTTCAAGCCCATGAGGCTGATCCGGCGAATCTGGTTGTAGTTGATGGTCAGGTTCTGGCCGAGGTTGAGCGAGATCGAGCCCAGGCCTCCGTCGGTCACCGACAGGATGTCGGCAAACACCCATGCGCCGTCGGTTGTGGAGATGGCGAGCGCCTTGGTCTTTCCATGCTTCTCGTATCCGTTCGTCTTGACGATCAGGCTGTTGTCCACGAGACCGGCGCCGACTGGCAGGAAATCGGGCTCGAAGCTCGGGTGGTAGAACGGCAACGTTGATCCGCGTCGACGGTGTAACCATCCCCGCAGGCGCCACAGCTCCGCCTTGTTGACCACCCAACGCATCGGCCGTGCGACCTTAGCCCGCGACCAGTACCGGTCCTGGGTGTCCCAACTGGTGCCGTTGTCGAGCACTTCGATCCGCTGCCCCATGGTGTCGTCGACAGGATTGAGCATCGGCGCCTGCAGCAACACGTCGTAGCCACCCCACTGCAGCGCTGGCGCCGCCGAAGCCAGATCGCGGCCGCTGATGAACTGCACAGTCGCCTGGATCATCCCTGCCCTGCCGTAGCTGGTGCGCACCGGATCGGCGATGAGCCGCGCCGTCGCAGTCGGGTACGCCCTGCCCTTCCGAGAGAGGATCACGGGCCGCTTCAGCAGCAGCCTGTCTGGGAGCACGCTGGTGATCTCGATCACCTCGAAGCTGGTCTCGCTCGACCAGATCATCACCATTTCGCGCCAGTCGCCGGAACGGGTATCGATCAGGATCTCGGTTGCGCCGGCGCCGACTGTGCAGGGCTTTCCCTCGCCCATGCTCGGCACCGCGAAGCTGCGGCCATAGCCGCCGACGAAAGCATGCTGCGCGCCGGTGAAGTCCGCGGTGTGCACGGACAGCGAGTAAACCTGGCGCGGCGTGTCGCGAAGGCTGACGCGCTGCTCGGTTCCGTCGCGCGCCGTCATGATGTCGGTGAGCCAGGTCAGAGTCTCCGACATCGGGATCAGCTGCGACCACGGCATCGGAATGACCGATACGCCGAACACCGAAACAGTCGCACCGCTGGCGCCGGTGAACTCAAAAGTGAACACCATGTCGACCGCGGGCGGAACGTCCGCCTCGGCAGTCAGGGTGAACACCACCGACTGCAGCGGCTCGAAGGTCATCGGCGGGGCCGGCGAGAACGTGAGCCCTTCGTCGCTACCGACGGCGCTGATCCCTGTCAGCGGCTTCGGCGCCAAGTAAGCATTCCACACCTCGACAAAGCGTACTTGCGGAGGCGATATGTTGCCCAGGTCCATTGCCCTCGGAAGGCCGCCAAGCTGTCTGCGGAGGGCGACCTCGCCCGTCTGCGCCGTTACAAGGCGATGACTGAAGGCATGAAGCGCGATCAAGCGCGCCACCTTGAACGGCTCAACCAGGCGAACGCCACCCTCGCGCGCTTGCTTGGGGCCGCTGCATGAGCTGCTTCGACGAAGCCTCGCACCTGGTAAACCCGCGTGACGACGAGCAGCGCGCCGGTGAAACCCTTTCCGCTACCCAAGAGCCTCGCGCCAATGCGCGCGAGGCCACCCCTACCCCACATCTTCACGGTCACGAAGGAGTCGAGCTGTGAGCAACGTCATCCCGTTGAACTTCAGCGCCCGCCAGGCCTGCCTCATCAACAAGGCCCTGAAGGAACGCGCCAAGAACACAGGCGCCAGTGACAAGCAGCGCCGCCATGCGCTCGTCGCTGTCGGCCTCAAAGCGCTGGCCGAAGGCCGCTCCACCGCAACCGCAATCGCACTGGGCAACTCCGACATGCGCCCGCGTCGCCTAGCCGCGGTCAGCGGCTTCGGACCGGAGGCCGCGTAATGAACGGTCGAGTTCAGATCAAGGCGGACCTAATCGCGATCCTCGTGCGGGCGCTTCTACTCGCTGACCGCCCGCGCGGCGGCTGGGTGAAGGTTGACGACTTGGCCAAGGAAGTCGGAATGACTCGCGCAACTTGCTATCGGTGGCTGAGTCGTCTGGAAGCCGCGGGCTGGCCGCTCGAGCGGGACAGCGACAACTGCGGCCATCGCTGCAACACCTTGGGAATCCGCTCCCTCCTCATCGGTCAACGACGTGAGGTCGATACTCGCGCCTACATGAGGCGCGCCGCATGACCGCCGCCAACGTTCGCCAGCTGCGCCCTCGCCGCGTCAACGAGCGCGCGCCTTCGCCTGAGCAGGCGCCCCTGTTCCCGCGCGCGGCCGCCGTTGTGCTGCAGCCCATCCCCTGGGGCAAGCGAGATGCAGAACTCGCCCGCGGCATCTGTCACCACATCGTGCATGCCACGCCGGCAACCGTGATCCCCTTCGACCCAGGCACGGACCGCGCCCTGCGCAGTGCGCTGCAGTCGCGAGGCATCAGCACCGACAAGGGCCGGCCGTCTCCGCGTAAGCCGGACTCGCGTCGCCCCAAGACCACCGTCCACGCGATCTGAGGCCCCATGGACCGAAGCAACTCTCCCTTCATCAACCCCCGCGTGCTCGACATGCCTGGTCCCGACTTCCTCCGCGCCGTTGCGGACAAGGAAGAGGCCCTCGGCAACGAGATCAACGCGGCCGAGTACCGTCGACGTGCCTGCCAGTGGCAGGCCGATATCGCCGCCACTGTCGCTGCCCCAGCGCCTATGGCGTGGCCCGCGCATCTGCCGCCCATACGGCGCGCCTGCGAGCTGCCGCCGCACCACATCACACCGTCCGACTCGCGTTGAGGCATCTGGATGCGTTCCGACACCAACCAGCTAGATCTCTATACCCATAGCGACCAGGGCATCGCTGAGGCGTATCGCGTAGCCGCCGACACAGCACGCCGGAACCCGTTCGAGACCCCTGACCGATGCGAACAGCGCGCGCGGCTCTACGAGCAGCAGGCCTCGGAGCATGAAGCCAGGGCCAGGAGGAAGGGATGACCCAGCAGTTGATCCCCGCGCCCCGCGGCTCATGAAGCAGCCCACGAAAGAAGCCCTGCGCAAGCAACTCGCTCAGACCCACGAGGAAAACACCCGTCTGCGCGCCGAGAACGAATGCCTTAAGCGCCCCTGGTGGCGCCGCCTACTCCGGAGAGCCGTATGAAGATCATCTATGCAGTCCTGTACCAGACCGGCGACAAGCTGACCCTTGGCCAGCCGCACAAGACCCGCGCCTGTGCCGAAGCGAGCGTGTCGCCGTTCGAAGGTGCGACGGTGCTGGGCTTCGTCACCGGCAAGGTCGAGCTGCTGCCGGAACCGGTGATGGGCATGCGCTACGCGCTGGACCGGCGGGCTGATCCGCACGCCACCCTTCGCACTGCTGAAGCTGCCGGCGCTCGCATCCAGGCAAACCGCGGCACCGAGGACGTGCCGAAGTGGGAAACCATCGAAGGCAGGGCTCAGTTCTCGTGCACGGCGCATCTGTACCGCGTGCACCCGGAAGACACCGGTGGCTGATTCAGTGCTCTCCGCCGATCACGCCGCAGGCGATTCGGAAGCCCGCGGCAATCGCCTCGTCCAAGGTCGCGACAGGATCGTGGTCGGGCCCCCTGATGACCGGCCAGTCCTTGATGCGGATCTCTTTTACGTAGGGCTGGCCGGCGGCGCGATGCCAGATCACGACCGTGATGCTCTTGCCGTGGAACGTGCCGCTCTTCTCGACTTCCCGGATATCTCGATAGTCCCCCACTGCCTTCCTAGTTCCTTGTTTAAGGGTTCAATCGTGCATTCCTATTTCGGTGGAAGCAATGGCTGACGGCTCCCGCTCCTTCAACTTCCCGCACATCAAGGCGGTTTCGCGCCAGCCGCTCGGCGCAGACAACGCGCGTTTTTTCGCTGAGAACCAACAACTCGTGGCGCCGCCCACTCCGAAAGAACGCGCGGAGTGGACGAATTTCTACAGTGGGTCTTTCCTGTGCTTCCTGAGCCATTCCTGCGCTCTCACACTTCCGTCCACGAACGTCCACTCACCGACTTCGACAACCAAATGTTGGTCGCCATTGAGGAGTCCGAACCCCATCTCATGCGGCGGCTTGTCGGAGGTGAAAAGGTACGACACGGTAAATTGCAAATCCGGCTTCGGGCCGACCTGCATGAACACCATCTGGAAATCCCCACAGGAATGGTGATCGATAGCCGCCCTTATGTGCTGGTGCTCGGATTCCGTCTTAGGAACGACAAACACCGCCAGATACTTCTTCAGCTCTCGCATCTTTGCATCTCCGACCAAGTCTTCGATAGCCCGAAACTGACATGAGCCGACCCTCGAATCAACTTCGCCCCCACCCGAGATTTGCCGCGGAGCGGCACCATCCGATTGGAGTGGCCTAGTGAAACTGATGACCGCCCACGCATGGCTGGAGAAGTACTTCGACGTAGGCAGCCGGCCCTCTGAGATCACCCTGCAGCGCTGGTTGCGGCAGCAGAAGATCCCAGGGCGTAAGGTCGGCGGCACCTGGTACGTGGATGAGCACGAATGGCTGGCCGACGGCGACGATCTGGTCCAGCGCGTTCTGGATGAGGCAAGCTGACATGATGGGACGCACCCGCTCGCGCAACCGCCTGGGCTGGCCACCGAACCTCTACCCGAACAAGGCGGGGTTCAAGTACCGGCACCCGGTCACGCGCAAGGAAGTCTGGATGGGCGGCGACAAGGCGAAGGCCTTCGCTGCTGCGAAGAAGCTCAACGCCATGCTGGTCCAGGGGAACGACCTGGTCGACAAGGTCATGGGCAAGACGAAGTCCGTCACCGATGCGATCCAGGTGTTCCGCACCGACGACATCCCGGGCCGGAAGTGGGCGCCGAAGACGGCCGAGGTCTACGAGAGCGTTATCCGCCGCATCGAGTCGAACATCGGCGAGCGCGAGCTGCAGCACCTGTCGGTGAAGGACTGCGCCACCTTCATCCGCGAGGTCACGCCGTCGCCGCGCTCGCGCCAGCAGTTCCGCCTGGTCTTGGGCTGGATCCTCGCCTGCGCAGTCGAGGAAGGCTGGATGGACGACAACCCGGCACTGTCCACGCGCAAGTTCTCGCACGAGCGCAAACGCGAGCGCCTGACGATCGAGGTCTACAGGGCGATCTGGGAGAAGGCGCCGACGTGGGTGCGGATCGCAATGGACCTGTCTCTGCTGACGCTGCTGCGCCGTGAGGACGTGGTCAGCCTGAAGTTCTCGGACTCGCGCGGCGGCTCGCTGTGGGTGGTGCCGTCGAAGACCGAGGAGAGCAGCGGCGTGCGCCTGCAGATCGCCGTCGGCGCTGAACTGGAAGCTGTGCTGGGCCGCGCCCGCGATGCTGTGGTGTCGCCGTTCGTGGTGCACCGCTTGCCGGAGAAAGCTCGGCCGCAGGACAAGCGCGCGAAGGCGCGCACGCATCACACCCAGGTGCTGCCCGAGCAGCTATCGCGCGCGTTCGCCGATGCTCGCGACGACGCCGGCATCGATGGCGACAACCCGCCGACCTTCCACGAGATCCGCAGTCTCGGCGGTGCGCTGCTGAAGGATGAGGGGTGGACGGTGCAGCAGGTCCAAGCGCTGATGGGACACAGCAGCGAGTCGATGACGAAGGTCTACCTGGAGGGCCACGATTCACCGTGGCAGTCAGTTTCGACTGGCATCACGCTGCCTCGCTGATACTAGGTGTCGTTACTGCTCAAGTAAGGCGCAGTCGCGAGGCTATTGCGAATTTCGAGGGTGAATTCCTCGATGTCGCCTCCATTGGTCACCTCCAACGGATTGTTCGGCGTAATGACTCCGGACACGATCGTTCCAGAGGCCGTCCTAAGCAAGAATTTGACTGGCTTGTTGGACCCAATCCGCCGCAGTTCACCGAACTCAAGTTCAAAGCTCTGAATTTCTGGCTTCTCGTCCACATCAACCTCCGCGCGCTTGCTACTCGATAAGCGGATAGGGTGGAAATAGGGTGGAAATAGGGTGTAGAGCCTTGCTCGATACACCTAACCCTTTGATGCAATGGTCGGGACGGCCGGATTTGAACCGACGACCCTCTGCCCCCCAGGCAGATGCGCTACCAGGCTGCGCTACGCCCCGACGTGTATTGCGATCTCCGCCTTGCGGCGGGCGGCAAGTATAGCCGCTTGTTACCGTGTCCGGCCATCCATCTGACCGGGTGTCGCTTCAGCGGCGCAGCAGCGTCAGGACCTCTTCCAGCTCCATCCGCACCTGCTTGATGATCTGCGAGCTCAGCGCGGACTCGTCCTTGGCCGATTCGCCTTCCAGGCGCAGGCGGGCGCCGCCGATGGTGTAGCCCTGTTCGTACAGCAGGCCGCGGATCTGCCGGACCATCAGCACCTCATGGCGCTGGTAGTAACGGCGGTTGCCGCGGCGCTTGACCGGATTGAGCATCGGGAACTCGGTCTCCCAGTAGCGCAGCACGTGCGGCTTGACGTCGCACAGCTCACTGACTTCACCGATGGTGAAGTAGCGCTTCGCCGGGATCGGCGGAAGTTCACGGTTGCTGCCCGGATCAAGCATGCTTCGCTCCTGCGCGCTTCACATCGGTTTGGTCCACGCCACTGAATGCTTCCACGCGTTCCTTGAGCTTCTGCCCCGGACGGAACGTCACCACCGTGCGCGCGGAGATCGGGATCTCCTGGCCGGTCTTGGGGTTGCGACCCGGCCGCTGGTTCTTGCGGCGCAGGTCGAAGTTGCCGAAACCCGACAGCTTCACCTGGCGGCCCTGCTCCAGCGCCTCGCGAAGGGCGTCGAAGAAGGAATCGACGAATTCCTTCGCCTCGCGCTTGTTCAGCCCGACTTCGTCGAACAGGCGCTCGGCCATCTCAGCTTTGGTCAGTGCCATCTTTTTTCCTTCAACCTCAGCCTCGGATCACGGCACCGTGTTCGCGCTGCAGGGCATCGGTCACCGAAGCCACAGTTGCGTCCACGTCACGATCAGTGAGCGTGCGCGATTCATCCTGCAGAATCAAGCCCATAGCGAGACTTTTGAAACCCGGTTCCACGCCCTTGCCCTGATATTTGTCGAACAGGACGAGGTCGCGAAGAACGGTTCCGGCGGCCCGACGAACGGCGGCCGACAGCGCGCCCCAGGTCACCGATTCAGCCACCACGAACGCCAAGTCGCGGCGCACCGAGGGGTACTTCGACAGCGCGCCGGCCTTGGCCACCGCGCGGCTGAACAGCGGCTCCAGATCGAGCTCGAAAGCCACCACATCGACGTCGAGGTCCAGCGAGCGCTGCAGGCGCGGGTGCAGTTGGCCGATCCAGCCCAGGTAGACACTCTCGCGGTAGACGTCGGCGGAGCGGCCCGGGTGCGCCCACGACGGCTGCGACGGGCGGTATTCGAGGTTGGCGCCGGCCAGTGCGGCCAGGCTGTCCAGATCGCCACGGAGGTCGTGGAAACCGGCCGGACGGGCGGTCGTCGCCCACTGCTCGACGGTCGCCTCGCCGCAGATGGCGGCGGCGATGCGCGGGGTCTCGCGCGGCGATTCGCTGCCATTTGCGCTGAAGACATTGCCGAGCTCGAACAGGCGCACGCGCGGCTGCTGGCGCACGGTATTGCGCGCCAGCGCGGCGACCAGGCCTGGCAGCAGGGCCGTGCGCATCACGCCCAGCTCTGCGCTGAGCGGGTTGGCCAGCGGCACGGCGCCGTCGGCCTTGCCCCACTTGGCGAGCAGGTCGGCGTCGACGAAGGCGTAGTTGACTGCTTCCAGGTAGTCGCGCGCAGCCATCTGGCGGCGGGCGCTGGCGTCCTCGACGCGGGTTTCGCTCGGCGCGACCAGGCGCGCGGCACCGCTCGGCAGCGTCGTGGGGATCGCGTCGTAGCCGTGGATGCGCGCGATCTCTTCGATCAGGTCTTCCTCGATCGCCAGATCGAAACGACGGCTCGGCGCGATCACGCGCCAGCCATCGGCGAGGGTCTCGACCGACAGGCCCAGCGCGCGCAGGATGCGCTCGACTTCGGCATCGGCGACCTGCAGGCCCAGCAACCGCGCCAGGCGCGCGCGGCGCAGCGTGATCGGCTGCGACGGCTGCAGGTGTTCGGGCAATGCGGCTTCGATGATTGGGCCGGTGACACCGCCGGCGATGTCGAGGATCAGCCGGGTGGCGTATTCCACGGCGATGCGCGGCAGCTCCGGATCGACGCCGCGCTCGAAGCGGTGGCCGGCGTCGGTGTGCATGCCGAGCTTGCGGCTGCGGCCGATGATCGCCGACGGCACCCAGTGTGCGGCTTCAAGGAAGACGCTGCGGGTGGTATCGGTCACGCGGGTATCGAATCCGCCCATGATGCCGCCCAACGCGACTGCACGCGCGCCGTTGCCGCCGCGGCTGTCGGCGACGACGAGGAACTCCTCGTCGAGCGCGACCGTGCGGCCGTCGAGCAGCTTGACCTCTTCACCCGCACGCGCCGGACGCACGACGACGGCGCCTTCCAGCGTCGCCTTGTCGAAGGCGTGCATCGGCTGGCCGAGCTCGAGCATCACGTACTGGGTGACGTCGACGAGGAAGCTGATCGGACGCACGCCACTGCGGCGCAGGCGTTCGGCCATCCATGCCGGCGTCGGCACCGTGGCGTCGACGTTGTCGATGACGCGGCCGACGAAACGCGGCACGCGGGCACCGGCCTGCAGCTCGACGACCAGGGTCGCATCGCTCTGCGCTGCAACCGGCGTGGTGTCGAATTCATGCACTTCGCTGGCCAGTGCCGCCGCCACGTCGTAGGCGATTCCGCGGACGCTGAAGCAGTCGGCGCGGTTGGGCGTGAGCTTGATCTCGATGCTGGCGTCGGGAAGGCCGAGGTACTGCGCAAGTGGTGTACCCACCGTTGCATCGACCGGCAGCTCGAGCAGGCCCGAGGCGTCGGGATCCACGCCCAGTTCCTTGGCCGAGCACAACATGCCCGACGACTCCACGCCACGCAGCTTCGCCGCCTTGATCGCGATACCGCCGGGCAGGTTCGCGCCGACCATCGCCAACGGCGCCTTCAGGCCCGGGCACGCGTTGGGCGCGCCACAGACGATCTGCACGGTGCCGTTGCCGGTGTCGACCTGGCAGACCTGCAGGCGGTCGGCTTCGGGATGCTTTTCGGCACTGACGATGTGGCCGACGACGACGCCGTCGAGCGATTCGCCCAGCACGGTGACTTCTTCGACTTCCAGGCCGATCGCGGTCAGCGTCGCGGAAAGCTCGTCGCGCGTCGCGGTGGTCGGCACATGCTGTCGCAGCCAGTTTTCGGAGAATTTCATTTGCGGCAATAACCCGATGATTCTGCTTCGTCATCCCGGCGAATGCCGGGACCCATTTTGCTGTTTCGCTTACGCGAACTGCTTCAGGAAGCGCACGTCGTTGTCGAAGAAGCTGCGCAGGTCGTCGACGCCGTAACGCAGCATCGCGAAGCGCTCCACGCCCAGGCCGAAGGCATAGCCGGTGTACTTCTCCGGATCGATGCCGACGTTGCGCAGCACGTTCGGGTGGACCATGCCGCAGCCGAGCACTTCCAGCCAGCGGGTCGAACCGTCGGGCTGCTGCCAGGCGATGTCGACTTCGGCGGACGGCTCGGTGAAGGGGAAATAGCTCGGGCGGAAGCGCATCTCGAAGTCGCGCTCGAAGAACGCGCGCACGAACTCGGCCAGCGTGCCCTTGAGGTCGGCGAAGCTGGCGTGCTCGTCGACGAGCAGGCCTTCGCACTGGTGAAACATCGGCGTGTGGGTCTGGTCGCTGTCGCTGCGGTAGACCTTGCCCAGCGCGATCATGCGCAGCGGCGGGCGGGTGTCCTGCATGTAGCGCACCTGCACACCGGAGGTATGCGTGCGCAGCAGGCGGCCGTCGCCGAAGTAGAAGGTGTCGTGCATGGCCCGCGCCGGGTGGTGCGGCGGGAAGTTCAGGGCCTCGAAGTTGTGCCAGTCGTCCTCGATTTCCGGGCCGTTGCTGAGCTCGAAGCCCAGGCGGCCGAAGATCTCGGCGATGCGCTCCATGGTGCGGCTGACCGGATGCAGGCCACCGCGACCAGCGTTGATGCCCGGCAGGGTGACGTCGATGCTCTCCGAGGCCAGGCGCGAATCCAGCGCGGCATCGTCGAGCACGCGCTTGCGCTCTCCCAGGGCTTCGGTCAGCGCATCACGCGCTCGGTTGATGGCTTCGCCGGCGACCTTGCGCTGGTCGGCGGGCAATGCGCCCAGCTGCTTGAGCTGCGCGGTGACGCTGCCCTGCTTGCCCAGCAGCGCGACGCGCAACGCCTCGACGGCGTCGGGCGTGTCGGCGGCGGCGATATCGCCCAGCGCCTGCTGCGTCAGTGATTCGATTCCACTCATTTGCCAGCAACCCCTCGGACAAAAAGCATCGTCCAAAACGAAACATGGGGAAGGACTTGCGCCCTTCCCCATGCGTGTACTGCGTTGTGCCGCGGCAACACGATCCGCAGTGCGAACCGTGTGACCGGGCGAGCAACTTACGCCGCGAGCGCGCTCTTCGCCTTCTCTGCCAGCGCTGCAAAACCCTGCGCGTCGTGCACGGCGATGTCCGCCAGCACCTTACGGTCGAGGGTGATGCCAGCCTTCAGCAGGCCGTTGATGAAACGGCTGTAGCTCATGCCGTTGATGCGGGCAGCCGCATTGATGCGGGTGATCCACAGCGAACGGAAATGACGCTTCTTCTGCTTACGACCGATGTAGGCGTACTGCAGGGCCTTCGTCACCGCCTGCTTGGCGACGCGGAAGACCTTGCGACGGGCGTGATAGTAGCCCTTGGCCTGCTTCAGGATTTTTTTGTGACGGCGGCGCGCCGTTACACCACGCTTAACTCGAGCCATTGTTCAGTCCTCCTCAAAGATACGGCAGCATGCGGTCCAGACGGCCCGCGTCCTCGGCACGAACATGGTTCGTCTGCCGCAGGTTGCGCTTCCGCTTGGTCGCCTTCTTGGTGAGGATGTGGCTCTTGTTGGCGTGGCCGCACTTGTACTTGCCGGAAGCAGTCTTCCGGAAGCGCTTGGCTGCCGCCCGATTGGTTTTGATCTTGGGCATTGCGATGTCCTTTCGGAGTTTGGTCACTGGCCTGGGCGGTGGCTTGCGCCACTCTTTCCGTCCTGCCCTTGCCGGCTTGTAA
Organism: Lysobacter prati; assembly: GCF_009765215.1. Lineage (GTDB taxonomy): Bacteria > Pseudomonadota > Gammaproteobacteria > Xanthomonadales > Xanthomonadaceae > Lysobacter_J > Lysobacter_J prati. The sequence continues at coordinate 251,443 of NZ_VLNV01000006.1, read as the reverse complement.
GTCGTTGATCTTGAAAGGATTCTACGACAGGTTCCTGGTACAGCACACAACAAACCCGGCGAACCGGGCCGCACATTATGCGGGCAGGCTGCCGGGCTTGCAAATGTTTTCTTTCAGAATCAGGGGTTTGGCCCCTGAGCCCCTCGCCGCAGGCGGGAGAGGGGGTAAAGCGTCAGATCTTCTTCTTCGGCGCGATCATCATGACCATCTGCCGGCCTTCAAGGCGCGGACGCGACTCGATCACGATGTCCTCGCCCAGGTCGGCCTCGATCCGCGCGGCCATCTCGCGGCCGAGCTCCTGGTGGCTCATTTCACGGCCACGGAAGCGGATGTTGACCTTGACCTTGTCGCCCTCTTCCAGGAAGCGGCGCATGTTGCGCAGCTTGATCTGGTAGTCGCCTTCGTCGGTCACCGGACGGAACTTGAGTTCCTTGATCTCGACCTGCTTGGTCTTCTTCTTCGCCTCGTTGGCCTTCTTCTGCTGCTCGAAGCGGAACTTGCCGAAGTCCATGACCTTGCAGACCGGCGGATCAGCGTTGGGCTGGATTTCGACGAGGTCGAGGCCTTCGTCTTCGGCCATGCGCAGCGCTTCGTCGCGCGTCAGCACGCCGATCATCTCGCCATCACTGCCAATCACGCGCACGCGCGGGACGCGGATTTCCTGGTTCTTGCGATTCGGCTTTTCGGGGGTACTGATGTTGCAATCTCCGGTATGGATCGTGCCGGCCGCCGGGGGATGGCAGCCGGACCTGGGCAGCTTACGGGCTTATTGAACGCCCTCATTGCGCAAACGCGAGGCGAATTCGGAGACGGTCATCGTCCCGAGGTCCTCCCCTCCCCGCGTGCGCACAGAAATCTGGCCGTTTTCCTTCTCGCGGTCACCGACCACGAGCAGGTAAGGCACGCGCTGCAGGGTATGCTCGCGAATCTTATAGCCGATCTTTTCGTTGCGCAAATCGGCGTGGACCCGGAATCCTTGATTTGCAAGGGATTTCCTGACTTCGTCCACGTAATCGCCCTGGGCGTCGGTGATGTTCATGACCACCGCCTGGATCGGGGCCAGCCAGGCCGGGAACTGGCCGGCATGGTGCTCGATCAGGATGCCGATGAAGCGCTCCATCGAGCCGACAATGGCCCGGTGCAGCATCACCGGGTGGCGGCGCTGGCTGCTTTCGTCGACGTATTCGGCGCCCAGGCGGGCCGGCATCATGAAATCGACCTGCATGGTACCCAGCTGCCAGGTGCGGCCGATGGCGTCCTTGAGGTGGTATTCGATCTTGGGGCCGTAGAAGGCGCCCTCGCCGGGCAGCTCCTCCCACTGCATGCCGGCCGCGCTCAGGGCCGAGCGCAGGGCGTCCTCGGCCTTGTCCCAGGTGGCGTCGTCGCCCAGGCGCTTGTCCGGGCGCAGGGCGATCTTGATCTGGATCTCACTGAAGCCGAAGACGTCGTAGACGGCCAGGGCTTGCTGGTGGAAGGCGCTGACCTCGGCCTCGATCTGGTCCTCGGTGCAGAAGATGTGGCCGTCGTCCTGGGTGAAACCGCGCACGCGCAGGATGCCGTGCAGCGCGCCGGAGGGCTCGTTGCGGTGGCAGGCGCCAAACTCGCCGTAGCGGATCGGCAGGTCGCGGTAGCTGTGCAGGCCGTGGTTGAACACCTGCACGTGGCCCGGGCAGTTCATCGGCTTGAGTGCGTAGGTGCGCTTCTCCGACTCGGTGAAGAACATGTTTTCCTGGTAGTTGTCCCAGTGCCCGGACTTCTGCCACAGCGACACGTCGAGGATCTGCGGGCAGCGCACTTCCTGGTAACCGCTGTCGCGGTAGACCTTGCGCATGTACTGCTCGACGACCTGCCAGATCGACCAGCCCTTGGGGTGCCAGAAGATCAGGCCCGGGGCCTCTTCCTGCAGGTGGAACAGGTCCTGCTGCTTGGCGATCTTGCGGTGGTCGCGCTTCTCGGCTTCCTCGAGCTGGGTCAGGTAGGCCTTGAGGTCCTTGTCGTTGAGCCAGGCGGTGCCGTAGATGCGGCTGAGCATCTGGTTGTTGGAATCGCCGCGCCAGTAGGCGCCAGCGACCTTCATCAGCTTGAACGCGCGCAGCTTGTCGGTGGACGGCACGTGCGGGCCACGGCATAGGTCGGTGAACTCGCCCTGGCTGTACAGCGACAGGTCTTCGCTGGCCGGGATCGATTCGATGATCTCGGCCTTGTAGGCCTCGCCGATGCCACGGAAGAACGCGACCGCGTCGTCACGCGACTTCACGCCGCGCGAGACCGGCAGGGCTTCCTTGACGATCTTCTGCATCTCCGCCTCGATCGCCGGCAGGTCTTCCGGCGTGAACGGGCGTTCGTAGGCGAAGTCGTAGTAGAAGCCGTTGTCGATGACCGGGCCGATGGTGACCTGCGCGCCCGGGTACAGGCGCTGCACGGCCTGCGCCAGCAGGTGCGCGGTGGAATGGCGCAGCACCTCGAGGGCGTCGGGGTGCTTTTCGGTGACGATCTCGAGCGAGGCGTCGCGGTCGATGCGGAAGCTGGAGTCGACGAGCTTGCCGTCGACCTTGCCAGCGAGGGCAGCCTTGGCCAGGCCGGCGCCGATCGAGGCGGCAACCTCGCCTACGGACACGGGCTGTTCGAATTCGCGGCGGCTGCCGTCAGGAAGGGTGATTGCGATCATGAGAGGGTGTCTTGCTGGCGCGCGGGTGCGCGGCTTGGCGGTTGGAGATCGTCGGAAACCGGCAACAAAGCGGGTCTCCGGAAATGAAAAACGGCGCCGCGGCGCCGTCCTGCAGGGGCGTCGTCGGCGTTCAGCGATGGGAAGTGGTAGTGCTCATGTCGCACGCTCGGCCGGCGGTGTTGCCGCGGGCCACCTCTGGGTCCTGCCTCCGGCCGATGCCGGAGCCTGGTGAAATAGTTGGGTCTTCGCGCGGCCAAGTCAACGCCGGAGCGCGGGTCGGCCTGCAAGCGGCGAGGATCTGCCCCGGAAAGCACGGGTCCCGAAAGCAGAACGGCCGGGCAGAGCCCGGCCGTTCGCAACATATTGGTGGGCGGTACAGGGTTCGAACCTGTGACCCCTACCATGTCAAGGTAGTGCTCTACCGCTGAGCTAACCGCCCTTCGTTTCGCCACAAGTGGCTCACGAGGGCGCGCAGTTTAGCCCGTCGGCGCGGTGGCGGCAACACCCTTTCTGATCTTCAGGCAGCGAAGCCTGCATCCTTCAGTTGCCGCAACTGGTCGCGCACCGCCGCGGCTTCCTCGAACTCCAGATCGCGCGCGTGCTGGTACATCTGCTGTTCCAGCGCCTTGATCCGCGCTGCGAACTGGCTCGGGCTGAGTCGGGCGTATTCGGCCAGGTCTTCGGCGACCCTGCGCGCCTTGCCCCTACCCTTCGCGGTCTCGCCGGGTTCGGCGCGCGCGCCTTCCATGACATCGACAATGGCCTTGGCGATCGACTTGGGCGTGATGCCGTGCTCGAGGTTGTACTCGACCTGCTTGGCTCGACGGCGGTCGGTCTCGTCGATCGCCTTCTGCATCGAGTTGGTGATGCGGTCGGCGTAGAGGATCGCCTTGCCGCGCAGGTTGCGCGCGGCGCGGCCGATGGTCTGGATCAGCGAGCCAGCCGAACGCAGGAAGCCTTCCTTGTCGGCGTCGAGGATCGCCACCAGCGACACCTCCGGCATGTCCAGGCCCTCGCGCAGCAGGTTGATGCCGACCAGCACGTCGAACTTGCCCAGGCGCAGGTCGCGGATGATCTCCACGCGCTCGACGGTCTCGATGTCCGAGTGCAGGTAACGCACGCGCACGCCGTGCTCGCCGAGGTACTCGGTGAGGTTTTCAGCCATGCGCTTGGTCAGCGTGGTGATCAGCACGCGGTCGCCCATGGCGACACGCTCGCGGATCTCGCCGAGCACATCGTCGACCTGCGTGCCGACGGGACGGATCTCGACCTCCGGATCGACCAGGCCGGTGGGACGAACCACCAGTTCGACGATCTGGTCTTCCGACTTGCGCAGTTCGTACGGGCCCGGCGTTGCGGAGACGTAGATCGCACGCGGGGAGCGGCCTTCCCACTCCTCGAAGCGCAGCGGCCGGTTGTCGAGCGCCGATGGCAGGCGGAAACCGAATTGCACCAGGGTTTCCTTGCGCGAGCGGTCGCCCTTGTACATCGCGCCTATCTGCGGAACGGTCACGTGCGATTCGTCGACCACCAGCAGCGCGTCCGGCGGCAGGTAGTCGAACAGGCACGGCGGCGGCTCGTCGGGCATGTGCCCGGTGAGGTGCCGCGAGTAGTTCTCGATGCCGTTGCAGTAGCCGACCTCGGCCAGCATCTCCAGGTCGAACTGGGTGCGCTGGGCCAGGCGCTGCGCCTCGACCAGCTTGTTTTCGGCGTAGAGCTGCTCCAGGCGCATGCGCAGCTCGTCCTTGATCGTCTCGATCGCGTCGAGCACGGTGCGGCGCGTGGTGACGTAATGCGAGCCCGGGTAGATGGTGTAGCGCGGCACGCGGCGCAGGGTTTCGCCGGTGAGCGGGTCGAACACGCTGAGCTGCTCGATCTCGCCGTCGAACAGCTCGATACGCAGCGCCTCGGAATCGCTTTCCGCCGGGTGCACGTCGACGACCTCACCACGCACGCGATAGGTGGCGCGGCGCAGCTCGGTGTCGTTGCGGGTGTACTGCATCTCGGTCAGGCGGCGGATCAGCTCGCGCTGGTCGATGCGCTCGCCGCGGACCATGTGCAGGACCATGCGGAAATATTCGTTCGGATCGCCCAGGCCGTAGATCGCCGACACCGTACAGACGATGATCGTGTCGCGGCGCTCCAGCAGCGCCTTGGTCGCCGACAGGCGCATCTGCTCGATGTGCTCGTTCACCGAGCTGTCCTTCTCGATGAAGGTGTCGCTCGACGGCACGTAGGCTTCGGGCTGGTAATAGTCGTAGTAGCTGACGAAATACTCGACCGCGTTGTGCGGGAAGTACGCCTTGAACTCGCCGTACAGCTGCGCCGCCAGGGTCTTGTTCGGCGCCATAACCAGGGTCGGTTTCTGCACCGACTGGACGATGTTGGCGACAGTGAAGGTCTTGCCCGAGCCGGTCACGCCGAGCATGGTCTGCGAGGCCAGTCCGCTCTCGAAGCCGTCCACCAGGCGCGCGATCGCCTTCGGCTGGTCACCCGCGGGCTCGTAGGGCGACACCAGCTGGAAGCCTGCGGGATGGAGACTGTCGTTCATCGGCAATGGCCCCGGGGGTAATCCTTCAGTGTAGACGGTGCAGGAGATGGGGGCAGCGGTGGCGGTTCCCTACCCCGCCTCACTTCTGCGCGCCGACTGGATTCAGCTGCCGGCGCGCGGATAGTCGGCTGCCCTCTACACCGGAGTGGCGCCATGGACCGGCAACCAAAAGGCCTCACCCTGCTCGAGCTGCTGGTGACCATGGCGATTCTGGGCGTGACGCTGGGCCTGGGCGTTCCCGCGTTCAGGCAAATGACGCTGGCAGTCCGCGCGCATGGCGCTTTCCACGAATTGACGACATCGCTGGCGATGGCGAGGACCGTCTCGCTGGTTCGCGGTGTCCCGGTCGTGGTCTGCCCGAGCCACGATGGCGTCACCTGCAGGCCAGACAGAATCTGGGACCAGGGATGGATCACATTCACTGCGCGCGACAGCAAGCTCTTGCGCGCCGCGCCCGGCGGACGTGGGCTGGCGATCAGAAGCAATCGGCAACGGCTGCGTTTCCAGCCGGACGGCTTCAGCAAGGGCAGCAATCTCACCTTGTATGTGCATGCCGCCTCGGACGGCCCGTTGATTGGAACGATCAAGGTGAGCCAGGCAGGCCGGATCCGGTCGGAACGCACGCCAATGGCCACGATCAGCAGTAATTCGCCCTGATCTCCGCCTGGACTATTGACCCCGTCCGCTGAGGCTTTACAATGCCCGTCCCCGCCCGAATAGCTCAGCCGGTTAGAGCACTTGACTGTTAATCAGGGGGTCGTTGGTTCGAGTCCAACTTCGGGCGCCAGATATCAAAGACTTGCGATTTAGGTCGCAGGTCTTTTTTTTGCTGCGATCTGCGGTCGTCCGCATCCCGCTGAGCAATAAAACTTCCGGAATCAAAAAAAGGCCTGCACACGTGCAGGCCTTTTTCATTGGAATGGCCTCACCAGCAAGAAGCCGCGTCCGTTCCCGTGGCGTTCTTTTGCCCCGCCTGGTCTATGGACAACGTGCCGCATCTGGTGTCCTTCGCCTGCGCTCCTTGCGGAGTAGCCGTCAGCGTGAAGGTGTCAGTGGTCCGCGCCGGATTTGCAGCAATCAGGTAAAAGGCCGTGCCGGTCCTGGGCGACTGACTGATGGGCAGCGCGAAAGCGCCGCCGCCGCGATCCGCGTCGTACCTGCCGTGGACGGTGCGATGCCGCTCCAGGATCTGCGCCAACTCGACGAGATCCGCCTTCGCCTGGCCCCGACGCCCCTTGCGGATGCTGTCCTGGTAGGTCGGGATTGCGACGGCCGCGAGGATGGCGACGACGGTAACGACGATCATCAACTCGATCAGGGTGAAACCCCTGATCGAGCGGACGTTGCCCGTGAATGCTTTCATGCTGCAACGCTCCGGCAAAGTTGAGGTCATCGAATCTGTCGCCACGATTGTCTTCCGCAAGGTCGAGGCAGGTATAGAGGTGGCGCGCCCGACGCTCGTATGACCACGGTACAGCGTTGATAAACCTCTTCAGGCGTGGTCGGCGGCGTGCAGCCAGGCGAACCCGGGACGCAACCGCCATGCAAGCCAGCCACAGGCGTCGACGGCGGCAGCAGGACGCTCGTGTCGCGGACCGGGGCACCATCGGACAACGCGATACCGCCGCAATCAGTACCCGAGCAGACCGGCGGATCGCCAGATGCATCGAGTGAGATCTGGTTCATCGCTGCGGCGCCCGTGACTGCATCCAGGCTATAGAGCCAGTTCTTGCCACCCGGCGTGCACGAGTCACCCTGCGGAACGTAGGTCGTGAAGAACACCTTGCCGTTCTGCAGGCGAGGAGTACCCACGAAGCGCTCACCGATCGCATTCGCCGCATCCGTACCGACGCGAAGATCGATGAACCAGCCGCGTTGCGTCATGTAGTTGACGGTGCGGGTGGTGGTCCTGCGCACCGGAGGCGGACCGGCGTCCTGCCCGGTGATCTGCTGCTCCTGCAGTACGTCCTCACGGTCGCCGGTGATGGCGGTGCCGTTATCCCAGACGCTGTAGAGGCTTTGGACCTGCTGACCCGCGGTGCTCGAATGGTCGCCGGTCTTGAAGTAGGTACCGGTGCCGAAGAACACGCTCACGCCGGTGCTCGGGCCCGAGGAAACTTCGATTCCGCCTGTGATCGGCTGGCGAACGCCATCGACATCCTTGGCAACGAACAGTGGCACGCCGCTGAGGGCGATGTTCCAACTCGAGGAGGCATCGTCGCTGAGGTCGAACTTCCAGAGGTTGCCGTGCAGGTCGCCGCCGTAGACCGTGTCGACCAGGCCATCGTCATTGGTGTCGACCGCCGCCAGGTTGCCAAGGCCGTTCGCGGTATTGACGCCGTCGGTGACCTCCAAGTGCTTGAGCACTGCACCGGTCATGACATCGACCACGAACAGCGATGCCCTGCCATTGGCACTGTTGTAGCCGTTGCCGAACAGGGCAACCCACTGACCGTTGTCCAGCGGCACGATGACGGGCATGCCGAGTACGTAACCCACGTCCGGGCCGTACGTCGGGGTGCTGGAGTTGATCTCCCACAGCACATCGTTACCGTCGAAGGCGCGTGGGCTGGCGATGTCCAGACCGAATACGCCGCGTCCGCCTACGCCCGCCGCGCCGACCAGCACCGTCGTCCAGTTACTACCGTCGGCGACGTCGGAGATCGCGATTCCGCCATCGACGTAATAGCGATGCTCGTAATCCGGGTCGGCCAGCAAGCCGGTCCTGCCCAGCACCATGTTCGGGACATAGGCGAATACTTCATCGCCGGAGGTCGCGGTGGAGCAGATGTTGGGCTTGCCCGCGACTGTGCATGCACTCGTACTGGCGTCGAAGGCGTGAAGCATGCCGTCGTTGGCACCCGCGTAAACGAAGTTCGCGCGGTTCTTCTTGCCGGTCGGCGTGTTGGTCGTCAGGTAGGTGCGGTAGCCATCACGCAGGCTTTGCGACAGACCTGCGGTGTCGGCCCAACCATAGTCATCCTTGGGCGAAGCGATCTGCGGCACCGAATTGATGATGTCGCCGAGGATGCTGCTGCGGGTGCGGAACGGCGTCACGCCCTTGACGCCGCCCTCCAGCGTCTTCTCACCACGCAGGTAGCTCACCAACTGGTTCGGCGTCGTGGTGCCGCCGTACAGGTTGGTCACCTGCGCGGAGGTGTAGCCGACGCTGGCGAACTGGGCATTGGTGTCGGCCCCCAGGTTGGCGGCGCGGAACTCAACCACACGCGTGGCGCGGTTGGCGTTGGTGACGTTGCCCGTCGCGGTGTAGATCTTGCGCGCATCCACATCTTCGGCAGTGGTGGGCATGTTCTCGCCCGCTGCCCACAGGCGATCGCCTGCAGTGCCGATGCTGTTGATCCGATACCCCTGGACATCGCCCACCCAGTCACGTCCCCGGTTGAGGGCACTGAAGCTGGGCGCGACGCTGAAAGAGCCGCTGCCGATTCGCGCGCCAGCGACACTGAGGCCACCGGACGGCTGGTTGTTCTGGTCCTGGATGCGGTCGAAGGCGGTCTTCAGCTGCTTCTGCAATTGCAGCGGATTCGTCACGAGGAAGTAGTTGTCGGGAACGCCGTCGCCATCGCTGTCCCACTCGGTGCCCTGCGGCATGTTGTCGCCGTTGGCATCGATGAAACCGCCGTACTTGGCCGCGTACCACAAGGGGTCCTTCAGCTGGACATTGGCCGAAGGCGCCGTGCTGGGCGTGAACGTACGCGAAGCGGTAAGCGGGAGCTGCTGGTTGCAGGCACCGGTGGTGATGTTGCGGCAACCACCCGGGGCGACATTGGGCGGCGTGTTCAGGTCATAGCGCAGGAACGATCCCGCGCCCGAATCCGTGTCGCGGACGTCCAGGTAGATGCCGTCGGCCGTGGTACCGGAGATGACATAGCCGATGTTCTGGTCGGCGCTGCCCGCGGCGTACTCCGAGAGCAGGTTGACCGTAACGGTGCTGTTGGCATTGGCCATGATCTCGTAGCGGACGATTGCGTCCATGTCATGGTCGTTGCCCTGCTCGACGTCTTCGTAGTTGATGCGGAACACGGCATAGGCGCGGCCACCGTTGACGCTTGCGTCACTGGGTTGGCCGGTGATGTTGACGATGCGCTCGACGTAGAAGTCGACGATGGTGTTGGTCGGCTTGTTGGTGCCGGTACCGAACGTGCCGCTGGCGGTCTTGGCGAACGGCAACAGCGTGATCGTCGAGTTACCCACCGGGAACTCGATCCGGGGCAGTGGCGAGGCCAGCGCGATCGAGTACGTCGTCAGGTTCTGCGGCTTCTGCGCGGTGTTGATGTCCGTGATCTTGCCGTACCGGGCGACGCTCGCGGAATAGTACGTGCCACCCTTGGTCGGCTCTTCCGGCGACAAGCCGCGGATGTTGCCGAAGCTGGAAGCCGTCTTGGCGGTCGGCGCACCATCGGTCACGCCCGCGGATTCGCCGATGAACACCGAACGCGAACCGCTGAACTCGCCGTTCCAGATCGTCTGCCCCTCCGCCGCGGCGTTGAAGCCGGTGATGTTGGCCGGAGTGCCGTTGACCGTGGTAGTGGCACCAGTGAAAGCGCTACCCGGAAGGTCGCCGTCATAGCTGGGGTTGATGTCGCTGATGACGGTCTGGTAAGGCTTGGAGCAGACACCGTAGCCCAGCCCGTTGCTCGCCGTGGGTGCGTAAGGATCCTTCCAGGTATCGGCCGTCAGGCCCATGCTGGTCTCTTCAGTGGCGCCATTGCCAGCACCGCCGCTGGCAAAACGGGTCGTGGCCGCGGCGGCACCGCCGAAGTAACGCATCGCCTCGTACATCATCTCGGCGATGGGATTACCCCACATCCGGCACTGGCCGTTGGTGATCGGATTGCCACCAATGTTGCTGGCGTTGCAGTCGGCGTTGTTGAGGTTCCAGTTCCAGTTGCTGTCGTTGCTGGTGTTGTCCGTGGTGCTGTTGGCATAGCCACCGCCAATCATGCGCAGGCGGTCGATGTTGCGAATGACGCCGTTGACGTTGGTGCGGAAGACGCCGGTGTCCTGGTTGATCTCGTCCGCCAGGTTGCCGACGTTGCGACGCAGGATTCCGCCTTCCAGATTGTTCTGCTGCGAGCCCATGATCAGGCCGAAGTACATCTTCTGCGACTCGCCGTAGTCGTGCAGGATGCCGGTCGGCTTGTAGATCGGTGAGCCGCTGTTGGGATAAGCCTTACAGGTGGCCTCGCGCACGGCGGCATTGTTGAGCGGACAGGTCTGTACGCGGACCTTGTAGTCGGTCCGACCCGTCGCGGATGCGACGTTCTTCCAGAGCAGGCCCCAATTGTCGCCGCCACCGTCCTCCTGGTGGCGGAAGGTGATGTTGTGCTCGCCTGCGGACAGGTTGAGGGTGACCGAATGCGAGTTGAGGCCGCCATCGCTGCGATCGTTGCCGTGGCCGGCATACCAACCGACCACCACATTGCCGTCAATGGTCAGATCGACCGCGTCGTCACCGTCGATACCCAGCGTGTAACTGCCTGCAACTGGAACGTTGAGCTTGCCGCTGATGCGCGTCAGGTAGTTGTCGTTTCCGCAACCGTTGGTGCCAGCGAAGGGGTTGTTGTCGGCCGTCTTGTTGATCTGCGCGACACTACCCGTGCCACAAAGATTCGCAGTCGTCGCATGCGTGGTGAAGAAGGTATCCATCAGCGCCTGGCTTCCCGGGCTGCCGTTCGGGTTACCCACACGCTTCCAGGTCGTGATCGTCAGGTTGGACAACGCCGAGGCAGGCACGACGGTCCACGCAGCCGCGCCGGTGCCTACGCAATCCACACGGCTATTGCTGCTGTTGAAGCACTTGTTGTTGGCGACCGGCCCTTCGATGGACAGCCAGTTCCAGACGCGGAAGTCGCTGTTCTGCATGACTCGGAACAGCGGGGCGCTGTTGTCGGTGACCGTGGTCACGGCGAACAGGTGATACTTTCCGGCCTGCGGCTGCGACAGCGGCGTGTAGGAAGCGATGTTGTAGCCGTCGCGCGCGGTGCTTGCGTACTCCTTACCCCAGCTGTGCGCGTCCTGCGGGAAGAATGCGCCCTGCAGGATCGTCTCCGACGTCGTGTCGGTCACGCGCTTGCCACCGTAGAGCACCCGACGCAGGGCATCCATGCGCGAAGTGGTCAGGTAATTCAGGTAGTCGCCACTCCACTGACCCGAGCACTGCTTGTTGGCGGTGGCTCCCTGCGGAACGAACTTGTCGCCGTCCCAGGTGTAGCAGGCGAACGAGTTGAAGTAGCCGTAGTAGTCGATCTTGTACGGTGAGACTCCCGAGTCTGCGGCGGGGGCCGGCGACTTCAGGATCCAGCCGCGGTAGCCAATGTCCAGGCCGCCGTCGCCGTCGAGGTCCGAGGCGTCGTTGTAGGCCTCGTAATAGATCTTGTGGTCCTTGCCCATCACCAGCATGTTCAGCGGCGGCAAGGTGCTCTCCACGAACAACGGCGCCTCCGCCAGTGACAGGGCCGGCGGCGGCACCGCCTGGCTGGCGGCGAGGGTCGTCAGTGCGACGGTAGACAGTATGGCCCAACGGAGCATTTTCATGCGGCGCCCATCAAGGAATGTAGACCGTGTCAATCACGGCATCTGAAGAACCGCCGATGTCCATGTCGCGGCTGAGCGCCGTGATCTGGTAGACGTTCGCGGTCTGCTCGTTCTGCTTCTGCCCGACCTTCTTGCTCGAGCCGCCGGGGAAACAGGCATCAAGACGCCGGGTCCGGTCGTCCTGTGCAGCGGAAATGGTGTCCGCCCAGATGGCGGGGTTGTACGCGCCGGCACAGGCGAGCACATCGGCGGCAAAAGCGCCGCCCTCGTTGAAGGTGGTGGCGATCTGCTGTTCCGTCAGTCGCGCCACGCCTTCGGCGCGCTGGAAGGCGATGTTGCTGGTCCGGTAGTCAGAAGACATGCGTTCCTGCATGCCTGCGACCTGCAGTCCAACCACGCCGATCAATGCCAGCAGAACCAGCATGATCAGCGCGATGTACATCGCGGCGCCCCGCTGACGCGAAGGCGACGAGTAGCTGTGTTTCATCGCTCGCATCCTCAGTTGCCGAACATGCGGTTGCGCAGTGCAACCGTGTTTTCGTAAGTGGCGCGGTAACGCTTGTCGTCGGGTGCGACGAACCGCGTGCCCAGTACGGACTCCTTGGGCTGGGAATTGTTCGCGGACGGCAGCGTGCTGCGCGCGATCATGCCCAGCTGGACTGCGCCGACACGACGCCACCCCTGGATCTTGGTGTTGTCCGCGACCGGATCGCCAAGGGCATCCGCCGTGGCGACCGTGCTCATGTAGCCGGTGGGCGCAGGATCGGTGATGGGGGCCGAATCCCGGCCGTACATGATCTGCAGCGTCTCGATGCCCTCGACCAGTTCCTCTGGCGTCCGCGTCAGCGCGTTGACACCCGGCGCGGCCTCCCAGCGAACCCGGTACAAGGCCGGAGCTCCTTCGGGATTCAGCGCCACGTAATATGCGACCGTTTCAGCGCGATAGAGGACGGCCTGGCCACCGCCGTAATTCTCCAACCCGCCCAGTGTGCTCGTGTTGAGCCCGTTCCCCGCGACGGTGATCGCACCGGTGGTGGCATTGATCGTGGTCGCCTGGAAGATGCTGGCGCGTTGGCAATCGGCCAGCCCGAACAGTGAACGCGTACCCGCAAACTCGCGCGTGACCCCGGCTCCGTCCACCGTCGGCGTGACCGTCGCCGGCGAACCGGCGGCAAAGCCCGACAGTGTCGTGCCGATCGGCGCAAGGAATCGCAGGACGATTACGTCACTGCCTGCGATCGGGCCATTAGGGATGCCCAGCAGTTCGGCAGGCAGTGCCGGAGTCCAGTCAGTGCCGGCGCCCTCGACGCCTGCAGCCGGCAACGTGATCTCGACACCCGAACCGGTGCCGTTCGCTTCGTAACCCTGCAGTGACACGTCAAAGCGCAGTGGATAGCTGGCGGCATTGAAATGCTGGTTGATCCCGCCGCCACCCAGCATCGTCAGGGCCTGGTCGTTGACGCAACCGCTATGGCCGACCATGCGCAGGTCGTGAAGCAGGAAGTCCATGGCGAAGCGGCCATTCTCCTGAGCGCGCGCAACGCCCTGCGACAGCTGGTAGGCAGTACGCGATGCTGCGAAGACCTGGACGAGACCCATCATGAGGATGGACCCGATGAGGATGGCGACCATCAGCTCGACCAGGGACAGACCTGCGGCGCCGTAGCGGGAACGAGAGATGGAGCGGATCACAGGCGGCTCTCCACGACGAACGATGTTGTCTGCGCGCCGACGGCTTCCCAGTGCGCATCCGTCCAGGTCAGCGTGACCCTGATCACGCCATCGCCGGGAAGCGCGACCTCGGCCTCTCCGTTGGGCAGCGAATAACGAACTTCGCACTTCCACCGCGTCAGGTTGTCATCCGCGCCACCGCCGGCGGTCCGCCCACAGCCCTGGTTGACATTGGGACTGCCAAAAGTGCCTGCGGCGATGGTGTATCGGGAGCTGAGCAGGCGATTGGAGCGCGCCATGTCGATCAGCTCGTACGCGAGATTCGTGGCAATCGTGCGCTGGTTCGCACTTTGGGTGAAACGCATGCTGGTCATCTGCATCATCGCCACGCCCAAAAGGCCGACGGCGAGGATGACCAGCGTCACCAGTACTTCAATCAATGAAAAACCACGGGCTGCTCGTGCTCCCGTGGGTCCGGAACGGCGATTCATGGACATGCCGATTTTCTCGTCTTGACTTGGCCGGAGCCGTTCATGGCAATCGTGTTGACCACCTCATGCCCAGCCGGGCAATCGGTCGGCTGGAGCGTGAAGCTCACCGCGCTTGCGGCCGCTCCGCGCGAATCGAAGCCGAGCGCGGCGCCGCCGTTGTCGGCTTGCAGCGTCAGGTGGGTGTGGGGCTGGACGTAGCGCACCACCGTTTCGCCGGCATCCAGCGTGCGATCGGCATTGCGGTCGGCCCAGACCAGCCAGCCGTTGTTCCAGTCATTGCCGCAGGCATTGGCCCCTGCGGCCGCGCAGATCGCCGCACCGCGCTTGTTGCGCATGGCCTCCGAGCGCGCCATCGCGATGCTCGCGACCATTTCGTTGTTGGCGGTGGAAACCCGGTTGGACCGGATCGTCGCTTGAAAGCTCGGCAACCCGATGGTGAGCAGGATCGCGGCAATCGCGATCGTGACCATCAACTCGGTCAGCGTGAAACCGGCCTGACGACCAGCACCCATAAGATGATCCCCTCGCTGCTCCCCAGCGTCGTTGTCTAGAGTCGGCGGTGGCGGGACCCCTTGCAAGGCCCGGCAGGACGAGCGGTGCCTGGAGGCAGACGGGCGATTGCCGCCGGCCGCGGAGTGCGCAGGGCGTCGCGGATACAGGGATTTCCGGGGAAGTCCCGGCTTCAGGCATGATGACCGACAACCGGGGCGCACCTGCATACGATGTCCAAGACAGCTCCACCCGAAGGCCCGTTGGACGTCCTGTGGGACATCCCAGCCTTGACATGGATGATTCTCGCCGGCGAGGTCCTGGCGGCCGTCCTCGCCCTGTCCTCGACCATCGACGAGGGCCGGTGGAGCTATTTCGTGATCCTGTCCCTGGGCGTGCAGTGGGTGCTGCTGTTCACCCTGGTGCTGCTGTATCTGTTGCGGCGCCCGCTCTCCCGGCTCCGGCCTCCGCACATCGCCTACGTAGCCCTGGGCCTGCTGCTCCTCAACACTTGGTTGATCACCTGCCTGGCCTGGTTTTTTCTGACAGAGCCGCCCGAATTCGCTCCATCGGGTCTTGGACCGCTCTTGCTGCGCCTTACCGGCATCGTCCTGGCGGTGGGACTATTGGGGTTGGCCGCCTTCCAGAATCATTGGCGCGGGCTGCTGCATTCGCTTCGCGCCAAGCAATCGGAACTGCTGGCGCTGCAGGCCCGGATCCGCCCGCATTTTCTGTTCAATACCCTCAATACGGGCGCCGCGCTCGTCCATCAGCGCCCCGAAGAGGCCGAGCGCCTCCTGCTGGACCTGGCCGATCTGTTCCGTGCCGCACTGGCCGGTCCACGCGACATCTCGCTGGATGACGAACTGGCCCTTGCCCGCCGCTATCTGGAAATCGAGCAGCTGCGCTTCGGCGAGCGGTTGCAGGTGGACTGGCAGCTGCCGCGCGAGATTCCCGCGGTGACCGTGCCTGCCCTGTCCATCCAGCCCCTGGTCGAGAACGCCATCCGCCATGGCATCGAACGCCGACCCGAGGGCGGACAGATCGAAATCGCGGTCACAACGACGCCGGAGACCGTGATCGTGCGAATCATCAACCCGCTGGCGACGGCCGGCGAAGGCACCCGCGGCCACCAAGTAGGCCTCAATGCATCGCAGGTCCGCATCGAAGCACTCACCGGCGGGCGCGGCAGCGTGATCACGCAACAGGAAGGCAAGCGGTTCATTGCGACGGTGCGATTGCCGGCGTCGCAGGGCTAGCGCGCCCTGCCCGCACCCCTTCCCTCTCCCCTCGAAGGGAGAGGGACTCGACTCATCAGGCAACAACGCGATAGCAGGGCCTGTACTCGCCGGCGATCTTCATGCGCCGCTGCTCGACGAAGGCGCGCAGCAGCGCATCGAGCGACTGCATCATGTCGGCGTCGCCGTGGATCTCGAACGGGCCGTGCGCCTCGATCCGGCGCATGCCGTCCTCCTTGACGTTGCCGGCGACGATGCCGGAGAACGCGCGGCGCAGGTCGGCGGCCAGTTCGTGCGGCTTGCGGCCGTGGTGCAGGTCGAGCGAGGCCATCGCCTCGTGGCTCGGCACGAACGGACGCTGGAACGCCAGCGGGATGTCGACCGACCAGTTGAAGAAGAACGAATCTTTCTGCGCGATGCGGTGCTCGCGGACCTTGCGGATGCCCGCGGTCATGCGCTTGGCGACCTTGTCCGGCTCACCGACGATGATCTCGTAACGCTTGGTGGCTTCCTCGCCCAGGGTCAGGCGGATGAATTTGTCGATCTGCTCGAAGTACGGCGCCGAGGCCGTCGGACCGGTGAAGATCAATGGGAACGGCAGGTGCGCGTTCTCCTCGCGCAGCAGGATGCCGAGCAGGTAAAGGATCTCCTCCGCCGTGCCGACGCCGCCGGGGAAGACGATAATGCCGTGGCCGAGCCGGACGAACGCCTCCAGGCGTTTTTCGATGTCCGGCATGATCACCAGGTGGTTGACGATCGGGTTCGGCGATTCGGCGGCGATGATGCCCGGCTCGGTGATGCCGATGTAGCGCGTGCGTCCGCGGCGCTGCTTGGCGTGGGCGATGGTCGCGCCCTTCATCGGGCCCTTCATCGCACCCGGGCCGCAGCCGGTGCAGATGTCGAGACCGCGCAGGCCCAGCTCGTAGCCAACCTGCTTGGTGTAGACGTATTCGTCGCGCGAGATCGAGTGGCCGCCCCAGCACACGACCAGGTTGGGTTCGGTCGGATGCAGGATGCGCGCGTTGCGCAGCAGGCCGAACACCGAGTCGGTGATGCCCGAGGAGGATTCCAGGTCCTGGTTGGTGTCCGGGCCCAGCTCCATCACCGTGTAGGCCAGGTCGCGGACCACGGCGAACAGCAGCTCGGCGACGCCGCGGATGATCTCGCCGTCGACGAAGGCCATCGCCGGGGCATGGGTCAGGTCGATGCGAACGCCGCGATCCTGCTGGTGCACCTGGATGTCGAATTCGGGATACAGCTCGCGCGCGGCGCGCGGATCGTCGGACGCGCTGCCGCTGGTCAGCACCGCCAGCGCGCAGCGGCGCAGCAGGTCGTGCATGCCGGTGGACACGTCGCGCAGGCGCGCGACCTCGTCGCGTGAGAGGACGTCGAGCCCGCCCTTCGGGTAGATCCGGGCGTTGACGGTGGGGAGGGTCGTTTCAATGGTGGCGCTCATCGTGCTCCTGCTCTGTGTTTCATTCGTCGTTTATCCAGAGCGACTCTAGCTCTGTCCCCCCATAAAAGAAAACGGCCGGGTTTCCCCGGCCGTTTCTCGACTACCTGTAGACCAATTCCGCCTTAGAACTCGTAGCGCAGACCCACCGACAGCGACCACTGCGAGATGCCGTTGGTCTGGCCGTCTGCGTTGGTCGGAATGCCCTTCGCGGTGGTCTGGCCGAACTCCGGCTGACCGGTCGGGCCGTTGCCGCGGTACGTGTACACGTACTTGCCGGTTTTCGGATCGATGCCGACCAGGCTGGCCGCAGCGAGGTTGGCGTTGAAGCCGTAGTCGATGATGTGGCCCCAATCCTTGTTCAGCAGGTTGCCGACGTTCTGGATGTCGAACCAGACCTCCGACTTGTGGCCCTTGAAGAAGCCCGGCAGCTCCTGGCTGATGCGCACGTCGAAGGTGTTGACCCAGCTTGCGCGGAAGCCATTCTCCGGAGCGACCTTGCCGCGGTAGGCGTTCAGATCGGTCTGCGTGGCGAGCCAGTTGTAGAACGCCTGTTCCATCGCCGGATTGGCGGTGAAGGTGCCGTTGGCTGCCAGCGTGCCGAACTGCACATCGCCCGGGCCCGCCGGCACGTAGAACAGGTCGTTGAAGGTACGACCGTCGCCGTTGGCGTCACCGCTGAAGATATAGCTGTACGGACGGCCGCTGCGGCCTTCGTAGAACATACCGACGTGGGTGTTGTAATCGCCGAAGAACTTGTGGTCCCAGTTCAGCGTACCGCTGATGCGGTCGCGGATCTCGTAACGGGCGGTCGAGCTGGTCGGCTCATTGATGTTGAAGCCCAGCTGTGAGCCGTAACCGGAACCGGCGGTCGAGCTGGTCAGCGCGGACACTTCTTCCGCGTTGGTGTACGTGTAGTACAGGCTCCAGGACCAGTCGCTGTCGACGCGCGGTTGCTGCAGGCCCACGGTCAACTGCTGGCCCTTGCCCTTGTTGGTGTTCTCCAACAGGTAGACGTCGCCGAAGTAGCTGTTGTTGTTGAAACGCGAACCGGTGTTCTTGTTACCGACCGGGTTGAAGTACATCACGCGACCGTCCGGACCCAGGAAGCCCGGGCCGACGTTGAGGCTGCGGTAGAACAGGCCGTTCTTGATGTCGGTCAGCACGAGCTCACCGGTCGCAACGATGCCGTTCCACGGGGTCTCGACGTCCATGCCGAGGTTGGCCTTCCACACCGACGGCAGCTCGAAATCGTCTGCGATCGTGTTGACGTTGCGGATGCCCGTGCCGGTGCGCGGGATCGGCTGGTTGAGGCCGTCGGCACTGAAGTTCACGCCGTTGTTGCAGCCGACGCCCGGGGTGTAGCCGTTGGCGCCGGTGCCCATGCAGTTGATGACCTGCGAGCTGGTGGCCGACCACGTGCCCGGCGTGCCGTAGGCGATGTAGTTCATGCCGGTGCTGCTGTAGGAGTTACCCACCCACACCTGCGGAGCGTCGCCCTGGAACAGGCCGATGCCACCGCGCAGCTGGGCCGGACGCTCCCAGTCAAAGGTGTAGTTGAAGCCGAAGCGCGGCTGGATGATGTAGTCGTCGCTATAGGTGTTGGTGTTGTCCAGACCGAAGCCGCCGTTCGGGCAGCTGGCCGGGCCGGCACCGTTGGCCACGCGCGCCGAGGCGAAGCAGGCGTTGAACGGCGGGGCCGGCGTCGCTTCCGGCTGGTCGGCACGCACGCCGAAGGTCAGCGTCAGGTTCGGCGAGACGAACCAGGTGTCCTGCACGAACAGGCCCAGGCGCTTGTCCTTGTAGCGGGCAGCGATCGCGTTCGGATCGGTCGGGTTGGTCTGCAGATCGTAGTCGAAGTACTGGCCGCGGGTCAGGTTGCCGTAGTCGCTGACGCCACCCACCTTCGGCACGTAGAAGCTGTAGTTGCCCCACGAGTCCTGCAGGAAGTAGTTGTAGATCTCGTTCTCGCTGTACTCCGCGCCGAGCTTGAGGTCGTGGTCACCCAGCGTCCAGGTGGCGGCACCGAAGTAGTTCCAGGTTTCGGTCAGCAGCGTGTTGCCCGGCGTGCTGCGCTCGGTACCCAGGCGGATGGCGTCGCCGGTGTTGATGGCGGTTGCCGGGTTGCCGTCGTCGTAGAAGACCGAGATGGTCGGCGCGGTCGTAGGAGCGACGCGAACGGCCGAGTAATCGCGGTAGGACACCTTCAACTCGGTCGAGAACGTGTCGGTCCAGTCGCTGAAGAGCTGGCCGACGTAGCTTTCGACGGTCTTGACGTGGTTGTACCAGTTCGAGCTCAGCGCCAGTACGCTGGCGGTGGAAGCTTCCGGACGAACGCGGTTCTGCTCCAGCTTGCTGTAGCGGAAGCTGGCGCGGTGCGCGTCGTTGATGTTCCAGTCGAACTTGACTGCGTACTCTTCCAGCTCGGTGTCGCCGGTGCCCGAGGTACTACCCGGGTCGAAGCCCCAGATATTGCTCGCGATGTCCTGCACGCGCGCCACGTCGGTGGCGGTGAAGTCGGCGCCGATGACGGCGAGGGGATTGGAGCCTTCGTCCTTGCCGGCCGGACCGATGTCGGTCTGCTTGAACTTCTCGTAGTTGGCGAAGAAGAACAGCTTGTCCTTGATGACCGGACCGCCGAAGGTCACACCGTAGGTGGTCTCGTCCTTGAACTCGTCGAACGGCTTGCCGGTGAGATCCAGCGTGCTGCCGGCCACGCGGGTCGGGTAGTCGCCGAACCAGTCGCCGTCGCGGTAGCTGCCGTAGATCGAGCCGTGAAACTCGTTGGTGCCGGACTTGGTCACGGCATTGACGTTCGCGCCGGCCGCACCGGAGTAGGTCACGTCATAGTTCGACACGTTGATGTCGACCGCTTCGATGGCTTCCATCGACACCGGCTGGCGCTGGGTCGGCATGTTGTTGCCTTCCAGGCCGAAGGTGTCGCTGGCCGAGACGCCGTCGATGCTGATCTTGTTGAAGCGCGGGTTCATGCCGCCGGCAGACATCGAGCCCGAGGCGCGGTCGGTGAAGGTCACGCGCGGATCCAGGCGCATGTAGTCCTGGATGTTGCCGGTCGCCGACGGCAGGGACTCGATGGCCTCGCGGCTGACCGACGTGCCGGCGCCCATCCTGGTCGCGCTGAACAGTTCCGAGCCGCCCATCGAAACAGCAGTAACTGTCTCAAGCGTGGTCAGGTCGCCGGTCAGGGCAGCGTTGACGGTATTGACCTTGTTCAGATCGAGATAGACGCCGTCTTCGGTCCTGGTGCCCTCACCCGACTTGGTGATGTTGACCGTGTACGGGCCACCGACGCGCAGACCGCGTGCGCTGTAACGGCCGCTGGCGTCCGTGGTGGCGCGGCTGACCGTGCCCGACTCGACGTGGGTGATGGTGACTTCGGCGCCGGCAACCGGCTGGCCGCCGGCACTGATCACCGTGCCGCCGACACCGGCGGACGTGGCCTGTGCGAAGACAGGCGCAGTGGCAAGGGCGGCGAGCAAGCCAAGCGTCAGCTTGGACAACCGTACGCGGTTCGGATGGGTCATTGCAGATGGCCTCATGCGTGAGATCAAAGGAGAAAAAGCGTTGCCCGCGGAGGTGTCCTCCGCGAGGCAGATACGGCGAGATTGCGTTGCCCCAACACCCGGTGGGTGGGGGCCCCCTACCCGTTTGTTAACAGTAGTTTAACAGGCTAGGTGGGGCTTGTGACAGAGTCGTGACGACTGTCAAGAATCGCCATGGGCGGCAAAGGATGACCGCAGCGGTCGCTGGCGTTGCGCCAGGAGCATTTGGCTGGGTTCCGGCAGAGCCAGGCCGGCCAACGAGGCCGGGGTCAGGGGGGCGCAATCTGCAGGTAGGTGCCCAGGCCGTCCAGGAACATCTGCACCGAGATGGCCACCAGCAGCATGCCCATCAGGCGC
Organism: Lysobacter prati; assembly: GCF_009765215.1. Lineage (GTDB taxonomy): Bacteria > Pseudomonadota > Gammaproteobacteria > Xanthomonadales > Xanthomonadaceae > Lysobacter_J > Lysobacter_J prati. Next base: position 230,404 of record NZ_VLNV01000006.1, on the reverse strand, counting down.
TCGATCGCGGTCAGCGCGCGGATGCCCATCAGCTTGTAGAGCAGGGTCGCGCTGAAGAGGATTGCCGCGGTCGCCCCCCAGGCGATCAGCAGGGCCAGGCTCCATTCGCCCAGGCGGGCGGGCTCGTTGCTGCCCATCAGCATCACCGCCGCCATGCCCGACGGTCCCGCCACCAGCGGGATGGCCATCGGCACGATGAAAGGCTCGCCGTCCGGGATCTCGCCCATCAGCCCTTCCGGCGGCGGGAAGATCATGCGGATGCCGATCAGGAACAGGACGATGCCCCCCGCTATCGAGACCGACTCCTGGCGCAGGTGCATCAGTTCCAGGGCGTACTTGCCGCCCCACAGGAACATCATCAGCACGGCCAGCGCGATCAGCAGCTCGCGCGCCAGCACGATCCGCTGGCGCCTGGGTGGCAGGCCACGCAGCAGGCTCAGGAACACCGGCACGTTGCCGAGCGGATCCAGGATCAGGAACAGCAGCAGCGCTGCCGAGGCAATCGTCATGGGCGTGGCGTCATCTGTGTGGCGTCAGGGGCCGGAAAGTGTCGGCAACGTCGGCAGCGCAGTGGCAGCCGGAGGATTCCACACCTGGCCACGATGGGCCGCACCCGCCGGCGACAGCAGGGTGACACAGGCGGCGGCATATGCCGACGGCTCGGTGGCGGCCCGGTCGTTCTCTTCGACGTAGGCCTTGGCGCGTAGCGGTGTGCGCATCGGGCCGGGCTGCAAGCCGGCCACGCGCACCGACGTGTTGGCCAGTTCACCGTGGAGCGTTCCGACCAGACTGGCAAGACCCTGCTTGGCCACGCCATAGCCACCCCAATAGGCCTTGCCGATGCGTGCCGGATCATCGAGCACGAACACCACGGCCGCATCAGGCGCCTTGCCGAGCAATGGCAAGCAGGCCTGTGTCAGCCACCACGGCGCGGTGAGGTTGACGTGGATCGCGCGGGCGAACACGGCAGGGTCGGTCTGCGCCAGCGGCGTCAGTCCGGCGAACTCTGCGGCGCAGTGCAGCACGCCGTCCAGGCGCCCCACCTCGCTCTCCAGTCGCTGTGCCAGCTCGGCGTAGTCGTCGGGCGACGCACCTTCCAGGTCGAGCGGATACAGCATCGGCTCAGGGCCGGCCTGGACCAGTGCGTCGTACACGCGGTTCAACTTCGGCAATTTGCGTCCGAGCAGCACGACCGTCGCGCCGGCGCGCGCGCACGCCAGCGCCGCGGCCTGGCCGAGGCCGCCGTGGGCACCGGTAACGAGGATGACGCGACCGTCGAGCGCGCGGTCCACTGCAGGACTCACTGGCTGTGGGTCTCGCTGATCATGCGCGCCAGCTCACCGGACTCGAACAGTTCCATGGTGATGTCGCAACCGCCGATCAGCTCGCCGTGGATGAACAACTGCGGGAACGTCGGCCAGTTCGAATAGCGCGGCAGGTTGGCGCGAATCTCCGGATCCTCGAGCACGTTGACGGTGTGCAGCTCGTCCGCACCGGCGGACTTGAGCGCCTGCACCGCGCGGCTGGAGAAGCCGCACATCGGGAACTGCGCCGTCCCCTTCATGAAAAGGACGATCGGATGGCTTTCGACTTCAGCCTGGATCCGCTCCATAACGGACATGGGTGCAACTCCTGCGATGGTGCGTTGCGCACCTTTGACGGCACGGCAACGAAGCGTGGGGATAGAATGTCCAATTGTAAGCCTTCCCGAGCCGCGGACGCTCCGGCACCCCGGATATCGCCCCCGGCCCTCCCCTTAGCCAGCCCTCTGGAGCCCGCAATGGCCATCGAACTGCCCGCCCTGCCCTACGACCGCACCGCGCTCGAACCGCACATCTCCGGCGAAACCATCGACTTCCACTACGGCAAGCACCACAAGACCTACGTCGACAACCTCAACAAGATGATCGAGGGCACCGAGTTCGCCGGCATGGCGCTCGAGGAGATCATCCGCAAGTCGCAGGGCGGCATGTTCAACAACGCCGCCCAGATCTGGAACCACACCTTCTACTGGAACTGCCTGGCACCCAACGGCGGTGGCGAACCCGGCGGCAAGCTGGCTGAGCTGATCACCAAGGCCTTCGGCGACTTCGCCAAGTTCAAGGAAGAGTTCACCAAGGTTTCGGTCGGCACGTTTGGTTCGGGCTGGGGCTGGCTGGTGCAGCGCCCTGACGGTTCGCTGGCCCTGGTCAGCACCTCCAACGCCGCCACCCCGCTGACCGGCGACGACACCCCGCTGTTGACCTGCGATGTATGGGAGCACGCGTACTACATCGACTACCGCAACGCTCGTCCGAAGTATCTCGAAGCGTTCTGGAACCTGGTCAACTGGGACTTCGTGGCTGCGAACCTGAAGTAACAGCGTCTGCTTCATAAGCAAACGGCCGGGAAAACCCGGCCGTTTGCGTTGCTGGCGATGTTGGCGAGCGCTAAGAACGTGCCAGCGCCGCGATCACCGGATCGACCTGCGCCTGTCGGCCCAGGCCTTCGCCCACGCGTTGCAGCGAGGTCGCCAGCGCCTGCGCGGAATCGGCACGCACGGTGGCGTGGCCGACCTTGCGCCCGGCCCGCGGCAACTTGCCGTAGTCGTGCCAGTGGCCACCCGGCTCGGCCAGGACCGGCGTTGCCGACGGCATCTCGCCGATCCAGTTGAGCATGCAGGCAAGGCCAACCATGCGGGTGTCGCCCAGCGGCAGGCCGAGCACCGCGCGCAGGTGGTTCTGGAACTGCGAGGTCTCGCTGCCTTCAATCGTCCAATGGCCGGAGTTGTGCACGCGCGGCGCCAGTTCGTTGGCGAGCAGTTCACCGTCGCGGCAGAACAACTCAAGCGCGAACACGCCAACGTAATCCAGCGCTTCACCCAGCTTGCGGGCATGCTCGTAGGCGACCTGCCCCAATGCGCTGTCGACACGTGCAGGTGCGAGGCTGGCCGACAGAACACCGTCGACATGCCAGTTCTCGGTCAGCGGCCAGGTGCGGAACTCGCCATCGCGACCGCGCACTGCCACCACCGACAACTCACGCTCAAAGTGGATGAATCCTTCCAGGATCAGCCCGACCTTGCTCGCCTGCGCGCCCAGCGCGTCCCATGCGGCATCGGCGTCGGCAGGCGACTTGATGCGGAACTGACCCTTGCCGTCGTAGCCCAGGCGCCGGGTCTTGAGGATGCAGGGCGTGCCGATCTGCGCGATCGCGGCGTCGAGCTGCTCGCGCGTGTCGATGGCGGCAAATGGCGGCACCGGGATGCCCAGCTGCTGGAACAGGGTCTTCTCGGCCAACCGGTCCTGCGCCGTCGCCAGCGCGCGCGGATTCGGGAACACCCGCACCCGCTCGCTCAACCACTGCGCCGATTCGGCCGGCACGTTCTCGAAATCGAACGTGGCCACGTCGACGCGCGAGGCGAATTCGGCCAGCGTGGTTTCGTCGCGATAGTCACCCACGACCATCGGCGCAAACTGGCCCGCGCAGGCATCGGCGACGTTATCCATCACCAGGAAGCGCAAGCCGAGCGGCGCACCCGAAAGCGCGAGCATGCGGGCCAGCTGCCCGCCACCAAGGATGCCGACCGTGGTCATTTCCGCGGATCGTCGTTGGCGAGCACGTCGTCGGTCTGGCGCGTGCGGAACGTCTCGAGCGCGGCGCCGATCGCCGCGTGCTCGACGGCGAGCATGGCAGCGGCGAACAGCGCGGCATTGGCGGCACCGGCGTTGCCGATGGCAAAGGTCGCCACCGGAATGCCAGCGGGCATCTGCACGATCGACAGCAGCGAGTCCATGCCGTTGAGCGCCTTGCTCTGCACCGGCACGCCCAGCACCGGCACGGCGGTCTTGGCGGCGAGCATGCCCGGCAAGTGGGCTGCACCGCCCGCGCCGGCGATGATCGCGCGCAGGCCGCGCGACTGCGCCGTGGCGGCGTAGTCGAACAGCACGTCGGGGGTGCGATGCGCCGAGACCACGCGGATCTCATGCGGGACGCCCAGCGCCTCCAGCCTGGCGGCAGCGTGCTGCATCGTCTCCCAGTCGGAGCGCGAGCCCATCACGATGCCCACCAGCGGGGCCACATCAGATTCGGACATTGGTCGAGCCTTGGTGCAAAGACGTATTCTAACCGCCTGTTCCGTTCTCCCGGCATCACACCGTATGGATCGCAAGCTGCTCGACCTGCTCGTCTGCCCGACCACCCGTCAGCCCCTGCAACTGCTGGACGGCCGTGGCCTGCAGGCCCTGAACGCCGCGATCCAGGCCGGCGGCGTCGTCCGCGGCGACGGCAGTGCCCAGGCCGATGCCATCAAGGAGGCGCTGGTCACCCGCGACCGCAAGCTCGCCTACCGTATCGACGACGGCATTCCGGTGCTGCTGGCCGAGGAGGCCATCGCCACCGCCCAGGTCGACGCCTTCCCGGGCGCATGAGCACGCCGTTCGCCCCGCCCCCGGCCGAGGTCGTTGCCGCCGACGTCGCCCGCGCACTGGCCGAGGACCTCGGCAGTGGCGACGTCACCGCCGCGCTGCTGCCCGATTCCGCCGACAGCGCCTACCTGCTGTGCAAGGAAGACGCGGTGGTGTGCGGCCGCCCCTGGTTCGACGCCTGCCATCGCGCACTCGATCCGGACGTGCGCATCGACTGGCGTGTCGCCGAGGGTGACCGCGTCGCCAAGGGCACCGTGTTGGCCATCCTGCAGGGCCGTTCCCGCGCCTTGGTCAGTGCCGAGCGCGCCTCGCTGAACTTCCTGCAGACCCTGTCCGGTACCGCGACCACCACCGCGGCCTACGTCGATGCCGTGCGCGGCACCGTCGCGAAGATCCTCGACACACGCAAGACCATCCCGGGCCTGCGCCTGGCGCAGAAGTACGCTGTGCGCGTCGGTGGCGGCGTGAACCACCGCATCGGCCTGTTCGATGCGGTGATGCTCAAGGAAAACCACGTCCGCGCCGCTGGCTCGCTGACTGCCGCCATCCGCGCCGCGCGAGCGATGCATCCGCAGCTGCCGCTGATCGTGGAAGTGGAGACGATCGCGCAACTGGAAGAAGCACTGCAGGAAGGCTGCGACCGCATCCTGATCGACGACTTCGATGCGGACATGCGCCGCGAGGCCGTGCGCATCGCTTCGGGCGCGCCCTTCAACCGGCGCATCCCGCTGGAGGTCTCCGGCGGTGTCGACATGCAGACCCTGCGCTCGATTGCCGAGGACGGCGTCGACTGCATTTCCATTGGCGGACTCACCAAGCACGTCCGCGCCATCGACCTTTCGCTCAAGCTCGGCCCGCCGCCTGCCTGAGGCGGCCGCGTCCGGGCTTGCTTAAAGCATCTGCAGGCCGCCCGGCGCCATTACCACGTACGCGCCTGCAGCCGCCGCTGCGGCCAGCGCGATCGCCAGCAACCACGGCCAGACCGGGCGCCTACGCGGCGCCGCACGCGGTGCCGCAACCACCTGCACCGGCTCGGCCTTCGCCGTGGCGGCAAGGCGGAAACGCAAGGTATCGAAGGCGATCTCGTCACCGACCTTCGCCTCGCCGCGCAACACGCGCTTGCCGTTGATGAAGCTGCCGTTGCTCGAACCCAGGTCCTCGACCTGCACGCCGCTCTCTGTCGGCATCAGGCGGGCGTGGTTGCGCGACAGACCCGGCGAATCGAAACGCATCGTGCTTTCGCTGCTGCGGCCGACGGTGATGACGCCGACCAGCGGGTCGCTACGTCCGGACACCTCGGCCGACACACCGCGCAGGAAGAAGCGCGGGACCACAGGTCGAACCGCGGTCACGCCCGGGTCGTCGTTGGCCGGCATCAGATCAGGGCCGGTTGGCGACGATTGCAAGGCAACCACGGGCGCCGGACCCAATGCGGCGAGCTTGGCCTGGACCTGGTCGAATCCGACGCTGTCGCCCGGCCGCAGCGTGATCAGTCCCGCCACCTTGCGGCCGTTGACAGTCACCGCGGTACCGGGCGGCACATCGAGCATCACGCCCTGGGCCGTCACGTGCAGCTGGCAATGCTGCGGCAACACGCCGGGGTGGTCGATGACGATGGTGGAATGAGGATCGGAGCCGACGCGATTGATACCGTGGCCCAGCAGAACCTGCGGGTATTCGCCACCCGGAAAGACGAGTTTCATTGTTGGACCTGCTCCCCTGTCAGCAATGTCCTGCACCCCTTGCGGCCGGCGCGGCGCGCCGCCACATTTAGGACCTGCACATCCTATCCCGCGGTCCCGAATTGCATGCCGACTTTACTGATCCTGATGATTGCCGCTGCGATGGTGTTCGCATTCTGGAGCGCCGGACGCGCCGCGGCCGAGCGTGCCGAAGCGGTCGGCCGGGACGCCTGCAAGGCGGCCGGAGTGCAGTGGCTGGACCAGAGCGTGCACGCGACCGGCATCCGCCTGTGCCGGCATGACAACGGCTGGCTGGGCTGGGAGCGCACGTTCCGTTTCGATTACTCGATCGATGGCGAGGACCGGCACGTTGGCCGCATGGTCCTGCGCGGGGATCGGTTGATTGCGTTCAGTGGGCCGGTGACGCGGGCGCCTGCGCAGTTGCACTGAAAAAACGTTCGTCATCCCCGCGAAGGCGGGGATCCATGGACGTCGTCCTGGCCGTTGATGGACTGCGCCGCCAAGCAACGTCCTTGGATTCCCGCCTTCGCGGGAATGACGGTCCAGTTGGGAACGACGGGCTATTTGACGATGCGCAGATGCCCGCCGCGGCGCGGGGTCGGCGTCGGCGATGGCGGGCCGTCGTCGTCTCCCTCTGGGGCCGGATCGCTGGGAACCGCGCTGAGCGTCGTGGTCACACCCTCTTCGGCGCTGTCGATGTCGCTGTCGAGGTCACCGTCCTCACCCGCGGCATGCACGTCGTCCGGCAACGCCATGCCCTGCCCGGTCTCGCGCGCGTAGATCGCCAGCACCGCCTGCACCGGAACGCTCACCGGGTAGCTGACGCCACCGAAGCGCGCACTGAAGCGGATCGCGTCGTTGCCCATCTCCAGATGCGAGACCGCGCGCTCGGCGATATTGAGCACGATCTTGCCGTCCTTCACCGCGTGCATGGGCACCTGCACGCTCGGCCGGGCGGCATCGACCAGCAGGTGCGGGGTCATGCCGTTGTCGGCGATCCATTCGTACAACGCCCGCAGCAGATAAGGGCGGTGGCTGGTCATCGGGGGACTTTCCTGACTCATGCGGCGAGTTTAGCGCCGTCGTGTCGTGGGCAGGTGGAAACGGGCGGCAAAAAAAACAAACGGGCCATGTGGCCCGCTCGTCGAATCGGAACGCCGACGGCCGAATCAGGCCGGCATTTCGCGCAGTTTGCGTTCCTGTTCGGTCAGGCTGCGGGTGAAGCCGGGATTGCGGAAAATGCGGTTGCCGTAGTCCTCGATCGCCTTGCCATCCTTCGGCATCGGCACACCCAGCGCGTCCAGCCGCCAGATGATCGGCGCCATCGCGCAGTCGGCCAGGCTCATCTCCGGATTGAGGAAGAACTTGCTCGCCTTGAACAGCGGCACCGAGGCGGTCAGCAGTTCCTTCAGGCGCTTGCGACCGGCTTCGGCCTGGGCCTTGTTGCCCAGCTGGATGGCCTGTACCTGCGGCACCCAGTCGTGCTCCAGGCGCAACATCGCCAGGCGCAGGCGTGCGCGCGAAAGCGGGTCGACCGGCATCAGCGGCGGGTGCGGATAGCGCTCGTCGAGGTACTCGCTGACCACGCTGGCGGCATAGAGCACCAGGTCGCGCTCGACCAGGGTCGGCACCGAGTGGTAGGGGTTGAGGTCGACGAGGTCTTCGGGCGGGTTCTGCGGGTCGACCGGGACCAGATCGTAGGTGACGCCTTTGGCCGCAAGCACCAGGCGCACGCGGTGACACAGCACGCAATCGGTGGAGGAAAACAGCGTCAGGGCATTACGCATACGTGGACTCGCCGCCATTATCGACCTCTCCCAGCCACCGGAATCCGCCGGTGGCAAGACGCCATCCACCCCGTGTGGACGGTCGTCACGGCCTCGATCGCGCAGCCCGCCGCATCAACCAAGGAGCCCGCACATTGCTGGGCGGGCTCCAAGGGATACAGCAGCGATCAGTGCTTGTCCACGTCTCGCCAGTACTCGATCTTGAGCAGGTAGGCAATGATGGTGAACATCGCCAGGAACAGGATCACCCACACGCCCAGGTTCTGGCGCTTGAGGGCGGCCGGTTCGCCGGCGTACTCGAGGAAAGTGGTGATGTCGCGAACGGCCTGGTTGAAGCCCTGCTCGTCGAGCTTGCCCGGCTGGGTCACCTTCAGTCCGTGCACCGGACGGTCGCCGGTCTTCTTGTCGGCTTCGCCGAACTCGGCGTGCTGAAGACCCTGCAGTTCCCACAACGGGTTCGGCATCGAGGCGTTCGGGAACAGCTGGTTGTTCCAGCCCAGCGGACGCGACTCGTCCAGGTAGAACGACTTCAGATAGGTGTAGATCCAGTCGCTGCCACGTACGCGCGAGATCAGGCTCAGGTCCGGCGGCATCTTGCCGAACCATTGGATGGCGTGCTCCGGCGTCAGGCTGACCTGGATCTGCTCACCGACCTTGGCGCCGGTGAAGTTCAGGTTGGCCATGACGTCGTCCTCGCTCAGGCCGAGGTCTTCGGCCATGCGCGAGTAACGCAGGTACTTGAGCGAATGGCAGCCCGAGCAGTAGTTCATGTACAGCTTGGCGCCGCGCTGCAGCGAGGCCTGGTCGCCCAGGTCGGTGCCCGACTGCAGCAGGTGGCCGCCTTCGGATGCGAAGGCGGTGACCGACACCAACAGGCCGGCGGCGAAAATGGCGAGCTTCTTCACGATGCGCGTCTTCTGGAAGGGCTGGCGGACGGCGGTCTGGTTAGTCATGCATCGTCACCCGTTCCGGCACCGGCTTGGTCTTGTCGAACTTGGTCCACAGCGGCATGGTGATGAAGAAGACGAAGTACAGGAAGGTCAGCACGCGGCCGATGATCGTCTCGACCGGGTCGGTACCCGGGCCGGCGCCGATCTTGCCCAGCCACAGGAAGCAGATGGCGAGCATGCCGAGCATGATCTTGGTCAGGATGCCGCGGTAGCGGTGCGACTTGACCGGCGACTTGTCCAGCCACGGCACCAGGAACAGCACCGCGATCGCGGCGAACATCACGATCACGCCGCTGAGCTTGTGCGGGATGACGCGCAACATCGCGTAGTACGGGGTGTAGTACCAGACCGGCTTGATGTGCTCCGGCGTCACCAGGCGGTTGGCCTCGGTGAAGTTGTCATGCTCCAGGAACCAGCCACCGAAGGCCGGCGCGAAGAAGATGACGAACGCGCAGATGATCAGGAAGAAGCTGACGCCGAACAGGTCCTTGACCGTGTAGTACGGGTGGAACGGGATGCCGTCGACCGGCTTGGCCGCGTCCCAGCGATTGCCCTTCGGACCCTTCTTGATGTCGACGCCGTCGGGGTTGTTGGAACCGACCTCGTGCAGCGCGCCCAGGTGCAGCACCACCAGCAACAGCAGCACCAGCGGCAGTGCGATCACGTGCAGGGCGAAGAAGCGGTTGAGGGTGGCATCGCCGGGCAGGTAATCGCCCATGATCCACTCGGTCAGTCCGTTGCCGATCACCGGGATCGCGCCGAACAGCGAGATGATCACCTTGGCGCCCCAGAACGACATCTGGCCCCACGGCAGCACGTAGCCCATGAAGGCTTCGGCCATCAGCACCAGGTAGATCAGCATGCCCAGGATCCACACCAGCTCGCGCGGCTTCTGGTACGAGCCGTACATCAGGCCGCGGAACATGTGCAGGTAGACGACGATGAAGAACATCGACGCACCGGTGGAGTGCATGTAGCGGATCAGCCAGCCCCACTCCACGTCACGCATGATGTATTCGACCGACGAGAACGCTTCGGCCGCGGACGGCTTGAAGTGCATCGTCAGGAAGATGCCGGTGACGATCTGGTTGACCAGCACCAGCAGGGCCAGCGAGCCCATGTAGTACCAGAAGTTGAAGTTCTTCGGCGCGTAGTACTCGGTCATGTGCTTGCGGTACGCCGGCATCATGCCGGGCGCGCGCGCGTTGACCCAATCCCAGGCGCCCACTGCGGTGCGGGTAATGATGTTCGACATGACTTACGCCGCTCCCTTGCTGCCGGACGACGGATCGACGCCGATCACGATCGTGGTGTCGTTCTCATAGTGGTGCGGCGGGACGACCAGGTTGGTCGGCGCCGGGACGCCCTGGAACACGCGACCGGCCATGTCGAAGCGCGACTTGTGGCACGGGCAGAAGTAACCGCCCTTCCAGTCGTCGTCGAACGGCTCCGGGCGGATCTCGGCCTTCATTTCCGGCGAGCAGCCCAGGTGCGTGCACAGGCCGACCAGCACGGAGATCTCCGGCTTGATCGAGCGCAGTTCACCGGTGATGTAGGCCGGCTGCTGGTCCTTGTTGTCCGACTTCGGATCGCGAAGGCGCGCGTCCAGGGTCGGCAACGCGGCCAGGATCGCCTTGGAGCGCTTGACGATCCAGATCGGCTGGCCACGCCACTCCATGATGATGCGCTGACCTTCCTCCAGCGCACTGATGTCCGCTGAAATCGGAGCGCCGGCGAGCTTGGCTCGGGCACTCGGATTCCAGGACTTGATGAACGGTACCGCCACAAAACCGGCTCCGACCGCACCGACCACGGCAGTGGTCGCGGTCAGGAACCGACGGCGGCCCTGGTTGACAGGATCGTGGACCCCTTGGTTGGCCATCCGGCACTCCGCAAAGCTGTTCGAAGTTACACCGCGTAGCCAGCCACTGGCGACGGCTCGCGGCACAAAAGACGGGGAAGTGTAACGGAACGGTGAATGGCCCGACAATCCGCCGATGTTGCGCAAACCGCCCGCTGGGCCCCGGCAGGCGCCCGGTGGCCTCAGAAACCCCTCAAATCAGCGGACGACGCTGCCCGCGCCGCGGTAACGATCGGCCAGCTGGGCCACGCGCACGACGTAGCGCTGGGTCTCGCTGTAGGGCGGCACGCCCTTGTACTTGTCCACGGCGCCCTCGCCGGCGTTGTAGCCGGCCGCTGCCAAGGTCAGGTTGTTGTTGAAGCGCTTGAGCAGCCAGGCCAGGTACTGCACGCCGCCCTGGATGTTCTGGCTGGCGTCGAATGCGTTGCTGACGCCGAAGCGCCGTGCCGTCGCCGGCATCAGCTGCATCAGGCCCTGCGCGCCCACGCGCGAGAGCGCATTGGGGTTGTAAGCCGACTCGGCGTGGATGATGGCGCGCACGATCGACTCGTCCACCCCGTGCTGACGGGCGGCGGCGGCGATCTCGTTGCGGTAGGCGTCGGTGTTGAGGCGGACCGTGCCGAAGTTGACGCCCGGCCGCGCACTGCAGGCGTAGCAGGCCTCGATATAGCTGTAGCGGATGGTGCGCACGGCGCTGGCGCTGGCCACGCCCCGCGGCGCCTTGCTGGTGTAGTGGCGCACGCCGTCCTGGATGTACGAGTACACCTGGCCGCGGACCACGCGTGGTCCTGTGCTGCTGGCCTGGGTCGGGGCGGGCGCTGCCGGCGCGGCAATGTGCATCGCGGCAGGCACCGCGACCGGTGCGGCCGGGGCATGGATCGAAACGGGGGAGCCGGCAACCGGATTGGCCGGGCTCGCGAGGCCCATCGCGGCCGACGCCTTGGCGGGTGCGGCAACCGGTCGGTCACCGCCGCGCGACTGGCTGATCAGGATGCAACGGGCGCCTGCCGGCTTCTTGCTGACGTAGCTGCGGCTGCCATCGGGCAGGTCGCAACGGTACAGGCCACCGGCCACGGACGGCGCCGCAGCCAGTAACAGGACAATCCCCAGTAGCAGTGAGCCCCCCCTCATGGCCGCGAGTGTGTCCTGTCTCCCCGGGTGCTTCAAGTGCTTGATCGTGCGGGTTGAATCGAAACGTGATCGGTGCCGCGTGATGCCTGCCAACCGGCGCCTTCGCCGCGCCTGGCCCCATGGCGGGCGATGCCGGAGCCCCACCCCCGGCTTCGCCCCCTGGGCCCCCTGTCATTGCCTCGCTCAGGGCGACTGCCTGGCGTCGCGGTAGCGATCGGCCAGCACGGCAACCCGTTCGACGTAGCGCTGGGTCTCGCTGTAGGGCGGCACGCCCTGGTAGCGGTCGACTGCGCCTTCGCCGGCGTTGTACCCGGCTGCGGCCAGGGTCAGGTTGCCGTTGAAGCGCTTGAGCAGCCACGCCAGGTACTGCACGCCGCCGCGGATGTTCTGCCCGATGTCGAAGACATTGGCGACGCCGAAGCGCCGCGCCGTGGCCGGCATCAGCTGCATCAGGCCCTGCGCCCCGACCCGCGACAGTGCCCGCGGGTTGTAGGCCGATTCGGCATGGATCACCGCCCGCACCACCGCCTCGTCGACGCCGAAATCGCGCGCGGCCGAGGCGATTTCGCGGCGGTAGGCCTCCGTGTTGAGGCCGACGGTGTCGAAGTCCACGCCCGGCTGCAGGTCGCAGGCGTAGCAGGTTTCCATGTAGGTGTAGCGCACCCGGCTGACCGGACCGATGCCGGCGCCCTGCGCCGGGCGGCGGCTGCTGTAGATGACGTCGCCGCCGCTGGAGTAGCTGTAGATCTCGCCCTGGGCGACCCGCATCGGAACGGCGTCGGCCTTCTGCGCCGGCGCGGCGCTGGCGACCTGGGGCTCCTGGAGTTCGCGCGCCACCGGCGGCAGCAGCGCTGTTTCGCCGACTCGCGCAGGCATCGACGGCTGGCTGACCCGGCCCAGCGGCGCGGGCTCGACTGTGCCCGGGCAAGCGGGCGCTGAGACGGCCGAAGCCGCCGCCAGCTGCTCGGCGCCGCGTTCGCAGCGCTCGGGGCCGGCGGCCACGACAGGCGAAAACGCCAGCAGGCACACGACCCAAAGCCACCACGAACCTGCCTTCACGGACATTCCCTCGACCCCGTCGGCGCAAGACGCGCCCTGCCCTACTCCCTAGCCAACGCGAACCGGGCCCGAACCCGGCCCGCTCCTCGCCGCCGGCGCGGGTAGAATGACGCCCCCTCCGGAGCGGAATAACCGCCGCCCCTCCCGGAACGAGCCAGATGACCGACAAGACCGCCAGCGCCCCCGCCCCCGTCACCCCGGGGGCCCGCAAGCTCTACATCCAGACCCACGGTTGCCAGATGAACGAGTACGACTCGGCCAAGATGGCCGACGTGCTCGCCGCCAGCGACGGCATGGAGCTGACCGATAACGTCGAGGAAGCCGACGTCATCCTGATCAACACCTGTTCGATCCGCGAGAAGGCGCAGGAAAAGGTCTTCAGCCAGCTCGGCCGTTGGAAGGCGCTCAAGCAGGGCGGCCGCCCGGTGGTGATTGGCGTCGGCGGTTGCGTCGCCTCGCAGGAAGGCGAGGCGATCGTCAAACGCGCACCGTACGTCGACCTGGTGTTCGGCCCGCAGACCCTGCACCGCCTTCCCGAGCTGATCGCCGCCAAGCGCGCGACCGGCCTGCCGCAGGTCGACATCAGCTTCCCCGAGATCGAGAAATTCGATCGCCTGCCCGAGCCGCGTGCCGAAGGCCCGAGCGCGTTCGTCTCGATCATGGAAGGCTGCTCGAAGTACTGCTCGTTCTGCGTGGTGCCCTACACCCGCGGCGAGGAAATCAGCCGTCCGTTCGAGGACGTGCTGGTCGAAGTCGCCGACTTGGCGTCGCAGGGCGTGCGCGAGATCAACCTGCTCGGCCAGAACGTCAATGCCTACCGCGGGCCGATCACGCCGGCCGAGGATGGCGGCGAGGCGGAAGTCGCCGACCTGGGGCTGCTGATCCGCGCCATCGCCGAGATCGAAAGTATCGGCCGCATCCGCTTCACGACCTCGCACCCGCTGGAGTTCTCCGACTCGCTGATCGAGGCCTACCGCGACGTGCCCAAGCTGGCCAACTACCTGCACCTTCCCGTGCAGGCTGGCAGCGACCGCGTCCTGGCGGCGATGAAGCGTGGCTACACCGCGCTCGAGTTCAAGCAGAAGATCCGCAAGCTGCGCGCGGTGCGTCCGGACATCAGCGTGTCGTCGGACTTCATCGTCGGTTTCCCGGGCGAGACCGATGCCGACTTCGAAAAGACCATGAAGCTGATCGAGGACGTCGGCTTCGACCAGTCGTTCTCCTTCATCTACTCGCGCCGCCCGGGCACCCCGGCCGCCGACCTGGAAGACAGCGTCTCCGGCGAGGAAAAGCATGCCCGCCTGTCACGTTTGCAGGCCGCCATCACCGACCACGCCCGGCAGATCGGCCAGGGCATGGTCGGCAGCGTGCAGAGCGTGCTGGTCGAAGGTCCCTCGAAGCGGGATCCGAACGAGCTGACCGGCAAGACCGAGAACATGCGCTCGGTGAACTTCCCGGGTCATCCGCGCCTGGTCGGCCAGTTCGTCGACGTGGTGATCACAGAGGCGCTGAGCAACTCGCTGCGCGGACGTGTGGCCATGGGCGAGCTCGAGGTCGCCTGATCGCGGCGGGAGGGGCTGAAGCCCCTCCCCACCGACTCGTTACTTCGCCGCGCTATACACCGCGCGACCGTCGACGTACGTCGCTTCCACCGTCAACTCGCGCAAACGCGCCGGCGGGATCGCCATCGGGTCTTCCTTGAGCACGACGAAATCGGCGCGCTTGCCGACTTCGAGACTGCCGACCTCGGCCTCGGCGAAACCGGCGTAGGCGGCATCGAGCGTGAATCCGCGCAGCGCTTCGAACGCGGTCAGCTTCTCCTGCGGGAACCAGCCACCCACCGGCAGACCGTGCGAATCAGCGCGCGTGGCCGCAGCGTAGAGCCCGAAACGCGGATCCACCGACTCCACCGGGAAGTCCGACCCCAGTGCCAGGCGCGCGCCGCTGTCGCGCAACTGGCGCCAGGCGTAGGCGCCGACGATCCGCTGCGGCCCGACGCGGTCCTGCGCCCAGGGCATGTCGCTGGTGGCGTGGGTGGGCTGCATCGAGGCGATCACGTGCAACTGGGCCAGGCGCGGCAGGTCCTGTGGCGTCAGCACCTGCGCGTGTTCGATGCGCCAGCGATGGTCACCCGCCGCATCTGCACCCAGCGCCTTCGCATAGGTTTCGAGCACTTCGTGGTTGCCGCGGTCGCCGATGGCGTGCGTCGCCACCTGCATGCCGCAGCCCTTGGCCTTGATGGACGCGGCCAGCAGCGCCTCGGGCGACATCAGCATCAGGCCGCGATTGCCGTGGTCGTCGCTGTAGTCCTGCACCATGGCCGCGCCGCGACTGCCGAGCGCGCCGTCCGCATACAGCTTGACGGTACGCATCTGCAGGCGGCCCGACGGATGCTTGTAAAGACCGTCGCGGCAGATCTGCGCAAGTGCGTCGCCGTCGCCCGCCGCCATCGCGGTGATCCGCAGCGGCATCTGGTTGCGATCGGCCAGGTGCTGGTAGCGCTGCATCTCGGCCAGGCTGACGCCGGCGTCGTGCACGCCGGTCAGTCCGTGCTCGACGGCGGACTGCATGCCCAGCACCAGCGCACGTTCGGCGGTGGCGTCATCGAGCGGCGGCCGCGACTCGTCGACCAGTGCCATGGCGCCGTCGACGAAGATGCCGGTGGGTTTGCCGGCGGCGTCGCGCTCGATGCGGCCACCATCAGGCTGCCACTTGCCGGCGAGGTCGCGCTTGACCGCACGCAGTGCCGCGCTGTTGGCCCAGCCGGCATGGCCGTCGATGCGTTCCAGCCAGACCGGGCGATCGGGGAAGGCCGCGTCGAGGTCGGCCGCGGTCGGAAAGCGCTTCACAGGCCAGTCGTTCTGGTCCCAGCCGCGTCCGATCAGCCAAGCGTCGGCCGGCAGCTTGGTGGCGAACTCGCGAAGTCGCTTGACCACCTCGTCCTTGCTGGTCGAATCGACCAGGTCGGCGGTGAGCATCGTCATCCCCAGGCCGGAGACGTGCGCGTGCGCGTCGATCAGGCCGGGGATGATCGTGGCGTCGGCCGCGTCGATCCGCTTGGCCTTCGGATAGCGCTTGAGCAGCGCGGCGGTGTCGCCCAGGGCGAGGATCTTTCCGCCCTCGTCGAAGGCCAGTGCCTGCACGCGCGGCTGGGCGGTGGCCATCGTGTGGATCCGGGCCGCGCTCAAAACCGTGACTTCGGCTGCAGTTGCGCCGCCGGCCAGCGCCAGCAGCAACGTGGAAATGGCCAATCCAAGCTTGTGCATCACGCCCTCCCCAGGCGATTGGAGCCTCGCGACTTTGCGCAATGATGCGGTGGCGCGCAAGTCGTGGGGCGGCTTGGGGTCAATCCAGCCGCTTGCGGAACCGCATGATCGCCGCCGTCATCATCACCGTGATGAACGCCAGCAGCGCCAGCACCTCCGGCCACAGTTCGACCAGCGTCGCACCGCGCAGCATCACGCCGCGGATCAGGCGCAGGAAGTGCGTGAGCGGCAGCACCTCGGCCAGCCACTGCACGATCCTGGGCATGCCGGCGAACGGGAACATGAAGCCCGACAGCAGGATCGACGGCAGGAACACGAAGAACGTCATCTGCATCGCCTGGAACTGCGATTGCGCCTTGGTCGAGATCAACAACCCCAGCGTCAGGTTGGCGATGATCAGCAGCACCGAGGCGAGATAGACATCCAGCAGGCTGCCGCGGATCGGCACGTCGAACAGCCATACGCCCAGCAGGATCACCAGCGTGGTCTGGATCAGCCCGATGCCGGCATACGGCAGCACCTTGCCGATCATCAGCTCGCTGCTGCTCAGCGGCGTGGCGATCAGCAGCTCCATGTTGCCGCGCTCACGCTCGCGGACGATGGCCACGCCGGTGAACATCACCATGGTCATGGTCAGGATGATGCCGATCAGGCCCGGCACGATGTTCACCGCCGATCGCCGCTCGGGGTTGTAGAAGCTGACCACGCCAATCTGCCCGGCGGCCACTTGGCCAGTGCCGCCGCGCACGGGCTCGAGGTTGTTGGTCGGCGTATTGCTCAGCGGCAACTGCGCCAGCTGCACCGCCGCGCTCTGCACGACCGTGTCACTGCCGTCGACCAGCACCTGCACCGCCTCGCGGCCCTCGAAGCGGCGCCGCTCGAAGTCCGGCGGGATCACCACACCGATGCTGATTTCGCCGCGGCGCAACTGCTCCATCAGTTCCTGCGGCGTGGTCGCGCTGTACGTCGGGTCGATGACTCCGGTGGCCACCATGTCCATGACCACAGCGCGCGAGCCGGCGGTATTGGCCTGGTCGGCAACGCCGGTTTCCAGGCCACGCAGGTTGAGATTGATCGCATAGCCGAACAGCACCAGCTGCATCACCGGGATCCCGACGATCATCGCCAGCGTGATGCGGTCGCGGCGCATCTGCCGCAACTCCTTCTGCACGATCGCGAACAGGCGGCGCAGGTTCATGCGGCGCGCTCCTGCTGCTCGACTCGGCCGCGCGTGGACGCGACGAAGACGTCCTCCAGGTTCGGATGCGAGGCGGCCACCGTCGCCTCCAGCCCGGCATCGGTCAACGCCTTTTGCAGTCGCGCCGCGGCGTCGCCGTTGCTTTCATTCAATACCCTCAGCGAGTTGCCGATCTGCGCAACGCTCAGCACCCCCGGCACCTTGACCAGCATCTGCTGCGCACGCCGCGGCTGCGCCGCCAGAACCTCGACGGTACGTCCGGCCAGGGCCTGGGTGAGTTCGTCTGGCGTGCCGTCTGCGACCAGCACGCCGCGATCGAGAATGGCGATGCGATGGCAGCGCTCGGCCTCGTCCATGTAGTGGGTCGAGACCAGGATGGTGGTGCCGGCGTCGGCGAGATCGAAGAGCTTTTCCCAGAAATCGCGACGCGACTCCGGATCGACGGCGCTGGTGGGCTCGTCGAGGAACAGCAGCTCGGGGTTCTGGATCACCGCGCCCGCCAGCGCCAGCCGCTGCTTCTGGCCGCCGCTCATGGTCCCGGCCAGTTGTTTCTGGCGGTCCTCGAAGTGGTACTGCGCGACCAGTTCGTCGATGCGCTTTGCCGCCTTGGCGCGCGGGATGTCCTGCACGGCGGCGAGGAACTCGAGGTTCTCGCGCACCGTCAGGTCGTCGAACAGCGAGAACTTCTGCGTCATGTAGCCAATGCGCTTGCGCAGCTCCTCGGCCTGCTCGGGAATGCGCAGGCCCAACACTTCGACGTCGCCTTCGCTCGGCGTCAGCAGCCCGCAGAGCATGCGGATGGTGGTGGTCTTGCCCGAGCCATTGGGCCCGAGGAAGCCATAGACATTCGCGCGCGGCACGCTCAGGTCGACATGATCGACCGCGACCAGCGAGCCGAAGCGCTTGGTCAGTCCGCGTGCGCGGATGGCCAGTTGATCGGCGCCGGCGTTCACTTCTTGCCCGCCTCGAATTCGACCCGCACCGGCAGGCCTGCCGGCAGGTCGGCGGTCTGGCCACCGACCAGTTCGACTTCCGCCAGATAGCTCAGCCGTGCCGCGTCCTTGCCGATCAGCGCGTAGTACGGGGTGAAGCTTGCCTCGTTGCGGATCATCCGCACCCTGCCCTCGAGCGAGCCTTCGCGGCCGTCAATGAAGACGCGCGCGGACTGGCCCACATGCACGCCGACGCGGATCGGTTCGGGCACGTAGACGCGCGCATACGGCGCATCGCCGACGAGCATGACCGCCAGCGGCGCGCCGACCGGGGCCTGGTCGCCGAGACGGTACGGCAGGCTGTCGACCACGCCGTCGCGCGGCGCGACCAGGTCGAGTTTGTGCAGCGTCACTTCCTGCGAAGCGGCCTGCGCGGTGGCGGCGGCCAGCGCCGATTCGCCCTGCGCGATCTGTTCGACGCGAGTGCCTCGCTCCAGTTCGAGCAGCGCCGCCTGTGCCGCCCGCACCTGCGCCTGCGAGTTGCCCGCAGCGGCGCGTGCGCGATCGACATCGGAGGCGGCGACGAGTTGTTGCCGCCCCAGCGGCTGCAGGCGCGCGTAGTACGCGCGCGCATCAGCGGCTTCGGCCTGCGCCGCGGCGAGGTTGGCACGTGCCTGGGCGATGTCTTCGCTGCGCGGGCCGGCCTCCAGTTCCGCCAGCACGTCGCCAGCCTGGCGGGCCTGTGCCTGCAGGGCCGCGAGTTCGGCCTGCGTGCGGGTCACTTCGAGTTGCACCAGGCGGGCGCCGGCCTTGACCCGCTGCCCCTCGCGCACGTCGATGCTGACGATGCGTTCCGGCGCCGTCGCCGGCAAGGCGATGCGGTCCCATTCCAGCGTGCCCAGTGCCTGCGGCGGTTCCTTGCCGCAGCCGGCCAGCAGCGCGATGCAGGCAAGGCCCAGCCAGGCGCGCGGCGTTTTCGAGTGGTTGCGCTTGTTCGTGTTCATGGCTTCGTCATCCCACACCAAGTCCGCGGTCCAGCAGCGCCAGCGTGTGCCGACGCAGGGCATCGAAATCCAGGTCATCGGCCTGGAACATGCGGCGCCAGATCGGGGCGCCGGCCGCGGGAAACAGGGTCAGACCGACCAGCGACACCATCAGCAGGCGCGGGTCCAGGTCCTCGTTGAGTTCGCCGCGCTGCTGCGCCTGGGCGAAGCGCGCGGCCATCATCAGCGGCATCTGCGGGCCGATCCGTTCGAACAGGACCTCGCGCAAGGCGCCGCCTTCGCAGAGCACTTCGCGCACCCACAGCGCCGGCAGCCAGGGATGCTCGGCGACCAGGACGCCGATGCCCTTCACGAACGCAGCGACCAGGTCGGCGATGTCATCGCCCGCCTGCATGAGCGGTTCGCGTAGGCGTGCGAACGCGGGCAGTACGCGCTCGGCCACTACCGCCTCCTGCAACTGCGCCTTGTCGCCAAAGTAGTAGTGCAGCAGCGCCGGCGTGACCCCTGCCTCGGTGGCGATCGCACGCAGCGGGGTGGCCGCGATGCCCTGGCGGGCAAAGCAGGCGATGGCGCCGTCGAGCAGGCGCTCGCGCAGGTCGGGGCTGTCCGGGCCGGGGCGGCCGGGAGCGCGGCGGAGGGCCCCCTTGGCGGCCTTCGCGCCCTTGCCCGGCGTCTTGGCCTTCGCGGCCCTGGTTTGGGGGGACTCTGTCATGGCCGCTATATTTAATTCATCAGTTAATTAGTTTCAACCCTGGACCGACGAACGGTCGTTCGGCGGTCGCCGTGCCGCCCGGAGCCGCAAGCACCGGCGCCCCGCTCTGCCCTATCGTGTCGACTGCCCTCGACTGAGATTCCCGTCGCCATGCCCGACCCTGCTCCCGCTCCTGGCCTGCTCCAGCGCTGCGCACTGGGACTGTGGTTCTGCGCCATCGCCGCACTGGGACTGTTGCGCTACGCAATGCGCTACTTCCGCGATAGCGAGCATGCCGGCGATGCGGTGATGCGGTTGTGGCTGGTCGGTTCGGTGCTGGTCGGCGCAATAGGCGTGCGACTGGTCTACCGCGCACTCAAAGCCCCGGCCTCGTCACCGCGCGACTAGCACCGGCAGACATTTGGACGTCGCCGTTTTGCGAAATCGCCCGCGCAGGCGCAAGCTGTTTACCCCTCGGCGCGCAAGCGCGTGCGTCCCCAGTTCGCCACGGAAGACACTTCCTCTCGATGTCCGCTCGAACCACTTCTGAATTCGCCCTCGAACCTGCCGAGGCCGAACGCCTGGCCAACCTCACCGGCCCGTTCGACGGCCACCTGCGCATGATCGAACTGCGCCTGGGCGTGGAGATCGCCAATCGCGGAAACGTCTTCCGCATCGTTGGACCGCCACTTGCGGTCAACAAGGCCGAGCGACTGCTGCGCGACCTGTGGCGCGATGCCGCCGACGAGACGCTGACCGAACCTGCGATCCACCTGCGCCTGACCGAAATCGACGCCGACGGCGTCGCCAATGACGACGTCGAACCGCAGGAAGTGAGCATCCGCGTCAAGCGCGGCACCATCCGCGGCCGCGGCGCCAACCAGGCCAAGTACCTGCACGCGATCGCCACGAATGACATCAACTTCGGCATCGGCCCCGCCGGCACCGGCAAGACGTTCCTTGCCGTCGCCAGCGCGGTGGAAGCGCTGAACGAAGCACGCGTGCAGCGCCTGATCCTGGTGCGCCCTGCCGTGGAGGCCGGCGAGAAGCTGGGCTTCCTGCCGGGCGACCTGTCCCAGAAAGTCGACCCCTACCTGCGCCCGCTGTACGACGCGCTCTACGAGATGCTCGGCGTGGAAAAGGTGGTCAAGCTGCTGGAGAAAAACGTCATCGAGATCGCGCCGCTGGCCTACATGCGCGGACGCACGCTTAACGATGCCTATGTGATTCTCGACGAAGCGCAGAACACCTCGATCGAACAGATGAAGATGTTCCTGACCCGAATCGGCTACGGCAGCACCGCCGTCGTCACCGGCGACCTGACCCAGATCGACCTGCCCAAGCACCAGAAGTCCGGGCTGCGCGACGCACTGGACGTGCTGCGCGACGTCAACGGCATCACCTTCACCTTCTTCGAATCGCGCGACGTCGTTCGCCACCCGCTGGTGGCGCGCATCGTCAACGCCTACGACGCCCGCGACGCCCGCGACAACAGGGATGGCAACGCCGACACCGGCGACGCGCGGCACGTTCCGTCCACCTGAGCGCAGATACCATGACCCGGGGCCCGATTCGACTCGACGTTTCGATCAACTATGCAGTTCCGCGCACCGGCATCCCGGCGGCGGTGAGTTTCCGCAAATGGGTGGCCGCCGCACTGGAAAGCCGGATCCGCGAAGCCGACCTGGCCATCCGCATCGTCGGCACCAAGGAAGGCCGCGCCCTCAACCGGCACTACCGGGGCAAGGACTACGCGACCAACGTGCTCAGCTTCCCCGCCGAACTGCCTGACGGCCTGCCCAAAGGCGTGAAACTGCCGCTGCTGGGCGACCTGGTGATCTGCGCCCCGGTGGTCGCGCGCGAGGCCAAGGAACAGAAGAAGCCGCTCGCCGCCCACTACGCCCACCTCACCGTCCACGGCGCCCTGCACCTGCTGGGCTGGGACCACGAGGACGAGAAGGAGGCCATCTGCATGGAGCAGCTCGAGCGCGAGATCCTGGCCGGGATGGGGATCGAGGACCCCTACCAGGACGACTGAGGGCGCCTGATCCGGGACGCCCGGGCCTGGCTGTCTCCGGCCCGAAACCCAACCCAGCCGCTTCCGCGGTAGACTCCCCCCGTCGCCCTTTCCCCTGGGCGCCTTCAAGAACGCAATGTCCGAGGACGACAGTAGTAGCTTCCACGCGCAGGAAACCCACGAGCGGCGGCACCACGAGAAGCCGCGCTCCTGGCTCGAACGCATCAGTTCGGCGCTTTCCGGCGAACCCACCACCCGCGAGGATCTGGTCGAACTGCTGCGCGACGCGCAAGCCGACGGCCTGATCGCCGCCGACACCCTGCGCATGATGGAAGGCGCGATCGCGGTGTCCGACCTGACCGTGGGCGACGTGATGATCCCGCGCTCGCAAATGGTCTCGTTGCCGGCCGATGGCAAGTTCCTCGACCTGATGCGACAGGTGGTCGAGTCGGGCCATTCGCGCTTCCCGGTCCACGGCGACGACAAGGACGAGATCCTCGGCGTGCTGCTGGCCAAGGACCTGCTGCGCGGCGTCGTCGCCGACTACGGCCCCGGCAACGTCCATGAGCTGCTGCGCCCGGCCGTGCTGATCCCCGAGTCCAAGCGACTCAACGTGCTGCTGCGCGAGTTCCGCCAGTCGCGCAACCACATGGCGATCGTGATCGACGAGCACGGCGGTGTCGCCGGCCTGGTCACCATCGAGGACGTCCTGGAGCAGATCGTCGGCGAGATCGACGACGAGCACGACGACGCCGAGGACCCCAGCGCCCTCATCGCCGCGCAGGCCGACGGCCAGTTCGTGGTCGACGCGCTCACGCCCATTGCCGACTTCAACGAGCGTTTCAGTGCCGACTTCGACGAAGACGAATACGACACCATCGGCGGCCTGGTCACGGCCGCGATCGGTCACCTGCCCGAAGCCGGCGAGGAACTCACCCTCGGTCGCTTCGTGTTCCGCGTCTCCGGCGCCGATGCGCGCCGCGTGCATGCCTTCCACGTCGGCGTCCTCTCGGATGCGTGACGGACTGGGGCGCGGCCGGACGAAGCGACTGCTTCTAGGCCTGCTGATCGCTCTATTGGGCCTGCTCAGCACCCAGGCTTTCGCCGCCACGCCCCGCATCGGCGTGGCCACGATGCAACCCGGCGAAATCTTCTTCGAGCGCTTCGGCCACAACGCAATAGTTGTCGTCGACCCCGACACCGGCGCCGCGATTTCCTACAACTTCGGCTTCTTCGACCCGAGCGAACCGGACTTCATCAGCCGCTTCCTCCGCGGCCACATGCGCTACCAGCTGGCGGCGCTGCCGTTCGAGCAGGATCTGCTGCAGTACCGCGACGAAGGCCGCGGCGTCGACATCCAGTGGCTCGACCTGAGCGACGCCCAGGCGAACGAACTGGCCGCGGCCCTGGCCGAGAACGCCAAGCCCGAGAACGCGCACTACGCCTACCAGTACTTCGACGACAACTGCTCGACGCGCGTGCGCGATTCGCTCGACCGCGTCCTCGACGGTGGCCTGCGCCGCCAGATCGAGGGCCGCTCGCACGGCAGCACCTACCGCAGCGAAGCCGTGCGCCTGGCGTCGCCGGCGTGGTGGATGTGGCTGGGATTCGATGTCGGCCTGGGCCCGTCCGCGGACAAGCCGCTGCCGGTGTGGAACGAGTCGTACGTGCCGATGCGCCTGGCAGCGGCACTGCGCGAAGTGAAGAACAGCGAAGGCCGGCCGCTGGTGAAATCCGAGCAACCGATCCTGCCGCACCGCCTGCCGCCGGAACCGCAGACGCCACCGCCGCGCTGGTGGCCGTGGTGCCTGGTCGGCCTTGCCCTCGGCGCCGCCGCGGTCTGGTCCGGTCGCCAGCATCCGCGCGCACTGGCTGCGGTCGCATTGCCGTTCTGGACGCTGTCGGGCGTACTCGGTGCGCTGATGCTGTTCATCTGGCTCGGCACCCAGCACCGCTACGGCTGGGCCAACAACAACCTGCTGCTGCTGAGCCCGCTGGCGTGGCTGTTGCTGCCGGGCGGATGGCGCGCACTGCGTGGGCGCGACCCGGGTCCGTGGTTTCGGCGCTGGCTGGCCGTGCTGGCCATTGCCGCGGTGGCGGCGTTGTTCCTGTACTGGCTGCCGGTGTACCCACAACGCAATGCGCACTGGGTGGCACTGCTGCTGCCGATCCAAGTGGGGCTGTGGCTGGCCTTCCGCCGCCCCAAGTAAGAAAGCGCCGGGTTGCCGTACCGGCCTGAGGCGGGCACGATCGCGCCATGAAAGATCCCACCCTCCCCCAGTGCGTGGTCAACTGCGCCGCCTACACCCGCGACGGCCAGCGGCGCGACATCAGCCTGGACCAGATCAGCGACGTCCTTGCTGTCGATGACGGCTCCTTCATCTGGGTCGGCGTGTACGAGCCGGCCGATGAGATCCTCGAGAAGCTGCAGGAGGAATTCGGCCTCCACGACCTGGCCATCGAGGACGCGCGCAACGCGCACCAGCGACCGAAGATCGAGACCTACGGCAACTCGTTGTTCATCGTCGTGCACACCGCGCAGAGTGTGGACAGCCACATCCGCTTCGGCGAAAGCCACATGTTCGTCGGTGAGCGCTATCTGGTCACCGTGCGCCATGGCGCATCGACCAGCTACGCCCCCGCTCGCGCCCGCTTCGAGCGCGATCCCGAGGATATGGCACACGGCCCCGCCGCGGCGCTGTACGTGGTGCTGGACCAGATCGTCGACAACTTCCTGCCGATCGTCCAGGAGTTCAGCCAGGACCTCAACGAGCTCGAGCAGGACATCTTCGCCGACGAGTTCCGCAAGGACACCGTCAAGAAACTCTACGAGCTCAAGCGAGAACTCACCCGCATGCGCATGGCGGTGGCACCGCTGCAGGACATCCTCGGCCAGCTCGCGCGCGCGCGCAGCGCGATGATCGACGAGGAAAGCGCCCTGTACTTCCGCGACGTGCTCGACCACGTCGTGCGCATCAACGAGACCACCGATACCCTGCGCGAAATGCTCACCGCGGCGATGAGCGTGAACCTGTCCCTGGTCACCATCTACCAGGGCGAAGTGGTCAAGCGCCTGGCCGGCTGGGCCTCGCTGCTGGCCGCCCCGACCCTGATCGCCAGTTGGTACGGCATGAACTTCGAGGCCATGCCCGAACTGCACGGTCACTACAGCTACGCGATCCTGATCGGCATCACGGTGCTGGTGTGCCTGATCCTCTTCGCCTTCCTGCGCCGGGCCAAGTGGCTGTAAACGCTGGGATTGTCGTCTCGCTTAGACCAAAGTCGCAGGGTTCATTGCGCACTGCGCATTGACCCGGTGCCATCGCGGCGCGACCCTTCGGTGATCCTTACGGAGGGGTGTCATGAAAGCATTGTCCTGGCTTGGCTGGGTCGCGCTCGCGGTCCTTGCCGTGTTCTGCATCGGCACCATCGCCCTGCACCGTGGCGAAACCATCAGCGCGATGTGGCTGGTGGTGGCCTCGGTGTCGGTATTCACCATCGCGTACCGCTTCTACGGTCTGTACATCGCGCGTAACGCGCTGATGGTCGATGCCACCCGGGCGACACCCGCATGGCGACGCAATGACGGCCTCGATTACGTACCCACTCCGCGCAGCGTGCTGTTCGGCCACCACTTCGCCGCGATCGCCGGCGCCGGCCCGCTGGTGGGCCCGGTCCTGGCTGCGCAGATGGGCTACCTGCCCGGCACGTTGTGGATCCTGTTCGGCGTGGTCCTGGCCGGCGCGGTGCAGGACATGCTGGTGCTGTTCTTCTCCACCCGCCGTGACGGCAGCTCGCTCGGCGAGATGATCCGCGCCGAGATGGGGCCGGCCGCCGGCGTGATCTCGATGATCGGCATCCTGATGATCATGGTGATCCTGCTGGCGGTGCTGGCACTGGTGGTGGTCAAGGCGCTCGCCGACAGCCCGTGGGGCACCTTCACGGTGGCGATGACCATCCCCATCGCGATCCTGATGGGCCTGTACCTGCGCTACTTCCGTCCGGGCCGGATCATGGAGGTTTCGGTCATTGGCTTCGTCCTGCTGATCCTGGCGATCTGGAGCGGCGGCAAGGTCGCCGCGAACCCGGAGTGGGCACCGATCTTCCACCTCAGCGGCACCACCCTGGCGTGGCTGATGATCGCCTACGGCTTCATCGCCGCGGTGCTGCCGGTGTGGCTGCTGCTGGCGCCACGCGACTACCTGTCGACCTTCCTCAAGATCGGCACGATCCTGGTGCTGGCCCTTGCGATCATGATCGCCATGCCCGACCTGCAGATGCCGGCGGTGACCAAGTTTGTCGACGGCACCGGCCCGGTGTTCAGCGGCAAGCTGTTCCCATTCCTGTTCATCACCATTGCGTGCGGCTCGGTCTCCGGGTTCCACGCACTGATCAGCTCCGGCACCACGCCGAAGATGATCTCCAACGAGTCGCAGATCCCGCTGATCGGTTACGGCGGCATGCTGATGGAAGCCTTCGTCGCGATCATGGCGCTGATCGCCGCCTCCGTGCTGCAGCCGGGCGTCTACTTCGCGATGAACGCTCCGGCCGCGCTGATCGGCACGACGGCCGAGTCGGCCGCGGCGGCCATTTCTAGCTGGGGCTTCGTGCTCACGCCTGACATGCTCACCGCCACCGCCAAGGAAATCGGCGAAACCACCATCCTCTCGCGCACTGGCGGCGCGCCGACGCTCGCCGTCGGCATGGCGCAGATCCTGCACGGACTGATCCCCGGCGAAGGCATGATGGCGTTCTGGTACCACTACGCGATCCTGTTCGAAGCCCTCTTCATCCTGACCACGGTCGATGCCGGCACGCGCGTGGCCCGCTTCATGATCCAGGAGCTGATGGGCCTGGCCTACGCGCCGTTCAAGCAGACCGAAAGCTGGGCGGCGAACGTGGCCTGCACGGGCTTGGCGGTGGCGCTGTGGGGCTACTTCCTCTACCAGGGCGTGGTCGATCCGCTGGGCGGCATCAACACCCTGTGGCCGCTGTTCGGCATCGCCAACCAGATGCTCGCCGGCCTGGCGCTGGTGTTCTGCAGCGTGGTGATGGTGAAGATGAAGCGCGAGAAGTTCCTGTGGATCCCGCTGATCCCGACCGCGTGGCTGCTGATCTGCACGCTGACCGCCGGCTGGCAGAAGCTGTTCCACCCGGACCCGAAAATCGGCTTCATCGCCAACGCCCGCAAGTTCGCCGACGCCGCCGCGCGCGGCGA
The DNA here is from genome assembly GCF_009765215.1 of Lysobacter prati. Taxonomy (GTDB): domain Bacteria; phylum Pseudomonadota; class Gammaproteobacteria; order Xanthomonadales; family Xanthomonadaceae; genus Lysobacter_J; species Lysobacter_J prati. The sequence continues at coordinate 203,181 of NZ_VLNV01000006.1, read as the reverse complement.
GGTGCTGGCACCGGCGAAGTCGATGGACGACATGTCGCGGGTGATCTTCAACAACTACCTCGACGCCGGCCTGTGCGCGCTGTTTGTGCTGGTCGTGCTGTCGACGGTCTACTTCGGCTTCAAGGCAGCGCTGGCGGCACGCCGCAACAATGTCCCGACGGCCAAGGAGAGTGAGTATGTCGCGTTCGATGCGGTCGCTCGCTGAGGCCGGCAGGCCGGGCCTGGAGCTGCTCGCACGCTGGTGGCGTGCGGCAGCCCAGACCGCGCGCCTGGCGATCGGCATTCCCGACTACGACAACTACGTCCAGCACATCCAGCGAAATCATCCGGACCGGCTGCCGATGAGCCGCGACGAGTTCTTCCACGAGCGGATGATGGCGCGCTACGGCAAGGGCCGTTCGCGCTGCTGCTGACCGGCTTGAAGCCCCTCTCCCGCTCGCGGAAGAGGGGCTGGAGTGAAGGCCTGCGAGGTCAGCCTACCGCTGCCGCCTGCGCCCGCACCACGTAGTCCTGGTACGCCGGGATCGCGATCGCCGCGAGGATGGCCAGCCCCATCACGCCCACGATGACCACCAGCGACCAGATGGACCACTTGCGCTGGACGCGCTGGAAGTGCTCGACGCTGTCCCAGCGCTTGTTGCGCCAGGCCCACTCGCGGCCCTTGATGCCGAGGACGATCGACATCACGAAGCCGACGTACGGGATGAAGCAAAGCAGGCCGATCCAGGTGCGGTTGCTCACCGCCCAGATCCAGTTGAGCAGGAACGCACCCCAGCTCCAACCCGCCACGCCCGGCGGAATCGCCGCGTCCTTCCCCATGCCGGACGTGTTGCCGTCCATCGACGACAGCTCGGCGAGCGTCGCCGCGGGCGCCTGATACGGATTCTGCATTTGGTTTCCCCTTGGTTGGACGGATGGTGCCGACCTCGCGGCCGGCCGAATCGATGGCGCCGGACGAGCCGGCGCCGCGGTGTCCTCCCCAGGACACCGCTCGCAGGATAGGCGCGGCCGACGGCCCACCGCCAGGGGGCGCCGTGACAGCCGCGGTTTGTCAGTTACACCATTGCCGCTCGCAGGGCTGGCCGTCGCCGTCCCCATCCATCTGCGTGTTCGGGCAGTGCTGCAGGAAGTTCTTCGCTTCCGCGCACGAAGTCATCTGCGAGCACATGGTGCGACCGTCGCACTTGAATTCCGCGACTGCCGGCGACGCGGCGACACGTGCGGCAGGCTCGACGACGACGCTTTCGACGGGCGACGAGCCGATGAACTCACGATAGCCGTACATCGCAATAGCGACGATGGCGGCGGCCGTGAGCACACCCGTCAGGCTGATTCGAAGTCGTGCGGGCGTGGGGCGATGACGCGGCGCGCGTCTGGTGGCGCTACCGGGTCGCATGACCCGGATAGCGCGCACCTTGCCGTCAGGGCCGGCCTGCGTCTCGAACGAAATCAGCTCACCCACCGAGGGACGCGGGCCGCCCAACGGAAACGAAGAGACGTGGACGAAGATCTCGACGGTTCCCTGGGCCGGCGATATGAAGCCGAAGCCGCGGTCGTCGTTCCACTTCGACAGCGTGCCGTGTGTTCGCAGGCCCATTCGGTCGCTCATCAGGCCTGGTGGAATTCGGGCAGGAACGAGACGTCCATGTAGTAGCGGTCGCTGCGCTGCGGATCGATGTGGAGCATGACGTGCTCATGCTTGATGAACACCGCCGGGTCGTGCCAGAGGTTCCAGCTCCTGAATACCCGGACCTCACCTGTGGCCGGATCCACCCACTGCGCCTCGATCCGGTACGGCGAACCGCCGTTCACCTGGAACATCCCGCCGGCCAGGACGCCGGTGATCCGGGCCTCCACCGCCCTGCCGTGCTGCAGCAGGTGGCTTGCGATGCTGCGCTGTCGCCAGCGCCAGAGCATGATCGACAGTCCGGCGCAGGCCACCGCGACGCCGATCAGCGACTCCAGTGGCTTTGCCGAGAACAGCAACGTGGCCGCAAGACCGCTGCCGAAAAACAGCAGCGCGCTCGATGCGAATGTTGAAGTGGGATAGCCCGAGACGCGGTGACTCATGACCGCGCCGCCCGAAGGACGCCGAAGACGTTCCGATTCAAGGAGCCCCCTTTTAGCCCCGATCCCCCGAAGAAGACGCTAACACCTGGCCTGGCGATCGACAACCGAACGGCATCGGGTCGATTCGAGCCGATTGCCGGGCGCCCGGCTCAAGGCGCCAACACGCTGCCGCACAGCTCCAAGAACCGGTCGCCCTTGAAACGCACACCCAGCGTGTGCTCCTCGTCCCATCGCGTGGTGTAACCGAGTTCGGTCGTGAGATGTCCGCTCAGCGGCAGGACGGCGACGTACTGCAACGACACATGCGGCCAGACGGCGGCGGGCGTTGCGATGCTCGGGAATCCCTCGCTCGCCTCGGGCTCCTCACCAGCAGCCAATGCCTCGGCATAGGGCTCGTAATGCTCGAACATTGCCGCTTCGATCGCGGCACGCCAATTGGCAATCCTGGCCTGCACTTCGTTGGCAACGGCCAGCGCCATGGGGTCGGGGCCGGTCCGGGTTCCGGTCAAGACCAGCGGCGCCGAGCCCGACTCGAGCTGGATGCTGCCGCGCCAGAAGCCGCGCCAGCGAACCAGCTCACCGAGCATCGGATCGGAAAATGGCGTTGACTGGAACAGTCCGAACATGAAGCCCCCGTTGGTCGCCCTTTCCGCGGAATCCATCACACTTCGAATCGGTTCTGGCAGCGCGGGTCGTCAGAACCCGGCACGACGAGCCGGCATTCGTTCCATTCGTCTTTTGCCACCCACCGTGGATGCTGCCCCGGCGCGCTCGAAGACTCAAGCCCCGCGTCCGGCCGCCACTTTCAACCTTGCGGCAACCTTGCTCCGCGCGATGGCGAGAACCCGCTTGATATCACCGAACGTAGTTTGCGGGAGGTTGTTGAAGTCCATCAGGCGATGTTCGAACTCGCGTCCACCAGAGACTTCCTCAATGGCGAAACGCACTTCCTGAAGGGCAACCCGTCTGTGATCGTAAGCACCCAGTACCTCAATGCTCGATTTCTGCAAGGCGCAGAACAGGCTCAGCGTCGTCGCATCCGGTTGACACTCTCTCGTGTCATTCCTGTTCCAGTCTGACTCGGTACCAAGAAGCGAGCTGGCCTTGTCCAGGATCTCGAGATCCTGGACGGAAACCGGTTGATCGCGATCCTCATAGGCCGGAAGCGGTTCCGAGGCACAGCCAGCCATGAATGCAAGCACAGCGATTGCGAAAGCGATCAGCGGCATCGGATTGCGGTACTTCATAGCCCCACCCCCAAGCGCATTACGCGGACACCAACGAGCCTATTGTCTTTCTTTGACACGCCTGACGCCTACTTGGGCGGAACAAAGGAACGGGCAAGCCACCACCTCAGCCCAAGCCCAACCAGCATGCCCGCAGGCACGGCGACCAGGAGATTGACGAGCGGTACAAACAGCAGCCCGATCGCCGCCGTGGAAGAGGAAGGTGCCGTAAAGACCGAGTGGTAAGTAATACCGCTCATGACCAGCGCCGCGACTGCACCGAACAGCCCGACCAGAGGCTGTCCCTTACCCATCAGCGTCACGAGCAAACAAACCACATAAGGGACTACGGAGAAAGCCAAAAGCCCCAACGTAAAAGCATTGGGTCCATCTGCTGCCTTGAACAGACTGATGTAGCCATGCAGAGCGATGCCCAGCAAGGCGACCATCACGGCAGCATGCTTCAGAAGCGGATGACCTTTCATTTGCACCCTGAACTGTCAGGCCGCTGCCGCACGATGTGGCGGTGTTGACACGGAACGCCAACCCAGGAGGCGGGCGGGCAGGAAAAGGATAGCCTGCAAGAGGGCGAACAGCGCAGAGAACGTGATGCCCACCAGGCGGAAAGGAAGGGCGAGCAGCCAGGCCACCGGCCAGAGGACCAAAGCCAGCAGGGCTAGCGGCCAGCAGAGAACCAACAGGATGCACCAGGCAACAACGGCAATCAGGACCTTCATATCCCAGTCTCCTTGCGACTGACAGAAGGAGGAACGTTGCGACCCTGGGGGCCTGTCGGCAACCGGCATGCGACAGACGGGCCAGAATCGCTGACGAAGACAGGAATGATGGCTACGAAACGTGGCGCTCGGGCTTGAATTAATTCTCAGGTGGCACCCAGCTTGCTCTCATAGGTCACCCGAAGAAGCTGAAGCTGTGAGGCAACCGATGGTTACGTAGTCCCGATTCATGTATTGGCAGCCCGACGCCAGGGTCAAGGCAAGCCACGAAGCGGTTTTTGCTTGAATGAATTGCCAGGCGCCAACTCGGTGAGCTTCATAGTCATGAACACACTATTTGGATCTGCCTTGTAGCCGCCGAATGGCGGGCATGGAACGAACCCAAATGACGTGTACAAGCGCCGCGCGGCCTCAAAGAAGGCCATCGAACCTGTCTCCAGACTCAGCCGCGAATAGCCGCTTGCGGCTGCCTCTTGAACAATATGCTCCAACACCCTCGAGGCCACGCCTTGCCTCAGATGAGAAGCGGCAGTCCGCATGGATTTGACCTCGGCGTGCGATTCGGTCAGATGTTTGAGCGCGCCGAAGCCAGCCAACACAGGACCATCCCAGATACTCCAAAAGGTGATATCAGAACCCCGGAGGCCGCTCAGGTCCAGAGCATGGCGGCTTTCGGTCGGGGCGGTGGGTGCCAAAGAGTCGAGGTGCTCACGGAGCAGCGCGAGAACGTCAGGGTTTTCCAGGTCGGCAACGCGAATGTCCAAGAACCCCTCCATGGCGCCTAACGCCTGAGTTAAGCCGACACCAAGCGCGTAGCGATTGGTGTTCGGCCTGGATGAATTGTTAGGCCGCGCGCCGACGAGCGATGGCGGAGTAGCCCATGTATGACCAAGAAAGTACGACAAGCCCGAGCCAAACTTGTGCCACCCGGAAGCATGCGGCAGAGAAGGCCATTGCTGGGAATGAGTTGAGCGGATGCTCTCCCCGCAACAAAGGCAAACCTTCGGCATGCCAGGACGACACATAGGCGTCCACGCCAAGAAATAGCGGGACGACCCATCCGGTCGATAGCAACGCCACAGCTACAGCCAAGACTCTATGTCGTGTCATAGCGGTCTAACGCCTGAGTTAAGCCGAGCCGCGAAGTGGCTTCGGCTTGAATGAATTGTTAGGTGCCACCCTTGGAAAGCTGCACCCATCCATACGACCCGAAGTCATGAACAGCAAGAGTTGTCGGTACAGCGTATGCCCATCCGCCCGCCTTCCACCATGATTCCGCGACCCATCGAGAGAGTAGTTTGGCCGTAAGTTGCAGGCCAGGAAACTGGTCAGGGTCCGCAAAGTACTGCTCGTCAATCCCTCCTAGGTCTTTGAGGTCAAGATCAAGCTCAAACGACGCCCCAGGAAAGAGACTCGGGTCTGAGCGATCTACCTTATTGTTCTTGCCACGCCAGTAGGCCCAGACACTAGGTGCGCCACCATACTCATCTGGGAATATTTCGAGGTGGGCCTCATCCACACCATCGCCCATCGGCAAGGCCAGTAGGTCTCTAAGCGCACGGATGGCCTGATCTGAAAGGCGATCCAGCTTGCGCTGATACATCGAGACAAATTGCTCTTGACCTAATCCGTACGGAACCATCTGATGCACCTAACGCCAGAGTTAAGCCGCACCAACCGCGTAGCGATTGGTGTTCGGCTCGAATGAATTGTTAGGTGCCGGCCCGAGCGGGCCACACCATGTCCACGAGGTCGCCTATTTCCATTGGATCACTGCGCCCATCCATTGCTTTGCTCCACTCTGGCGGGTTGGGAAATCCCTGTGTTGGAGCTGCGTCCCAGAGCGTAGCGTTGAGCGCAAAGACCACTACGCCATTACGGACCTTGAAGGGCGGAACGCTAAGGATGGCCGCCCTGAGCCGCTCATTGATAGGAGCGGGCAATGAGGGCTTGAAATCCAACCAGACCATCGATTGTTCGCCAGGCCGAACGGCCAAAACCAAATACCCGCTCGATGGGCTAGGCGGCTCAACGGCTAAGGCCTTCTCGGTTGCGGCTTGAACTGCCCTTATGTAGTTGGACAGCGCCTCCACCGATGGGACGCGCTCTTTGAGGACAGAGTCCGGCTGAAAAGCATGACACTCTCAGTCTTGTAAGGAGTAGCTGCAAGCACCGAGACCGAAATAAGACTGAGCACCAGAAGAGCGAGAAATCTTGTCATGTCACCTAACGCCTGAGTTGGCCGCACCGCGGAGCGGTGTCGGCTTGAATGAGTTGTTAGGCCCCATCCGGTAGGCGCACGCGCTTTGAACACTCAGCCGCAAGAGGCGCCAGTGCAGGAGCCCTGACCTTCGCCAGCGCCGCAAGGGTGTTCTGCTCATATGCCTCAGCGACCCCTGGCTCCGGCTCGATGAATGGTGAGGTGCAAATGTACTCAATTTCAAGGCCGTGTCCGACATACGCCAAAACTGCCTCAGGGGTCTTCGGGAGCGCACGGGCAACAGCGTAGTCGAGCGATAGCGATGCCCCGGCGTCAGCGAACGGCCGAAGCTGCGTAGCGACCTTTAGCCAGGCCGCGTCACCAGACTCGATACCGGACAGAACGGGACCGAACTCTTCTTGCTCCCACAAATCCCACAAGACTTTGCGACCACCCTCTTTGGTGATCTGGGAGAGGACGCCTTGGGCTGAGGGAGATTTCCCGCCGGCGGCAAAAACAACCGGAGCAGCTAGAGCGTACGCAATGAGGATGGCGAGGAGCTTTCTCATGGAGCCTAACGCCTAAGTTAATCCGCGCCGCGGAGCGGCGTCGGCTTGAATGAATAGTTAGGCGCTTTGCCGGGATACGGCCAAACGCCTAAAGCCCAGTACGATCCCTCTGACGGCTTCGGTCGCGAGGACTATCAACAGAGCATAGACCCAGCCAAAGAGAGCCGAAACGACAAGCGGACCGGTGTCGTGCATGGCAACCCACTCCGATTCGTCGAGCGTAATGGCGCTGGCCGCTAGGATGCTCCAATGCAGAGAAACGGAACCAGTGATGATCGGCCACCCGATTAGAGCGCTCAGGGGAACACGGATAAACCACCGCACCCTCCCCAAGTACCATGCAATCACAGCAATGGTGGCGATGGCCAGCAGATCTACTGCCACTGCCAGTGGCGGATTGTCCATAGCACCTAACGCCTGAGTTAAGCCGACATCAATCGCGTAGCGATTGGTGTTCGGCTTGAACGAATTGTTAGGTTGCCAAGCGACCACGCCCGCCAACCCAGAGAACAAAGCAAGAGACGATCTCGAAGCAAACGTATATCGCACCCAAGAACGCGGAGTCGATCCAACCTCCCGCAGCATTTGCAGAGCAGTGATACCCCAGGAGACATCTGCTTAGATGTACCAAGAACCGACTGGCTAGAGCTACCGAACCGAGAGTAGCCGTTAGGACGACCAAGGTCTGCCAGGTAGGCCTTGAAGCGGCTCTTAGTCGGGCAACGATCATGTAACTACGCAAAGGCAGCGCGCCAATTGCGAAGAGCCCGATAGCGCCTAGCCCGTAGAGGAAAGCTTGCAGAAGTAGAAGCTGCGCAGAGTCAGTCATTGCAACCTAACGTCTGAGTTAAGCCGCACCGCGGAGCGGTGTCGGCTTGAATGAATTGTTAGGGGCTAGGCCGATAGCGATCACGTGATGCTCCCATCGTCATGCTCCGCAATCTCCGAACAGCCACAGGCAGGGGAACCTTGTGGCAGTCCATCCTGCGCCCCCCAGGCATCCACCCCGTCTACGAAGCCGTCTCCCTGGGTCCCAACTATGGAATCGGATCCGAGGATGGCCAAGCAGATGAAAGCTCCTAGAATCGGGACGAACCAGACGACCACCAGTTGAAGCACACGCAATCGCACTGGGGTGAGCTGATGGCGAAGCACGAACACTGAGGCAAGCACATTGAGGGCAAAGCAACCGAACAGGATTGTTGCTACTAGCCAGCCCATTACGGATCCCCTAAACCCTAACGCCTGAGTTAAGTCGTGCCGCGAAGCGGCGTCGGATTGAATGAATTGTTAGGCGCCGCCCTAGTGCACCGCAAGATCAAGCTGCTCGATCTTGAGGGTGGCGTCATTGGCGAGTACCCATTCCTTGGAGCGCTCAAGTAGGTCGAATGCCTCCGGGCACGAGGCCGGGTGAATGAGGACCTTGATGGTGGTGTTGCCAGGGCTTGGGATACCGGCCTCGGCGTGGAACTCAGGAGATCGAATGTGGCCCAGATAGCCCTCGATCTTGTCCAGCAGCCGGCTCAGTGAGCGCTCGTCCGCGGCCAGGGGAGATGCAATGACAATAGAAAGATCAGCTCCACCGTCCTTGAGAATCGTAGCCACGTCAAGAACGGCAAGTGACGGAATGGGATGGCTCGGGTCGTCATTCGGCTGCTCTGGAGCATCATGCTTAATGATTGGGGCTGACATTGGTGAGGCACCTAACGCCTGAGTTAAGAGCGCCGCGGAGCGGCGTCGACTTGAATGAATTGTGAGAGCCCACCCGGTACCTCCACGACCCTAGCCAAAGCCACCAACTTGGTGCCCTCTTGGATCCGCCACTCACGGCCTGGAACGAGTAGATCTACTAGGCCGGCGCCACTTAGGAATTGGATGGAGACTCGGCGGCTTTCACCAGGCGCAACCTCGTCTCCCGGGGCAAACTCGATCTGACCAATGTAGAAGGACCGGTCATCAGGCAAGCCAAAGTTGTGATTTGGACGGTACTTGGCGCGAACTGAGCACGTCTTGCCGCCCTCACTAGTGGAAAGGAAGCGGACGTCAGCTACGACGTCAATTGGATGGCCATCGTCCAAAAGGTCTGTAAACCAAGTCACGCTCATGTTGGCCCTAACCCCTGAGTTAAGCCGCACCGCGGAGCGGTCGGCTTGAATGAATTGTTAGGCATCAGCCGGCTCCCCGCGGCTACCCCGCAGATTGGAGCCTATAGCTGTGCCTGCCACAAGAGCACATACCAGTACGAGCCAATCTATAAGGATCAAGACTGGCGGAGTGCTTCCAGGCCAGGCGGTGAGCGCCTGCAAGAGCAAGGCGGCGACGCCCGCCTGGAGCAAAAGTGCTAACCAAGCATGAGCAAATGGCCGGACCGGCTGGCGGAAGGACAGATGCGCGAAAACGACTGCGCAGGCAGCAAACGAAACCAAAGAAGAGCCAACCAGTGACGCGACGGCTGCACGGGTGCTCTCCGCCGACATGAAGCCGCCCTCCAGGATGCCGAGCACGACGCGGACAATGAACAGCGCCGCTGCGTACTTGGCAATCTTTCCCCAGTTCACCGCCATCTTCCCCTGATGCCTAACTCCTGAGTTAAGCCGACACCAAGCGCGTAGCGATTGGTGTTCGGCTTGAATGAATTGTTAGAGCCCGCCTAGCCACGGCTCCAGCTTGGGGAAAGCTACCGTAAAAGCACCATTCCAGTCGTCTCCGGGACCAAACCCATTCGGATCGAACTGGATCACTGGATTGCCTGGAGTAGCCAGATCAATGCAGTAGTGGATGGCGCACCCAAGATGAAGAACAGGTAGCAAGTGCTTGGGCCAAGCCCAGCCAGGATCGTCAGGATCTGGGCTGTTGAACACCTGGTAGAGCCCAAGCGCTGTATCGCCTTGGTCCGTGACGTGTCCGGAGCCGAAGCCAAGAAATCCGTAGTCCGGGCCAAAGCCACCATTGCCGCGCGATGCGTAAAGCTCAATGAGTGCAGTTGGGAGAGAAAAGCCAACGGCCTTCTCCAAATCCGCGATCTCAACCTGTGTAGGTGCCGGATACTTCATGCGGGCTCTAACGCCTGAGTTAAGCCGCACCGCGGAGCGGTGTCGGCTTGAATGAAATGTTAGGCCTCACCCCGGAGGCCGATGGGAGTAGTGCGAACCTCACTGAAGCGCATGCGGCGCAGATTGCCCCGGGCCTCCAGGTTGCCACTTGAGACTAGGCCAATCACCCGTTGGCCGTAGAACACGTCCGGAATGTCGTAGTACAGGCCTGGATGCGCGTCCATTGCGACAGCCACGACAAGGGCAACCTTCCGCCAGCTTTCACTGCTGCTGGACAGAATGGCGCGATCGATTGAGCGAAGGTCGTCCTGTGTGAGCGCAGCAATTGCCTGAACGTCATCAGCGTCGAGTGGTGGGTCATCTTGATCGTCGGTGGGATCCATAGCGAACGCTCGTATGAGGCCTAACGCCAGAGTTAAGCCGCACCGCGTAGCGGTGTCGGCTTGAATGAATTGTTAGGCCCCGCCGGATGGCTGCGGACGCCGCTTAGTGCCTGGCAGAAATCCTTTTGCGGCACCAACGATGGAGACCATGGCGGAGCCAATAAATACGTACGACTGGAGCCAGGCCACTGATGCGCCGGCAACCCTCCCAGCTTCATAGGCCTTCTGCGGATCAGTCTCGCCGATGCCCGCCAACAGTCCAGCAGTCATGCCGATCAGAAGGCCAATGACAACACTCAGGCCAACAAACCATAAGAGACCAAAGACGATCTTCCGAACCATGGACGCCCCCCTGTGGGCCTAACGCCAGAGTTAAGCCGCACCGCGGAGCGGTGTCGGCCTGAATGAATTGTTAGAGCGCACTCGAGCAACCCTCCGTGTGATCAGCGTGCTTGTTGAGGAACTCCAAGACCTTTCCACGAGCCGTACCTGCGCTGGCGTGCCCCCGTTGGCTGGCTTGTAGAAGCCAATATTCGGCGCGAATGCAGTCGTAGCGCGACTGGCTATGTTCGACAAGCGATAGACCGTACTCCCACTGTCCAGCGGCATCTCCATTCTCGGCAGCGATGCGAAGCCAGTTGGCCACGACCTCGGGCGTCTGGGTGAAGCGAGATTCCTGCGCCACCTCAAGTGCGGCCGCCCCGTCGCCCTGCAAGGCCTTCTCAATTTTGCACGAGATGTCGCAGGCGTCGCTGGCCGCCACCTGGCTGGCAAGGACCGCTCCTAGAACAGCCAGGATAGCTTTCATGCGCTCTAACGCCTGAATTAAGCCGAGCCGCGAAGCGGCTTCGGCTTGAATGAATTGTTAGCCCCCGACCACGTTGAACTCGCTCACCGCGAATACGGGGACGTGGTTGTAGGTACCCATGAGCAGAACGTACAGATGCACTTCGGCTCCGGCTGGGACCTCCTGATCAAAGGGTGCCACGAGTTGCTGCTGGATGGGCAGCCAGTAGGTCCCAGAGCCCTGCGTGACCTCGATCTCGCTCTGGAACATTTCAGCGTACGCAGAGGGGTGACCCATGGTCCCGACCCATTTCCCTATGTAGGTCTTGACCCCGGCAGCCACGACGCGCTTGTTGCCTGTGAATGTGGCGATGGTGTGGTACTTGGGGTGGGCTGCGTCGAACCAATAGTTGACGCGAGGATCGATCTCCAAACCGGCCGCCACTTTGTCTAGCTGAGCCGTCTCATAGGCGCCGTAGTCAAATTCACCGCCTAAAGCTGGCCTAGCGAAGATTAGGAATGCCAGAAGGAGGATTGCTCGCATAGGAGGCTAACGCCTGAGTTAAGCCGAGCCACGAAGTGGCTTCGGCTTGAATGAACTGTTAGCCCTGCCAGATCGACCAGCCGAACCATAGCGGCAGAAACGCGAATATTGGGCTAAGCGCAATGTATCCAAGGGCGGCCATGTTGTGACCAGGGAGCAGCACAGCAATTGATGGAAATTGCGGACAAACATAGACACTAACGGAGGTACAAGGAACCAACGCCTTGTGAAGAGCCTCGGCCTTTGACTTTGTGAACTTTGAGTTGGACGCCGTGCCAGGATGGGCAAAACCGATCCATGATCCATTCCGAGGTCTACCCCAGTGATAAGTGTATTTGGCTTTGACCCAGTAGGCTTTGATGCCATCTCCGTTGCGACCTGTTACGAGAGCGGATGACTCAATAGTGCCGGGTACGGCAGGCCAGCGGCGACTCCAATGACCGAGCGCAAGGAGAAGCGCGCCATACGCAATGAGTAGCGTGGCAAGCGCGCCGAGTAGCAACAGCAAGGCGTAGGTGATAGCGGCATTCATCGGGTGGGCTAACGCCTTAGTTAAGCCGACACTAATCGCGTAGCGATTGGTGTTCGGCTTGAATGAATTGTTAGGCCCCGCCGGATGGCTGCGGACGCCGCTTAGTGCCTGGCAGAAATCCTTTGGCGGCGCCAACGATGGAGACCATGGCGGAGCCAACAAATACGTACGACTGGAGCCAGGCCACTGATGCGCCGGCAACCCTCCCAGCTTCATAGGCCTTCTGCGGATCAGTCTCGCCGATGCCCGCCAACAGTCCAGCAGTCATGCCGATCAGAAGGCCAATGACAACACTCAGGCCAACAAACCATAAGAGACCAAAGACGATCTTCCGAACCATGGACGCCCCCCTGTGGGCCTAACGCCAGAGTTAAGCCGAGCCACGAAGTGGCTTCGGCTTGAATGAATTGTTGGGGGGCGTGCCCTGGCGCTTGAAGCTAAGCGTCAGCGCGGCCGCACCCAGGAAAAAGGCGGAAATCGCGGTCAGGACTACCAGCTCCAAGGCTGCATCGTACTGGGTAGACATCGCGCGAACCTGCGCCCTAAATGTCGCGCAGGCTTTCGCGAAATCTGCTGCCTAATGCGCTGCAGAACTGCATGGCAGGGCTGCCGAAGTGCGAACTGACGCCGAACATGGCGACGGCTTTCCAACTCAGCATGAGCGAGCAGCACGACAGCTAACAGCCGAACTCCAGAAGCCATGTAAGCCCCCTAACGCCTGAGTTAAGCCGCGCCGCGGAGCGGCGTCGGCTTGAATGAATTGTTAGGGCCCGTCATGCCTTGCCGCCCCCCTGCGTGTCGTGGACGACCGACGGGACCGCCTCGCTGGTCGCCCCAAATGGCAAGCCAGATCATGCAGGAAGCCGAAGGCTACGCAGAAGAAGCAAAGGACGAGGAAGGCACTTCGCCATTCCTCTGGATAGAAAACGAGCCGAGGCGGCAGTGATGCCGTGCCCAACAGGACGGTGCCTGCCATCGCGGCGCTCATCCCCGCCCTGGTGGATGGAACCGCAAAGGCCCAGGAACCAAAGATCCCGAGTACTCGGGACATCTGTGCAAAGTGAACAGTGGCCCAGATCAGACCGGCCACGCCGAGCCCTATCAATGAGATTACAAAGGCAGAGGCTTTGAACTCGTCCATGGGCCCTAACGCCTGAATTAAGCCGCACCGCGGAGCGGTGTCGGCTTGAATGAATTGTTAGGCCGCGAACAAGCCGCCACGACAAGCGTCAATGTCCAACACCAGGTCAAGTTTGCGGTGACAGTCTGTGCACTCGAAGAGGGCAGGGAGCGACTGAGCTGGACGACTTTCTGAAGTTGCGTCATTTGCAGGAAACCCCTCGCTGGAAACGACAGCCAACCTGCCCTGCTCAATCCACTCCAGCAGCTTTAGCTGAGTCCAATAGTAGTCACCAGGGAGTTGGAATCCACGGGGACTTGTCCAGTACTCACACGAACGGCAAGTGTCCATCAGCGGCCTAACGCCTGAGTTAAGCCGACATCAATCGCGTAGCGATTGGTGTTCGGCTTGAATGACCTGTTAGGCCTAGCGCCGTGCCCGGAGCCGAGAGCTGCAGCCGACGATTCACTGGACCTTCCCCGGCCCGAAATGTAGCAGTTTGCGGCTGCCTGGGAGCTAGCCCCTCCGGGCCGAAGGACTGAAGCCAGAGGTCTGGCGAGGGCTACCGAAGTGAAGGGGGGCGTGCCGGGACGGATGCGGATCTACGCCCTCACGGCTGCACGGTGGTGACAACACGCCTAACGCCTGAGTTAAGCCGAGCCGCGAAGCGGCTTCGGCTTGAATGAATTGTTAGGCGGCAGCCACTGCATACACCGCGCCTGCGAGAACCACTATTGGGGAAGCACAAAGTGCAACAAGAGCCGTGTCAGCGAGACCTGACAGCGTCTTGTCGCCGAGGTGGACATGAGAGCGATTGGCGATGAAGTTGACCATGTTCCAGGACTTCACGATCTCATCGGTGCCGAACGCGCCTGGTGTAGCGATGCCCTTATAAACGGCGGGATGCTTCAGCCGCAAGCGGCGGCGGACGAGCCGCGTGAGGCCGATGTACCCCATGACATAGGCAAGGACAACAAAGAACGCAATGTTGAGGCTATTGAATCCCGAAATGGTCATTCCTGCCGCCTAACTATTTATTCGACGACAGAACTGGATGTAACACGCGGTGTCTATCCATCTTGCTGGAACGACCATCTTCAGCGCTTCCCTACACAAAACAACGGTTTGTCGCGAATAGATGTGCCTAACGCCGGTGCCTAACCTGACGATTGGCCCGTTCTGTTCAGGATTCCCCGATGCGACGCTATCACCGGGCTGGGGACGGGACAAGCAGGGTCGGTGACCCAGTCAGTTCGTCTGTCACTTCACCCGGCACTCCGCCGCGCCTGCTCGATCGCGTACGCGAACGTGCTCGCCGCCTCGGCATGGCCAAGCGAACCGAGGAGGCCTACGTCGGCTGGATACGCCGCTTTATCCTCGCGCAGGGAAAACGCCATCCGGACCAGATGGGCGCCCGGGAAGTCGAGCAGTTCCTCACCCTGCTGGCGGTGCGCGGCAATGTGTCTCCCTCGACCCAGAACCAGGCGTTGGCTGCCCTGCTCTTTCTGTATCGCGAGGTGCTCGGTCAGGCGCTGCCGTGGATGGAGGAGATCCGTCGGGCGAAGAAGCCGCGTCGCCTCCCGGTGGTGCTGACGCGTGCCGAAGTGGCTGCATTGCTGGGGGAGATGTCCGGCGTGCACGGGCTGATGGCGTCCATGCTTTACGGCAGTGGGCTGCGGTTGATGGAGTGCGTCCGCTTGCGGCTCAAGGACGTCGACCTGGAGCGAGCGGAACTGGTCGTGCGCGAGGGCAAGGGCGGCAAGGATCGGCGGACGATGTTGCCGCAGGCGCTGGTTCCTCGCCTGCGCGCGCAGATCGAGGAGGCGCGTTCGCTGCACCTGCACGACCTCGCGGCGGGATTCGGAGAGGTCTGGATGCCGGATGCTCTGGCGCGCAAGTTCCCCAATGCCGCGCGAGTCCGGCTGGCAGTACGTCTTCCCCGCGGCTTTGCGCAGCGTCGATCCGCGTTCCGGGCTTGTGCGCCGACATCATCGCGACGAGAAGGGCTTGCAGCGCGCGGTCAGGACGGCATCCGTGCGCACCGGGAGCGACAAGCCCGCCACATGCCATACGCTGCGTCACTCGTTCGCAACACACTTGCTTGAGGCAGGGTACGACCTGCGCACGATCCAGGAGCTGCTGGGCCATGCCGATGTGCGCACTACGCAGATCTACACGCACGTGCTCAACCGCGGCGGGCTCGGCGTCGTGAGCCCGCTGGATCGCTGACCCTCTTACGGGCTGACGCGCCTGCAGGATCCTGGCGGTTGCCTTCATCCGCCCGCTGCGCGATCACGCCTAGAGTAGCGCCACGTTCCGGCCCCTCCGGCCCGGGCACCCTTTCCCGCAACGGAGTGATGCCATGTGGCATGACAACGACTTCACCCGACGCCTTGGCCTGCGCTATCCGATCGTGCAGGGACCGTTTGGCGGCGGCTTGTCTTCGATCGATCTCATGGTCGCCGTATCCGAGGCCGGTGGCCTGGGCTCGTTTGGCGCCCACCACCTCGCACCGGAAAAGCTGGGTGATCTCACCGAGCAGATCCGCGCGCGGACGCAGCGGCCGTTCGCATTGAACCTGTGGGTCTCGAACCAGGATCCCGGCGGCGATCGTCTCACCGCCGAACAGTTCGCCGCCGCCATCGAGCGCTTCCGCCCCTACTACGATGCCCTCGGCATGACGCCGCCGCCAATGCCGGAGCGCTACGGCCAGCGCTTCGAAGACCAGGTGCAGGCAATGCTCGATGCACGGCCGCCGGTGATGAGTTTCGTGTTCGGGATCCCCTCCGCCGCGATCCTGTCGGAATGCAGAAGTCGCGGGATCGTCACTATGGGCACCATCACCACGGTCGACGAAGCGATCGCGATGGATCAGGCCGGCGTCGACGTCATCGTCGCCACCGGCTTCGAGGCCGGCGGACACCGCGTGTCGTTCCTGCGCTCGGCCGAGGAGTCGTTGACCGGGACGGTGGCGCTGATCCCGCAGGTGGTCGACCGCGTGTCGACGCCGGTGATCGCGGCGGGGGGCATTGCTGACGGACGCGGAGTGGCCGCCGCATTGACGCTCGGCGCGCAGGGCGTGCAGATCGGTACTGCGTTCCTGGCCTGCGAGGAGTCCGGCACGAACGAGTTGCATCGCAAGATGCTGTTCAGCGATGACGCGAAGTACACCGCACTGACGCGTGCCTTCAGTGGGCGACTCGCTCGCGGCATACGCAATCGGTTCGTCGAGGAGTGGGACGGAAAATCACCACTGCCCTACCCGATCCAGAACTGGTTCACCGGGACGTTCAAGGCGACAGCTGCGGCGCAGGGGCGCGGCGACATGATTTCGCTGTGGGCCGGACAGGGGGCACCGTTGTTGAAGCATCGGCGCGCGCGCGAGCTGTTTGATGCGCTGGTAGCCGAGACCGGGGCGTTGTTGCGTTGACGCACCCTGCCCTCACCCCAACCCCTCTCCCGCATGCGGGAGAGGGGCTTCAAGGCCTTACTGGCCGATGTGCTGCTTCAGCCAGGCATTGACTGTGTCATGCCACTGCACGGAGTTCTGCGGCTTGAGCACCCAGTGGTTCTCGTCCGGGAAGTACAGGAACTTCGACTCGATGCCCAGGAGCTGCAGCGTGGTGAACGCGCCGATGCCCTGCTCGACCGGAATGCGGAAGTCGAGCTGGCCGTGCACGACCAGCATCGGCACGCGCCAATCCTTGACGTGGGTGACCGGGTTGAACTTCTCGTAGTTGGCGGCCTTGTCGATCGCGGTGCCGCCCTGCTCCCACTCGGTGAACCACAGTTCTTCGGTGGCGAAGCCCATCATGCGCTGGTCGAACACGCCGTCGTGGTTGACCAGGCACTTCCACGGCTCGTTCCAGTTGCCGGCGATCCAGTTGACCATGAAGCCGCCGTAGCTGGCGCCCAGCGCGCAGGCCTTGTCGCCGTTGAGGAAGCCATACTTCTGCTGCGCCGCGGCCCAACCCTTCTGCAGGTCTTCCAGCGGGCGGTCGCCCCAGTGCTGGCTGATCGCGTCGGTAAAGGCCTGGCCGTAACCGGTGGAACCGTGGAAGTCGATCATGACCACCGCGTAGCCCTGGCCGGCGTACGTCTGCGGATTCCAGCGGTAGCTCCAGCCATTGCCGAAGCTGCCCTGCGGGCCGCCGTGGATCAGGAACGCGACCGGGTACTTCTTGCCCTCGACGTAGTTCCACGGCTTGACCACGTAGCCGTGCACGGTGTCGCCGTTCCAACCCTTGAAGTTGAACTGCTCGAAGTCGCCGAAGGCGACGTCCTTCAGCGTTTCGCCGGTGGTGGCGGTGATCGCGCGCAGCGGTGCGGTCGCATCGCTGCTGGTGGTGTAGAGCACGTCGCCGCTCTTGAGGGAGTTGCGCGTCAGCGCCAGCGTCGGGCCGGCCAGGTCGATGGCGGACACGCTGCCTTCGCCGATCAGCTTGCTGGCCTTGCCGCTGGCGATATCGACGGCGAACAGCGGGTGCTCGCCCATGTCGGTCGCGGTCGTGTAGATGCTCTTGCCGTCGGCCGACAGGGTGATGCCGTCCGCCGAGCGGTCCCACTGCGGGGCGATCTCGCGACGCTGGCCGCTGGCCAGGTCGAGCGCGATCAGCGCGAAACGATCGGCCTCGAAGCCCGGTCGCTTCATCGCGCGGTAGTACAGGGTCTTGCCGTCGGCGCTGAAAGTGGCGCCGGTGTCCCAGGCAGGATTGGCGGCGGTCAGGTTCTTCGCCGCGCCGGTGCCGTCGGCACTGACCTGGTAGAGGTCGAAGTTGGTCGAGGTCGGTTCCTTGGCGTCGGCGATGCGAGCGCTGAACACCAGGCTCTTGCCGTCCGGCGCCCAGGTGTACTCGCTGCTGTCACCGAACGGTCGCGAGGGCACGTCGCCGATCACTTCACCGCTGACCAGCGTCGCCGTCGTTGCCGGCTTGTCGGCCAGCGTGGTCACGAACAGACGGTTGAAGCGGCCGTCATTCCAGGCGTCCCAGTGACGGATGAAGATGCGGTCGAACAGCATGCCGCTGGTCTTCTGCTTGCCCTTGTCGTCCAGGCGCTTCTGCGAGCAAGCGAAGTCGCCCTTGCAGTCGGCGAAGACTTCGGCGTTGAAGGCGATGCGCTTGCCGTCGGGCGAGAGCCTATAGCCGCCGACGTCGGTATTGAACGCAGTCAGCTGCTTCGGCGTGCCACCGCTGGCGGGGATCGAATACAGCTGCGAGCTGCCCGACTTGGCGCTGAGGAAATAAACGGTCTTACCATCAGCCGAGAAGCTCGGCGAGTTGACGTTCCAGCCTTCCGGCGTCAGTCGCACCGGCGGCGCGGCATCGCGCGCGAACAGGTCCTCGATCCACAGCGACGATGCGCCCTTGTTGGCGGCGAAATCGACCACGCGCTTGGCGAACACGACGCGGCGGCCGTCGGGCGACAGGGTTGGCGACGACACGCGGTCGAGGGTGGCCATGTCACGGACCTCGAAGCCACGCGGGGCGGCCGAGGCGGCAAGGGGGGACAGCGCGGCCGCCAACATCAGCGGCAGAAGGGCGCGGCGAAACGTCATGACGGCTCCAACTGGGTACAAAGACCGTCGATGTTAGGCGTCCGTGACGGCGGCCGCAAAGGCCAATGCTCCCGCCGTCATTGCCGGGTTTGCCGATTGACCGGCAAACCCTATTCAGGCCGCTCGGTCAGGCTGCCGCGGCCTTGGCGCTGACCCGCTCGGCCCAGCGATACAGGACAAACACGACCGCAACGAACGCCGCGCCGCCGATCCACACAGCCGGCCCGGCGAAGTCGTCACCGACCAGCCCCAACGGGAAGTCCTTGCCGGAGAACGCCACGATCGCCGCGATCGCCACGCCGATCAGGCCTTCGCCGACGATCATGCCCGAGGCCAGCAGCACGCCCATCTGCTTGGTCGATTCGGGCTTGGCGCTGCGCTCGGCACGGCGGTCGTAGAGCCAGCCGATGATCGCGCCGACCACCACCATCAGCGTCGCCGAGGTCGGCAGGTAGATGCCCAGGCCGACGGCCAGCGGCGACAGGTGCGCCGACTTGGTCGTGCGGCGCAGGATCATGTCGACGACGATCAGGCCGGCACCGATGTAGGCACCGATACGGATCAGGCTCCAGTCGATGTTGCCCAGGATCACGCCCTGCGCCAGCGCCGAAATCAGGCCCGCCTGCGGCGCGGCCAGCGCGCGGCCCGGCACCGCACCCGGCGCACCGGTGAAGCCGTAGGCCTGGTTGAGCAGGTCGAGGATCGGCGGAATGATCGCCGCACCGGCAAGCACGCCCACCACCAGTGCCCACTGCTGCTTGGACGGCGTCGCGTCCACCAATTGACCGGTCTTGAGGTCCTGCAGGTTGTTGTTGGCAATGGTCGCCACGGCGAAGACCACTGCGGTGACAAACAGCGCGAATGCGACCAGGCCCTTCTCGTTGCCCGGTGCCAGCAGCGGCTTGATGCCGAAGACGAGCAGCAGCGCCGCGCCGATCACCACCAGGATGCCGATGCCAGACAGCGGGCTGTTGGACGAGCCGATCAGGCCGGCCATGTAGCCGCACACCGCCGACACCAGGAAGCTCATCACGATGACGTAGAGCAGGCCGCCGATCACCAGCTTCCACATGTGCTCGCCCAGGCCGCTGCCGAGGGCGAAATGCCCCAGCAGGAAGGCGATCGGAATGAAGCAGGCGATGGAGATGAGGCCGACCATGCCGATCGGGATGTCCTGTTCCTGGCGCGGCAGCGAGCCGGCCTGGCCGGCCTTGCGCACGCGCGAGGCGGCCATCGCCGAGGACAGGCCGCTGACGACCGGCTTGACCAGCTTGGCCAGGGTCCAGATCGCGGCGACGCCAATCGTGCCGGCACCGATGAAGCGCACGTAGGTCGCCCACGTCGCCTGGCCCAGTTCGGCCGCGGGGCCTGCCGTGGCGGCCAGCGCCGAGTAGTGCGGCACGGCCCAGCCCCAGGCGATCAACGCGCCCAGGCCCATCGCCACGCCGACCCACAGGCCGACCAGGTGACCGACCGCGAGCAGCGCCATCGACAGGGTGAAATCGAAACCGGTGACGCCCCCGCGGTCACCGCCGAGGCGGAAGTAGGCGCCGACGTTGGAACCGAAGATGCGGGTGGCGACGATCAGCGAAAATGCTGCAGCAACGACCGAGCCCCAGACCACCGCCAACAGGCCGTAACGGCTTTCCTCCACGCCGGACGCAGTGGAGGTGTCACCGCCGCTGCCGACCTTCAGCACCTCGGCGCAGGCCACGCCTTCCGGGTACGGCAAGTCGGAGTTGGTCACCAGCGCGCGCCGCAGCGGGATCGAATACATCACGCCGAGGATGCCGCCCAGGGCGCAGATCGCGAACGACTCCCAGTAGGGGAAGCCGGTCCACCAGCCGATCATCACCAGGCCCGGCAGGACGAAGATGATCGACGACAGCGTGCCCGCCGACGAGGCGACGGTCTGCACGATGTTGTTTTCCTGGATCGTGGAATCCTTGAAATTGCGCAGCAGGGCCATCGAGATCACCGCCGCCGGGATCGAAGTGGCGAAGGTCAGGCCGGCCTTGAGGCCGAAGAACACATTGGCCGCGGTGAACAGCAGCGTGATGACGACGCCGAGGATGAGGCTGCGTACGGTCAGTTCGGTACGCGGCGCGGTGTCGGACAGGCTGGTGCTGGTCACTGGAGCGGGCCCCTGCTGAAGTTCGGGCGAGTATTGCAGACCGGCCGCCGCGCCGTACATCGGCCCCGTACCGCGCCCGGCGATGCGCGCAGGGCCCCTTCAGGCCCTAGAATTCGGCGACTTCAGTCACGGATCGCCCATGTCCACCATCGCAGCCCCGGCCCTCCCCGGCGACATCGTCATCCGCGATGCCCGCGATGAGCTCTTCGGCCACCCCAAGGGCGTTTACGTCTGTTTCTTCACCGAGATGTGGGAGCGCTTCTCCTTCTACGGCATGAAGGCGCTGCTGCTGCTGTACCTGCTGCAGCACCACAGGTTCGGCGACCGCTCCGGCCTGGACGTGCTCGGCGCCTACGGCGGCCTGGTCTACTGTCTGCCGGTCGTCGGCGGCCTGCTGGCCGACCGCTATCTGGGCATGCGCAAGGCGGTGGTCTTCGGCGGCCTGCTGCTGGTCGCCGGCCATTTGGGCATGGCGGTGGAGGGTCATGCCGCGACGATCAGCAACGGCGTGGTGGTGCGCGACGAAGCTTCGCTGCAGGTGTTCTACCTGTCGCTGTCGTTGATCATCCTCGGCGTGGGCTTCCTCAAGCCCAACATCTCCACGATCGTCGGCCGGCTCTATCCCGACAATGACCCGCGCCGCGACTCGGGCTTCTCGCTGTTCTACGCCGGCATCAACCTGGGCGCCTTGTTCGCCTCGCTGGTGTGCGGCTACCTCGGCCAGACGCTGGGCTGGAGCTGGGGCTTCGGCGCGGCCGGCATCGGCATGCTGTTGGGTCTCGGGCAATTCCTGTGGGGCCAGAAGTACCTGCACGGCCACGCCGAACCGCCGGATCTGGCGCGCCTGCGCGACCGTGTGCTGGGCCTGCCGCGCGAGTGGGCGATCTACCTGGGCACGATGCTCGGCCTGGTGCCGATCGCCGGACTGATGTGGGCCGTGGCCAACGGCCGTTTCGCCCTGGGTGGCGAGATTTCGCTGGCGCTGCTGCTGATGCTGCTGGTAATGCTGGCGGTGCTGGCATGGTTCGCCTGGTTCGTCACCGCCCGCTGCACGCCGGTGCAGCGCCAGCAAATGATCTCGCTGCTGGCGATGATCTTCATGTGCCTGGTGTTCTTCACCCTGTACGAGCAGACGTACGGATCGTGGGTCACCTTCACCGATCGCATGTTGACCAAGGACGTGGCGCCGTCGCTGGTGATCCGCGAAGGCACGCCGTGGCCGTGGTCGACGATTTCGCTGCTGCTGGCGCCGTTGGCGTTCATGGTTTCGGCGGCACTGTCGGACCGCCATCCGGAATCGCGCATGCCCAAGGTGCTTTTCGCGTTGGCCGTGCTGGTGATGCTGGTGTTCCTGCTGCGCGACGTTCTGGTGCTGCCACAGACGGCCGGCTCGCTGACCTACCTGGGCGCGTTGTTCCTGGTGCTGCTGGCACCGCTGTTCGGCCGCCTGTGGGACGTGCTCGACCGTCGAGGCATGGACCCGTCCAAGCCGGTGAAGTCGGCCTTCGGCCTGCTGTTCGCCGGGCTGAGCTTCATTCCGCTGGCGCTGGCCGCGCAGAATGCCGGCGTCACCGGCGAAGTGGCCAGCGTGTGGTGGCTGGTGCTGGCCTACCTGGTGCTGGCAACCGGCGAGATGTGCCTGGCGCCTGTCAGCCTGGCGGCAGTGACGCAGTTGTCGGTCAAGAGCGTGATGAGCCTGATGATGGGCACCTGGTTCCTCGCCACCGCGTTCTCCGAAACCCTGGCCGCGCTGTTCGGCAAGCTCGCCGCGATCGACGTTCCCGAAGGCACCACGCTCGACTTCGCCGTCGCCGGCAGCAAGTACGCCAGCCTGTTCTGGCTGATGATGTGGATCGGCATCGGTTGGGCCGTGATCGCGCTGATCGCTTCGCCAGTGCTGCGACGGATGATGCACGGCGTGAAGTAACTCCGCGCCTGCACCCCGTTCAAAAAAGAGGGGCTGCCATGCAGCCCCTCTTTCGTTACCCGGATTACTTCGCCGACTTGGCGTCGCCGGTACCGGTCGCCGCTACCGCGCCGCCGAGGCTGCGCGAGAGGAACGCCAGCAGTCGGGTGTAGTACTCGCTTTGGTGTTCGGGCAGGTAGAAACCGTGGCCTTCGGTATCGAAGTACAGCGTCTCTACCGGCACGTTGGCCTTGCGCAGCGCCTGCTCCATCATCTTGCTGTGTTCGATCGGGGCGGTTTCGTCCTCGCCACCGGCGGCCAGGAACACCGGCACCTTGATCCGGTCGGCCATGCGGTTGGGTGATACCGCACCCAGCTCCGCCGACTTGCCTACCCAGTCCATTGACCAGTTGCCCCAACGGGTGAGTGCGCGCTTGTCGTCCGCCACCATTTTCGGGAGGTCGTACACACCCACGTAACCCGCCGCGCAGCGATACAGATCCGGTTCCTTGGCCACGCCCATCAGTGCGGCGTAACCGCCATAGCTGGCACCGTACAGGCAGATGCGGTCCTTGTTGGCCACGCCCTGCGCGATCGCCCACCGCGTGGCATCGGTCAGGTCATCCTGCATCGTGCCGCCCCACTGCTGCGCGCCGGCCTGCTTGAAGTCGAGGCCGTACCCGCCGGAACCACGGTAATTGACCTGCAGCACGGCATAGCCGGCGGCGGCCAGCATCTGCGCTTCGTCGTCGAAGCCCCACGCGTCCTGGATGCCGAACGGGCCACCGTGCGGCATCACCACCAGCGGCAGGCCTTTGCCGCTGCTGCCCAGGGGCGTGGTCAGGTAACCCTGCAGTTCCAGGCCATCACGCGCGGCCAGCTTGACCGGCCGCATCGGCGACATCTTGTCCGGATCGAACCACTGTCGGCGCGCCAGCACATGCGCGGCCTTCTTGTTGACGGTGTCGAACAGATAGAAGTCGCCCGGATTGAGGTCGTTGGAAACCCGGATCAACGCCAGGCTGCCGTCGGAGGTCTGAGAGGTAATCTCGACGCTGCTGCCGGCAAATGCCGACTCCAGGCTGTGATAGAGCTTGGCTTCAGGCACGGTCTCGTCGATGAAGGCGGTGCGTGGCTTGCCGTCCATGAAGAACACGCCGAGCGGTGTGCGCGTGCCGTTGCGATAGATGATGCGGTCCGGGTCAACGTTGTCGTCGGCCAGGACGACCTTGCGTTCGCGGCTGGCCAGGTCGAGTGCGACGATCTTGGCGGGTCCCTTCGCCTGTTCTGCGAACAGGTAGACCACCTTGTCGTCGGCGGAGAAACCGATCGGGTATTCGAAGCGTCCCTTGCTGTCTTCCATACTGAACAGCGTCCAGCCGTTGCCTTCGCCGGAACGGTAGTAAAGCTTGCGGACGTTGTCAGACTCCGATCCGGCGACGAAACGGACCTCGCCACGGTTGTCGGTGATGAAACTGGCAC
Source organism: Lysobacter prati (assembly GCF_009765215.1). Lineage (GTDB taxonomy): Bacteria > Pseudomonadota > Gammaproteobacteria > Xanthomonadales > Xanthomonadaceae > Lysobacter_J > Lysobacter_J prati. Next base: position 178,882 of record NZ_VLNV01000006.1, on the reverse strand, counting down.
CCCTGACCGGCGAAACCGCGACGCGCGCGCGCCGACCGGTGAAGACGTCGATGTTCTCGATGGCCGGATACGGATCGGCGCTGAAGGGCAACACTTTGACGAGCGCGGATCGGCCTTCGTTGAACGGCGCTGCGATCGGGAATGCGGCAATACTGTCGCTGCCCTTCTTGGGCTTGATCGTTGTGCCCAGGCCGCCATCGTCGACGCGGAAGCCGGCGAGCATTTCGGTCTTGCTGCCATCGGCGTTCATCGCGATCAGCTCGCCAGTCAGCTGCGGGCGCTCCAGCTCACCGAAGCGATCGGCGACGCTGATCAGCAGGCGATCTCGGCTGATCCAGTCGAAGTCCGCGACGTGCGCGTTGCGGCCGAGCTTGAGCGAGCCGGTGATCTTGTTGGTGCCGCGCTCGATCACCGCCAGCGCGGTGCGGTCGGCCAACGGCACGGTCGCCGCGTAATACTCGCCACCGGGCGAGAGCTTCACGTCGGTGAATTCGTCCTTCTTGACGTACGCCCCCACGTCGATTCCACCCTCGGCGGCCGTGGCCGGCGCGACCGGCATCAGCGCAACCAGCGCTGCCAGCAGTGCAACTCGCTTCATTTTCCCTTCCCCGTGGTCGTTGGCGCGCCCCGACCAGCCTGGCCCCCCAGGCGCGCGAATGGAGCCTACCCGATCCAGGGTTCACGGCTCCACCGGGAAATTATGGCCTTGCGGCAGCGAGCGTTTTTTGCAGCGCTTGGCGCCATGCGGGCGCTTCGATGCCGAGCTGTCGCAGGCGGCCGGTATCGAGCACGGAATAGGCTGGGCGGCTGGCACGCGTGGGGTAGTCCGCGGTCGTGATGGCGGTCACGACCGGGCGCCGTGAAATCACGCCGGCCGACATCGCCTCGTCGAAAATCGCCTCGGCAAAGCCATGCCACGTGGTCTCCCCGTCGGCGACGAGATGGACGATGCCCGATTCCGGGAAACCCTGGCGAAGGATGTCGGCGGTCGCGTCGGCGATCAGCCAGGCCGGCGTCGGCGTACCGCGTTGGTCGGCGACCACGCGCAGTTCATCGCGCTCGACACCGACGCGCAGCATGGTGCGCAGGAAATTCGCGCCGTGCAGCCCGTACACCCACGCCGTGCGCAGGATCAGGTGGCGCGCGCCGCTGCGGGCGATCGCCTGCTCGCCGGCGAGCTTGCTGTGGCCGTAGACGCCGATGGGCGCGGTTGCATCGTCTTCCCGATAAGGGCGACTTCCCTGCCCGTCGAAAACGTAGTCGGTCGAGTAATGCACCAGCGCAATGCCGCGCACGGCGCAATCCAGCGCGAGCCGTCCAGGACCTTCTGCATTGGCGCGGAAAGCGGCCTCGGCGTCGTCCTCGGCGCGATCGACCGCGGTGTATGCCGCGGCGTTGACGACGACATCGGGACGCGTTCGATCCAGCAGCGTCGCGATGGCGTCGAAGTCGGCCAGATCAAAACGCTCGCAGGCACTGCCATCGTCGAGCTGGCCGCTGCGCGTGGTCGCGACGACCTCGCCCAGCGGTGCCAGGCTGCGCACCAACTCATGGCCTACCTGGCCATTGGCACCGATGACCAGCAACTTCATGGCACGTAGACCGGCAGGCGATCCTCGGCAATTTCGTCCAGGAACGGGGCGCGCGCATCCTTGTCGGAGAGCGACACGTCGGACACCGGCCAGTCGATTGCAAGTCGGGCATCGTTCCAGCGGATACCGGCGTCGGCCTGGGCGTCGTAGGTGGCGGTGCACAGGTAAGTGAACACGGCGCGCTCGCTCAGCGTCACGAAACCGTGGGCGAAGCCTTCGGGAATCCAGAAGTGGCGCTTGTTCTCCGCACTCAGCAGCACGGCCGTCCAGCGACCGAAGTGCGGTGAACCGCGGCGGATGTCGACCGCGACGTCCCACACCTCGCCTTCGACCACCGAGACGTACTTGCCTTGCGGATTGGGCCACTGGTAGTGCAGTCCGCGCAGCACGCCACGGCTGGACGAAGACACGTTGCCCTGCACGAACCGAGGTTGCAGGCCATGGGTGGCCAGCTTGTCGTGGTTGAACGATTCAAAGAAGAATCCACGGTCGTCGCCGAACACGCGGGGCTCGAAGACCACGCAGCCAGGCAGGTCAGTCTCGATCACCTTCACGGCACGTAGCCCCGCTCGGCCAAGCTCAGCAGGTACTGGCCGTAACCGTTCTTGGCCAGCGGACGGGCCAACTCATTGAGGCGCTCAGCGTCGATCCAGCCGTTGTTCCAGGCGATCTCCTCCGGACAGCAAACGCGCAGGCCCTGCCGCGCCTCGATGGTCTCGATGTAGTTGGAGGCCTCGAGCAGTGACTGGTGCGTGCCGGTATCGAGCCACGCATACCCGCGACCGAGCTGCTCCAGGTGCAGCGAACCTTCCTCGAGGTAACGGCGATTGAGATCGGTGATCTCCAGTTCGCCGCGCGGCGAGGGCTTGAGCTCGGCTGCCAGATCGCTGGCGCGGCCGTCGTAGAAATACAGTCCAGTTACGGCGTAGTGGGAGCGCGGTATTGCGGGTTTCTCCTCCAAGCCGATCACCTTGCCGGCTTGGTCGAACTCGGCCACGCCGTAGCGCTCCGGATCGCTGACCCAGTAACCAAACACAGTGGCACCGGTGTCGCGCGAATCGGCACGCTTGAGCATGGCCGTCAAACCAGGCCCGTGGAAAATGTTGTCGCCCAGGACCAGGCAGCTGGGCTGCCCGGCGACGAAATCGCGCCCGATCAGGTACGCCTGCGCCAAGCCGTCCGGGCTGGGCTGCACGGCATATTCGATGTTCATGCCCCACTGCGAACCGTCACCGAGCAGGGTGCGGAACAATGCCTGCTCGTGCGGCGTGTTGATGATCAGCACGTCGCGGATACCGGCCAGCATCAGCACGCTGAGCGGGTAATAGATCATCGGCTTGTCGTACACCGGCAACAGCTGCTTGCTGATGCCTTGGGTGATCGGGTACAGCCGAGTTCCCGAGCCTCCGGCCAGGATGATGCCCTTGCGGTTCATATCTGTTTCCTCAGGCTTGGCCGATGCGTTCGAGGCGGTAGCTGCCGTCCAGCACGCGGCTGACCCACGGCTGGTTCTGCAGGTACCACTCCACGGTTTGCGCCATGCCCTGTTCGAACGTCACGGTCGGAGCCCAACCAAGTTCCGTGTGCAACTTGGACGCGTCGATCGCGTAGCGGCGATCGTGGCCCGGACGGTCGGCGACGAACTTGATCAGCGACTCGCGGGCGCGGCCATCGGCCAGCGGATGGCGCTCGTCGAGCAGCTTGCAGATCGTCTTGACCACGACGAGGTTCTCGCGCTCGGCATCGCCGCCAACGTTGTAGGTTTCACCAACGCGGCCAGCCTCGAGCACGCGGCGAATGGCAGCGCAGTGATCGGCCACGAACAACCAGTCGCGCACATTGCGCCCGTCGCCGTAGACCGGCAGCGCCTCGCCGGCGAGCGCCTTGGCGATCACCAGCGGGATCAGCTTCTCGGGGAACTGATACGGACCGTAGTTGTTCGAGCAGTTGGTCGTCAGGACCGGCAGGCCGTAGGTATGGTGGAAGGCACGGACCAGGTGGTCAGACGCGGCCTTCGACGCGGAGTACGGTGAGTTGGGCGCGAACGGCGTGAGCTCGGTGAACTTGCCCGTCTCGCCCAGCGTTCCATAGACCTCGTCGGTGGAGACGTGCAGGAAGCGGAACGCTGCCCGGGCGGCATCGTCCAGCGACTTCCAGTAGTCGCGCGTCTTTTCGAGCAGGCTCAGCGTGCCGACAACATTCGTCTGCACGAACGCGGCCGGTCCATCGATGGACCGATCGACGTGGCTTTCGGCGGCAAAGTTGATGACCGCGTCGGGACGGTGCTGACGAAGTAAACCCTCGACCAACCCTGCGTCGCCGATATCACCGTGCACGAAGACGTGATTCGGGTCGCCTTGGATCGACTGCAGCGTATCCAGGTTGCCGGCGTAGGTAAGCGCATCCAGGTTGACGACCCGGATGCCCTGCCTCACTGCCTCGAGAACGAAATTACCGCCAATAAAACCGGCGCCGCCGGTAACAAGCCAGGTGGGCACTTATTGGAACTCCATGTCAATCAGTTGGGTTGCGTGTGCGGAGCCGGCTGGCTCAGAACGGGATGTCGTCGTCGGCGAAATCATCGGCGAAGTCGTTGGATTTGGCGGCCGGCGCTTCGCGACGCGGTGCCGATTCCTGCCTTGCCGGCGCACGCGCCGGACGCTCGCTGCGATCGCCGCCACCGCGGAACTCGCCGCGACCGGCACCACCGCCGCCACCACCGCCGCCGCCTTCGCCACGGCCGCCGAGCATCTGCATCTCGTCGGCGATGATGTCGGTGGAGTAGCGCTCGACACCGTCCTGGCCGGTGTACTTGTCATAGCGGATCGAGCCTTCGACGTAGACCTGGCTACCCTTGCGCAGGTACTCGCCGGCGATCTCGCCGAGCTTTCCGAAGAAGGTCACCCGGTGCCATTCGGTGCGCTCCTGGGTGTTGCCCTCGCGGTCCTTGCGCACGCTGGTGGTGGCAAGGCGGGCCTTGGTCACGGCCATGCCGCCCTGGGTGTACTTGGTTTCCGGATCGTCACCGAGATTGCCGACCAGGATGCATTTGTTCACTCCCCTACTAGACATAATCGTGTTTTTCCTATTTAAAATCAATAATTTAGATGGCGGATGTCTTAGTACTTCTATCCATAGGGACTATGGGTAGGGGTCGTCGCCGAGCAAGTGATGTTAGCGGGTGCAACTCCTGAAGGGTACTGTTCCTCAAGTATCGCGAACCAAGCGTCTGCAACGGATAGTCAAGCTTTCGACCTCGACCTTGAGCCGAGAAAGTAGGTCTCCGCCCGCCAACTGACCTTCCAGCTCCCTCAAGGGCCTCCCGACCTCCAAAAGCGCTCCTCTTGTCAGCCGATTCAAGACCCCAAGCGTGACGTACCTTTCCTCCTGCGCGCGCCCCAACTTCAGGTTGACTGACGCCAAGGCCTGCTCTAGTTCCTGAATGCGATCCTCCTGCTCAACCAGTTGACGCTGGAGGGCCTGAGAGTGTCCGCCCATGGTAGCTGCCTGGACGGGATCTACCGGCCCGCCCTTTGCACCCTTGCCCTGCCGCGACCTAGCGCTGGCAACCTTTATCTTGGCGAGGAGTTCTGCATGGACATATTTCCCATCGCAAGTCTTTGCATAGATCGTCGTGGCCCCCACGGATGACTCGTCAACGTACTTCGCGCCGCGAATGACGTCGCTCAGGAAGAAGCACTGCTTGGCAGCAACGAGCCTGTCCAAGGACTGCCGAATAGCTGCACTGAACTTCTGAGAGCTGACCTCCGAAATGTGCCGCTTAGCCACCGCGCCTCCCAAGCACCGAGTCGATCACTCGTTTGGCGCCGGCAACCGCCTCCCTAGCAACCTTCTTAAGGACGTCGATCTTGGTGATTTCAAGAACCTTTCTATGCACTACGTAGCGCTCCTGCCAATACGGCAGTGAACGCTCTGGAGCCAGGAAGTTCCCACAGGCCGAACAATGCTCATCGGTCCTATTTGCGAAGTTTGGGGTCCTTCCATCAGTCGAACATGCACCGCGTCCGCCACGATCGCCCAGGATGACGCAGTAGCCATGAGGAGCTGCTCGGAGGGAGTATTTCCCATCCCCAATGCGTGACATGAGCCAATCATCAACTTGATCAGGCCTCAGCACCGTAGTCGACGCTCGCAGTCGTCGCGCAACACGTTCCAACCGAGCACCAAACCCTCCCCCAAAGCGCTCCTGCCCCAATAGGGCACGCTCCATGACTGAACCCGCCAACGCCCTCTCGGCGTCCGACATGAACTGATTGACATCGTCGCCCACCACGTACGCCAACGTGTGTCGGAGATCACTGTGGTACAGGAACCGGCTGAGGTATGCCAAGTCCCCGAACTCATAGCGCCACACATAGATCATGCTAAATGCTCGTCTGAACATATGAGGACGAATCACGATATCGATTCCGGCGTCGTTGACTACGCGACTGATCAATCGATAGATCTGCCCCGTGTCCAAACCAACTTTCGTTGGAAGTTGCCGGGCGGCGTCCAAGATGAGGGGGCGAAACAGCGGTCCAACGTCCCTTTCAATATCGCCCCCTACAAGTCGAACGATCTGCTTTAGTGCATTCTCGAGCTCAGGAATGGTCGGGCGAACAGTCGTTGTTCCACCAGCGCCGTTCGACGACTTCGTGACAGCACCTTTCAGTTCGTGACTATCCGTCTGAAGCAGACGCCTAACATCCTCAAACGTGATCTTCGCTATTTCGTGCTTGCGCGAGCCAAACAGCGTGAACACGATAACGACGCACGCACCGTATAGGGTACGCGCCTGCCGAAGGACTTCTGCCGAGCTCACCCCAACCGCAGCCATCTCTCGATGAAAACGACGCTTCCTGTGTCTAATCTCAACATGTCTCTCCATCAGCCCGATCCACTCTTCGCCAGATTCGACTAGCTTTAGACAGTGATCGAGCAGCACAAATAGTTCCTTAGGAGGCAGCGTGGGCGTCCTTCCATCCCGCTTACCCAGGCGCTTAGCAACACGCTTCAGTTCGCCGCGCCAGCGATACGCGCAGTAGCCGATCTGCTCACCGATCTCATCACGCAACTGCCACATGATTCGTAGAACCGAGAGACGTCCCGCCACCGCGGAAGCGCCAATCTCAAGCCGAGCTATGTGCTCTTCGTACGCCCGCACGTCATCCGCATCGATCATAGCCAGGCTGGAGCATCGCCGTTCATCGCACGCCCAAGCAGCGAAGGACCTGACTGATCTTGCGAACCCGATAATCGACGTAACGCGCTTCCCCCGCTTCTTGGATTCTCCGTAGGCAATGACAGCGGCCTGAGCAATCGTACGCCAGTACTCTAGATGCACGGCCTGAGCATTCCCGATGCACTCGCTAAACTCCCAGTTCACTGTGTAATGGCTAGGGGAATAGCCGGGAACATCCTGCCTGAAGTACCAACACTTCGAATCAGACTTATCGAGAAGCCATGGCGGCCGAACGCGCCCAGCAAAAGAAGTCGAATCCTGATCGGCGACAACAGCTTCTTTCGTAATCATCTGCATCCCTACTCAATTGGCAGCAGCGTAATGGATGGCGTCAACGCCGTTGCTTCAAGTCGAATCGCTGTCGGAACTTGCTCTAGGAGAACTTCATACTCCAATAGCCGTGGCGCCCAGACGCCCTCCCAACGTTCTGCGCGATGGATCCTCAGATATGGCTCACGCGAACGGATGTGCGAAGCCCAAGCAATCCATTCAGCGACGATCATTGGAGATCCGAGAAAGATCCGCCTGGCGGAACATCCTGCCGCTCCCATGCCGCATGCATCCGTGCGCACACACTGGTCCCGCGGGGAAGCCTCTTCATCACAAAGGAAGCCATTTCCGAGTCGGCGCATCCTCTCGGCCTTAGATTCGTCTACCAGATAGCGTTGGTAGTCCGCGAAACGCCGCATAGCGGATGACTCGACCTCAACTCGCTCGAGGTATCCCGCCGTCGTCCTGACATCCTTGTGCCTTGCCTTTGCCTGGATCGCGAAGACGGAGTCGCCGCGTAGGCGACTGCACAAGAGGTGCGTTGGTCGAAAATTCTCGCCAGTGACGCCGCCTACCATCGGGCGGAGAATCGTATGAACCTCGGCAGCCCGGGTCACGAACCGTCTGACCATATACGCGGCCATCCCCGGATCCACCGGACGTATCTCGCTTCGCCCGCCGCGGACGTAACGATGCAGGAAGAGAGGGACACCTCCGTCCTTCGAGAGATTCGCTAGCTCGCGCGGACTGAGCCCCGACAAAGCCCGTTTAACCTTCGCCTCAAGTGCCTGTAAGGCCCGCACGATCGGTTCGCGCGCATCCAGTACGCTGTCCGGCCCCCTGCCGCGAAACTTCCCGAAGCAAACCCTCACCGAGGAAGCTTCATCTGTGGGCGTAACGCAGCCAACGAATGCGTAGTACAGGACCGAGTCAACATTGGGCGCGAGGCGAGAATTGGTGAGTGCCAACACGAGGAAAGCATCCAGACTTTTTATTGTTGGAAACAAAGCTGCGCGGAGCCGGTCGGGCGGCCACCCCTTGTGCTTGCAATAGTCGACCAGACCATTTGGCCATTTCGCACTTGGCGGCAATTCGCCCCCAAAAGTCTCAAAGAGGCAACCCAGTGCGCACTCAATCGACTTCACTCCAGGCCATCGGTGTTGAGTCTGCTCTAGGCCGGCGCCACACTTTGACGTAACCCGCTCTGACAAAGCCCAGTCGTCAAGCTGTCTGGCCACCAGTTCCGCAGCGCGCCGCTCAAGCAGGGCCGTCCAACCCTCGCTGATCGCAAGGACCTCTCGGCCCGTCTTGTCGAGGTTCGGGATTGACGCAACATTGGCCAGCCAATCGTCAAACTCCGGAAGATCTTTCACAACCTCCCAGTTCCGCGCAGCCTCAGCAAGCGTTCGCTTCGGCGCCTTTCGCACCTTGGCGAAGCCGGCTGGAGGATCTTCAGCGACCACCACACCCTGCTTGGCAAGCGAATTCACGTACCCAACTGCGTTGGAGTAGTAGGACGCACGAGTTCCGTCGGACAGCCTTGGGTCAAGTTCCAGTTTGGAGCGAAATTCCTGAAGCGATCTCGACCCAACCGTCATTGAGTGTTCAGCCACAAATCGGAGATATCTTCGCGCGTCCAGTCCAACCGTGTACCCGCCACGCTTCCCTTCCTGCCAGTGAAGTAGCCCCTGTACGAGCTGGCGCCCATTGGGTTGGTTCTTGAGGAACGAAAGATCTAGGCGATGGCCCCCAAGAACTGGAGTCCACGTTGGGAGATGGACGAGATCTCTCGATATCTCCTGAACCTGGGCGTCCACAATTGGTGCTCTAACAATGCGGCGCCGGCTCATGCCAAGTCCACCACGTAGCGACCCAGGGTAGAAAGCGAGGCGTGCCCTACCTGCCCCATCACTTCGTGCTCTCGTCGGTTGGCGTCGGTGCGCGGCCTCGCATCGATCTCCCTGTTGATCATTCGCTTGCGTAGGCCATGCAGCCACACTCGCTCCTCTTTCGTCAGCTTCCCTTCATTGACAGCTCGAAGGAAGGCCGTGCGAACCGAGTTCGAGAACGCCTTCGGCGTCAATGCTTCGCCTGTGCTCTCAGAGATGAACAATGCATCACTGGCGGGTACCGACCAACCTTTCTCCCTCGCTCGCTTCTCGACCACGCGACGCAGGCTTTTCCGATCGGTGTCTATCCACTTCCGCGTTCTAGCGATAAGCACCGGATGGACTTCCACATTTCTTGGCTTCCCTCCTTTGGTAACCTTGAGCAAGATCTCTAGCATCCTGCCTTCCTCGAGAGCTCGCTCAATCGACAAGCTGTCTGGCAACTGCGACACAAGCAACGCGCAGACTTCCTTCGCACGCAGTCCCCTTACATGACACCAGTCGACCATCAAGGTGAATCTCTCGCTGAGGCGGGGATCATCTGGGCCGAATGCTTTGATCAAGCCTATGGCCCGATCTGATGGGTACCAGTTCGATTTTGGTGATCGCCCCCCTTCGATCAAAGGATGCGACAGGCCACCCCCCTTCGTTCTGGTGATCTGTACCTCGTATCCAGGACCCTCACCGACGATCCCACACACGCCGCAACGCTCCTCCAGATTGACCAGGAAGCTCAAGGTGGTCCGTAGAACCTGTGCAGCGTACTGCGGAGAGGCACGCCTCTCGATCGCCGCTCTGTACCCGTTCAAGTACTCGATCGTTGTGCCGCTAACTTCACGTCCATCAACAGTTAGCTGCTCATGGAAGTCACGTAGATGGCCAGCATATGTGCGAAGGGAATCCGCGCTGCTTCCTTGCGCAAAGCACGACATGAGATAACGCATAACGTCCATCAGGACCGCGCCATCGTCTTTGACGATTAGCGGAAACCGAGAGCATGAGCGACCGCGAACTTTCGTCAGTCGGACAAAAACGGTTCTCATCAATTCAAGGTCCAGCCGAATCTCAACATGGAGTCGCTTCTCTCACTCCCAGATCACACGCGGCGGCGTGCGCGTCTAACGTTGTATCTGAACCCAGGATTCGTAGCGCGCCCCTGAAACAATCGCTTAGACAGCTGTCTAAGAAGTGCCAGCCGGCCATTGACTGCAGGAGCGACGCTTGCTAGGCGGTGACCAGGAGTGCTGTGCGGACACAACGCCTACCGGCACGGGCGCACCCATGAGGATCCACTTTCCGGCGCAACGTTAGGACGGAACTTGCGCGGAACACGTCGATTCGCGGCGGTTCGTAGCCGGAGGGCCCGACTACCGCTCAGCCAAGTCGCGAACTGCAGTACGCGAAGAGGGCGTGGGGGATTCACGGAAAGCCAGAAGGCTCAGATGTGGGATCGGTGGCAGAAGGGCGAATCCCTGCACCAGATCGCACGTCTGATTGATCGGCGCCACAGCTCGGTTCGGCGGATCCTGGCCGAGTCCGGTGGGATCCGGCCGCCCGTGCGCCGACGGTCAGATCGGGCATTGAGCCTGGCCGAGCGGGAAGAGATCTCGCGTGGTGTGGTGAGCGGGCAGTCGATCCGTTCGATCGCGGCCGCACTGGGCCGGGCGCCGTCAACGGTGAGCCGGGAGTTGCGGCGCAACGGGGAATCCAGTGGCTACCGGGCCAGCCGAGCCGACCAAGCCGCCTGGGATCGGGCGCGTCGTCCAAAGACTTGTAAGCTGGCCCGACATCGAGCCCTGGCGCGGCAGGTCGCGGCCAAGCTGCAACGGCGCTGGTCCCCGCAGCAGATCGCCGGATGGCTCAAGCGCATCCATCCAGACGACGCGAGCGGTCAGGTGTCACACGAGACGATCTACCGCACCCTCTTCATCCAAGCCCGGGGCGCCCTGAAGCAGGAGCTGTTGGGCTAACTGCGGCGGACGCGAGCGATGCGCCGCTCACGCCACCACATCCAGAAGACGGACAACCACGGCCGCATCAGCGACACCGTATCTATCCGCGAACGCCCTGCAGCGGTCGAGGACCGGGCCGTGCCGGGACACTGGGAAGGCGACCTCTTGTTTGGCAGCAGCAACAGTCAGATTGCCACGCTGGTGGAGCGGCATACGCGCTACGTCATGCTGGTAAAGGTCGGCGGTAAGGACACCGAAACGGTGATCGACGTGCTGATCAAGAATGCGCGGCGCTTGCCAAAGGAACAGTACCGATCGCTGACCTGGGACCGCGGCAAGGAGATGGCCGACCACCGCTGCTTCACCCTGGCGACGGACATCCAGGTCTACTTCTGCGATCCACAGCACCCTTGGCAGCGCGGTTCCAACGAGAACACCAATGGACTGCTGCGACAGTACTTTCCGAAGGGGCTCGATCTGTCCACGGTCACGCAAGCCAAGCTCGACGCGGTGGCGAGAGAGTTGAACGAACGGCCCCGGAAGACGCTCGGCTATGAAACACCGGCCGAACTATTTCAACAGACCGTTGCATCGACCGGTTGAAACCGCAGTCGAAAGCGGACATTAGCACCGGTCCTGACCTCCGCCCTGCCCCAATGTCCGCTAACGGCCATGAGCGGTCACCCGAAGCCCTGCACTAACGCAGTTGTGCAGATCTCATGCCTCGGGGGTACTCGATCGGGCCATAGGGAATCGCCGCGTTGCCGTCCTGCCGCAGCAGGTACACGACTTGTCGTTTAGCGTCTACGAGCAAGACATACGGCTGATCATCGATGGCGTCGTGGCTGCTGAGCTTGTGCCGGACCAGCCCTTCGGTCAACGTAAGGTGGGCCACGGGCCAGCCTCGTTCGGCAATCTGCTCCTGCGAAGGCGTTCCGTACGCGTCCAGGAAAGCGAGCGCCTGCGGACTGCGGGGATCGACCTTCCGATGCATCACATCGGACAGCTCCGTGTCAGGCGGCGGCACGCCCGGAGATTCCCTGCGCAAGGCATCTCGGGACTCTGCGGACTGGTGTACCACGACCTGCATCGCGAAGAGCAGCGTGAGTGCAATGCCTTGCATAGGAATCTCCTTGGTAGGACCTTCGAAGGACATCAGGGTACGTGGCGCGAGCTTATGCTCATGACCGACCCCTGTGGGCCGGCGCAGACCAGACAAGGACCGCTTTGGGTCGAAAGCGGACATACCCTACCCCGAAATCAGGCCTGCCGATATGCATTATGCGAAGTGATCCGTAGGGCCTTGCGGAAGCTGTTCGCACCTGTAGGCCCCTTCCCGACTGGCATTCGGGGCCTGACCCGATACGACACCACACCGGGGGCCTATATGGTCCCCGGCTTGTTTCCGGGGGGATCCCATGACCGACGAACTCAGGCCGCCATGCTGGAAGCCCGGCAGCACTTGCCCAAACGATTGCGCGGCACGTCTCCACCAACAAGTGGTCTACAACCATCAATCGCTCAACGGGCCTTGGACCGGCTGGCGCTTGGCCGGTGCCCGATTGGTCGCACCTGGCGGCGAATGGATCGCCCCGCACCAGCTGGACCGATGGCTGTGGAGGCGCGCCCGAATGTTCGAACGTTGATAACCTTTGATCTAGGCGCATGGAGCGCCATCAGGGGGCAAGTGTGGCAGAACCGACCTTTGACCCGGCCCAAGCAGCGGACCTCAGCTTTCGCTCGCGTCGCGGTGGCAGCTCGCCAGTGGCACGAACTAACGATGCCATCGACAGTCTGTGGTGGCAGATCGCCCTGGGCGGGTTTCTCGCCCTAACCGCTCACAGCATTGTGACTGGGCTGTACCAGCGTTGGGAGGTGCATCAGGCGATGCAACAGCTCTACGAGGAAGCCCGCAAGTTGAGCAGCGAAGCTGGACGGAGGGTGCAGCCTGCATCGCCGACTTCGTTCTACCAGCAACAGGCACCCGAACCTTTGCGCGATGGCGAACGTTGCATCAATGGGCGGCGATTCGCACGCGTGGAGAACGGCTGGCTGCAGATCAACGAAGATTGTCAATGACGGACAAAGTTGCTACGCCCGGGTTTGAGGGGCTGCTGGCCTTGGTCAATGCCGATAGCAAAAAGGCAGCCGAGAAGCTCTGCAAAGGGCTGGTAGTGACGAAAGACGACTTTTTTCACTTGATCCTTGGGGCAATGGCGGGCGGAATGTCGCCCTACCGCTACGCCAACCACTTCAGCAAATTCGTCCCTGAAGACCTGCACCACAAGCCGCATGAGCTTAGGGCGCTCGCCGAGAACGGTGTGGGGCCGCTAAAGGACCGCGCAGCGATAACCGCAGTGAACAAGATCAGTGAGACGTTCCGAAGCAGGAGGCTGTTCTGCGCGCACCTGCTCTATCACCCTGACACTCCATACTGGGCATTGTTCTACTTCGACCAACGCGATCAAGACCCTAGCGATAATCACTGGATCGGAGGGGCGCACATCCACTTTTGCAGCGACGTTTACACCCGGGAGTCGCTCGATAGCATCTGGCAGAAAGTGTGTGGAGAGCGTCCTGCCCCGCCGAAGGGTAGTCACCTTCGATACCTGGATGAGAGAAAACAGCGGTCTCCGTAGGTGATGCGATCTTCCGGCCTGTAGGACCCTTTCCTACCCGCCCTCGCGACTTAGTCCCATCCAGCACCGGCAGGCCCTTCCTCATCCGCGGCAACGCAGGGTGAAGAGTAGCTGTGACTGGGATGCCAGAATTGAGCTGCCTGCTCAAGGCTGGACACCCGAACAATCCGCAGCGTGAGGGACGAGACGATGATTTTGCCACTTGGGCGCAGTAATCAGCGGTCTTCGAGATCGCCTTCGAAATCGGACGTCGCGACGCTGGCACTGCAGATCGCTGATCTGAGACAGCTCTTCAATTCAATGGATCCGGCTCCGTTCCACGAGCGCGACCTCGATCCGACTGCCGTTGCCTACATCCTGAATTGGGCCAGCCAATTGCCGGCTAGCCGCTCACTGGCACTGAACGTGCAAGCAGGGAGAGGATTCGGCCCCGAAGAGGACACGGGCGCGCTAGGAGCTGCCGTCAGCGACTTCTTCCTCCGTCGCTCGTGCGATGCACGGCTGCAACTACGCGAGCTTTTCAGAACCGGTCGAATCAGCCTCTTGATCGGCTTTGCATTCCTAGCCGTCGCAATTCTCGTCGGTGACTTCGTCGCAGGCGCCGTGAACGAAACCTATGCGGAGTTGGTTAGGGAAAGCTTCGTGATCGGCGGATGGGTGGCGCTTTGGAGACCATTGGAGATCTTTCTGTACCAGTGGTGGCCTATCCTAGGTCAAGTGCGTCTGTACCGTCGGCTAAGCCAGATGTCAGTACATTTTACGGACGTGAATGACTTGAGCACTGAATCGTGCAGCTAGTGTCGGGAAGTCCTTGTCGAAGTGCAGCGTGTACTTCGCGTTGCTGCCGTCCAGGGGCTGGCCGTCGGTGTCCTTGTCGAGAATCGGGTACAGCGCTTCCTCGCGGGAGTTAGCACCGATGCCCAGCGGTCAATACCCCGGTTCTCGTGAAGCGGAAATCAACACCGCCGACGGGACGGTCGCCGACTTTCCGTCGCTGTCCGCGCCGGTGCCCGGCTTCACGTCGCCTTACGCAGGCGCGGCGATAGTCCCGCTACTTGGACAGGGAGTCATTCAAATGTACAGAGCAGCCGCTGTCGCGTTCCTCTCATTGGGCCTCGTCGCATGCCAGACGAGCACCGGCCCCTCGACATTCAACCGCTCCGAGGTCGGCACCGCGCGCACCGTCGAACGGGGCACGATCCGCGCCTTGCGCGACGTCGAAATCCAGAACAATGCCCGCACCGTCCCCAGAGCAACGGGCGCCGTGCTCGGCGGCATCGCCGGCAGCACTCTGGGCGGCGGCAGGCGCGCGAACGCCGCGGGCGCCGTGGCGGGCGCGGCCGCGGGCGGTGCCATAGGCAGTGCGGTTTCGCGCAGCTCCCACGCGGGCGTGGAGATCACGGTCGAACTGGAGTCGGGCAGCACGATCGCGGTGACGCAGGACGGGACGAGCAACGAGTTCCGCGTCGGCGACCGCGTGCAGGTGTCGTCCGACGGCACGTACGTCCGCGTGACACGCTAAGGCCACCACAGATCGGGCGCGGAGCCTGGGCTCAGAATGTGATGCTGGTGCGGCGGCCCGCGAAGGGTCGCCGCGTGACGACATTCCTCATCGTCTGACCCGCGTCGTCGCCCCTTCGTCACCTGGTCAGGAGCGGACTCCGGCGTGCCGAACAGCAGGCTTCTGCACTCGATGGGGCTAGATGGCCAGACAGCCTTCTAGAGCATCCTTGAGGTCGTTCAATGGGTACGGCTTCCTCAAGTGTGGTCCACCGCGCATCTCAGCGGGAATCTCGTCGCCGGCATACGCACTTGCAACCAGATACGGAATCCCGCGCTCAGTAAGCAGAATGGCGACGTCGGCACCCGTCTCGCCTCCGAGATCGACGTACAGCACCGCCGCAGCAATTGATGGGTCCCGATTGATCAGGTCAGTCGCTTGCTTTACTGATCTGGCATGAACGGCTGTGTGACCTAGCCTCTTCAGCGCAATGAAAACGCAGGCGGCGACGTCCGGGTCGTCCTCTAACACCAAGATAAGCATCGCCGCCCCCCGCGAGAATTCCTCAGTGGACCATGCCCCGGCAGGCGTGATCGTCGTGGCAATAGACCGCTCACGAGTGGTTAGCACGATCGTCTGCTACCGGAGCCGTCAAGGACGTGTGATAGCTCGCGTAGGACTCAGCTTAGGGACCCATACCTCGCTACGGAGCGGGTTGCCGCTGCGTCGCTTTCGGCATGTTCGCTTTCGGCCTGAATGGGACGCTCGCCCCATCCCTACTTGCATTATCCCCGCGGCGACCAGGAGTACAGTGTCGGGATGATGTACCAGTTCCTCATTGCGAATAGAGTCCAGTTGATTGCTCGCTGCAGGGCGAAGGTAGCTGAGCGAGCGACGGCCGGTAACGCCGGGATAGAGTTGGAATACGGGATCACTGTGTTCCTCGATCAGGTCATAAGGACGCTCGGGTTAGAGCGGACCTCGGATCCGATGCGGAGTCGCAAAGTTTCTGGTCGCTCCGGCGGAGGAAAGCCAGCGCTGTCGGAAATCGGCGAGTCGGCGTCACAGCACGGCAAGGAGTTGATGCAACAAGGGTTCACCGTCGAGGAAGTGGTCCACGACTACGGCGACCTCTGCCAGGCAATCACCGATCTAGCATTCGAACAGGATGCGGCAATCAGCATCGATGAGTTCAGGACGCTCAATCGCTGCCTCGACAACGCCATTGCGAATGCCGTAACTGAGTTCGGATATCAGCGCGACTTTGAGGTCGCCGACAAGCAGGCTCATGCTCTCAATGAGAGAATTGGATTCTTTGCCCACGAATTGCGCAATCAGTTGTCTACGGCCACCCTGGCACTTTCCGTCATAAAGGGGGGCAGCGTCGGCTTGGGCGGCGCCACGGGTGTCGTGCTTGACCGGGCCTTGGTGGGCTTGAGCAATCTCATCGATCGCTCATTGGCGGAGGTCAGAATGACAGCGGGCATGCCGTTGCAGAATCGGCTCTTCTCCGTTGGCGGCTTCCTCGCCGAGTTAAAGCTATCTGCATCGCTTGAAGCAGACGTAAGAGGCTGCAGACTGAAAGTTTCCAACGTCGATCCGTTGTTGGCGCTCGATGTTGATCGAGACCTACTCTTGGCAGCGGCCGGAAATCTCCTGCAGAACGCCTTCAAGTTTTCGCACCCTCATAGCGAAGTCAGCCTCAACGCATACGCAATGGCAGATCGCGTCTTCATCGACGTCGAGGACCAATGCGGAGGCCTCCCACCAGGCGACGCAGAGAAGATGTTTCAGCCTTTCACTCAAGGGGCTAATGACCGAAGCGGTTTGGGGCTGGGCCTGTCGATCTCCCGGCGGAGCATCGAGGCCAACGGGGGCATTCTCAGCGTGCGTAACGTTCCAGGCTCTGGGTGTGTCTTTACGATTGACCTCCCGCGGCATTCGGTGTCGAGGTCACCGGTCGCTCCCGTGCAGCATTAAACGGGCACAATACGATGACTCGCTATGACCGGTTAAATGCTGCCTGGATCTCGCTGATGGTGACCGGCTTAAAGAGCACGTCGTCGAACCCCCACGCCAGGAGATCGGCAGTCTGTTCTCCTTGCGCCGCTGCCGTGTAGGCCACTATGCGAAGCGGACCGTTCTGCGCTTGACGCATGGTGCGGCAAACATCAAGCCCGCCGTAGCCCGGCAATCCGCCGATCAGCACAGCATCGATCGGCTGTTCCCTGAAACATGCGAGGGCGGATGCTGCATCCGAGAACTCCTTCGCGTCCCAGCCCATGTGCTCAAGAACCGTTCGCGCGAGCTTCCGGCTGGCCAAGTCTTCATCCACGATTAGGACGCGTGGCATCACGCTATCTCCTTCGGTGTTCGAACCAGACGACAAAACATTCGAGCTGATCTCTATTCACTCGCGCTCAACTACGAAATAGACGGACCGGTGGGTCGGGTTGGATGGCCTGGCCAACGGCCGCTATGGGTCGGAAGCGGTCGTTGGCACTGGCTGTGGCGCCCCCCCTACCCCGGTGACCGCTTTCGGCCATTCGGCAGCGGGCGGAGCCTTTACGGCTTGAACGAAATCAGTCGGCATCGCAAAAAGCGGATCCACCTGCCTGGCTGAATGCGGATTCTGCCGGACCGATCAGTTGGTATAGTTCCGATTCCGGCAGTACGCCGCGTGTCCACACCTTCGGACGGCCATGGATCCAATTTCGCTCGAAGACCTCGCTTTGCTGGAGGTGTTAAAAAGGGTCTCTCAGCACGCTGAGTTGACCGACGACGACTCGGTCGTTCGAGACCGGCTAATCGAGAGTGGGTTGGTGGTTGAGGACGAGGAAGGACTGGGGCTGACATCGGCCGGGATCGAGATGTGCAAATCCCTGCAGCATCGGGCTGCCGCCGATGCGCAAGTGGCCAAGATTCTCCAGCAGCGCGAGAACGGCGACGAAGCCCCAGCGGGTTAGGTGGCGCTGGTTGCTTGGCCGATGCGGTCTCTCGACGCCGCGCGGTCTTTCCATGCATCCTGCGTCCGCTAGCGGCGATGAATGAAATTGCCACTGCCAGGGGCCTAAATGCTCGATGGCTAGACAGCCTCCTAGAGCATTCTCGAGGTCGCTCAATAGGTACGGCTTCCTCAAGTATGGTCCACCGCGCATCACAGCGGGAATCTCGTCGCCGGCATATGCACTTGCAATCAGATACGGAATCCCGCGCTCAGTAAGCAGGATGGCGACGTCGGCCCCCGTCTCGGCTCCGAGATCAACGTCCAGCACCGCCGCAGCAATTGATGACTCCCGATTGATGAGGTCATTCGCTACGCGGCTTCGGCTCTAAAGAACTTATCAGGGTGCACTCGGCCTTATACCCACGTTGAAATCGAATGCCGCGTAGACGGCCGCGGGACCGATAGAGTAGCGTCGGGACATGACTGTTGACGTCGAATTGGCACGGCTGGGGCTGCTCTTTGGGGGCATCGTGCTCTTTTCAGTCGGGACGGCCTTAGGTCTGTGGCGATTAGCGGAGGCGTGGTGGAATCGGCGGCACGATGAGGAGGGCTGGGATCCATAGCCCAGCAGTCCGCCACGAATTCCACAGGACTTCACCCACAGTTCCTAAGCTGCCTTGGCTTGTCCCGAATTAGTGATGAAGGATGCCCTCGACTTGCGCCTGCGCCTGCAGGCTGTCTACCGCTCGCGCCAGCACCGGTTCGGCATAGCAGGCAAAGGCGGCCAGGACGTCCTCCTGTGGCACGACCTCGATGATCACAGGAACCATCGCCTGCAAGACTTGCAGGTCTTCGTCGAGTGTTGACATCGCCGTTCTCATCACTTGGGGACGGGAAAGGTGCCTCCGTCTCGGTTAACCGGAGGTCAAATCAGCGTCGAAGGATGGTGAGCCACCGAATGCGGCCAGGCGTCGATCCGAGCGGCACCGACCGTCCTAGGCTTTGCTACGAAGCGAGTTGGGAACGGCGCGGTCGGAATGCGTCAACCGACAAGCCGGGAGCCGGACGAGGGAAGAGTTTGGAGCATAGGTTTCTGGCCGCCGGAGTGCAGTTTTTTGCGCAGCCTGTAAAGGTGATTGCGCAGCGAGCCGGTCGGGGGCGGCGCTCCGCCCCACAGCTCTCGTTCCATCTCCGCCGGGGAGACGAAGCGCGGTGACGCCAGCATCAGCAGACGGAGCAGGCGGTACTCCAAAGGCGCCACCCTTAGCGGCGTCCCTGCCCGCGCCACACGGTGCGTAGCCGTTTCAAGAACAAGGTCATCGATGCGGAGGGTGCAAAACCTCTCCGAGTATCGACGGCGCATCAGGCGATTGCGGATGCGTAGCTCGATCTCGGCGGGATACACCGGCTTGACCAGGTAGTCGTCAGCGCCATCGTTGAAGGCGGCCAACTTAAGATTAAGGGCGGCCGAATCCGAGATCACGATGATGGGGGCAGAGAACCTCAGGGTGTGTCGATACCGCCAACAGACCCCAAAGCGGCTCTGTCCGGTCGTGCATGTATCGAGAATGAGGGCGCTGTAGCGATGAATTTCCGCCACCGCGCTCGCGTCGGCGGGCAGTCTCACGTCGACCTGATAGCCGATGGCTCGCAGATGCGAGCATACGTCCTCTGCTGAATCAGTATTCTCGCCGACCACCAAGAGCGGATCCATAAAGATGCCTCAACGGCTCGTGTCTGCTGGTTTTATGTGACGTCCGCTGCATTCAGTTGCTTCCATTTTCGAATCCGAAGCGATGATGATGCTCGCGTCCGCAGCGTGAAACATCAGTGAAGTCGAGTGGCCCGCGACAAGAAATCACGCCCGCCGGGGCGGCGACCGGAACACAGGTGAGGTCGCGATTGACCGCTTCCCGCCACAAGCGGTCGTTCGCCAACACCTGAACTAAGCGGAGCCGCGAAGAAGCTTCGGCTTGAATGGATTGTTAGGCAACATTGCCCGGAACTGAGTTGGATTGTGGACGCCACCTTCGGGCTGATCGTGGTATATCGAGAACGTGCTGGCGCCGTGCCAGTAGCAATGGCGCTCCGCGCCGATAGCGTCGCTGGCCATCGCTCCGACCTGTCGGCGGGGTCCAATGGACTTCTCGGATGGAGAAACCAGATGAAGCAGAAGACCTTCCTTACCGCCACAGCGCTGGCCCTGTCGATCGCAGGCATTTCGGGTTGCGCGACCCATAGCAGTCCCAACACGTTCACCCGTTCAGAAGCGGGGCGGGCCCAGAACGTTGAAGCCGGGACAGTGACCGCGGTGCGCGCGATAACCATCCAGAATGATTCTCGTGGGGTGGCCACGGCGACGGGAGCAGTCCTGGGCGGATTGGCCGGCAATACGGTGGGTGGTGGCCGCGGCAGGACTGCGGCGACCGTGGGCGGCGTCGTTGCGGGCGGGGCCGCTGGTAACGCCATTGCGGGTACGACGCGGCCTGGCGTTGAAGTCACTGTGCGTTTGGACTCGGGGAGGACTGTGGCAGTCGTACAGGAAGGCAGTCCGGATCAGTTCCGCGCCGGCGATGCCGTACGCGTGTCCTCGGATGGCGTCACCACACGAGTCTCCAGATAAGGCATATCCGTGGACTAGAGCCCCGACACGCGTCGGGGCTTTTTGCTTCTAAAGATCTCGGCCGAATCGAACATCGACGATCAGCATTCGGCTTTCGGCCAGAAGCGGTCGGTCTGGGGAACCACCCAGTAAGCGCCGCTCGCACCGATCGAGGGCCGATGATAGCCACCACGACGAAGGCGGCGGAGCGAGCGGCAAGTTGCCAGAAACCAGCCTCTTCGTCAGCGTGCGCGTGTCCCGCTCCGACCTCCCATGCGGCGCCGACCACGATGCACAACACACGAGCTGTTGCGTCTACGCGGCCTGATAGTTGAATCCTCACCGTCCATCTGAGCAGGCTCGACAGATCTCTAGTGCATTCTCGAGGTCGTTCAACAGGTACGGCTTCCTCAAGTGTGGTCCACCGCGCATCACGGCGGGAATCTCGTCGCCGTCATATGCACTTGCAACCAGATAGGGAATCCCGCGCTCAGTAAGCAGAATGGCGACGTGGGCACCCGTCTCGCCTCCGAGATCAACGTCCAGCAGCGCCGCAGCAATTGATGGCTCGCGATTGATCAGTTCAATCGCTTCCTTTACTGATCTGGCATGAATGGCCGTATGGCCTAGGTTCCTCAACGCCATGACAACGCAGGCGGCGCAGTCCCTGTCGTCTTCCAATACCAAGATCAGCATCGTCGCCCCGGCGAGAAGTCTTCGATGGACCATGCCCGGACAGGCGTGATCGTCGTGGCAATTGACGCCCAGCTGCTCTCAGGGGGCCAACCCGCCATTGATTGATTGATTTAATTCAGCTGGGAAGGCGCTCGAGAAGGCCTGCCCGAGCTGCCTGATCACTATTTCTCACCACTTTAGTGAAGGCAGGTTCCTGCCCCCGAGGCGGTCGGGCCTCCATTGATACCCATTGTTCGCAATGGACGGGGCCCACGGTGGCCGGCCACGGCTAATCCGTCATTGTTTTCCACGCGGCTAACCAGCTTTTGGCAACTTAGAACCAGCGGCTTGACGAGGACGACCTAGGACGCTCTTCGACCGGGATCGTCGCGAGAGCGGGCCAGACTTCCAGAGCCCACGCTTTCACGGCGAGCTCCCCATCGGCTTGGGTGAAACGCACATCGAGGTAAGTGGGGAAGAACTCGCCTGCCATGCAGCCATCAGGCTTCATGCGGAAGCGTCGGCAGGATTCGCCAACGCTGTCGAACTGGCCGGGCACATCCTGGCTGGCTAAGGGACGATCGTGCAGGTAGACGTTGGGGAGCTCCCCAAAACATCAGCTACCATCATTCGCTATGAAGAGAGCGGTGAACGAGTGTGACAATCCAGTGCCCTAGAGGTAATCAACTTTGACATTGTAGCTAGTCGAACAGCGCCTGCATTGCGGCTTCGGCCGCCTCCGCCTTTGCCTCCATCTCGCGGCACCTGTCCTCCTCAATGGCTTCGCGAAACTCCTTTTCACTATGCGCCCCCTCAACTGCCTCCACCACGGAGGCGTCGTGACTGTCCGGCAGTCCCATCGCCATTGAAGTGAGCGTGGCAATTCCGAGCAAGCCGACCAGTACGAAGCCGGCGTAGATGGTCACAGGGAGATCTTTCGACATGCCGACGCGGAGGAAATTGGGGTTACCGCGATATCGGCTGACTTTGGTCTTGGCTTTAGTTGCTTGGGGCTGACCGATCGTCAGGGGCTATCCCGATTGGGTCTGCTTGGATCTGGATGGACCTACGCTGGCGCGCTACCCCTCGGTTCTCCCCGCCCAATCGGGATGATCAGATGGCCGCTGTACGCCTCCGAGCATTGACGCCCTCGCAGGTCTTCGAATGCTACGAAGCTTGCCTGCTAGACCTCCCCGTCCAGTTCGGACCGCGAGGCCGGGATGGGGAGCCTGGGGACTACTACCTTTAGTACGAAGGGACGGTCATTTCGGGCCCCGTCCGCAACGAAACGATCGGCACCATATCCCTGTATGTCGTGGACCCGGAGGCAGCATCGGGCGACGGGGTCTCGCGATTCGACGTGCTGGATGCGATCGATAGCAACCTCGCCCACTTCTGCGAACTCATTTCACCTCGGACGGAAGCGTTCAGGCCGACGGTCTGCGATGTCGCGGGATCGGACCTCGGGCGTGTCCTGGTCCTCAACCGCCTTGAGATCGGATTGCCGTTCCGTGGCTACTGGCTCGGCCTGTAGGCGATCGGGACAGCATGCGACGGAGTAGATCAAGGCTGCACGCAAGCCGCGCTAAAGGCCTTCCAGTCCATAAGAGGGGCGCGCAGACGAAGAGCCCGCTCAGTTCGCCCGCGACCGCACCAAGTTGGTGAGCTACTACCGCCTGGCCGGATTCGTGCCGTTCATGCGCGACGGTCTGATGGTTAGCGCACTGCCTCTCAGGCCCAGCAACAGAGCCTCTATTGCTACTAGTCGCTAATGTAGCAATGCCGCCTGGGACTGGCCTGATATTTTCTATCCGCCTTTATTTTAGAAATGGCGAACACCCGCCCTCTATTCAATCGGGCCACCATGTCCGCTTCCGACCCTTAGCGGACATTCCTACGGGTGGGATTTTATGCATTTTTGACAACCCTTAAGAATCGCCAACGGACCTGTATCCCCCTGCTTGAAAAGACCCGTAGACGCGCTATTTTTTCGGGCCGGATGGGACCTACCCCATCCGGAGATCAACGCTTAATTGGAGAGACGCGATGAATCAGATGGCTCGCTTTCCGCAGTGGGGCGGACAGGGAACCACAGACCCAGTCCGCCAAATAATCGATCGCCTTTTTGAAGGCAACTTTCTGCAAGGCGGCTCCAGAGACGAATCGTCAGTCGTGACAAGCCAATGGATTCCGTTAGTAGACATCAAGGAAGAGCAGGACCGCTTCATCCTCTATGCCGATATTCCCGGCGTGGACCCCAAGAACATCGATGTGCAGATGGATAGGGGATTGCTCACTATCAAAGGAGAGCGTACGAGCGAGATCGACGAAAGCGAACGTTTCTCCCGCATCGAGCGCCGACACGGCAGCTTCCATCGCCGTTTTGCGCTCCCCGATAGCGCGGACCCTGAAGGGATTACGGCGACCGGTCACAACGGCGTCTTGCAGATCACCATCCCGAAGCGTCCCGAGACCACCCCTCGCCGCATCCAGGTTGGATCAACCTTCAACAACTGATCTAGTAGCGCCCCGCAAAAGAGGCGGGGCGCTTTTTCTTACTTCAATGCACGTGGGAATCTATGGACCGACTGACGGAGGAAGCCCTTTGCGATTTGCAGGCTCAGGTTCTTGTCCTTCGGATGGCACTACGGGCGTTGATTCGTACGCATCCCGATCCGGACGCCTGCCTGGCTGCATGGCGTACGACAGTTTCGGATATTTCGTCCGGTCCTGCCGTGTGGCCCGTGTACGCCCGTGGCAGCGAATACGTCACCGAGAAATGCCATGTGTTTGTTGAGGATTGGACAGCCGAGTTTGTCGAACACGCGGTTGCATGCAGGGGCAATTAGGTGGGTCGTTGATGTCCGCCTCTGGCCGATAGCGGAGAATCGACACAACCGCAAGTCCGCTGACGGCCAGAAGCGGCCATCCCCCAGCGCGTCGCGGATCAGGTTCGCGTCCCATTCCCGGCGCACTTTGCGTTTGAGACTACGAACTGGGGAGCCGAAGGGTCTTTGATGGATACAGCCAGGAAGCTCCGCCGAATCGCGGGGGAGTGCGCGGAACTGCCCGGTCTGCGCATACTCGCCAGGCCGCTCTACAAGCGGATGTTCGGCCGCCCTTACCGCGACGGCAACGCCTACTGCGGAGCCTTCGACTCACGCGCCCAGGCGCTGGCCGCGGCACCACCCCTGCCGACGACTTACGACCAGCCTTCTGCCGGAAGCATGTATCTGGACCGGCACCAGCGCATCAACGTCAGCGATTATCCGATGGTGTACTGGCTGTCGCGGCTACTCACCGAGGGCCGGCATCGCGTATTCGACCTGGGAGGCCATATTGGCGTCAGCTACTACGGTTTCCGCAAATACATCCACTACCCACAGTCGCTGCAATGGTGCGTACACGACGTACCGGCGGTCATGGATGCGGGGCGCGCCTGGGCGGCGCAACACGATCCCGATGGCATGCTGAGCTTCGTCGATACTTGCGACGCGGCCAGTGGTCACGATGTGCTGATCAGCTGTGGTGCGCTGCAGTATCTGGAGTACACGCTGCCAGAACTGCTTGCCGGCCTGCCCAACCCGCCGCCGCACGTGCTGGTCAACCTCACGCCAATGCATCCAGAACGTGGCTACGTCACCCTGCAGAACATCGGAATTGCCATACTGCCCTACCGGGTCATGTCGAAGCCGGAGTTCCTGGACGCGATGCAAAAGCTCGGTTACGAGGCGTTGGATCAGTGGATGTCACGGGAGCGACATCTGGAGGTTCCATTCGAGCCGGAATGTACGATCGACCACTACTCCGGGTTCTATTTCAAGCGCGCCTGAGGCGCCATCGTCCCCATACTTGCAGGAGCGGACAACTCTTTGATCCGACCGTAGATTACGGAACCGCCGGTATATGACCGGGCCCAGCGTGCATGGTCGAATGACTCGGTCAAGGACCGCTATGGGTCGGAAGCGGCATATGTTCCGCCCACCGCGACGTATCTCTACGGCGGCATCGTCGCTTCGTGGCGCGTTCTGCAGATTGACCCTGGACCGCTCCGCAATCGGCACAGCATCCGCCGGCGCTGCACCGCGTAGTCGATGACCTGTTTGCAGACGTCATAGCCAGGACCTGTTGGGGGGGCACCCCATGCTGCGCAGCGGCAGGGCGGCAAGGATCTCCCGCAGCGCTTGAATCGTTGCCGGTTTGACCAGGTGATGGTCGAACCCAGCCTCCAGGGCGCGGTTGCGATCCTCTTCCTGGCCGTATCCGGTCAACGCGATCAGCAACGGCCTGCGACTCGCGCCGGCGCGGAGACGACGCGCGACTTCGTAACCATCCATGCCGGGCATCGCGATGTCGATGAAAGCGATCTCTGGCTCGAAGGCATCGTAGGCTTCCAACGCTGCCGCGCCGTCATAAGCGACATGCAGGTGCTGTCCAAGCGATTCGAGCATCAGCGCGAGGGTATCGGCGGACGATGTCAAATCGTCGACGACCAGGATGCGATGCGACGGGAGCAGAAGTGCTCCCGCGAGCGGCTTCGCCACTGCAGCATGCGATGTCTCGCTGGGAATCGCGGGCAGGCGCACCTCGAACTCGCTGCCGTGGCCCAGGCCTTCGCTGCGCGCCTCCATTCTGCCGCCGTGCAGTTCGACGAGGCTCTTTGCCAGCGTCAGGCCGATACCCATCCCACCATGCGCACGCCCCAGTGACTGATCCACCTGCGCGAACATCTCGAATACTTCCGTGAGCATGCCCGCCGGAATACCCAACCCGTTGTCGCGGATCATGACGATTGCCGCATCGCGTTCCTGCCTTGCGACAATGCGGATCTCGCCGCCCGGCGCGGTGTACTTGGCCGCGTTGTGCAGCAGGTTTCCGAAGACCTGTACGAGCCGGCCGAGGTCAGCCTCGATGTACACCGACTCCTCGGGCAGTTCGACGACGAGTCGGTGTGCGTTGGAATCGATGAAGGGTTTGAGTGCCTCGACGGCCTCCTGGACCGCAAGCGACAGGTCAAGCCGCTCTCGCCGCAAGTCGATGCGGCCGCGCGTGATACGCGATACATCAAGCAGGTCGTCGATAAGCCGCGCCATCTGCCGAACCTGCCGCTCCATCATCCCGC
This sequence comes from Lysobacter prati, assembly GCF_009765215.1. Classification (GTDB taxonomy): domain Bacteria; phylum Pseudomonadota; class Gammaproteobacteria; order Xanthomonadales; family Xanthomonadaceae; genus Lysobacter_J; species Lysobacter_J prati. The sequence goes on along the minus strand of NZ_VLNV01000006.1, from coordinate 152,448 downwards.
GAAGCCGGCCGGATTCCTCGGGCTTGTCTTCGATGTGCGGCCAGATCTGCAGTGCATTGGAGATCGGCGTCAGCGGATTGCGCAGTTCATGCGCGAGCGTCGCGAGGAACTGGTCTTTGCGGCGGCTGGCTTCTTCGACTGCCTCTTCCGCGCGGCGGCGCGCGTCGATATCGAACACCACGCCCACCATGCCCGCGTACTCGCCGGTTTCGGAGTACCACGGACGGCCCAGGTCCACTGCCCATCGATACGAGGCATCTGCGGTGCGGAGGCGATACTCGGTCTGGAACTGCTGGCGCGTTTCGTTTGCATCAAGGAACGCGTTGCGCACCTGCTCCTGATCGTCCGGATGCGTCGCGGTGGTCCACCCCAGGCCAAGCGCTTGGGCTTCCGTCTGACCGGTTAGCTCATACCACTGGCTGGACAGGAAGGTGCAGTAGCCGTCGGGATCAGTCAGCCAGAGCGCGGCCGGCGAGGCGTTGGCCATCAGCCGGAAGCGCGCCTCGTCCTCGCGCAGAACTTCCTCCGCCATGCGTCGCTCGGTAATGTCGGCGACGGTGCCAGCGTAACTCGTCAACACGCGGGACGCGCCGCTGCCGTCGAAATTCGGAATGCCACGCGCCTCCAGCCAACGGGTGGCACCGTCGGGACGATGGATGCGGTACTCGATCGCATAAGGTTCCGGTTCGGACGGCTCGATCGCGGCCCCGGCAGCGGCCCTCAGTCGGGGGGCATCTTCCTCGTACACGAGGCGACGGATCTCATCGACGTGGCGCGGCGACGATCCGCCCAGTCCGTAGATCTGCCCATAACGCTCGTCGTGCGTGACCGTGCCGGTCGCCGTGTAGTACTGCCACGATCCCAACTGGGCGGCGTCGAGCGCAAGCTGGCGCTGCTCGGCCAGGGATGCGAGTCGCTGCGTCTGCGCTTCGCGCGCGGCTTCCAGCAGCACACCGTGCGTAGTCTCTGTGCATACGCAGTACATGCCGGCGATTCGGCCATCGTCGCCGGTGACGGGGGAATAGGAGAATGTGAACCAGGTCTGCTCGTCGTAGCCCTTGCGACTCATCAGCAACGGCATGTTCTCGACGTAGCTGGCCTCGCCCTGGAGCGCACGGTGCGCCAATGGCCCCACCTCGCTCCAGATCTCGGACCAGATCTCCTCGAACGGCCGGCCCAGTGAGGACGGATGCTTCGCGCCGAGGATCTCCGCGTAAGGGTCGTTGTACACGAAGCCCAGTTGCGGCCCCCAAGCGACGAACATCGGGAACTTGGACCACAGAAGAAGGCTCACGACGCTGCGCAGCGATTGCGGCCACTGTGCCGGCGGGCCGAGAGGCGAGTCGCTCCAGTCATGGCTGCGCATCATCGCAGCGACCTTGCCCGGCGCGTCGAGGAACTCAAGATTGGCGCTCGCTGGCATGGCCTGGCACGGCATGAGGTAAGGCGACGAGTATCGCAGAAGATCTGCAGGCAACGCGTCAGCGTCAGTTTTTCTTCGCGCGCAAAGCGCGACCACATCGCTCTGGCCGAAAGCGGCGCAGTTTCAGGACGGCACGTGAAGACCCCGCGACGGCGCGGCAGCGGGTCCTTGCAGGGGGCGGCATCCCGGCCTGCGCAGTCCTACTGATACTGGTCCGCCTGCGACGAGATGCCGGCCACATGCGCAATGACACGCGTCCCACCGTGCAGACCGCTGACCAGTCGAAGCTCTCCGCCGATCTCGCGCGCCCGTTCGCGCATGCTGAGCAGGCCCAGTCCGCGCGGTGCATCGTGCGGTTGATCGTCGAGGTCGAGGCCGACGCCGTCGTCCCCGATCTCCAGCTCGATGTCGGCGCCCACGCGCTTCAGACGCACGATGACCTGACTGGCGTGGGCGTGCTTCTCGACGTTGCGCAGCGACTCCTGCGCGATGCGGTACAGCGCGGTGGCGACGTTGAGCGGAAGCTCGGGCAACTCCTCCAGCTCCGCGTGCACGTGGAGGCTGTCGGGCTGCGCTTGGCAAAGCGAACGCAGTGCCATCGTCAGGCCCGCGTAGTGCAGAAGGCTGGGGTGCAGCGCGTGCGAGAGCCTGCGCACATCCTCGGACACATCCGTCACGGCAGCCTGCAGTTCGCCGAGCAACTCACGTTCGGCCCCCTGCGCATGCTGCCTGGCGATGCTCAGGCGGATCGCGATCGAGGCGATGGACTGGTTGATGCCGTCGTGCAGGTCGCGCGCGATGCGGCTGCGTTCGTCCTCCTGCGCACGCATCAACTGCACGGTCATCGCCTGCAACCGTTGGTGTGCGTGCTGCAGCGCCTGCGTGCGCGTGGCGCGTTGCTCGACGACCACGGTCATGTACAGCAGAGCCACCGTGAGCGCGGCGGTCCACAGCTGAACGGCGATGGTCGTCGTCGCCAGGTCGTCGCGGATGAACGGCCCCACGCCGGCGATGCTGAAATGCATGGCAAGCAGGCCAACGGCCAGCATCGCCAGCGAGGCACCGACGGCGCGGAAGCTCACCATTGCCCAGATCAGGAACGGCACCGGTGCGACCACCAGCGCGGGCTGGAGGCGTTGCATCGGCAGGTGCCAGGTCCATAACAGGCACAAGGTCACCAGCAGTCCCACGCCGACGGCGATGCTGACGCCATCTGTTTCCAGCGGCACTGCGTTGCGTCGACGCATCGCCGTCCATACGACGGCCGGCACCAGCATCAGGTTGCCCAGGCTCTGCGCGAGCGCGACGTTTGGCCAGTCCGACAGATACGGTTCCAGAACGGTTCCGCGGATCGCGACGGCGATCCACGCGGCGCTGAGCATCGGAAGCGCCAGCCCGCCCAGCACCACGAACGCGGTGAGCAGCCGGAAGTCCTCCAGCGGCGATTGCAGGCGGCTGCGCAGCGATTCCAGCGCCATCGCGACCGCCGGCGTGAGCACCAGCGAGCCCAGCATCGCGACCGTGACCGCCAGCGGCGGTACGCCGAGGACGCCGAATGCGGCCGCCTCGCCGACGGCGGTGCCGAGCAGGCAGGCCCACCAGTGCCGGCGTGGCTGCAACAGCAGCGCGCCCAGCAGAACCGCGCCCGGGAACCACACCATGTGGCTGCGCGGGTTCGGCATCCACAGCAGCATCGAAGCCCACTGCGAACACGCAACCGACACCGCCACGATGCTGGCAACCGCGAGCGGATGGCCCATGAAATCCTCCTGCGCCTGCCCTGCCTGGGGGTGGTGGAGTACCCTCGTCACGGAGCCACCCTGCTCCGCCGCCCGATACCACGGTAACGATGATGCCTGAGATCCCCGCCGATCGACCACGCGTCGTGCTCGCCGACGACCACCGCCTGGTGGCAGAAGGCTTGCAGCGCCTGCTGGAGGACGAATGCGAACTGGTGGCGTGCGTGTCCAGCGGAAACGCGCTGCTCGAGGCCGTAAGGCAGTACGAGCCCGACCTCGTCGTGACCGACCTGAGCATGCCCGATCGCAACGGCCTGAGCGTCATGCGTGAACTGCGCGCGGCCGGGGTGCAGGTTCCGTTCCTCTTCCTGACCATGCATGCCGACCCCGCACTCGCCGAGCAGGCGTTGCGCGCCGGAGCATCGGCCTACGTACTGAAGAGCTCCGCCGGTGAGGAACTGCTCCGGGCGATCCATGTGGTCCGCGGCGGCCGCACGTACATCACGCCCACGCTGGGGGCGCACGTGATCGCCGCGCCTGGCCGTGGGCACAAGCAGGAGCTCACCGACAAGCAGATGCAGGTGCTGCAACTGGTGTCCGCAGGCCTGCGGTCGAAGCAGATCGCCGCCGAACTGGGGGTGTCGGTGCGCACCGTCGAGTCGCACAAATACGCGATCATGCAGGCGCTCAACGTGCATAGCACGCTGGAACTGGTGCGCAAGGCCGATGAGTACGGCCTCACGCCCGGGATTCGCGCGATCCCCCCTGTCCCCTAGAAGTCCCACCGCAACGCCAGCGTTACCGGGACGGAGATGCGCCGGCCCGTGTCGTTGATCCGCGACAGCCCCAGCGGCCCGATCGCGCTGTCGTCGCCTTCCAGGTCGTCGACATAGCGCACGCCGGTTTCGGCGATGAAACTGGCTCGTTCGGTCAGCGGCACGTTCACGCCCACGTCCAGACCCGCGCTGAGCGCCCATTTCTTCTCGTAGAACGGCGCGTTGGGGATGAGGATGTCGGCGGCGGGGATCGCGAAGGTGGCGTCTATGTCGTCAGTCTCCGTTCCGCCGAGGCGCGCGGCCACGTACGGACGAGCGAAGCCGGAATCCATGAAATACCAGCGCACACCCACTTCCGCGCTCCACGCCTGGTAGGTAGAGAACCGTCCATACACCGGTAAGGCGACGTCGAGCGCGGGCACGTAAGCCTCGCCGACCTGCACGCTGCCCGCGGACGCGTGTGTCTCCCGGAGTTCGCCGAATATCTCCATGCGGTCGCTCATCCCCCACCCCATGCGCAGCCCGTAGGTGCTGGCCATGTCGTAGACGCGTTCGTGGGTGCGTGACCCGATCCGCAGCTGCGCGCCGACGCCGGCCAGAGCCGGGTTGAGCGGCCCAAGATCAGGGACGTCGACCGTCGCGCCGTCGTGCACGTCGCCGCTGACGGGTACATCGCCCCCGCCCAGCAGGGTCACCGAGAGCCGCCCCGGTTCGGGGCCTGCGGCGTGCGCCGACGTGCAGGCGAGGAACGCGATCGTCGCGATCGTCATCGCTTTCATGAGCATCTCCATCGAGGAAGGAATGGTCGTGGGCGCAGCGCGCCCGCAAAGCACGCATCGCCGTGCCACTTGACGTTAGCGCCGCTGAGATGGCTTGCCCTCGGTACAACTACGCAACTTCGCGCGATGTCCACCGGTAATTCCCGCAAGGATCGCCGGCCTACGCAAATCTACGGATGTGGCGGTTGGACGCTGCATGCCATAAAACGCCCTGGTTCCTTCGCCCCGACCCAATGCCCGTTCCTGCTCCCCTCCCCTCGCGCTTCCACGCGCTAGCCTCGATCCGCCGGTGGTTCGACGCAGGCACCACCCCCGAGCCCGACGATATCGACCAAGGCGACAGGCTCGACCTCGTCCGCGTCGCGCCCTTCGTCGCGATGCACATGGCGTGCCTCGGCGTGTTGTGGGTCGGCGTGTCGGCCACTGCGATCGCGGTCGCCGCGGCCCTCTACGCGGTGCGCATGTTTGCGATCACCGCGTTCTACCATCGCTATTTCTCGCATCGCACGTTCCGCGCGTCGCGCCCGGTGCAGTTCGCCTTCGCCTTGATCGGCGCCTCCAGCGTGCAGCGGGGACCGCTGTGGTGGGCGGCGCATCATCGCCACCACCACGCGAATGCCGATTTGCCATTGGACCCGCACTCACCCGGCGTCCACGGATTCTGGCGCAGCCACGTCGGCTGGTTCCTCACGCGTCGCGCTTTCGGCACCGACCTGTCGCGCGTGCCGGATCTGGCGCGCTACCCGGAACTTCGCTGGCTGGACCGCTACGACATCGCTGTTCCCGTCGCGCTCGCCTTGGCACTGTACGGCCTGGGCTCATTCCTGCAACACGTCGCACCCTCGCTGGGAACCAGCGCCATGCAACTGGTCGTCTGGGGATTCTTCGTTTCCACCATCGTGCTGTTCCACGTGTCGGTGACGATCAATTCGCTGGCGCATCGCTTCGGCAGCCGGCGTTTCGACACGCGCGACGACAGCCGCAACAACGCCTTGCTCGCGCTCCTCACCTTCGGCGAGGGCTGGCACAACAACCATCACTTCTTCCCGGGAACGGCGCGCCAGGGCTTCCGATGGTGGGAGATCGACTTGACCTGGTACGGCCTGAAGCTGCTGGCGTCCGTCGGTCTCGTGCACGACCTCAAACCCGTGCCGGCCTGGGTCCTGGCGCGGGCGAGGCACTGACAAATGCGTATAGCGATCATTGGCTCGGGCATCGCGGGGCTGGGCGCCGCGTGGCTGTTGTCGCGCGAGCACGAAGTCGTGCTGTTCGAAGCCAACGATTACCTCGGTGGGCACACCCACACGCATGAGGTGAGCGTTGACGGCGTCACCCTCTCCGTCGACACCGGCTTCATCGTCCACAACCCCGTCCACTATCCCCTGCTCACGCAGCTGTTCGGCGAACTGGGCGTGGCCACCCAGGACACGACCATGAGTTTCTCGGTGCACAACGAACGTACCGGGCTGGAGTACAACGCGACTTCGCTCGGGGCGCTGTTCTGCCAGCGGCGGAACCTGCTGTCGCCGCGCTTTCTTCGCATGGTGGCCGACCTGCTGCGCTTCTACCGCATCGCGCCCGGACTGCTCGCAGGCAGCGGGCCCGGCCCGGCGCTGGGCGATTACCTGCGCGAACAGGGCTTCGGCGACGCGTTTCGCGACGATCACCTGGTTCCGATGGCCTCCGCGCTGTGGTCCGCACCCGCCGATCAGATCCTGCACTTTCCTGTACGGCACCTGGTGCAGTTCATGACGAACCATCAGATGCTGCAGCTCGCCGGGCGATCGCAGTGGAAGGTCGTGCGCGGGGGCTCGTGGCGCTACGTGGAAACGCTTCGCCAACGGTGTTCGGCGTCCCTGCGCCTCGCCACGCCGGTGCATGCCGTCCGAAGGCTGGAGCAAGGCGTCGCACTGACGACCGCCGCCGGGGAGGAAGCCTTCGACCAGGTCGTACTGGCCTGCCACAGCGACCAAGCACTTTCCCTCCTGTCCGACGCGGAAGATCGCGAACGCGACGTGCTCGGTGCGATTACCTACCAGCCCAATGACGTCGTTCTCCACACCGACGAGCGCCTGCTGCCGCGCAACCGCAAGGCGTGGGCGGCCTGGAACGCGTACATCGGCGCCGATGCGGCGCGAGCGTGCACAGTGAGTTACTGCATGAACCTGCTGCAAGGCCTGCCGGTCTCGACGCCGGTCGTGGTGACACTCAATCGCTGCGACGCGATCGACCCTCTCCACATCCTCAAGCGCGTGCGCTACCACCATCCGGTATTCACGCGCGAAGCGGTCGCCGCACAGGCGCGCCGGCACGAGATACAAGGCCGCCGCGGAACCTGGTTCGCAGGCGCGTACTGGGGCTGGGGGTTCCATGAGGACGGGCTTCGCAGCGCCGTCGAGGTCGCACGATCGCTCGGGGTCGCGTGGCCGGAGATCTCGCTGGAACCGCGCGCAGTGGATCACGCTGCGGCCGGAAAGATCGCATGGGGGAGCGCATGAGCGACGGCGGAGAGCGCATGCGACCACGCCACAGCGCTCTGTACGAAGGTACCGTGCGGCACCGCCGCTTCGCGCCGCGTCGGCACGCCTTCGACTACCGGATGGCGCAGCTGTTCCTCGACCTGGACGAAGTGGATGCGATCCTTGACGCGCATCCGCTCTGGTCTGCGCGCAGCCGCAATCTTGGCGAGTTCCGCCGCAGCGACTACCTGGGCCCTGCGGATATGCCCCTCGCGCAGGCCGTGAGCCAGCGAATCGCGACGGCCATTGGTGCGAGGCCCATCGGGCCGATCCGGCTGCTCACGCACGCCCGCTATTTCGGCTACGTCTTCAATCCGGTGAGCTTCTACTACTGCTACGGGCCCGACCAGCGCACGCTCGAGCACGTCGTGGCCGAAATCACCAACACGCCATGGGGCGAACGGCACGCGTACGTGTTGCCGGTCGCGGACGCGGAGCTGCGCGGACGTGCGTTCCACTGGCAGTTCGACAAGACCTTCCATGTCTCGCCGTTCATGCCGATGCAACGTCGCTACGCATGGGCACTCACGCCGCCCGGCGACACCCTGCACGTGCACATGAACGTTTGCGACGACCAGCGGCGCGAGTTCGACGCCACGCTTTCGCTCCAGCGCCGTCCGCTCGACGCGTCAGCGCTGACGCGCGTGCTATGGCGATATCCCGCAATGACGCTGCAGGTCGTCGGTGGCATCCATTGGCAGGCGCTCAAGCTGTGGCTCAAGCGCACGCCGGTCTATGATCATCCCGCGAAGGGTTCCGCACCATGAGCAGCACCGCACAGAACACCGTCCCGCTGCCCTGCGCCAGCGCCATCGATCGGTTGCTGCGCGATCGCGTAGTCGCAAAGTTGCGCGCGTTGCAGTCCGGTGCCGTCACGCTGCACGACCCGTGGGAGTCGATCACGCTGGGCGAGACCGCCGGCCGCGCCCCGTCACCGACATTGCGCGTGAACGACGCCCGCTTCTATCGCGCTATCGCGCTTGGCGGCAGCGTCGGGGCCGCCGAGGCGTACATGGACGGCGCCTGGACGTGCGATGACCTGGTCGGGCTGGTGCGACTGCTCGTGCGCAACCGCGACCTGCTGGACGACGTCGAGCGCGGTCCGGCGCGCGTGGCCGGCTGGGCGCTCTGGCTGGTCCATGCGCTGCGCAGGAACACCGCCTCGGGCGCACGCCGCAACATCGCGGCGCACTACGACCTTGGCAATACCTTCTTCCGGCTGTTCCTCTCGGAAGACCTGATGTACTCGTCGGCGTCGTATGAACGCGAAGACGACACGCTGGAGGCGGCCTCCACGCGCAAGCTCCAGGCGATCTGCCGCAAGTTGCAACTGCGCGAAGGCGATCGCGTGCTGGAGATCGGGACGGGCTGGGGCGGCTTCGCGCTGCACGTCGCCCGCGAGCACGGGTGCCACGTCACCACCACCACACTTTCGCGCGAGCAGTACGAGCTCGCGCGCGAACGCGTCGCCCAGGCCGAATTGCAGGATCGCGTCACCGTCCTCATGCGCGACTTCCGTGAATTGGACGGCACTTACGACAAACTCGCCTCGATCGAGATGGTGGAAGCCATCGGGCCAGAGAACCTTCGCCGCTACTTCGCCTGCATCGGCGAGCGGCTCACGACGCAGGGGCTGGCGCTGGTCCAGGCCATCACCATCGAGGATCACCGTTACGAGCAGGCAGTGCGATCGGTCGATTTCATCAAGCGTCACGTGTTCCCGGGCTCGTTCATTCCGTCGATCTCGGCGATGATGTCGGCGAAGACGGCGGCCAGCGATCTTGCGCTGCTTGACCTGGAAGACATGGGACTCTCGTACGCGCGGACGTTGCAAGCGTGGCGGGAGCGCTTCTTGGAGCGCCTGCCGCAGGTGCGGACACTTGGTTTCGACGAACGGTTCATCCGCATGTGGGAGTTCTACCTCGCCTACTGCGAAGGCGGCTTTCGCGAGCGTTCGATCGGTGTCGCGCAGATGCTCTTCGCGCGCCCCGGCTACCGGCCGAACGCGCTGGCTGAAACGACTCCGGAGGGATGATGCACTCGTTGGCGAACTTCGCCGGCTTCCAGATCGCGTGGTGGGCGTGCGTGCTCGGTGCGGCCCATGGCGCGCCGTGGCTGGGTGTCGTCGCGTGTCTGGCGTTCGTCGCACTGCAGTGGCTCGCGTCGCCGTGCCCCCGCGTGGACGCGTGGCTGGTCGCCGGCGGGGCCTTGACCGGCCTGGCGTTCGACGGGCTTCTCGCGCAACTTGGCTGGATCGACTACCGCGGCAGCATCGGCGCTCTTCCCGCGCCCGCGTGGATCGTCGCGCTCTGGGCCGCGTTCGCGATGACGATCAACCACTCACTCGCATGGCTGCGTCCAGCGGCGGCCATCGTGCTAGGTGCCGTGGGCGGACCGATAGCCTATCTCGGTGCCGAGCGCCTGGGCGCCGTTGAATTGATCGCCTCCGTGCAGGCGACGATTGCACTTGCGGTCGGGTGGGCGATCGCGACGTGCGCGTTCACGCTGGTCGCGCGACATGCGCGTGGCGGTGGCGTGTCCCGACCGTTCTCCATAGGCGACTCGCGATGAGCACCGGCAACTCGCTGCTGCTCGTCTGGGGGCTCGCGGCTTTCGCGCAGACGCTTGCGTGGTGGTGGCAGCAACGCAACCGCAACGCGGGGCTGGTCGATGTTGTGTGGGCGGGCGGCGTCGCAGCGGCGGCCGTGCTGCTGGCCGCGCTCGGAGATGGAGCCACGACGCCGCGCCTGCTGCTCGCGTTGCTCGGCGGGCTGTGGGGTCTTCGCCTCGCGTGGCACCTCTGGGGGCGCGTGCGCGGCGAACACGAGGATGGCCGCTACGCGGCGTTGCGCGAGGCTTGGGGCGACGCACCGCTGCGATGGTTTGCGCTGTTCCAGTCGCAGGCGCTGCTGGTCGTGCTGTTCGCACTGCCCTTTGCGGCGGTGGCGCGCAATCCGATGGAATCCACTGGATTCCAGTGGGCCGCCGTGCTGGTGTGGGCGGTGTCCGTCGCGGGCGAAGCGGTCGCAGATGCGCAGCTCGCCCGCTTCCGCTCACGTCCCGATAGCCGCGGCCGAACGATGCGCACCGGCCTGTGGCGCTACAGCCGGCATCCCAACTACTTTTTCGAGTGGCTGCACTGGTTCGCCTACGTCCTGCTGGCCGTGGGATCGCCGATTGCCTGGCTGGCATGGTCCGGCCCGCTGACGATGTATGTGTTCCTCCGCTGGCTCAGCGGCGTTCCGCATACCGAGCGCCAGGCGCTGCGCACGCGCGGCGACGACTACCGCCGTTACCAGCGCTCCACCCCGATGCTGTTCCCCTGGTTTCCGAAGGAAGACCGATGATCACCGTGATGCGTGCGACCCCCGACCTGCCTACCTCTGGCCTGCTCGGCATGGCCGAGCGCGGCATCCTGCCCGATGCAGTACTCCGTTTTGGCATCCGCCGCCTGTGCGCGCAACGTCTGCAGGAAGAGCGTGCCGGTGGGATCGAGGTGCAGTCGCAACGCATGGCGCGGAGGTTGTCGATGCTGCGCCACAGCCCGCTCGCACTGCATACCGATGCGGCGAACCGCCAGCATTACGAGCTGCCGGCCGCGTTCTTCCAGACCTGCCTGGGCGCACGGCTCAAGTATTCGTGCTGTTACTACCCGACCGGCCGCGAGACGCTCGATGAAGCCGAAGACGCCATGCTCGAGCTCTACTCCGAGCGCGCGCAACTGGCCGACGGTCTGGACATCCTCGAACTCGGTTGCGGCTGGGGTTCGCTCACGCTGTGGATGGCGCAGCGGTACCGGCAGTCGCGCATAACGGCCGTGTCGAATTCGCATGGGCAGCGCGATCACATCTTGGCCCGATGCCGCGAGCTGGGCCTGAACAACGTTCGTGTCATCACCTGCGACGTCAATCACCTCGAACTCGACCGCACCTCGTTCGATCGCTGCGTGTCCGTGGAGATGTTCGAGCACATGCGCAACTACGAGGTGCTGATGGGGCGTATCGCCCGGTGGCTGCGCCCGGGCGGCAGCCTCTTCGTCCACGTCTTCTGCCACCTGACCCTGCTCTACCCGTTCGAGGTCGACGGCAAGGACGACTGGATGGGCCGCCATTTCTTCACCGGCGGCCTCATGCCGGCCGCCGACACGCTGCTGCATTTCCAGCAGTCATTGCGGCTGGACGAACGCTGGATGATTGGCGGCGAGCACTATGCCCGCACCGCCAACCACTGGCTGGTCAACCACGATGCGCGACGCGATGAGATCATGGGCCATCTGCGCAAGGCCTACGGCGATGCCGCGGTGCTGTGGAACCAGCGCTGGCGCATGTTCTGGATGGCCTGCGCGGAGCTGTTCGGCTACCGCGACGGCGAAGAATGGCAGGTGGCCCACTACCGTTTCGTGCGGGAGGATTGACATGAAACTTCCATCCGCAGTAGTCGCCGGCGTGCTCGCATTGTGCGGTTGCGCCCATACGGCGCCGACCGTGCCCACGGCCACGGAGGTGGACATCCCCCGCTTCATGGGCGACTGGTACGTGATCGCCCACATCCCATCGTTCCCGGAGCGGGAGGCATACAACGCAATCGAGTCGTACTCGATGCGCGAAGACGGCCGCATTCAGACGCATTTCCGCTACCGGCGTGGAAGCTACGATGCGCCGGTGCGCACGATGGAACCCATCGGCACCGTCCGCGCGGGCACCGGCAACGCGGTATGGGGCATGCAGTTCGTCTGGCCGATCCATGCCGAGTACGTCATCTCCCACCTCGACCCGGATTACACGCTCACGATCGTCGCCCGCAGCAAGCGCGATTACGCCTGGATCATGGCGCGCACGCCCACGATCTCCGACGCGGCGTACACCGATGCCGTACAGCGACTGCGCGACATGGGCTACCGCATTGACAAACTGCGCAAGGTTCCACAACGGTGGCCGGAATCCACCGGAGACGGCGCCACTGGACGGTGACCCCTGCGTACAACTACCGGGTCGGGCTGAGTGCTTGTCCGCTGGAGGCCCGGCGGATACGGGCACAAGCTGGCGTCACCGCGCGTGCCACGCGCGGTTCCCACGACGGATGAGGAAGATTCCATGCGCACTCCAGCTCTCATCGGCGGCGTCTTGCTGGTCTCGTCGCTCGCACTCCCTTCTCTTGAACCTGGGCAGCTTCGTGATTGACGCGACCGGCGACACGCAGCGGCCGGCCGCAATCACCCCGTCGCAGCCGGCCGCGACCGTGTATGGCGCCTGCGTACTCACGGTCCTGCTGTTAGCCAGCGGCCAGGCCGGCGGGGCCATCATCGAACGGACGACGGGGCGCGCGACGGACCTGCGCAGCGGCCGCCTGCTGTACGAGGAGCAGCATTGGATCCGCACCACTGGGAGCGAACGCAGTCGTCTCGTCGTCTACAGGTGCCCCGATGGACGCCCGTTCGCGCGCAAGCGCGTGATGGACACGTCGTTCTCGGGCGCGCCGGTCTTCGACTTCGACGATGCCCGCGACGGTTACCGCGAAGGCGTTGTAGGCGCGTCAGGCACGCGCCGCGCGTACTGGCGCGCGTCGGCGTCCTCGCCCCTGCGCGAGCGGACAGTCGTCGTCGGCCCCGACACGGTGATCGACGCGGGCTTCGACGACTGGGTGCGCGAGCGATGGAACGCACTCGCAGGCGGTTCGACGTCTCGCGCGCAGTTTGTCGTTCCAAGCCGCGGCGTGCGGGTGCCCATACGCGTGCAGCGCGTGGATGCACCTTCGGCCGGCCTCGTACGTTTCCGGCTCAGCCTCGACAACTGGCTGGACTTCGTCGCACCCAGCATGCAGATCACCTACGATGCCAGCACTCGACGCCTTCGCACGTTTGAGGGCGTCGGGACGATACGCGGAACCAACGGAGCGCCGTTGAAGGTACGTATCGATTTTCCGAAAGCCCCGCAACTCGCTGATTCGTCCGCGAGCGCCTACGAAGAAGCGTTGAAAATGCCTCTAGCGGCGCGGTGCGAATGATGGCAAGTAGCTCTGCGCATGGACGGGCCCAATGTCCTGCATCCACCGGCGGGCCACGTCTGGTCGCGGCAGAGAGTAGTTCGCTCGACGTCCGCCAAGGCTAGCAGCAAGGAGAGCACCGCGTCGGCGCGCCGCCCTGCCGAACGTCCGTTATCTGCCAGAAGCGGACGCTCGTCTGCGCTCACGGCGTCTGGACCGGCCGCAGCAATGCAGGCTTGAAGAACCGGCTCGCAATCGTCGCCAGGATGATCGGCGCGAAACCGATCACCGCAGCAAAGACCAGTAGCCCCGTGTTGCCGAACACCCCGGCCTTGTACAGCGCATAGCCCGAAAACAGCAAGACGTGAGTGACAGCTCCTGCGGCGTACGCCGTGCCCACGACCTTGCCGGTGTACGGCCCACGAATCGCGGACACGTAAATGACCCAAATGGACAACGGAACAAACAGGAGCGCCGCGCTCCACAGGCCGGTGTTGTAGGCGCCAGACGCGATGCCGCCTGCGCTGTGCACAAGGCCGTTGGCGAACAGCAGTCCCCAGAAGCTGAGGCCGACCAGGACATTGCGCCTGAAGAGGTACGCAGCGAGAGGCGCCCCGAACCACATGAGCGCGATGTTCACCACCGGGTAGAAGGCCAGCGGAATCGGGCATGCCGGATAAGGAGGAAAGCCAATCTTCTCGCAGATCATTTCCTGGATTGAGTAGTCGAAGCCCAGCACCGGAAGGCTGTATTCCTCGAACTGATGTACCCAGTAGAGCGGCACGGCCAGCCAAGCTAGCCACGCTGGATCGCACCAGCGCGATACCGTGGTGCTACTACGGAAGGTGTCGGTCGTAAGCAAGATGGCGACCATCACGATCGCACCACCTACGCCAATGAACGGCCAAACGGTCAAGAACCAATGCGTTTGCATAGTGTCTCCGTAGGTCGGAACGTCCCATATCAATCGAGCATACCGGCAAGGCGACGAATGACTGCATTGGGTCGAAAGCGGTCAACGAAATGCACCGGCTGAGTCCAGCCGTTGGCGCGCTGGATGACTCTCTTTGTGTGGACCTGGATGTCGGCGTCCATGGCGAGGCACTACGAAACCACTCGCGCCAGGTGCGCAGCAGGCTCCGCATCGTCGTCTGCGACCTGACCAGCCTTACACGGCCCGTGTGCGCCGCACCAGAGAAGCGCTGATCCTGAATGTGAAGTTGCTGTGATGCATATCCGAAGGGCGCAGTCTTCATCAGGGTTGGCCGCATGGTGCCTCCGCGTCGACGAACGGTAGCTGCGAACGCCTGCTCGCCCGCTGGTGGGACAGAGTTGGCGTATTGTGCAGTCATGATGCATCAGTTTCTCACCGCGAACCGGAAAGAACTAATTGCCCGCTGCCGGGCAAAGGTCGCCGAGCGATCGCCGCCTGGCGTAGCCGGTGAGGAGCTGGAGCATGGGGTCACTGTATTCCTTGAGCAGGTGATCAAGACACTCGCGTTGGAACGGACATCGGATCCTATGCGGAGCCGCAAGGTTTCTGGCCGTTCCGGCGGGGGCAAGCCGGCGCTGTCGGAAATCGGCGATTCGGCGGCGCAGCACGGCAAGGAACTGATGCAGCATGGCTTCACGGTCGAGGAAGTTGTGCACGACTATGGCGACCTATGCCAGGCGATAACCGATTTGGCATTCGAGCAGGACGCGGCAATCAGCATCGATGAGTTCAGGACACTCAATCGGTGCCTGGACAACGCAATTGCTAACGCCGTGACCGAGTTTGGGTACCAACGCGACTTTGTCGTCGCCGACAAACAAGCAGACGCTCTGAATGAGCGGCTAGGATTCTTTGCCCACGAATTGCGCAATCAGTTGTGCACCGCCACGTTGGCGCTGTCCATCATCAAGGAGGGCAGCGTTGGTTTGACAGGCGCAACCGGTGGTGTGCTCGACCGGGCCCTCGTCGGCTTGAGCAATCTTATTGACCGTTCCCTCGCAGAGGTCCGGATGACAGCGGGCATGCCGCTGCAGAATCGGCTCTTCTCGGTCGCGGATTTCCTTGCGGAGGTCAAGCTCTCCGCCTCTCTGGAAGCGGACGTGAGGGGTTGCAAGCTAACCGTCTCGGACGTGGATCCCCTGTTGGCACTCGATGTGGATCGTGACTTACTGCTGTCGGCGGCCGGGAATCTCCTGCAGAACGCATTCAAGTTCTCGCACCCTCATGGTGAGATCAGCCTCAATGCCTATGCGGTGGCTGATCGAGTCCTGATCGACGTCGAGGACCAGTGCGGTGGCCTTCCGCCCGGGGACGCAGAGAAGATGTTCATCCCGTTCACGCAGGGTGCTGAGGATCGAAGTGGCCTGGGATTGGGGCTGTCGATCTCTCGCCGCAGCATTGAGGCCAATCTGGGGGTCCTCAGCGTGCGCAACGTGCCAGGCTCCGGCTGCGTTTTTACTATCGACTTGCCTCGACACTCGGTGGCGGAAGCGCCTTCGATCGTTGCGCCAGGGGCGTGATCAGTTGTCAGCGAGGCAGATGGTGGACCTGCATCCTGTCTATCGCGCCATTCACTGACAAATAGGCTGGCGACATGTGTGCCGCTGTTGCCCTTGCACGATTGAGCGCGTCCTCGAGCCGGTGGGTCGTCGCAATGCCCTTCGGAAGCTGGGAAATCAGCGACTTCACGAGTTCGCGAAGGACCACCACTTCGCCGTGCAGGTTGCAGAAAGCAATTTCCTGTTTGCTTGCCATGACGCTCTCCGATTAACAGTAACTTTGGTTCCTCCGAGACTACGTCCGGGGCCTGGGCCATGCTGCGCCATGGCACCGACTATCAACCGGAACTGGCTGCGGCGTAACACCAGAGGAAATCCTGCTTAGATTGCGAACACCCTGCAGATGGCAAACCGGTCGGACCGGCGTCGACAAAACCCTGAATGTCCTGGTGCGTAAGCACGTAGAAGCGATTGGGAGTTGGCGCGCGAATAGCCCATCAAGGCCCAGCACCGCAAAGCGATGCATTCAGTCCGAGGCCGAATATACGTGCGCAGTCGACTAGGGCGCCGGATGCGGGATGCTTGTAGTCAGAGGAGGAGTCCATATACGGGCATTCGGCAGCGGGCGGTAAGGCCCTTACGGCTTGAACGAATTGATCATTCGGCATCGCATGAGAAGCCAACCCTGTCTGGCTGAATGCGGATTCTGCCGGACCGATCAGTTGGTATAGTTTCTATTCCGGCAGAACGCCTCGTGTCCACACCTTCGGACGGCCATGGACCCAATTTCGCTCGAAGACCTCGCTTTGCTGGAGGTGTTAAAAAGAGTCTCTCAGCACGCTGCGCTGACCGATGACGATTCCGTCGTTCGGGACCGGCTAATCGAGAGCGGGTTGGTGGTTGAGGGCGAGGAAGGACTGGGACTGACATCGGCCGGGATCGAGATGTGCAAATCCCTGCAGCATCGGGCTGCCGCCGATGCGCAGGTGGCCAAGATTCTCCAGCAGCGCGAGAACGGCGACGAGCCCCCAGCGGGTTAGCGACCAGTGGTTGCTTGGCACCTAAGCGATCGCAATCGTTTCGCAAGCTCGGCGAAATCCCATATCCAGGGCGTCGTTAAC
Organism: Lysobacter prati; assembly: GCF_009765215.1. Lineage (GTDB taxonomy): Bacteria > Pseudomonadota > Gammaproteobacteria > Xanthomonadales > Xanthomonadaceae > Lysobacter_J > Lysobacter_J prati. The sequence continues at coordinate 135,616 of NZ_VLNV01000006.1, read as the reverse complement.
TGTCACGGGTGCAGCTTCAAAGATCGGCCTTGTGATGGCAGCCAACCCTTCAATATCTATGTGATGGACGTATGGCTTCTTGCCGTACTCGAGCGATACAGTGACTCTAAAGCTCTTCCCTCGGTAATGCCCGCCAACCTGAAAGGTACGACTTTGAAGAGCCATTCGTGAAAGCCAGGGAGTGACGGGCGCATCGCCAGGGCGCGGAAGGAAGCAGGGGGAGTTTGCTTGACGCCGGGGTGATGAGTGGGTGACGCGGCTGAACATCTAGGGGTAGGGAGCGGCCATACGTCACTCACCCCTGATCAATGCCGCTTTGGCTCGGAATCGGACGTTAGCACCGGTCCCGGCGCCCAGGTGGGCCCGATGTCCGCTTTCGGCCATAAGCGGACATTCGCGTCTAATCCCGTTGTCGACGAGCGCTCTTGTCAGGCGCCCGTAGCCAAATGCGCGTCAAAGGCCGCGCGAGCACGTGTTTCCGCATCGGCGTCTCCGCTGTCGCCCAGCACTTGAGTCCACGGGCAAGGGGCGAGTGCTTCACTGCATCAACTCTCCAAGGGGCGGCAGACCGTCATGCGCGTACGGTCAACGGACGAAGGCTTTGGATCGAAATCGGATATGCACAGCCTCCGGCAGCCCGCCTGTCCAAATGGCCGCCATCGCCCAGAAGGGGCATTCGCTAACGCCTGAGTAAGCCGAGCCGAGGAGCGGCTTAGCCTTGAATGAACTCTTCAGCCCCCGCCAGCGACAAAGGTGAGTTCCATGGAATGGTGATTAGGCACCTGATTCCATTGTTCAAGCAGGGACATCGCCTGGCAATACAGCGCCTTAGGGTCGATGCCCGACAGCTCAAATGCCGGCTTGTCCCGGGCGACGGCGGCTAGTCGAGCTGCCTCACCGAAGGACTCCAAGTCAAAGGAGCCGCCCCAGAGTTGGGATTGCAGCGCTTCAACAATGGCCTCGGCTTGGACTGCCTCGGTCTCGACGGCTCGGTTGGCTCGATCATGGGTGGCCTGCATGACAAAGCCGGCGTCTGAGCCAGCGGCCACAAGGCTCAGGAACCCATGCTTGAAGGGTAGTGCCGACTCAACCACATAGTGGACAAGGTCGTGAGGGAGCGTGCCCTGGCGTGGCATCTGGCATTGAGTTTCGCTCCCATCCGTTCGGATGAAGCGCAGGCGGTCAAGCTTGTCGCTCTTTCCAAGCTTCTCTGCGATGAGCTTCATACTTGGGCAATTTTCGCCTTGAACGAACAGTTGGCCCATGACGGTACACGATCAATCGCCGGCCATAAAGTAAGCCCATCTTCCACCCGGATGGCGTTTGCATAACGTCCAGGCCAGGCGCGGTTGCCAAGGTCGTCGAGCAGGCGCCCCAAGGCACTAAGTGCAGCCAATAATCTTCCTCAATGCGCCCCGCTCAAACGGGGCGCTTGTTCTGCAGGCCATTGGCGGACATCAGTTGCCAAGCCGCCCCCTCAGTCCGGGAGCCACGAAGTCGAGGAAGGCGCGCAACTTTTGCGGCACCAGACGCTGACCCGGGTAGATCAGGCTGGCCGTCAGTGGCGGTGGCTCAAAGTCGTCGAGCAGCGTCACCAACTTGCGGGAACGAACAGGCGCGTCGATCTGATACGACAGCAGCCTGGCGATTCCGACGCCTCCGAGCGCAGCGCCAAACGCCGCGTCTGCGGAGTTCACGATAAACCGCGACGGGACTTGGATCGTGAGTAGCTTCCCCTTCGCCAGGAACTCCCACTTGTTCCTGGTGACATAGACCCCCTCGTAGGTCACGCACTCGTGCTGCTCGAGATCCGCCGGAACCCTCGGAGTGCCGTGGCGCTTCAGGTACGCCGGGCTCGCACACACCACCTCGCGAATGAGCCCGACGCGCGTGGCCACCATGCTGCTGTCGGCCAACGGGCCCACACGCAGTGCGACGTCGATGTGTTCCTCGAGCAGGCTCACCTTGCGATCCGAGAACAGCAAGCGCACGCGGATACTCGGGTACGCCGCCAGAAAATCAGCGACGACGGGGACCACGTGCGTCCGGCCCATTACGGTGGGCACGCTAATCACCAACTCTCCTTGCGGCGCGTGAAACTCGCCGGAGGCGGTGCGCTCAGCCTCAGCGACATCCTCGACGATGCGGCGTGATGCAGCGACGAAAGCATGCCCGGCATCGGTCAAAGAAAGCGTCCGGGTTCCACGCAGAAGCAAACGCGCGCCCAGACGCTCCTCCAGCTCTGCGACGCGTCGACTGACCGTCGGCAACGGAATCTCCAGCTGACGGCTTGCTGCAGAGAGGCTGCCGGCATCAACTGCGGCGAGCAGAATCCGCATGGCTTCGAATCTGTCCATCCCGCCTCTCACTTCTTGAAAGGTCGCCTTGCAAGTTTACCGGCTAGTACCGGAAACCGGTAGGGAATAGCCTGTCCCACGTTGGCTCGGCTCCCATCCAGGACGCGACGGCCGCTTGACTACCGAGGTACACCATGAAGTTCGAAACACTCACGGTTCGCCGTGACGGGACCGTTCTGTCCGCGGAGATTGCGGCCCCTCCGATGAACCTGCTCGGCCCCGAGCTGGTACGCGACCTGGTCGCCTTGATCACGCAAGCAGAGGCCGACGACTCCATCAACGTCGTCGTGTTCAAAAGCGCCAACCCCGACTACTTCATTTCGCACGTCGATATCGACCGAATCAAGGAGTACCGGGAGGAAGCCATCGCCCTGGCAGGCGAACCGTCCATCGCCCTTCTCTTCCGTCGCATCAGCACCAGCCGCCTGGTCAGCATCGCGCAGATCGAAGGTCGTGCGCGCGGCGCCGGCAGCGAGTTCGTCCTCGCCTGCGATATGCGTTTCGCCGCCAGCGAAACCGCCATCTTCAGCCAGATGGAGCCGGCATTCGGTCTCGTACCGGGTGCGGGCGGCATCCAGCACCTCGCTCGCCTGATGGGGCGCGGTCGCGCGCTCGAAGTGCTGCTCAGTGCCGACGATTACGGCGCGGACGTGGCCGAACGCTATGGGTGGATCAACCGTGCTCTGCCGGCACAGGAACTCGACGCATTCGTGAGCGCGCTGGCACAGCGCATCGGTAACTTCCCGGCCATGGGCCATGGAACCGTCAAGGGCCGCGTCAACGAGATCGCGCTCGCACCGGTTGAGGATTTCCGGCTCGATTCCGACCTGTTCGCCGAGCACATTCGTCGCCCTGAAGCGCAGGCACGCCTTCGCGCTGCGGTAGCGCGCGGCTTCCAGACCACCGAAGCCGAGATCGACCTCCCGCTATTGCTCGGCCGCCCGGTCGAGCCCTGAACTCCCACGAGGACACGTCCATGATTCGCAAAGAAGAACTTCGCTTTCCCGTCGAAGGCGGAATCGAGCTCTCGGCCTGGTTGTTCGTACCCGAGCACCCGACCGGGCCGCTGCCGGCAATCACCATGGCGCACGGCTACGCTGGCACCAAGTACCACCGCATTGAACCGATGGCCCGCGCCTTCGCCGAGGCTGGATTTGCAGTGCTCCTGCACGATCATCGCAGTTTCGGCGACAGCGACGGCGAGCCGCGCCAGGACGTCAACCCGTGGCAGCAGATCAGCGATTGGCGGCGCGCCATTTCCTACCTGCAGGATCGTCCGGAAGTGGACGAGAGCCGTATCGGACTTTGGGGCACCAGCTTTGCGGGCGGACACGCCCTGGTCCTTGGCGCGACCGATCGGCGCTTGAAGGCCATCGTCTCGCAGGTGCCGACCATCGACGGTCATGCGTTGGGCCTGCGTCGTGTGCCGCCAGAAGCGGTGGCCAACCTGGAGGCATTGTTCGCGGCAGACGAACGGGCACAGTTTCGCGGTGAACCGCCGTCGACCCAGGCCATTGTGAGCACAGACCCGGGCACGGCATCGACGTACAAGGCGCCCGAGATCGTCGACTTCTACCTGCAGCCGGTGCCGGACGGTGTGTGGGAAAACAAGGTCACGGTGCGTTCGATGCGCTGGGCGCGCATGTATGCACCCGGCGAGTACATTGACCGCGTCTCCCCTACCCCGCTGCTTCTGATTGTCGCCCGCGACGATCACACCACGGTGACGGACCTCGCGCTGAAGGCCTACGAGCGCGCACTGCAGCCCAAGCACCTGGTCATGATCAACGGCGGGCATTTCGACCCGTACCTGCGAGAGTTCGACACTGCTTCAAAATCCGCGATCGACTGGTTCAGGACGCATCTCTGATCGGGCGCGCATTCACCAGAAGATGTACGTGCGTGTCTGCTACCGGTCCCAACGTCTGATTTGCCCGGCGAGGCTTCGGCGTTAGCCTGTATCAGCGATCCGGCCTGGCCGGTGGACGAAAGCTGCAGACACACGGAGCCGACCCCATGCATATCGCGATTCTCACCTTCCCTGGCTTCAACGAGCTCGATTCCCTGATCGCCCTCCACGTCCTCAATCGGGTCGGCAATCGTGACTGGCGCATCACGCTCTGCTGCCCGGACGAATCAGTGGCCTCCAGGAATGGCGTCGTCGTGCGAGCACAGTCGCGAATCCACGAAGCCACGACAGCGGACGTCGTGCTGGTGGGGAGCGGCACCATGACGAGGGACATCGTCAAGGACCCCCGAATCATGTCCGCCCTGCACCTGGATCCCTCCAAGCAACTCATCGGTTCGCAGTGCTCCGGAGCGCTGGTTCTGGCCAAGCTGGGGCTCCTCGCCGGCGTTCCCGCCTGCACGGATCTCACCACGAAGCCCTGGGTGCAGGAGGCGGGCGTCGAGGTGCTCGACCGCCCCTTCTTCGCCCGGGGCAATGTGGCAACGGCCGGCGGCTGTCTCGCATCCCAGTACCTGGCCGCATGGGTCATCGCCCGCACCGAAGGGATGGATGCCGTGCGGGCAGCCCTGGACTACGTCGCGCCCGTCGGCGAGAGGAGCGAGTACGTTGAGCGGGCGATTCGCAACATCACGCCCTATCTGCCCACCAGCGCTCCCGAATCGCCCTGATTGCGTCAACCCGGTCGCCCATACCCCCAAGGACAGCCGCAATGCCTGTATTCCACGCCCACATTCCGAAGGCGGTCTTTACCAGTGACGAGAAGCGGGCGCTTGCAGACGCGCTCAACCTCGCCCTGCACGAGGCCTTGGGCACGCCCATAGACGACCGCTTCATCATCATCAGCGAGCATGCCGAGGACGAGTTGTTTATCCATCCCACGTTTCCGGACCTGCAACGCTCGGAACGTCGCATCATCGTCACCGTCATCTTCGGCGACACCCGCACTGTTGAACAGAAGCGCAGGCTTGCCGAGCTCACCACTCGCTATGCCGTGGACAGGGTCGGCCTCGATGAGGACGATGTCATGCTGATGATGCTGCCGGTTGCACTCACCAACATGAGCTTTGGCAGAGGTCGGCTGATGTCCGACATGACCCCGATCAGCGTGCGTCGGCCGGTTGCGGTGACTGCCGCCTTGGCTGATTCGTCTTCCCAGACGTTCATGCTCCGGCGTTCGATGGGCGTCACATCATGCAAGACAGCGCGCAGTGGCGGGATGGGCGGCCCGCTGTAGACCCTGGACGCCGACGTGCTGACGACCACGGGCACCGAAAACGCAACAGCTGTCTTTGCGAGAGCAAGCGCGCCATTGCGAATGGCTTGGCGGTCGCCTGAGCCAGATGCGAAGGCGAGACCGGCCTGGACGTCGACCAGTGCAAACACGCAATCGGCGGGGGTAATCAGTGGCAAATTGGCCATGGGAAGCTCCTTCGGCGCGTCGCGCCGTGGGCTTCAGTTATAGGCGTGGCTGCAACGGGCCGGTAGGTAGACCAACGGAAAATCGTTGTTGAGCAAAGGGAATCAATGTGCCTGCCGCGGATCCGTGAACAGGGCAGGCTATGGGGTACAGTCGTACGACCGTGCACTCCACGAGCCGTGGCAGCTCTTTCGTACAAGCCAGTCACGCTGGAACTCAAGCAACACTTGCAGCCACGGACTCGCCACGAAACCTATGAGAATGCACGCGCGATCGTGGTCGAACACGCAGGTGGCTATGGCATTGGCCTGGATTATGCCCGCGACATGATCAAGCCTGCCTGACGGATTGCCGCCTGCACCTGGCGCTGGCGCGCGCTCTGGTGAACTTGCTGTTGACCGCAGCGCACCCATCGCGCGCTTCGAAGATGCCACCATGTTCTCGAGGTAGCGCTACGGTGACACCAAGGGATTCTAGGCCGCAACCGCTCCTCTGATTCGACGGATGAATGTCTGTTTCCTACGCGGGCCGCGACATACCGCGGCATCCCGTTCCGCCCCGAGAACCCTACATGGCCTCCAGACCCATTCTTCACCTTGAGCCTTCCAGCAGGGAACGGCGAGAGTTTCTGGCACTGGGCTTCAACGCCGCAGTGCTGGCTGCCGCTTCCGCTGTTCCCTTCGCTGCGCGCGCTTCCGCTCACTCCCCCTCCATCGACCACGGAAACCTGACCATGAGCCACGTAACCACCAAAGACGGCGTTGAAATCTTCTATAAGGACTGGGGCCCGAAGGACGGACAGCCCATCGTATTCCACCATGGCTGGCCGCTCAGCAGCGACGACTGGGACAACCAGGCGCTGTTCTTTGTCAGCCAGGGATTTCGCGTCATCGCGCACGACCGCCGCGGCCACGGCCGATCCTCACAGGTGAGGGACGGCCACGACATGGACCACTACGCAGCAGACGTCGCCGCAGTAGTTGAGCACCTGGACCTGCGCAACGCCGTGCATGTCGGCCATTCGACCGGCGGCGGTGAGGCAGCCCACTACGTCGCCCGGCACGGCCAGAAGCAGGGACGCGTAGCAAAGCTGGTGTTGATTGGGGCGGTGCCGCCGATCATGGTCAAGACGCCGGCCAATCCGGGCGGTCTCCCGCTCGAGGTATTCGACGGCTTCCGCGCGGCGCTGGCGGCCAACCGCTCGCAGTTCTACCTGGACGTTGCCAGCGGACCGTTTTACGGGTTCAACCGCCCGGGCGCTGTCGTTTCGCAGGGCATCATCCAGAACTGGTGGCGACAGGGCATGGAGGGTGCTGCGAACGCGCAGTATGAATGCATCAAGGCCTTCTCCGAGACCGACTTCACCGAAGACCTGAAGGCGATCACCGTGCCCACGCTGGTGATGCACGGTGACGACGACCAAGTCGTTCCCATCGCCGACTCGGCATTGCTGTCGAGCAAGCTGCTGAAGAACAGCGTACTCAAGGTGTATCCAAAGTTCCCGCACGGCATGTGCACGACGCACGCCGATGTGATCAATCCGGATCTGTTGAAGTTCATTCGTGGCTGACGGGCCCAGGCGTGGCTCTGCGCGTTGCCTCGGCGCGCAGGGCCAGGACCGGGCAGTTGTGCCGCCACCGAAGAGGCATACCGTATGACTGAACGCACCCTCCTGGTCACCGGTGCCAGCAAAGGCATTGGCCGGGCGCTCTCCAACCGCCTTGCCGCCGCCGGCCATCGCGTCATCGGCCTCGCGCGCAATGCACGCGATCCCTCGTTCCCGGGCGAGCTGGTGGCGGTCGACCTCGCCGACCGCCAGATGACCGAGCGCGTTCTCGACGAGCTTTGCGCGCGCCAGCACATCGACGGCGTCGTCAACAACATGGGTCTGGTGCGACTGGCCCGTCTAGGGCAGATCGACCTGGATGACGTGGAACTGTCTTTCCGCGTGAACCTCAACCCAGCAGTGCAGTGCGTCCAGGCGCTCCTGCCCGGCATGATCGGGCGCGGCTGGGGACGTGTGGTCAACATATCGAGCCTGACCGTGCTGGGCGTCGCCAATCGCAGCGCCTACGCCGCGGCCAAGGCGGCGTTGATCAGCTTTACCCGCACGTGGGCGCTGGAGACGGCGCGCACCGGCGTCACCGTCAACGCGATCGCGCCGGGCCCGGTGGAGACCGAGCTCTTCCGCCAGAACACGCCTGTCGGAAGCGAAGCCGAACAGCGCTTTCTGCAACTGGTTCCAATTGGACGCCTAGGGCAGCCCGAAGAAATCGCGGCTGCCGTGGCGTTCCTGCTGTCTGACGAGGCCGGGTACATCACCGGGCAGACAGTGTTCGTTGATGGCGGTGCCTCGGTCGGTCGCGCGCCGATCTGAAGGGTCTCGCTAGGCGTCCGGATAGTCCCAGACATCGGCTGGCAACTTGTCCTTGAGGGCGGCATACATCGCGTCGCGGAAAAGCTTCAGGGCCGGGTACGGGCGAAGGGCGATGGTCCGCTCCACGATCAGCCCCTGCTCGTTGTCCACGATCACCTCCAGGCTCTCGAACTTGTGTCCATCCATGGTGCCAACCCAGCGCAGGAAGGTGGTGCGATCATCGAGCTTGAACTCGTCGGTGTAGGCACCCGAGCCACGTGTCGAGCTCGATTGAGCGAAGATCGACGCGATGACTTCACGGCCCTGGATCGGCTTCGCCAGGATCGGGCTGTTGAAGACGATGTTTTCGGCAAGCAGCTCCTTCACCTGGGCAGGTGTCGGATTGCCGGATTCACGCAATTTTCGTAACGGATGCATGGTGGTTCCTCTGGATGTTGATCGGCGCGGAACGCTAGGGAAGACGCGCGCTCCGCGCCACTTGGTCAGCGCAGCGTCCGGAACGCCGCGCGCATTTCCTCGGCAAACAGCCGGGGCTGCTCCCACGCCGCGAAATGGCCGCCCTTGTCGACTTCGTTGTAGTAGACGAGGTTGCTGTAGGCACGTTCTGTCCAGCTACGCGGAGCACGATAGATCTCGCCGGGGAACACGGTCACGGCGACCGGAAGCTTGATCTGCGAGGTCTTCTGGTCGGCCGCGTTGAAGTTGTTGTTGTTGTTCTCCCAGTACAGGCGCGCCGAGGAAACCGCGCTGTTGGTCACCCAGTACAACGTGATGTCGTCGAGCATCTGGTCCTTGGTCAGCGACTTTTCGGGGTCGCCACCGCTGTAGGTCCACTGCGCGAACTTGTCGTACATCCACGCCGCCAGGCCGGCCGGCGAATCGCTGAGTCCGTACCCGACGGTTTGCGGGCGGGTCGACATCATCGCGCCGTAGGCGCCGTTCTTCTTGAAGAACGTGCTGAGGGACTCATACGCGTCCTTCTCCGGCTCACTCAGGCCGGCCGGAGCGGGTTCGCCCGCCGCCATCGCCTTGGCGACATCCGGCGGCACCGTCGGCGGCATGTTGACGTGGATGCCAAGCAGGCCCTTGGGTGACTGGCGAGCCATTGCATCAGCGATCACCGAGCCCCAGTCGCCGCCCTGCGACACGTACTGCTTGTAGCCCAGGCGCTTCATCAGCACGTCCCAGGCGCGAGCAATGTGGTCCGGATCCCAACCGGTCGCCTGCGGGCGCTCGGAGAATCCGTACCCAGGCATTGATGGAATGATCACATCGAACGCGTCGCTCGCCTTACCACCGAACGCGGTCGGATTGGTCAGCGGTCCGATGGAATCGGTGATCTCCAGAACCGAGCCAGGCCAGCCGTGGGTGATCAGCAGCGGCAGCGCATGGGGATTGCTCGACTTGACGTGAATGAACTGGATGTCGACGCCATCGATCGTGGTGACGTACATCGGCAGCCCATTGAGCTTGGACTCGACCTTGCGCCAGTCATAGCCGGTACCCCAGTAGTCGACCAGATCCTTGATCCTGGCCAGTTGCACGCCCTGGGATTGGTCGGCGACGGTTTCCTTGTCGGGCCAACGCGTAGCCTGCACCCGTTTGCGCAGGTCGCTCAGCACCTCATCGGAAATCTGCACCTTGTACGGACGAATGGAAGCGTTGGTAGTGGCGGGTGCGGCATGGGCGGACATCAGCGACAGGCTGAATGCGGCGCCAGCAGCGAAGGATCGCAGCCAGCGCCGTGCCGACGCAGCGCCGCGAGGATGGGAAGCGGAATGCATGATGCTCTCCTGTCAGACCAGGTTGATTTCGACCGCGATGTTGCCGCGGGTCGCTTTGGAGTACGGACACGTCGCATGCGCATCGCTCAGCAGTTGCCGGGCGACATCAGGGCTGAGGCCCGGCAGGCTGACGTTGAGGCGGGCCTGCAGGAAGAACGAGCCGTCCTCCTGGCACAGGTCCACCTCAGCATCGATCGCCGTGTCTTTTGGCAGTGCGATCTTTCGAGCGCCTGCGGCCAGGCCCAGTGCACCTTCGAAGCAGGCAGACCACCCTGCCGCGAACAGTTGCTCGGGATTCGTACCCTGGCCCGGGCCACCCGGAACCGAATGCTTGATGTCCAGCCGACCGTCCGAGCTTCGCGATGCGCCATCGCGCCCGCCGGTGGTGTGGACTTGCGCCGTGTAAATCGCCTTCTTGAAGTCAGTCATGGTGTGTTCTCGAGGTTGATGGTCGTGGGCTGGCGAACGGTTTCGCCAACGCGCCCCGTGACACGTGCGAGCGTCCCGGGCTCGAATCAGGATGGTGGCTGTGGTCGCGCCGTTCGATTGCACGAAGGTGGAGTGCAATGAACCCTTGGTCTTAGCAGCGCCAGGACACCACTGGTCACAGTGCGAGCGGTCCGCCCGGCGGTGCGTGGACTGCGCGCGTCCGACCAATGGATAGCCAATCGATATCCAGGTTCAATTGTGTGCCTCGTCGCGGGGATTCACCGTATGCCGCGCTGACGATGGCGACAGAAGCGACCGCACCGGCTCGCTTGTATGCATGCCATCTTCCGCCCCATCCCCATTGAAGAGGCGTTCCCATGAAACTGACCCTGCTTGCACTTGCCGCGGCGGGCATGCTGATGACCACATCGGCCACTGCCGCCGTCAAAAGTGTTGTTCTTGTCCACGGCGCTTTTGTCGACGGCTCCGGCTGGAAGCCCGTTGCCGACATCCTCGAGCGCGACGGCTACTCGGTGTCTGTCGTGCAACAGCCGTTGACTTCGCTCGACGCCGATGTCGCGGCAACGCGGCTGGTGCTGGACCACGCGGGGCCATCGGTTCTCGTCGGCCACAGCTGGGGCGGCATGGTCATCTCCGATGCGGCCGACCACCCCGCGGTCCGCAGCCTGGTGTACGTCGCCGCCTTTGAACCGGTGGCCGGCGAAAGCGCAGGTGCATTGCAGGCCAAGATGCCGCCAGCCGCGCAAAGTGTCGCTCCGATCGGCGGTGGCTTCGCCCAGGTGAAACCCGAATCGTTCCACCAGGATGTCGCGCAGGACCTGCCGGAGGGCGCCGTGCACTTCGCGGCGATCTCGCAGATGCCCATTGCGTTGTCCGCGTTTGGTGCGACGGCCAAGTCACCGGCCTGGCAAACCAAACCGAGCTATGCAGTCGTCGCGACCCAGGACCGGATGATCAACCCGGAGCTGGAGCGGTTCATGAGCCGTCGGGCGAAGTCCGAGACCATCGAGCTCAACGCAAGCCATGCGGCCTTCCTCTCACACCCGCGGGAAGTGGCGGCACTGATCGAGAAAGCCGCGCAATCGGCCAGGTAATCGAGTCAGGGCTGCGCGGCGATCAGATGCTTCACCACGGGTGGAGAAGGACCGCGATGAAATGCCAGCGCCTCCCGCTGCAGGTCGGCGTCCGCCTTCGAGACCCGATGGTGTTGCCGCATGTGCTCGGCCCACGATTCCACCAGGAACCACTCGACGAGTCGTTCCGGGTCGGCCGCGTCTTCGCTAACGCCCCACAGGTACGCGCCGTCGCGACGGCGCGCGGCCGACAACCTGCGCAGCACCTGCAGGAATGTCGCCTGCTGCTCCACCGTGACCTGGTACTCGATCTGCACCATCACCGGGCCACGGTCGTTGGCCACGGGCATAGCCAGCAGCGGTTCGGGCCAATGATTCGAGGGCTCCAGGTCGGCCTCGCCGCTGGGCAAGCGGATGCGGTGGAACGCGAGCCCTGCGATGGCAAGGCCGACACCTCCCACGAAGAGCGCCAGTGGCACGCCGATGGTCTGGGCCACCAGGCCCCAACCGAAGCTGCCCAAGGCCATCGCACCATTGAACACCATCAGGTACACCGCCAGCCCCCTGCCCCGCACCCAGTTCGGCAAGATCGCCTGGGCCACGCCGCTCAAGGTCGTCAGTGCAGTGATCCAGCCGGCGCCGAGCGCGAGCAGTAGCAGCACTGCAAGCCAGCGTGGCGGCGCGAGCGCCAGGCAAACCAGAACGATTGCAGCGCACAGGGAAGCGGCCAGCAGCAACTGATCCGAGTCCAGGCGCCGCCGCAAGGCGGGAAGCGTGAACGCCCCGGCAATGGCTCCGGCACCTACCGCACCCAGCAGAAGCCCGTAGAAACCTGCGGTGCCGCCCAGCATCTGCCGGGCGACGAGCGGCAACAGCGCCCATACGCAGCTGGCGAACAGGAAGAACACCGCTGCGCGAAGGATGACGACGTGCAGTTCCCGGCTGGTGCGCGTGTAGCGCAGCCCGGCGCGGAACGCGCTCAGGAACTGCTCGTCGAGATCGTTTGGCGCCGCCTGCGGACGACGCCACCAGAACAGTGCGGCAGTCACGAGCAGTGAGGAGCCGACGCCCGCGCCAAATGCTGCTGCGGTACCCAGGCTCACCAGCAGCAAACCACCCACCGCGGGGCCGATGGCGCGTGAGATGTTCACGCCCAGCGAGTTCAGGGTGACGGCGCCGCGCAGCGACTCGCGCGGCACCAGTTCGGGCACGATCGCCTGCCAGGCAGGCATCGCCAGCGCAGTACCGATACCGCCCAGGAAGGTCAGCGCTACCAGGTAACCGATCGTCATCGACTTCGTCGCCGCCAGCAGCATGAGGGCGGCGCTGACCAGGAGCAGCCATACCTGCGCGAAGATCAGGAAACGCCGGCGATCGAGGATGTCGGTAAGCACGCCCGCCGGGATCGCCAGCAGGAAGATCGGCAGCGTCGCCGCGGTCTGGATCAAGGCGACCATCGCCGGGCTCGGCGACAGGTCGGTCACCAGCCATGAACTGGCGACGTCGCGCATGAACGAGCCGGTGTTGCCCACCACCGTGGCCGTCCAGAGCACGGCGAAGGTAGCGTGTCGAAGCGATTCGAGACCGCCCGGGGAGCCGGCCTGGCGGGCGTTGGTTCGATCCGGTGCCAAGGTCCCTCCCCGCTTCACGGCGTGACTGGAGACGAAGTGCGCAGGTCGTGCCACGCGATCAGCACGAAGGCGCCGACCAGGCCGAGATGCTCGAAGAACCCATTCATTACCATGCCGCGGTCCGGTGGTGGAAGTTCCCAGAACCGGTTAGCCACGACCGTGGCGGCCAGCGTGAATCCCGCCAGCGTCAGTGCACCCAGCCAGCGCCAGCGGCCGCTCAGGATCAGCAACGACGCCCCGAGCTCGACCGCGATCGTGGCGATCGCCAGCGGCACGGCGGGCGCCAGCCCGAAGTGCTGCATCTCGGCGATCGCTCCCGGAAAATCAAGTAGCTTGACCAGCCCGCCCTGCAGGTAGGCCGAGCAGATTGCCAGTAGCGCCATCAAGCGTACCGCGGTCGCAGTAAACAGCGTCGAGAGCCGCTTGTCAGTGCGCGTCGTAGTCAGTGCATTCATCAGTCGCAGTCTCCCTGAATGGTCAAACAGCCCAGCACGCGCAACCCAGCGCGCCCCAGAAACTCTTCTCGTCGCTCACCGGAACCGAGCTCGCCCACGCTCTGACGTGGCTGTGGCCGTGCACCTGGCAGCGATTGGAACATCCGCACGAAGCAGCTGCATCCTGCAGCGGCACTGGCGCCAGACCCCACGCCGCGTAGCCGCCGTAGGTTCGCACCGGCGACCAGTCCGGCATCGCCGGCGGTGGTGGCGTGTCGTGCGCGGCAAACGGCCCGGCCGCGTAGACGATGCGGCCACCGGTGATCGTCAGCAGCGAGGTGATCTGCGTGATCTCGTCCTCGGGGCAACTGTAGAAATCACGGTCCGGCACGAGCAGATCGGCCAGCTGTCCGGCCTGAATGCGTCCCTTCTTTCCCGCTTCGTTCGAAAACCAGCTGACGTTCTCGGTCCACATCCGGAGCGCATCGTCGCGACTGAGGCAATTGCGGCGCGGATACAGCGACATGCCGCCGACGGTGCGGCCAGTGGTCAGCCACGCCAGCGACACCCACGGGTTGTACGAGGCCACGCGCGTCGCGTCGGTGCCGGCCGAGACCTTTGCACCGGACCTCAGAATGCGCGCCACCGGCGGCGTGGCTTCGGCTGCCGACTTGCCGTAGCGCTCGACGAAGTACTCGCCCTGGTAGGCCATGCGGTGCTGGACGGCGATGCCACCGCCGAGCGCGGCGACGCGGTCGATCGACCTGTCCGAGATCGTCTCGGCATGATCGAAGAACCAGTGCAGTTCGCCGAAGGGCATCTCCTTGTTAACGCGTTCGAAGACGTCGAGCGCGCGGCTGATCGTCTCGTCGTAGGTCGCATGCATGCGCCAGGGCCAGCGGTTCTGCACGAGGATCCGCACTACCGCTTCCAGGTCGTCTTCCATGTTGTCGGCCAGCTCCGGCCGCGGCTCACGGAAGTCCTCGAAATCGGCGGCCGAGAACACCAGCATTTCGCCGGCACCGTTGTGGCGGAAGTAGTCATCGCCCTGCTGGTACTTCGACGTGGCCGTCCACTTGAGGAAGTCATCCTTCTCCTGCGTGGGCTTCTGGGTGAACAGGTTGTAGGCCAGGCGGATGGTCAGCTGGTCCTTCTCGGCCAGCTGGCGGATCACTTCGTAGTCATCCGGATAGTTCTGGAATCCGCCGCCGGCATCGATGACGCTGGTGACGCCCAGGCGGTTGAGTTCGCGCATGAAGTGACGCGTCGAATTGAGCTGGTACTCGATCGGAAGCTTCGGCCCCTTGGCCAGCGTCGCGTACAGGATGTTGGCATTGGGCTTGGCCAGCAGCAGGCCGGTCGGGTTGCCGTCGGCGTCGCGGGTGATCTGGCCGCCCGGCGGCTCCGGCGTGTCGCGGGTGTAGCCGACGGCCCGCAGCGCGGCCGCGTTGAGCAGGGCGCGGTCGTAGAGGTGCAGGATGAAGACCGGCGTATCCGGGGCGATCGCATTGAGCTCGGCGATCGTCGGCAGGCGCTTTTCGGCGAACTGCTGCTCGGTGAAGCCACCCACCACGCGCACCCACTGCGGCGGCGGCGTAATGGCGACCTGCTGTTTCAGCATGGCCATGGCGTCGGCCAGGCTGCGCACGCCGTCCCAGCGCAGTTCGAGGTTGAAGTTGAGGCCACCTCGGATGACGTGGGTGTGGTTGTCGCACAGGCCGGGAAGCACGTGGCGGCCTTGGAGATCGATCACCTTTGTCGCAGGTCCGGCCAATGCGAGTATCTCGCGGTCGTCGCCGACGTGGGTGAACTTACCTTCCTTGATCGCAACGGCGGTCGCGGTGGGACGGGCGCGGTCGAGCGTGGTGAACTCGCCGCCATGCAGAATCAGGTCGGTCATTGCGGTAACTCCAGAAGAGGCAATTCGAAAGTCGCGTCGCGGGTCACGACACCGGGCGATCGCGGGGCGGATCGTCCGGTGACTTGCACTGGGGAAGTTCCCCGAACATGTGCGGTTTGACCTGATCCTCGACCCATGCCGCCGAGCGCGCTTCCGGCTTGAGGAAGTTCTTCACCAGCGGTGGAATCTGCTCGCCGAGCAGGATGCCGAGCAATCCGACCAGCGCGATCACCGGCGGCGCCGGCGAGCGCACGTTGAGCAGTGCATAAACGATTCCCACCAGCAATCCGGCGGCGAGCGACAGCAGATAGGGCTTCATGGCGAACCTCGGCGTGCGTCCCGGGTGGACGTTGGGCGGTATCAGAGCAGACGCCTGACAGCCGAGCGATTGCACCTTGGTATCGACCGATACGAAGGTGTGCGTTGTCAGTCTCTGCAAGCAATCGGCGAAAACTGTGCAGAAGGGCGAGCTGACCGGACGGGCCTTCGGACAGCGTAGAACCAGTTGGCGAATCCGATACCAACGTGCAATCGACTTCGTTCCACCGCGAAGGCTTCATGAGTCGCACGTCAATACTGGCCCCCGCCGATGTTGCCGTTCGCAATCCAACCCAGGAGTCCCCATGAGCACCATTGAAAACTACAAGACCCCCAGCAGCCCCGGCATGTTCGATGCTTCCGATGCGGTGCTGGTCCTTCTCGATCATCAGTCCGGGCTGTTCCAGACGGTAAAGGACGTCCCGCTCGCGGAACTGCGCGCCAACGTCACGGCGCTGGCAAAGCTTGCCGCCCTGCTCGACATTCCTGTCGTGACTTCCGCCTCCGTTCCGGACGGTCCGAACGGCCCGTTGATGCCGGAGATCCACCAGGCGGCGCCGCATGCGACGTTCGTTCCCCGCACCGGCGAGATCAACGCCTGGGACAACCCCCTATTTGTCAAGACGATCGAAGGCCTCGGACGCAAGACCTTGATCATCGCCGGGGTCTGGACCAGCGTCTGCGTGGCCTTCCCTGCCCTGGACGCCAAGGCGGCCGGCTACAAGGTCTACACCGTGCTGGACGCGTCGGGCGACCCGAGCGAATTCGCATCACGCATCACCATGGCACGCCTCGCCCAGGCTGGCGTGATCCCCACCAGCACCAACGCGGTGATCTGCGAAGTGCAGCGTCACTGGAATCGTCCGATCAATGCCGAGATGGCAGCGCTCTACGTCATGGCAGCCCCCAACTACGGTGCCGTGATCGAGAGCTACATCAAGGCCCAGCAGGTCGCCGCTGGCAAATAGTCGGCGCGCTGCAAGGCGCAACGGCGAGTGCCGCCGTTGCGCTTTCCCAGTGACCCGCGGGAGGAATCTGTCATGAACACACACTTCGGAAAGAGCGCTGCCCTGCTCCTGCTCCTCGCCAGTTCCGGCGCGGCGACAGCGAGGGACGTTGCCGACCTCATCATTCTCAATGCCAAGGTAACCACGCAGGCTGCCGGTAGCCCGAATGCGTCCGCCGTCGCGGTCAAGGGCGAACGAATACTCGACGTCGGCACCGACAAGGCGATGCTGGCGTTGCAGGGACCGGACACCAGGGTCGTCGATGCCAAGGGACGGCGACTGATTCCCGGTCTCGACGACTCGCATCTGCACCCGACGCGCGAAGCACGCTACTACGCCGCCGAACTGCGTTGGGACGGCGTGCCGACGCTGAAGCAGGCGTTGGAGATGGTCCGCCAGGCCGCTGCAACGACCCCCAAGGGCAGCTGGGTGCGCGTGGTGGGTGGCTGGTCCCCCTACCAGTTCGCCGAGAAGCGCATGCCGACTCCCGAGGAGCTGACGAAGGCGGCGCCTGACACACCTGTTTTCGTCCTGCACCTGTACAGCTCGGGGCTGTATAACAAGAAGGGGCTCGAGGTCGCCGGCATCACCGCGCAGACCCAGCCTCCCGAGGGCGGGACGATCGAGAAGGACGCCTCCGGGCAACCGACGGGGCGCATCCTCGCTACGCCGCGACCGACGATCCTTTACCAGGCCGTGGGCCGCCTGGGCGAGCTTCCGGCCGATGCACAGGCATCGTCCGCCAGACATTTCTATCGCGAGCTCAATCGTTTTGGCCTGACCTCCGCGATCGATGCCGGCGGCGGCGGCCACAGCTATCCCGACAACTATTCCGCGACCACTGACCTGGCTCGCGGCGAGGGCCTGCCGCTGCGCATCTCCTACTACCTGTTCGCGCAGAAGCCCGGACAGGAACTGAAGGACTACGAGGCATGGATCGCTAGCGAGCATCCCGGCACGAACTCCGACGCCCACCACGAGGATGGCTTCGAGCTCGAAGGGGCAGGCGAAAACCTTGTCTGGTCAGCCGGTGACTTCGAGAACTTCCGTGCACCGCGCCCGGACCTCGACGACAACCCGAAATGGCGCGAGGAGCTGACGGCCGCGGTGCGCCCGCTGGTCCAGAACCGCTGGCCGATCCGCATCCATGCCACCTATGACGAGACGGTCGACAGAATCGTGTCGGTGCTTGAAACCGTCGATCGCGAGGAAAAGTCCGCCGGCCGGCCGGGGTTCACCGATCTGCGCTGGGCCCTCGATCACGTCGAAACCGTCAAACCCGCACAGATCGCCCGCATCAAGGCGCTCGGCGGCGGTGTGATGATCCAGAACCGCATGGCGTTCGGAGGCGAGGACTTTGTATCCCGCTACGGTGCAGAAGCCGCCTCGCATGCACCGCCGATCGCGGCGCTTCTCGCGGCCGGCATCCCGGTCGGCGCAGGCACCGACGGAACCCGGGTTTCGAGCTACAACCCGTGGCTGTCGCTGTACTGGCTGGTCTCCGGCAAGAGCGTGGGCGGGACGCAGCTGCTGGCGAAGGAAAATCGCCTCGACCGCGCCAAGGCGCTTGAGCTGTACACCGTTGGCAGCGCCTGGTTCAGCGGCGAAGAAAAGGTCAAAGGGCGCCTCGCCCCGGGCCAGTACGCCGATATGGCGTTGCTGAGCGACGACTACTTCACCGTTCCCGAAGAGCGCATCCGCCATATCGAGTCGGTCCTCACGGTGACGGGCGGCAACCTCGTCTACGCCGCGGGCCCCTACCGGACACTGGTGCCCCAGCTCGAGCCGATCCTGCCCGAATGGTCGCCCGTGCGGACCTTCGGCGGCTTCTACAACCCGGAGCGGTGAAATGACTTTCCGAGACAGGATCGTGCCTGCCCCAGCGCTGGCCACCGATCCGCCGAACGCATTACGGCGCCGCCTGCTGCTCGGCGCGGCGGTGGCGGTGCCGGCGATGGCGCTGGGCTCGCTGGCTGGTTCGCGGTGGGTCTCGGCGACGTCGTTGCCCGCCGGCACGCCAGTGCGACGCAGCATCGGTGCACTGGCCCCCGACGACCCCTATGTGAAGCTGTTCAAGGACGGCGTTGGCATCCTGCGTGAGCGCAGCCGGCGCGATCCGCTCGACCCCACCGGCTGGGATGCGCTGGCAGTCCAGCATGCGTTGTACTGCTCGTCCATCCGCCCCGACTTGCAGATCCACTGGGGCTGGGACTTCCTGACCTGGCATCGCGCCTTCTGCTGGTCCGTGGAGCGCGTCATGCGAGAAGCGGTCAAAGAGCCGCAGTTCGCCCTGCCGTACTGGGATTCGACGCGCCATCGCCGCATTCCGGCGCCGTACTGGGGCAAGGACAACCCGCTCCATGACGCGACGCGCCAGATGGGTGCGGATGACGTCATCCCGGACGATTTCCTCGACGTCGAAGGCGCGCTGTCGCTGGACTCGTACTACGCCTTCGGCGGCTATCCGTACGACAACCCCAGTGGCGACATGATCGAGGGCAACCTCGAGCAGGGGTTCCACAACAACGTCCATAACTGGGTCGGCGGCAACATGGGCAACTTCGCGACAGCGGGGTTCGAGAGCCTGTTCACCGCGCACCACAACAATGTCGACCGTATCTGGGAGATGTGGCGCAAGACCCACGGGCTTGCCGCCGAACCCCAGCACGACGCATGGCTGCAACGGAGCTACAGCCTCGTCAACGAAAAGGGACAGCGCGAGATTGTCGCGGTGAAGGACATGCTCGACACGCGCAGGCTCGGCTATGTCTACGACGACTACACCGTCCAGCCCCGCCAGCTGCCTGATCCCCTTTTGAAAGATGGCACGGGAGTGACGCTTGCCGTCGCCGGCGCCTTGAAGTACTCCGGCCGGAAGCCCAGGATCCTTCGATTCGAGCGCGCAAACGTGCCGCTTCATCCACTGTGCTGCCGGGTGTTCCTGCGCGACCGGACCAACCCGGGGAATGCCCCGTACGTTGGCACCTTCACGATCCTGCCCGTCCAGCGCGGCGGCGCCCCGGGCCTCGATCGTAACGTGGTGATGCAGCTTGCCCTGCCCGAAACGGTTCGCGAGAAGGTCAACCATTTCGCCAGCGTGGAAGCGGTCATCGTGGGCGTGCCGCTCAAGGGCCGCGCGATTCCCGAGGCACCCATCCCGCTTGCCAAGGCGGAACTGGCGCATGAAGTGGCATAGCGCACGGTGTCTCGCCCGTCTGGGCCTGGCATTGGCGGCCCTGACCTTCGCAGGAGCTGCGTTGGCGGAAGGCGCTGAATGCATTGACCCTGCCGAGCCGGGCCTGGCCTTCAAGACGCTGCGTTACGAAGAAGAGTTCTGCGTGCGTGAACCGACGGACGCCGATCCATGGTGGTTCCACCTCAAGAACATGCCCGTCGGCTCGGCCAGGGTGTCGGTGGGCGGTGAGGCACGCGTGCGCTTCGAGCAGACCAACCCCGTCCGCGCCGGTCTGCGCGGCGGCGTCGACGACAGCTACACCACTTTCCGTGGCCTCGCGCACGTGGATGCGCGGTTTGGCGACAACTGGCGGTTGTTCGCACAGATCGGCTACTGGGACAGCGACGGTCGCAAGGGCGGGCCGGCGCCAACGGACGTCGATCACGGTGATCTGCAGCAGGGCTTCCTGGAATGGCGCGGCGACCACGGCACGTTCGCGCGAGTCGGTCGGCAGGAAGCGCAGTACGGGAATGCGCGTTTGATCTCCCTGCGGCAGTCTCCCAACATCCGGCAAACCTTCGACGGATTCCGGGCCGGGATTCCCGTTGCCGGCGGAACACTCGAAGCCCTCTACCTCCGGCCGATCGCCATCGACCCGGAGGGTTGGAACAACCACCGCAACGATGACGAGCTGGTTGCAGGCCTCTACTACACGCGCAAACGGCCTGACGATGGGCTTGGCTTCGATGCCTACGCCCTTCGTTTCGAACGGGAACAGCAGCGCTACCAGAACGGCATGGGAGAAGAGCGGCGCAGTGTCCTGGGCGGCCGTCTGTTCGGAACGATCGACCGCGTCACGCTGACCAGCGAACTTATCCTCCAGGGCGGGCACACCGGTTCGCAGTCGGTGCGCGCCTGGTCCCTGCAGAACGACGTCTCCTGGCAAGCCGCAGACGATTCGTCGTGGTCACTCGGATTGAAGGCCAACGCAGCATCCGGAGACAGCGACGCCAACGACGGCAAGCTCGAGACGTTCCAACCCATGTATGGCGCAGTGCCCTACCTGATGCAGAGTTCGCTGATCGCAATGGCCAACCTGGGCAACCTCCAGCCATACGTTGAATGGAAGCCGACGCCGACGATGACACTCACCGCGGAACTGCAGGCGAACTGGCGACTCGAAACCCAGGACGGCTTCTACCAGCCACCGCTGGTGGTCCAGCCGCTGGATCGGCAGGGCCATTTCCTCGGTTCGCAGGCCGGCCTGAGCATGCGGTGGGCGGCCCGCAAGGACATGCTGATCGAAACCTGGGTATCGCGCCTGTTCACGGCAGGACCGCTGGAGCGGGCCAACGGGCAGGACACGACGTTCCTTGCAGTCCAGACCACCCTGTCCTTCTGACGACCTTTCGCGGCGCCGGATTTCAGGCAGACAGCCTGAGTCGATACCTTCGTGCAGTAGCCGCGCCTGCACACCTCTGGTTTCATGAAGCTGCGGCCGGGCATCCGATTGGACCTGCTCGCGTCAAGCGGTTTTCACCGCGCAAACGACAACTCGAGTTCACAGACACGGAGATTCTCCATGAGCAAGACTGATGGCGGAACGACAGACCTGCAGCGCCGCCGCCTGCTCGGCGCCGGGGCGCTGGGCATTGCCGTGGTGCCGGTGGGACTCGTCGGTCCAGCAAGGGCGCAGGCCGTTCCTGCGAAGGCCGTGCGCACGTCGGCACCGATCGAGAACAACACGCCGTTCGCTCAGTTACAGCGGGTGCGCGCCGGGGTGCTGGAGGTTGCGTACGTGGAAACGGGGCCGAAGAAGGGCCGGCCGGTCATCCTTCTGCACGGCTGGCCATACGACATCCACAGTTATGCCGAAGTCGCACCGATACTGGCGTCGGCGGGCTACCGCGTGATCGTGCCCTACCTGCGTGGTTATGGTGCCACCCGCTTCCTGTCCGCGGACACGCTGCGCAACGGCCAGCCGGCGGCGCTTGCGGACGATGTGATCCAGCTGATGGATGCGTTGGACATCCCAAAGGCCGTGATCGCGGGCTACGACTGGGGCGGGCGTTCAGCCGACATCGTCGCTGCGCTGTGGCCGGAGCGCGTGAAGGCGCTGGTCGCAGTGAGCGGCTATCTCATTGGCAGCCAGAAGGCGGCGCAGACGCCGTTGGCGCCGGAGGCGGAGTTGCAATGGTGGTACCAGTTCTATTTCGCCACCGAACGGGGCCGTGCCGGCTATGCGAAGAATCGACACCACTTCGCCCGGCTGATCTGGAAGTCGGCATCTCCGCAGTGGAACTTCGATGACGACACCTTTGAACGCAGCGCGGCCGCACTTGAAAACCCCGATCACGCCGAGATTGTGATCCACAATTACCGGTGGCGTTTGGGTCTGGTCGAAGGCGAGTCGAAGTACGACGGGGTGGAGCAAAAGCTTGCCCGGCTGCCGTCGATCGCGGTGCCCACCATCACGCTGGAGGGTGATGCCAATGGCGCGCCGCATCCGCTGCCGGACAGTTACGCCACGCGCTTTACAGGCAAGTACGAGCATCGCCTGTTGACCGGCGGCATTGGTCACAACCCACCCCAGGAAGATCCCCGCGCATTCGCGCAGGCGATCATCGACGCAGACCGCCTTTAGGCGCCGGCGTCGAACGCTCTGCCTCGATCGAAGGAACTCTAGTATGAAGATCCGGCTGAACGGATTTGCGTGCACAAGGAAATACCCATGAACAGCTTGCTGTCCGATGTCATTGACGCCCACGGCGGACTGATTCGTTGGCGGAAACACCGCTCCGTCACCGCCACGCTCGTGACCGGTGGTGGCCTCTGGGCGATGAAGGGCCTGATCCAGGATCCGAATCCTCGCACCATGTGGGCGTCCCTCCATGAAGAGCACGCATCGGTTGCGCCCTTTGGAAAGCCGGAATGGCGCAGTTCGTTCACCGCAAACCGCGTAGCCATCGAAACCACTGCGGGCGAGGTCGTCCAGGAGCGCCTGGAGCCACGAGCGTCTTTCAACGGCCACGCCATGAATTCGCCTTGGGACCCGCTTCATCGCGCGTACTTCAACGGTTATGCGATGTGGACGTACTTGACCACGCCCTTCTTCATGGCCATGCCGGGCTTCGAGGTCGTGGAAATAGACGCGTGGAAGGAGGGTAAGGAGCTATGGCGCGGCTTGCGCGTTCGCTTTCCCGATCACATCGCCAGCCACAGCGCGGAGCAGGATTTCTACTTCGGCCCGGACTGCCTTCTGCGCCGTCATGATTACCGTGTCGACGTCGCCGGTGGTTTCGGCGCTGCGCAATACGTCCATGACATCGTGGACGTCGACGGCCTGAAGTTTCCGAGTCGGCGGCGGGCCTACCTGCGCGGCCCCGATCTGCAACCGGCGCGCGATCTGCTGTTCGTCGCGATCGACCTGAGCAACTTCCGGCTGGACTGATTCGCGGTCGGGACGCGGGTCAGTCAGGCCAGGCGTCCGGTCAGCGTAGACCGGGCAACGTAACCTTGAAACAGGCCCCGCCATCCGGGTTGTTGCTGGCCTCGATGCGCCCGCCGTGCGCCTCCACGATGGACTGGCAGATACGCAAGCCCATGCCCATGCCACTCTCCCGGGTCGAGTAGAAGCCTTCGAACAAGCGCGGGATGCCGTCGGGGGGGAGGCCGGGACCTGAATCCTCGACGCGCACAAACACCGTCGCGGTCTCGTCACGCCCGGTGGCGATTCGCAAGCAACGCCGACCCGCGGGAACGTTGGCCATCGCCTGTATCGCATTGAGGCTCAAGTTCAGAATCACCTGCTGCATCTGGATGCGGTCGGCGCTGATCACCTCCAGGGACGCCGCAAGATCGAGCGATAACGCTACGTCATGGGAACGCAGTTCGTGCCGCAGGAAGGTCGCGACCTCTTCGACCACGCCATTGATGGCGATGGGCGTGGCGTGTGCGCTGCGGCGCATCGCCAGCCCGCGCACCCGATCCATCACGTCGGCTGCGCGGCGCGCGTCGGCGACAATTCGCGCGAACAGTACCCGGAGCTCGTCGATACTGTGCTCCGGCCGCGCCAACCAGCGCAGCCCGGCTTCGCCACTGGTCGTGATTGCTGTCAGCGGCTGGTTGATCTCATGGGCTATGGAGGCCGTGAGTTCGCCAAGCAATGATACGCGCGCGCCATGCGCCAGGTCAGAGCGCATCGACTCGAGCGCGTTGCGCGCCGCAACCTGCTCGGTGGTGTCGATCAATCCGACGAGAGCGATGCCTTTTGCGCGCATCTCCGCCGTGGCGATGATGAAAAGCAGCACGTCGACCTCGGTTCCATCCATGGCGAGTAACCGGGTCTCCGCCCGGAACCCGGCATCGCCCCGGAAGCCCGACGCGAGGATGTCCCGGATCAGTTGCTCCTTGCGTGTCCAGAAACGCGAGATGGAACCCAGCAACGCACCCTCGGACTTTGCGCGGTGCAACTTCACGGCAGCATCGTTGGCCTCCACGATCATCAATGCCTCCGCCGCTTCGAACGCGAACTCAGGATGCTCGGCGAAGTACTGCTCGAGGTCGACGACGCCCTCCTCGCGAATACGTGCGTACGTCCCCAGCAGGCGCGTTGAGTCGATCCGGAGGAAAGGCACCGCCATGCCATGGAACATGTTCATGTACATGAACTTCGCGTGTTCGAGCGCGGTGCGAGCACGATTCCGCTCGCTGATGTCCAGGACGGCGACCGTAACCAATCCGCGGCCGGCATTCCCCGCATCGAAATGCACCGCAACTTCCGCGTCGAACTCGACGCCATCCATGGTGCGCATAACCGTCTCGCGCAGAAAGTTTGGCTCGCCGTTGACGGCGGCCACGACGCTCTCGGCGAATACCGCGGTCGAGCTGTCCGGCCAGTAGCGCTCAAGCGAGCCGGCCAGATCCTGCTTGTGGCCGGGACTGAACAGCTCGATCGCGTGTTCGTTGACATTGACGATGCGGGCCACACCCATCAGCTTCCGGACGATATCGTGATGCGCAAGCAGATGGGCCTTCAGATCCGCAACGCCAGAGTGCCGAAGCGCACTCACTTCGGCACCGACGTCGGTGAAGTCGATTTCCACAAAGGCAACCGCGGGACTCTCGAACACGCTCAGGTCGCGGCGGGCCGCGCCGTTGCGCCATGGCTCCCGCCCGATTTCCGAATCGATCGACATGGCGCGAGAGCCGCATGCGGAACGGTGAGACGAGTTAAGCATACGAAGGTATGGACGGCGCATCCGTTCGTCCGATGGCGGCGGACGCCACGTGCGGATCATCCTGAGCACGTCGCCGGCAACCATGGAGCCACGGAACCATGAACGCACAACCTGAAGTGATCGTCGTCTACCTCGACGCGCTGAACGAGCTGCGGGCCGGCCGTACTCCCGTGGATCACGACCCGGCCGAGCTGATTCGCATGCTGCCGGAATTCCGTCATGGAGATTTCAGCGCCGGCCCGCCGCTGCTGCTTTCAGTCCCCAAGCATCGCCCGCATTGACCGCGTTGACCACATTGACCGCATTGATCGCTGATCCACGGGCAGGCGACGAGCGAACTCGCCCCGCCAAGGCATATCCCAAGGAGTCTCCTATGCGCGCCTCGCCACGAATTTCAACCCGGGCCGACACCGGAGTGCGTACGAGTGACATGAGCGGGCGTCCGTACGACCTCTCAGGCTGGGGCCTGTTCGCGTTGATTGGCGCGGCGATCCTGATCATGTCCGATGTGATCATCCTGATCGTGCCGGGGGTCACCGAGGCCACACAGGTGCTCATTCGGGCTACCGCGTGCACGAGTTTCGGGCTGTTCCTGGCCACGCTCCTTGCTCCATCGCTGGCTAAGCGACTGCCGAGCGGGTTCACGCGTGCGCTGCTGCGCGAGCGTCGGGGTCTCCTTCTTTCGTCCGCATTGTCGCTTCTGGTGAACGTAGCAGCAGTTACGGCCTCGGCCGTGGTCATGCCCGATGCCGAGGCAGGATCTGGCCTCGCCTCGTTCGAGAGCATCTCCACCTTGGTTGCTGTGTCTGTCGTTGCGCTGTTTCTTGTCTGCGCGGCGCTGCGCCGTCCGGTCGGAAGCTGGCTGCAGCCGTGCAAGCTCAGGCAGGCAGGCGCCTCCCATCAACGTATTTCCCCTAGGAGTCAGTGGCATGAGTGAATTCCTCCATACCGCCAAAACCCACACCCGCGGCGGCCGCACAGGGGCTGGCCAATCAAGCGACGGTGCCGTTGATGTGTTGCTGAGCACGCCCGGCTCCGGGAAGCGCGGTACCAATCCGGAGCAGCTATTCGGTATGGGCTATTCCGCCTGCTTCGGTAGTGCGTTGCAAATCGCCGCCGCGCGCCACCAGGTCCGCCTGCCAGAAGCGACTTCGGTCGACGCCGAGGTAACGCTTGGCAGGTCCGCAGCCGGCGATTTCCAGTTGGCAATCCAGCTGAACGCCCATCTGCCCGGACTGGACGAGGAAGTGCGGCGAAAGCTGCTCGCCGCCACACACAGGATCTGCCCCTACTCGCGGATGACGCGCGGGTACGTGGAGGTCGATATCGTCGCCCCCTAAGCCCCTATGATCATGCGTAGTCGATTCGCAATTACCTGCAGGACCGTCGGCATTTCGACGATGGCACGGCCACGCGAGGCGAGGCAGCCATGAGAGGCCCCGCCGCGCCGTTCCTGATGACATTGCTGCTTGGCGGTTGCGCCGTCTCGCCGTCGATCAACGTCCTGGGCGCCTACTTTCCGGATTGGATGTTCTGCGTTGTCGGTGCGATGGGTGTCGCGACGCTCGTGCACTTCGTCATGCGCGCCTTGCGCGGGCCCAGCAGGACCGTATCGCCGCTCCCGGTGACCTACTTCGCCGTCACCGCCGTCGTGGCACTGGCTGCCTGGCTGGCGTTCTTTGCCAACTGACCGGAGAACAAGGCAATGGCTGGTGAAACAGGAACCCGTACGCGCCTAGGCAGGAGGGCTGTCGTCGTTCTGACGTCGGCGTCAGTCATGCTCGCGGCTATCGTGGCATGGCGGGTCGACAGCGCCCCAAGGACCGACGATGCCTACGTTTACGCGGACACCATCAATGTCGCGCCCGAGGTCGGCGGGCGTATCGTCCAACTGGCGGTTGCCGACAATCAGATCGTCAGACAGGGCGATCTTCTGTTTCGGCTCGATCAGCGTCCGTTCCGCGCGACGCTGGCCAAGGCCGAGGCCAGCCTGGTTGCCCTCGATCGCGAGATCGAACTGACACAGCGCTCGGTCACATCGCAGCGCCTCGGGGCAGCCGCCGCCTCGGCCGATGTCGAACGCGCGCGCGCGACGGCGCAGCAGGCCAAGGATACGGCCGACCGAATGCAGACCCTATTGGCGTCCAGATATGTCTCGGTCGAGCAGGCCGAGGAGGCGCGGACCGCGGAGCGCAGTGCCCGCGCGCAACTGGACACCGCCCTGCTCGGGGCGCGCGGCGCGAGCGCGGGCGTCAGCGGTGTCGATGCACTGGTGGCACGACGCAAGGTGATCCAGGCGGAGATCGAACTGGCACGCCTCAATCTCGAGTACGCGACAGTCCGGGCACCGAGCAACGGCATCGTGGTCAATCTCAGAACGTCCTCCGGCCAACTCGCCGCGGCCGGGCACCCGATTTTTACCCTGGTGAACACGAGTCGCTGGTACGTCGTGGCCAATTTCCGCGAAACCGAGCTCGATCACGTCAAGCCGGGTCAGCGAGCCCAGGTCTATGTGTTGGGCAATTCCGGCGAGCGCTTCCGCGGTGTCGTCGAATCCGTTGGCTACGGCGTGTTCGCCGATGATGGCGGTGGCGAGGCCGGCGGCCTGCCCGACGTACCACGCTCAATCAACTGGGTGCGGGTGGCGCAGCGCTTCCCTGTGCGGATCCGGGTCGAACGGCCGGATCCGGAAGTGTTCCGGATTGGGGCCTCCGCGGTGGCGATCATGACCCCGCACGATGCGCCTGGCCATCGCTGAGATCGGGACATGAGCCAACATGACGCCGCCCAACGCATGCCGACAGTCGGCTCTCTTGGGCCGCTGATCCGCAGCGAGCTTGCGCCGTTCCCTGGGCGATTGCGCTCGGTCGCACGTCTCGTGTTGAGCATGGCCCTGGTCATCGTTATCGCCATGACGTTGCAGTTGCCGTTCCTGTCGCTGTCGATGGTCATGGTGCTGTTCACCGCCCAGGAAAGCACCCTGCTTACCCGCTTGGCCGGCACGACACTGCTGATCGGTACGACGCTCGCGGTGGCGCTCGGCCTGCTGCTGATCAAGTTCACCATCGACTACCCGATGATCCGGATCCTCACCGCCTGTGTCGTCGCGTCCGCGGCCATGTACTTCATGCGAATAAGCCGGCTGGGCGCGATCGGCTATCTGGTCGCGCTGTTCGTGTTCTATCTCCAAAGCTTCGTCGATCTTGGCATTGGCCCGGAGGCGCTGCTCCGCTCGCTGCTCTGGTTGTGGGTGGCGATCACTTATCCCATCGTCCTGACGATCGCAGTGAACCATCTCGTCTTGCCGCAACAGCCTGCACGCATGTTGCGCGACGAGATGGCGCGGCAACTAGGCGAGGTCTTGTTGCACCTGCAAGGCCATCGCCTTGACTACCACACCCAGGCACTGCCCGCGGCAGCCGTCGGGCGTAGCGCGCTGGCGCTGCACCGCCACCTGACCCTGGCGGCGAAGGACACCCCTGCGCACCGGCATAACAGGGCCATTCATTCCGGAAGAGCTGCCGCGCTCGGCCGCCTGCATACTGCGGCCGCACACCTTTCGCGACTGCCAAAGTCGACGCTGTCGCCGGCGCAAACCATTTTCATCGCGATGCTCGAGGCGGACATTCGCGCATTCCAGTCCGCGATAGTGCGCTCGACTAGGTTTGTCTGCCTGGTTGATCCTTGTATCGTCGAGTCGCCGGGCATTCCGCTTGACGCGCTGCTGCGCGAAATGGCACTGGCACTGGAAATGGCTGCGACGGCCGAGACCGCCGAGCAAGTGCCGCCACCCGGCGCGGAGCCGCTCTTTGCCCAGGATGCGTTGACCAACCCGGTCTACGCGCAGTTCGCACTGAAGACCGTACTCGCCGCGACGATCTGCTATTTCGTCTACACCGCGCTCGACTGGCCGGGCATTCACACGTCGATGCTCACCTGCTTCATTCTGGCCCTGCCGAGCCTGGGCGCGGCATCGCACAAGGGTCTTCAGCGCATTATCGGCTGTGTGCTTGGGAGCGTCGTCGCGCTGGTGGCGACGGTGTTCGTCATACCGCACCTCGATACCATCGTGGGTCTGCTCCTGCTGACGCTGCCCATCGTAGCTGCGGGAGCATGGGTGGCCGCCGGGTCACCGCGCAGCAACTACATCGGCGTGCAATTCGTCTTCGCGTTCGCCTTGGCCCAGTTGGGTCATTTCGGCCCATACAGCGACATTTCCGAGATTCGGGATCGCATGGTCGGGATCATGGTTGGCGTCGCCGTGTCGGTGGCCGTCTCCGCAACGTTGTGGCCGGAGCGCGAGATGGATTCGCTGGCAGGCACGCTGCGCCGCGCGATGCGCGGCCTGGCCGGTCTGATAGGGGCGGATCGCGACACCGGCAATCGCCTGGAGCGGCAGCTTGCGATGGGTACCGCTCGCCTCCAAGCCTGGGCCTCAGTCGCACAGGTCCGTGATGTTCATCAGCGCGCTTCGCTCGAGCCAGGTCGACACGGCGGAGTTGTCATGGTTCGGACCGCGGGTGCGTTAGCGCAGGCGCCGGACGTGATACTCGCGGTTTGTTGGTTGCAGGTCCTTGCAATGGATGCCGGCACCCGCGTTCACGGTGTGGTTTCCGAGACGCTGGACACAGTGTTGGCACGCGTCGGCGAACGGTTGGAGCAGCTGAGCGGCGTGAGCGGACCTGCAACCGACGGGCGCGCGGGCGGCGGGACAGGCACACTGGACGA
The DNA here is from genome assembly GCF_009765215.1 of Lysobacter prati. Lineage (GTDB taxonomy): Bacteria > Pseudomonadota > Gammaproteobacteria > Xanthomonadales > Xanthomonadaceae > Lysobacter_J > Lysobacter_J prati. The sequence continues at coordinate 105,756 of NZ_VLNV01000006.1, read as the reverse complement.
ACTCGATCTCAGCAAGGGGCAGGAAGGACCTGAAGCGTCGTGGATTGCCGAGATCGTGTCCACCGCCCGGGACCTTGGGAAGCGCTTGGCCTGCCTCGACACCGTACCGGCCGACGCCCATGATTCCGGATCGGAACTGGAGTATGCGTAAGGTCGCGGTCAGCCGATGCCGGACTGGATCTGCCGCAGGTCAGGTGATCGCCGTCGGGGGCACGCGACTTCGCCTAGAATCAGGCGTGGTCGGTCGACGCGCCATGCTGGAATGGAGGAGAATTCCTCCCTGTGAAGTGCGAATGGCAGGCAGCCAGAACTGCCGCTGGCCTTGGAGAGACCTCTTGTCCACGCCGCCACTCCTGCGCCCCTCCCGCTCATCTGCGCTTTCGCGCGGCGTCGCGCGCGAGCCGGCGCGCGTACGCAGGGGGCAGGTCGCATTGCGGATATCGGCTGCGATGTTGATGCTGGGCATCTTCGTGCTGGACACCTTCACCACCCTCGAAGGCGCCGTCGCGGTTCTATACGTGGTGGCAGTGCTGCTGGTGGCAGGAACCGGACTGCGCCGCGACATCGTCATCGCCGCCGTCAGCGCGATCGTGCTGACCGTTGTGGCATATGTCGACACGCACGGCGTCGGCCACGTCGGCTCGCAGACGGTGCGCGCCCTCGTCAGTCTGGCTGCCATCTGCATTGCCGCCCTCCTCGCTCTGAAGAACCAGGAGGCGGTGCGGACGTTGAGCGCTCAGGCCACGCTCCTGGACCTGTCGCATGACATGATTTTCGTGCGCGACCACAATCACGCAATCACCTTCTGGAACAGCACAGCCGAGCTCACTTACGGCTGGCCGCCTTCAGAAGCCCTGGGGCGTGACGCGGACGCCCTGCTCCGCACGCGTTACCCCGATCGTCGAGACCTAATCGAAGCCGAGCTCCTGCGCACTGGCCGCTGGGAGGGCACGCTGGAGCAGACCACCCGCGACGGCCGCACCCTCGTGGTCGAGAGTCGCTGGGTTGTGCAGCGTGACGATCGCGACCGGGCGACCGGCGTACTGGAAACCCACACCGACATCACCCAGCGCCAGGCAGCCTACGCGGCACTGGTATTCAGCGAGCGCCGCTACAGGCGAATGTTCGATGAGAGTCGCATCGGCGTCTTGCAGCAGGATTGGAGCGCGGTTCGGCGAGAACTCGAGGCGCGAGGCTTGCGCAGCGCCACCATGGTCGCAGCCTACCTCGCCGGCAATCCGGGCTTCTTTGGGGAGATGCGCCGCCTGGCGCGGATCGAGGAGGTCAATCCGGCGTTCTCCGCCATCTTTGCCAGCGATCAGCCGGCTCGCGCGCCCGGATCCGTGGACGAGGTAATCGACAGCAACGATCCTACGTTTGCCGGAGCTCTGCTCGCGTTCGCGCAAGGCGACGCATTCTACGAGGGCGAGACCGAAATCATCCGCAGCGATGGCAAGCGCGTGCCCGTGATCTTCACCATCACGTTTCCGTCGCCGGGCGATGGCGATGAGAGTGTCCTGGTGTTCGTGGTCGATACGACCGAGCGCAAGCGGGCGCAGGACGCGTTGCTCCTGGCTCAGACCGACCTGGCACGAGCCGCGCGCATAGCGACGTTGGGTGAGCTGACGGCCTCGATTGCACATGAGGTCAACCAGCCACTGATGGCCGTGGTCACTTACGGCGAGGCTGGCATGCGCTGGCTCCATCGAGCGACGCCGGATCTGGCCGAGGTCGAGATCGCAATCGCACGCACCGTAACGGAGGGGCGGCGAGCGGGCGAGATCGTCCAGCGCATCCGGAACTTTCTGAACAAGGCGCCCGCGCGAAGGGAAGCCCTCGACATCGTGGCGGTCATCGAGGACGCCGCACGGCTGATTCAGCACGAGCTCGTACGAGGCCGTGTAGAGCTTGCCCTCGATCTCGAATCGCACCTGCCTTCCGTCGTCGGCGACCGTGTACAGCTGCAGCAAGTCCTGGTGAATCTCATGGTCAATGCCAACCAGGCGATGACCGGCCAGCCGGGGCTGCGCAGCTTGACGGTCCGCGCCGCACCTGTCAGCGACAACCATATCGAACTCACCATCGCCGACAATGGGCCTGGCGTTCCGCCGGAGCACATCGAGCACCTCTTCGACCCATTCTTCACCACCAAGCCTCAGGGCATGGGAATGGGACTTGCGATCTGCAGGACCATTGTCGAAGCTCACGGAGGCCGACTCTCGGTGGAAAGCGACCTCGGTCGAGGCGCAACCTTCCGCATCTCCCTTTCCGCAGCACCTCCGGGCATGCCAGCATGAACGCGCCGCCGAAAAAGCGTCACAGCGATTCCACCCCGCCCGTGCCGGTCGTGATCGTCATTGACGACGAGCCAACGGTCCGCGAATCGCTCGACAGCCTGTTCCGCTCCATCGGCCTGCGCACAGTGCTGTTGGCATCTCCCGCCGAGCTGTCGCCCGACGCCATTCCCGATGCACCGGCCTGTCTCGTCCTGGACGTGCGCCTGCCGGGCATCAGCGGGCTGGATGTACCCGAACAGCTGGCTCGCCAAGGCATCGCTTTGCCTATCGTCTTCATGACCGGCCACGGAGACATCCCGATGTCGGTGAGGGCGATGAAAGGCGGCGCCGTGGACTTCCTGTCCAAACCCTTCCGCGAACAGGAGATGCTGGATGCGGTCGGTGCCGCGCTCGAGCGCGATACCCGCCGGCGCGAGCGGGCGTCCGCCTTGGATGACGTGCGCGCCCGTCACGCAACTCTGACCTCGCGCGAGCGCGAGGTCATGGTGCACGTCACTGCGGGTCTGATGAACAAGCAAGTGGCCGGACTGCTCGGCCTGAGCGAGATCACCGTGAAGGTCCACCGTGGCAACGTCATGCGAAAGATGGGGGTACGGACGCTGGCAGACCTGGTGCGGCAAGCCGAAGTCCTGGGGATCGGGCCGGGTTGAGCCTGACTAGGGATACGCGCAGACATGGCGTCTCGTTTGGTCGCAGCGGCTACGTCGGATAGACACCCAGACGCGCCGCCAGGTTCACCAGTTCCGCGAGGGAACGAGCAGCCATCTTTCGCATTACGCGGCCGCGGTGGACCTTCACGGTTACCTCGCTGAGGTGGAGCTCGTAGGCTATCTGCTTGTTCAGCTGTCCCCGAACCACAAGCGCCATTACCTGCCTCTCGCGATTCGTCAAAGACTCCAGGCGATCGCTAAGGACCCTCAGCTTGGACTCCTCCACCAGAAGCATACGGCTTCGCTCGATTGCCCCGTGAAGTGCGCTGAGCAGGACTTCCGCTGTGAGCGGCTTTGTCAGGAACTCGACCGCACCTGCCTTTATCGCCCTCACCGACATTGGGATATCGCCACATCCAGTGATGAAGATGATCGGCAATGTTTGCCAGTCAGCAATGCGATCTTGCAGATCGAGCCCATTGAGCGCCGGAAGGCCGACATCCAGCACAAGGCAGGACGGCACTGGACACCGTGTGTGCGCGAGAAAGGCTTCGGCCGTGCTGAATAGTTTCGCGCTCCAGCCCGCGCTATTGATGAGCAGCTCCAGAGACTCACGGATGGAGACGTCGTCGTCGACGACGAATACGACGGGTATCTCGACCGAGCTCGCACTCGAGATCGAGCCAGAGTCCTTGCCTGACACGATGGCAGCAGGTGAGTTCATTATCCACTAATCCCGCGCGCAATCTCTCATGGCAGCACCCAATGCAGACTTCAAGGCTTCTTGGCTGAAAGGCTTGAGAAGCAGATCAATTGCACCACGTGCGATGAGATCGCGGTGCAAGGACCTTTCTGCTCCGGCGGTGATGAAAATGATCGGGATCACGTGCTCACGCCGCGCAAGCTCTTTCTGCAACTCTGGCCCGGACATGCCAGGCATTGCGATGTCCAACATGAGGCACCGAGTCATCGAAAAAGCGTCGGAGCCAAGAAATTCCTCCGCTGAGGAAAACGCCAGCGCGGAGAATCCCAGCTGCCTTAGGAGATCCGGAAGAGACTCTCGGACGGATTGATCATCGTCGACGACTGACACCAGCGCTCGCGCCACATCCGAGCGCTCCGGGGACGCCGTTTTGACTCCTCTGGTCATGGTAGCTAGCATGCTCCGATGCGGCCAGGAGCCGTAATGATACCAACGTATATGTACGCACGGCGCCTCGCTCACGCCATGTAGATTGTGACAAGCACGTGCATTGGGGTGCGGTCTGATTCGACGACGATCGCAACGATGGTCCATGGATGGGGGTTCCCGCGGCTCAATAGTGACTATTCCCTCCCAGTGACATGCAATTCGACCTCCCCCAACTCATTGATTCGCTTCCTGGCATGGCTTGGGCGGGCCTTCCAGACGGCCGCGCCGACCTTCTCAATCGAGACTGGCTCAACTACACGGGATTAACGTCCGAACAAGCCATTGGCGCGGGCTGGATCGATGCGATCCATCCTGATGATCGCGACCGCATTCGCGACTATTGGCGTTCGGTCGTGACTGCCGGCGAGTCCGGGGCAACAGAGGCGCGACTTAGGCGCCACGACGGATCCTACCGATGGTTTCAACTCCGGGCCAATCCGATTCGTGACCAAGCCGGTAGCATCTCTCGATGGCTATGCATCAGCATCGACGTCGAAGACCGAAGGCGCAGCGACGAGGCGCTGCAGGCGAACGAGCGCAATCTAGGGCTGATAATCAACACCATTCCTACCCACATATATGTACTGAACATCGATGGATACGTCCAGTTCGTGAATCAGGCGGTGATGGACTACACGGGCCTCACGATGGCGGACGTCAAACAGGAGGATTATCGTGACCGCGTGATCCACCCGGATGATTTTGCGCGAGTTCGGGCAGTGCGTGCCGCGTCGCTGAGAAGAACGGTCCCATTCAGCACTGAGCAGCGGGTGCTCGGAAAAGACGGGCAATATCGCTGGTTCCTTGTGCGATACAAGCCGTTTCTTGATGAGCGAGGCGGTATCGTTCGATGGTACGTGGTCGCATTCGACATCGAAGACCATAAACGCGCAATTGATCAGCTGCAGAAGCTCGCCAACATGATCCACTCGATTCCTGCGGCCGTTTGGTCGATGACGCCCGATGGGGCGCCGGACATCGTCAACCAGGGGTGGTACGACTACACCGGGCATTCACCAGACTATGTTCGCACGCACCCCGATTCCTGGATGGACACAATGCATCCTGACGATAGCGAGGCAGCCCGAATGGTCTACTGGGACGGAATACGATCCGGTAACGGATTCACCATGGAAGCCCGCTTTCTACGCGCGCGTGACAACGCGTACCGCTGGCACCTCAACCGTGCGGTTGCGGTGCGTGATCCGGAAGGCCACATAATTAGCTTTGTCGGCACGTCCACTGACATTGAAGACCTGAAGGTTGCCCAAGAGGAGCTGCACGACACTAGAGCCGCCCTAGCGCACGCAACTCGCGTGATGACGATAGGCGAACTCACCGCGTCGATTGCGCACGAGATCAATCAACCGCTCTCGGGAATCCTAACAAATGCCAGCACATGCCTGCTGATGCTGGCGGACGATCAACCCGATCTCGAGGGCGCACGAGAGACGGCGCGTCGCACGATCCGGGACGCCAATCGCGCGTCAGACATGATTACTCATTTGCGCGCATTGTTCACAAAGAAGGACAAAGCAGATGAGCCTGTTGAACTGAGCGAGGCGACGCGAGAAGTCATCGCGCTGTGTAGTAACGATCTGAAACGGAAGGGCGCGTCCCTGCGTCAGTATCTCGCTACCGACCTCCCTGTACTGACTGGAGATCGCATCCAACTGCAGCAGGTTATATTGAACCTATTAACGAACGCTGCAGATGCCATGCAGACAGTGGAGGACAGACCGCGAGAACTTTCAATCACAACCGAGCTCGACGCCGATGATCTGGTGCGGGTAACGGTTTGCGATAGCGGCGCTGGGTTCGATCCAAAGCATTCCGAAGAGATGTTCAAGCCATTTTTCAGCACGAAACCGCAGGGAATGGGGATTGGCCTGTCCGTGAGTCGCTCGATCATTAAAAGACACAATGGTCGAATCTGGGCGATGAACAATGAAGGCTATGGCGCCACTTTTGCGTTCGCAATTCCTCGCGCCCCTTACCGCTGAAGGTGCGCTGCCGCGAGCTGCCGTTCTCGCGCGTCGTGCGACCTGCTGCATGCGCGCGGCGAAGTTCCGCAAATGGTGCCAGGTCCCTTAGACCTTTACATTGTTAGAACCATTCTAAATCGAACCTTTCCTGACATCATCCTTGCGTAAGCCTCCGCGGCCTTCTCCAGCGGCATCGTTTCGATCATGGCCGCTACCCCGGTAAGCACGCTGAAGTTCAGCGTCTCGTCTCCGGTCGCGGGATCTCCGGTTAGTGCGCCTTCGATCGAGCGGCTACCAAACATCAGGTCGGACGTCGCGAACTCGATCGGATCCGGCGACGCTCCAAGCGTTACAACCTTGCCGCGTGGGCGAAGGCCCTTCACCGTTTGCGCTACCGCCTTCCCGCCGGACGCGGTGGCAATAACCAACGCCGCTCCGCCGAGGTCCTGCAGCGCCTGTCCCGGGTCGACCTCGGAACTGTCGACATAGTGATGAGCACCTAGCTTTCTAGCGAACTCCGCCTTGTCCGCCCCGCGCCCAATCGCTACTACCTCGAATCCCATGTGCCGCGCGTACTGGACGCCCAGGTGCCCAAGCCCGCCGATTCCAAGCACGGCAACGAGGTCGCCTGCTTTCGCGGAAGCATTGCGGAGTGCACTGAACGTGGTGAGGCCGGCGCATAGTAGTGGCGCCGCATCGACGGCGGCGAGGTCATCAGGAATCGATATCAGACCGCTCGCCTTGGAGAGCAGCACCTCCGCATAGCCGCCATCGTGCTGGACCCCTGTGAACTCTTGATTTCGGCAATTGACAAGGTCGCCACCGCGGCACCGGTCGCAATGGCCGCAGCTTCCGCCCAGGAATCCCACGCCCACGCGCTGTCCGACGGCCCATCCCTCGACGCCATCCCCGACCTTGTCGATTACGCCAACCGCCTCATGCCCAGGTACGCGTGGCCAGGTTATCGGGAATTTTCCCTCTACGGTTGCAGCGTCGGAATGACAGACGCCACATGCCTCGACACGTATTCGAACGTAGCCTGGCTTCGGATCGACCAACGGCAGCTTGGCCATTTCCAATCTTCCTGGGCTGACGGCTTGAATCGCGCGATAGGTTTTTTTGGTCGTGGACATTGTCTTTCCCTCATTGCCAGTCCCTCAACGCCGCCCAAAGCGCGTTGAGGCGCCGGAGGAGCCGGATGCTAGCGAATGTTGGACTCACTTGAGCTCAATACCCGACATTTCAATCGACACGACCACCAGATCCCGGTTCGGAGTGTTGTCCGATTGACGAGGGAAGATCGTGTGCTGCGTTGGGAACATTATTCCACCAGCCTCTACGTACCCCCCTGTGTAGCGCGCAGCTTCGGTTCCACCTGATATGTCCACATCGTAGTCGTGGCGCCTCATTAGACCCAGACTGTCGAAGTAGAGCGTCTGTTCAGCACAGTGCGTGGCGATCCCATCCGGAAACCGAACCTTGATCCGGCGCCACGTTTCCCCGTTCTCTTCCCACGGGTCTGACTCCTCGCTCGCCACGTCGGGGCGGGCCAGAACGAAAGGCATGTTGAGGTAGGTCCAAATTGCGTATCCCCCGAAGTACGCAAGCTGCAGCTTGCTCCACGGTGTTTCTAGCGTATGCCCGGCAAACGATCCGCGCGGCTCCCCTAGCTCTTCGATCAAGTCTCCGTTTGCGCGTTCAAGGGCGACTCTGTTTGGCTCAAAGCTGGTTCGCGCGCGATCGGCCAGGAATGGGTAGTGGGAAGCCGATTGGGCGCGGGTGCCGACTGAAACGTCTGTCTCCCCAGCCATATCAGGATGCCCTTTGAGGCTCCAAAGGGCCCCGCCAAGATTGAGATGCGCGGTGACGGAATCGAGCTCCGCCCAACGCTTGATGCCGCCATGTGATTCGATAGCGATTTCTACCAGCGATTTCATCGCTCCAATCTCCTATTGAATATTGGTTCCCTTGCCGAAACCGCCGGAATGATCAGTCGAGCCATTCATTGAGCTCTTCGATCTTGCCAACTGTGGAGAACAAACTCCGGAATCGGCGCCCAGCCACTTTGGCCGTGGAATCTGCAAGGCGTTCGTGAATGTGCGCGGTCGAAACGCGAGTTGCCATTCCGAAAATCGCCCTCAGTTGCTGTTGGTACAAAGTGGCGCGGGCGTCGAATGTCGACAATTACACCTTCGTATCGCTATCGTGTTACGTGACCACGGGCGACCTTGAGGGGCGTGGACGATACGAAGATGTAATTGTCGCCACTCCGGCCTCTCGCCACTGTGCGCCTACGAGCAACAGATGCCGGGTGTGCAGGACTAATGAGCAAGTTCGATTTTGATGTGCTGGTCATAGGGTCGGGATTCGGCGGAAGCGTTGCCGCACTTCGCGCCACCGAGAAGGGCTACCGCGTCGGCGTAATGGAAGCCGGAAGGCGCTGGAACGACGAGGACATCCCGAAGACCAATTGGGACGTCAAGAACTACCTCTGGTTGCCGGCGGCGCAGATGTACGGCATCCAACGGCTCGAGTACCTCGACGATGCGCTCATTCTGTGCGGGGCAGGTGTCGGCGGCGGGTCGCACGTATACGGCAACACCTTGTACGTGCCGCCAAGGCAGTTCTTCGATGCGACGGGTTGGGCCGGAATCACCGACTGGGCCGACGAGCTCGCCCCGTGTTACGACCAGGCCCGTCGGATGCTCGGCGTCACTCGCTATCCATACATGCCCACCGACATCGATCGTTACATGCAGGCGGTCGCGAGCGAAATGGGCCGGGGCGAGACGTTCAACAAGACTCCGGTCGGGGTCTATTTCGGCGAGCCTGGCGTCGAGGCGGACGACCCCTATTTCGGCGGCGTCGGTCCACGGCGCACCGGCTGCATCAGCTGCGGCAACTGCCAGGTCGGTTGCGGGCACAACGCCAAGAACAAGGTAACCACCAACTATCTCTACCTGGCGGAGAAGATCGGCGCGGTGGTTCACGAGCTGCACGAGGTCTACGACCTGGTTCCACTGGATGGCGGAGGGTTCGAAGTCCATGCGCGCCATCCTGGCTGGGGCCAGCGCGCCGCACACCTTCATCGCCGCATCTACACGGCGGAACAGGTGATCGTATCCGCGCATGCCTACGGATCGTCGAAGCTGCTCCATCGCATGCAGCACAAGGGACGCCTGCGCCACCTGTCGAGCGAACTCGGACAGCGCGCCCGGACCAACTCCGAACAACTGCTCGCCGTGACGCGGACCCATTCGCAATGGAAGGACGACCCGGAGAAGCTCCACATCACTCCCGGCTCGGTCGCGATCACATCCAGTGTCTGGCCGGACGCCGTGACAAGCATCGAGCCGGTGTACTACGGGCCCGGCAGCACGCTGTTCGCGCTGCAAACCACGCATCACTTCCAGACCGAGCAGAAACATCCCTTCGCATCCTGGCTCAGGAAGCTTGCCAGTAATCCGGCCGAGGTATTGAGCTTCGCCGATCCCCGGCACTGGTCGGAGCGTTCAGCACTCATGCTTTGCATGCAGACAACCGATACGTCGATCGAACTGTACTGGGACGGCCACATGCTGCGCAGCCGACAGGGCACCGGCACGCCGCCGCCGAAACATATCGCGGTGGTCGAGGAGTTCGCTGCACGTCTGGCCGGCAGGATGGAGACCGGCGAGGGGACAACCTTCGCCGAAGTCATCGATCGCGTTGCGACCGCGCACTTCATCGGCGGCATCCCCATTGGCGACAGCACCGAGCGCGGCGCCGTCGATCCGTACCAGCGCGTGTTTGGTCACCCTGGCCTTCACGTCATGGATGGCAGCGTGCTGCCGGCGAATCCTGGCGTGAATCCGTCACTGACGATCACAGCCCTGGCCGAGCGTGCTATGGCGTTGTGGCCAAACAAGGGCGAGGCCGATACTCGCCCGCCGCTTGGTTCCGGTTATGAGCGGATCGCTCCGGTCGCGCCCCGGCAACCCATCGTGCCCGCGGGTGCGCCAGGGGAGCTGCGCCTTGACGCGAGGAAGTCCGATGTGATTCCCGAGTACCCGTACTGAAGGAGCGTGCCATGGTTGAAGCATCCCTGCCCGACTTCCGCACCCTCGCGAACGGAGACGCGATTCCGGACGATCTGGTGGTTCCCTATTACCTGAGCGACCACAAGCTGCGCATTTCGATCACCCGAGTTGGCGGGCGTCTCTATGCCTTCGATGATCTATGCACTTGCTCCATACCGCCGTGCCCGCTCTCGGGCGGTCTGCTGGCCGGCACGACGATCCTGTGCCAATGCCACGGATCGCGCTTCGACATCCGCACCGGGGCAGTCATCAGCGGCCCTGCGACCACGGCGCTCCAGGTATACGAGGTGCGCGAAGTCGATGGCCAGCTCCAGCTCCGGGCCTGAGGTTTCGCTCACCATTGCCACGGACCGTAGGCGCCCCACTCCACCCTCCCCCGACCAAAGTGTGAAAGCCATGCCAAACACCCACCCCAACCCACCCCAGACGCCATTCGAGGCGTTGTTCGCTAAGCAGAAGGCGCACTTTTCGACTGATGCGACAAAGTCTTATGCATGGAGGATCGACCAGCTCGATCAGCTCGTCCGGATGCTCAAGGAGAACTTCGAGCGCTTCGACGAGGCGTGCAGTCGTGATTTCAAGACCGCGCTGCAGGAGCACGTCTTCGAGGTCGCCGCTTCGATCGGCTCCATCGAGGCGATGAGGGCCCAGCTCGAGGATTGGATGAAGCCCGTCGAGACCCCGATCCCGAAGTTCCTCGCTGAAAGCGGACACAAGGGACTGGTGTACCGGGAGCCGTACGGCGTGACGCTAGTCATGTGCCCCTTCAACGGCCCACTCACACTTTCGCTACGCCCGGCCGCAGCAGCCCTGTCAGGGGGTAACCCGGTCATCCTGAAGCTCGCCGACCAGACCTCCGCGACCAATGATGTGTTGCTCGACCTGATACCGAGGTATTTTGACCCCGAGAATGTCGTCGCCGTCACCGCCGATCGTGAACGCATGACGGACATCCTCAAGATGCCCTTCGACTTCATCTTCCTTACCGGCAGCGTTGGCGCCGGCAAGGCCGTCATGAGGGCAGCAGCGGAACACCTGACGCCCGTCCTGCTCGAGCTCGGCGGACAGAACCCCGCGATTGTTGACGCCACCGCGAACATTGCCGACGCCGCGAAGAAGATCGTGTGGGGCGCCACCGCTTGGGGCGGGCAGTGGTGCGTCTCCCCGGGTTATGCCGTCGTCCACGAATCCGTTGCGGAGGCGTTCGTCACCGCCACCAGGCAGGCGTTGGTGGAGTTGTACGGTGACGACCCTCGCAGCCGGCCGGACGACTACTCCCGCCTCATCACGCCAGCGACGGTAACGCGCCTCGCCTCCCTCATTGATCCCGACAAGGTGGTTGCCGGCGGTCGTTACGACGAAGCGTCGCGCTACATGGATCCGACTGTTCTCTATCCCGTCACGTGGGTCGACAAGGTCATGCAGGACGAGATCTTCGGGCCGATCCTGCCGATCCTGGTGTACTCCGACCTGGGCGAGTTGCTGGCGAAGATCAAATCCTTGCCAAAACCCTTAAGCGCGTACGTTTTCAGCCGCGACCAAGCGGTGATCGACAGAGTCCTCAGCTCGCTGTCCTTCGGTGGCGGTGCGGTCAACCAGACCAATGTCTTCCTCTTCATCGAAAGCATGCCTTACGGCGGCGTCGGCACATCGGGCATCGGCCAGTACTATGGCAAGCACGGCTTTGACGCATTGACCCACGCCAAGTCGATTCTCGTCTCACCACCGGACGCCGCCATCGATCACCTGTTTCCTCCGTACACGAGGGAAAAAGTGGAAGCCCTCAATCAATGGTTTGACTATTAAGATCAAAAGGTGGCTTCGCGCTCTCGCCGGTGCCCTGGCCGGCAGAGCCCGTAGGCACCATTGCTACGCCACGTGGACGTACCTGATGAGGTCGTCCTTCATTCCCATGCCGGCTTAGAGGTTGCGGAGATCGGCCCGTGGCGCGAGTGCGATGAACTGTGGCGCGGGTTGGAGGTTCGCTTCCTGGAGAAGTTCGCAAGCCACGCCTTGGAACAGGAATTCCATTTCGGCCACGACGTCCTGCTGCGTCGTGTGGCAACTTCGGCGCCGCGTTGAACGCCCATGACATCGTGGACGTGGATCAAGCTTCCGAGTCGGCGACGGAGGAGCGCGGACCCGACCTCCAATCGGTGAGCGATCTGCTACTGGTCGCGATCGACCTTAGCAACTTTCGGCTGGGCCAATACCTTTCAGCGCTTCTGGTACGGGTGGAAGATGTGGTCCTTGCTCTGAACCTTGACGTGACAGGCGTGACCACAATCTGAGACGCCGGTGGGATCGACCGTGAACGAGTCGTTGGCGAGATCATGATTGAACAGCGCATATCCCCAGCCACCACTCTTCGGAAAGCGCTTGCTGTCTTTCTCCATCAGGAACGCCTGGGTCGGAACGTCCGGAACATCCACTGCGAACGGGGCCTCCGTGCTCTTCTTGGGTTTCCACTGCAGCTTCGCTATCTTCGATCCTTCCGGGAATGGCTGGCCATTCCCGGGAATGCCTGACTTATAGGCCTTGATCATGATCGGATTCGCCACGATGACCTTGAGCACCTCGTCAGTCCTGGCCGATGAAACCACCGCCCAATCTTCGTAACCCCGGAAGTCGGAGAACGCCACTCCGCTGGGTGACTTCAGGGTGTACTTGTCGGGCGCGGCAAAGGCCGCGGCTCCCGCAATAGCGATCGCCGCGGTTGCGACAATGGTCAACTTGTTCCTGCGCTTCATGTCCGATCCTCCGTCAGAACGTTCATGCCCTGCCTCGGACTTCGAAACTGGGCCGGTGACGTCATTTCACAGATCCCGTCAGGCATTGTCGATTGTACGAAGGTGTCGGCCAACTTCTTGCAGCGGCGGGGGAGGTCCGATTCCTACCGCAGGCAAGTCATTGGCACGTTCTTTGACGCACGTTGCGTCACGCGATCTGGGTGACCTGCACAGCAGAGCACGCATCTGGCTGGGCGCCACCCGCACGCAGGGAGACATTCGGTATGCGGCGGTAGTCAAGATGTCGCACGGGGGGTGCCGTGTTCTCTTGCTGGAATCTCGGGCGGCAAGATTTGATGCGGCAGGCTGAGGCCGTGGAGATGGGACCAGGTTGATCCGGCCGCTGCATACCTGCGTATGATTCGCGTCGGCGTGTTCATGGCGTAACGTAGGAATTGCCGTCCCGGCGCACGTTCGTGCCCCTTTCGGCGCGAGGACCCGATGAATGAAGCGCGCTGCCACGATCGCCATAGTCGACGACGACGCAGGGGTCAGGAACTCTCTGTCCAGTCTCGTGCGGTCGCTTGGTCACGAAGTTCGCGCGTACGGATCGGCAGAAGACCTTCTCAGCGACTTGGATTCCAGCGACGCGGACTGCGTGGTCACTGACATACACATGCCGCTGATGAGTGGTGAACAACTGCTGGCGGCCCTGGCCGCACTGGGAAGCCGCTTGCCGGTGATAGTCGTGACGGCGTTTCCGTCCGAGGCCTTACGCCAACGCGTCATAGCGGGCGGCGCGTTCGCGTACCTGGTAAAGCCGGTGGAAGGTGCAACCCTCGCCCATTGGATCATGGCCGCACTCGAAGGTGGCGACCGGGACTATGGGCCGCGGTGACGCCAAGCCAATCAAAGCGTACCTGGCCGAGTGACCGCTGTCGGCCATAAGCGGCCATTCGCCAACGCCTGAGTTAAGCCGAGCCGCGAAGCGGCTTCGGCTTGAATGATTTGTTAGGGCCCGGTCGAGGCGCCCTGAGCAAACTCGCCACCATTGTGAAGGCGTTCAACGATACGCATTGCCATGAAAGCGTAAACGACCTCAGGCGGCGTGTCGTTCTCCACGTATCGAATGTGCGACACCGCGTAGGTAGTTCCTAGCTGTTGATTTGCCTCAGCCACCCCATCAAGTACGTTCTTGATGAGTTGATCCTCGTCCAGCGGCGTGTGTTTACACCCTCCCATAGCAGGAACCCGGTCACAGACAAGCGGATCGCCGGAACCACCGAGCCTAATCGCAAGCAGGTTGTGCTTGGGCCCAGTGATGCGGGAGGCCGCGAGAAATTCCCCGAGTTGCGTAAAGTGCATGTGCGGGCCCTAACGCCAGAGTTAAGCCGCACCGCGGAGCGGTGTCGGCTTGAATGAATTGTTAGGCCGCAGGAAGCTTGCCGGAGACGAGCGGCAAACTGCGGCCAACAAGCGACAACGCTTCATTGAGCACCGCCTCACCCAACGTGGCACGGATCTCCGAGTGCCTGCGGCCGGACACAAAGTCCGCGTATGAGAACCTGGCCGAGCCGCCCGTGAAAGGCGATGGACCTGCCTCGGAGTGCGTGACGTAGCCGAACTGATCGACGAGCAGGAGGTGGGTGACGGGACCATCGGCGCAGCGCCACTCTTTGATCTGAGGGAAGTCGGACATTCGGTTTGCGGCCTAACGCCAGAGTTAAGCCGAGCCGCGAAGCGGCTTCGGCTTGAATGAATTGTTAGGGCTCGACGCCGCCCCGTCCGCTTGTGCGTCCTTCAAGTCTGCCGCCAGAGGAATCGAGCGACCCCTTTGATGTGCTAGCAATGCGACGCTAGCAGCATACTCAATGTGAGGCGCCACGCTCTCCGCCAGGGCATCGTCAGCCGCTCGCCCGGACAGCCACAAACGGTTCAAGTCTGATCGATAATCGACAAAGTAGGAGAGGGGAGCGTGCAGAGTCTTGGTGGCGCCGGCTGGGTGGCTGACACTCACTGCAACAAAGCAATCTCCATGTGTGTGTTGGCCAATTCCGAACTCAATAACGAAGCTACAGTCGCGACGCGCGAAATAGTGCTCTTCTCTACCGGCGAGTGCATTGTCATCCCGTGTGAAACCGGCATATCTAAAGCCGTGATTCTCGAACAACGCGGTAAGCGCCGGCAATGCGTAAATAGGCTCCTGACGCCGACGTCGCATTAGCTTTGAGAGCCAGGTCATCTTCTTTGAGCCCTAACTACCTAATAGACGGACCCGTGGGTCCGGTTATACGTCTGACGCCACACCCCAGCGAATGGGCTGTAACTCCCTGATTGCGCTTGAGCTTATGCAAGCTGGGTCCGGCTAACAAGCCGTGTAACCGGACCCAGCGGGTGGGGTACGAATGGCTAGGCCAATGACCGCTATGGGTCGGAAGCGGACGTTAGCACCGACTGGCCGGCCTGCTCACCTCAATGACCGCTAACGGCCAGAACCGTCCGCTCGCCTAGCGCACGTGAAGCTTCACAGGGGCGCGCCTCCGGACGCGTCGCTGCAATCGCTGGCAGCGGCACCAGATTGCGGCGTTCTGCCTCGCGGACCGAGAGGACGTCATCGCGTCTGGAGGCGGATACTAGTCAGCCACACGCGCGTAGCAGAGGTGGGTCATGGACGCTTCGATCATCACCGCGTTGGCTGCTCTGACCGGCTCTCTGGTCGGCGGCCTGACTACCTTCGCAACCACCTGGTTTACGCACCGTTACCAAGCGACTCGAGAACGTGCGGCCAAGGAAATCGCCAAGCGCGAAGCCCTGTACGGCGACTTTATCAACGAGGCCACGCGCGTGGGGATAGACGCGATACAGCGGGATATCGACAGCCTGTCCGAACTGACGCAGCTGCTCGCGCTGACAAATCGCATCCGACTGACATCGTCCGACGAGGTCTTGGCGGCGGCCGAGGCGGTCCTTATGCAGATCGGTGAGCTGTACATCGGCGGCAACAAGACCCCCCAGGAGGTCTTCGAGGAGGCGCGCAAACAGGGCAATCCGACGCCCGATCCGTTGAGGGCATTCAGTCAGGCATGCCGGCGGGAACTGCAGAACTGGTGATCGTAGTCAGGAAGCCGGCCTCCTTGCCGCACCATGGCCGTCGCCAGCTTCCATAAGCAGGGTCGAAGGCATTGAGGCCGGAGGCGTGTTCGGCCGGAGGCGCGAGATGTCACCTTGCGAATCCATAGGTCATCCGTAGGAAGCAGACGCGCAAGCTACATCTGAGGCCCGCGACCGGCGGGCAGGATACAAGCCAAAGCCGTCGCTCCCCCGGCGGTCTCTCTCCCCCCGCTGGCTTCCTGCTCGCTGCGTCGCGGCGGCCTCACTCCCCGGTCCAGAAGGAACTCAAATGCAGATCACTACCCGTGCCCCCGCGCTCGCGTTTGCCCTGCTCGCGTCCACCCCGCTATTTGCTGGCGGCCCCGGCCTTCCAAGGCTGGCGCCCCAAGCTCCAACGGAACAGGACAATTGCACGCCGCCCGCGATTCCGCCCTCGGATCTCTCGCCCGACAAGCTGGCCAGCCTCTTGAAGCCTGGCAGCACGCCACCGGACCCGGCCGAAGTCGATCGCCATCTCAACAAGGCCGCCGCCTGCGCACGCGCACTGGGGATCCCGGCGCCCGGCGAGGGCAATGGAGTATCGACAATCGTCAAGGACACGTCAGCTCCGACGTCCATCCGCTCTACCGCCGAGCAGCCCTCTTTACCTACCGGCCCTTGACCATCTCCCAAGACTCTTGACCGGTGCGGCCCCCGTAGGCCGCACCGTACTTTCCGGATTCCGCCCTACAACGAGATCATGGCGACAGAGCCTCCCTGAGGCTGGAACGCCTCCGAACCCTCAGGCTGCCAAACCAGCGATGGTCTGCGCGATGCGCAATTCGGCCTGAGCGATCGCCGTCTGCCGTTGCTCCCCGCTCACCTTTAGACCTTCTGCAGCGATCACGTTGAGGTCGGTCACTCCGATGAACGAGAACGCGCTTCGCAGGTAGGTTTCTGCGTGCTCCATTGCGTGCGAGGGTGAGCCATCGCTGTAGAAGCCACCGCGTGCAATGGCCAGGAACACGCGTTTGTTGCCAGCCAGGCCCTCCAGCTGCCCAGACTCCGAATAGCGGAATGTCTTCCCGGCGATCGCAATGCGGTCGATCCATGCCTTTAGTTGGGTGGAGATCGAGAAATTGTAGAAGGCCACGCCGATGACCACGATGTCAGCGGCAAGGAACTCCTTCATGACCGTCTCTCCGAGTGCCAGATCCTCGAGTAGCACGGCGTCACGGGCCGCAAGCACGGCGTCACGGGCCGCATCCACGGCGCCATGTGCGGCGGCCAGATAGGTGCCGGACAAATGGGGAATCGGTTCTGCGGCCAGATCCCGATAGGTCAAGCGAAGATGCGGAAACCTATTGAGCAGTTGCTCGACCACGTGGGAGGACAAGGCTCGGCTCACCGAAGACGGGCCGAGGATGCTGGAATCAAGGTGCAGCAGGTTCATGGAATGTGGTTCCCTATGCATGGTTG
The DNA here is from genome assembly GCF_009765215.1 of Lysobacter prati. Classification (GTDB taxonomy): domain Bacteria; phylum Pseudomonadota; class Gammaproteobacteria; order Xanthomonadales; family Xanthomonadaceae; genus Lysobacter_J; species Lysobacter_J prati. The sequence goes on along the minus strand of NZ_VLNV01000006.1, from coordinate 88,255 downwards.
AAGTCATATACGCGCACTGTTTGCGCGCGGTGGAATGCAGCAAACCTCGCTCAGTTTTGGACTGGCGTGGTGCTGAACGTGGAAATGCCGGCGGCCGAGGAACCCTGCTGTTGCGTCGCAACGGCCGCTGCGCGCTCGCCTATGTCTTCCCGCAGAATGCGCTTGAGCTCGACGACTGCCTGGGGCGTCTCCTGGACGCTGTGGCCCGCGTGGACAACCTTCTCCGAGACCGCGCCGTCGAGGTGCGAGCTCCAGTACGGCACTACCCCATCGTCGGATGAAGTCAGCGGACTCTCCGATTTCCGCTGACCAATGATCGAGTGGTAGCGCACGTCCGGAGAAATCGGCAGGTCGGCCGCGGCTTGAACGAACGGGTCCGCCTTGTCCAGGTTCTCGATGCTCGTCGGTATCGCCGTGCGCGACCCGTTGCTACCGCTGACGGCGGTGAGATCGACCATGACGTCTGCGAACTGGGTGAGTGTGGTCAGGGGCATACGCACCATGCGACCGATCCAGTGCCCCAGCCCGCTGCCAGCGAGATCGGTGCCGCGGTGGGGAGCGGCGACGAACACCACGCGATCGACTTGCGGCACCGGGTCGAACTGAAGAATGTGTCCAACCTTCGAACGCAGTCGCTCCAGCCGGGCTTCGTCGTGGACCTTCTCGCCGACCAGCCGGTCCCATAACGTCCCTGTCGACGAGGACACCATCAGTCGGGCAATGACACCGCCCATGCTGTGGCCCACGAGCACCATGCCCCGTGAGGCGGGATCTTCGCCGTGCGGGTCCAGGTGTTGCATTGCATCTCCGAGCGTCTGCCGGATGGCTTCATGGTTCAAGGCGATCGGCATATTGGTCGGGTAGTAGAACTGCCAGACCTGGAAGTTCTTGCGCAGCTCTTCGTCACCCATGAGCTCGTTGGCGACGTTCACCCACGCCTCAGGACTGCTGGCCAGCCCATGGACCATGAGCACGATCCGCTTGCTGGGGTCGTAGGGCTGCATCAGGTACAGGTGCGGGTGATCGATCCCGCGCTCGCTGCCGAACAGGGAGCTCAGTGATTGCCGCGAGAAGCCTGAGCGCGCCAGCCATAGGCCGTAACCGGCGGTGAAGTTCGCAGCCAGCGGGACGTCCTGCCCGTGCAGGCCAACCTGAGCGTTCTGAAATGGATCGTAAGCAGCGACGACCAGCTCCGACGTGGACAACACGTCTGACAAGGTTTCACCGGGAAAGCGGATCAGCACGGTGACCGTGGGCGACGGCATCTGGCTCCACACCGGGCCAAGGGTTTTCCTGTTGAGGTCCGGTTGCTTTGACGGTTTGCCCGACACATCGGAGGCCGGGTCATCGAGCACGGCCACCAGTTCGGCGCCGAAACCGTCGCGCCGGTACACGCTGCGCACCCCGGCGAATGACATAGACGCAGCGGGCACCAACTCCCGCGGGACCTGCGCCTGCTCAGATTCGGCCAGACCTGACAAGTCTGCATGCACGGCCCACTTGGAAAGCCGCATTACCCCGAGGTCGTCAAAGTCGGACACACCGCGGACCCGCCTGGCGAAGATCGCAACGGTGGCTTCCTGGACGGCGAGGTTGTAGTAGTCGCGTGCCTGGGTCTGCCGGTCCTCGAATGCACGCTCTCCGGGCGAGCGCTCAGTGAAGAAGAGATAGGCATAGGCGTGCCTGGCGACCTCCAGCCATGCACCCAGCCTTGCATCGTTCGCTTGGCCTTTACGTGCCCCACGCGGAGCGTTCGCAGCCTGCTGGAGCCACAGCTCGGACAGTGCCAACAGGCGCTCTTCGTCTGAAAGGCCATCCGCTTTTGCCAGGGCACTTATGCAGGCGGGCGACGGCTCCCGGCAGGCGCCGTCGTCCAGGCCTGCATCTCGGATCGCTTCATCGGTGGCGGCGCTGAGCTCGCCCGTCGTGAGGATGTCGCCCCGCTTGGCAGTGATGTATTCGACCGGAGTCAGCGTCTTGACCTTGACTGCCGGCCGGACGAACGCGGCGCAACCGCTCGACAACGCCACTATCAGCACCAGGAGGCACAGCCTCACTGAGCCTGGGTGCCCTAGCGTCATGTGATGAATCTTCTTCATAGGGGATGCGCGGTCAAAGCGCCCTGCTGATCGTGAAGCTGCCAAAGACCGGAGATTCCTGCTGACCCTCGAACTCGCGCGTGCTGTGGTAGCGGGCCAGCGCGAACTTCCACTGGTCCACCATCCAGGCGACGCCCAAGCCGATGTTTGCTACTGCTTCGCGCTTGTCGACACTGTGGCTGTCCCGGAACGTGTTGCCGTCGAGACTGATGTCGTGAAACACCCAGCGTGCGTCGAGATGCAGGAAGACGTGCATGCCTTGCGTGTAGTGGTTCTGTGACTCACGGATCGGCGCGGTGTTCTCGCCAGCCGGACGCAGCGGAGTGCTTCCGAAGTCGTCTGGCAGGTTTCGTCCGAAGCGAACCTCGCCGCCGGCGTTCGCGTAGGTGGTGAGATTCCCGAGGCTGCCACCGTAGTGGGAGATGGCATCCCAGCCCCAGCCGTTCGCGCCAGCCTCCGGAGCGAAGCGCCGCATGCGTTCGTGGACGATGCGGAACACGGGTTCGTTCTCCAACTGGTTGTCCCAGCCGCGGAACTTGTCGGCGCCGATCACGCTGTGCACGCCGTTCTGCACCTGCTCGCCCATTGCCGCCGGGCCCAGCACGCCAACCTGCAGCTGCGTCGTATGCAGCCGATCCTCGTTGCGGGCGTTGTAGCCCACGCCGAACAGGAGTACTGCAGCGTAGGGGCGGTCGTCTTCGATCAGGTCACGGCGGTCGTAGTCCGTCGGCGTGAAGATGCCCTGGGCGAACGTGCCGATCATGTTCCGCTGCTCGAACCCCTTTGGCTGCAGCGCGGACAGGTGACCGTTGATCCAACGCGCCAGGCGCGGAAGGCACGGATCGGTGGTGTAGTCGCGCAGGTTGGGCGAGACCAAGGTCAGCTGGAGCCCGTTGCTGTAGCCCTGATCCTGCCCGCCGAAGATGTCGTTGTCGACGCGGAGATTGACGACCGGGGGCCGGGGCACATCGCTACTGCTGCAGGAATCCGCTTCCTGCGCCTGTGCGCTTTGCCACACACAGGCAGGGATAAGGACGACTGCAAGCAGCCACTGGGAAAAGAAGGGGGGACGCATGGCTATTCTGTATGGCGAGGGGGGGGTGGATCGCGACGGCCCAGGGCAAGTCGTTACAAGGGACAAGAGGCATGACCATTGCCCCCTGCCCTTGCAAAGCAGACGCTTGCTTGCTGCTACTTGATCAGTGGCACGCGCATCGCCTCCTTCGCTCGAACGATGGCCCTGGCCCTTGCCTCGATCTGCACGTATCGCGCCGCCTGCGCGGGCGACACTGCCTTGCTGGCGTGCAGATAGGTGCGCTTCAGAAGAGAGGCTTCGTCTTCCTCGATCGCGATCGCCTCGCGCGCCAAGCCATTGGCGGTCTTGTCATCCAGGCTGCCTGCACCGTAGGCACGCGCGTACGTAAGGATGTTCTCGACGCGGCGGCGGGTGAGCTCATTGAGGCCGGCCTGGTGCTGTTCGTACACCGGCCAGAAGCGCTCCGCCGCTTCCGGAGACAGGGCCAGTTGCTCTTCGATGAACGTGCGCTTTTCCGGCCCCTCCTGAACCCGTGATTCGTCGACCTTGACGAGAATCTGCTGCTCTTCGAAGGTCGGATTGGACAGGCCGGAGGCGAGCAACGGCGAAGTGACCATCAGGGCAGTGGCAAACATTGCGGCGCGAGTAGTGAAACGCATGGGGGATTCCTTTGTAGATGCGTGCGTGGGAGGGGCTGCGGCGCGGGGAGGAAATGTCGCGCCGTTGATCGCGATGCGATCGGAAGGGACTGCTCGGATTGGCAGGGCATTGCCCAGAATGGGGAGCCAATGGGTCGTCTGCGTCATGCGGACTCCGGCATCAGCGCGGGAGTAGCGCCTTGGCCTTCCGTAGCGGGACGCGCGGAAGCGGGCGTATCAGGACGGATGCGGTACCACTGCGCATACAGCGTCGGCAGCACGATCAGCGTCATCAGCGTGGCCACCGACAGACCGCCCATGATCGCCCACGCCATCGGGCCCCAGAAGGTCGAATGCGTAAGCGGAATCATCGCCAGGATCGCCGCCAGCGCCGTCAGGACGATCGGACGGAAGCGGCGCAGCGTAGAGCCGACGATGGCCTCCCACGGTGCCAGGCCGTTCGCAAGGTCCTGGTCGATCTGGTCGATCAGGATGATCGAGTTGCGCATGATCATGCCTGCCAACGCGATCGTGCCCAGCAGCGCCACGAAGCCGAATGGCACGTGGAAGATCGCCAAGGTCAGCGATACGCCGATCATCCCGAGCGGCGCGGTCAGCAGGACGAGTGCCATCTTCTTCATGTCCTGCAACTGAAGCATCAGCAGGATCAGGATGGCTGCGACCGCGAGCGGTGCGACCGCGCCGATCGAGCTCTGGGCTCTTATGCTCGATTCGGTCGCGCCGCCAACGTCGATGCGATAGCCAAGCGGCAGGGTTTCGATGATCTTCTCGACCTTCGGCCACACGCGCGCGGTCACGTCGGGTCCCTCGGCGCCACTGACGTCGGCGCGGACGGTTACCGTTGGCATCCTGTCGCGGCGCCATATGACACTGCTCTCGCTTCCGACCTCGATCCGCGCCACCTGCGACAGCGGTACGAACCGACCATCGCGCACGTAGATCTTGGCATCCTTGAGGTTCTCCAGATCCGTCCGTTCGGCGCGGTCCACTCGCGCGACCACGTCGATGAGCTGGTCGCCTTCGCGGTACTGGGTGATCGCCAGGCCAGACAGCGAGTTCTGCGTGGCGTCGGAGATCTGCTTGGAAGTGAGTCCGAGCGCCCTTGCCTTGTCCTGGTCGACGATCACGCGCATGGCCTGAAGGCGCTCGCCGGCGTTGGTGTTGACGGCACGGATCGCCGGATCCTTGCGCAGCACTTCCTGTACTTGGGCGACGATGCCCATCAGCTTCTTCTGGTCCGGACCGGAGACGCGCAGCTGCACTGGGTAGCCGACCGGTGGGCCATTCTCCAGGCGCGACACGCGGCCGCGCACATTGGCAAAGTCTGTCTCGAAGCTCTTCTGCAGGCGCTCGATCACACGCTCGCGCTCTTCGGTGCCCTTGGTCATGACCATCAACTGGGCGAAGTTGGTATTAGGAAGCTGGACGTCGAGAGGCAGGTAGAATCGCGGGCTGCCGTTCCCGATGTAGCTGGTGGCCGATTTGACGTCGGGATCCTTCCGAAGCCTGGCCTCCAGCTTCGCCACGGCCTGCTCGGTGGCGGTGATGCTGGCCGCCTCGGGCAGCCACAGGTCGACCATCAGTTCAGGGCGGCTCGACGCAGGGAAGAACTGTTGGGGCACAACGCGGAACAGGCCGAGCGCACCAACGAAGACAGCCAGTGTCGTACCGAGCACCAGGCCGCGGTGCTGCATGCACCATTCGAGCAGGACGCGGAAGCGTCCGTAGAAGCCCTTGGTCGTGTCGACCGCGTGCGAATCGTGGCCGGCGGCGTGCTTCTTCGATTCCGGCAGCAACTTGTAGCCCAGAAACGGGGTGAAAAGGACCGCGACCAACCAGGAAATGACAAGGGCGATGCCCACGACCTGGAAGATGGAGATCGTGTACTCACCCGCGCTCGACTTGGCCAGCCCGACCGGCAGGAAGCCCGCAGCCGTAATCAGCGTGCCGGTGAGCATGGGGAAAGCAGTGGCGGTAAATGCGAAGGTGGCCGCGCGCGTCCGGTCCCAGCCCTCCTCAAGCTTCAGCACCATCATTTCCACGGCAATGATGGCGTCATCCACGAGCAGGCCCAGCGCGATGATCAGCGCGCCCAGCGAGATTCGCTGCAGGTCGATTCCCAGCGCGTACATCGCCAGGAAGGTGATCGCCAGCACCAGCGGGATCGACAGCGCGACCACGATGCCAGTGCGCCAGCCGAGCGAGAGGAAGCTCACCGCCAGCACGATGGCAATTGCCTCGGCCAGGCTCTTGGTGAATTCGTGGATCGACTCCTGCACCACCTCCGGCTGGTTCGAGACTGCATTGATCTCCACGCCCACCGGCATGGCCGCCCGCACGCGCGCCACCGCCGCGTCCAGTTCCTTGCCCATGCGGATCACGTCGCCACCATCGCGCATGGCGATGGAAACACCGATCGCCTCCTTGCCGTTGAAATGCATCTTGCTGACCACCGGGTCGACGTAGCCACGGTACACGCGCGCGATGTCGCCCAGGCGGAAGCGACGATCGCCCGCCTGGATGCCGATGTTGGCGATGGACTCCACCGAGTCGAACTCGCCGGTCACGCGCAGCGCCACGCGTTGCTCGCGTCCTTCGACGTTGCCCGCGGGCACCACGGCGTTCGTGGCGCGCAGCGTGTCCTCGATCAGACGCGGATCGATGCCAAGCGACGCGAGGCGCGCGGACGAGGTTTCCACGAACACCCGTTCGTCCTGCAGGCCGATGTACTGAACCTTGCTCACGTCCTGGACGCGGAGGAACTCGTCACGCGCCTGGTCTACAAAACGGCGCAGCTCGGCATAGTTGAAGCCGTCGCTGGTGAACGCGTAGAGGTTGCCGAAGGTGTCACCAAACTCGTCGTTGAACGCCGGCCCTTGCACGCCCTGCGGCAACGTGGGCCGGATGTCGCCGATCTTCTTGCGGATCTGGTACCAGACGTCGGGCACGTCCTTGGAAGGCGTGGATTCGAGCAGGGTGATGGTGATCTGCGAGACGCCCGGCTTGGAGAAGCTGGTGATGTAGTCGATTTCCGCCACTTCCTGCAGCTTTCGTTCGATCCGGTCGGTCACCTGCTGCGCCACGTCGTCGGCGCCGGCGCCGGGCCAGCTCGACTGCACCACCATGGATTTCACGGTGAACTTGGGGTCCTCCGCCTGGCCCAGGTGGAGATAGGCGTACACACCCGCGATGCTGAACATCAGCATCAGGAACAGCACGAACTGCTGGTGCTTCAACGCCCACGCGGACATGTTGAAGGACGATTTCATGACCGGGCTCCCGGCAGGTCGCTGGCGTCGACCGCACGGACCTTCTGCCCGGCGTGCAGCAGGTTGGCGCCCGCGGTGACGACCAGGTCGCCGTCGCGCAGGCCACGGCTGACAAGCACGCAGTCGCGCTGCGCCTGGGCGACCGTCACCGGACGCAGCTGGACGCGCGAGGACTTCGGGTCAACGACCCACACCTTCGGTTTGCCGTCGACGTCATAGAGCGCGGTAAGCGGAAGCCGACGCAGGCGATCGTCGCCGCGCAGCGAGACGAGCACCTTGCCGGTCATGCCAAGGCCGATCTTGTCGTCCGCGTCGAGGATGCTGACGCGTGCCGAATAGGTGCGGGTGACAGCATCGGTATCCGGAGCGAGTTCGCGCAGCCGTCCGATGTAGTGGCGTCCAGGCGCGGCCCACAACTCGACCGACAGGCTGCGGGCATTGCGCAGTTCGTCCACGCGCGCCTCCGGAATGCTGATGACGATCTCGCGCTCGCCGCGCTCGGCGATCGTGACGACGGTCTGGCCCGCGGCAACCACGCTGCCCGACTCGACGGTGATCGACGTGACCACGCCGGTCGTGGTCGCGCGCAGCGTGGTGTACGAGGCCTGATTGGCCGTCACGCCGTAGTTGGCCTGCGCGGCGCGCAGTGCCTCGCGTGCCGTCTCCATGGACATGCCCATCCGTTCCACTTCGGACTTCGCCACCAACTGCGTCCGGCCCAGTTCGGCGTATCGCTGATAGTCCTGCTGTGCCTGGCGATACTGGACGCGGGCCGACTCCACCTGAGTACGCGAGGCGTTGGCATTGAGCGTGGTATCGGTGGGGTCGATCTGGAACAGCGGCATGCCGACCGCGACGTGGTCGCCCACCTCCACCAGGCGGCGCTGGACACGGCCACCGACGAGGAAGCCGAGCGAGGTTTCGTGGCGGGCGCGGATTTCGCCGGAATAGGTCGCGCTGTTGTCGATGCCGGTGCGGCTGACCTGTTGCGTACGAACCGGGCGAACGTCCTCCACCGGTTGTTCGGAATGGCCGCAGGCCGAGAGCACCGCAGCGAAGGCGGCGGCAGTTGCAAGTGAGCGAAGCATGAGGGGTACCTGATATGCGGGGGCGGTCAGTCAGACGGGGACTCGGTTCGGTCGTCCGGCGGCCCGGGCTGCGGGTCGCCAGGGTGTTCGGCTATCGCCCGCGGCGGGCGCCGCAGCGCATCCCAGAGCTCGGTGACGGAACTGAATGACCGGGTCCGGCCCGTCTTCACGTCCTCGACCACGCCGTTGATGCCTGCGCGGCCGCTGCGGTAGATGCGGACGACATAGCTGCGAATTGGACTCATCGGCGCTTCCCTCTGGACTGGGGAAAGCGTGGGCGCAGGGCGCCTACGGATTGGCTACTTTTCCCCGAATCCGTTCCGCGCCCTGCCTTCGGCGCGCGCGCAAAGACCGCCGCAGCCCCATGGGGCCCGGCTGGGAAAGGTCGGTTGAGAACAGCGAGGGAGCCTCAGGTCGCTCCCGCTCTCCGCTCTGAACAGGACGATTGGCTACCGATCAGCCCGGCGTCTGTTCCCTTAGCGCCTGATAAAGCCGCTCGCTGGCGGATGAGGGCGCCAGGCCGAGGGTGACCGACAGCACCTGGCGAAGCCGCTGGTAAGCGCTGATTGCTTCGCTGCGCCGGCCCAGACGCTGGTAACAGCGCATCAAGCCCTGATAGAAGGACTCCACCGCGGGATCGGCATCCAATCCGCGCAGGTACGCATGGACCGCGCTCTCACTGTCGCCGCTGGCTTCCAGTCGCTCGGCGTGGTGGCCTACGGCGTGTATGAAACGTCCGCGCAAGCGTTCGCGCGTGGCAACCGGCCACGACTCGCCGGCGTCCTCGGCCAGGAAGCTTCCCTGGTAAAGCGCAATGGCGCGCGAAAGGAGCGCCTGCTCCTTTGGACCGCCGCGGTGATCTCCGGCCGAAACGATCGCCTGTTCGAAAGCGAACACGTCCACCCAGACACGGCTCGGAGTCAGGCTCAGCTTGCCGCCCTGCTGCACGATCGCGCCAGCGTCACCCAGCAGACTGCGCAGACGCAGGACGGTGGCATCGAGGGCGCGCGCGGCGGCGTCGCCCTCTTCATCGGGCCAGAGCGCATCGAGCAGGCGCTGTTCGGACACGGCCTGACCGCCGAGCGCGACCATCGCCTTCAACAGGGCCAGCGTCTTCTTCGGCAGCTTTCGCGAGAACGCCAGCGGCTGGCCGTCGCACAGCACTTCGAACCGCCCCAGCAGCCGCACTTCCAGTGGCCATGGCCAACCGGGTGCGTCGCCGGCGGGCGCACGGACGCCGTACTCGCGAATCGCGCGGCGCACCTCGCTTTCGGCAATACCCAGCGACAACGCAGCCGCGTAGACCTCGGTCAGCAGGCGCGGATGCAGGCGCAGCATGAACTGTCCATGCAGCACGTCCTGGCGGGCCATGCCGCTCTCGAGGAAAGGCCGGGCCGCCGCCGTGTCACCGCGCCGCAAGTGCATCCAGGCCTCGACCGCATCCACCGCACCGCCCAGGCGCGTCAGGCACGTACCAGCCAACAACTGCCGTGCCTGTTCGAACAGCATCGCAACGTCCGCGGACTCATCACATTCCAGTTCGGCGGTCGCCAGCTGCAGTCGGGCCATGCAACGCAGCCACACCGGTCCCACCTGGTCCATGCGCTCTCGCAGATCGCGCGCGCAGATCAGGGCTTGTCCGTGCTCGCCCCGGTGAACGGCGATCCAGGTGCGGAAGCACGCATCGAGGGCGCGATCCAACGGGCGCGCGAACGTCCAACGTCCGGCTGCTTGCGTGCGTGCGGCGTCCGCCGACTCCGGATCGCCAGAGCACAATGCAATGCCGGCGCGCCCCAGATGAGAGTAGATCCGCAGCGGCGGAAGGACGAGCGCGTCAGCGTCGGCGATCCGCAATGCCTCGTCGAAGAGCTGCGCTGCTTCCAGGTCCCGGCCCTGTCTCGAACGCAGGTGTCCGAGTTGCAGCATCCACATGGCGCGATGGTTCGGCGTCAGTGAGGGATCGGCGATCCAGGGAGAAACCATCGCAACGATCCGCTCTGCCTCGTCGAAATCTGCCGCCATCTGGTGATGGGCAAGCATCATCGTTGTCGCATCGACTCGCGCGTGAAGCGGAATGTCAGGGGATTGCAGCAACCGCCGCAGGCGATGGAGGCAGCTCTGGACCAGGTCGTCTCGTGGCCGTTGGTACCCCAACGCGAACAGCAGTCCTGCGTGCACCCTTAAGTCCGCCGCCGGCGCAGGGAACTCCGGATCGACGCTCAACAGCGACAACAACCTGTCCAACCAGAGATCGAACTCGCCTTGGTCGAACTCAAGGTAGTAAGTGGAAAGAACCGCTGCGCAGCTGAAAACCCGACCGATCGTGTCATCGCCGAAGCACTCGAATGCCGTCTCGAAGACCGACCGTGCGTCCAATGGACGCGACATAAGCGACATGCCGCGCCAGAAGGTCAATTGCGCCGAGCCCTGAATTAGTGCGTTCGGCAGCGTGTCTATCCACGTGCGCAGCGTGGTGATGCGGCCCAGCTCGAAAAGCGTGGGCGCAAAGCGCAGCACCAGCGACGTCGCTTCGGCCCAGTCCTCACCGCGGGCCGCACATTCGAATGCAGCCTCCGGTTGGCCGCCTTCGGCGAGCATCGCAACGGCACGGCGACGCAGGGCGGCGAGGCGATCCACGTCCGTTGTCGCCTCCAGTTGCCTCAACAGGAAGGAGCGAAACAGATCGTGGAACTGGTAAGCGTCCGCACGCCGTTCGACGAACAGTCTCCTGCGATAGATATCCTCGAGCATCACAGCCGCTCTCGGATCTCCAGTGAGCGCCGCGGCCTGTTCCGGCGTCACCCGAGGCAACAGCGCCAACTGCGTGAGCTGGCCACGCACTCGCTCGGGCAGGTCGTCGAAGATCTGGCCAGCAAAGTAGTCGAAGAGAATTTCCCGGTTATCAGGACGTGGCAGATCGATGCCACCCGGGCTCCGGCCCGCCTGCTCCAGGGTCAGAACCAGACCGACGGGCCATCCATCGGCCTGCGCGTGCACCGCGCGCAAGGTAGCTTCGTCGAGGTCACGCCGCAGCGAGGCGATGCCGCAGGTTTCGTCGTAGGTCAGGCGCAGCGCGTCCCAGTCGAGCAAAGCCAAGCGGTCGTTCGCACGCAGCCCCGCGCATTGGGCAGGCGGGTCGCCACGGCTGGTTACCAGCAGCGAGATTCCATCGGGAACCTCGCGGACGATCGTCTCCAGCAGGCCGTGCAGCGGTGCCGCGGGCGGAAGCTCGTGGTAATTGTCGAACACCAGTATTGCAGGCGACTTGAGGCGCTCGAACAACGCCCGGAAGAACAGCCGTGCAAACCCCGCCGGATCCATCTGGTGCGAGGTCGTGAAAACCGGCAGCGGTGCGTGCTTGCGCGTCCCGCGCGGCGCTATCCGGCTCAGGTACTGGAAGAACGTCGCCAGGTCGCCGTCGCCAACATCGAGCTGATACCAGATACCACCTATGCGCCGCGCTTCCAGCCAGCTTGCGGCGAGGGCGGTCTTGCCGGCCCCCGGAGGTCCGGCGATCCAGATGAGGGGCGACGTTCGGCAGGCATCGAGGCGGGTAAAAAGGCGCTCACGCGGCAGCACCCGATGGAGCCGGGGCCGTGTGAGTTTGGCCAGTTGCGGCACGGACGTTGCGCCTTGGAGAACTGCAGGCATTTTACTCTCGTCGCGCAGGGCGATCGTCGCGCGGTTTCGACACTTCATGGCTCCGGCGGGCGTGGGCAGTCGGTGGCGGATCGCCCCTACGACCCCACGCCGCCGCCGCGCACCGACTCATCAAGTCGCCGACAGCACGGATCCGACCGATATTTCCGGAAGCGTGCCGGCGCCGGGCAGCGGCCGGTAAGCGACCTTCTCCGCTTCCAGCCGGCTCAAGCCCAACGTCAATAGCAGCGTCTTAGCAGCACGCTGCGGTAAATCGTCGACGTTGAACCCCAGCTGGTCGATCGTGGTGACCCGCTCGCCGTGCATCTGGTTGAACTGGAGCCAGACCGAAATGGAGGCCAGCACGGTGCCGCCTACCGAGAGGAAGCTCATCAGTGCGTCTTCACGCTTGAAGCGCCCCGATGAGATTCCCTTCTGGATGTCGCGAAGCAGTCGATGTCCGAGCCCACGTTCCAGTACGCGCGCGGAATACCCTTCCCGGATCAGGAACTGGCCCCACACCGGCTCGCGCTGCGCGCGCAAAAGCGTGTGGCGCACGCACACCGAAACCACTTCGGCCGGATCCGCCATGTCGCCCACCAAGCGATCCAGGGCGTCTGCGAAATCCTCGAACACCCACTCCATCACCGCTCCGTAGATGGCCTCTTTCGATTCGAAGTGGTTGTAGAAGGACCCAAAGCCCACGTCGGCGGCCTCGGTGATCTCGTTGATCGCCACGCCTTCCATACCTTTCTTCGCCATGAGGCCCAAAGCCGCCTCGAGCAGGCGCAGGCGCGTCTCACGTTTGCGCCGCGCACCGCGCGGCTCGCGCTCGGCCGCGGGAGTCGCAGTTTCGACCTTTGTGAGGGGGCGCTTTTTGGCTCTGGACGAGGGGGCTGGCATCGCGGGACCTTGGGTTCACGAGACCCGAGTCTAGCGCAATGCATCATACATGACAAATGTATCAGTTTTGATTCCATGCGCCCCTTCGCGGCAACGTCGCGACGCCTCGCCGGCCACGTCGCGAATACGTAGCCCATCCGTAGGTCGCTCGTGTGGAAGCTATGCCTGCGGTCAGCGACCAGCGAGCAGCCCGGCAAGCCAGACCGTCGTTTCCCCGGCGGCGTCTCTCTCCCCTCGTGGCTGCCTTGCTCGCTGTGTCGCGGCCGTCCCTTTCCCCTGCTCCAGAAGGAACTACTCATGCGGATCACCACCCGTGCGACCGTGCTCGCGCTTGCCCTGTTCGCCACTACCCCCGTGCTGGCTGCCAACCCGGGCACCTCAGTTGCCGGCAAAGACGCCATGAAGCGGGAAACCCGGATGGCGGAGGCGCAGGACGATTGCTGGCAGCCCACACTTGCTTCGACGAATCTCTCAGCCGGCCAGGCGGGACATCTGCCAACGCCGGACAGCACAACGCCGGAGACGTCAGGAGTTGCCAGTCATCTCCACGAGGCTGCTTCTTGCGTGCGTCCATTGGGCCTGTGGAATGGCAGTGCTTCGCCCGGGTGGGCCCATTCCGACGGTGCGATGCCTCCTGTTGCAGGCGCAGCTTGGCTTGGGCAAGGGTCAATTCTGGAAGGATCACGCGGCACGGACGGGATTTCCGCCATCCAAGCGAGGTAACCGTTTCTTCGATTGATGCTGGCTACTGCGGGCGCGTTTGATCAGAACTTGTACTGCGCGGAAACGCCATACATGTCGGCATGACCGCGGAACGGACCGGCCAAGTGCGAACCGCGGGCGGTGATGTCCACTCGCGGCGCATCCGGCTCGATGCGCGTATAGCCGAAAGTTACTTCTAGCGTCTCGGTGGCGCTCCACGTCCCCCCAATCGAGTACCAGTTGCGGTCTGCGTCGGGCAGGCGTGGGCTGCGTGTCGCGACGGGGGTCGGGGTCTCGTCGTACGCGATGCCGGCACGCAGAGTGATGCTCTCGTCGAGCCTGAACTCGCCTCCCAGCGAGATGAACTCGGTGTCGCCCCAGTCGAACGGTTCGACCGAATCCGGATCCGGGTTGGCGAAGTCGATGCGCACCTCGCGCATCGACGACCACCCGGTCTCGGCCCACGTCGCCATCATCGCGAAGCGTTCCGAGAAGTCGTATCGCACATCCAGGCTGGTGACCGACGGGGTGGTCAGATCTGCGGTGACCGCGCCGTCCTGGAACAGCGGCCGGGTGGCCTGGCTGGCTGCGAATACGCCGGAGACGTTGTCCGGCACGGTCCAGTCGACGGAACCGGACAGCTCATAGTCGATCTCCGAGCGGTAGCTCAAGCCGATCGCCAGCTTGTCGGTCGGGCTGAAGTTCGCACCGAAGATGAAGCCGAAGCCGGCGTCGTCGCCCTGCACTTCGGCGAAGCCATCGGCAGCCTGTGGGCGGGCGAACGGCAGCGGGCGCGTGATCGGATTGGAGAACAGCGCGGTGCCGAAGTCGACCGCTTGGGAAAGCGTCACATCGGCGCGCGAGTAGATAAGGGCCGCGCCAACCGAGAAGCGATGGGGCACGATATCGAGGGCCGCGGCCAGGGTCAGGTCGACGATCTGGACTTCGGACTCCTGGGCGAAGTAGCGACCCTGCCAGCCGCCGCTGTACTCGGTCTTCAGGCCAAACGGCGCGTCGATCATCGCGCCAAGTGCCAGGCCGTTGTCGAGCTTTCGGATCACCGACAGCGCCGGGATCACTGCGCTGTTGCCGGCGTCGCCGCCGTTGCCACCGGTCAGGGCAGCGCCGATCGCGTCCGTGCCCGAACCCTGAAATTCAATGCCGGGGTCGATCCCCGTCAGATCGGCCTGAAAGGTCGCGCCTTCGAAGCGCACCATTGTGGCTGGATTGTTGACTACGACCGAGCCGTCGTCATCGTGGACGCCTGCGCCGGCGAATGCGCTGCCCATGGACTTGGCGCTGTTCTCCTTGACCTGGAAACCCGAGGCCTCGACCGCGCCAGGCGACAGCGCGCCGGCGACACCGGCGACGCCGAACGCAAGTGCCGTCAGGCGCGTGTGGCGGTGCTTCTGCATGCGTGTTCTCCCCGTTGAGCCAATGGTTGGTTTGCCGCCGTGCCTGCGACCGCGCTGATTCATAAATGCTGCGTCGCATCATGATTGACAACTTTATCAGTCATGACTAAAACGTACATGTGAATGATCTGGCTTGCAAACGGAGTAGAGACTTGGCCCCCAACGGACTCCCCGGCGACGCGGCCGCCCTTGCGCCTGCGCAGGACATCGGCCTGCCGGCCGAAGTAGATGTGATCGTTGTCGGACTGGGTCCCGTTGGCGCGACGGTCGCGACGCTGCTGGGGCGCCATGGCGTCCGAACGCTGGCGGTCGACAGACTCGCGGACATCTACGCGGCGCCGCGCGCGATCATTCTGGACAACGAAGGGCTGCGGGTACTGCAACTTGCAGGCCTGGCGGAGGACGCCTTCGCGAAGGTCGCCATTCCCTTTGTCCGCATGTTGTCGCCTTTCCTGGGCGAGTTCGCGCGCGTCAATACACTGGGCGGCATCGACGGGCATCCGAAGCTCGTGGCCTTCTATCAGCCGGACCTGGAGCGCGTACTGCGCGATGGCCTTGTCCAGCACGAGTGCGTGCATGTCGCGCTGGGCGCGACATGCACGGGATTCGAAGAACTGGCCGACGGGCTTGAGGTGAAGCTGGCCGTCGATGGACGCCACGCCAACGTCCGCACCCGTTACCTGATTGGCGCCGATGGTGCTGCCTCGCTGGTACGCAAGCTGATCGGCCAGCAGTTCGAAGGAAGCACTTACGCCGAGGATTGGCTCATCGTGGACGCTTGCAGAACGGCGCGACCGATCGACCATATCGAATTCATCTGCGACCACCGCCGTCCGGGGCCGCACCTGCCCGCACCGGGTGAGCGCGAACGCTGGGAGTTCAAGCTGAATCCTGGCGAGACCCGGGCGGAAATGGAGTCCGATGCGCGTATCCGCGAGCTCCTCGCACCGTGGGGCATACAAAGCGAGATGTCCATCGAGCGCAAGGCGGTCTATCGGTTCCATGCGAGAGCTGCGGAAGCCTTCAGCAAGGGACGTGTGTTCCTGGTGGGCGACGCGGCGCATGTGACCCCGCCTTTCGTCGGGCAGGGTCTGGTGTCGGGGCTACGCGACGCCGCGAACCTGTGCTGGAAACTCGCATGGGTGGTCCAGGGGCGTGCTGACCCGAAGATCCTCGACAGCTACGACCAGGAACGGCGACCGCACGCCAAGGCCATGATCGATATGGCCAAGCTGATGGGGAGATTGGTGATGCCACGCAACGCGGCAGTCGCACTTCTGACTCACGGCTTCATGCGCTTGACGCGGTACGTCTCCCCGTTGCGTCGGCACTTCGAGGAGCTTCATATCAAGCCGAAGAATGCATTCAGGACGGGCCTCTTTGTCACCAACGGCGCCAGCGCGACGTTGTCCCGTGGTGCTGCCATCGCTCAAGGACGCGTCCGAAGTGTCGACGGTGTCATCCAGCTCAGCGACGACGTCATGGGTCCAGGCCTGACTCTTATCGGTTTTGGGCACGACCCGCAGCAGCAACTGGATCGCGACCTGCTGCGCCGGTTCACCAGCGCGGGTGGGAAGGTCGTGCAGATCGCGCACTACGGGCAACGCTTGCATATCGAGCCGGAGCGGTGCTGGGAAGACCTGGAGGGCGTGTTCCTTCCCGGCCTAGCGCGCGTGGGCTGGGCCGCCGTCATCAGGCCGGACCGCACGATCCTGCACGACGGCCCGATAAACGAGGTCGACCGCCTCGTGCTCGAGAGCCTCGACTTGCTCGGCGCATCGACGAACTGCCCGACAACGGCGCCAGTTCCTCTGGCCACGCATTCGGCTTAAGGACGCCCCAATGAAGCTGACGACAATACAACCTGCGCGTCACCCGAATCCGACCGCAAAGGCCGCGGCGCTCGCGTACTTGATGTTTGATCGCCCCGACTTGGACCGGACGGAGCAATTTCTGGTCGACTTCGGCCTGCGCCGAGCCAAGAGGCAGGGCGACTCGCTGTTCCTGCGAGGCACGGACTCCTCACCATTCTGCTATCTCGTCCGGCGGGCCCAGACGCCCCGTTTCGTCGGCATGGGCTTTCGCGTCAAAGCGTGGGAGGACCTGGAGGCACTTTCCCTTCTTCAGGGAGCGTCCGACGTGCAGGAGCTTGACTGGCCCGGTGGCGGCTATCGGGTATGCCTGACAGATCCATCCGGGTTCCGCGTGGATGCCGTGCACGGGCAGGCCAGAACTTCCGCCCTGCCCCATCGGGCCATGCTGCGGTTCAATTCCCCGGATGCGGCACCGCGAGTAAACCGCACCCATCGCCTTCCGCGCAGCGCTCCAGAAGTTGTCAGGCTGGGACACGTCGTACTCGAACTGGCCAACTACCAGGAAACCTGCGCCTGGTACATGCAGCACTTCGGCCTGATTCCCAGCGACGTGCAAGTGCTCCCGGACGGCTCACCTGCTGTGGCGTTTCTGCGACTCGATCTTGGCGATACACCGTCAGATCACCACACGCTGGCGCTCGCGCAGGGCTTCGCTCCCATGTACAGCCACAGCGCCTTCGAGCTGGTGGATGCCGACGCTGTTGGCATGGGGCAGCGACTGTTGCGGGAGCGGGGCTGGAAGCACGCGTGGGGCATCGGCCGCCACATCCTGGGAAGCCAGATCTTCGACTATTGGCAGGATCCTTGGGGCGCCAAGCACGAGCACTACTGCGATGGAGACGTGTTCACCGCCGACGAGCCGGCAGGAATCCATCCCGTCAGCCGCGAAGCAATGTCGCAATGGGGCCAGGTGATGCCAAGCAGTTTCACGCGACCCGAACTCACGTTGTCCAGCGTCGCCGCGATCGTTCGCAATCTTCGCCGCAGCCCCGACCTGAGCCTTTCCAAACTCCGCACCCTTGCCAAGATCTTCGGATGACCTGCTCATCCTCCCACCGAATCCCGGATCCCCTTCCATGGCACTGAACGCAATCCATTTCAAATACAACGGCCGCAGCCGGTGGGGCATCGCCCGCAATGGCCTGGTCACTCCGATCCCCGGAGACTTCGCCACGACGGGCGAGTTCATTGCCGCCAACACGGTCGAGCAACTGTCCGCGCTGGACGCCCCGACACTTCGTGAGTGTGATGTCGAGTTGCTGTCGCCGGTCACGCGCAACCAGCAGTTCCTGTGCCAAGGCGCCAATTATCGCCAGCATATGATCGAGTCCGGCATGGACCCTGACGCCAAGAAGTTCAACATGATCTTCACCAAGGCGTCTGGCTGCATCGTCGCTGCCGATTCAAATGTGGTCATGCCGACGCAGGTCCGTTTCCTTGACTACGAGATCGAGCTCGGTCTGGTACTCAAGCGCAGCGTTCCCGCGTCCACGACGATCACGAAAGCTGATCTCGGCGAGTACGTCGCGGGCCTCGTGATCGTCAACGATTACTCTGCCCGCGACGTGCAGATCCCCCAGATGCAGTTCTACAAGGGAAAAAGCTTCCGGACCTTCGGGCCTGTTGGCCCCTACCTGTGCTTGCTCGAACCGGGCGACATCACCCACTTGCACAGCCTGCGACTGCGGTTGACCGTGAACGGTGAGGTGCGGCAGGACGACAGCACCGCCAACCTGGTCTACGGACCCGCGGAAACGCTGACGGAGCTTTCCAGCGTGCACGATCTCCACGCAGGCGACCTCCTCGCCACCGGTACGCCGGCCGGCTGCGCACTGTCAGTACCGACGCCGGCCAAGCAAAAGCTTGTTGCACTCTTGCCGGAGCGCAAGAAGTGGGAGTTGTTCCTTGACATCCAGGCGGTTCGGCCGCAGTACCTCAAACCCGGCGACCGCGTCGAGGCGAGCATTCGAAGTGCGGACGGCGTCATCGACCTGGGCGTGCAACGCAATCGGATCGTGAAGGAAGCCTGACATGCGCGGCGTTGCCAACCAGGCCGATGTGGACGCGATCGAGACGCGGGGCCTTCCAACCGATCTGCCGGGCAGTACTTACGAAGCGATCCGGCATGCTGCCAGCGCGTTTCCGGAGGCGCCAGCGCTCTCCTTCTTCCTTCGAACCGCCGATCACGCCCGGCCCGAGACTTGGAACTACCGGGAGCTTTTCGCCGAGATTACGCGAGCCGCCAATCTATTCCACAGTCTGGAAGCGGACAGGGATAGCGTAATCGCGTACGTCCTGCCGAACCTCCCGGAGACACATTTCGTGATCTGGGGAGGTCAGGCCACGGGCATCGTCGCGGCGATCAACCCCCTGCTGTCACCCGACGCGATCGCCGAACTCCTGATCGCGGTCAATGCGCGCATCCTCGTCACCTTGACTCCCAGTGCGGAAGCAGACCTGTGGCAGCGCCTTCGGCCCCACCTGGGCCGCGTCAGCTCTCTGAGGGACGTCCTGCTGGTAAGCATGGCGGAACAAGTCGGCAGTGGTCGACGAGTGGAGTTGGCGCAGCGGGAATCCCTGTCGGAGCGGTTCTGCGTTCACGATTTCGCTGCGGCGTTGCGCGGCCAGTCTGGCGACCGGTTGCTAAGCGGCAGGCATATCGATCCCGAGGATTTCTCGTCGTACTTCTGCACCGGCGGCACCACTGGCATGCCCAAGGTCGCGATGCGCCGTCACCGCAATGAGGTGGCCAATGCGTGGAGCACCGCGCAGGTGCTCGGCGATGGAATCGGCGAAGGGAAGAACATTTTCTGCGGGCTGCCGCTCTTCCACGTCAATGGCGCCATGGTGACTGGGCTGTTGCCGTTCTCTAAGGGCGCGCACGTTGTACTGGGCACCCCGAACGGTTACCGCGGGACCGGTGTCATCGACAATTTTTGGTCGATCGTCGAGCATCACCGGATCCACCTCTTCAGTGCCGTGCCGACGGTGTACGGAGCGCTGCTTCAGGTACCGCGGGGCAATTGTAGGCTCGATACGCTTGAATTCGGCATCTGCGGAGCCGCACCGATGCCCCGCGAACTGCTCGACCGTTTCCAGCAGGAAACAGGCCTGAGAATCCTCGAAGGTTACGGGCTGACAGAGGCGACTTGCGTAAGCAGCCTCAACCCGCCGCAAGGCGATCGAAGAGCGGGTTCTGTTGGATTGCGCATGCCCGGTCAAGCGATGAAGGCCGTGATCCTCAACTCGGCCGGCGAGTACCAGCGAGATGCGGTCGACGACGAACCGGGTGTGCTGACCGTCTGCGGCCCCAACGTTTTCGCCGGCTACCTGCGCGGCGAACAGAACCGGGGCCTCTGGCTTGATCTCGGTGATGGCAAGCGCTGGCTCAACACTGGCGATCTGGCGCGCCGCGATGCCGACGGATACTTCTGGCTCACCGGTCGTACAAAAGAGCTGATCATCCGCGGCGGTCACAACATCGACCCGGCGACAATCGAGCAACCGCTTTACTCGCATCCGGCGGTGCAACTCGCCGCCGCGGTCGGCCGGCCCGACGAGCACGCAGGCGAGCTGCCGGTCGCTTACGTGCAACTGAAGCCGCGCCACGAGGCCGACGAGGCCGAACTCCTGGCCTATGTGGCTGAGCGCATTCCCGAACGCGCGGCGATGCCGAAGTCGATCGTAGTGATAGACCAGATGCCCTTGACCTCGGTCGGCAAGATCTTCAAGCCCGAGCTCAAGCGTCTTCAGATCGAGAGCGCGCTGCTGCGGGCCTTGCAGGGTGCGGGTGTGCAGGTGAAATGCATGCACGTCGAGACCGATCCAACGAAGCAAAGCATCTGCGCTGAGATCACCTTGGCCCAGGATGACTTCGAGCCACTCGCGAAGGCAGTACTGGGCCGCTTTCCGTTCGCCTACCGCCTCAGGTGAGCACCAATATGCCGTACTCCACCGATACTGGGGGCATCGGCGCCACGTTTCCGCGCGGCGGTGCGATTCCCGCCACCAGCGAGCCATCCTTCCCGGCGTTCACGCCGCCGAAGCGACGACGAGGGCGAAAGCGCACCCTGTTCCCTGCCATCCTGGGCGCGGCGACGGATCTGTTCGCCCAATGGGGGTTCGAGCAGCCAACCATGGATCAGGTGGCCAAGACTGCCGGCGTAAGGAAAGCCACTGTCTACCTCTACTTCGAAGGCAAGTCCGCTCTGGTCGATGCCGTGGTCGAAAAGTGGTTGAGCGAGATGCCCTATCGCCCTGTGGTCAGGTGCTTGCCGCTCAGGCAGCAACTGTTTGACGTCGGTCTTCAGCTGCAGAAGCTGGCCGCATATCCCGCAACCGTCGCGCTGACAAAATGGATAGGCGAAGCCGAGCTGCGCCTGCAGCCGCATCAGCTGTCCGCATGGCGAGCGCGGTACACGGAGTTCGAAACTCACCTCGCTGAGCTCTTGAGACGGAACTGTCACTGCCAGAACGGCAGCCGAGCGGCCAACCAGTTCCTCCTTCTCGCGATTGGCGACTTGGGCTTCGAATCCTCGGCCTTGCGCGTTAATGAGATGGAAAGAATCGAGAGCGCCGTCGAGCTGACACTGCGAGCTTACCCGCAGCGGGAAGCCCCCCCCCTGGAATGACCAACAAGCAAGAAGGCCCCAAGTGATCGAGGCATCTGTGGGAGATGGGTAGGCGCCCTGATGACCTCGTCCACGAGTGTCCGCTTTGGGTCGGAAGTGGACGCTCGCGGCCGCCTTAGCGCGATGGCCTCTATCGGCCTCGCTGACAGCCGGACTAAGGACTACGGTGCAGGCAGGGAGGAGCACCATTCCGGCTCTGCCACAAGGGAACCAGGGGATTGTCACCGACCCTGGTCGTGGTGGGATGCTTCGAGGCGAACACTGCGACCAGGGCAAACGGTTCAGTGCCCACGTTGATGAACGTATGTGGCACCCCAGCCGGTACTTTTGCCACGTAGGGAGCTTCGACAGTGAGTGTGTTCTCACCTATCCGATATTGGGCGCTCCCCTCAAGCAGGACATGCGCCTCTTCGGTGTCATGCACATGAAGTCCCGGGCCGCCGCCAGGATGAGTCTCGGTAATGATGAACGAGAGCGTCTCAAAACCGTATTGATCGCCGGTTAGGCGATAGGTGAACTCGCCAGGTACCCGATAGTTGTATTCAAGCTGATCAAACGAAAAAAAGTTGGCCGCGGAGTCGTGCAGCTTCGCCGGTCGGTTTGAGAAGGCCTGGCAGGGCAGATTTGCGCTCGACCCGCTTTTGGCTCCGCCCGCGTGGTGAGACCCAGTATGCGACAACGATTCGGCGTCGGACTTCGCGGGCGCCGCCGCAGCCTTCCCGTCGTGTGCATGTGCACCACCGCACACGAACGCGAGCACGGCCGCCGCAGTCAAAACTACGCTCGAATAGTCGCGCATGGGAGCCCCTCGTGTCGCGCTCGCTGTCTAGCGAATTGCCCGGAAGCCTGGCACGACCACGTAGCTTTCGGCCTGAGTACCTAACGCCTTTCCATTCGGAGATCGGCCAAGCCTAGGGGAACGCACAACGCGATCGAGTGAATCGGGAGTGCCGCAGCTCGAGAAAGGTCGAAATCAGTCATTCATGACACCTCGCTGGGAACCTCGCCTCAAGGTCCGCTATGGGTCGGAAGCGGACGTGGCCCGCCCTCCAGTACTAGCCTGCCGTTCTAGGTGTTGCCCCTCGGCGCGAAGAGGAGTTTGGCGACAGTATTCAACCCTTTTAAGAACTCATCCCGAACCGCGGGGCTGTAGTCACTCTGGCGATACCGCTCATCGTGCACGGCCACCCCTCGCAGTGCGGTCGCGCAGATTGCTTCGCGAGAAGGTGACGCCTCAATAAGTGCCAAAAGCGCCCATTGCATGGCAGTCAGCTGACCTTCGAAGAAGGCATCCTTCTCGTTCATGGTGACTCCTCGGGCATCCAGTCGGATCAAACGGATGCTGCCCGTACAGTTGAATAGAATCAAGATTCGGGAATTCTGGAGCGGCCACGAAGGTCCCAGGCTCCTCGGCTGCCATCGCAGACGGTGAGGTCCAAGGCCCGCAAGCCGTACCGCTGCAGTCTGGAGGATCGTCCTACTCCCCAACCATAGGAGTCGGACATGAATATCCATAGCGCGCCCTCGGTGCCTTGGAACAAGGGAAAGCTTGTGGGCCGCAAGGCGCCGCTGAAGCTCCGCGACATCTGGGCCATCCGGGTGAGGCTCCAACTCCGGGCAGGTTTGAGGGAGTTGGCGTTGTTCAACTTGGCCATAGACTCGAAACTTCGGGCATCCGACCTAATCAGCCTCAAAGTGCGGGATGTGCGACTAGGGGTGGCGATCGCGACCCGAGCAACGGTCGTCCAGCGCAAGACGACCACGCCGGTGTGCTTTGAGATCACGGACCAAACCCGCGATGCCGTGGCCGCGTGGCTCAGCAGTGCGGGCCTGTCGGGAGACTCGTTCCTCTTCCCGAGTCGAGTTCGGCGATCTCCGCATCTATCAACGAGGCAATACTCCAGGATCGTCCACCGCTGGGTTGACGAGATCGGACTGGATAGCAGTGCCTATGGCACGCATTCCCTGCGCCGGACAAAGGCAGCGTTGATCTACCGCCGGACGAAGAACCTTCGGGCCGTGCAACTGCTCCTGGGGCACACAAAGCTTGAGAGCACGGTTCGGTACCTCGGGATTGAGGTCGACGATGCCCTGGAGCTGGCTGAACAGACAGAATCCTGAGAGTTGCAGCACACCAACGGCGCCATTGGGCGCCGTTGGCCAAGACCACCTTTTTGGGACAT
The DNA here is from genome assembly GCF_009765215.1 of Lysobacter prati. GTDB lineage: Bacteria > Pseudomonadota > Gammaproteobacteria > Xanthomonadales > Xanthomonadaceae > Lysobacter_J > Lysobacter_J prati. The sequence goes on along the minus strand of NZ_VLNV01000006.1, from coordinate 64,757 downwards.
TCCGACCCACCCTGGCGCGGGGACAAATGCTAACGTCTGCTTCCGACCCATAGCGGTCATTTTTCAGGCCATCCAACCCGGCCCGTTGGGTCCTGTAGTACGCCGGCTTGTTAGCTGGCCCCAGCTTGCATAACCTCAAGCCGAATCAGGGGATTGCAGCCCATTCGCCGGGGTGTGGCGTCAGACGTATAACCGGACCCACGGGTGGGTCTATCGGGTAGTTTGCGGGCTTGGGGAGCCCATCACATGCCAACGACTCTATCGAGATCCGTTTTAACAGTACTAATTCCCGGGCTGATCGCCATTTGCCCCTGGCTTCTCGCCATCGTGCAGTACACGTCAGCCACGCTCGGCTTCGACAAGTACACAACACTCGCAAATGCGCTTGTCTTCTGCGCGGCAGCCGTAGTCGGCTCTATCTGCGAACGCATTGGCACATCCCTGGAATCTCGCTGGGATAAGGAGCGAGACGGAGATCACCAGGTACTAGAGCAGTGGTATACCTACCTGTCCCATACGCTGGACAAGGAGCCTGTGGGCTTCCGCTACCTGAGCAGGCTTGTCACAAGTCTTTATTTTGAGCTTGGCATGTTCGTAGCGGGCCCAAGCTTTGTCGCCGGTGCCACCGTGCTTGCCTGCCTCCGTTTTTCCGAGTGGTCGGTCATCTTGGGCATCGTTGGCCTTACGCTTGTGGTCTGCTCCGGGTTCTTCTTCCACGGCCAAGCCCGCGATACTCACCTGCTCTTGTGCAAAACCCGCGTTGAGCTGAACCGGCGGCTGGCCCGTTAAAATTCATTCGAGGCGTTAGCGCTCAGGGGAGAGAGTTATGCGCATTCGTTGGCAATTCGTTCTTCTAACTGCAATGTTCATCACAGGCTGTGGGGAGGCACCACCCGATGTTCCAGAGTCGCCTACAGCAGTGCGGAGCGCCCCATCGGGCACTCCCCCTTTCGCAGCACCAGTTCCAGCCAAACCTTGGCGCCTTGTTCACTCGCAGGGAATAATGCATTTCGTTCACATGGACGAGGCGCATTGGAAGGATCAAGAGCAATATCAGTTTGCAATTGCTGAGATTTGTGGAGTCAGACCAATTTGCCAAGTCATGTTTTGGAAGGACGCAGCCCTAGTTCCAACCACGTTACCTATGTCCGATGCGCAAGCTGGGGCAAAGGTGGCGCACTGGCAGTACAACGACAACACTGGGCTTCGTCAGCTACTTTGGTCATGCGAGATTAGGAGCGATCCGTCTGAATGCTTCTCCTCGAACTAAGGTCTAACAGTTCATTCAATCCGAAGCCGCTTCGCGGCTCGGCTTAATTCGGGCGTTGGCGATTGGCCGCTTGTGGCCGAAAGCGGGCTTCCGGCGGCTGCATCGGGCATGGGCTAAACTCACCACGGCTCATTTGCGAAGGCTCTGCAATGGACAGTGATCCTCAGTATGAGTTGGTCGATCGCCTCGTGAACGAAATGCAGGAGTTCAGCGAGGAGGAGAAGGATCGCCGTATCAGGCGAGCACTTGCAGATGTGGATGCAGGGAGAACTGTTCCACACGTAGAGATGGTCAGATGGGTAGCTTCTCTTAGCTAGCGCCTACATTAGATGCATGACGTGCCCACAATCGACCTCCAATCCCCTGCCGCTACGCGAGCGGCCTTGCGTACGTTCTTTCGCATTTCTGATGCATGGCAATTGGATACCGCAGAGGAAGCCATCTTGCTTGGCGAGCTTCCAACGATCGTAGGAACGTGGCGTGAGCGACCACCCGAAGAGCCGCTTCCGCGGGGGACTCTCGAACGACTGTCCCACCTATTCGGGATCTACGCTTCGCTGGTGGATCTGTTCCACGATCCTAGCCGCGCACACGCTTGGCTCCGACGGCCCAATACATCGCCACTATTCGGCGGCGACACAGCCTTGGCGCGTATGCTTCTTGGAGATGTGGATGACCTGCAGGCCGTTCGCGAGTATCTCGAAGCCCAATTCGACCATTGATCCCAAGTCGCGGCCTGTACTGGTCGACAGACGGGATGCGGCGGGCGGGGCTGAGCCCTCGGGCGATGCCGCTTCTGGCCAATCGCCGACAATGGGGCTACCTGGTCGCCAAGGACGAATTCCAGCGTCCGCTATCGGCCAATAGCGGACATGGCACTGTTGTCGATGCCCGCCTACAGGTAGGCGAAATGCGCGCAACCATCCCGGTCCGTATCGTTGAATTCGCGCCCCAGAGCACAGGAAGGCGCCCGTCGCGTCGAGCACTAGCCCGTGGCGCCTGCACTCAAGTTGAGAACGTAGCGACGGATTGCCTCGACCTTTCCGCTTAGCAAGTAATTGGCTGCGGTGTCGCCACCCAACTCATCAAGGGGATGCTCGAAGAACCAAGCTCTTGCGCGATCGATGTCACCGCCGTTCAACCCGACCACTAACGCAATAATCTCTTCATTCATTCTCGACACGATGAAACCCTCAGGTAGCTTGCGTCGCGACTCAACTTACCACTGACGAGGTCTCGGGACGGTCCTGATTGTGAGCAAGGTTGACTCTGGCTGGTGGCGAGAGGCCGATGCGGTCAAACGACACTGGACCGCGCAGTGGTACAGGGCGACGGGCAGCAGAAAGCACGGTCTGCGCAGTTCGGTCGCATCTAATGGCGCCGTGCCGATCAGGCCACTGACGCTGGGTCCCACGATCTCGGCCCGCTCGGTATCAAACTGAGGCCGCTGCGTAACAGAAGGCCGGGGCGATAACAGCACCACTGTTATCGTGCAGAATTAGTGTTAAACACGTGATTTATAAGATGTTTTAATGCCAGGTGCTTCAGGGGCCTGCGCCGATATCACGAATCCTCGTGCGCTGGCGCGCATTTGGTGCCCCTTCCGCTTCCGACCCATGCGGACACATCAGGCGGGGGCTTAGCCCGGAACAAGCGCTAAGACGCGAGCTAAAGGTGGTGGAGTGGACTAACGGTCCGGCGAGTGGCTTGGGAGCCGCGAGGCGCAAAGTGGTGGCCCCGCCAATGTTACCGGGGCGCGCCGACAAGTATTGGTCGGCATTTCACACGTCGAGCAGGCCAACGCAGACTCACTCGCGATCTAGGACCTCTGCACCGCGGTGACGGTGTCGAACGACGGCGACGTGCCCCGCACCTGGTTAGCCATCCGCGTGATCGCGGTCTTGCTCGAGCCCGCCGGCCGGACGATCCCTCCGCCACGCCGCGCGGACCAACGTCCCAAGGGTGTACCGGATCTAAGGGTTCCGAGCACGTCGCCGATATCCCCGGATCAGCTTCAACCTGTGTGTACCTGTCCGGGGGCTGTCGATGCGCTACTAGTCAGCGGTGGGGTCGCCAGCGAAGACAACTGGACAGCAACGCCGAACTGGACAAGACCAGAATCATTGCCCTCCAACGTGGAGCCACTACAGTAGGTCCACAACTAGTCCGCGAACTGCTTGAGGAACTGCTGCATCCGACTACGGGACCGGAGGGCTTCGCTTGGTATATCGACGCCGATTTGCCTTGCAATCGCGATTGCATGATTGACTTGCGCGGAGGTTGGTGGTCGCAGGTCTGCATCGAGAGCACCAGAGACGGCGGGCTGCATCGCGGCGCGAAGGCGTTTGATCCACGCCTCATATTTGTCCGGCGATTGGCACCGCTCCCATTGGATTACTAGGGCATCGCCTACCTCTCGGGAGAGGGGGATGTAGAGCTCCTCCTCGAGCTCTTCATTGCGGAGACGCAGGGTGAACACTGTCGCCTGATACATATATATAGCCTACATTTAGAGGCATAGCGTCAAATGTAGCATCCCTCCTAGCGTTCCTCTATGGAGAAGACGCTAAGAATTCAACTGGGCAAGGCAATTAGGAGGCGCCGGGAGGCTCTCCGGCATAGCCAAGACACCTTCGCCGATGCCATGGGCATGCATCGAGCCTATTACGGAAGTATCGAGCGGGGAGACAGAAATCTCACCCTTGCGACTCTGCATAAGGTGGCTGTCGCCTTGGGCGCAAACCCGTCCGACCTGCTCAAGGAAGCCGGCTTCTAAGACTCTATGCCTAGCTGGAATCCGGAGACTCCGACTTCGCCAGCGCACACCACGAGACTGCGTGCCTCACCCATAGAATTTGGCACAAGGTGAACAAAGATCACCTTGTTGATGCCGCGTGCCATGGGTATGCGTGCCCTCTCGTATGGATTGTTCAATCAAATAGGTTGCGCCGGCTGTCGCCAACCAAGGGTCGGGCGCCGCCGGAACGTTGGCCATCATAGCAGTCTGCCCGAGTCGCCCCGGGCGTAGCGCACCAGCTGACCCGAGGTTGGCCAATGCCCGGGCGGGCCCATCGGGGGTAGCGGCGCCGCCCGGGGGGCATGTCCGGGCCATCAGTGCTCAGCGAGGCCGCCGCGGCGGATTCGGGCATGGGTGTGCTGGAGAAACCCCAGCAACATGCCTTCGCGGCACTCCATCAGTGGCCGCCCGCTACGCTGCGAGTACTTGCAGCAGGCGTGGCTGAAAAGGTCGGCCAGCAGGATCCCGAAGTCCTCCGGTTCTCCCTCGATGTCGCGGCGCAGGTTCATCGACAGGCGCCCGTTCGCCACCCACAACCGGAGAATCTCAAACGAGGCGGGGTCCGCCTCGACCCCTTTGGGCAGGGCGAGTGCCTCGACGAGCCTGTCCTTGCCGGTTGCCGTGATCGTCCTGACCTCTTCCATGGCTGCCTCACCCGTCGAGAAAATCGATTGCCCGGCAGGAGCAGAACCCGGCCCCCGCTGCAGCGCTGCCGCCCGCCCGAGCGGTCAGGGATAGCCCACGAAGTGGCAGGAGTCCGCAGCCTGCCCACTCCTCGCACCAGCGACCTGGCGCTGCAGGTCCCTGGAAACCAGGCTCAGCACGCGGTCCATCGCCTGTTCGGCCAGGCGCCTCGAGTCACCGCCCTGAACCTCGGCCGCCAGATGCTGCACGATCGCATTGGCCATCAATTGGTACAGGGCGTCGCAATCGCGCCCGGCTACGTCGCGCAGGCTGTCGCTGACGAGGTCGACGAATCGCCGCCCCGGCCAGACCGGCAGCGCGACGGGCGGCCCACTTCCCGCCCCTGGCGGTCTGGTGCCAGGCCCGGGCAGCCCTGCCGCCACGTCGAAATCGAGATTCTGCATCGCGAACCCTCCCCGGTCTGGCCGTCGGAGTGACAGTTGTCACACCAAAGAAGGGGCCCAGCTTGGCCACGCCGGGCGGGGTGGGACATCAGAATCGTCTGAATATCCGCGCGGTCCCCCAGGCCCGACGGGCTGGGCGCGCCCGGTCAACGCGCGCGCGCGACCGCGGAATTTGCGAGCCGCTGCTTATAATCCCAGTCCCCACTGACGCGGTCCGCCCATGCAATCCAGCCCCACGCTCCTGGCCGTCCCCGACCTGGTCGCCATCCAGGCCCTGGCCCGCGAGGACATGGCGGCCGTCGATGCGCTGATCCGGCGCCGGCTCGCCTCGGACGTGGTCCTGATCAACCAGGTCGCCGAATACCTCGTCGGCGCCGGCGGCAAGCGCCTGCGGCCGATGCTGCTGCTGCTCGCGACCGGAGCCCTGGGCGGCCGCAACGGCCAGGGCATCGGCGCCGACGCCCACCAGCTGGCGGCCGTGGTCGAGTTCATCCATACCGCGACCCTGCTGCACGACGATGTGGTCGACGAGTCGGACCTGCGCCGCGGCCGTCGCACCGCCAATGCGGTGTGGGGCAATGCCGCCAGCGTTCTGGTCGGCGATTTCCTGTATTCGCGCAGCTTCCAGCTGATGGTCGAACTGGAGCGCATGCCGGTGATGCAGATCCTCGCCGACACCACCAACCGCATCGCCGAGGGCGAGGTGCTGCAGCTGCTGCACGTGCGCAACCCCGACACCGACGAGGCCGCCTACCTGCGCGTGATCGAGCGCAAGACGGCGGTGCTGTTCGCCGCCGCGACGCGTCTTGGCGCCCTGCTCTGCGACGCCGACGAGGCGACCTGCGATGCCATGCACGACTATGGACTCAACCTGGGCTATGCCTTCCAGATTGCCGACGACGTGCTCGACTACGCCTCCGATGCACAGACCCTGGGCAAGAACCTTGGCGACGACCTGGCCGAGGGCAAGGCCACGTTGCCGCTGATCCATGCCATTTCCCACAGCGACGAATCGACCCGTGCGTTGCTGCGCGCCGCCATCGAGCAGGGCGATACCGGTGCGTTGCCGCAGGTGCTGGCAGCGATCCACGCCACGGGCGGACTGGACTACAGCCGTCGTCGCGCCAGCGAATATGCGCTGGCCGCCGAGCGTGCGCTCGACGGCATGGAAGACAACGACTACACGGCTGCGCTGCGCGGGCTGGCCCGGTACGCAGTCAGTCGGGATCACTGACCGCGCGCAACGTCATTTCGCGGCGAAGCGTTCGCGGAAGAAGTCGAACATCATCTCGTAAGCCCGCTTGGCGGCACGCTCGTTGTACGCGCAGCCGGGCGGATTGTTCGCCTCCGGCTCGGCGAAGCAGTGCACCGCGCCGCTGAAGTTGACGAACTGCCAGTCGGCGCCGGCCGCATCCATCTCTTTCTCGAAGGCGGCGATGTCCTCGTCGGTGACGCTGCGGTCGTCGGCACCGTTGAGCACCAGCACCGGCGTGCGCGCACCGTCATCCTTGGCCGGGGCATTCGTCGCGAGTGCGCCGTGCAGGCTGACCACGCCGGCCAGCTCATCGCCGCCACGCACCAGTTCAAGCGCAGTCGTTCCGCCGAAGCAGAAGCCCAGCGCGCCGATCCGGGTTGCATCGAGCGGCACCTTTCCAGCCTGCTCCTTCAGCACGGCGACCGACTTCTCGGCCCGCGCGCGCAGCGTCGCGCGATCCTCCCGCAGCGGCACGGCGACCTTGCCCGCTTCTTCATCCGTGGTCGGCCGGATCTTGCTGCCGTAAACGTCGGCCACCAGCACGACGTAGTCGTCGCCGGCGATCTGCTTTGCCTTCTCGATCGCGGCCGGGTTGATCCCTTTCCAGTTCGGCACCATCACCAGTCCCGGACGCTTGATCGCGTTGGTTCCGTCGTAGACGAGGATGCCGGTGAACTTGTCCTTGCCGATCGTCCAGTCAACCGGCTTCTCGACCATGGCCGCCATCGCAGGCAGCGTGCACAGCGACAGGATGACAGCGAGCATCAGGCGTTGCATCTGGACTCTCCCCTTGCGTTGGGCGTCACCGGATCAGCGGAGACTGCCGCGCGAGCCTACGCCGCGCCTGTCCTCGACGCGTGAAGCTCAGGAGGTCGAGATTCAGGAAATGCCGATACCGGCGATGGCACTGATCATCTCCGGATCGAAGCCGGCCAACTCGGCGAAATGGCGACCGCGCGCGACGTAGTCGCGATAAGGCCCGAAGCTCGGCGCGCCCGGCGAAAGCAGGACGACGCCCTCCTCGCCCAGGACCGCGCGTGCCTGGGCCATGGCATCGTCCAGGTCGACCGCGGCACTGAGATGAAAGCCAGACTCGCCGGCAATGGCTGCCAGCAGCGCATGGATGCGCGGTCCGTTCTGGCCCATCGTGATCACCGCCGCAGGCGCCTGCGCGCGCATCGCTTCGGCGAACGCCTCCCAAGGCAGGCCGCGATCGTGCCCGCCCACCAGCAATGCCACGCGACGATCGCCGAAGCAATCGAGTGCGGCCAGGCTGGCGTGCGGCGTGGTGCTGATCGAATCGTTGACGTAAGTGATGCCGTCGCGCATGCCAATGGTCTGCAGGCGATGCGGCAGCGGCTGGAAATCAGCGGCATGTGGCGCAAGTGCCACCGCATCGAGCCCCAGGGCTTCGATCGCCGTCAGCACGGCGCAGAGGTTGCCGCGGTTGTGGCGCCCGGGAAGCGGCAGGCTACGGGTGTCCATGACCCAGGTCTCGCCCCGATACAGCGCGTCTTCGCGCAGGTGCCAGCCGCTGCGATCGCCGAACCAGCGCACGGCGGTGCCGGCATCGCGACCAGCGTCGACCAGCCGCGCATCGTTGCTGTTGAGCACGGCGATCGCGGGCGCGGCATGGGTCAGCAGGCGCAGCTTGTCCTCGACGTAGCGCTCGTGCGAGCCGTGCCAGTCCAGGTGCTCGGGAAAGACGTTCAGCACCACCGCGACCTGCGGGTGCGCGCCGCTCGCGGCGACATCGCCGGTCTGATAGCTCGACAGCTCGATCGCCCAGAACTCGGGTGCCTGTTGCGGATCGAGCACCTCCAGCAGCGGCATGCCGATGTTCCCGGCCAGCGCGGTGACATGACCGCCGCAGCGCAGCAGGTGCGCCAGCAATGCGGTGGTGGTGCTCTTGCCCTTCGTACCGGTCACGCAGATGCTGCCGGCGACGACGCCGTTGCTGCCGGCATGCTCGCCGAACCACAGCGCGGTGCCGCCGATGAAGCGCGTGCCGTGCGCGGCAGCAGCACTGGCTTCGTTGCCGTAGGGGCTGATGCCCGGTGACTTCACCACCACGTCGAACGCCGACAGGCGCTCGGCGCTGGCTTCGGTTTCGGTCGCGAGATGCGAATCGGCCAGCGCGGCGACCTCAGCGGCTTCATCGCGCGAACAAAACAGCGTCAGCGCCAACTGCGGCAGGCGCGAACGGATCGCGTGATAGGCCGCGCGGCCCTCACGGCCCCAGCCCCACAGCGCGATCTTCTGGCCTTCAAGCTGCGAGATGCGCACGCAGGCGTTCCCACAACGCTGGCGGGATGCGCTGCTCGTCGTCGATCACCAGCAGCGGCTCGATGCGCAGATCGCCTGCATCGAGCTGGGGACGGATCTCGGTGGCGAAGCGTTCGACCAGCGCATCCTCACGCCACTCCGGGCGAGCGGTCAGCGCGGCCATGGCGGCGCGCGACTCGCGACCTTCGCCCACGCACTCGAACGGCTTGTGGTCCTGGTACTCGAGCAGCGCATCGTAGCCGGCCGTCTGCGCCGGATCGTCGAGCAGGTTACGGCCGAAGATGCCCATCAAGCGCGGCTTGGGCATGAACGGTGCCAGCGCCAGGAAGACGAAATGGCACTTCGGGCAGACGCCGCACCAGCGGTTGGCCGGGCGTTCGCCGAGAATGTGGAAGTTGCGGTTGCAGCTGCTGAAGTGTGCGTCGTAGCGATCGGTGCGGGTGAACTGACGGGCCACGGCGAGTTCGCTGAGCGGTCGCAGCAGCGAGTAGTAATGCAGGTCGGCGGCGATGTGGCGCTGCATGTGCTCGCCGATCGCCGACTCGCACGCCCAGCCCTTGGACCACTGGTGGTTCACCTCGCCTGTGCCTTCGATCAGGCTGCCATAGCTGGCCGAACGCTCGTTCGAGAACACCACCTGGTCGACGCCCAGCAGCAAGGCGGCGAACAGCATGATCATCGAGTTGATCGCGGTCACCGGGATGTGGCCGTTCCAGGCGCCTTCGCGGTTGTAGTCGAACAGCTGTGGTGCCAGCGAACGGCCGATGTTGAACGTCGGCAAGCCGGTGCGATCGGCGCAGGCGCGGATCAGCTGCGAACCGCCGATCCAGGTCACGGCCTGCTCGACACCCAGCGCGCGCAGCGCCTCAATGCTGACCAGCGAGTCCTTGCCGCCGCCGATGGCGACGAGGGCGTGGTGGCGAAGGCCCAGCGTCGGCGCCGCGGGAGCAGCTTCCGAAGCCGCCGCCACCGGGAACTTGATCTTGCCGTGCAGGTTCAGGCCGTTGCGATAGGCGAACTCGCCCAGGCCGTTGACATAGAGCAACTCCAGCAGCGCCGCGGTGTCCGCGTCGATGTCGTAGCTGTCGATCAGGATCTGCTCGGGCACCGCCGCCTTGTAGTAGCTCACGCCGGTGAACAGGTGCAGCAGGCGCAGCGTGCGCTCGACCGCCGCCGCACGCTCGCCTTCGAGCACGAACGGCGCACCAGGGACCGTGACCGTTTCGATCAGCTCCGGGCCATCGTCGAAGGCATACACCAACTGCGCCACGCCGGTCTGCGCGTCGAACTCGCAGCGCACGAACCGGAACGCACGGATGGCGTCACGTTTGAATTTCCACTCACTCATTCGATTACGTCCTCTGCAGGCAGGGCCCGCAGGTTGTAGGTATTGGCCATCGCCATGCCGTAGGCACCGGCATCGGCGACCAGCATCACATCGTCCTCGACGGTGTCGACCGGCAGCGTGCGGCCGCGGCCGAGCACGTCGCTGCTCTCGCAGACCGGGCCGACCACGTCGAACGCCGCGGTCTCGCCATCGTCGAGGCGGCTCAGGTTGAAGATGCCGTGGTAGGCCTCGTACATCGCCGGCCGCATCAGCGCGTTCATGCCGGCATCGCAACCAATGCGCAGCACGCCGTCCTTCTCGATCACCTGGGTGACCGCCAGCAGCAGCGCGCCGCTCTCGGCAACCAGATAACGACCCGGCTCGATCACCAGGCCGTAGCGCGGGTATGCCGACTTGATCTCCTCCAGGCCGCTGCGCCACAGCGCAAGATCGAAGTCTGGCGATTCCGGCGTGTAGGGGATCGGCAAGCCACCGCCGATGTCGATCGTCTCGATCGTGCCGACGCTGTCGGCCAGCCCGGCGAGGTGCGCGTAGACGCCGCGCCAGTGCTGCGGATCCTCGATGCCGCTGCCCAGGTGTGCATGCAGGCCGCTGATGCGCACGTCGAGCTTGCGTGCCTCTTCGATGAAGGCATCGAATCGCGTCATCGGCAGGCCGAACTTGGCCGCCACGCCGCCGGTGCGGACCTTCTCGTGGTGGCCTTCGCCGTGGCCCAGGTCGATGCGCAGCCAGATCGTGCGGCCGCGGAACACCTCCGGCCAGCGCTGCAGCGCTTCGATGTTGTCGAGGGTGACGATGATCCCGCGCGTAAACGCCGCCTCGTACTCGCGTCGCGGTGCGAAGCTCGGCGTGAACAGCACTCGGCCGGGCGACAACTCGGGCAGCGAGGCGAACACGTGCTCGAACTCGCCCTGCGACACGCATTCCAGGCCGAAGCCTTCGCCGATGATCGCCTTGAGGATCGCCGGGTGCGGATTGGCCTTGATCGCGTAGAAGCAGCGGTCCACCGCGACCGTGGCCGTCAGCGAACGGGCGCGCTCGCGCACCGTTGCCAGGTCGTAGACGTAACGCGGCGTGCCCTGCGCGGCCAGTGTGAGCAGTTGCTCACGGCGGCCCCGCCACCACGCCGGTGCGCGCTGCGGCTTGCCGTGCGCGATCTCGCGCCAGCTCGGGCCGAACACGCTGGCATCGCGCACCGGCATCGCCCGCGAGCGGATCAGCTCGGCGTGCAGGTGCGGCAGCAGGCCATCGGCATCGGCCTCGTCGATGACGAAGGTCAGGTTGAGGTCGTTGGACGACTGCGAGATCAGGTGCACGCGCTCGCGACCGAACGTGGCCCAGATGTCGGACAACCGGTGCAGCAGCGAGCGCATGCCGCGACCGACCAGGGTTATCGCCGCACACGGCGCGATCACCTTGACCCGGCACACCTCGGCCAGGTCGGCACTGAGTGCTTCCAGGACGTTGGTGGTGACCAGGTTCTCGCTGGGGTCGAGCGAGACGGTGACGTTGGTTTCCGACGAGCCGATCAGGTCAATGGATAGGCCATGGCGCTTGAAACGTTCGAACACGTCGGCGAGGAAGCCGACCTGCTGCCACATGCCGATGCTTTCCATCGACACCAGCACGATGCCGTTGCGGCGACTGATCGCCTTCACGCCCGGCACGGTCGCCGCGGTCGCGTCGATACGCGTGCCCGGCAGGTCCGGGCGCTCGGTGTCGAGGATCGCCATCGGCACGCCGGCGTCGCGGCAAGGCGCGATCGAACGCGGATGCAGCACCTTGGCGCCGGTGGTGGCGATTTCCTGCGCTTCCGCATAGTGCAGGCGGGTGAGCAGGCGCGCCTCGGGCACGTCGCGCGGGTTGGCGCTGAACATGCCAGGCACATCGGTCCAGATTTCCACGCGCTGCGCCTTCAGCAATGCGCCGAAATACGCCGCCGAGGTATCGGAACCGCCGCGACCCAGGATCGCCGTGCCGCCGTCGCCATGACGGGAGATGAAACCCTGGGTGATCAGCATCGGCGCCGCCTGCGCGGAGAAGCGCTTGCGGAACGTGCCTTCACCAGGTTCGCCATCGCCGGGTGCGCCATCGCCATCGAGCCTGCAGTTCACCGACAGGCGCTGCGACCAGGCGTTCGCGTTGGGCAGCGACACCGCATCGAGCCACTGGCGCGCATCGCACCAGCCGAAGTCATGCCCCTGCGTGCGCAGGTAGGCGGCGCCGAGCGTGGACGAGAGCAGCTCGCCCTGCGCCAGCACTTCGGCCTGCCAGTCGAGCGTGCGCTCGCCGGCGCGGGCGTCGGTTGCCAGTGCCTGCAGCAGCGCCAGACGCTCGCCCAGGACGGCATCCGCATCAAGGTCGAGTTCGGCGCAAAATGCGCGGTGACGCTCGACCAGCGCGGCAATACGCGCATCGATGCCATCGCCATTGCTGATCGCCTGCAGCTCGTTGGTCACGCCAGACAGCGCCGAGACCACGACCAGCACGCGCACACCCTCCTCGGCCATGCGTTTTCCGGCGAGGCGTCCGATGGTGTCCCAACGATTGCGGCGAGACACTGATGTGCCGCCGAACTTGAGTACTACCCAGCGATTCGCTTCCGCCACCGCAACTGCCCTCTGAGGATGGATGTGAGTGATGTTCAGGCTTGACAAGTAATTTCGACTGCAACCGTACGGGCAACTCGCCCCTGCAGAACCTAGAATGGCGCGCCAGCCGCGGGCTTATGCCCGTGCGTGGCCACAAAGAACGACGATTCTAGTCGAATAATTGCCCTCGGACCCCCGCCGAATGACGCTACGCCGCTACCTGCAACTGGATGTATTCGCCGACCGCCCCGGCGCCGGCAATCCCCTGGCCGTGGTGCTGGACACCGATGGCCTCGACGATGAGCGGATGCAGGCCATCGCCCGCTGGACCCGGCTACCGGAAACCACGTTCGTCTTCGCGCCGACCCAGGCCGGCGCGAGCTACCGCATCCGCATGTTCAGTCCGCGCCGCGAAGTGCCCTTTGCCGGGCATCCGAGCGTCGGTACCGCGCACGTCGTGCTTGAGGCCGGGCTGGCCGAAGCCAGCGGCGGCCAGTTGATCCAGGAGGGCGTGGCCGGCCTGTTGCCGCTGTCAGTCGACGGCAACGGCGCAACGCGCACGATCGCGGTGCGTACACCTAAAGCGCGGGTGGTCGAGATCGCCGATGGCAACGACCCCCGACTGCAGGCGGCGCTGTCCGGTCTGGAGCTGGGCGCACTGCCGCCGGCGCTGGTGGACGGCGGCCGGCGCTGGTGGCTGGCCGAGCTGGCCAGCGAATCGGCCCTGCGCGGAGCCAGCCCGGACTGGGACGCCATCGCGACGCTGGCCGAGGGCACCGCGTCCATGGGGCTGTGCGCCTTCGCCCGTGCCGATGCCGGGCGCGATTACGACCTGGTCGTGCGTGCCTTCGTCGGTGCGCCAGCGCGGTTCGAGGACGCTGCGTCCGGGGCCGCCAACGCCACCCTGGCGGCCTGGCTCAACCACAACCACGCCCTGCCCGGCCGGCCACAGGTCGACGGCGGTCACCGCTATACCGTCAGCCAGGGCCGCGAAGTCGGCTTCGATGCGCGGCTGGAGCTGCGCGTGGACGGGGATGGCGAGGTCTGGTCGGGTGGCCAGATCTGCAATGTGGTCCGCGGCACGATCGACTGGGCCTGACGTCTTCCCGGCGAACGCCGGGACCCAGTCCGTCACCCTCTCAGCCACGCCACGACCTGCGCCGCCACGCTCGCCGCATCCCGCCCCAGCAGCGGACCGACATGCGTTGACCCCGGCAGCCGCAACAAGCTGGCGCCCCAGGCCCCCGCCATCGCCGCGGACACGTCTGCCGGCACATCCTCATCCAGTTCCGAGGCGACGAGAAGCACCGGGCATTGCGGGACAGCGACCGCCACCCCGGACTGCGCATGGCGCAACACCGCCCCGGACTCGTCGCGCCAGCGGCGGAATGCGAACAGCGCGGTTGCATCGTCGGCGTCGGCCAGCGCGCGCCGCGTCGAGGCCAGCCGCGCGTCGCGGCGCCAGGGCACCACATCGGGCCACTCGCGTTGAGGCAACTGTGCCGACCAGTGGGCCGGTGGCAGCGGATTGACCAGTACCAGCGCATCGGCGGACGCGGCACTGCTGGCCGCCAGCAGCCCGCCCAGGCTGGCGCCTACCAACGCGCGCGGTCGCGGCAGAGCTTTTAGCGCCAACCGCACCTGGTTCCGGTAGTCGTCGAGAGTGGTGGCGGCCAGTCCCGCAGCCACCGGCTCCAGATCCACGCAGACGCACGCGATGGCGCGTGCCTCGAGCACGCGGCGCCAGATTTCCCATTCCCAGCCGCCGCCACCGGCACCGTGCACCAGCACGGCATGGCGCACCTGCGCGGGCGGCATCGGCGCCGTCAGCCCTGAAGCGTGGCCGACAGCGTCACCGGCACCGACAGCGATCGCGAAATCACGCAACCGGCCTTGGCCGCCTCGGCGATCTGCTGGAACTGTTCGGCGCTGATGCCGGGCACCTTGGCGTTGAGGATCAGCTGCACGCCGGTGATCGTCGGCCCCGGGTCCATGCCCGGGTCCATCGAGACTTCGGCGCGGGTCTCGATCCGCTCGGGCGTGAATCCGGACTTGCCCAGCACCGCTGAAAGCGCCATCGAGAAGCAGCCCGCATGCGCCGCGGCCAGTAGTTCCTCGGGGTTGGTGCCCTTCTCGTCGCCGAAGCGCGTTTTGAAGGAATAGTTCTGGTCGGCGAACAGACCGCTCTGCGGCGTGCTCATCGCGCCCTTTCCGGACTGCAGGTCGCCCTGCCAGACCGCTTCGGCGAAACGCTTGAAGGCCATGTTGGTGCTCCGTCTGCGTGCAAGAGCGCACAGCCTAGCGGCCGGACCGTTAGCGCGACATCGCGGGCGCGCCTTCCGTGACCCGATTGGCGATCGGCAGGCTTGACCCACCCAGCCCCTTGCGCGAGGCTTGCCCTCCCGGCTCCCCGCCGGCACCCGCCATGACCGCCCGCCGAGCGCCCAACGCTTCGGCGCGAAGCGCGGACAGCCATGACGGCCTTCCCTCCTCAACACCGGGAGAAGTCCGCTCATGTCCTACAGCACACAATCCATCCGCAACGTGGCCTTGGCAGGCCACCCCGGCGCCGGCAAAACCACTCTGTTCGAAGCCCTGCTGCAGGCCGGCGGCGCAATCCAGACGGCAGGCAGCATCGAGCGCGGCAGCACCGTGTCCGATTTCGATGCCATCGAGAAGCAGCGCGGCCACTCGATCGACTCGGCCATTGCCAGCATCGACCACGTCGCGGCCAACGGCCAGAGCATCCACCTCAACCTGATCGACACCCCCGGATACCCGGATTTCCGCGGCCCGGCACTGTCGGCCTTCGGCGCGGTGGAAACGGTGGTGATCGTGGTCGATGCCGACGGCGGCGTCGAATACGGCACACGGCGGATGATGGAGTACGCCAAGGGGCGAAACCTGTGCCGCGCCCTGGTGATCAACAAGATCGACCACGAAGGCGCATCGGCGCAGCGCGTGCTGGCCGAGCTGCGCGACACCTTTGGCCCGGAGTGCCTGCCGCTCAACCTTCCCGCCGACGGCGGCAAGAAGGTTATCGATTGCCTCGGCAACACCACCGGCGACAGCGACCTGGGCCCGGTCGCCGACTGGCACCAGAAGATCATCGACCAGATCGTCGAGATCAACGAGTCGGTGATGGAGCATTACCTCGACCTGGGCGAAGGCGGACTGTCGGGCGAGGAATTGCACGACGCCTTCGAGCAGTGCATGCGCGAAGGCCATCTTGTGCCAGTGCTGTTCTGCTCGGCGCGCAACAACGTCGGCGTGAAGAAACTGCTCGATATCGCCGAACAATGGTTTCCCAACCCGGCCGAGGCCAACCCGCCGCCGTTCGAGCGGGGCGCCGACCGACAGCGCTTCCAGGCGGTGCCGGACCAGAAGGCGCACGTTGTCGCCGACGTGTTCAAGATCATCAACGACCCCTTCGTCGGCAAGCTCGGCATCTTCCGCGTCTACCAGGGGCTGGTGAAAAAGGACACGCAGTTGTTCATCGACGACGGCAAGAAGCCCTTCAAGGTCGGGCACCTGTTCAAGCTCAAAGGCAAGGACCACGTCGAGATCGAACAGGCGCTGCCGGGCGACATCGCGGCCGTGGCCAAGGTCGACGAGCTGCACTTCGATGCGATCCTGCACGACAGCCACGACGAGGACGAGATCCGCCTGTCACCACTTGATTTCCCCAAGCCGATGTTCGGCCTGGCGGTGGATGCAGCCAGCAAGGGCCAGGAGCAGAAACTCGCCACCGCCCTGCACAAGCTGTCCGAAGAGGATCCTTGCTTCGTCGTCGAGCACGAGACCGAAACCAACGAGACGGTGATCCGCGGTCTGTCCGATCTGCACCTGCGCATCAATCTGGAGCGGCTGAAGGATCGCTATGGCGTCGAAGTGAAATCGCGTCCGCCACGCATCGCCTACCGGGAAACGGTCAGCGGCAAGGCCGAAGGCCATCATCGCCACAAGAAGCAGACCGGTGGCGCCGGCCAGTTCGGCGAAGTGTTCCTGCGCATCGAACCGCTGCCGCGCGGCGGTGGCTTCGAGTTCGTCGACGAGGTCAAGGGCGGCACCATCCCCGGCCAGTTCATGCCGGCGGTCGAGAAAGGCGTGCGCCAGGTACTCGGCAGCGGAGCCGTCGCCGGCTATCCGATCCAGGACGTCCGCGTGATCGTCTACGACGGCAAGCATCATCCCGTCGACAGCAAGGAGGTCGCGTTTGTCGCCGCCGGCAAGAAGGCGTTCCTCGACGCGATCGGCAAGGCGCGGCCGCAGGTGCTCGAACCCATCGTCGAACTGGAGGTCAACGCGCCCGAGCAGCACATGGGCGACGTCAGTGGCGGCCTGGCCAGCAAGCGCGCGCGCATCAGCGGCACCGACAGCGTGCGTGGCAGCGAGATCGTGGTGAAGGCGCAGGTGCCGCTATCGGAACTGGAAGGCTATGCCGCCGAGCTCAAGTCGGTCACCGCCGGGCGCGGGCGCTACTCGCTCGACTTCAGCCACTACGAGCCGGTGCCGGCCAACGTGCAACAGAAGCTGGTGGAGGCCTACAAGCCCAGGCAGGACGAGGACTGATCCTGCGGCCTTGCTGGAGCGGGCTTGCTCGCTCCAGCACAGATGCAGGCTTCACATGCCCTGACCCAAGCTGTCGCTTCCCCCGCACAGGAAGCACACATGCGCCACGGGCCCGGAGTTGTGCTGCACGCTGTGCTGGTCATCGCCATGTTCGTCCCCGCCGGCCCGACCTGGGCGCAGGCGGGCAACAGTCGCTCCATCCCCAACTTTGCACGTCCCGGGGGATTCCCGGATCCGGCGCTGCGCGTGGAGTACGCGCGCGGCAGCGACGCACCGCCGATGATGGTGCGTACCGGACCCAACTCGTTCGAACCGCTGTATCGGCGCGACGGCAACGGCTACACGCCGGCGCGCGCCGCCGGCTACCACATCGCGATGTCATCGTGCCCGTCGATGCCGGGCCGCGGCGGCGGTGGAACGACCCGGATGATCGATCTGGCCACCGCCGAATGGGCGTACTTCGGCCTGCCGGTGCTGGACATGGCGGTCGAGCCGCAGGCGATCGTGCCGCGCATGCCGCAGGCCGCCGGCGTGGTCGACATCATTGCCCCCGGCCGCAACGCCTCGGTCGGCAACCGCGTGCTGCGCCAGGCACCGCGCCTGGGCCTGATGGAAGACGACTCACCGGTGCAGGGCACGATTGCCGGCTACTGGGCCGCCACCGGCAACGAGGAAGCCCTTCGCGTGCAGAGCATCGTCAACTACGGCTGGCACGAGGCCGGCTGGGCGATGCCGTGGTCAGCGGCTTTCATTTCCTGGCTGGCGTGCGAGGCCGGCCTGTCGACCGATCAGTTCCGGCGCAGCGGCGCGCATTACGACTACGTGCGCGCAGCGGTGCGCGCACGCGATGGCCAGGATCCGTCGCACATCTACGTCGCTTATGACCTGACCGAGGCCGTGCCCGCGGCCGGAGACCTGCTGTGCACGGCACGCGGCAATGCCACGTTCGCCTCGATCGCCGATGTGCGCCGCGGCATCAGCGACGCGCTGTCGCTGCACTGCGACCTGGTGGTCAAGACCGACCTCGAGCGTCGCCGCCTGTTCGCCATCGGCGGCAACGTCAACCATGCCGTGACGCTGTCGGTGATCGCAACCGACGGCAAGGGGCAACCGCTGACCGACCGCGACATCATCGGTGCCCACCGCTGGTTCGCCGTGCTCAAGCCGCGCCAGGGTTGGGCGCCGACACACGATCTGGACGGCACGCCGACCGTGCAGCAGTTGTACCGCGACTACGCCCGCTACTCCAGCACCACACGGGCACCACCGCCGCTGCCGCTGGTAGGGCGTGGCAAGTCTGCAGGTTCGACGACGACCCCGGCCGCCACTCCACCACCCAAGGGTCGAGCCACGAACCAGCCCGCCAAGGAACCCCAGAAGACACCATGAAGCGGGCGCCGGCATGAGCCTTTTCTCATTCATGCGGCACGCGTATCGTCGCGGGCATTACCCGTGGAGTTCCGGATGTCCTCGCGCCGCTCGTTCCTGATTGATCCACGCAGTGTCTGGCGCGGCCTCGCCGTGGCCGCCCTCGCCTTCGGGCTTGCCGCCTGCTCGACCCTCAATGGCCTGGGCGCACTGCTGGGCAACGAAGTCCGGTTCACGCCGATGCAGTTGCAGGCCTCGCTCGACCGCAACTTTCCCAAGCATTACGACAAGCTCGGCGGCCTGGTGTCGCTGACGCTGATGAACCCGCGCCTGACGATCCCGCAGGGTTCGGACCGCCTGCGCGTCGACTTCGACCTGGGCCTGGGTGCACTGGGCAGCGACAGCAGCCGGCCGGCCGGCCACTTCGCGCTGACCAGCGCCCTGCGCTTCGACCCGGGCACCCGCGGCCTGCACCTGAAGGATCCACGCATCGAACAGGTCGATGTGCCCACCCTGGGTGGGGCGATGAATGGCAGCTCGCGCGCCCTGCTCAATTCCTGGCTGGGCGAGTACGCGCGCGACGAACCCATTTACCGATTCGACAACAGCCTGCTCGACAAGCTGGGCTCGCGCCGGATCGGCACCACGGCGATCGAGAACGGCACGGTCGTCGTGCACCTGGACCAGTGACATGTCCTCGTTCCGAAAACTGATCGCCTGCCTGGCCCTGGCAGCGTCGATTGCAGCCTGCAGCGATGACAAGCCACAAGGACAGCGCGGTGGCGACGGCGACAGCGCCGAAGCGCTGCCCGCGCCTGCCGGCAAGGCGAAAGGCAGCGTGACCGGCATGCCGGACCGCCCCGGACCGGGCCAGATCGGACCGCCACCGCAGGCCGTCGACGGGGTCGTGCTCGACGACCAGGGCAATCCGATCTTGCCGACCGACGAATCCGGCCTGCCGGATCCCGCTGTCGAAGTGGCCGCGGATGGCACGGCGACGAGCGAACCGACTGCACAGGACGCGATGGCTGTCGTCCGCGACTACTACGCCGCCATCAATAGCCGCGCCTTCGACCGCGCCTACGCACTGTGGTCGGACGGCGGCCGTGCCAGCGGCCAGACCCCGGAGCAGTTCGCCGATGGCTTCAAGGACACCAGCGGCGTCTCGGTCGAGATCCTGGCGCCGGGCGCCGTTGATGCCGCGGCGGGTTCGCGCTTCATCGAGGTCCCGGTGGCGATGACCGCCACCGCCGCCGATGGCAGCCAGCGCAAGTTCGTCGGCGCCTACACCCTGCGTCGTGCCGTCGTGGATGGCGCCACGACCGAACAGCGGGCGTGGCGGATCGGATCGGCCGACATCCGCGAAGTCACCGCTCCCTGATCCATTGCACGTCTTCGTTGGATAGCATCCGGCCCCGCATCGTCCTCGACACGAACGTCTGCCTGGACCTGTTCGTGTTCGCAGACACGCGCGTGGCGACACTGCGCACCGCGCTGCAATCGGGCGACGTGGTCGCGGTGACCGATGCCGAGTGCCGCGAGGAATGGTTGCGCGTGCTGGCGTACCCGCAGCTGCGGCTGGACGAGGCGGCGCGCGCGGCGGCCATTGCTGCGTTCGATGCACGGGTCCAGCTGCTGCCCTCGGCGCCCGTGCCGGAGGGTGTGCTGCCGCGCTGTGCCGACCCCGACGACCAGAACTTCCTTCAGCTTGCACACGCCAGCGGCGCCCGCTGGCTGCTCAGCCGCGACAACGCGCTGCTGGTGCTGGCGCGTCGGACGCGGCGTGACGGGTTGTTCGAGATCCTGACGCCGGATGCGTGGACGCCGTAACGGCAACGTCCATGGGTTCCCGCCTTCGCGGGAACGACGCAGGGACGACTGTCAGATCTCGAAGCGATAGCTCAGCTTGACCAGCAGCTGCTCGTCGTCACGCAGCTCCAGGCTGTCGCGTACCAGTTGCCCGGTGTCCTCCGAGAAGGGCTCCTGCTGGTAACCGCCGCGCCCATAGACCACGTAGAGGTACGACAACGGCGCCAGCTCATAGCGATAACGAATCTGGAAGCCCAGGTTCTGCACGTTGAAATCGTCGACGGCATCGGCACTGGCGATGGAATTGCCGCCTGCATCGACCCGATAGGCCTGGCGCAGCGGCGCATCCAGCCCCAGCGCCTGCAGCTTCACCCGCAGCTCCTGCTTGCTGCCGATGTTCCAGTCCATGCCGGCGCTGATCTGCATCATCTTCTCGTCGAACTCGCCGATCAGGTTTTCGTTCTGCCACACCAGCCAACTCGGGATCTGCTCGTAGTACGCGCCCAGGTAGACGCTGAAGGCATCGTTGATGAAGTACGTCGGCTGAAACCGCAGATCGAAACCGATCCTGTCGTTGCCGGCGAGACCGCCGCTGAAAGCATCAGCCTCCAGCTCCCACGCCCAGTCGCCCTTGCGCGGCCGCTCGTACTCCAGGTACGCGTTGAAGTTCGGCGGCAGGTTGACGTTGCCGTTGCCGCGCGTCAGCAGGTCGTCGACGAATGCGCTGTTGATGTTGATCTGCGCGTACTCGGAGCTTCCGTTGCGCAGGCCGCCCTGGCGACTGATGCGCAGCTGCCGTTGCAGGCGCTGGCCATGGTCGTTGTCGGTGCCGCTGATGCGGCCGCGCCAGTCCTTGGAGGCATAGCGCGATTCGGCCGGCTGGTCGGTGAAGCGGCGCATCACCTGCCAGTTGAGGTAGTTGAGGTTGGCGCGCGAGAGATAGCCGAAGTCGTTGATCTGCAGCTCTTCGCCGAAATGCATCGCCAGCCACTGCTGGCGCCAGCCGTCTTCCATCTCGTAATTGACCCACATGGTCGCGCCGGTGTCGTCGCTGGTACGGCCGTCCTGGTCGATCTGGCTGCCGATGACGCGTGTCTCCACGCTGACGTGCTGGTTCGGGCGCCAGTTGTGGTCCACGCCCATCACCGACGCCTCGCGGTCCAGGAACGGACGCTCGACCTGGGTCAGCATCACGCCAAGGTTCTGGCTGGCGAAGTCGCGCACCACGCGCAACGCGCCAAAGGTGCGGCCAACCTCGTCGGCCTCGTCGGCGGCGAACACGCCGTACTTGGTCGCGCCGACGCTGCCGTTGAGCTTGACCGCCGCAGTGATGTCGCCGGCGCCATTGCCGTCGTCGGCCGGGCCACCGACACGGCGGGTGTAGAGCAGCTGGCTGAAGTCCGACGGCGTGGTGAACTCGAAGATGCCCTGGTTCTCGGTGAAGAACGGACGCTTGTCGCTGATGAAGGTTTCCGTGGCGCTGAAGTTCACCACCAGGTCATCGCTCTCGACCTGGCCGAAGTCGGGGTTGATCGTCGCCGAGAGCTGGAACTGGCCGTTGGGCTTCCAGAAAATGTCGGCGCCGCCGTCGAAGTCGCTGTCACCGCCGACGTTGTCGTACAGACCTGATACGTACGGCGTGATCGCCAGGAGCGACTGGCTGTACTGCGCCATCTGCATCGGCTCGAAATCGGACAGGAAGCGCGGGCGCTCGAAGCTGGCCGCCGGCCACGCCGAGCGCTCGCCGGTGGATCCGATCACGCGATCGAAGTACACCTTGACCGTGCGCATGCCATCGCTGCCGTTGCGCATCGGCGCGATGTACCACGGGATCAGCATCTCCACGTTCCAGCCGGTGTCGTCCTCGCTGACCGCGTGCTGCCAGTTGCCGTCCCAGTCGTCGTTGAACTGCGTTTCGTTGCTGATCACCGCATCGGCGATGCCGTCGGTCGAGGAGACCGTGAAGTTGTAGCCGGTGCGGCCGTCGCCGTCGTAGTCGATCATCAGGTTGACGCGGTCGACCTGGGCCTCGAAGTCGCGCTGCACCTTCTGCCGGGTCCGCGTCTCGACCGGCTGGTTGTTGCGGAAGGCCACCGCCAGGCCCTCGGGCGTGGCCATCACCCAGACCTTGGTCTGCAGCGTGGCCGGCTCGCGGCTCAGCGGCTGCACCTTGCGGAAGTCGGTGATCTCGCGCGCACCCTGCCACTCGGCCGGATCAATGCGGCCGTCGATTTCCACTCCCATCGCCGGGGTGGACAGGGCGGCCAGGATGGCCAGGGTCAGCGTTGCGCGCGTGCCGTGCATTCAGGGGGAATCTCTGAGATCGGGGTTGCCAGACCGGTTTCCCCGCCGCAACCGCCGCCATTGAAGGCGGCCATCCGACCAGAGCGTCCGTGCTGGGCTCATTCAAGGGCACCGTGGTACCCGAGCGGAGCACAGCCTATACGCAGTCGTGCCCCGCGCCCGACTGGCGTTAGTCATTACAACCAAATTTCCCCGACATGCATCACGCCTTGAAGCGGATCCCTGTGGGAGGGGCTTCAGCCCCGATTGCTCCACCGGCGGTCCATCGGGGCTGAAGCCCCTCCCACAAAATGTTCCAGCGGCTCTGTAACCGGCTACTGCATGTGCCAGCCGTGGCTGACGACGAAACTCTGGCCCGTCAGCGCCGCGCTGGGGAACTGCGCGAGGAAGCGCACGGTCTGGGCGACGTCCTCGACGGTGGTGAAGATGCCATCGACGGTGTTGCCGAGCATGACCCGGCTCACCACTTCTTCTTCGCTGATGCCCAGTTCCTTCGCCTGCTCCGGAATCTGCTTGTCGACCAGCGGCGTGCGCACGAAGCCAGGGCAGACGACATGGCTGCGCACGGAGTGCTTCGCCCCTTCCTTGGCCAGCGTGCGCGACAGGCCCAGCAGGCCATGCTTGGCGGTGACGTAGGCCGACTTCAACGGCGAGGCCAGGTGCGAGTGGACCGAGCCCATGTAAATGACAGTACCGCCGCGGGATTTGCCGTCCGCACCGGCGCCGTACATGTGCGGCAGCACGGCCTTGGTGGTCAGGAAGGCGCCATCGAGGTGGATGGCCAGCATCTTCTTCCAGTCGGCATAGGCGAACTGCTCGATCGGGTTGACGATCTGGATGCCGGCGTTGGAGACCAGGATATCGACGCCGCCGAGCTCCGCGATCACGCGGGCGACACCGGCGTTCACGGCGGCCTCGTCGGTGACGTCCATCGCCAGGCCCACGGCGCGCCCGCCGGTGCCGGCGATTTCGGCCGCGACGGCTTGTGCGCCCTCGGCGTTGAGATCGGCGATGGCGATCGCCGCGCCGGCACGCGCCAGCTCGAACGCGATCTCCTTGCCGATGCCGCTGGCGGCACCGGTGACGATGGCGACCTTGCCTTCGAGGCTCATGGGAACTCCTTGGATGCGGGGGGCGCGGCAGTATCGGCCGCGCGTTACCCCAAGTGTGGCCGTGCCGGCGGGTGCGGCACCATTGCCCGAAGGTACGTCAGGCCTGCTTGGCCCGCTTCGCCTCGTCAGCCATCTTCTCTTTCTTCTTTTCCTGCTTCTTTTTCTTCTTGTCCGACTTGGGCTGCAGCATCGTGCCGGTGCAGCCGGGCGACCCGCAGCGGCACTCCCAGATCTTCTTCAATTCCCTGGTGTGCTTCTCGGCCAGGGTGATGCCGTAGTTGTAGGACAGCTCCTCGCCCGGGGCGATGTCGCGCATCGCCTCGATGAACACCTTGTCCAGGCGGCGATCCTTGCCGTCGTCCTCTTCCAGCACGGCTTCGCAGTTCGGCATGCAGCTGTGGTTGATCCAGCGCGCGTCGTTGCCCTTGAAGTTGGCGTCGATGACGTACTCGTCGTTGAGCGTGAACAGGAACGTGTGGCCGGTGTCGATGTCGCCGCTTTCGCCGGCGTCGACTTCCTCGTGGGTTCGGCGCTGGCCCTTGTACTCGATGACGCGCTCGCCCTTGGCGATCGGTTGGACGGCGAAAACGCCGTTGCCATGGATGGCGGAGCGACGGGCGGCGATCTTGCGCGGCATGCGGAATCCGGTAGTCATTGCGGGAGGCGGACATTCTGGCCCGGATCGGTCGCGTCGCGCCATCGCGCCTGGCCGGTTCGCGGCGATCGCTGCGTTGGCGTGGGTCACCTCCCGATGTGCACGAACGATGAAGACGATCCAATTCGCCCTCACCCTCACCACCCTTTTGTCCCTGGCCGCCTGCCAGCAAGGCGAGCACGCGCGCCAAGCCAGCAGCGACCACGACGCGCCTGCAAAGACGGACCTGCTCGCACGCGGCGAATACCTGGCCCGGACCGCCGGCTGCAATGACTGCCACACGCCTGGCTACGCGGAGAGCCAGGGCGCGGTCGACAAGGCCCAGTGGCTGGTGGGTTCGCCGGTCGGTTTCCGCGGACCGTGGGGCACGACCTATCCGACCAACCTGCGCCTGAAGCTGTCGACCATGACCGAGACGCAGTGGCTCGATTACAGCGCCACGCTGCGCACGCGCCCGCTGATGCCCGACTTCGCGATTCGCGACATGACCCTCGAGGACCGCCGCGCGATCTACCAGTTCGTGCGCTCGCTCGGTCCCGCCGGTCAGGCGGCGCCGGCCTTCATCCCGCCGGGACAGAATCCACAGCCGCCGTACTTCGACCTGGTGATGCCTGCCCCGCCGCCGGCGGCAGCGAGTGCCACCGCCAGCGAATCCTGAACGGGCCGGCCGGACTGGCTGCCTGAACGGGGCGTTCCAAGGGCGGCACGGAAGCGTTCCGCCCCGGTTCTTGGCTGGGCGGGGTCGAAACCGTACAATTCCGGTACGGATTAACCCGACCGGCCCGCCCCCATGCTTCGCGTCACCAAGCTCACTGACTACGCCACGGTCGTCATGACCGTGCTCGCACACCGTTCCGACGCTGTCCTCAGCGCCTCGGAACTGGCGGAGCGCGCCGGTCTGGAAGCCACCACGGTGTCCAAGGTGCTCAAGCCGCTGGCCCAGGCCGGGCTGGTCGAAGGCTTCCGCGGCGCCAACGGCGGCTACCGTCTTGCCCGCCGGGCCGAGGACATCGGCCTGCTGGAGATCGTGATCGCCATGGAAGGGCCGCTCGGCATGACCGAGTGCAGCGTCCATGCCGGCAACTGCGGCATCGAGCAGTCCTGCGGCGTGCGCGCCAACTGGCGCCGCATCAACGACGTGGTGATCGACGCCCTGCGCGGCGTCACGCTGGCACAGATGCTGGCGCCGCCACCACCTCCCGAACCCACGGCCAAGCGCATCGACCTGCGCCTGGCCAACGCGTAGCGGGCCGCGCCCGCCATGCAACAACGAATCCTGTAGGCAGCCCGATGGCCACCGAAGTAGTAGAAAACAAAGAGATCCATGAGCAGCTTGGCCGCAAGTACGAGGCCGGCTTTGTCACGGACATCGAATCCGACAGCCTGCCGCCGGGCCTGAACGAGGACATCATCCGTGCGCTCTCGGCCAAGAAGGACGAGCCGGAGTGGATGACCAACTGGCGACTGGCCGCGTACCGGCATTTCCTGACCATGCCGATGCCGCACTGGGCCAAGCTCAACATCGCCCCGATCGACCTGCAGGCGCTGAGCTACTACTCCGCACCCAAGGCCAAGTACGCCTCGCTCGACGAAGTGCCGCAGGAGCTGCTCGACACCTACGAGAAGCTCGGCGTGCCGCTGCACGAGCGCGCCAAGCTGGCCGGCGTCGCCGTGGACGCGGTGTTCGACTCGGTCTCGGTCGGCACCACCTTCCGCAAGGAACTGGCCGAGAAGGGCGTCATCTTCTGCTCGCTGTCTGAAGCGATCCACGACCACCCGGAGCTGGTGAAGCAGTACCTGGGCAGCGTCGTGCCGACCGGCGACAACTACTTCGCCGCGCTTAACTCGGCGGTGTTCTCCGACGGCAGCTTCGTGTTCATCCCCAAGGGCGTGCGCTGCCCGATGGAGCTGAGCACCTACTTCCGCATCAACGCCATGAACACCGGCCAGTTCGAGCGCACGCTGATCATCGCCGAGGAAGGCAGCTACGTTTCCTACCTGGAAGGCTGCACCGCGCCGATGCGCGACGAGAACCAGCTGCACGCGGCAGTGGTCGAGCTGGTCGCGCTGGACGATGCCGAGATCAAGTACTCGACGGTGCAGAACTGGTACCCGGGTGACGAGAACGGCGTCGGTGGCATCTACAACTTCGTCACCAAGCGTGGCGAGTGCCGCGGCGCGCGCTCGAAGATCTCCTGGACCCAGGTCGAGACCGGTTCGGCGATCACCTGGAAGTACCCCTCGTGCGTGCTGCTCGGTGACGACTCGACCGGCGAGTTCTACTCGGTCGCCCTGACCCACCACCGCCAGCAGGCCGACACCGGTACCAAGATGATCCACGTCGGCAAGCGCACCAAGAGCAAGATCATCAGCAAGGGCATCAGCGCCGGCCGCGGCCAGAACACCTACCGCGGCCTGGTCAAGGTACTCGGCGGCGCCGAGGGCGCGCGCAACCACACCCAGTGCGACAGCCTGCTGATCGGCAAGAAGTGCGGCGCCCATACCTTCCCGTACATCGAGGTCAGGCACCCGACCGCGACCGTCGAGCACGAAGCGACCACCTCGAAGATCAGCGACGACCAGCTGTTCTATTGCCGCAGCCGCGGCATCGGCGCGGAGGACGCGGTGTCAATGATCGTCGACGGCTTCTGCAAGTCGGTGTTCCGCGAACTGCCGATGGAATTCGCGGTGGAAGCCAAGAAGCTGCTGGAAGTGAGCCTGGAAGGCTCGGTCGGCTGAACGTGATTAGCAAGAACAACCCGGAACCAACCATGCTCAAGATCGAAAAACTCCACGTATCCGTCGCCGGCAAGGAAATCCTCAAGGGACTGTCGCTCGACGTCCAGGCCGGCCAGGTGCACGCGATCATGGGCCCCAACGGCGCCGGCAAGTCGACCCTGGGCAATATCCTGGCCGGTCGCGAAGGCTATGAAGTCACCGCCGGCACCGTCACCTTCGACGGCCGTAACCTGCTCGAACTGGAGCCGGAAGAGCGCGCAGCAGCAGGCGTGTTCCTGGCCTTCCAGTACCCGGTCGAGATCCCGGGCGTGAACAACACCTACTTCCTGCGCACCGCCCTCAACGCCCAGCGCAAGGCGCGCGGCGAGGCCGAGCTGGACTCGATGCAGTTCCTCAAGCTGGTCCGGCAGAAGCTGGCCGTGCTGCACCTGAAGGACGAACTGCTGCATCGCGGCGTCAACGAAGGCTTCAGCGGTGGCGAGAAGAAGCGCAACGAGATCTTCCAGCTGGCCCTGCTCGAACCGCGCCTGGCGATCCTCGACGAGACCGACTCGGGCCTGGACATCGACGCGCTCAAGGCCGTCGCTGACGGCGTCAACGCGCTGCGCGACGCCGGCCGCGCCTTCCTGGTCATCACCCATTACCAGCGCCTGCTCGACTACATCAAGCCCGACGTCGTGCACGTGCTCGCCGACGGCCGCGTGGTCGAGACCGGCGGACCGGAACTGGCCCTGCAGCTGGAAGAGCACGGCTACGCCTGGGTCAAGGATCGCATCGCCCCACAGGCGGCGGTCTGACATGAGCGTCCTGCTCGACTCCTTCGCCAGCGCCTTCGATTCGCTGGCCGCGCGCGACGCCGCCGGCCTCGGCGACAGCCGCAAGGCCGCGCTCGACGCGGCCATCCGCGACGGCATCCCGCATGCGCGGGTTGAAGCGTGGAAGTACACGCCGCTGCGCTCGCTCGAGCGGCGCGCCTTTGCCGCCAGCGATGCCGCTGTTCCAGCCTTTGACGCCGCCCTGGTCGATGGCATCCCGGCCCCGCGCATTGTCTTCGTCAACGGCCGCCTTGATGCCGCCCATAGCGACATCGCCGGACTCGGCGATGGCATCACGCTGCAGCCGCTGTCGCAGGTGCTGCGCGAAGGCGAACCACGCGAGTCCAACTTCCTCGCCCGCCGCTTCGACCGAGCCGACGAGATCTTCGCCCGCCTCAACTCGGCCCTCGCCGACGACGGCATCGTGCTGCGTGCCACGCACGGCGCGCACGGCGCGTCGCCGCTGCACCTGGTTTTCATCGGCGCCGCCAGCGATGGCGACCGCGCCTGGCACCTGCGCAATCTGATCGAGTTGCGCGAAGGCGCGACGCTGACCGTGGTCGAGCATCAGCTCGGTGCCGGCGCGCACAGCCATCTGGCCAACGCCGTGACCCACGTGCACCTGGGCCCGAACGCGAAACTCAACCACGCCCGTGTGCAGGACGAAGGCGCCACCGCCACGCTGATCTCGCGCACCGATGCGGTGATGGCGAAGGCATCCGAGTATCGCCGCCTCGACCTCGAACTCGGTGCCGGCCTGTCGCGACATGAGCTCAACGTCGCCCTGCACGGCGATGGCGCCAAGCTTCACGCCAACGGCGTCCTCCTCGCCACTGGCAAGCGCCACCTCGACACCCGCCTTGGCATCGACCACGTCGGTCGCGACAGCAGTTGCGATCTGACCTGGCGCGGCCTCGGCGCCGGTCGTTCCAAGGCCGCTTTCCATGGCGGCATCCTGATCCGCGAAGGCGCCGACGGCACCGCCGCCAACCTGTCCAACAAGAACCTGCTGCTGAGCGAAGGCGCCGAGATCGACACCCAGCCGGTGCTCGAGATCCACGCCGACGAAGTGCAGGCCGCGCACGGTGCCACCGTTGGCCAACTCGATGCGACCGCGCTGTTCTACATGCGCAGCCGCGGCGTGTCGGCCGAGCAGGCGCGGGCGCTCCTGACCGCAGCGTTCTGCCGCGAGACCCTGGCCGTGTTCGAAGATCGCATCCTGCGCGAGACCCTGACCGCCCGCCTCGATGCCGCGCTGGCAACGCTGGAGACCGCATGAACGCCTCCCTCGACAGCACCATCGACTGGGCCCGGGTCCGCGCCGACTTCCCGCTGCTGACCCGCCAGGTCCACGGCAAGCCGCTGATCTACTTCGATTCGGCCAACACCGGGCAGAAACCCGAGACGGTCATTGCCGCGGTCGACGACTTCTACCGCCACCACAACGCCAACGTCAGCCGCGCCGTGCACGCACTCGGCACCGAGGCGACCGACGCCTACGAGGGCGCGCGCAACAAGCTGGCGAAGTTCTTCAATGTGCGCGGCGACGAACTGGTGCTGTGCAGCGGCACCACCTTCGCGCTGAACCTGGTCGCCTATTCGTGGGCGCTGCCGAGGCTGCAACCGGGCGATGCCATCGTGCTCACGCGCATGGAGCACCACGCCAACATCGTGCCGTGGCAGCTGGTCGCCCAGCGCACGGGCGCGACGATCAAGGTCGCCGAACTCAACGAGCGCGGCGAACTCGACCTCGATCGTCTGTACGCACTGCTCACGCCGGAAGTGAAGCTGCTGTCGCTGACCCACGTCTCCAACGTGCTCGGCACCGTCAACCCGGTGCGCGAGATCTGCCGCGAGGCCCGCAAGCGCGGCATCGTTACGGTGGTCGACGGCTCGCAGGCCGCGCCGCACCGCGTGCTCGACATCGCCGCGGTCGGCTGCGACTTCTACGCCATCACCGGCCACAAGATGTCCGGCCCGACCGGCACCGGTGCGCTGTGGGCGCGTCGCGAGCACCTGGCGGCGATGCCGCCGTTCATCGGTGGCGGCGAGATGATCAAGGAAGTGCGCTTCGAAGGCACGGTCTTCAACGACCCGCCGCACAAGTTCGAGGCTGGCACTCCGAACATCGCCGGCTTCATCGGCCTGGGCGCGGCGGTCGACTACCTGTCGTCGCTGGGAATGCACAACGTTGAGGCGCGCGAGCAGGCACTGCTTGCCCACGCCACCGAAGAGCTGTCGAAGGTCGAAGGCCTGCGCATCTTCGGCAATGCCCGCGAGAAGGCGGCGGTGATCAGCTTCCTGGTCGAAGGCGCGCACGCGCACGACCTGGCCACCCTGCTCGACCTGGAGGGCGTCGCGATCCGCTCCGGACACCACTGCGCGCATCCGCTGATGCAGCACTTCGGGGTGCCGGCGACCTGCCGCGCCTCGCTGGCCTTCTACAACACCCACGACGAGGTCGAGGCCTTCGTTGCGGCGCTGCGCAAGGTACGTAAACTGCTCGCATGACTGCTCCCCAGACCGCCGCGCTCGACGCGCCCGCCATCCAGTTCCGCAGCGCCACCCACGCCGACATCGACGCGCTGGTCGCGCTGGTCGAGTCGGCCTACCGCGGCGACGCCAGCAAGCAGGGCTGGACCACCGAAGCCGACCTGCTTGGCGGCCGCCGCACCGGCGCCGACGACATCCAGGCCTGCATCGACCGTCCGCAGAGCGTGATCCTGGTGGCCGAGCGCGATGGCGCCAATGGCCGTCGTGAGCTGCTCGCCTGCGCCCATGTCGCGGTCGAGAACGACGCGGGCTACTTCGGCATGTTTTCGGTCAACCCGACCCTGCAGGGCGGCGGCATCGGCAAGGTCGTCATCAACGAGGCCGAGCGCCTGGTCCGCGAGGACTGGGGCATGGCCGCGATGCGCATGACCGTGATCGACGTGCGCGAGGAACTGATCGCCTTCTACGAGCGCCGTGGCTACCACCGCACCGGTATCAAGAAGCCGTTCCCGTACGGCGACGCGCGCTTCGGCGAACCCAAGCGCGACGACCTGCGTTTCGAGATTCTGGAAAAGGCGCTGTAAGGCATGAGCGACTGGGTCTTCGTCTGCGCCACCTCGCAACTGCTTCCGGGCGAATCGACCGTCGCCTGGGACGGCGATACCCCTATTCTGGTGGTCAACTACGACGGCGATTTCTACGCGCTCGAAGACAAGTGCTCGCACGAGGACTTCGAACTGTCCGCCGGCACCTTCGACGGTGAAGAAGCGACGATCGAATGCGTCCTGCACGGCGCGAAGTTCGACGTGCGCGATGGTCGACCACTGTGCGCACCGGCCTACGAGCCCGTGCCGAAGTTCCCGGTCAAGGTCGAGGATGGCGGGATCTGGACCCGCGACGACCGCGGTTGAAGCAAGCTGGCCTTGCGCTGCAAACGCAGCGACCTCTGAGTACGGGGCGCCACCTGTCACAAATGCGAATGGCTCGCATTAGGATTTCCCGGCACGCGGCGCACCGATGACGCCGCACACTCAGGGAAGTCCATGTCCAACAGGAAGTTCGCACCTTCGCCGCTTTCCGGCGCAGTCGCGGTGGCCATCGCCGCCGTCGTAGTTTCAGCCCCCGCCGTGGCCGCTCCGGCCGGTGAGCCCCAGGCCAAGGACCTCGACAAGGTCCAGGTGCACGGCCAGTACGTCGAAAAGGCCTCGTCCGTGAAGTACACCGGGCCGCTGCTCGACACGCCGCAGACGATCACCATTGTCACCAAGGACGTCATGGACCAGCAGAACCTGATTGGTCTGCGTGACGTCCTGTCCACGCTGCCAGGCATCACCTTCGGTGCGGGCGAAGGTGGCGGTGGCTACGGCGACAGCATCACCTTTCGCGGCTTCAACGCCAACAGCGACATCACCACCGACAGCGTGCGCGACAGCGCCCAGTACACCCGCAGCGACAACTTCAATCTCGAGGCGGTGGAACTGATCAACGGGTCCAACTCGGTCTATTCCGGCGCCGGTTCGGTCGGCGGCAATATCAACCTGGTCAGCAAGGTTGCACGCGAGGGCGACTCCACCGTGCTGCAGGCCGGCGCGGGCACCGACAGCTTCGGCCGCATCACCGTCGACAGCAACACCGACTTCGACAACGGCAGCGCGTTCCGCATCAACACCATGGTTCACCAGAACGACGCGCCGGGCCGCGATGTCGAGACCTTCGAGCGCTGGGGCATCGCCCCGTCGCTGGCCTTCGGCCTGGGCAGCGCCACCCGCTTCACCGCCAGCTACCTGCATCAGAGCGACGACAACATCCCGCAGTACGGTGTGCCCTACTTCAGCAACTACGGTGGGCCTTTGCCCGGCGTCGACCCGTCCAACTATTACGGTTACCGCAACATCGACCGGCAGGAGATCGATGTCGACATGATCACCGGCGTGTTCGAGCACGATTTCAGCGAGCGCATGACGCTGCGCAGCCTCGCCCGCTACCAGCAGGTCGACCAGCTCTCCGTGGTCGATGCACCGGGAGGTACCTGGTGCCTGGCGGACGGCATCAATCCGGCCACCGGCCGGGCCTGCCCGCCCACGCTCAAACCCAACACCTACCAGCCCGGTGGGCCGCGCGGTTTTTCGCGCGACACCAGCAACAGCATCGCCATCAGCCAGACCGACCTGACCTCGCGCTTCGCCACCGGCTCGGTCGAGCACGCGCTGGTCGCCGGCGTTTCCTTCTCGCACGAGACCTTCGACCTGGACACGGGCAATCGGTTGCGCAACCCGGATGGCAGCCCGGTCCCGTTGCCAACCACGAGTCTGGCCAATCCCGACTCGCTGTGGACCGGTCCGGTCAACCCGTTCCTGACCGGCCGCAGCGCCGGCACCCTGGACAACCAGGCCATCTACGCGTTCGACACGCTCGAATTCAGCGAGCAGTGGCTGTTGAACCTGGGCGCCCGCTACGAGCACAACGAGGGCGACAGCGTCACCTGGCGGGTCAAGACCTACACCGCCCCGAGCACCAGCAACCCGCGTCCGGACAACACCGGCCTGGGCACGATCCTGGGTCGCAACGACGTCGCCGCCAATGACGACGACTTGTTCTCCTACCGCGCCGGCCTGGTCTACAAGCCCGCCAAGAACGGTTCGATCTATGCGTCGTTCTCCAACAGCAAGACGCCGTCGAAGGCCTCAGTCAACGGCTCGTGCACGCTGCCAAGCGAAGCCTCCATCGCCGCTGGCACCGTCAGCTGCAACGTCGACCCGGAAACCGCGGTCAACTACGAGATCGGCACGAAGTGGGAGATCGCCGATCGACTGGCGCTGACCGCCTCGGTGTTCCGCAATGACCGCGAGAACTACAAGGTCCCCGATCCGCTCAATCCGGCCAATCCCAGCGGCGAGCAGCAGCTCGACGGCGAGGCGCGAGTCGACGGTGTCACGGTCGGCGCCGCTGGCCAGATCACCCAGGACTGGTCGATCTTCGCCAACGCCAGCTACCTCGACAGCGAAGTGCTTCAGGGCGCGGCAGACGGCCAACCCGATCCGCTCAAGGGCCGGCCGCTCAGCGGCACGCCAGAGCGTTCGGGCAACCTGTGGACCACCTACGACCTCAGCCAATGGACCTTCGGCTACGGCGTCAACTACGTGGGCAGCTACGAGTACTACGTCGGCACCGGCGCCAGGGCCGGCACCATCAAGGGTTACACGACACACCGGGCGATGATCGGCTATGACCTCAACCAGCACCTGAGCCTGCAACTCAACGCCAACAACCTGTTCGACAAGGGTTACTTCATCCGCGCTCGCAACACCGGCTGGGCGACGCCGGGCGACACCCGCTCGGTGGTCCTGAGCGCCGCTTATCGGTTCTGAGCCTTGGGGGAAATGCGCCGATTTGGCAGCCGGAAGGCCTTGGGCCGTCCGGCTGGCCGGTGTCGCGTTCAGTTTTCGTTGCAAATGGGAATCGCTCTCATTACCATTGTCGATCGCAGCGGCAGCATGCCGCACTCCGACTATCAGGATTCCCCCATGTCCAACAGGAAGTTGTCCGTCTCGCCGCTTGCCGGTGCCGTCGCGGTGGCCGTTGCCGCCCTGGTCGTCTCCGCCCCCGTACTGGCCGACCCGGCCGGTGAGCCGCAGGCAAAGGACCTCGACAAGATCGAAGTGCACGGCCAGTTCGTCGAGAAGCCGTCGTCGGTGAAGTACACCGAGCCGCTGCTCGACACCCCGCAGACGATCACGGTGGTCACCCGGGACGTGATGGACCAGCAGAACCTGATCGGCCTGCGCGATGTCCTCACGACCCTGCCCGGCATCACCTTCGGTGCCGGCGAAGGCGGTGGCGGCTACGGCGACAGCATCATCCTGCGCGGCTTCAACGCCAGCAGCGACATCACCACCGACAACGTCCGCGACAGCGCCCAGTACACCCGCACGGACAACTTCAACCTCGATGCGATCGAACTGATCAACGGCTCCAACTCGGTGTACTCCGGCGCCGGCTCGGTCGGCGGCAACATCAACCTGGTCAGCAAGGCCGCGCGCGAGGGCGACTTCACCGTGCTGCAGGCCGGCGCAGGCACCGACAGCTACGGCCGCATCACCGTCGACAGCAACACCGACTTCGACAACGGCACCGCCTTCCGCGTCAATGCGATGGTCCACCAGAACGACGCTCCAGGCCGCGATTACGAGACCTTCGAGCGCTGGGGCATCGCTCCGTCGCTGGCCCTCGGCCTGGGTAGCGACACCCGTTTCACCGTCAGCTACTTCCACCAGAGTGACGACAACGTCCCGCAGTACGGCGTGCCCTACTTCAGCGCCTTCGGCGGTCCGCTGCCGGGCGTCGACCCGTCCAACTACTACGGCTACCACAACATCGACAAGCAGGAGATCGATGTCGACATGCTCACCGGCGTGTTCGAACACGACTTCAGCGATCGCATGACGCTGCGCAGCCTGGCCCGTTTCCAGCAGGTCGATCAGCTCTCCGTGGTCAACGCGCCGCAAGGCACCTGGTGCCTGGCGGGCGGCATCAACGCCGCCACCGGCCTGGCCTGCCCGAGCCCGCTCACGCCCAATACGTACCAGCCCAGCGGTCCGCGTGGTCATTCGCGCGATACCCGCAACGGCATCGCCATCAGCCAGACTGACCTGACCTCGCGCTTCGCCACCGGTTCGGTCAACCACTCGCTGGTCGCCGGCATCTCGTTCTCGCACGAGAGCTTCGATCTCGACACGGTCAACCTGCTGCGCACTCCGAACGGCACGCCGGCGGTCCTGCCGATCATGAGCCTGACCGACCCCGACTCGCTGTGGACCGGTCCGATCAATCCGTTCCTGGTCGGCCGCACCGAAGGCACCCAGGACAACCAGGCCATCTACGTGTTCGACACGCTCGAGTTCACCGAGCAGTGGATGCTGAACCTGGGCGCGCGCTACGAGCACAACGAGGGCGACAGCGTCATCTGGAACATCAAGACCTACACCGTGCCGACGCCGGCCAACCCGCGTCCGAACAACACCAATATCGGTGCGATCCTCGGCCGCGCACCGGTGGCCGCCAACGAGGACGACCTGTTCTCCTACCGCGCCGGTCTGGTCTACAAGCCGCGCGAGAACGGCACGATCTATGTGTCGTACTCCAACAGCAAGACGCCGTCGAAGGCCTCGGTCAACGGTTCGTGCACGCTGACCAGCACCACCGGCACCGCCAATTGCAACGTCGACCCGGAAACCGCGGTCAACTACGAAATCGGCACCAAGTGGGACATCGCCAATCGCCTGGCCCTGACCGCCTCGGTGTTCCGCAATGACCGCGATCAGTTCAGGGTTTCCGACCCGGGCAATCCGCTCAACCCGAGCGGCGAGCAGCAGCTCGACGGCGAAGCGCGCGTGGACGGTGTCACCCTCGGCGCCGCCGGCCAGATCACCCATGACTGGTCGATCTTCGCCAACATCACCTGGCTCGACAGCGAAGTGCTGCAGGGTGTGTCCAACAACTGCATCGCCAACCCGAGCACCGCTTGCGGCAACACGCCTGCCAATCCCGACCCGCTCAAGGGCCGGCCGATCAGCGGCACCCCCGAGCGTTCGGGCAGCTTGTGGACCACCTACGATCTGAGCCAGTGGACCTTCGGTTACGGCATCACCTACCAGAGCGGCTTCGAGTACTACACCGGCACCGGTGCCAACTCCGGCGACATCAGGGGCTACACCACCCATCGGGCGATGGTCGGCTACGACATCAACGAACGCCTGAGCCTGCAGCTCAATGCCAACAACCTGTTCGACAAGGAGTACTACACCCGCGTCCGCAACAACGGCTGGTCGACGCCGGGCGATACCCGCTCGGTGGTATTGAGTGCCGCCTACAGGTTCTAATCCGGTCCAGTACGCCTGACCGGTCCCCGCACCGCCCGGCTCTGGCCGGGCGGTGCACTGAAGGAGCTAGCCGATGTTGCTGCAGGTCCCGCAAGTCCTCACCGCCGAGCAGGTCGCGCATTGCCGCGGGCGGTTGGCGCAGGCCGGCTGGGCCGATGGCCGCATCACCGCCGGTTACCAGTCGGCCCAGGCCAAGGACAACGCGCAGCTGCCGGAG
Organism: Lysobacter prati; assembly: GCF_009765215.1. Lineage (GTDB taxonomy): Bacteria > Pseudomonadota > Gammaproteobacteria > Xanthomonadales > Xanthomonadaceae > Lysobacter_J > Lysobacter_J prati. The sequence goes on along the minus strand of NZ_VLNV01000006.1, from coordinate 28,159 downwards.
AACGATCCGGTGGCGCGCGAACTCGGTGCACTGGTGCTGGAAGCGCTGGCGCGCAACTCGACGTTCTTCTCCGCGGCGCTGCCGCAGCGGATCTACCCGCCGTTGTTCAACCGCTACAGCGGCGGCCAGTCGTTCGGCTTCCACGTAGACAACGCGGTGCGTTACGATCGCAGCGGCGGTGGCGCCGAGGCGGTCCGCACCGACCTGTCGGCCACGCTCTTCCTGACCGCGCCGGAAGACTATGACGGCGGCGAACTGGTCATCGAGGACACCTACGGCGTGCAGCAGGTCAAGCTGCGGGCCGGCGACATGGTGCTCTACCCCGGAACGAGCCTGCACCGGGTCACTCCGGTGACCCGCGGCGAGCGCATTGCCTCGTTCTTCTGGATCCAGAGCCTGCTGCGCGAGGATGCGCAGCGCCGGCTGATGTTCGACCTCGATGTGTCGATCCGGCGCCTGACCCAGGACGTTCCCGATCACCCTGCCCTCGTGCAGTTGACTGGCGTCTACCACAACCTGTTGCGCCGCTGGGCAGAGACCTGATGGCGGCGCATGCGCGACGCGCCCTCCGTCTGACACCACGACCATGAGCGCCTCTTCCGCCACACCCGACATCGCCGCGCGCCAGCAGCGCCGGGGCTTCTGGCTGCGCACGCTGCACCAGTGGCACTGGATCAGCTCGGCGGTCTGCCTGGTCGCGATGCTGCTGTTCTCCGTTACCGGCATCACCCTGAATCACTCCAGCGTCATCGAGGCCAAGCCGCAGACGCTCAACCGCACCGTCGACATGCCGCCATCGCTGTTGAAGGCATTGAAGCGCGAAGATGGCAGCGCGCCGTTGCCGGGCAGCGTCAGCGCCTGGCTCAACGACGTGCTGCCTGTCGCCATCGGCGAGCAGCCTGCGGAGTGGTCGGAGCAGGAGGTGTACCTGTCGCTTCCGCGCCCCGGCGGCGATGCCTGGCTGAGCATCGATCGCGCCACCGGCGCAGTCGAATACGAACGCACCTCGCGCGGCTGGATCGCCTACCTCAACGACCTGCACAAGGGTCGCAATGCCGGTGCCGCATGGCGCTGGTTCATCGACATCTTCGCCATTGCCTGCCTGGTGTTCTGCATCACCGGCCTGTTCCTGCTGCAGATGCATGCGCGCCAGCGCCCTTCCACGTGGCCCTACGTGGTGCTTGGCCTGGTGCTGCCATTGCTGCTGGCGCTGCTGTTCATCCACTGATCGCTGTCATCTGTTCCACGCCCCCCGGAGATCCCATGCGTGTCCAACTGACCATTGCGCTGAGCGGCCTGCTCGCCCTGCCGGCCCATTCGGCGGAGATCAACCTCAACCTGCAGATCCCGCAGCTCAACGTCGCCGAGTACCACCGCCCGTACGTGGCCATCTGGGTCGAAGGTCCAGACCAGAAGGCGGCCGCCAACCTTGCCGTGTGGTACTCGCAGAAGGCGACCAATGAAGGCGCCGGCACCAAGTGGCTGCCGGACCTGCGCCAGTGGTGGCGTCGCAGCGGCCGCACGCTGAAGGTGCCGGTCGATGGCGTCACCGGTCCGACCCGTCCGGTCGGCAAGCACGCGCTGCAGTTCACCGACCGCCACCCCGAGCTGGCCTCGCTGCCGGCCGGCGATTACACGCTGGTGGTGGAAGCTGCTCGCGAAGTCGGCGGGCGCGAGCTGCTGAAGATTCCGTTCAAGTGGCGCGGCGCCAGCGATGGCAGCGCGCAGGGCAGCAGCGAACTCGGCCTGGTCACGCTGGCCAGCAAGCCGTAACGCTCGCATCCCCTACCCCCATTCGTTCCGCTGGAGTGTTCCCCATGAAGCAGACCCTCAAGTTCGCCGCACTCGCACTCGCACTTTCCCTGCCGCTGGCCGCGCAGGCCCACAAGGCCTGGTTGCAGCCGTCGCAGACCGTGCTCGCCGGCAACAGCCCGTGGGTGACCGTCGATGCGGCGGTGTCCAACGACCTGTTCTACTTCAACCATGTGCCGCTGAAGACCGACAACCTCGCCATCACCGCACCCGACGGCAGCCAGGTCGCCGCGCAGAACAGCGCCACCGGCAAGTACCGCACGGTGTTCGACGTCGAGCTCAAGCAGACCGGCACCTACAAGATCGGCGTGGTCAACGACTATGTGATCGGCCAGTGGGACGAGGACGGCAAGCCCAAGCGCTGGCGCGGCACCGCCGCGGAGTTCGCGACCGGCGTGCCCAAGGGCGCGAAGAACCTGCAGGTCTCGCAGTCGATCAACCGTGTCGAGACCTTCGTCACCAGCGGTTCGCCGAACGACACCGCGCTCAAGCCCAGCGGCAAAGGCCTGGAGCTGGTGCCGGTAACGCACCCCAACGACCTGTTCGCCGGCGACGAAGCGAAGTTCCGCATGCAGATCGACGGCAAGCCGGCGGCCGGCCTCGATGTCGAGATCGTGCGCGGCAACACCCGTTACCGCAACGCGCAGGACGAGATCAAGGTCAAGACCGACGCCAAGGGCGAGTTCACCGTGACCTGGCCGGAGGCCGGCATGTACTGGCTGGAAGCCACCAGCGAGGACAAGAAGACGACCGTACCGCAGGCCAAGCAGCGCCGGATCGGTTACGTCGCCACGCTGGAAGTGCTGCCGCAGTAAGACGACGAAGCAAGCGCGATGCAAGCTGCAGGCAATATCCGTGGCGCCGTCGACATCCTCGGCGGCGCCACCATGGGAACCACCTGGTCGGTGAAGCTGGTCACGCGCCCGCAGACCGATCTGCACGCGCTGCACTCACACATCCAGGCACGCCTGGACGACGTGATCGCACAGATGAGCAATTGGACCGTCCACTCCGACCTGAGCCGCTTCAATGCCGCCGAGGCCGGAAGCTGGCACCCGCTGCGGGATGATTTCTGGACGGTGCTGACGTGCGCGCTCGAGATCGCACGCGCGAGCGATGGCGCGTACGACCCGACGATCGGCGCCCTCGCCGATGCCTGGGGCTTCGGCCCCTCCGGTCGCCGTGACATGCCACGGGACGTACCGGCAGAGGTGCTCGCTTCGGTCGGCTGGCAGCGTCTGGCCCTAGACGCGCAGACACGTCGTGCGCTGCAACCGGGCGGCACCCAGCTGGATCTGTGCGCGATCGCCAAGGGCTTCGCCGTCGATGCGGTGGCCGCGCAACTGAAGTCCGAGGGTATCGACAGCTCACTGGTCGAAGTCGGTGGCGAACTGTACGGACGCGGCCGCAAGCCCGATGGAACGCCTTGGCGCGTGATCGTCGAAGCCTGTGACGGCGATGAAGACGACGACAACCAGGCGCGCGTGCTCGATCTCGACGGACTGGCGGTAGCGACGTCGGGCGATCGCTGGCATCGCGTCGAACGCGACGGCCAGAGCTACAGCCACACCATCGATCCGCGCAGCGGTCGCCCGGCACTGGGCGCTCCGGCCGCCGTCACCGTAGCGTCCGCGAGCGCAATGCTCGCCGACGGTTGGGCGACGGCGCTGACCGTGATGGGCGCCGAGGCCGGCCATGCTTTCGCCTGCAAGCACGGTCTGGCGGCGCGATTCGTCGTGTCCGGCGAAGGCGGCCACGGCGAACGAATGACACCGGCGTTCGCGGAGCTGCTGCAGGCATGAGCACCGGCATCGCCACCCGCCGGGCATGGTTCGGCAACGCATTGGTGCTGTCGGGCCTGCTGGCCCTGGTGCTTGCGTTCGGGCATTGGCAGACCGATGCATGGTGGCTGGCGTCGCCGCGCCTGGGCAACTGGCTGCTTGCCGCGTTGGTCGTGCTGGCGTATCTCGGGCTGTGCGCGGCGATTATCTCCAGCGCGAGAACCCAGTCACGATCGGCTTCGATCGGTGAGGGCGATAGCGGCGCCGAGACGCTCCTCCTGTCGTGGGCCAGCCAGACGGGTTTTGCCCAGCAGCTGGCCGAGCACACCGCCGAGGCGCTGCGCGCGGGGGGCGTGGCGGTTCGTGCGCTGCCGCTGCATCGCGTCGATGCCGACGTGCTGCGCAGCCATCGGCGCGCTCTGTTCATTGCCAGCACCACCGGCGAAGGCGATCCGCCGGACCACGTGCTCGGTTTCACCCGCCATGTGCTCGACCAGCCAATCACGCTGGAAGGGCTGGAATACGCGGTGCTGGCGTTGGGCGACCGCGCCTACGACCAGTTCTGCGGCTTCGGTCGCCGCCTCGACCAGTGGTTGCACCACCACGGCGCCAAGCCATTGTTCGACCGCATCGATGTCGATGCCGGCGATGCCGGGGCACTGCGGCACTGGCAGCATCGGCTTGGTCAGCTCAGCGGCCGCGCCGACTTCGCCGACTGGAGTGCACCGGCCTACCAGTCGTGGCGACTTGCCGAACGACGCTGGTTGAACGAGGGCAGTGTTGGCGGCCCTGCTTATCACGTCGCACTCGTGCCGCACGACGATGCCCATCTTGTCTGGACGGCCGGCGACATCGCCGAGATCGGCCCGCGTCACCCGGACGATGCAGTCGCGCAATGGCTCGCGGACTGCGGGCTCGATGGGGATGTCGCGGTCAAGGCTGGCGATGGCGTTGAGCCCCTGTCGAGCGTGCTGGCGCGGTCACGGCTTCCGTCCCGCCGCGATGCGCTGGGCCAAGGGGCGCAAACAGTGGCGGACAACCTGCAGCCATTGCCGCATCGCGAATATTCGATCGCGTCATTGCCCGACGACGGCAGCCTGCAACTGCTGGTGCGCCAGATGCGCCACCCGGACGGTCGACTCGGCAGCGGCAGCGGCTGGCTGACGGCCGACGCCGTGCCAGGCGAGCGCATTGACCTGCGCATCCGCCGCAACCCGTCCTTCCATCCGCCGGCCGACGATCGCCCGGTGGTGTTGATCGGCAACGGCACCGGCCTGGCCGGACTGCGTGCGCTGCTGAAGGCACGCATCGCCGCGGGCCACCATCGCAACTGGCTGCTGTTCGGTGAGCGACAGGCCAAATACGATTTCCACTATCGCGACGAGATGGAGCGCTGGTTGCGGGTCGGGCGCCTGCAGGAACTGGATCTCGCGTTCTCCCGTGATGACCCTGCTCGCCGGATTTACGTGCAGCACCTGCTGCGCGAGCGGATCGACCAGTTGCGCGCGTGGATTGCGCAGGGCGCATCGGTCTATGTCTGCGGCAGCCTCGAAGGCATGGCGCCGGAAGTCGACGCGGTGCTGCGCGAAGCGGTCGGGCTCGACGTGCTGGAGACGATGGCTGCTTCGGGTCGTTATTGCCGCGACGTGTACTAGGGCGAGTGGCATCGGGGCTGCAAGCCCCTCCCCGCTCACGCTTGTGGCAGCGGCTCGATCCGGATCAGCAGGACTTCGCCGCCGCCATCGAGGACATGGCGGACGCGATGCGACCCGGCTGCGATGATCGCGGTGTCCTGCGTCGCCAATGGCGGCAGGCCGGAGTCATCGGCGAACCGCGCCTGCCCTGCGATCAGATGCACGACCCAGGTGCTTTCCGGATCGGCAAACAACACCATCGGTCCGACCAGCGGACGGTGCCACAGATCCGCGCGCACCCGGTCGCGACGCCACATCAGGTTGAAGTCGTGGGTGAGTCCATCGACAAGCTCACCGGTCACGCCACGTTCGCCGGCAAATCGCAGCTTGTCGTGTGGTGGCAGCAGCTCCTTCACTTCGCCATCGTCGAAGCGCAGGCGCAGGCCGTTGCCAGCCAGCAGGACCAGCTCGCGCTCGATTCCGGGAAACGCGGAAAACGGGGCGTCACTCTCGATCTCGGCAATCGAAAGACGCCAGTCCCAGGGCGCGCCGGCGTCGGGAGCGTGGGCGAGGATCTCGCGCGTCCAGCCCATCTGGTTCCGCCAGCGCTCGCGACGGTACTCGTTGGCCGGGATTACCCAGGACCGGCTGCTGCGTTCGGGTGCCATCACCAGGGAGGTCGCCTGTGCGGTGTCTCGTGGCCGACAGTCTAGCGGCGGTCACGCCGGGCGAGGCGCCACCCCGTCGCAGTCCGTTGCAGCGGAGTGGCAGTACTTCCTTGACCAGGGATAGTCCCCTGACTCCCCTTCGGGCATCCGTGCCAGTTCGCCTGCCGCCGCCGTTGGCGCAGTCGGCGGCGGCAGGAGAGCTTCAGCGGCTGGCTGTCCTGGCAGGCGCGGCAGGCTTGGCGGCAGGCTTCGCCGCGGGCTTGGCTGTCGGCTTGCCGGCAACCGGCTTGACCGGGGCCGCCTTGGTTGCCGCCACCTTCGCCGGAGCGGCGCCACCGGTGAAGACAATGCGATCGAGGTTCTTCTCGACCGTCTTGAGGCCGACGCCCTTGACCAGCGCCAGCTGCTCGGCGCTGCGGAAAGGACCGTTCGCCTTGCGGTAGGCCACGATCGCCTCCGCCTTGCCCGGCCCGATATTGACCATGACGCGATCGATGGTGGCGGCATCGGCGGTGTTGATGTTGACCTTCTCGACGGCGGCAGCCGTGGTTGCCGCGATTGCCATCAACATCGACAGCAGCAGCGGCACGACCCTCCTGATGGTTGATTTCATGGTGTGGCTCCTTGGGTTGGATGTGGATTCCGTTCCTGCCGCGCTGGGGACAACGCGGACAGTCAGTCTCTGCGCGGGGATCAGCCCGGCCTATCGCCACGGCCTTCGCGACCGGCCCGGCGCACCCCGCTGCCGGCGGTGGGGAAAGGCCTACCGGCCGCGGCAAATCGGCGACCGGACCGGCTACGCCGCGGCCAAGCGGCCCCATTGCGCATCGGATCGGCCGCGCAGGAGGCGTAAACTGGCGTCCTTCCCGTATTCCTTCCCCTGCTCCGAGGCCCCTCCATGGACACCAGCAAGGTCGACCGTTTCGTCGCCGACAAATGGGATGACGAGATCGTTCCCCAGCTCGTCGAGTACATCCGCATCCCGAACAAGTCGCCGATGTTCGACGCCGACTGGGTCAAGCATGGCTACATGGAAGACGCGGTCACGCTGATGGAGCGCTGGGCCAAGGCGCAACCCATCCAGGGCATGCAGGTCGAGGTGGTGCGCCTGGAAGGCCGCACGCCGCTGATCTTCATCGACGTGCCGGCAAGCAACGGCGGCAGCAACGACGACTGCGTGCTGCTCTACGGCCACCTCGACAAGCAGCCGGAGATGACCGGCTGGGATCCCGAGTTCGGCCCGTGGACGCCGGTCATCAAGGGCGACCGTTTGTATGGCCGCGGCGGCGCCGATGACGGCTATGCGATCTTCGGTTCGCTGACGGCCGTGCTGGCCCTGCAGGAACAGCAGCTGCCGCACTCGCGCTGCGTGATCCTGATCGAGGCCTGCGAGGAATCCGGCAGCTACGACCTGCCCGCCTACGTCGATCACCTTGCCGGCCGCATCGGCAAGCCGTCGCTGGTGGTGTGCCTGGATTCGGGCTGTGGCAACTACGACCAGCTGTGGTGCACGACCTCGCTGCGCGGCCTGGCTGGCGGCAACTTCACCGTCAAGGTGCTCAGCGAAGGCGTCCACTCCGGCGACGCCTCCGGCATCGTGCCGTCGAGCTTCCGCCTGCTGCGCCAGCTGCTCTCGCGGCTGGAGGACGAGAACACCGGCAAGATCCGCATCGAGGACCTGTTCGTCGAAGTGCCGGCCGAGCGCATGGCGCAGGCACGCGAGGCGGCGAAGGTGCTCGACACGGCGATCTTCGACAAGTTCCCGCTGCTGCCGGGGATGAAGCCCATGGCCGACGACCTGACCGAGCTGGTGCTCAACCGCACCTGGCGCCCGGCGCTGTCGGTCACCGGCGTCGACGGCATGCCGCCGCTCGCGTCGGCCGGCAACGTGCTGCGCCCGCACACCTCAGTGAAGCTGTCGCTGCGACTGCCGCCGACCCTGGACGGCAAGCGCGCCGGTGAAGTGCTCAAGGAGTTGCTGCTCCGCGATCCGCCCAACGGCGCCCAGGTCACCCTCGACCTGGAGAAGTCGTCGAGCGGCTGGAACGCACCGGCACAGTCGCCGTGGCTGACCAAGGCCATCGATACCTCCAGCCGCGAGTTCTTCGGCAAGCCGGCGATGTACATGGGCGAAGGTGGATCGATCCCCTTCATGGGCATGCTCGGCGAGAAGTTCCCGGGCGCGCAGTTCATGATCACCGGCGTGCTGGGGCCGCACAGCAATGCGCACGGTCCCAACGAGTTCCTGCACATCCCGATGGGCAAGCGCGTCACTGCCTGCGTTGCGCGAGTCATCGCCGACCATCACCTGGCCAGCCAGCGCGGCGAGACGACCGGCGTAGCCGCGGTGGCCGGCGGTCAGGAGCGCGGCGACCACGGTTGCTGCTGAGGGCCGCAAGGGGGAGGGGTTTGCTTACCTCTCCCGCGCATGCGCGGCGGGAGAGGGGTAGGATGCGCTCGCGTCACCAACCACTTCAGGAGGGAGCGATATGGGCAGCATCGTCTATACGATCATCATTGGTGCGGTTATTGGAATCCTGGCGCGTTTCTTCAAACCCGGTGCCGATCCGATGGGTTGGATCCTCACCATCCTGCTCGGCATCGCCGGCGCCTACATCGGCAGCCTGCTCTATGCCGGCGGCGGATTCATCGGCTTCCTTGTCTCGATCATCTGCGCGGTACTCCTGCTCTTCATCTACGAGTTCATCCGCAGCAAGACCGCCAAACCGACGGTGTGATTGTCCAGACCAAACAGAAACCCCGGCCAAGGCCGGGGTTTTTGTTTGTATGCGACCGACGCTTCAGTCCAGCAGGAAGTCGATGACCCGCTGCGCCAGGTGTTCGGCGGTGTCGCTCACCGTATCGAGCTGCAGTTCCGCTGCTTCCGGGACCTCATAAGGCGAGTCGATGCCGGTGAAGTTGCGCAGCTGGCCAGCGCGGGCCTTGGCATACAGGCCCTTTACGTCGCGCTCTTCGGCCACCGCCAGAGGTGTGTCGATGAAGACTTCGACGAACTCGCCCGGCGCGAACAGTTCGCGCGCCATGCGCCGCTCCGCGCGGAAGGGCGAAATGAAGCTGACCAGCACGATCAGGCCGGCGTCCGACATCAGTTTCGCCACCTCCGCGACGCGGCGGATGTTCTCGACCCGGTCCTCGTCGGTGAAGCCCAGGTCCTTGTTGAGGCCGTGGCGGACGTTGTCGCCGTCGAGGATGAAGGTGTGGTAGCCCAATGCGTGCAGGCGCTTGTCGACGAGGTTGGCGATGGTCGACTTGCCTGAACCCGACAGGCCGGTGAACCACAGCACGCGCGGCTGCTGGCCCTTGATGCGGGCACGGGCCGTCTTGTCGACATCCAGGTGCTGCCAGTGGATGTTGCCGGCACGGCGAAGCGCGAACTGCAGCGTGCCGGCGGCAACGGTGGCGTTGCTCTGGCGGTCGATCAGAATGAAACCGCCCAGCGTTCGGCTGTCTGCATACGCCTCGAACGGCACCGGCTGGTCGAGGTAGAGGTTGCAGTAGCCGACCTCGTTGAGCTCCAGGTGCTTGGCGGCGAGCGGCTCCTGGGTGTTCACGTCGATCTTGTGCTTGATCTCGGTAACGCTGGCACTGACCGTGCGCGTGCCGATCTTCAGCCAGTACGGCCGGCCCGGCAGCAACGCCTGGTCGCCCATCCACAGCATGTGCGCGGCGAACTGGTCGGACACCTGCGGCGGCTTGTGCGCATCGGCGATGACATCACCGCGGCTGATGTCGAGTTCGTCGCGCAGCGTCAGCGTCACTGCCTGGCCCTCGCCGGCCAGGTCGAGGTCGCCGTCGGCGGTGACGATCCGCGCGACCTTCGAACGCCGGCCCGAAGGCAGCACCACGATGTCGTCGCCCGGCTTCACCGCACCCGCGGCGACGGTGCCGGCAAAGCCGCGGAAATCCTGGTCGGGACGGTTGACCCACTGCACCGGCAGGCGGAAGCCGATGTCGGACGCACCGCGGGCCGCATCGACGTTTTCCAGGTATTCGAGCACGCTCGGACCGTCGTACCACGGGGTGTTCGCCGAGCGCTGCATCAGGTTGTCGCCCTGCAACGCCGACAGCGGTACAGCCTGCACGTGGGCGATGCCGAGCTGGTCGGCCAGCTCGCGATAGCCGGCGACGATCTCGTCGAACACGTCGAAGTCGAAGCCGACCAGATCCATCTTGTTCACCGCCAGCAGCACGTGGCGGATGCCCAGCAGCGAGGCGATATAGCTGTGCCGGCGCGTCTGCGCGAGCAGACCCTTGCGCGCATCCACCAGGACCACGGCGACATCCGCGGTCGAGGCACCGGTGGCCATATTGCGCGTGTACTGCTCGTGGCCCGGGCAATCGGCGACGATGAACTTGCGCTTGTCGGTGCTGAAAAAGCGGTAGGCCACGTCGATCGTGATGCCCTGCTCGCGCTCGGCCGACAGTCCGTCGAGCAGCAACGCGTAGTCGACCTCGCCGTTGCGCGTGCCGTGGCGACGGCTGTCGGATTCCAGCGCCGCCAGCTGGTCGTCGAACAGCGCGCGGCTTTCGTAGAGCAGTCGCCCGATCAGGGTGCTCTTGCCATCATCGACGCTGCCGCAGGTGATGAAGCGCAGCAGCCCTTTGGTTTCGTGGCGTTGCAGGTAGGCGGCGACTTCGGCGGCGGCGGTTTCCGAGACAGTGCCCATCAGAAATACCCCTCCTGCTTCTTCTTCTCCATCGACGCGGTCGGATCCTGATCGATCACCCGGCCCTGTCGTTCCGAGGTCGTGGCCACCAGCATCTCGGCAATGATCTTCTCCAGCGTGTCGGCCTGCGATTCGATCGCGCCGGTCAGTGGATAGCAGCCCAGCGTGCGGAAGCGCACCTGGCGCAGTTGCGCGGCCTCGCCCTCGCGCAGCGGCAGGCGTTCGTCATCGACCAGGATCCAGGCGCCGTCGCGCTCGACCACCGGCCGCTGCGCGGCGAAGTACAGGGTCGGCACCGGGATCCGTTCGCGATAGATGTAGAGCCAGATATCGAGCTCGGTCCAGTTCGACAGCGGGAACACGCGCACCGACTCGCCCTTGTGGATGCGCGTGTTGTACAGGCTCCACAGCTCCGGTCGCTGGCTCTTCGGGTCCCAGCGGTGCTGGTCGTTGCGGAAGGAAAAGATGCGTTCCTTGGCGCGCGATTTTTCTTCGTCGCGACGGGCGCCACCGATGGCGGCGTCGAAGCCGTGCAGGTCGAGCGCCTGCTTCAGGGCCTGGGTCTTCATCACGTCGGTGTGCACGGTGGCACCGTGGCTGATCGGGCCGATGCCCTGCGCCACGCCGTCCGGATTGGTGTGCACCCGCAGCTCGACGCCAGTTTCGCTGGCCCGGCGGTCGCGGAAGGCGATCATCTCGCGGAACTTCCAGCCGGTGTCGACATGCAGCAGCGGGATCGGCGGCTTGCGCGCCGGCGCGAAGGCCTTCAGCAGCAGGTGCAGCAGCACCGAGCTGTCCTTGCCGACCGAATACAGCAGCACCGGGTTGCGGAACTCGGCCGCGACCTCGCGCAGGATGTGGATGCTCTCGGCTTCGAGGCGATCGAGGTGGCTCAGGTCGACAGGCAGGGTCATCGTCAGCAGGTTGGTGGCGGGCGTCAGGGCCGGGAGCTACCGGCATTCGACGGTCGCGGCTATCTGACCACATTGTAGGAGCGGCGGACGCCTGCCCCGGAAATAAGCCCCCGGCATGAGCGCATTACCCAACGTCCTTTCATATGGGCGACGGCGAGGCCTAGCCTGCGATGGTCCCCGCCGCCCAGTCACGTGCCGATGTCGGCTTCACTCAACAGCCCGCTTGCCAGTACCTCCCTCGGTTCTCCCCTTCCCGAGGATCGGCTCGCGGCGCTCGCGCACGTTACCGATGGTCTCGATGCGAACGGCCTTTGGTGGCTGTCGGGCTATGCCGCCGGTCTGGCCAGTCGCTCCGCCGGGACGGCGGCCGCGGTTGCCTTGCCGGTCGCAGAAGCCCAGGCGGCGGGGCGCCTGACCATCGTCTACGGCAGCCAGACCGGCAACGCCAAGCGCCTGGCCGAGCAGCTGGCGCGCCAGTCCGAAGCCGCCGGCCTGGCCGTCCGCCTGCTGCGCGCCGACGCCTACCCGACCCGCGAACTGAAGGACGAGCGCAACCTCTACCTGGTCATCAGCACCCAGGGCGACGGCGATCCGCCGGACGATGCCCGTGCGCTGGTGGAATTCATCGCCGGCAAGCGCGCGCCGCAGCTCAAGCAGTTGCGCTTTGCCGTGCTCGCCCTCGGCGACTCCAGCTACCCGCAATTCTGCGCGATCGGGCAGAAGCTCGACGAGCGCCTGGCCGAACTCGGCGCGACCCGGCTGCTGCCTCGCGGTGACGCAGATCTCGACATCGAGACGATCGCCACGCCATGGCTTGCGCAGGCGCTGACCAAGGCCAAGGAAGCCTTGAAGCCCACCGCGCCGCTGGCGACGGTGACGCCGCTGCGGCCGCTGCCGGCAGCCCCGACGCATGGCCGCGACGCACCGTTCGCGGCTGAGCTGCTGCTCAACCAGCGCCTGGTCACGCGCGCCAGCAGCGTAGGCCGCCCTGGCCCCGACAAGGACGTGCGCCACATCGAGCTGTCGCTGGAAGGTTCGGGCCTGCATTACGAGCCCGGCGATGCCCTCGGATTGTGGCCGTCGAATCCGCCGGCGCTGGTCGATGCGGTGCTGTCGACGCTGCAGCTGGACGGCAACGATGCGGTCGGCGTCGGTGGCCAGCAGCTGCCGCTGAGGACATGGCTGTCCGACAAGCGCGAGCTGACCCAGCTGGCGCGCCCGTTTGTCGCCACCCTCGCCGCGCAGGCGCGCAGCGACGAGCTCAATGGCCTGCTGGCACCGGGACAGCAGGCACAGCTGACCCGCCTGCTCGGCGAGCAGCAGGTGATTGACTTGCTGACGCAGTACCGGGCCGACTGGAGCGGCGAAGAACTGGTGACGGCGCTGCGGCCGCTCACACCGCGCCTGTACTCGATCGCTTCCAGCCAGAAGCAGGTCGGCGATGAAGTCCACCTCACCGTCGCCCACGTCGAATACGACAACGGCCATGGCACGCGCTGGGGCGCGGCATCGCACCAGTTGGCCGCCAGCGCCGAGGGCGCGCGCCTGCCGGTGTTCATCGAGCACAACGAACGCTTCCGCCTGCCGACAGACGCCTCGCGCGACGTAATCATGATCGGCCCCGGCACCGGCGTCGCGCCGTTCCGAGGCTTCCTGCAGGAACGCGCGGCGATCGACGCGCCGGGCCGCAGCTGGCTGTTGTTCGGCAACCCGCACTTCCGCACCGACTTCCTCTACCAGGTCGAGTGGCAGCAGGCGCTCAAGGACGGCCGCCTGCACCGTCTCGACCTGGCCTTCTCGCGCGACCAGGCGAACAAGGTCTACGTCCAGCACCGCCTGCGCGAGCACGGCCGCGAACTGTTCGCCTGGCTCGAGGATGGCGCGCACCTCTACGTCTGCGGAGATGCCACGCGCATGGCCCGTGACGTGCACGCAGCACTGCTCGCCGCCATCACCGAGCACGGCGGCAAGTCCGCCGACGATGCCAACGATTACCTCAACGACCTGCAGCAGCAGGGACGCTACGCAAGAGACGTGTACTAATGAGCAACCACTCGGTCGAGGACATCAAGCACGAAAGCGCGCGTTTGCGCGGCACGCTGCTGGCGTCGCTTGCCAATCCGGTCACCGGCGCGCTCGCCGACGACGACCAGACCCTGATCAAGTACCACGGCAGCTACCAGCAGGACGACCGCGACATTCGCGAGGAGCGCCGCGTCGCCAAGCTCGAGCCGGCCTACAGCTTCATGATCCGCACGCGCACGCCCGGTGGCGTGGTGACGCCGGCGCAATGGCTCAGGCTCGACACGATCGCCACGCGCTTCGCCGAACGCGGCCTGCGCATCACCACGCGCCAGGCGTTCCAGTTCCACGGCGTGATCAAGACCGAGCTGAAGCCGACCATGCAGGCGATCAACGCCGCACTGATCGATACCCTCGCCGCCTGCGGCGACGTCAACCGCAACGTCGCGGTCGCCGCCAATCCGCAACTGTCGCAAGCGCACGCGGAAGTGCACGCGCAAGCGGCGGCGCTGTCCGAGCACCTGCTGCCGAACACCCGCGCCTACTACGAGATCTGGCTGGACGAGGAACGCGTTGCCGGCAGCGGCAGCGAGGATGAGCCGGTTTACGGCCCGACCTACCTGCCGCGCAAGTTCAAGATCGGCTTCGCGATTCCGCCCTACAACGACGTCGACGTGTTCGCCCAGGACCTGGGCTTCATCGCCATCCTCGACGATGACGGTGTCCTCGCCGGTTACAACGTCAGCGTCGGCGGCGGCATGGGTGCGACCCACGGCGACCCGGAAACCTATCCGCGGCTGGGCGACGTGATCGGTTTCGTCACTCCCGACCAGGTGATCGCCGTCGGCGAAGCCGTGGTCACCGCGCAGCGCGACCACGGCAACCGCAACGTGCGCAAGCGCGCGCGCCTGAAGTACACCATCGACGACCATGGCCTGGAGTGGTTCAAGGCCGAGGTCGAACGGCGCGCCGGTTTCAGCCTGCAGCCGGCACGCGCGTTCTCGTTCGTCCACAACGGCGATCGCTTCGGCTGGATCGAAGGCGATGAGGGCCTCGCGCACCTGACGTTGCGGACGGTGGCGGGCCGCATCTGGGACCACGAAGGCGTCCTCCACCTCAGCGGCCTGCGCGAGATCGCGCACGTGCTGGACGAAGCGGCCAATGCGGCGGAGTTCCGCCTCACGCCGAACCAGAACCTGGTGATTGCCGGCGTTCCGTCCGAACTGCGTGCGCGCATCGATGCGCTGGCAACGCAGTACGGACTGGACGGTTACCGCACCGCCAGCCCATTGCAGCGAAATGCATTGGCCTGCGTCGCGCTGCCGACCTGCGGCCTGGCGATGGCCGAGGCCGAGCGCTACCTGTCCGAGCTGACCGGAAAAGTGCAGACGCTGCTGGACGGCCACGGCCTGCACGACGCGCCGATCCACTTGCGAATCAGCGGTTGCCCCAACGGCTGCTCGCGTCCGTACCTGGGCGAGATCGCCCTGGTCGGCAAGGCGCCGGGCCGCTACAACCTGATGCTCGGCGCCGACCACCGCGGCCAACGCCTGAACACGCTGTACCGCGAAAACATCGCCGAGGCGCAGATCCTCGCCGAGCTCGATCCCCTTTTTGCGCGCTATGCCGGCGAGCGACTCATCGATGAAGGCTTCGGTGATTTCCTCGTCCGCACCGGCGCGATTGCTGCACCCAGGCCCCCGATTTCGTTGCAACTGCGTAGTGAGAACGCTGCATGAGCACGCCTCCCGATCCCATCACGGCCGCCGAATCGCCGCAGGCGCTGGCGGAACTCAATCACTGGCTGGGTCAACGCAGCGCGCCCGAGCGCGTGGCGTGGGCGCTGGAAAACACGGCCGGCACGCATGCGCTGTCGTCGAGCTTTGGCGCGCAGGCGGCGGTGTCGTTGCACCTGGCCACGCAGCAGCAACCGGACATGCCGGTGATCCTGATCGACACCGGCTACCTGTTCCCGGAGACCTACCGCTTCGTCGACCAGCTCAGCGAGCGCCTCGGCCTGAACCTCAAGGTCTATCGCCCGCAGATCGGCATCGCCTGGATGGAGGCGAGGCTGGGCAAGTTGTGGGAGGGCGGCCTGGACGGCATCGAACGCTACAACCGCATGCGCAAGGTCGAGCCGATGCAGCGCGCGCTCAACGAACTGGGCGTGCGGACCTGGATCGCCGGACTGCGCCGCAGCCAGGCACGCACGCGCGCCAACATCGACTTCCTCGAACTGCGCGACGGTCGCTGGAAGCTGCATCCGATCGCCGACTGGAGCGATCGCGAAGTGTGGCAATACCTGCAGGAGCACGACTTGCCCTACCACCCGCTATGGCACCAGGGCTATGTGTCGATCGGTGACATCCACACCACGCGACCGCTGGAGGCCGGGATGAATGAGGAGGACACGCGTTTTTTCGGCCTGAAGCGTGAGTGCGGGCTGCATTTCGACAGCGAGTCGAATGCGGCTTGAGCTGGGCATTCGCGCGGGGCTGACGTCCACTGCAACGTCAAGATGGATCCCGGCGTTCGCCGGGATGACGTGATGGGGCGGATAGGCTATGGGCCTGGGTCCCGGCGTTCGCCGGGACGACGGTGATTTGGATGATGGGACGAGGGCCTGGATCCCGGCGTTCGCCGGGATGACGGTGTTGACGGTCAGGTCGTGATCGGCTGGCTCAGCTCGCGCCACGCCGGCGCCTGCGGCCAACTCGGCTCCAGGTTGCCCTCGAGCACACGCCGGAGGTCGCGACGGTCCAGCTGCGGTGCAATGCCATGCATCAGCGCCAATGCGTACTCACGCAGCACCCGCGCACGTGGAATCACGGCCCAGGTGATGCATTCGGGCAGTGCATCCGGCGCCGGCAACGCTTTCAGATCGGTGTCGCGCACGCCCACCGCCATCTCTGCCAGCACGCCGACGCCCAGGCCCGCACGCACGTAGGTCTTGATCAGGTCGGCGTCGCGCGCGGTCATCGCCAGCTGCGGCTCCAGGCCGGCGGCGGCGAAGGTGCGATGCAGCGAGGATTCGGGCTTGGTCGAGGATTCGTAGCTGATCAACGGATGCGCGGCCAGCTCTGCCAGCGTCGGCGCTCGCTCGAGCTTGGCCAGCGGATGCGTCAACGGCACCAGCACGACTCGGCGCCAGCGAAACAGCGGTACCGCCACCCCACCTTCGGGTTCGCCGCCTGCGGTGCTGATGACGGCCAGGTCGGCTTCGCCACGCGCAAGCTGCTCGAGCACTTCGCCATCGGCCGCGGCCTGCAGGTGCACGCTGACCTGCGGAAACTCGCGCTTCACCGACGCAATCACCTCGGGCAGGACGAAGCGGGCCTGTGTGTGCGTGGTGGCCAGGACCAGGCGCCCGCTGTGCTGGCCGCGCTCGTTGGCGGCGTAGGCGCGGATGTTGCTGGCTTCCTCGAGGATGCGACGGGCGTGCATCAGCACGCGCTCCCCGGCCGGCGCGATCGCTTCCAGGCTGCGGCCCTTGCGCGTGAACAGCTGGAACCCGAGCTCGTCCTCGAGCTGCTTGAGCTGCTTGGACAGGCCGGGCTGGGTCGCATGCACGCGCTCGGCGGCCAACGTGATGTTGAGACCGGAGTCGGCGATGGCCACGAGGTAGCGAAGCTGGGTGAGGGTCATGGCGGAGCGGCTATATATCGCTCAATGCGAATAGATGGATGGAAAGAAACTACCGCGGCGCGGACCCGCTGTCCAGCGCCGTGGCCATCATTCCGAAATGACATACCGCCAGAGGGCGCCGTCATTTCCGCCGCCGCGGGGGCGTGGGTAGGTTCACGGTATCGCCGCTCCATCCCGCATTCGACCCCATGGCAAGTCCACTGTTTCCCGTATTTGCCGACCTGCGCGGCCGTGATGTGCTGGTGGTCGGCGGGGGCACCGTGGCCCAGCGCAAGGCCGAGGCCCTGCTCGAGACCGGTGGCCGGGTCCGTCTCGGCGCACCCACCCTGAACGACGCCCTTGCCCGCCACGTCGCAGAAGGCCGGATCGAGCACCTTGCCGGCCCCTTCCAGCCGCAATGGCTCGATGGCGCCTGGCTGGCGATCGCGGCGACCGATGACGATGCGGTCAACCGTGCCGTCGCCGAGGCCGGTCATGCCAGGCGCATCTGGGTGAACGTGGTGGACGATGCCGAGGCATCCAGCGTGCAGATCCCGGCGCGGATCGAACGCGGCCCGCTGCAGGTAGCCATTTCCAGTGGCGGCGGCGCGCCGATGCTGGCCCGTCACCTGCGCGAGAAACTGGAATCGGAGCTCGACGAATCCGTCGGTGCGCTGGCCGAGCTGCTCGGCCGCGAGCGCTCACGCATCCGCGCGCGATTCCCGCAACTGGGCCAGCGCCGACGATTCTTCGAGCGCCTGCTGGCCGGCCCGCTGCCGGCCCTGCTGCGGCAACGCCGCAAGCTGGCAGCCGAGTGCGAATTCAGCGCGGCGCTGAGCGAGGCCAATGAAACCGGTTCGCGCGGATCGGTCGCACTGGTCGGTGCAGGTCCAGGCGATCCAGGCCTGCTGACGTTGCGCGCCCTGCGCGTCCTCAACGAAGCCGACGTGATCCTGCACGACCGCCTTGTCAGCAAAGAGGTCCTGCAACTGGTGCGGCGCGATGCGCAGCGGATCGAAGTAGGCAAGCAGGCCGGCAACCACCACACCACCCAGCAGCAGATCCACGCGCTGATGCTGGAGCACGCGCGCGCCGGCAAGCGCGTGGTGCGGCTCAAGGGCGGCGATCCGTTCGTGTTCGGACGCGGCGGCGAGGAACTGGAAGTGCTGCGCGCCGACGGCATCGAATTCGAAGTCGTGCCCGGGATCACCGCGGCGCTGGCGTGCGCGGCCTACGCCGGCGTGCCTCTGACCCACCGCGAGCACGCACAGTCGGTGCGACTGGTCACTGCGCACTGCAAGGAGTCGCTCGATACGCTCGACTGGCAATCGCTCGCACTGGAGCGCCAGACGTTGGCGGTCTACATGGGCGTAGCGGGCCTGGATGGCCTGCGTGATCGCCTGATCGCGCATGGCCGCGCGCCGTCGACCCCATTCGCGCTGGTCGAGAACGGCTCGCGGCCGGAGCAGCGCGTGGTAACAGGCACGCTCGCCGACCTGGCCGAGCGGGCGCGGCATTACGAGGTGCAGTCGCCGGCGCTGCTGATCATCGGCGAAGTCGCCGCGCTGGCCGGAAAGCTGCACTGGTTCGGGCAAGCGCCACTCGGCGACACCGCACTGGCATTGGCGGCCTGATTCGCACAACCACTCCCCTGATTTCACTGGAGCAACCCCATGGCCCTCTACGACAGCATTCTCGACACCATCGGAAGCACGCCGATCGTGCGTCTCCACCGCATCGCGCCGGCACACGTCACGCTCTACGCCAAGGTCGAGTCGTTCAATCCCGGCGGCTCGGTGAAGGACCGCCTCGCGCTGGCGATCGTGCTCGACGCCGAGCGCAAGGGTTTGCTCAAGCCCGGGCAGACGATCGTGGAAGCGACCTCGGGCAATACCGGCATCGCACTGGCGCTGGTGGCGGCGGCGCGCGGATATCCGTTCGTGGCGGTGATGACCGAAACGTTCTCGGTGGAACGACGCAAGCTGATGCGCGCCTATGGCGCCAAGGTCATCCTCACCCCGGCGGCCGAGCGCGGCAGCGGCATGGTGCGCCGCGCGGCCGAACTCGCGCAGAAGCATGGCTGGTTCCTCGCACGCCAGTTCGAGAACGAAGCCAACCCGGCCTACCACCGCAGCACCACCGGCCCGGAGATCCTGCGCGACTTCGCCGGCAAGCGCCTGGACTATTTCGTCAGTGGCTGGGGCACCGGCGGCACGATCACCGGCGCCGGCGAAGTGCTGAAGCTCGCGCGCCCGGACCTGAAGGTCATCGCCAGCGAGCCGGCGGGCGCGGCGTTGCTGTCGGGCGAGACATGGCAGCCGCACAAGATCCAGGGCTGGACGCCGGACTTCCTGCCGCAGGTGCTCAGTCGCACGATCGCCGACGAGGTGCTGCCGGTCGACGACGTCCTGGCGCGCGACACCGCGCGGCGCCTGGCCGCGGAGGAAGGTGTGTTCGTCGGCATCTCCGCAGGTGCCACGGTCGCGGCGGCGCTGAAGGTGGCCGAACGCGCGCCGGAAGGCTCGGTGCTGCTGGCAGTGCTGCCCGATACCGGCGAGCGCTATCTGTCGACGTTCCTGTTCGAGGGCGTCGCGGAAGGCTCGGATGACGAGTGGCTGGAGACGCTGGAAGGCAAGGAGGCCGTGGCGGCCTGAGGTCCCCCTCTCCCTGGCCGCCGGTGGCGGCCTGTCCCTCCCCCACGAGGGGGAGGGATGGCGTTGCACCGCATTCCCCCGCGCGCAGCGGCCCGTTACGCTGTGCACATGCGGCTGTCGCCGCCCGGAGAATGCATGGCTGTAGTACCCGATTCATCCGATCGCGAGTTCGCGCGCCTGGCCTGGGCTCGCGCCGCGAGTGGCGATCCCGAGCTGCTGCTGCAACGCGCCTCGGTCGATGCCGGATTCCGAAGCTACTGGCGCGCCAGCACCGCCGCCGGCACGCGCATAGTCATGGATTCGCCGCCGGACCTCGAAGACGTGCGTCCATGGCTGCGCATGCGCAGCCTGCTCGAAGGTGGCGGCGTGCGCGTACCGAAGGTGCTGGTCGAAGACGTCGAGGCCGGCTTCCTGCTGATGGAAGACCTCGGCGGCCCTACCCTCGCCAAGGTCATCGACGACGACAGTGCCGATACGCATTTCGCGGCGGCCATCTCGCAATTGCTGAAACTGCAGGCGATCGCGCCACCGCCGGGCATGGGCGAGTTTGGCGAGGCACTGCTGCAGCGCGATGCCGGCTTGTTCGAAGAGTGGTTCCTGCGCCGCCATCTCGGCATCGAGCTCGACTGCGGCGACGCCGAGCGCCTGCAACGGGTGCAGCGCCGGCTGATGGACAACGCCTTGTCGCAGGCGCGCGTGCTGACCCATCGCGATTTCATGCCGCGCAACCTGATGCCGGTAGCGGACGGCCCTGCCGTGCTCGACTTCCAGGATTGCGTCAGCGGCCCGGTCGCCTATGACGCCATCAGCCTGTTCAAGGATGCGTTCCTGAGCTGGCCGCTGGCGCGCGTCGACGAGTGGCTGGCGCAGTACCACGCGCGTGCGCTCGCCGCCGGCGTGCCGGTGCCGCCGCTGGCGCAGTTCCGCCGCGATGCCGACTGGCTCGGCATCCAGCGCCATCTCAAGATCCTCGGCATCTTCGCCCGCCTGCACCATCGCGATGGCAAGTCGCACTACATCGACGACGCCCCGCGCTTCGTTGCTTACCTCGACGAAGTGTTGCCGCGCTATCCGGAATTGTCGCCGCTTCGCGACCTGCTCGATTCGCGCATCCGCCCGGCCATGGCGGGAGCGGGCGCATGAAGGCATTGATATTCGCCGCCGGTCTTGGCGAGCGCATGCGCCCGCTGACCAACCACACGCCCAAGCCGCTGCTGGTCGCCGGTGGCAAGCCGCTGATCGTCTGGCACCTGGAGAAGCTCGCCGCGATTGGCGTCCGCGACGTGGTGATCAATACCAGCTGGCTTGCGGATCAGTTCCCGCAGACGCTGGGTGATGGCAGTCACTGGGATTTGCGCCTGCAGTATTCGTACGAAGGCACCACGCCGCTGGAGACCGGCGGCGGCATGCTGCATGCGCTGCCGATGCTCGGAGACGATCCGTTCCTGCTGGTCAACGGCGACATCTGGACCGATTTCGACTTCGCCCGCCTGCCTCGCGAACCGGCAGGGCTCGCGCATCTGGTGATGGTCGACCGACCCGGTCACGCCACCAACGGCGACTTCGCGCTGGACGACGGCGGTCATGTTCGTGCCGATGGTTCCAACCTGCTGACGTATGCGGGGCTGGGAATCTATCGGCCGGCGTTGCTGGCGGATTGGCGTGAGGCGGTTGCAACGGAGCCCGGCGCCGGTGAGCAGCCGCCGCGTTTCCGGCTTGCGCCAATCCTGAAGAAGGTGATGCCCGACGGTCTGGTCACGGGTGAACATCACCGTGATCGCTGGACCGATGTGGGTACGCCGGAGCGGTTGGCTGCGCTGGATGCGCAGTTGGGCGGGTAGGCGCTGCCCCTCTCCCTGGCCGCCTAGGGCGGCCTGTCCCTCTCCCACGAGGGGAGAGGGAGGTTGGTCCTTCAGCTTCCCAGCGTCTGCCGCAGGAACGGCACAGTGATCCGTCGCTGCGCCGCCAGTGACGCGCGATCAAGTCGATCGAGCAACGCGGTCAACCCGCCCAGGTCGCGACCAACCCGCTTGAGCAGCCAGTCCAGGGCCGCTTCTTCAAGCACCAGCCCGCGCCGCTGCGCACGCTGGCGCAGTACTTCACGGCGGCCTTCGTCATCCAGCGGTGCCAGCGTGATCCGGGTGCACTGGCCCAGGCGCGAGCGCAGGTCCGGCAGGCCCAGTCCGATGGCATCGGGAATGTCGCGTGCGGCATAGACCAGCGCCACGCCGGCAGCGCGCGCGCGGTTGTGCGCATCGAACAGGGCGACCTCATCGTCGCGATTGCCGGCGATGACCTCCAGGCCGTCGATCGCGATCAAATCGTTGCCTTCCAGCGCTTCCAGCGCGTCGCGCAGGCGACCGGCAGCGGCCAGCAACGGCAGGTAGGCGGCACGACGTCCGGCCGCTTCGGTCGCCGCACACGTCGCCAGCAACAGATGGGTTTTGCCGACGCCCGACGGACCGGCGAGGTAGACATTGTCGGTGCGCACGGCGGCCACGCCCGTGGCGAGCGCGTGCAACTGCTCCACCGTCCCGGCGGGCGCATGGACAAACGTGTCGAGTCGCTGGTCGGGCGGATAACGCAACGCCAGCGGCAACTGCGGGACGCTCACTGCAGGTCTCTCACTCACTCGTTCCGGTCGTCCAGCGAGGGCGCCAGGTGCGGGTCGGCCAATGGGTCCACTGCGCTTTCACCGACATACAGCCGGCTGTTGCGGTAGCGCTCCTGCGCGTAACGCAGCAACACGTTGACCACCGCAGCCACCGGCAACGCCAGCAGCATGCCGAGGAAACCGAACAGCTGGCCGCCGGCAAGCACGGCGAAGATCACCGCGACCGGGTGCAATCCGATGCGATCACCGACGAGCTTGGGCGTCAGCACATAGCTCTCGATGACCTGGCCGATGCCGAACACGACCAGCACACCGGCCACGCGCTGCCAGTCGCCGTATTGCACCAGCGCCGCGATCACGCCGAGGATGATGCCGCTGGCAGGACCCAGGTACGGCACGAAGGTCAGAATGCCGGCGATCAGGCCGATCAGGATGCCCAGATCCAGGCCGACCGCCCACAGGCCAAGGCCGTACATCACGCCCAGCACCAGCATCACCAAGAACTGGCCGCGCAGGAATGCGCCGAGCACATCGCTCGATTCGCGCGCCAGGCGCTCTACCGTCGGCAGGTGATTGCGGGGAATGAGCGATGCGACGCGCTCGACCAGCAGGTCCCAGTCGCGCAGGAAGAAGAACGCGATCACCGGCAGCAGCGCGATGTTGGCGACCATGGCCAGCACCGCCGAACCCGAGCGCGACAGGTAACCCAGCATCGTCGTTGCGACACCACCGGCCTGGTCCCAGTTTTCGCGGATCAGCTGCGCGAAATGGGTGAAGTCGAGCGAGTCGGTGATCTCGAAGCCGCTGCGGCGTTCGACCCACGGCAGTGCCGTCATCATCAGCCACTCGCGATACTTCGGCAGCGACGAAACCAGCGTGGTGATCTGGCGTTCGAGCAATGGCACCAGGATCAGCAACCCGGCCAGCACGACCAGCGCCATCATCGTGAACACCAGCGCGACGGCGGTATTGCGCGAACGACCGGAACGCTCGATCCGGTCGACCAGCGGATCACCGAGCCAGGCCAGGATCAGGGCGAAGGCGAACGGCGACAGGATCGGTGCCAGCAACCACACCAGCCAGCACACGCCCAGGCCGAGCGCAGTCCATTGCAGCCGGCGCAGGAACAGCGCGATCTCGTCCAGTGATTGCGTTTGCATGGTGTCCCCTGCTCTAAATCCCATGGACTTAACGCAGCCGGTAGACCGGCGGCTGTCCTTCGAGGCCTTCCATCACCTCGATCACGTCATCGCGCATCAGCATCCGGTTAAAGCCCGGCAGGCCACTGACCAGTTCCAGGTCGTATTCCAGGCCCAGCGGCGTCGCCCGCGTCGGCGTCAGGCGGCGCACCACCGACAGCTTCTGCAGGTAACCGGCAAGGCGGATGAAATCCTCGCTGCTGTCGATGCCGGTGAAGGTCACGCGGTAGCTGCCCGGCTGGCCGCTGGTAGCGCGCTTGGCATAGCGCTTCATCAGCGCATCGGCGGCGCCGTCTGCGCCGCTGGCCATCAGCTGGCGCGGGTCGGTGCCGGTCTGCGACCAGGTCGACAGCACCTTGCCGCCGTCGACGAAGGTCCAGTCGGCTTTCCAGCCGGCGGTGGTGTCGCGGTAGAGCTTGCCGATCAGCTGCATCGGCGGGCTGTAGCGGGCCGATGCGCGCGCGACCGCGGCGCTGTCCCCGCGCCAGATCGCGCCCACGGCGGCCTGTTCGGCGGCGTTGCCGGTCGGCAGGCCGAGCTTGTATCCGCGCTCGGTGGCGCGGTTCAGCGCCGGGCGGGCCGCGTTCACCTGCGGCAGGCCGACCAGGCGCGGGCCGCTGCCGTCGTCGATCGCCAGCCACAGCACCGGCTTGGGCCGCGGCTGCGGCCACACCGGGATGCCCAGGGTGGCGGCAAGCTCGTTGACCGCTTCCTCGTCGTACTTGATCACCAGGGTCGTGCGGAAGCTCGGTGCGCCGGTCGGGCCCAGACCCTCGTCCTGGCGGTAGTCGTAGCTCTCGACGTAGGTCTTGGCCTGGCGCAGCTCCTGGCCGACGCCGGGACGCGAGGCCGCGCCACGATCGCCGGAAAGCTTGCCCAGCACCGACGCCAGCCCGCGGGCAAAGGCGGAATTGCGCTCGCCCTCGCCCTGGCCGTTGACCTGCACTTCGGTGGAATAGATGCCCTCGGCGCGGGCCCGGTCGCCTTCCACGCGCTGCGCGGCGGCGCTGAAGCTGGTCAGCAGCAGGGCCAGAAGCAACGTGGCGGCAAGGCCGAGGACCCTGGAGGGAACATTCGTATGGATCGTCATGCGGCCCAGCATGCCCGTTGCGGCGCTTGCAGAGCGTGTTTCCGTGCCAGTTACCCGAACCATCGCTATCCCTGGTGGTGCGTATTGAGCGGAAATGGTGCCGCAGTGGCGTCGTGACGTCCATTCGAAGGCGTCACGGCTGGTAAAATCGCCGCTTCATATCCCGCGACCGCCGAGACCGCCCGTGTCCAGCACTCCCCCCAGCCCCACCACGATCACCTACCGCGACGCCGGCGTCGACATCGATGCGGGCAACGAGGTCGTCGAACGCATCAAGCCGCTGGTCAAGCGCAGCTTCCGTCCCGAGGTGATGGGTGGCCTGGGTGGCTTCGGCGCCCTGTTCGACCTGTCGGGCAAGTACAAGGAGCCGGTACTGGTCTCGGGCACCGACGGCGTCGGCACCAAGCTCAAGCTGGCCCAGCAGCTGAACCGGCACGACACCATCGGCATCGACCTGGTCGGCATGTGCGTCAACGACGTGCTGGTGCAGGGTGCAGAGCCGCTGTTCTTCCTCGACTACTTTGCCACCGGCAAGCTCGATGTCGACACCACCGTGGCCGTCGTCGGCGGCATTGCCAAGGGCTGCGAGATGTCGGGTTGCGCGCTGATCGGCGGCGAAACGGCCGAGATGCCCGACATGTACCCGCCGGGCGAATACGACCTGGCCGGCTTCTGCGTCGCCGCGGTCGAGAAGTCCAAGTTGCTCGACGGCGCCAAGGTGCGCCAGGGCGACGTGCTGCTGGGCATCGCCTCCAGCGGCCCGCATTCCAACGGCTATTCGCTGGTGCGCAAGATCTATGACCGCGCCGGCCGTCCGGCCGACCTCGACCTGGGCGGGGTCAAGCTGATCGACGCGCTGATGGCGCCGACCGCGCTGTACGTCAAGCCGATCCTGGAACTGCTCGGCAAGCACGACCTGCATGCCATGGCGCACATCACCGGCGGCGGCCTGACCGAGAACATCATCCGCGTGATCCCCGATGGCCTGGGCCTGCAGATCGAGGCCTCCAGCATCGTCCTGCCGCCGGTGTTCGAGTGGCTGCAGCGCGAAGGCGCGGTGCCCAACGACGACATGTGGCGCACGTTCAACTGCGGCGTCGGCTTCGTGCTGGTGGTCGCCCCGGGCGACGTCGCCGCGGTCAGCGCCGACCTCGACCGTCTGGGCCTGAGCCATCGCCCGATCGGCGAAGTGGTCAAGGCCAGCGACGGCGAGCGCGTGCACATCGGCTGAGCCGCTCATGCAACGCATCGCGGTGCTGGCCTCTGGCCGGGGCAGCAACCTGCAGGCCATCATCGATGCGATCTCGACCGGAGAACTGCCGGCCGAGGTCGTCGGCGTGTTCTCCGACAAACCCTCGGCAGCGGCGCTGCAGCGCGTCGCTCCGGGGCTTCGCTGGAGCGCCGACGCCAGAGCCTTCCCGACGCGCGACGCCTTCGACGCCGACCTCGCCGACGCCGTGGCGGCCTGCCAGCCGGACTGGGTGGTGTGCGCCGGCTACATGCGCATCCTCGGCGACGCCTTCGTCAGCCGCTTCCGCGGCCGCCTGCTCAACATCCACCCCTCGCTGCTGCCCAGCTACCCGGGCCTGCGCACGCACGCCCGCGCCCTTGCGGACAGCAAGCGCGAGCATGGCGCCAGCGTCCACTTCGTCATCCCCGAACTCGATGCAGGCGCGGTGGTTGCCCAGGCGGTAGTCCCGGTACACGCCGATGACAATGCCGAGGCCCTGGCGGCCCGCGTGCTGGCCGTCGAGCACCCGCTGCTGGTGGCGGTGCTGCGCCTGGCCGCGGCCGGCCGACTTGCTGAACACGGGACAACCATCACCCTCGACGGTCATCCCCTGTTTACAGCGCTGCGCTTAGATTCCGCCGGTGTTTTGCACGTTCCCGACGACCCGGAATCCGTGTCAGTCTGAGAATCCGGCCCGTCTCCCATCGAAGACTTGATGAAGCCCCTCCTCCGCGTCTCCTGCTTTCGCGTACTTGCACTGCTGCTGTGCACTGCGGTTTCCGCTCCCGCGCTGGCACTGGAATCATTCGTTGCCGACTACCAGGTCTTCAACGCCGGCAAGGCGTTGGGAGAGGCGACGATGCAGGTAGTGCCTGATGCCGGACGATGGCGGATCGATCTCAACATGCGCGGCACCCACGGCCTGATGGGCCTGGCGGGGGTCAACGCGCAGCAGAGCACGGTGTTCGACACGGTCGGCGATACCTATCGCCCCCTCAGCCAGAGCACGGTGCGCAAGGCCCTTTTCGTCGGCAAGCAGATCACCGGCAGCTACGACTGGGGCAACCACTCCGCGCGCTGGACCGGCGACGTGAAGAAGACCCGGCAGGCGCCCGTGGCCCTGCGCGATGGCGACATGAGTGGCCTGCTGATCAACCTGGCCATCATCCGCGACGCCCAGCCCGGACGCATGCTCGACTACCGTTTTGTCGACAACGGCCGCGCCCGTGACCACCGCTATGCGGTCGCGAACGATCTGGAGAGCGTCTCCGTCGATGGCATGAGCTTCAACGCAATGCGCGTCGAACGCGTGCAGGGCAACGAGGAAACCGTGGTGTGGGTCGTCGATGGCGTACCCACGCCGGTGCGCATCCTGCAGCGTGAGAACGGCGAAGACACCTTTGACCTGCGCCTGGTCGACTACAAAGGAGCCCAGTGATGGCCGCCAACCTGACCACCACCCTGACCCGCCCGCGCCTTCATGGCATGTTCGCTGCTGCGCTGCTGGCGATGGCCAGCACACCCGCGCTGGCGATCAAGCCCTTCACTGCCGACTACCAGGCCAGCTACATGGGCGTGGTCGGCACCGGCCGCATGACCCTCGCCGCCGACGGCGCCAACCGTTGGAAGTACAGCCTGGCCGTCAGCGCACCGCTCGCTGATGTGCGCCAGACCACCGTGTTCGAGGAAAACGGCGGGCAATGGCGACCACTGTCGGGCACCGACAGCACCAAGGTCCTGGGCAAGGGCAAGACCAAGAACGCCACCTACGACTGGACTCGGGGCGTCGCCAGCTGGACCGGCGACGTCAAGCCCGAGCGTGCCGGACCGATCAAGCTGCAGAGCGGCGATCTCGATGCCTTGCTCATCAACCTGGCGGTCGTGCGCGACATGGCCGCGGGCAAGGTGACGAGCTATCGCATGGTCGATGACGGCCGCGTGCGCCAGATCGACTACACCGTCGCCGGCAAGGAGCAGATCACCGTCGACGGCAAGCCGGTGCAGGCGACCAAGGTCATGTCCAGCCACGGCGAGAAGCAGACCATCGCCTGGATCGTCGACAACATGCCGGTGCCGGCGCGGATCCTGCAGCGCGACAAGGGCCAGGACACGATCGACCTGCGCGTGCAGTCGGTGCGCTGATACAGCCGCAACGTTACTGGTCCCCGCCTAAGCGGGGATGACGAGCAAGGGCAACGTCCATGGGTTCCCGCCTTCGCGGGAATGAC
>NZ_VLNV01000028.1 GCF_009765215.1 Lysobacter prati | reverse complement strand
AAAACTCACAAACTCCAACAAAATCTAAAAAACAAAAAGCGATTGCTAATAAAGAACTAGTTATTGAATTAGCTAAGTGGGGAAACAATTTAAATCAAATCGCTAAACATCTCAACACTAATAAGGGGGCATGGGATAGATTAGGTTTAGAACAACTCATAGAAATCAGCAATCAATTAGAACAACTAAGAGCTAAGTATGTTAGTTAAATTTTGGGGGACTAATCAAGGGGGCGGTGATGGTGATGGGAGTGTTAATTACTTGCTTAATGAAAGAGTGGAGCAAGGCACAGCTAAAGTTTTAAAGGGCGATGCTAATCTAACTAAAAGCCTTTTACTCTCTCTTACTCAAAAACACAAGGCATGTGTAGGGTGCTTATCCTTTGAAGAGCCTAACATTAATGAGAGTTTAAAATACGAACTTATGGAAAGCTTTGAACATGCTTTACTCACACAAGAAATGCAAGGGCGTTATAACATTTTATGGGTAGAACACACAGACAAGGGGAGTTTGGAGTTAAATTTTGTTATACCCAAAATTGATTTAGAGAGACAAAAAGCTTTTAACCCTTATTATCACAAAGTGGATTTAAAACGCATTGATACATGGAAAGATTGTATCAACCTAAAACACAATTTTACAAACCCCAAAGACCTAGAAAAACAGCACAACATACAACAACACCAAACTAAAAACCCCAAAAATAAAGAACTTTTAACAACCTATGAAAAACTAGACAAACTCATACAAGACAACTTAGGAAAGCTATTTAATAGCCGAGATGACATTATCAATTTTTTAAAAAGTAATCAGTGCGAAGTTACTAGACAAGGCAAGGATTACATCAGTGTCAAGCTACCCAACGAACCTAAAGCCAAACGATTGAAAGGATTTTACTATCATGAAACATTTAGAACTATTGCAGACATTAGAGAGCAACTTAGCGAAGTTAGACAGCGAGAAAGCCAAAGAGAACGCTCAAATTATCAA
>NZ_VLNV01000005.1 GCF_009765215.1 Lysobacter prati | reverse complement strand
GGAGCGAAGCGGAGGTTCGCGGAATACACCCCACCTCCTCCCCCACCGACCACGCGCGCAAATGAAAACGGGCCGCATTGCGGCCCGTTTAAACCCTACCTGCAGAGCAGGAGGACGCCGATCACTTCAGGCAGCGTCCGAAGAACTCCTCGGTCAACCGCAGGCGGTGCAGGTTGTCCGCGCCCTTGAGGCCGTGCTTGGCACCCGGGTAGGTCATCAGCTCGAACGGCTGGCCACGCTTCTGCAGCGCGCTCATCAGTGCGGTCGAGTTGGTGAACAGCACGTTGTCGTCGGCCATGCCGTGGATCAGCAGCAGCTTCGACTTCAGGCCATCGATGTGCTGCAGCACGCGCGCATCCTTGTAACCGTCGGCGTTGCCGGCCGGCAGGCCCATGTAGCGCTCTGTGTAGTGCGTGTCGTACAGGCCCCAGTCGGTGACCGGTGCGCCGGCGACGCCGCAGGTGTACTGGTCGGAGGCCTTGGCCAGCAGCATCAGCGTCATGTAGCCGCCGTTGGACCAGCCGTACACGCCGATGCGCTTGCCATCGACCCACGGCTGCTGCTTCAGCCACTCCACGCCCTGCAGCTGGTCGGCCACTTCGACCGTGCCCTGCTTGCCGTACAGCGCGCCACCGAACGCGGCGCCGCGACGCGGCGTGCCGCGGTTGTCGATCGAGAACACGACATAGCCGTGCTGCGCCAGGTACTGGTTGAAGTCCGGCGCCCAGGTGCGCTTGACCGTCTGCGAGGCCGGGCCGCCGTAGACCATCACCACCACCGGATACTGCTTGCCGGCCTGGAAACCGGCCGGCTTGAGCACGCTGTAGTGCAGCGGCGTGCTGCCGTCGGCGGCGGTGATCGTGCCGAACTCGATCGGCTGCTGCGCGGCGGCGAACTTCGCGTACGGATGTTGCGGGTCGCTGAGCTTGTTCTCCAACAGCGCGGCGATGCGGGTGCCGTCGTTGCGGTACAGCTCCAGCTGCGGCGGCGTGGTCGGGTTGGACCAGTTGTCGACGAACACGCTGGCATTGGCGGCGAAGCTGGCGGTGTGCACGCCGTCGGCCTGCGACAGGCGCGCGATAGCGCCACCGGCGAGCGGCACGCGGTAAACCTGCGCGTCGAGCGGTGAATCCTTGCCGGCGGTGAAGTAAACCTGGCCGGCAGCTTCGTCGACCGCGAGCACGCCGTCGACCGGCCAGTCACCGCTGGTCAGCGCCCTGGCATTGCCGCCGTCGGCATCGAGCACGTACAGGTGCTCGAAACCGCTGCGCTCGCTGTTCCATAGGATGCGACCGTCCTTGAGGAAGCGCAGGTCGTTGTGCAGCGGCACCCAGGTCTTGCTGGTCTCGGTGACCAGCACGCGCTGCTTGCCCGTGGCCAGCTCGCTCTCGATCAGTTCCAGCGTGTGCTGGTCGCGCGACTGGCGCTGGAAGGTCAGGTGCTTCGGATCGCGCCAATCGACGCGCGCCAGGTAGATGTCCTGTTCCTTGCCCAGGTCGACCCACTTCGGCGTGGCGCCGGCCTTGGGCGCGACGACGCCGAGCTTGATCAGCACGTTGTGGTCGCCGGCAGCCGGATAGCGCTGCTCGACCACTTCGGTGCGGTCCGGGTAGACCTCGTAGCGCTTCTGCACCGGCACCGGCGTTTCGTCGATGCGGGCGAATGCGATCGCCGAGTCGTCCGGCGCCCACCAGTAACCGGTGTGGCGATCCATTTCCTCGTCAGCGACGAACTCGGCGACGCCATTGCCAATCGTCGCGCTGCCGTCGCGGGTCAGCTGGACCTGCTTGCCTCTGGCCAGGTCGATCACCCACAGGTTGCGATCGCGCACGAAGCTGACGAAGCCGCCCTTGGGCGACAGCTTCGGGTCGGTGGCGAAACCTTCGCCATTGGTGAGCTTGCGCACCGCGGCCTTGCCGGACTTGCTCAGGTCATAGACATACAGCTCGCCGCCGAGCGGGAACAGCAGTGCCTTGCTGTCCGGCGCCCACTGGTAATCGACGATGCCGCTCAGCGCGGCAATGCGCTGGCGCTCGCGGCGCGCTTTCTCGGCATCGCTGAGCACTTCGTCGCCCGGCAGGATGTCGTCGGCATCGACCAGCTTCACGGTCTGGCCGCTGGCGATGTCGTAGGCCCACAGGTCGAGGCGGTTCTTGTTGCTCTCCTTGCCGCGCAGGAAGGTCACGCGGCTGCCGTCAGGCGCGATCTTCGCCTTCATCAGGCTCGGACCCGACAGCGGCGCATCACCGGCCAGCGCTTCGAGCGTCAGCTTTTGCGGTGCGGCGGGGGCGGGGGCGGACTTCTGCGCGAGGGCAGGAACGGAGGCAATCGACATGGCAAGCAGGCAGGCGGCGGCGCCGCGGGCGGTGAAATTCTTCATTTAGTCTCTGGTGTGCCAAAAAGGATCTTGTGCATTTCCGGGGTCATGTCGCGCTTGGTATAGCGTTCGGCGATCGCGTACGCGCGCTGCACCGCCGGACGCGCGGCGACGGCCGCATGCCAGCGACGCAGGTTCGCGAACGGTTCCAGGTCGAGCGGGGCCTTGGTGTAGGGATTGATCCACGGATGCGCGGCCATGTCGGCGATGCTGTAGTGGCCGGCGATGAATTCGCGATCGGCCAGGCGCTTGTCGAGCACGCCCAGCAGGCGCAGGACTTCGCGCTTGTAGCGGTCCTTCGCGTACGCGATGTCCTCGGGCGCATAGACGTGGAAATGGCCGTACTGGCCGGTCATCGGCCCCAGTCCGCCCATCTGCCAGTGCAGCCACTGGTTGACCTCGACGCGACCGCGCAGGTCGTCGGCGAAGAACTGGCCGGTCTTGTTGGCCAGGTACAGCAGGATCGCGCCGGACTCGAACACGCTGACTGGTTCGCCACCGTCGGCCGGCGCACGGTCGACGATCGCCGGCATCT
This sequence comes from Lysobacter prati, assembly GCF_009765215.1. GTDB lineage: Bacteria > Pseudomonadota > Gammaproteobacteria > Xanthomonadales > Xanthomonadaceae > Lysobacter_J > Lysobacter_J prati. The sequence goes on along the minus strand of NZ_VLNV01000005.1, from coordinate 405,624 downwards.
TGTTGTTCGGCGAGATCTTCAGGTACTCGGGCTTGAACTGGTCACCGGCGCCGATGTCGACCGGGTGGATGGTGTATTCCAGCCCTGCCTCTTCGAGGAACAGGGTGATCTTGTGGCCGTTGGGGGTCGGCCAGTAATGCAGGTCGATCATCGGTTCACGCCCGGACGATGGGAGTCCGGAGTGTAAGGCGGCCGGGCCGGTCCGGGAGTGTGCCGAACGGCCAAGAGATGCAAGGTGGGCGATGGCGGGGCCGGCGGACCGCCGCTACCCTAGCCGGCCCGCAAACCAACGGCCCCCGCCTCATGACGCAAACGTCCGAACGCGCCCTCAATCCCCTTCCGGCCCTGATCTTCAGCTCGCGCTGGATGCAGCTGCCGCTTTACCTGGGCCTGATCGTCGCCCAGGGCGTGTACGTCGTGCTGTTCATCAAGGAGCTGTGGCACCTGATGGCGCACGCCACCACGTACAGCGAGCAGCTGATCATGCTGGCCGTGCTCGGCCTGATCGACGTGGTGATGATCTCCAACCTGCTGGTGATGGTGATCGTCGGCGGCTACGAGACCTTCGTCTCGCGCCTGCGCCTGGAAGGCCACCCGGACCAGCCGGAATGGCTGAGCCACGTCAACGCCAGCGTGCTCAAGGTCAAGCTGGCGATGGCGATCATCGGCATCTCCTCGATCCACCTGCTCAAGACCTTCATCGCCATCGGTGCGCTCGGCGCCGACCCGGCGACGGCTGCCGTCGCAGCCACCCCGGATGACGGGAGTACGGTCAAGATGGTCTACACCGAGGCCGGCGTGATGTGGCAGACCATCATCCACTGCGTGTTCATCCTGTCGGCGATCGGCATCGCCTACACCGACAAGCTGATGGCGCAGGCCAACGTCAAACCGCACAAGGCGGCGCACTGATTCACGACTTCGCGCGCGGCTTCATGATCGCCGCGCGCAGTTTCCGAGCATCGGCGCGGTCGGAGTACACCAGTCCGTCCGCGCCGCGCTCGATGCCCAGCGCCGCATAGGCCGCATCCAGCGACGGAAACTCCCGCGACTGCGCGTAACGCCGGTACGCCGGCAGGAACACCGCCGCGCCGGCAAGCTCGTCGAGCTTGGCCATGAATGCTTCCGGGGCGACCTCACCGGTGCCGCGCAGGCAGCAACTGGAGTACTTCGACAGCACCTGGTCCAGGCTGCTGCGGTGCTCGCGCCGCAGCGCCAGGTCGGCCTCGAGCCAGAACGCCGCACCGGCCCAGTAAACCCGCATCGTCCCGCGCCGGCCGAGCCCGTCCAGCGGCATGCCGCTGTGCTCGCGCTGGCCGCGGGCGAATCCCGCATCCAGTTCCCGCCACGCCGCCTCGGGCGACATCAGGCCGACCCGGGCGCGCAGGACATTCTGGTAATAGCTGGCCAGGCCCTCCGCCAGCCACCGCCCTTCGCGGCCCAGGTACGGATGGAACAGGTGCGAGAGCTCGTGCACCGCCGTCCAGTCGGCGCGCAGCTCGGCCAGGCTGGCGTCGCGGCGGACGAACAGCAGCACCGAGACGTCGTCGCCGCGCTGGGTCTGGCCCCACGGCACCGGGCTGTCGTCGTCGCTGTCGATCTGGGTGATGCGCACCTTCGCGTCGGCCAGCGGGTAGCGCCCGAACGGGGTCAGCGTCGCCCCCGCGGCCTCGGCCAGCCAGCGCTGCAACTCGTCGACCCGGGCCGCGTCGGCGGGCTCGACCACCTCCACGTGCAGCGTATTGCCGCCGGCACTGAGGACGCGTTCGCTCACCACGGTCTTGTCGTCGTCGGCCACGGCCGGGGCCGCGGCGAGCAATGCCAGCATCAAGAGCTTCGATCGCATGACGCGTCGCTTCCTTCAGGGGCAGGGGTGACGGCCCCGGTACAATACCCGGATGGATGTCTCCCACCTGCTCGACGCGCTGAATCCAGCGCAGCGCGAGGCCGTCAGCGCCCCGCCCGGTCACTATCTGGTCCTCGCCGGCGCTGGCTCCGGCAAGACCCGCGTGCTCACCCATCGCATCGCTTGGCTCAACGAAGTCCATGGCGTGCCGACCCACGGCATCCTGGCGGTGACCTTCACCAACAAGGCCTCCGGGGAGATGCGCGCGCGCGTCGACGGGCAGCTGCGCAACGGCGCCCGCGGCATGTGGATCGGCACCTTCCACGGCCTGGCCCACCGCCTGCTGCGCCTGCACTGGCAGGAGGCCAAGCTGCCGGAAGGCTTCCAGGTGCTCGACTCGGACGACCAGCTGCGCCTGGTCAAGCGCGTCGTGCAGGGCCTGGAGATCGACGAGGCGCGCTTCCCGCCGCGCCAGATCGCCTGGTGGATCAACGCGCAAAAGGACGAGGGCAAGCGCCCGCAGAACATCCAGCCGGCCGGCAACGACCCGTGGGCCGACGTGATGCTCAAGTCCTACGCCGCCTACCAGGAGCGTTGCGAGCGTGCCGGCCTGGTCGACTTCGCCGAGCTGCTGCTGCGCGCGCACGAACTGTTGCGCGACAACCCGGCGCTGCTGGCGCACTACCGCCACCGCTTCCGCGAGATCCTGGTCGACGAGTTCCAGGACACCAACGCGATCCAGTACGCCTTCGTCCGCGTGCTCGCCGGCGACAGCGGCCACGTGTTCGTGGTCGGCGACGACGACCAGTCGATCTACGGCTGGCGCGGCGCCAAGGTCGAGAACATGCAGCGGTTCCTGAAAGACTTTCCGGGGACGCAGACGATTCGCCTAGAGCAGAACTACCGCTCCAGCGCCAACATCCTCGAAGCGGCCAACGCCGTCATCGCCCACAACCCCGACCGCCTCGGCAAGAACCTGTGGACCGACAGCGGCACCGGCGAGCCGATCGACCTGTACGCCGCCTACAACGAAATGGACGAGGCGCGTTTCGCCGTCGAGCGCCTGCGCCAGTGGGTACGCGACGGCGGCAGCTTCGGTGAAGTCGCGGTGCTCTATCGCAGCAACGCGCAGTCGCGCGCCTTCGAAGAGGCCTTGCTGTCGGAGCAGGTGCCGTACCGCGTCTATGGCGGCCAGCGCTTCTTCGAGCGCGCCGAAATCAAGGACACGTTGGCCTATCTGCGCCTGATCGCTTCGCGCCTGGACGATGCCGCGTTCGAACGCGCGGTCAACACGCCCACGCGCGGCATCGGCGAGCGCACGCTCGACGAAATACGCCGTCGTGCCCGCACCGACGCGGTCGCGCTGTGGGAAGCCGCACGCCGCACGGTCAGCGAGAATGGCCTGACCGCGAGGGCGCGCAACGCCATTGCCGGCTTCCTTGCCCTGATCGACGACGTCGACACCGAAGTGCAGACGATGACGCTGCCGGAGAAGATCGACCACGTGCTGATCCGTTCGGGCCTGCGCGACCACTACTTCAACGAATCGCGCGGCCAGCTCGACTCGCGCGTCGACAACCTCGACGAACTGGTCTCGGTGGCCTCACGCTTCACCCGCAGCGACGAGGAAGACGCCGCGGCAATGCCGGAACTGGTCGCCTTCCTCAGCTACGCCGCGCTCGAGGCCGGCGAAGGCCAGGCCCAGGCCGGCGAGGAAGGCGTGCAGCTGATGACGCTGCACAGCGCCAAGGGCCTGGAGTTCCCGCTGGTGTTCCTGGCCGGCATGGAAGAGGGCGTGTTCCCGAGCGGACGCTCCACCGAGGAATCAGGACGGCTCGAAGAAGAGCGCCGGCTGGCCTACGTCGGCATCACCCGTGCGCGCCAGAAGCTGGTGCTGAGCTATGCCGAGACGCGCCGCATCCACGGCGCCGACATGTACGGCGTGCCGTCGCGCTTCCTGCGCGAGATCCCGCCGGCGCTGCTGCACGAAGTGCGGCCGAAGGTGCAGGTATCGCGGCCGATGTACAACTCGCAGCCACGCCGCGACATGGGCCACGCCGCGATCGAGGCGCCGCCGATCAAGCTCGGCGCGATGGTGCGCCACCCCAGCTTCGGCACCGGCACGGTCACCGATTACGAAGGCGCCGGCGCGCATGCGCGCGTGCAGGTCAACTTCGACGATGCCGGCAGCAAGTGGCTGGTGCTGGCGTACGCGAACCTGCAGCCGGCCTGAGCATGGCGGTCCGCAGTGGCGGCTCAGCTGCCGCTGCGCAGTTGTGGCGACTCGTCCAGGGTGCCGTCCGGGCGCAGCGCCACACAGCGACGCCGTTCGCGGTCGACCAGCACCGGCACCGGGTCCTGGAACAACGGCCGGCGCACGAACTTCAGTGTCCACTGGAAGTGCTCGAGCGCACTCAGCGTCTTCTCCTGTGCCTCGGTCAGACCGGCGCGCAGGACGCCGGCGTCGAGTGGCGGGGCGGGTTTTCGTCTTTCTCGAGCTGACACACCGGAGTCCTGTTCTGCGATCGCGCTCCGCCTGCGCGGGTTCGCCCGGTGTATCGGCACGGTGGCCGCAATCTTTAGTGCCGCTCCGGGCCATCGATGCGCTTGCCCCAGTCTTCAGCCTGCGACATCCGCAGGCGTGTCTCGAGCAGCTTGCGCCAGGACGGCACCAGCGGCAGCTCAAGCGCGGGGCGCAGTTGCGCCGGATCGAGCTGGCGGTTGAACAGCAGCGCGGACAGGCGCCGCACAGGCCACTGCGCAAACGGCCGCGCCTGCAGCGTCATCGTGTCGCCGGCGCGCACCGCGCCCGGCTCCAGCACGCGGTAGTACCAGCCGGTGCGGCCGGTGGCCTGCACGCGCCGCGCCATGTCGGCGATGGCGAAGCGGTCATTGAGCTTCCAGCACGGCTGCCGGCCCTGGCTGACTTCGACCAGCGCCGTGCCGATGCGGAAACTGTCGCCCAGGCAGACCTCGTCTTCGGTGAGGCCGCGGCTGCTGAGGTTCTCGCCGAATGCGCCCGGGGCACTCAGACGCTCCAGGTCGCCCACGTCCTCGCGCCAGCCCAGGTAGTGGTCGAACGGGTAGTGGTGAATCGCCTTGTCGGGGCCGCCATGGACAGTGGGATCGCCCTGCTCGTCGCCGACGAGGCCAAGCGTCTCGATCCGGACCACTGCGGTCGTCGCCCGTTTGTCGATGGCGCTGACGCTGCCGGGGCGCGTGTAGGGCCGCGCCTGGCCGAGCAGGACGGCATCGATGACGATCGGGCGTGACGGGTCGTGCATGAGGACAATGTACATCCGTGGCGCAGACCCCGGCCGTCACAGGGCGTCGTGGAAGATCACCCCAAGGGTGTGACGCCGGCCGGCATGGATGCGACTGACGCCATGCCGCATCTGCACGCGGTAGCTGCCGCGGGAGCCCTTGACCGGCCGCTCCCGCACCGCGAACACGGCCGCATCGCCCTGCTGCAACGGCAGCACTTCGACGCGTGATTGCATGCGCGGGCGCTGCTCGGTAAGGACCAGTTCGCCGCCTTCGAAGTCGCGCTGAGGCCGCGACAGCATCACCACCAGCTGCAACGGGAACACGTGTTCGCCATAGACGTCCTGGTGCAGGCAGTTGTAGTCGCCCTTGTCGTAACGCAACAACAGGGGCGTCGGCCGGGTCTGGCCGGCCTCGTGGCATCGCGCGAGGAAGCGGGCGTGCTCCTCGGGGTAGCGCACGTCGATCGACATCGCCTCGTTCCAGCGATTGGCGATGGCGACCAGGTGCGGATAGACCGCGCCTCGCAGAGCAGCGACCGTGGCCGGCAGTGGATACGAGAGGTAGCGGTACTCGCCTCGCCCGAATCCATGCCGCGCCATCGTCACCGTGCTGCGGAAGCCGTCGGGACGGTCGTACAGGCCTGCGATTGCGTCACAGTCGCCCGGGTCCAGCAGCGCCGGTATACGTGCGCAGCCCTGGGCATCGAGTTGCGCGCCGACGCCCTGCCAGTCGACCCAGTCGATGCGCTGCACCAGGCTGTCGATGCTCCATCGGGGTTGCAGCACCGCGCTCATGCACGCGACCCGCGCTTGCAGTCGTGGAAACCGGGGTTGTTCATCGCGTACCTGATCGAAGGGGGCGCGAAAGAATCTAGGCGGCGCGCACCCGGCCCGATATCCGGTTCTTGCAATGGCCGCTTTCGCGGGGGCGCCCGGCCTGGATCCCGGCCTGCGCCGGGATGGCGACCCAATGCGCTATTTGAGCGCTATCCCAAAATGGAAGGCCTCGATGCGCAATCCTTCGCGCAGGTAGAACGCATGCGCATCCTGGCGATGCGTGCCGGAGTCCAGCTGCAGCCGCGCGCAGCCCAGGCGGCCTGCCTCGGCCTTGAGCCAGTCGAGCATGGCCTTGCCGTGGCCGCGGCTGCGCACCGTGGTGTCGACGACCAGATCGTCGACGTAGACGTGCTTGCCGACGGCGAGCATCTCCATCACCCGCCAGCAGGCGAACGCGCGTGGCGCCCCAATGTCGTCGAACAGCACCGTCGCGCGGCAGCCTTCGCCAATCTGGCGCAGCATCTGAACGACGAATCGGTCTTCGTCGAACTCGGGTCGCAACTGCGAGACCAGCGGCCAGATTGCGCGCAGGTCGGATTCGGAAGTGAGCGTGCGGATGGCGTGTCCGCGGTCCTGCGTTGTCGTCATCGCGTGTCGCTTACCAGCTGAAGAGTTTGTACTGCACCGGCGAGATCGGGCCTTCGCCCTTGCTGCTGTCGAGGATGCCGTCGCCGTCGCTGTCGGTCAGGTAATAAACCGGGCCGCGTGCCGGGGTGATCTTCACCACGCGCAGCTGTCCGGCGATGCGGTACTCCTCGATCAGATCGCCACCTTCGATCGTGCGCGAACGCACCTCGGCGCCCTGCAGGTCGGCAGTAGGATCAGCGCCTGCGCCCATGGTCGCGCAAGCCGTCAGGGTCAGCGGCAGCAGCATGAGGGCGAGCAGGTGGTTGCGCATGGCGGTTTCCAGTCCGGTGGGGGTCGCAGGAGACAGGATACCCGCTCGCGCTGAAGCGGCGGTGATGGCTGCCGGCACGTCGCCGCGCAGGCGGCCTCCCAGAAATGCCGCATGTAGAATCGCCCGATGAACCAGCCCGCTCCCCGCCTCGTCCTGATCGATGGCTCCAGCTATCTGTACCGCGCCTTCCACGCGCTGCCTCCGCTGACCAACGACGCGGGTGAACCCACTGGCGCGCTGTTCGGCGTGGTCAACATGCTGCGCGCGACCTTGAAGGAACAGCCCAGCTACGTCGCCTTCGTGGTCGACGCGCCGGGCCCGACCTTCCGCGACGAGCTCTATCCGCAGTACAAGGCCAACCGTCCGCCGATGCCGGACGACCTGCGCGCCCAGGTGCAGCCGATGTGCGACATCGTCGAGGCATTGGGCATCACCATCCTGCGCATCCCCGGTGTCGAAGCCGACGACGTGATCGGCACGCTGGCGCTGCGCGCGGCCGAGCAGGGCATCGACGTCACCATCTCCACCGGCGACAAGGACTTCGCCCAGCTGGTGCGCCCGGGCATCGCCTTGGTCAACACCATGAGCGGCAGCCGCCTGGATTCGGAGGCGACCGTGATCGACAAGTTCGGCGTGCGCCCGGACCAGATCATCGACCTGCTGGCTCTAATGGGCGACACCGTCGACAACATCCCCGGCGTCGACAAGTGCGGCCCGAAGACCGCGGCCAAGTGGCTGGGCGAGTACGGCACGCTCGATGCGGTCATCGCCCATGCCGACCAGATCAAGGGCAAGATCGGCGAGAACCTGCGTGCGGCTCTGCCGCGGCTGCCGCTGAATCGCACGCTGACCACGATCCGCACCGACCTGGAACTCGAACGCGCGCCGACCGAGCTGTCCCTGCGCGCACCCCACGCCGACGACCTGCGCGTGATGTATGCACGTTACGGCTTCAAGCAGGCGCTCAAGGAACTCGAAGGGGCCAGCGGCGCCAGCGATGACGGCGACGCGCGTGGCGCTGGCGTCCGCAACACCGCCGCAGGCTATGCGCGCGCGGTGTCTGCGCCTGCGGAAGCACCGCATCCGGAGCTGTCGGCGCCGGGCGAATACGAAACCGTGCTGACGCTCGACCAGCTCGACGCCTGGATCACGCGCCTGCGCGAAGCCGACGAGTTCGCATTCGATACTGAAACCGACTCGCTCGACCCGATGCAGGCGCGCCTGGTCGGTCTGAGTTTCGCCGTGGAACCGGGCCGTGCCGCCTACCTGCCGCTGGGCCACGACTATCCAGGCGCGCCGTCGCAACTGGATCGCACTGAAACGCTGGCCGCACTGGCGCCGCTATTCGCGGACGCGGACAAGAAGAAGCTCGGCCAGCACGGCAAGTACGACCTGCATGTCCTGCGCCGCAATGGCATTGATGTCGCCGGCTATGCCGACGACACCATGCTCGAAAGCTTCGTCTACAACGCCACCGCCAGCCGCCACGACATGGATTCGCTGGCCAAGCGTTACCTCGGCTACGACACCATCAAGTACGAGCAAGTTGCGGGCAAGGGCGCCAAGGCGATCTCCTTCTCGCAGGTCGCCATCGACGACGCCACGCGGTACGCCGCCGAGGATGCCGACGTGACTTTGCGCCTGCATCGCGCGCTGGCGCCGAAGCTGGCGGTCGAGCCGGGACTGGAGCGCGTCTATCGCGAGATCGAGATGCCGCTGGTGCCGGTGCTGGCGCGGATCGAGGCCAACGGCGTGATGATCGACGGCGACGAATTGCGCCGGCAGTCGGCCGACCTCGGCCGACGCATGCTCGCCGCCCAGCAGAAGGCGACCGAGATGGCCGGCCGCAGCTTCAATCTCGATTCGCCCAAGCAGCTTGGCCAACTGCTGTTCGACGAACTCAAGCTGCCGGCCCTGGTGAAGACGCCTTCGGGCGCGCCCTCGACCAACGAGGAAGCGCTGGAGGCGATCGCCGAGCAGCACGAACTGCCGCGCGTGATCCTCGAGTACCGCGGCCTGGCCAAGCTGCGCAGCACCTACACCGACAAACTGCCGGAGATGGTCAACCGCGACACCGGCCGCGTGCATACCAGTTACCACCAGGCGGGTGCCGCAACCGGTCGGCTCGCCTCGAGCGATCCGAACCTGCAGAACATCCCGATCCGCACCGACGACGGCCGCCGCATCCGCCAGGCCTTCGTCGCGCCGCCGGGTCGGCGCATCGTTGCCTGCGACTACTCGCAGATCGAGCTGCGGATCATGGCCCACCTCTCGGAGGATGCCGGCCTGCTGCGCGCGTTCGAATCGGGTGCCGACATCCACCGTGCCACCGCCGCCGAAGTGTTCGGCAAGGCCATGGAAGAAGTCAGCGGCAACGAGCGTCGTGCCGCCAAGGCGATCAACTTCGGCCTGATGTACGGCATGGGCGCGTTTGGCCTGGCGCGTCAGCTGAGCATCGCCCGCGGCGAGGCGCAGGACTACATCGCCCTCTACTTCAGCCGTTACCCGGGCGTGCGCGACTTCATGGAGCGCACCCGCCAGCAGGCGCGCGAGCAGGGCTATGTCGAGACCGTGTTCGGCCGGCGCCTGTACCTGGAGAACATCCAGGCCCGCAACCAGGGCCTGCGCGCCGGCGCCGAGCGCGCCGCGATCAACGCGCCGATGCAGGGCACGGCGGCCGACATCATCAAGCGGGCGATGATCACCATCGACGCCTGGCTGGCCGGGCAGGGCGAGCGCGCGCTGATGGTCCTTCAGGTCCACGACGAACTGGTGTTCGAGGTCGAGGAGGGGTTTGTCGACACGCTGCTGGCCGAGGTCGGCGCGCGGATGTCCGGTGCGGCCGAGCTGCGGGTGCCGCTGGTGGTCGACAGCGGGGTCGGGGTCAATTGGGATGAGGCACACTAGGGTCGTCCGGAGCCTCCTTGGCCGACGAGCGGGGCCTCCGCGATCCCGTCCTCGCAGGATCGGGCCTTCGGCGAGTTTCATGCCATCGCATTCAGTGTCTTGCTGAACGGGGAAACCGCTGGGGTAATCGTTTTCCCAGAATGAATCCGTCCTGAATCCAACGGATTGTTAACCCGAATCTTCACGAACCATCCATGTGTGGAATGGTCATATAGGTCGCGACAGGTGCAACGCCTGTCGTAGATCTCTCCCTCCCCTGGAGTGATCCCCCGGAGCGAAGACCCCTCCCCAGGTCCCGCTCCACCAGCCCCGCCGGCCCCCCCTGCCTGCGGGGCTTTTTATTGCCTGCGCTTTTTCCGCAGGGCAATAAAAACCCAAAGTTTGCTGCGCAAACCTTGGGCCCCGCTATGTGCTTCCGATCCCCAGCGGCTGCCGCCGCGCGCCCTTACCAAGGGCGCTGATGACTCCGGGCGGGTTGCTATCGACCTCAAGCCGTCGCGCGGTCACGTCATGCGACCCCTCACCGTCATCCCGGCGAACGCCGGGATCCATCTTGATCTTGCGGTTGTTGCACAATCGCCGCGACCCAACGCCGGAGCGCCACATGTTCGAGATGTCGATGCCGTGGTGGGAGTTCGTCTTTCGTGCGGTCGTGGTCTACGTGGTGCTGCTGGCGATGATCCGCTTGTCGGGTAAGCGCACGATGGGGCAGTTCACCGCGTTCGACATGCTGCTGATCGTGCTGCTCGGCAACGCGGTGCAGAACGCGCTGCTCGGCAAGGACACCTCGATGACCGGCGGGCTGCTGCTGGCCGCCACGCTGATCTCACTCAACTGGCTGGTCGGATTCGCAACCTCACGCAGCAAGACCGCCGAGCGCATCCTCGAAGGCGCGCCGGTGCTGCTGGCGCGCAACGGCACGGTCTATCGCGACGTGCTGCGGCGTGAACTCGTCAGTCGGGATGATTTCACCAAGGCCATGCGCGAGGCGGGATGCAGCGACATCTCGCGGGTGCGGCTGGCGCTGCTGGAAACCAATGGCCAGATCACCATCATGACCAAGGATTGCAACGACGACGATTGATGTGCGGCGTGCGCACGCCGGCATCACCTCACCAGTTCGTTCAGCCAGTCACGCGGACGCAGGTAATCGGCCAGGCGCGCCTCGGCGCTGCCGTCCTCGGGCGTGAACCCGTATTCCCAGCGCACCAGCGGCGGCAGGCTCATCAGGATCGACTCGGTGCGGCCGCCCGACTGCAGGCCGAACAGCGTGCCGCGGTCGAACACCAGGTTGAACTCGACGTAGCGTCCGCGCCGGTAGAGCTGGAACTGGCGCTCGCGATCGCCATACGGCGTTTCGCTCCGGCGCTCGACGATCGGCAAGTAGGCATCGAGGAAACCGTCGCCGACCGCTCGCATGTAGGCGAAGTCATGATCGGCGTCTTCATGCAGGTCGTCGAAGAACAGCCCGCCGACGCCGCGCGTCTCGTTGCGGTGCTTGAGGAAGAAATACTCGTCGCACCAGTGCTTGTGCTTGTCGTAGCGCTGCTGGCCGCCGAACGGCTCGCACAGGTCGCGCGCGGTGCGGTGCCAGTGCAGCACGTCGGCGTCGAACGGATAAAACGGGGTCAGGTCGAAGCCGCCACCGAACCACCACGCCACCGTTTCGCCATCGCGTATGGCGCGGAAATGGCGCACGTTGGCATGCGTGGTCGGCAGGTACGGATTGCGCGGATGGAACACCAGTGACACACCAACCGCGCGCCACGATGCGCCGGCCAGTTCCGGCCGTGCGGCGGTGGCCGATGGGGGCAGCTTGGTGCCCGAGACGTCGGAGAAGCCGATGCCCGCCTGTTCGAACACGCCGCCGTCGCGAAGGATGCGGGTGCGGCCGCCACCGCCTTCGGCGCGCTGCCAGAGGTCCTCGCTGAAGCGCGCGCTGCCGTCGACGGCCTCGATCGCCGCGCAGATGCGGTCCTGCAGTCCGGTGAGGTAGTCGCGGACGTCGTCGAATCCGGGGGAGGGCTCGGTCATGTTCACAAGAAACTTGCAGGGGTGGTGCGCATGATAGCCGCCGCCTGAACCAGGGGCCCTCCGGGTCGTTTCATTGCCCGGCGGACGCGGGTTTCAACGACACATCGTTGGGAGTAGTCCGTGCGCAACCACCGTCGAATTGGCCTTCTCATGGTCCTGCTGTCGCTGGCCGCGTGCTCCGGCGACAAGACTCCCGCGCCAGCGGCGACAGCGCCGGCGCCCACTCCCGCGCCTGCCGCCCCGGCTGCGGCGCCTGCCGCCGCGACACCGGCGGCCGCTGCGGCCTCGACGTCGTTCAGCAAAGAAGAACTCGACCAGATGGTCGCGCCGATCGCGCTCTATCCCGATCCGCTGCTGGCGCAGGTGCTGATGGCGGCGACCTACCCGGGCAATGTCGCCGATGCCGCTGCCTGGTCGAAGGCAAACCCGAAGGCCAAGGGCGATGACGCGGTCAAGCAGGTTGCTTCGCAGCCCTGGGACCCGAGCGTACAGGCGCTGGTGGCGTTCCCGCAGGCCCTCGACACCCTCGGCCAGGATCCGGCCTGGGTGCAGCGCCTGGGCGATGCCTTCCTCGCCCAGCCCGACGAAGTGATGGACGCCGTGCAGCGCCTGCGCCGCCAGGCGCAGGCCGCCGGCAACCTCTCGTCCAACCAGTACCAGAACGTCACCGTGCAGGCCGCGCCGACGGGTCCTGCGCCTGCAGCGGCGCCGTCGGACGGTGGCGGCGGCACCACGGTCATCCAGGAACCACAGCCGCAGCAGACCATCGTCATCCAGCCAAGCGACCCGGAGGTCGTCTACGTCCCGTCGTACAACCCGACAACTGTCTACGGCAGCTGGGCGTACCCGTCGTATCCGCCGGCGTACTACCCGCCGTCGCCTGGCTACTACGCCGGCAGTGCGCTGATGGCGGGCCTGGCGTTCGGTACCGGCATCGCCGTCACCAACGCCTTGTGGGGCGACATGGACTGGGGTGGCGGCTGGGGTGGCGGCGACGTCGACATCGACGTCAACCGTTACAACAACATCAACACCAACCGCACCATCAACAGCAGCAACTGGCAGCACAACTCGCTGCACCGCGACGGCGTGCCGTATCGCGACAACGCCAACCGCGAACGCTACGGCCGGCAGATGGATGGCGCGCAGAACCGCAACCAGTTCCGCGGTGACGACGCAGGCCGTGCCAATGCGCGCAACCGTGCGCGTGACTCGATGCAGAATCGCGGAATCGACGCGCCTGCCGCCAGTAACCGCGAGGCGCGCGACCGCGCGCAGGCGGCCAACCGCGACCTCCGCAACAATCCGCAGGCGCGTGAGCGCCTCGAAGGCGGCGGTGCGCGTGACCGTGCCCAGGGTGGCGGGCAGTCGCGCGACGCGCAACGCCAGCGCGCCCAGTCCGCCGCGCAGCAGCATGCATCGCGCGATCGTTCGAAGCCGACGGACCTTGGCGGCAACCGGCCCAATGCCGCGCAGGATCTTGCATCGCGCGACCGCTCGCACAATGCCGATCGCGAACGCGCCCGCCAAGCCGCCGGTGGTGGCGCTGGCAATCGAAGCCAGGCCGATCGCCAGCGTGCGCAGCAGACGGCACAGAATCGTCAGGCGCAGAACCGCCAGCGTCCGCAGCAGAGCAACAATCAGGCCCGGCAGCAGGCGCGCTCGCAGCAGGCATCGCGGCAGGCACCGCGCAACAACGCGATGTCCGGCGCGCGCAACCCGCAGCAGTCGCGCCAGCAGGCCAATCGCGGCCATTCCAGCCAGGCTTCGGCGCGTCGTCCGCAGCAGTCACGCGGCGGTGGCGGCGGTGGCCACCAGGTGCAACGTCAATCCCGTCCGCCGCAGCGCCAGGGTGGCGGCGGGCATCGTCGCTGAGAGGGAGACATCCATGAACTGCAGGCTGTCGAACCGAATGGGGCGCATGCTTCCCCTTGCGATGATGGCGATGCTGGCCTTGCCGGCATCGGCCCAGCAAGCCTTCCCGACCCCCGACGCGGCCGCCGAGGCGTTCGTCGCCGCGCTGGGCACGCAGCGCGCCGATGCGCAGAAGCTCGAAGCGCTGTTGGGCAAGGACTGGCGCGAATACATCCCGCTCGAAGGCATCGACCGTGCCGACGTCGAGGCCTTCCTCACCGGCTATCGCGAAAAGCACAGCATCCAGACCGGCAAGGACGGGCACGCCCATCTGGCGGTCGGCAAGGACGCGTGGACGCTGCCGATCCCGCTGGCCAAGGGCAAGGCCGGCTGGGCCTTCGACACGCACGCGGCCACCGATGAGATCCGCGCGCGCCGCATCGGTCGCAACGAAGACGACACGATCGAGTCGGAGCTGGCCTATCACGATGCACAGACCGAGTACGCGGAACTCGATCGCGACGGCGATGGCGTGCTCGAGTACGCGCAGAAGGTGCTCAGCAGCGATGGCAAACACGATGGCCTGTACTGGGCCGATGACGACAGCGGCCAGGTCAGTCCGCTGGGCCCGCTGTTCGCCGACGCCGAGCCGGGCAGCGACTGGCATGGCTACCACTTCAAGATCCTCACCGCGCAGGGACCGTCGGCACCGGGCGGCGCTTACAACTACCTGCTGGGCAACAACATGAGCCGCGGCTTCGCGCTGATTGGCTGGCCGTCGAAGTACGGCGACACCGGCGTGATGAGCTTCATGGTCAGCCACGAGGGCGAGGTGTTCGAGAAGGATCTCGGGCCCGACAGCGAAAAGATCGCCAAGGCGATGACGAAGTTCGATCCCGACAGCAGCTGGAAGGAAGTGAAGCCGCCTGCGACGGCTGCTGCGTCGAAGTGAGCAACCCTTCTCCCGCCCGCGGGAGAAGGTGCCGGCAGGCGGATGAGGGCGAGTGGCCCTCATCCCGACCCTCTCCCGCTGGCGGGAGAGGGGGAACGGCGGATTACTTCAACGTCCGCTCAAACAACTCATAAATCCGGCGGTACTCGTCATACCAGCTGTCCGGATGCGTGAAGCTGTGGCGCTCCATCGGGTACGGCGCGATCTCCCACTTGTCCTTGCGCAGCTCGATCAGCTTCTGGCTGAGCACCACCGAGTCCTTGAAGAACACGTTGTCGTCGATCATGCCGTGGGCGATCAGCAGGTTGTCCTGCAGGCCGTCGGCGAACTCGATCGGTGACGACACCTTGTACGCCTGCGGGTCGAGCTCGGGCGTGTTGAGGATGTTGCTGGTGTACTCGTGGTTGTACTGCGACCAGTCGGCCACCGGGCGCAGCGCGGCGCCGGCCTTGAACGTGCCCGGCGAGCGGAACAACGCCATGAACGTCATGAAGCCGCCGTAGCTGCCGCCGTAGATGCCGGCGTGGTCCTTGTCGCCGCCCTTGTTGGCGACCAGCCAGTCCAGGCCGTCCAGGTAATCCTCGAGTTCCGGATGGCCCATCTGGCGATAGATCGCAGTGCGCCAGTCGCGGCCGTAGCCCTCGCTGGCGCGGTAATCCAGGTCGAGCACGATGTAACCCTGCTGCACCAGCAGGTTGTGGAACATCTGCTCGCGGAAGTAGTTCGGGTAGCGATCCGACACGTTCTGCAGGTAGCCGGCGCCGTGCACGAACATCACGATCGGGTACTTGCGCGTCGGGTCCGGATTCTTCGGGCCGTAGTACTTGCCCCAGACCACGCCGGCGCCGTGCTTGCTCGGCACCTGCACGTACTCGGGCTTGATCCACTCGCGCGCCTTGAACTCGGGCTTGCGCGTGTCGGTCAGCTGCACCAGGCCGTCACCACCGGTGTTGACCACCGCCAGCTGCGGCGGCGTGTAGCTGTCGGAATGCCGCACCAGTACCTTGGAGCCGTCCGGCGACAGCGAGAAATCCTCGACGCCATCGAGCGAGGTCACTTCGCGCACGTCGCCGCCATTGCGGTCGACCGCGCACACTTCGTAATCGCCCGGCCACTTGCGGTTGCAGACGAAGTAGAAGCTGCGGCCGTCGTTGGACAGCTGCGGTGCCGACACTTCCCACTTGCCCGAAGTCAACGCGCGCGACTTGCTGCCGCCTTCATTGAGGTACAGGTGCGAGTAGCCGCTGCGCTCGGACAGGAACCACAGCGAGCCATCGGCGGTCCAGCCAAAGTCGTTGAAGCCCCAGTTGATCCATGCCGGATCGGTGAGGCGATCACGCACGACGAGCTTTGCATCGCTGCCCACCGGTGCGACGGTGGCGATCCAACGATCCTTGTTGTCGACCGCACGAACCAGCACCGCGGCCTGGCGGCCGTCGTCGCTCCAGTGGATCGCCGGGCCGGTGCCATCGCCATCGGTCTCGATGCGCACGGCGCGATCGCCCTTTAGCGGATCCTGCTTGGCGGCCTTGCGCATCGCCGCGAGCGGATCGTCCTTGATGCCGGGCAGGGCGTCGAACTTCAGTTCGGTCGCCTTCGACGCATGGACGTCGACCAGCCACAGCTTGTGCGCCACCGGTGCGTTGCGGCCGACGCGCACGCGCACGTCTTCGAATTCCTCGTAACCCGATTCGGTCACGTACTTGGGCATCTTGCCGGCCTTGCCCTCGTCGGCGTCCTTGGCCGAGGTGACCACCAGCAGCCACTTCGCATCCGGCGACAGCGCGCTGTCGACGATCTTGACGTCGTCGCCGAGGTAGGTCGGTGCGGCGGCGCGGGTCGGATCGGCCTGGCGCCACTGCTCGCTCTGCGCGCGTGCGGCATCCTTCTGGGCGCGGTCGTTCTTGAGCGTGCTGATCATGTCGAGCTGGCGGCTGCGCAGGTCGTCGACCTTCGGTGCGGACGCAGGGTCCTTCTCGGCCTTGACGATCGCCGCCTGCGAGGTGCCCTGGCCGGCGCGCCACTGGTACCAGTCGTTGCCGCTGCGGAAGACCAGGTTGCCGTCGTTGCTCCACTGCGGCGTGGCTTCGTCTTCATTGCTGCGCGTGACCTGGGTCAGCGCGCCGTTGCGCAGGTCGCGCACGAACACGTCGCCATTGCGGACGAATGCCATGCGCGTGCGCTGGGCGTCGAGCACCGGCTGGGCGGCGTCGAGGTCGGCGCGGGCGGCGCCGTCCAGGCGCGCAGCGCTGCCGCCGCTGATGGCCTGTTGCCAGGTGTCGCGGATCGTCGCGCCTTCGCGGCGCAGCTGGTACTGCACGCGCTGGCCATCCCAGGCCCACCAGGCCTGTTCGACCGGCGGCCCGATCCAGTCGGGATCGGCCATGGTCTGGGCGAGGGTAATGGGCGTCTGGGCGTAGGCGCTGGACAGCAGCAGCGTCGACAGGGTCAGGGCGGTGGCAAGCGGCGTAAGGCGCATTGGGTCGGGACCGGGCGTATGGAAAGGCGAGTGGGCAAAAAACTGCCGAAGCGTATCAGTCCGCGGGTTTGCCGGATCGGGTCATGCGTCATGGGAAACAGTGAAGTGACCCGGACGAGCGTGACAGCCCCAGTGACGCGGCGCACAATCATGTGCAGGAAGTCACGGAGTACGCCGTGGACGCATTGCTCCTTTCGCGCATCCAGTTCGGCTTTGTCATCTCGTTCCACATCCTGTTCCCGGCCTTCACCATCGGCCTGGCGAGCTGGTTGGCCTTTGCCGAATGGCGCTGGCTGCGCACCCGCGACACGCTCTGGCGCGACCTGTACTTCTTCTGGACCAAGATCTTCGCCCTGTCGTTCGGCATGGGCGTGGTGTCGGGCATCGTCATGAGTTTCCAGTTCGGCACCAACTGGGCCACGCTCAGCGAACAGGCCGGCAACATCCTCGGGCCGTTGCTCAGTTACGAGGTGCTGACCGCGTTCTTCCTGGAAGCGACGTTCCTCGGCGTGATGCTGTTCGGCTGGGGACGCGTCAACGAGCGCATGCACTTCCTGGCGACGTGCATGGTCGCGCTGGGCACGCTGATCTCGACGTTCTGGATCATCTCGGCTAACAGCTGGATGCAGACGCCGACCGGTTACCGCATCGTCGACGGCGTGTTCGAGCCGGTCAGCTGGCTGCAGATCGTCTTCAATCCCTCGTTCCCGCTGCGCCTGGCGCACATGGTGCTGGCGGCGTTCATCACCACGTGCTTCGTGATCGGCGGCGTCGGTGCGTCCTACCTGCTGCGCGGCGTCCACGTCGAAGCCGGCAAACGCATGCTGAAGGCGGCAGTGATCTTTGCCGCGATCACGGTGCCGGCGCAGGTGATCGTCGGCGACCAGCACGGTCTGGTCGCACTTGAACACCAGCCGATCAAGGTCGCGGCGATGGAAGGCCACTGGGACCACTATCCCAAGGGTGAAGGCGTGCCGCTGGTGCTGTTCGCGGTGCCCAACGAGAGGGCCGAGCGCAACGACTTCGAGGTCGCGATCCCGAGAATGGGCAGCGTGATCCTGACGCACACGCTCGACGGTGAAATCACGCCGCTCAAGTCGGTGCCGGCCAGCGAGCGCCCGCCGGTGAAGCCGGTGTTCTATGCGTTCCGGGTGATGGTCGGCCTGGGCACCCTGATGCTGCTGCTGGCAATGGCGTCGTTGTGGATGCTGTGGCGCGGCCGCCTCTACGAATCGCGCATCGTACTGCTGGGATGGAAGGCGATGATGCTGGCCGGCTTCGTCTGCATTCTCGCCGGCTGGTACGTGGTCGAGATCGGCCGCCAGCCCTACGTCGTCTATGGTCTGTTGCGCACGGCCGATGCGGTCAGCCCCATCCTCGCTGCGGCGAGCGTGATGACCTCGCTGATCGTCTATGCGCTGGTGTACGCCATCGTCTTCGGCGCCGGCATCTGGTACCTGCGCAAGCAGGTGCTCCAGGGCCCGCTGCCGCACGAACCCCCACAGCACACCGAAGGCGGCGACAAGACGCCGGCGCGGCCGCTGTCGGCGTCCGGCGACAACCTCGAGGAGGGCGCGTAATGGACCTGGCGACCGTGCTTCCGGTGGTGTGGTTCGGCGTCATTGGCTTCGGCGTGCTGATGTACGTCGTGCTCGACGGATTCGTGCTCGGCCTGGGCATCCTCGCGCCGTTCGCGGAAGACGAACACCAGCTCGACCACATGATGAATACCGCCGCGCCCATCTGGGACGGCAACGAGACCTGGCTGGTGCTCGGCGGTGCCGGCCTGCTGGCGGCATTCCCCAAGGCCTACGCGGTGGTGCTGTCGGCGCTGTACCTGCCGGTGCTGATGATGCTGATCGCGCTGGTGTTCCGCGGTGTCGCCTTCGAGTTCCGCTTCAAGGCGCAGCGCAGCAAGCCGGCATGGGGCGCAGCTTTTTCGCTGGGCTCGATGCTGGCCGCCTTCGCCCAGGGCGTGATCCTCGGCGCGCTGGTCGAGGGCATGCCGCTGCAGGGCGGAAAGTACCTGGGCGGCGTGTTCGGCTGGTTCAGCCCGTTCTCGATGCTGACCGGCGTGGCGGTGGTGTTCGGCTACGCGCTGCTGGGCTCCACCTGGCTGATCCTCAAGACCGAGGGCCGCATGCAGCTGGTCGCGCGCAGCCTGACCCGGCCGCTGGTGCTGGTGGTGGTCGCCTTCATGGGGCTGGTCAGCGCCTGGCTGCCCTTCCTCGACTCGCGGATCATGGCGCGCTGGTTCGACGGCCCGAACTTCTGGTGGCTGGCGCCGGTGCCGCTGCTGGCCCTGGCCAATGCCTTCGCCCTGTGGCGCGCAGTGATGCGCGAGGGCCGTGATGCCACCCCGTTCCTGTTGACCCTGTGCTTCTTCGCGCTGGGCTTCGCCGGGCTGGTGCTGGGCATCTGGCCCAATATCGTGCCGCCGGCGCTGTCCATCTGGGACGCGGCCTCGCCACCGTCGTCGCAGGGTTTCGTGCTGGTCGGCCTGATCGTGCTGCTGCCGGCGATCCTGGGCTACACCTACTGGTCCTACAGCGTGTTCAGGGGCAAGGTCGCCGCCGACGCCGGCTATCACTGAGGTCCACCGAGGTTCACCTAAGGTTTGCAGGCGCGGCCCGACAGGGCCGAAAAACCTGAACCTTCCGTTGTGCGCGCGCGCCACAACGACAGGTATGCTGTGTCCAACATCACGTTGCGGCCGTTTTTGCCGCTGCTTTCGTCCGGACCGATGCAAGCCTACGTCTACAAGAGCCTCCGCAAGGCCGACACCTACGTGTACCTCGCCAAGCGCGACGAGTTCGCGCGCCTGCCCGAACCTCTGCGCACGCAACTGGGCACGCTGCAGTTCGTCCTCGAAGTGGCGCTGACGCCTGAGCGCAAGCTCGCCCGCGGCGACGCGGCCGTCGTCCGCGAAAATCTGGCGGCGCGTGGATTCCACCTGCAGTTCCCGCCGACCCTGGACGATCCGATGACGGAGGACTGGGGCACCGATGCCTGAGCCGATGCCGCTGAAAACGCCGTCTTCGACCCGCTCGCTGCGCCTGGGCGGTCTGCTCGCCGGCGCGGTCGCGCTGTGCCTGCTGGCAGGCTTCGGGGGCCTCCTTGCTGCGCTGGCCGGCGTGCTCGCCCAGCCGCTGGCGGCGTTGGCCGTGCGCGGCTGGCGCGACGGCGCCCTGCCGACGCGCAACGAAGCCGTGCGTGAAGCCGGCGTACTCGCACTGCTGTGGGCCGCGGCGACTGCCGTGCTGGCGGCGGTCGTTGCCTGGCCGCTGTCCTCGCTGCTGCAGACCGGCTCACTGGCGTCCGCGCTCGGCCTGAGCGCCGTGACCGGTGTTGCCCTGCTCGGCCTGTGGCGGCTGTGGCCGCTGTGGCTGGGTGCCGAACGCGAGGGCGGGCCGCTGCGCGAGCACTGGCAAGCCCTGGGCGAGCTCGAACTGAGCGCCTGGCGCGGACTCGGCGTTGCCGCGATCGTGCTGGCGCTGGCGGCGACCGTGCTGCTGCTGGCCTGGCCGGGCGTACTCGGTGGCGGCGCGCGCTGGACGGTCGCTGTGCTGTTCGCGCTGGCAACGCCTGCGCTGCACGTGCTGCTGCAACAGGTCGCTCCGGCCGAGCCGCTGCCTGGCTTCGCCTACGACGATGACGACGAGGAAGAAGACGAACCGGTCGCCCTCGTCGACGGCGAACCACTCGCCCCGGCGCTATATGCCGCCGCCCGCAGCGGTCGCGTCGAACGCGCGCTGGAACTGATCGAACTCGGTGCCGATGTCTCGGCGCCGCCGCCCGTCGACGAACGCGACCAGCGCAGCCTGGCCGTGCTGGCCGCGGTGCTGCCGGACCTGCGCCTGCTGCGCACGCTGATCGCCCACGGCATCGACCTCAACGCCACGCATGCCGGCATGAACCCGCTGCTCGCCGCCACCCGCGACAGCTGGCACGGTCGACCCGATGCCGTCATGACCCTGCTCGCCAACGGCGCCGATCCGCGCCGGACCGATGCCGAGGGCAACACGCCGCTGCACCACGCCGCGCGCAGCTCCGACCCGGGCGTGGCCGCGCTGCTGCGCGATGCCGCGGCCGAGCTCGATACGCTCAATCACGACGGGCTGTCGCCGCTCGGCGTCGCCTGTGCCAGTGGCAACTGGCGCCTGGCCAAGTTCCTGCTCGAGCGCGGCGCGCGCGCCGAACCGGCAGGCGGCCAGCCGGTGTTGCTCGCCGCGGCCGGTGCCGACGAAGACGACGTCGCCGGCGTCGGCCTGCTGCTCAAGCACAAGGCACGCGTGGACGCGCGCGACCGTCGTGGTCGCAGCGCCCTGCACGAGGCCGCCCATGCCGGCCATCTCGACATCGCCGCCGCGTTGCTCACCGCCGGTGCCGACGCCGATGCGCGCGATCTGGAAGGCCGCAGCCCGTTCCTCGAGGCCGCTCGCGGCGGCCATCTCGAAATGCTCGAACGACTGCTAGCGCACCTCCCGCGCGGTGGCGCCGATGCCGCCGTGGCCGTCGACAGCCGCGGCCGCAACGCGCTGGTGCTGGCCTGCATGGCCGAGTCGCCGTCGCCGTCGCTGGTGCAGCGACTGCTGGACCTGGGCGTGGACGCCGAACAGCGCGATGTCGACGGCAAGCGCGCGATCGATCGCGCCGCCGAAGCCGGGCGCTGGTCACTGGTCGCCGCGCTCGACCGCGCCTATCCGTTGCCGTCGGCGCTCAGCGAAGACGGCGACGACGATGCGCCGCTGCCCGATCGCGCCCCGACCGTCTTGCTGCGCGATGGCCTGCGGGATGGCCGTGCCGAGGAACTTGGCGGCCTGGCGCAGCTGCTCAGCGCCAGCGAACGCGGCGCGTTGCTGCACGACGACGAGTCGGCGACGTCGGCGCAGCGTGTGCACTGGTTGCTCGACCAGGGCGCCGATCCGGAAGCGCGCAATGGCACCGGCGACACGCCGGTACAAGCATTGATCGCGCGCGGCGGCCAGGCCGTGCCGTCGCTGCTGGCGCTGCTGCGCCGCGGCGTATCGCCGGCCGGTGCCGGCGGGCTGGCGCGTTTCCTCGCCGCCTGTCACGGCGACGACGGCGCCGGCACGGATCTGGAAGCGGTCGCGCTGGAACTGATCGAACGCGGTGCCGACCCGTTCGCGCGCTCGCCGGCCGGCGACCCGGCGCTGGCACTGGCCGTGCGACTGGACTGGATGCATCTCGTCGAGCGCCTGCTCGCGATCGGCGTCGACCTCAACGCCCGCGACAGCCATGGCATGAGCGCCTTGCACCTGGCCGCCGCGCTGGGTCGCGACGAGATGCTCAAGCGCCTGGTGACGCAGGGCGCTGCCCCCGACTTGCTGGCCGCCGACGGGCAAACCCCGCTCGGCGTGGCCCTGGCCTCGGGCCGCCGCGACCTTGCCGACTGGCTCGACTGGCGCGGCTGGCCGTTGCCCCGGCGCCCGCTGCAGGCGCAGGACGTGCCGGCGGCCGCGATCATGGGCGATGCCGATGCCGTGCGTCGCCTCCTTGATCTCGGCCTGCCGGTTGACGCCGTCGACGCGCAGGGCTGCACCGCACTGCTGCGCGCCGCCGGTGGCGGTCATCGCGCAGTGGCCGATCTGCTGCTCGCCCGCGGTGCCGACCCGAAGGCGACCGCCCATTCCGGTGCGACGCCGCTGTCCGCTGCCGTGAGCATGCGCCACGTCGAGATCGTCGACCGTCTGATCGCCGCAGGCGCTCCGTTGGAGCAGCGCCTGCCGGGCGAACTCACCGTGCTGATGGTCGCTTGCGCACTGGGCCTGACCGACCTGGCCGCGCGACTGCTGACCGCCGGTGCCGACGTCCAGGCCTGTGACGCGCAGGGCCGACAGGCGCTGCATTGCGCCGCGATGTACGGTTTCAACGCGCGCGAGCGTTCGCGGCTGGTGGCCTTGTTCGACACGCTGCTGCTGGCTGGCGTCGACGCCGACCAACCGGCGGCGGGCGCGACCCCGTTGCTTTTGTTGCTGGGCGCGCGCGCCGAACCTGGCACCGGTGCCGACGAGGATGTGCTGATCGCTGGCATGCAGTTGCTGGTCGACCACGACGTCGCACTCGACGCCAAGGACCCGCGCGGCTTCGGCCCGCTTCACCTGGCGGCGCTGCACGGCCTGTTGCGCGTGGTCCAGTTCCTGATGCGTGCCGGTGCCGACCCGGACCTGCGCGATGCGCTCAACCGCACGCCACGCGAGATCGCGGTGATGCGCGGCTTCATCGACATCGCAGCGGAATTCGCACCGCCCGCGTCGGGCCAGAACATGTCAATGGCGCGATTCCTGCGCGAGCCGCGCTGAGTCCGGTGTCCCGGCGCAAGCCGGGACGACGTAACCCACTCACTCCTCGTCCAGCACATTCTCTTCATTGCGCGTCGCATGGGCGATCTCGCCGAGCACGCCCTCGCCGAAGTCGGCGTTGAACAGCTCCTCCAGCTCGCGGCGTGCATCCTGCGTCGACTGCAGCAGTGCGTCCTCGTCGTCACGGATCAGGTACTGCGCACGCAGCAGTCGCTGATCGTGCTCGCGGAAGCGCTCGGCATGATCGCGTGCGACGTCTTCAGGCAGGCCCAGCTCGACCAGCACCCTCTCGCCCATGCGCAGGCTGCTGTAGAACGTCTCGCGCAGCGCCCGCGCACCCAGGTCCATCAATTCCCAGGCATGGCGACGATCGCGTGCACGCGCGAACACCGTCGCCTCCGGGTAGAGGCGGCGGATCGTCTGCACCGTGTGCATGTTCTCCTCGACGCCGTCGATGGCCACCACGAACACCTTCACGTGTGCCGCGCCGGCTGATCGCAGCAGCTCG
Organism: Lysobacter prati; assembly: GCF_009765215.1. Classification (GTDB taxonomy): domain Bacteria; phylum Pseudomonadota; class Gammaproteobacteria; order Xanthomonadales; family Xanthomonadaceae; genus Lysobacter_J; species Lysobacter_J prati. The sequence goes on along the minus strand of NZ_VLNV01000005.1, from coordinate 381,720 downwards.
GCCTTGGCCGGATCGCCGTAATACACGGGGTTACCGAAGCGGCGCACGAAGTCGACCTGGTCGGCGCTGTGCTCGATGCCGATGAACGGAATCTTCTGCGCGACCAGCAGGCGCGCGACGATCTGTCCGAACCGGCCGAAGCCGGCGATCAGCACCTGCGGCACGCCATCCTGCGGAATGGTGTCGAACTCGCGTTCCTTGCGCCGCACCGGGTTGGAGGCGAGCAGGCGCGAAATCGCGATCAGCAGCAGCGGCGTCAATGCCATCGACACACCGACCGCGGCGGCGAGCCGGTCACGCATCGGGTCGTCGATCAGGCCCGACTTCACGCCTTCGTTGAACAGCACGAATGCGAACTCGCCGCCCAGCGCCAGCACGCCGCCGAGCTGCAACGCCCCGCGTGGATCGAGCCCACCCGGGCGTCGCCCGATCAGGTAGAGGATGGCGAACTTCACCACCATCAGCACCGCCACCAGCCCGGTGATCATCCACGGCTCGGACAACACCCGCTGCAGGTCGATGCTCATGCCCACGGCGATGAAGAACAGGCCCAGCAGCAAGCCCTTGAACGGGTCGATCTGCGCTTCGAGCTCGTGGCGGAACTCAGAATCGGCCAGCAGCACGCCGGCGATGAACGCGCCCAGGCCGGCCGACAGTCCGGCGATCTGCATGATCCAGGCGCTGCCCAGCACCGTCAGCAGAGCCGCGCCGGTAAACACCTCCGGCATCTGCGCACGCGCGACCACGCGAAAGACGTGCCGCAACACGAAGCGACCGCCGATCACCAGCGCCACGACCGCGCCAACGGCCTTGAGTACATCGTCCCAGCCGAACTCGGCAGCACCGGCCCGACCCAGCAGCGGGATCGCAGCCAGCAACGGGATCGCGGCAAGGTCCTGGAACAGCAGCACGCCGAACGCGACGCGGCCGTGGTCGGTAGTCAGCTCCTTGCGCTCGGACAGCAACTGCAGCCCGACCGCGGTCGACGACAGCGTCAGGCCAAGGCCGACCAGCAACGAAGCCTGCCAGCTCAGTCCTGCCACCATCGCCAGGCCACCCAGGGCCAGCCCGCACAGCAGCACCTGCAGGCCGCCGATGACGAAGACCGTCTTGCGCATTACCCGCAGGCGCGCCGCCGACAGCTCCAGGCCGATCACGAACAGCAGCATCACCACGCCGATCTCGGCGGCGGTGAGCACGCGCTCGGCCTCGGTCACTACGCGCAGGCCGTAGGGGCCGAGCACCACGCCGGCCGTCAGGTATCCCAGCACCGCGCCCAGGCCGAAGCGGCGGAATATCGGCACCGCGATCACGGCGGCCAACAGGAATACCAGAGCAAGTTCCAGACCACCGCTGTGCATGAGCACCTCCTGAGCCGGAGTATAAGTGCCGGCCGTTGCCGGAAAGCCGCAGCGCCTTCACCTGGACGCGGCAGATCGACTGCCCGACACAGGGGCTTGTGCCAAGGCGCGATTCCGGGTGTCATCTGCCAACCCGCATCGATAGGGAGATCGCATGGCAAGGCTGGGGACGTGGGGACTGGTGCTGGTGCTGGTGCTGCTGACCGGCATGACGCATGCGCGCGCGCCGGAAGAGGTGCGCAGGCAAGTTGAGGCCAGCATGGTGGTGACCGGCTCGGTGGACATCGAGCAGGACGGCAGCGTCGGCGGCCACGCCTTCGACAAGGCCGAAGCGCTCCCCAAGGGCGTGGTCGACCTTGTCGACCATGCAATCAACACGTGGCGCTTCGAACCGGTGACGGCCGATGGCAAGGCTATTGCGGCACGAAGCAGGTTCAGCCTGCGTGTCGTCGGCAAGCAAGCCGATGATGGCGGCTACACGCTGCGAATCGCCGGCGTCCGCTTCGGCAAGGGCAATGCCGACGAATCCATTCCGCAGCGGCGTGGCCGCCTCGCGGCTCCTCGCTATCCGGAGCAGGCCGCGCACCGTGGCGTTGGTGGCACGGTCTATCTGGTGCTGCGGATCGGCCGCGAAGGCAGCGTCGAGGATGTCATCGCGCAACAGGTAAATCTTCGCGTCGCGGCGTCGCCGAAGGACATGGAGTACTTCCGCAAGCAGTTCGCCGACACCTGCATCGCGACGGCCCGCAGGTGGCGCTTCGATCCGCCGACGCAGGGTGAGGCGACGACCGCGTCGTCCTGGTCGGTGCAGGTACCCGTGGACTTCCATGCGCCCGATCACCCGCCTGTCAGCTACGGGCGCTGGGAGGCTTACGTCCCCGGACCGCGCGTGCCAGTGCCGTGGCGAACCAATGCCGAAGCCGACCATGGCTCGGCCGACGCCATCGCCACCGGTGGCGTGTATTCGGACAGCGACAACGGCCCGCGACTGCTGCCTCCGGCAGGGCAGGGATGATGAGGCGCCACGGCACACCACGGAACGGACACAACGAAGACCAACGGGGACATGGGATGGGAGGGTTCGGCAACACGTTGGTGGCGCTGGCGCTGCTCGTGCCCGCGACGTCATCTGCGTTCGAGCAGGAACGGAGGTATGCGCTCTACGCCGAAGGCGAGATCGTCCTCAACCCGGATGGAACCGTCCGCGACTACACGCTGACATCGACAGAACTGCCGCCGTCGATCGCCGCACCGGTCGATCGCAGCGTACGCAGCTGGCGCTTCGTGCCGGTGCTGGTGGATGGCCAGCCGGTTGTGGCCAAGTCCCACTGGAACCTGCACCTGTCGCTGGAGCCGCTCGACGGGGCCTACCAGATGCGGATCTCGAAGGTGACCTTTGGCGATCCCAGGCGCGCCCACGGCCTGGCGCCGCCGAACTATCCACGCGATGCGGCCATCGCCGGGGTCGGGGCACAGGTGGATCTGGCGCTCAAGCTCGACGACAAAGGCAAGGTCATTGCTGCGCACTCGTACCAGACCAGCCTGACCCAGCGAGCGAACGACAAGGTCGCCCGTGCCTGGCGGCGCCGCTTCGAGCAGGCTGCGACCGAGGTCGCGATGCAGTGGACGTTCGACCTGACCGAGACGATCGATGGTAAGACCATCGAATCGATCACGCGGGTACCGGTCGAGTTCGTCGCCCCTACCCGCAATGGCGTTGGCATGAGGAGCTGGCAATCCTACGTGCCCGGTCCGATCAGCCCCGTGCCATGGCCGGAGGCGACCGGCGCGGTCGCCAACGTCGACCAGCGCGAACCGGGAGACGACGCACCGCGCTCCATGTCTTCACGCTTCCGTCTGGTCGATGACGTCGTAGGCAAGGTTCTTTGATCGTCGCCAGTGCGGGCGTGCATAACAAAAACGCCCCGCAATGCGGGGCGTTTTCGATGCATCAGACCTAAAACTCAGCGCTTCATCGAACTGAAGAACTCGTCGTTCGACTTGGTCGTCTTCATCTTGTCGAGCAGGAACTCCATCGCGCCGATCTCGTCCATGCCGTGCAGCAGCTTGCGCAGGATCCAGATCTTCTGCAGCAGTTCCGGCTCGATCAGCAGGTCTTCGCGACGGGTGCCCGAACGGTTGATGTTGATCGCCGGGTAGACGCGCTTCTCGGCGATACGACGGTCCAGGTGCACTTCCGAGTTGCCGGTGCCCTTGAACTCTTCGTAGATCACCTCGTCCATCTTGCTGCCGGTGTCGATCAGCGCGGTGGCGATGATCGTCAGCGAGCCGCCTTCCTCGACGTTGCGCGCGGCACCGAAGAAACGCTTCGGGCGGTGCAGGGCGTTGGCGTCGACACCACCGGTCAGGACCTTGCCCGACGACGGCACGACGTTGTTGTAGGCACGGGCCAGGCGGGTGATCGAGTCGAGCAGGATGACCACGTCGCGCTTGTGTTCGACCAGGCGCTTGGCGCGCTCGATCACCATTTCGGCGACCTGCACGTGGCGCGCGGCCGGCTCGTCAAACGTCGAGGAGACCACTTCGCCGCGCACGGTCCGCTGCATCTCGGTCACTTCTTCCGGACGCTCGTCCACCAGCAGCACGATCAGGTGCACGTCCGGGTGGTTGTGCGTGATGGCCGTGGCCACCTGCTGCATCATCATCGTCTTGCCGGCCTTGGGCGGCGAGACGATCAGGGCGCGCTGGCCTTTGCCCTGCGGCGCCATCAGGTCGAGGATTCGACCGGTGATGTCTTCGGTCGAGCCGTCACCGCGCTCGAGACGGAACTTGCGACGCGGGAACAGCGGCGTCAGGTTCTCGAACAGGACCTTGTTCTTGCTCGCTTCCAGCGGCTCGCCGTTGATCGTGTCGACCACGGCCAGGGCGAAGTAGCGCTCGCCGTCCTTCGGCCAGCGGATGCGGCCGGACAGATGGTCGCCGGTGCGCAGGTTGAAGCGGCGGATCTGGCTGGGCGAGATGTAAGTGTCGTCCGGACCGGCCAGGTAGCTGGCCTCATGCGAGCGCAGGAAACCGAAGCCGTCGGGCAGGATTTCCAGCACGCCGTCGGCGGCCACGCCTTCGCCGTGGCGGGTCAGGACCTTGAGCAGGGCGAAGATGACGTCCTGCTTGCGGGCACGGGCGACGCCTTCCTGGATCTGCAGGGTGTCGGCGAGGTCGAGCAGCTTGTTCGCCGGCATCCGCTTGAGGTCGCCCAGCGAGTACTGCGGGAAGCCCTCGGGGACCTGCGGGTGCGGGCGCGGCACGAACTGCTCGCCGTTGCCACCGTCGTCCTCCATGCCACCCTGGAAGCGGTCGCGCTGGCGGTCACGGCGGTTGCGGAAGCGGTCGCGGCGGTTGTTGCGGCCACCTTCGTCGCCACCCTGGCCCTGGCCTTGCTGCTGCTGGCCTTGCTGCTGGCCTTGCTGGCCGCCGCCCTGGTTGCGGTTCTGGTTCTGGCCGCCCTGGCCCTGGTGCTGACCGCCCTGGCCACGCTGGCCCTGGCCGCCTTCACCCTGCTGGGCGGGGGCGCCATCGGCGCGGGGTTCGGAGGGAACGGCGGCCGGAGCGGGCGCGCTGGGGGCCGGGGCTGCCGGCGGCGGGGCTTCCGCGCGCGGCGCCGGGGCGCTGGGGATTTCGAGTTGGGTCTGTGCGGCGGCGGCGTTGTCGGCGGCCTTGCTCACACGCGGCTTGCGCACGCGCTTTTCGGCGGTGTCGCCAGCGTCGGGGGTGTTATCGGACAAGCAGGGATTCCTCGCTAAGGCGAGCGCTCGCAGACGGCGAGCGGGACGTCAGGGACGATGGGTTATCAGAGGGGGTGCGGCGCCGCGACTGGTCACGCGACAGGTCTACGAAAACGCCGGGTGACACGAAACTAGCACTGCCAAAGCGTGGCGGCAAGCGTCTGGACAGGGGGCGTTCACATCGCCGGAAGGGCCGGCGGGCTGCGCCCGCAGGGCGGGCGCAGCGGAGGGGCTCGTTGCGGGGCCGGGGCCCGGCCTCAGAGCGCCTTGTCGATCATCTGGCTCAGCTGGGCCTTGCCCACCGCGCCGATCTGGGTGGCCTGGACCTGGCCGTTCTTGAACAGCAACAGCATCGGAATCGAGCGCACGTGGTACTTCATCGCCGTGTTGCGGTTGTGGTCGACATTGACCTTGGCGATCTTGACCTTGCCCTCGTAGGCGGCGGCCAGCTCGTCCAGGGCCGGGGCGATCATCTTGCACGGGCCGCACCATTCCGCCCAGAAGTCCACCAGGACCGGCTCGGACGACTGCAGCACGGCGGTATCGAAATCGGCATCGCCGACGTGCAAAATTTTCTCGCTCACGGGGTTCTCCTGCGGGTTGGATCGACGGCCAAGCGGCGGCACGGGCCGCCGGCCCGGCTGGGGCCGGCCCGGGACCGGCGGTGCCGGATCGGGCGTTACGGTAAACTGGGGCGTTTCGCGGCGACTTCAAGCCCGCCGCCGACACCCGAACCGAGCCGGCCCTGATGGGAATGACCCACTCTGGGACCGGCCCCGGCAGTCTGCGATGCGGACGCCACCCACGCAAGCGCACCGGTGCAAAACTGCAATCCGCAGATAGCATGGTCCCGCGGACAGACTGAAAGCTGATGAGCGACAAGCCCCTAACCGATATTTCCTTTTCGACCTACGACCTGCATCCGAGCCTGTTGGCCGGACTCGAGGCCGCTGGTTTCACCCGCTGCACTCCGATCCAGGCGCTGACGCTGCCGATCGCACTCACCGGACGCGACGTCGCCGGCCAGGCCCAGACCGGCACCGGCAAGACGCTGGCGTTCCTGGTCGCGGTGATCAACCGACTGCTGACGCGTCCGGCGCTGGCCGAGCGCAAGCCCGAGGACCCGCGCGCGCTGATCCTGGCGCCGACGCGCGAACTGGCCATCCAGATCCACAAGGATGCGGTCAAGTTCGGCAGCGACCTGGGCCTCAAGTTCGCCCTGGTCTACGGCGGCGTCGACTACGACAAGCAGCGCGAGCTGCTGCAGAAGGGCGCCGACGTCATCATCGCCACGCCCGGCCGCCTGATCGACTACGTCAAGCAGCACAAGGTCGTCTCGCTGCATGCCTGCGAAGTCTGCGTGCTCGACGAAGCCGATCGCATGTTCGACCTGGGCTTCATCAAGGACATCCGATTCCTGCTGCGGCGCATGCCGATCCGCACCGAGCGGCAGACGCTGCTGTTCTCGGCCACGCTCAGCCACCGCGTGCTGGAGCTGGCGTACGAGCACATGAACGAGCCTGAGAAGGTGGTCGTCGAGACCGAGTTCATCACTGCCGCCAAGGTCCGCCAGAAGGTCTACTTCCCGGCCGACGAAGAAAAGATCCCGCTGCTGCTGGGCCTGCTGTCGCGCAGCGAAGGTGCGCGCACGATGGTGTTCGTCAACACCAAGGCATTCGTCGAGCGTGTTGCCCGTTCACTGGAACGCGGCGGCTATCGCGTCGGCGTGCTGTCGGGCGACGTACCGCAGAAGAAGCGCGAGTCGCTGCTCAACAAGTTCCAGAAGGGCCAGCTCGAGATCCTCGTCGCCACCGACGTGGCCGCGCGCGGCCTGCACATCGACGGCGTCTCGCACGTCTACAACTACGACCTGCCGTTCGATGCCGAGGACTACGTCCACCGCATCGGCCGTACCGCCCGCCTGGGCGCCGAAGGCGACGCGATCAGCTTCGCCTGCGAGCGCTATGCGATGTCGCTGCCGGACATCGAGGCCTACATCGAGCAGAAGCTGCCGGTGGTGGCGGTCGAGCCCGACCTGCTGGTGGCGTTGCCGCGTACCCCGCGTGAAGTGCCGGCCGGCGAGCCGGGCGAAGAGGAAGAGAGCATTGGCGCGATCTTCAAGGAAGCGCGCGAGCAGCGCGCGGCCGACGAAGAGCGTCGTGGCGGTGGCAAGGGTCGCAGCGGCAGTGGTGCCGGTGGTCCGCGTCGCAGCAGCAGTGGTGGCCGCAGCGAGGGTCGCTCGGGCGAGCGTCGTGAAGGCGGCGCACCGCGTGGCGAGCGCAAGCCGCGTGCGGCTGCAGCCGTGGCCGAGGCGGGTGCATCGGTGGTGGCCGCGCCGGTCGCAGCCTCTGTCACTGCTCCCACGCCGGGCCTGGCCGATGCCGAGCGCGCGCCGCGCAAGCGCCGCCGTCGTCGTGGCGGCAAGCGCGTCGAGGGCAACGGTGACGTCGCCGTCGCCGCAGCGCCGGCGCAGCAGGGCGGCAAGGCCACGCAGGTGCATGCGCAGAAGCCGCCGAAGGCCGCTGCGTCGGGCGAGAAGCCGGGCCTGCTCAACCGCATCGGCCGCGGCCTCAAGTCGCTGATCACGCGCGCCCCACGCGGCCAGCACTGACGGCACTGAGCCCCTCTCCCGCTTGCGGGAGAGGGGTTGGGGTGAGGGAAGAAGCGCAGCAAGCGCAAAAGCGCCCTCATCCGCCCTCCGGGCACCTTCTCCCGCGAGCGGGAGAAGGATCTGCAATTCCGATCACCGTCGCGGATTTCGTACCGCTACCGGTACCGCCGCTGGCCTTCCTTGCCCGCGCCACCGATACTTGGTGGCATCAGCAAGCACCGGTGAGCGATGAGCGTCCTGCGCTTCGACAATGTCAGCAAGCGATACAGCGGCGGCCACGACGCTCTGAGCGAAGTCAGCTTTGAAGTGGCGCCGGGCGAGATGCTGTTCGTGACCGGCCATTCCGGTGCCGGCAAGAGCACCCTGCTCAAACTCATCCATCTGTCCGAGCGGCCCAGCCGCGGTGCCGTGCTGTTCGGCGACCGCAACCTGCTCAAGGTTCGCGGCCGTCGCATCGCCCTGCATCGGCGCGATGTCGGCGTCGTCTTCCAGGACCACCGCCTGCTCGCCGACCGCAGCGTCGCCGACAACGTTGCCCTGCCGCTGATCCTGCGCGGCCTGCGCCGTGGCGACATCGGCAAGCGCGTTCGCAGCGTGCTCGACAAGGTCGGCCTGGGCGCGCGTGCCGAAGCCCTGCCGACGCAGTTGTCTGCCGGCGAACAGCAGCGCGTCGGCATTGCCCGCGCCATCGTCGGCGAACCGCGCCTGCTGGTCGCGGATGAACCGACGGGCAATCTCGACCCCACGTTGTCGGCCGAAATCATGGCGCTGTTCGAGTCTTTGCCCGAGCGCGGCACCAGCGTGCTCGTCGCCAGCCACGACCTGACACTGGTCAAGCGCATGAAGAAGCGCGTGCTCGTGCTCAACCAGGGTCGCCTGGTCGACGACATCTCGCCCCAGGACCTGGCCCAGTGAGCGCGTCCTCACCGGAAGCGACCAAGCCGCAGGCCCCGGCCGCCAAGGCGCGCCCGCAGGCGCCGCGTTCGCGCCTGGGCACCTGGTTCGATCACCACCTTTACAGCCTGGTTGCCAGCCTCGGCCGCATGTTCCACAAGCCCTGGGCGACCGCGCTGACGATCGGCGTGATGGCGGTGGCGATCACGCTGCCGCTGGGCCTGTGGGCGGCGCTGGGCAACATCGAGCGCTTCACCGGCTCGGTGCAGCAGGCGCGCCAGATCAGCCTGTTCCTCAAGCCGGCGGTCGCACTCGACCGTGCCCGTGCGCTCGCCGACGAACTGCGTGGCCGCGCCGACGTCGCCGCGCTGGAGCTGCGCACGCCCGAGCAGGGCATGCAGGAGTTGCGCGAACACAGTGGCCTCGGCGAGGCGATCTCCGCGGTTGAAGGCAACCCGTTGCCGAGCGTGCTGATCGTCAGCCCGAAGGGCGACGAAGCGATGCTCGCCGCCTCACTGACGAACCTGCCCGAGGTCGACGTCGTCCAGCACGACGCCGGCTGGCGCCAACGCCTGGACAGCTGGTTGCGCTTCGGCGTGCGCCTGGCCTGGGTGCTGGCGATCCTGCTCGGCCTGGGTGCGCTGCTGGTGGTCGGCAACACCGTGCGCCTGGACATCCAGTCGCGCCGCGAGGAAATCGCCGTGCTGCAGCAGCTCGGCGCCACCGACGGCTTCATTCGTCGTCCCTTCCTTTATCTGGGCCTGAGCTACGGCCTGGTCGCAGGCGCGATCGCGCTGGCGCTGCTGACCGCGGCCGACCTGGCGCTGCGCGCCCCGCTGGCCGATCTCGCCCGCAGTTATGGCAGCAGCTTCACCCTGCGCGGCTTCGACCTGCGCCAGGCAGCCGCCATCGTCTTCGGGTCCGGCCTGCTCGGCTGGATCGGCGCCGGTCTCGTGACCGGTCATTACCTGCGCCAGACCCGGCCCATTTCGTAAGCAGTGAACGCATGACCTCCCACGATCTTCGCCACCTCGCCAGCACCGCGCCGCGGATCATGGTCGTGGACGGTTCCAAGCTGGTGCGCAAGCTCATCGGCGACGTGCTCACGCGCGAACTCGCTGATGCGGTGGTCGTGCCCTGCGCCGGCATTGCCGAGGCGCGCGCTGCGCTCGAAGCAGGCGCAGTCGACCTGGTCACCACATCGCTGTCGCTGCCCGATGGTGATGGCATCGCGCTTGCGCGGGCGGTGCGCGAGTCGGCCGGTCAGGCCTATGTGCCGATCATCGTGGTGTCCGGTGATGCGCAGTCGCACCTGGAATCGCGCAGCTTCACCGAAGACGTCACCGACTATTTTGACAAGGCGCTGGGCCACACCGCGCTGGCGGCCTTCATCCGCGGCTACGTGCACCCGCAGCCGATCCCCGGCGCGCGCGTGCTCTACGTCGAGGACAGCAAGGTCGTCGCGCTGGCGACCAAGCGCATGCTCGAACGTGCCGGCCTGAGCGTGCTGCACTTCATCGGCGTCGAGGAAGCGCTGGAATTCCTCGAGACGCGCCGCGGCCAGGACGACATCGGCGCCGACCTGGTGCTGACCGACGTCTATCTGAAGGGCGCGCTCAGCGGCAACGACCTGCTCGAACGCCTGCGCCAGGACTTCGGCCACGGCAAGCGTCGCCTGCCGGTGCTGGTGATGACCGGCGATGCCAATGCCCACAACCAGAGCGCGCTGCTGCGCGCCGGCGCCAACGACCTGGTGCTCAAGCCGATCGAAGAGCGCCTGCTGATCACCAAGACGCTGTTCCAGCTGCGCCTGTCGCGCCTGCCGGAGCAGGCGACGCTGGACGCATGAACGACGGCGACGAGCGCGCCCACAGGATCGCACTCGAGCCTTCCTGGAAGGAGCGGATGGGCGACTACCTGCAACGTCCCGACATGCAGGCGTTGTCGAACTTCCTGCGCGAGCGCAAGGCCGCCGGCGCCAATGTCTATCCGCCCGGCCCGAGCATCTTTGCCGCCTTCGACGCGACGCCGTTCGACGCGGCCAAGGTCGTCATCCTCGGCCAGGATCCGTACCACGGCCACGGCCAGGCCCATGGCCTGTGCTTCTCGGTGCTGCCCGGCGTGCCGGTGCCGCCGTCGCTGCTCAACATCTACAAGGAAATCGAGCGCGACCTGGGGATCACCCGGCCCGACCACGGTTGCCTGCTGCCCTGGGCGCGTCGCGGCGTGCTGCTGCTCAATGCCGTTCTGACGGTCGAGGAAGGCCGCGCCGGCGCCCATCAGGGCAAGGGCTGGGAGGGATTCACCGACCACGTCGTCGACACCCTCAACCGCGAGCGCGAGGGCATGGTATTCCTGCTCTGGGGCGCCTACGCCCAGGCCAAGGGCAAGGTCATCGATTCGCGCCGGCACCGGGTACTCAAGGCGCCGCATCCGTCGCCGCTATCGGCCCACCGCGGGTTCCTCGGCTGCGGCCACTTTTCGGCCGCCAACGAGTACCTGCAGCGACGCGGGCAGGGCGGAATCGACTGGTCGCTGCCGCCCCTGAGCCAGCTGGCCGTCTGACTGCGCCTGCGGCACGATCGCCAACCTGAATGGTTACATTGTTCTGCCACCGCAACAGTGCGGAACTTCCAGGGCCTTTAGCAGTCCTACAACCCGACTGCTAAGATGCCTGCCATGACCACGAACAGCCTTACCAATAGCGGCCTGTCCACTGCGCTGGTCGCGAACAACATCCCCGTGCCGAGCGCGCTTGGCTCGCTGGACGCCTACGTCAACGCGGTGCACCGCATTCCGGTGCTGACCGTCGAGGACGAGCAGGCGCTGGCTCGCCGCTTCCGCGAAGGCGAAGACCTCGATGCCGCCCGTGAGCTGGTGCACTCGCACCTGCGCTTCGTCGTGCACGTTGCACGTGGCTACAACGGCTACGGCCTGCAGATCGGCGACCTCATCCAGGAAGGCAACATCGGCCTGATGAAGGCGGTCAAGCGTTTCGACCCCGACCAGGGCGTGCGCCTGGTGTCGTTTGCCGTGCACTGGATCCGTGCCGAGATGCACGAGTTCATCCTCAAGAACTGGCGCATCGTCAAGGTCGCCACGACCAAGGCGCAGCGCAAGCTGTTCTTCAACCTGCGCAAGTCCAAGACCCGCCTGGGCTGGATGAACGCCGAAGAAGTGCGCGCGGTCGCCAAGGACCTCAACGTCTCCGAGCGCGAAGTGCTGGAGATGGAGTCGCGTCTGTCGGGACGTGACATCGGCTTCGATGCGCCGGACGAAGACGACGATGGCGCACCGCCGTCGCCGGTTGCCTACCTGCGTGCCGACGGCGAGGATCCCTCGCAGACGTATGAGCGCAAGGACGAGGAAGACGGTCACCTGGCGCTGCTGCGCGAGGGGCTGTCGGAACTCGATGCGCGTTCGCGCGACATCATCAAGCGCCGCTGGCTCGACGACGAAAGCAAGATCACGCTGCAGGAGCTGGCCGACGAATACGGCGTCAGCGCCGAGCGCATCCGCCAGATCGAGGCGAACGCGCTGAAGAAGATGCGGGCGCTGTTCGCGGCGTAAGCATCGGCAGTTGCGACATGCAGAACGGCCCGGGAAACCGGGCCGTTTTGTTTTTACGTCGCCTTGTCCTGCCCCAGGATGATCCGCGCGTGCCGCTGGTAGCTCCAGTACGCCCATGCCCAGTTGATCAGCACGATGATCCGGTTGCGGAAGCCGATCAGGAAGAACACATGCGCGGCCAGCCAGAACCACCACGCCAGCAGTCCTGAGAGCTTGAACCCGTGCAGATCGACCACCGCGGCCATGCGGCCGATGGTGGCGAGGTTGCCGAAGTCGCGATAGCGGAAAGCCGGCGCGGGTTTGCCGGATAGCCGGGCACGGATCGCCATGGCCACGTGCGCACCCATCTGCTTGGCCGCCGGTGCCACGCCGGGCACGGGCTTGCCGTCCTGCACGACGCTGGCGAGGTCGCCGGCAATGAATATCTCCGGATGCCCAGGCACGCTCAGATCGGACGCCACCGGCACGCGCCCGGCGCGATCGCGTTCGACGCCCAGCAGGGCTCCCAGCGGCGAAGCGGCGACGCCGGCGGCCCACAGCACGGTGCGCGCGGGCACGAACTGATCGCCGAGGGCGAAGCCACGCCCATCGATCGCGCTGACCGGCGTGCCGGTCACGACTTCGACGCCGAGCTTCTCCAGTTGCCGTTGCGCCTTGGCCGACAGCGACTCCGGAAACGAGGCGAGCACGCGCGGCCCGGCTTCGATCAGCCGCACGCGTGCATGCGACGGATCGATGTTTCGGAACTCGCGCTTGAGCGTGTGCCGTGCAATCTCGGCCAGCGTGCCGGCCAGTTCGACGCCCGTCGGGCCGCCACCGACGACGGCAAAGCTCAGCAATGCAGCACGCTCCTGCGGGTCGTCGCAGGCCTCGGCCTGCTCGAATGCCAGCAGCAGGCGCCGCCGGATCGCCAGAGCATCGTCGAGCGTCTTCAGTCCCGGCGCATCGCGGCTCCATTCGTCATGACCGAAGTACGCGTGGGTGGCGCCACTGGCGAGCAGCAGGCAGTCATAGGGAAGCCGCTCGCCATCGGCGAGCGTGACCGCGCGCGACGGCATGTCGATGCCGGTGACTTCGCCCAGGCGCACCTCCACGTTGCGCTGGTTGCGCAGGATATGGCGCAGCGGCGCGGCGATGTCGGGAGACGACAGCCCGGCCGTGGCGACCTGGTAGAGCAGCGGCTGGAACAGGTGGTGGTTGCGCCGGTCGATCAGCGTGATATCGACATCGTCACCAGAGAGTGCGCGCGTGGCCCATAGGCCACCGAAGCCACCGCCGACGACAACGATGCGCGGACGTGCGGAGGGCGAACTCATGCCTGGGCGGCTCCTTGATGGGCGTCGTCGTGATCGCGGTCAATGCGGGAATGGTGCTTGGTGTCACGCATGAACACGTACACCGACAGCGACACGGCGACGCATGCCGTCACGTACCAGTAAAAAAACGATTCATGGCCGATCTTCTTGAACCACAGCGCGAGCAACTCGGCGGTGCCCCCGAAGATCGAGACGGTCAGCGCATAGGGCAGGCCGACGCCGAGCGCGCGGATGTGCGCCGGGAACAGTTCCGCCTTCACCACCGCATTGATCGACGTGTAGCCGCTGACGATCACCAACCCGGTCATCACCCACGCGAACGCACTCCAGACGCTGTTCGCTGCCGCGATGCCGCTGAGGATGGTGTAGGTGCTCAGTGTGCCGAGCACGCCGAAAGCGATCAGGATCGGGCGCCGCCCCGTGCGGTCGGACAGGGCGCCCACAAGCGGCTGCAGCAGCATGAAAACCAGCAGCGACGCCGCCGAGATGAGAGTGGCATCAGCCTTGCTGAAGCCGCCTGTGTTGACCAGGAACTTCTGCGGATACGTGGTGAACGTGTAGAACGAGAGCGTGCCGCCCAGGGTGAGGCCGATTACGGTCAGCACCTCGCGCGGATGCTGCAGCAGAACGCGCAGGCTGCCGCGTTGCTTGAGGTCGTGGCTGCGGGCGGCCTGGAACGACTCGGTTTCGTGCATCCCGCGGCGCAGATAGAGCGCGGTGACCGCGCACAGCGCGCCGACCACGAACGGGATTCGCCAGCCCCAGTCGTGCAGCTGTTCCTCGGTCAGCAGCAATCGCTGCAACAGCACGAGCAGGCCGAGCGCGAGCAGTTGCCCCATTACCAGCGTCACGTACTGGAAGCTCGACCAGAATCCGCGACGACGCGGTTCGGCCATCTCGCTCAGGTAGGTCGCCGACGTGCCGTACTCGCCGCCGACGCTGAGGCCCTGCAGCAGGCGCGCGAAGACCAGCAATGCCGGTGCCGCCAAGCCGATGCTGTCATGGCCCGGTGCCACGGCGATCAGCAGCGAGCCGGCGCACATCAGCAGCACCGACAGCATCAGCGCGGCCTTGCGGCCATGGCGGTCGGCGTAAAGGCCCATCAGCCAGCCGCCTACCGGACGCATGAGGAAACCGACCGCGAACACCGCGGCGGTGTCCATCAACTGCGCGGTGGTGTCGCCCTTGGGGAAGAAATGCGGTGCGAAGTAGATGGCGAATGCGGAGTAGGCGTACCAGTCGTACCACTCCACCAGGTTGCCGACCGAACCGCTGAAGATGCTGCGCAGGCGGTGGGCGGGTGTGATCCGGGTCGTCGCATCCATGCGCACAGTTTGCCTCAACAGTTGCCGGCGTCGCAGCCGGGCCAGTGCCGGCAGCATCGACCATGCACATCGCGCCACGCCTGACATGGCACGGTGGGAGCGGCTTCAGCCGCGACCCACGGGAGTTGACCGTCGCGGCCGAAGCCGCGACCACAGACGGCGATCAGCGCAACCGGTCTGCCAGCAATGCCTCGAGCTTGCGCTGGTCGGCGGCGAAGCGGCGAATGCCGTCGGCGAGCTTGTCGTTGGCCATCGCATCTTCGTTGTGCTGCCAGCGGAAGGCCGCTTCGTCGAGCGCGGCCGGTGCCGGTGCGCGGTCGCCGGTGTCATTCAACGCGCGCGGCACGCCACCTTCGCTGGCGGCCAGCTCGGCCAGCAGTTCGGGCGAGATGGTCAGGCGATCGCAGCCGGCCAGTGCAAGCACCTGTCCGGTGTTGCGGAAGCTCGCACCCATCACCACCGTATTGAAGCCGTGGCGCTTGTAGTGATGCCAGATGCGCGTGACCGACTGCACGCCCGGATCGTCCTGCGGCGTGGCCGGCTTCTCGGCGCCGTTGGCCAGGTGCCAGTCGAGGATGCGACCGACGAAGGGCGAGATCAGGAACACGCCGGCCTCGGCGCAGGCCACGGCCTGGGCGAACGAGAACAGCAGGGTCAGGTTGCAGTTGATGCCTTCGCGCTCAAGCTGCTCGGCGGCGCGGATGCCTTCCCAGGTCGAGGCGGTCTTGATCAGCAGGCGCTCGCGGCCGATGCCGGCCTTCTCGTACAGCGCGACCAGCTTCCGTGCCTTGGCCAGGGTGGCGTCGGTGTCGAAGCTCAGGCGTGCGTCGACCTCGGTCGAGACCCGGCCCGGGATCAGCTTGAGGATTTCGGTGCCGATGGTGACCGCGAGGACATCGGACGCGTCGGCGACGCGCTCGCTGAGGTCGGCGCCGCGCGCCTGCGCCAGCGCCGAGTCGATCAGCGGCGAATAGGCCGGGATCGAGGCGGCTTTGAGCAGCAGCGAGGGATTGGTGGTGGCGTCGAGCGGATGGAAACGGGCGATCGCCTCGATGTCGCCGGTGTCGGCTACGACGGCGGACAGGGTGCGCAGTTGTTCGAGCTGGCTGGTCATGGTGTCGGTGGCTTCGGTGTCGGGATCATTCTCTCCGATTAGATCATGGTAGCGCTAACATTCGTACGCCAGCCCGCGTCATGCCCCCGCCGCTGGCCTGGGGTAGGCTCGCCGAGATCCCCGAGCTCCTCGCCTGGAAGCGTGTCATGGCCGAACCCGAGCGCCGCATTGCCCTGCTGATCGACGCCGACAACGCGCCGGCCGCCAAGATCGACGTGATCCTGGCCGAGGTGGCGCGCCATGGCGTGGCCAACGTCCGCCGTGCCTATGGCAACTGGAAGAGCCCGCACCTCAAGAGCTGGGAGGCGACGCTGCACGAGTACGCGATCCGGCCGATCCAGCAGTTCGCCTACAGCAGCGGCAAGAACGCCTCCGACATGGCAATGGTCATCGACGCCATGGACCTGCTCTACGCGCGCAATCTCGACGGCTTCGCGATCGTCTCCAGCGATGCCGATTTCACTCCGATGGTGATGCGGCTGCTGACCGAAGGCGTGAAGGTGTATGGCTTCGGCGAGAAGAAGACGCCGCTGCCGTTCGTCAACGCCTGCTCCAAGTTCACCTATCTGGAAGCCCTGGTGCAGCCGAGCACCGAAGCCGCGGCCGTGACCAACAAGCCGCGCACCGCCAAGGAACTTCGCGACGACACCCGCCTGCTGCAGATGCTGCGCAGCGCGGTGGAGTCGGCCAGCGGCGACGACGGCTGGGCGCACCTGGGGCAGGTCGGGCACCAGATCAGCAACCAGGCCTCGTTCGATCCACGCAATTACGGTTTCCGCAAACTCAGCGACCTGATCGAGGCCACCGGTCTGTTCGAGGTCAATCGCGAAAACCAGATCCTGTGGATCCGTCCAAGGGCAAAGACCAAGGCCGCCAAGAAGGGCTAGGCCCTTCACGCGTCCCTTGCCGAAAGGGTAACGGGGCAGCTCCTAGACTCGCCGCCATGCAGGGCGGTGCCACCATCGCCGGAGCCGAACGTATGGCCGCGCAAGCCGTGCTGGTCGCGGCGCTGTGCTGCGGGGCAGTGGACGCGCGACAGGGCGATGACTATGTGGAGCCACGGCGCGCGCTGATCGCGGAGCTGCAAGCCGAGGCCCGCGCCGACGCCGGCACGACTGCGCGCATCGACCGCGACGTCCTCGAGGTGCTGGCCCGCGTGCCGCGTCACGACTACGTGCCGGCAAACGAGCGCGACCAAGCCTACGAGAACCGTCCGCTCGCCATCGGCCACGGCCAGACCATTTCGCAGCCGTACATCGTCGCGCTGATGACCACGCTGGTGCGGCCGCGAAAGGGACAGAAGATCCTCGAGATAGGCACCGGCTCGGGATACCAGGCGGCGGTGCTGGCCGAGTTCGACGTGCAGGTGTACTCCATCGAGATCATCGCGCCGCTGGCCGACCAGGCGGCGAAACGACTCAAGCGATATGGCAACGTCACCACGCGCAAGGGCGACGGCTACTACGGCTGGAAGGAGCAGGCGCCATTCGATTCGATCATCGTCACAGCAGCTGCTTCGTCGATACCGCCGCCGCTGCTGGCCCAGCTCAAGCCCGGCGGACGCATGGTGATTCCGGTCGGCAGCAGCTTCTTCACCCAGACGCTGATGCTGGTCGAGAAGGACGCACAAGGACGCGCGCGAACACGCCAGGTGTTGCCGGTGCGGTTCGTGCCGTTGACGGGCGGGCACTGACGGTCGTGACAGACGCTCCTGACGCCGGCCTTTATGCCCCGGCTCCGGAGGAAGCCCGGGGACGGTTGCCGTTTTCCATCGGATTGATCTCGGCGGCCGCGCTCGCTTACCAGTTGTTGCTGATGCGCTGGCTGGCGATCGAACACTGGCACCCGTTCGCGGTGATGATCATCAGCCTTGCCCTGCTGGGGCATGGCGCCAGCGGCACCTGGCTTGCGGTGTGGCTGCGTGGGCGCGGCAACGAGTATCTGGCGCCGCGATTCGAAGGTGTGTTCGTCGCGTGCGCGCTGCTTTTCGCGGTCACTGCCGCCTTGGCCCTGCTGGTTGCACGCGCGATTCCGTTCAATGGCCTCGAACTGGTCTGGGATCCGCGCCAGCTGTTGTGGCTGAGCGCGCTCTACCTGGTGCTGGCGGTGCCGTCCTTCTTCGCCGCCAGCTGTTTTGGGCTGGCGTTCGCCCGTCACGGCAGTCGCATTCCGGCGCTGTACGGGGCCGACTTGATCGGTGCCGGCGTGGGCGCTCTTGCGGCGCTGGCGCTGAGTTACCTTCCGACCGGTCGCGGCCTGGTGCTGGCGGCATTGGGGGGTACCTGGGCGGCCTTCCTGGTGTCACGGGTGAACTGGCGCCGGATCGTGGCGCTGCTCGTAGCGGTTCTTCTGGTGGCATTGATCCCGACGAAGCTGCTGCTGCCGCAACCGAACCCGTACAAGGGCCTGAGCAAGGCGCTGCTGCTGCCCCAGGCGCACGTGGTTGCGCAACGCGGGGGGCCCTACGGCTGGATGACCGTGCTCGACAGTCCGCAGGTGCCGCTGCGGTACGCACCCGGCATGAGCCTGGGCTTCGCTGGCGAACCACCGGCGCAGCGCGGTGTGTTCACCGACGGCGATGGTTTGTCGGTGATCACACGCAACACGGGCGCGATGCCGCGCGAATGGCTCGATGCAATGACGTCCGCGCTGCCGTACCACGCACGCCGGCCGCGGTCGGTGCTGGTGCTGGGCGCGGGTGGCGGCATGGAGGTGCTGCAGGCGCTGGCGCTGGGTGCCGGGCGCGTCGATGCGGTCGAGCTGTCAGCGCAACGGCTGGCGATGGTGCGCGATGACGAGGCTCGTTATGCCGGCCAGCTCTATCGCGATCCACGCGTGCACACGATCGTGGCCGAACCGCGTGCGCATGTGCGCGCGGACCGGAGTCAGCACGATCTGATCGTGCTGGCCGGCGGCGAATCGTTTGCCAGCGGCGGCGCAGGCGTGCAGTCGGCGAGCGAGCAGTACGCGCTGACCGTCGAAGCGATGAGCGATTACATCGGGCGCCTGTCTCCGACGGGAATGATCGCCATCACGCGCTGGAGCAAGCAGCCGCCGCGCGACGAGCTCAAGCTCGTGGCGACAATGGCCAGGGCGTTGCGCGCACGGGGCGTAGCCGCGCCTGCGCTGCACGTCGCGGCCATCCGCAACTGGGATGCGAGCACCTGGCTGTTGTCGCGGCGACCGTTCTCGCCGGTCGAAGTCGCGGCGATGGCTCGCTTCGCCGAGCAGCGCGGCTTCGACGCGGTGCTCCTGCCGGGCATCGGGCTCGATCCGAAGAACAATCTGCACTTGCTCGATCCGCCGTACCTGTTCGACGGCGCGCGGGCGCTGCTGTCGCCGCGTGCGGACCGGTTTATCGACGACTACAAGTTCATGATCGAGCCGGCCAGCGACGACCGCCCGTACTTCGGTCACTACTTCCGCTGGCGAAGCCTGCCGGAGCTGTGGAAGCTGCGCGGAGAGGGCGGTGCGGTGCTGCTGGATTCGGGATACCTGCTGCTGGTGGCGGCGCTGCTGCAGGCAGTGCCGCTGGCATTGCTGCTGGTGCTGCTGCCGCTGCGGGTGCTGAGCCGAGGCGGTGCGGCGCAGCTTGGCGCCATCTCGCGCACGCGAGCCGCTGCGTACTTCACCGCGCTTGGGCTGGCATTCCTGCTGATCGAGATCGCGACGCTGTCACGGTTGACGCTACTGGTGGGACATCCGTTGCTGGCCGCGACCGCGGGGCTCGCCGGAGTGCTGCTGTTCGCCGGAGCGGGAAGCCTGCAAGCGCAGCGCTGGCTGGCCCGCCATGACGCCTCGCCACAGGCCATCACGCTGCACATTCGCTGGGCGGTTCGCGCGATTGCGTTGGGGCTGTTGTGGCAGGTGGCGCTGTTCGCCATCGCCATGGAGTACGCCGCGTCGTGGCCACCGTGGGCACGCACGCTGCTCGGCTTGATCGGAATCGCGCCCATGGCTTTCGCGATGGGGATGCCGTTTCCGCTCGGACTGGCACGACTGGCACGAACCGCGCCCGCATTCGTGCCGTGGGCATGGGGCCTCAACGGTTGCGCTTCGGTGCTGGCGGCGATCCTGGCGCTGCTGCTGGCGATGGCCTTCGGCCTGCGCGCGACAATGCTGATCGCGCTGGTGCTGTACGTGTTCGCGGCCTGGGTGTGGCCCGCGAACGAGCGCGATCAGTAAAGATCGACCGGGTCGACATCCAGTGACCAGCGCACCTTGCGTGCTTCAGGCAGCGCATGGATCGCCGGCATCGCGGCGTCCAGTGCCGAGTGCAGGGTGCGGCGATCGGCGGACGACAGCAGCAGTTGCGCGCGCTGGTAGCCGGCGCGGCGCGGCATCGGCGCCGGCAGCGGGCCATGCAGGTCGAGGGCGGCGCCGGTGTCGTGAAGAATCGCGCGCGCTGCACGCAGGAAGCCTTCGCAAACCTCGGTCTGCTTGGCTTCCGCGCGCACCATCGCCAGGTGCGCGAACGGCGGGAAGCCGGCGGCCTCGCGCTGCGCCAGTTCCTCCTCGGCAAAGGCGGAATAGCCACCGGTCAGCAAGGTGGCCAGCAGAGGATGACCGGGATGGTGCGTCTGCAGCAGCACTTCACCGCGGCGCTCGGCGCGGCCGGCGCGACCGGCGACCTGGATCAGCAGTTGCGCCAGCTTCTCCGGTGCGCGGAAGTCGGCCGAGAACAGGCCCTCGTCGATGCCGACCACGGCCACCAGCGTCAGCTGTGGCAGGTCGTGGCCCTTGGCCAGCATCTGCGTGCCGACCAGGATGCCGCGCTGCGTGCCGAAGCGGGCCAGGTGCTGTTCCAGCGCGTCGCGGTGCTGGGTGGTGCCGCGATCGATGCGCAGCACCGGGACGTCAGGAAAGCGTGCGGCCAGGGCCTCTTCGATGCGCTCGGTGCCGGCGCCCTGTGCCTGCAGCGCCAGTCCGCCGCAGTCTGGGCAGGCATTGGGCACGGGGCGCCGCGCGCCGCAGTGGTGACACTGCAGGCGACGTCCGCCGGCATGCACCGTCATCGGCGAATCGCAGCGCTGGCACTGCGCGCTCCAGCCGCAGTCGTGGCACAGCAGCACGGGCGCATAGCCGCGCCGGTTTTTGAACACCAGCACCTGGCCGTCGGCATCGAGGGCGCGGCCGATCGTGTCGAGCAGCTCCTGCGACAGGCCGGCTTCCAGCGGGCGCTTGCGGACGTCGCATACGCGCACGCTCGGTGGCTGCGCAGCGCCGGCGCGTTCGCGCAGTCGCAGGTGCGTGTAGCGTCCGGTCTGGGCGTTGCGCAGGGTCTCCAGCGATGGCGTCGCGCTGCCCATCAGTACCGGGATGCCGAGGGTCTTGCCGCGCACCAGGGCGAAGTCGCGGGCGTGGTAACGGATGCCGTCGAGCTGCTTGAAGCTGCCGTCGTGTTCTTCGTCGATGACGATCAGCCCGGCGTCGGGCATCGGCAGGAACACCGCCGAGCGCGTGCCGACCACGACCCGCGCCTCGCCGCGGGCGAAGGCGGCCCAGGTGCGCGCGCGCTCGGCGTCGCCCAGGCCCGAGTGCAGGGCATGCACGGGCACGCCGAGGCGGGCGCGGAACCGCGCCAGGGTCTGTGGCGTCAGGCCGATCTCCGGCACCAGCACCAGCGCCTGGCGGCCGCGAGCGAGGCAGTCGGCGATTGCGTGCAGGTAGACCTCGGTCTTGCCGCTGCCGGTGACCCCGTCGAGAAGCAGGGCGGCGAAGCCGTCGCGGCTGGCCAGCACCGCGTCGACGGCGGTCTGCTGCTCGGCGTTGAGGGTTGGGCCCGGTCGGGGCGCGGGTGCTTTCGCCGTCACCGGTACCGCGATTCGTTCGGCCAGCTCACGCTTGGCCAGGGCGCGGGCAGCGCTGCGCCAATCACCGAGGTCGTCGTCGAGGGTGTCCTCGTCGCAGGCACCGTCCTGCAGCCGGTCGGCCAGTCGCCGCGGCTTGCCGGCGCGCAGCCGCTCACGCGCCGTCTGCCCGGCCTCGGTCAGCTGCCAGGCCCAGGCGTGGGTATCGGCCAGGGCTTCGCCGCGACGCAGGGTCGCCGGCAATGCGGTCGCCAGTACTTCGCCCAGCGGGGCGTGGGTGTATCGCGCCAGCCAGCGCAGCGACTCGAACAGCTCGCCGTGGAACACCGGCTGTGGGTCCAGCCGGGCCAGGGCGTGCTTGAGCTGCGGCGCGTCGTCGCCGGCGGCACCGACTTCGGCAATAACGCCCACCAGTTCGCGGCTGCCGAACGGCACCCGCACCCGGCTGCCGACGTCGCCCGCGCTCGCAGCCTCGCCCACGGGGGGCAGGTAGTCGAACAGGCGGGGCAAGGGCAGCGGCAGGGCCAGTCGCCATACTGGCGAATCAGGCATCGGGGCATCGGGCATCGGCGCAGTCTACCGAGGCGCGAGGGCGCGCATGCACCCAGGGAAAGTTGCGGGGCATTGCTCCCCGCTCTGTGACAAAAGTCACGCAAGTGGTGGAAGTAAAAGGCAAATGGGCCTTATCCACATCGCCTGTGGATAAATCTGTGCATGGTGTGTCGGCAGATTGGTCCGACTACAGAAAAACAGGCCTTACGGCCACGTTGGTGAAAAAAGTGCCAACGGGGTTATTCTGTTTTGAATCAATGCGTTAACTGTGAAACATCGCTGTCATGCGGTCCTGGGGCGGGGTCAGGCATCCGGACGTGACGATTCCATTACTGCTGTGCACAACCACTTTTCGGGTGCGGGCCGCGTCCTGCTTCGCGGAGCACGTGTTAGCGCGTTGTCAAGCGGTTTTGTGGCATGTCGTCATCGCTATGATGCGGGGCATGGTGATGCAGTCCTGATGAGCGTTTCTTCCCCCTCCCACAACTCCTCTCCGCCCCCCGCACTGTCCGCGTTCCTGCGCGGAGTGGAGCGTCGTGGCGCGGTCCTGGCCGAGCTTCAGGCCGGCGATGCCGGTCTGGGCGATGCCGCCCTGGCGGCGGCGATGGCGCAGTTCCGGGGCGAGGCCGAGTCGCTGGCGATGCCAGCCTGGCCGACCCGGTTCTGGGGCCTGCTGCTGGCCCAGCCGCAGCTGCGCAGCCGCACCGCGGTGGCCTTGCCGATCGATGTGACCGACCGCCTCGGCGAGCTCGGCAGCGGCCCGCGTGCGGCCCTGCTGTTGCGGGTCGCCGCCGGGCTTTCGGAAGACGAGGGCGCGGCCGTGCTGGGCGTGTCCCAACCCAGCTTCCGCCTGGCGCTGCAGCGGGCGCTGCCACACCACGAGGACGGCCGCGCCGACCCGGAGGCCTGGCAGCGGCTGCGCGAGCAGATCCATCGCCGCATCAAGACCCTGCCCACTGACCGGCTGGTGCGGCTCAGTGCCTCCCGCGACGCGGTGATGCGCGGCCCGGCATCGGCATCGTTTTCCGCTGCGGCGGAATCCACGACGCGGTCGCGTCCGCGCTGGCTGATGGCCTCGCTCTGGGTGTTGCTGGCGTCGTGTGTGCTGGCGCTGGCTGCCAGCTTCCTCTGGCCGGACCTGCTGACACCCTGGCAGCGCGCGCTGGGCCTGGAGCCGGGCGTGAAACGCGTCCGCGTGGAACCATTGCCGGAAGGCGACGAGCCGGCCACGCGCTATTCCCCCGAAACCGCCCTGGTCGCCCACCGCGACTTTGACCTGCTTGCCGATCCGCAGGCGCAGGTCGACGCCCGGGATCTCGAGTTTCATAGCTGGTACGCCGCGCAGCAGGCCGCAGGCGTGACCGAGCCAACCCCTCCCACGGACGCGCCGCCAGCCGATGCGATCGCACCGACACCGGCTACCGGACCCCAGGCCGGCAGCGAGACCGAGACGGAGTCGTCCGATGCGCCTTAATCGCCGTTTCCTTGTGCCGGCGCTACTGATGGCCGTTGCCTCGGTCGGAGCGACCCCGCCGGACCTGAGCGACGCCATGACGAAGTTGCCCCCTGCGGCACACGCGCAACTGCAGCGGCAAGCGCAGCAGTGGGCCGCCTGGTCGCCGCCGCAGCGCGCGGACTATTCGCGGCGTGCCGCGGAGTGGGATGCCCTGCCGCGCAGCGAGCGCGATGCCATTCGCGAGCGCTATCAGGCCTGGCGTGCGCTACCGGCGCAGGAGCAGGTCCGCATCCAGGTCGCCGCCGCGCAGCTGTCGACGATGCCGGCCGAGCAGCAACGGGCCTGGCGGGCGCAGTTCGACGCGCTCGATCGCAGCGAGCGCCGCGGCTGGTTGCTCGGACCCACGCTGGGCAGTGACTACGCGATGTTGCAGCCGCTGCTGGCGCAGGTGCCGGAGCAGGAGCACGCGGCACTGATGCAGGCGCTGCGAACGATGACCCCACAGCAGCGCAAGGATCTGGGCGTGCTTGCCCAGCGAACCCCGCCGACCGGGCGCGAAGCACTGCGCCGCGGGCTGCTCGCCGCCAGTGCCGATGGCCGCGGCGACTGGCTGTGGCAGCAGATGCAGCACTGACCGGCTGGGAGCCCTACAAGGGCGGAGCGAAGCGCTGCAGCACGTCCAGCACCCGGCGCTGCGCCCGAAAGGCGTCGCCGAAACGCGCCAAACCTTCGCTGCGCATCCGTGGCGCGTGGTCGCGCAGGTAGGCCTGCAGCGACCCGGCATCGCGCAGCGCGTACTGCACGCACAGCAGCACGCGTCCCGGGGCTGCCGCCGGCTCGGTCGGCTGCGACAAGGTCGCAGAGAGGAAGCCGGGCAGGGCGAGGATCTCGACGATGTGCGCCTGCAACCACGCGCGGTAGTCGTCTGCGATCGCGGCGTCGAGGTCGAGGTTGACCTCGTAGATCTGCACGACAGCCGCGGCCTCGCTGCCGACCGTGCTCACATCCGCACCAGGCTCGCCAGGGCAAGGAAGGTCGCGGCGAAGGCGAGCAGCACGAAGTACAGATTGCCGATCACCAGGTAGCGCAACACCGTCACCGGCCAGCCATTGCGGTACACGCGCTTCTGCATCAGCAGCAGGTAGACCGGCAGCCAGATCCACAGCAGCGTGACGAGGATGCCGCTGATCCAGCCGTACCCGCCCCAGTGCGGCGAGATCGCATTGTCGAGCCCGATCAACACGAACAACGCCAGCATCGCCAGGCACATGAAGGCATGGCTGTAGAGGGCGATGACGAGGTGCTCCAGGTACCGGCGGCCCGAACCCAGGTACGCAAGCTTCAGCAACAGGGCGAACACCGGAACCAGCAGGAACAGGGCCGAGGGGACTGCGGCAAACAGCGCCCGCACCCACAGTCCCGGGTCCTTCTGTGCGCGCGAGACGTTCTCGCGGCCGTGCGCGATCTGGCGGTTGACCCAATGGTTGAAGAACGCCGGCGCCCAGCCGATGACCAGCGGATTGGTTTCCTCGTCCCAGGGTTCCTCGCTGCCGAACAGGGTCAGGCGGTCATAGCAGTCGGGGTCGCCGTAGATGCGCGCATCCTCGGATTCCTTGCGCACGCGGTCGCCTTCGGTGCTGGTCGCGTCGGCGATCTGCAGTTGCGCGGCGCGGCAACCGGCGGCGATGTTGATGTCGCGGATCTCGTTGAGCTCGTGGCGGCGCGCGGCTGCGGCAGTGGTCGGCAATGCCGCCAACTTGACGTGGTGCGGCGCCAGGCGCTCTTCGCGAAGACGTTGAACTGTTGCCAGGTCTGCGGCTTTCTCCAGGTTCTGCTTCGCCGTTTCCATCGCGGCGGCAGCGCGGCGTGCGCCGTCGGCCTTGGCTGCGACGATCTGTTCGGCGCTCATGCCCGTTCCGCGACCGATGGCGTCGATGCGACCGTCGGCGGCGCGGTTGACGTCGTCGACGGCAACATCGATCGCCTTGCGCGCATGCAGCAGCACCGCCGGGATCGCCGCGCGTGCTTCGGCCAGGTCGGCTAGGTTCTTGCGCCGGATCTGTTCGACGTCGGCGATGCTGGTGGCCTTGGCGAACGCCTTGGACTGCTTGGCGGAGTTCTTGTTGCTCGAGACACCATCCTCGAGCTGCACCATCGGCTTGGCGGCATCGCCCTTGTCGACGTGGATGACCATCTGCGCGAAGAAGAACGTCAGCACGCTCAGCACGAGGAACAGGCGCAGCGGCGCGACGTAGCGTGCGCGCTGTCCGGCGAGGTAGTTGTTGGCCACGCGCCCCGGCGACAGCAGGTCGCGCAGGGTCCGGAAGATGCGGCCGTCGAGGTGCCAGAACGACTCGAACACTTCCTCCAGCGCATGCCCGGCATCGCGCACCGGATTGACCACCGACTGCCCGCAGTCATGGCAGTAGTGACCCTGAAGTGGCGCATTGCAGTTCTCGCAATGGCTGGGAACGTCGTGTCCTTTCTCGCTCATCCGTTATTTCCCTCTCCCCTGGGGCGCCAAGGCATGTGCAGGCCATGGCAACGAGCCGTTCAGATCAAGCCGCTAAGATAGCGGCCCGCCGCGACCCGGCGCCAGCGCCCGACATCGGATTCGGTCGCGCGGCCGCAGTCGTGCGTCTGGTTGTAACGATGTCACCGCCTTCTTCCCTCGCCATTCCCGCCCGCAAGGGGCTGCTCGGCGAAGTCCGCACCACCGCCATCCTCGCCGCGCCCCTGGTCGGCGGGCACGTGTCGACCGGCCTGATCGCCTTCGTCGACAACGTCCTTGCGGGCCACCACAGCACCACCACGCTGGCTTCGGTCACCATCGGCACCGCGCTGTGGTGGCTGCCGATGATGGTGCCGATCGGCACCCTGCTGTCGGTGCCGCCGTCGGTGTCCCAGCTTGATGGCGCCGGCCAGCGCGAGCAGATCGGCGCGCTGTTCCGGCAGGCGCTGTGGCTGGCGCTCGGGTTGGGCCTGGTGCTGTTCGCATTCCTGACCTTCATCCCGCTGGCGCTGGGGCCGATGGGAATCACCGCCGAGATCATTCCCGGCGCGACCGCCTTCCTGCACGGCATCCGCTGGGGCGTGGTGGCGCTGACGCTGTTCTTCTGCATGCGCTATCTCAGCGAAGGCCTGCACTGGACTTTGCCGACTTTGGTGCTGAGTGCCGGTGGACTGCTGGTGTTGCTGCCGGTCGGCTACGTGCTCACCTTCGGCAAGTTCGGCTTGCCGGAAATGGGTGCCGGCGGACTTGGCGTGGCCTCGGCGATGATGCTGTGGCTGCAGGCGATCGGGTTTGCGATCGTGCTGTGGCGCTCAAAGCGCTTTGCCGACCTCAAGCTGTTCGAGCGCTTCGACCTGCCCGAGTGGTCGATCATCCGCGGGCTGCTCGCCACCGGCTTGCCGATCGGCGTGACGGTGCTGATGGAAGGCGGGCTGTTCATCGCCACCGCGCTGCTGATGGGCCGCCTGGGCGAGGTCCCGGCGGCCGCGCACCAGATCGCGATCAACCTGGCGTCGCTGTGCTTCATGGTGCCGATGGGCCTGGCCGAGGCGACCACCGTGCGGGTCGGCCATGCGCTCGGTCGCGGCGATTTTGCCGGCGTGCGCCGTGCCGCCTATGCCGGGTACACGATAGTCATCGGCACCCAGCTGTTCTCCGGACTGGTGCTGCTGACCGGCAACGACCTGCTGGTCAGCTTCTATACCGGCGACGCCGCGGTAGCGACGCTGGCGGCGTCCCTGCTGCTGTATGCGGCAGCGTTCCAGTTCCCCGACGGCGTGCAGGTCCTGTCCGCCGGGGCATTGCGTGGCCTCAAGGACACCCGCGTGCCGATGCTGCTCGCGGCGATGGCCTACTGGGGCATCGGCATGCCGCTCGGCGCCGGCCTCGGGCTTGGGCTGGGCTGGGGTCCCAAGGGCATGTGGATCGGCCTGATCGCCGGACTCACCGTGGCCGCAGTGCTGCTGTGCACCCGCTTCCTGCGCTCGAGCCAACCTGACCGGCTGGTCATGCGCGGCCCTTGAGCTTTTCCGCGTCCGCCGCCATTTCCTTTCCGCCACTTCACGCCTGCTATGGACGCGTCACGCCGAGGGCCGGTGGGCCGTGTTACGAATGGCGGGTGAATTCCAAGCCGCCCGCCATTAGGCTGGAAACGTACGCCAGGAGCCTTTGCAATGAATGACACGCCCCGTCGTGGCCCGATCG
Source organism: Lysobacter prati (assembly GCF_009765215.1). Classification (GTDB taxonomy): domain Bacteria; phylum Pseudomonadota; class Gammaproteobacteria; order Xanthomonadales; family Xanthomonadaceae; genus Lysobacter_J; species Lysobacter_J prati. The sequence goes on along the minus strand of NZ_VLNV01000005.1, from coordinate 353,752 downwards.
CCCGTTTCTTTGTCGGGCTGTGGGATGCGATGAACTTCACCCGCCGGTTGTTCTTCAACCTGGTTTTCTTCTTCCTGCTGTTCCTGTTCCTGTCGATCGTCCTTTCGGGCCCGCGGACCAAGCCGCTGCTCGACCGCACGACGCTGGTCATCGCCCCGGAAGGCACCCTGGTCGAGCAGTACAGCAGCGACCCGCTGACGCGCGCGCTGGGCAAGGCCCTGGGCGAACGGGGCGGCGAAGTGCAGCTGCGCGATCTGGTGCGCGCACTCGATGCCGCGCGCGATGACAAGCGGATCGAGCGCGTCGTGCTCGACCTCGACGAGTTGCAGGCCGGTGGCTTCGCCTCGCTGCGCGAAGTCGCGCAGGCGGTGGCGCGGGTCAAGGCCAGCGGCAAGCAGGTCGTCGCCTTTGCCGAAATGATGGACCAGAAGCAGTACCTGCTGGCCGCACAGGCCAACGAGGTCTATCTCGACCCGATGGGCGGGATGCTGCTGGAAGGCCTCGGCCGCTACCGCACCTATTACCGCCAGGGCCTGCAGGACAAGCTCGGCGTCGACGTCCACCTGTTCAAGGTCGGCGAGTACAAGTCGGCGGCTGAGCCGTACGTGCTCGACGCGGCATCGCCGGAAGCGAAGGAAGCCGATCTGTTCTGGATGAACGACGTATGGCAGCGCTACCTCGGCGACGTTGCCAAGGCGCGCAAGCTCGACGCCGCGCAGCTGGCGCAGGCCATCGAGCAGATGCCGGTTGGCATCGCCAGTGCCCAGGGCGACCTGGCCAAGTTCGCGTTGCAGACCAAGCTTGTCGACAGCCTGAAGACGCGCGAGGAGGTCGACGACCTGCTGGTGCAGCGTGGTGTCGCCGACGACGATGCCGATGGCGGTTTCCGCCAGGCCTCGCTCGACGAATACCTGGTGCAGCTCGACAGCGGTCTGGATGCGGTCGACCTGCGCCGTCCGCAGGTCGCGGTGATCGTGGCCGAGGGCGAAATCCAGGGCGGCGAGCGGCCGCCGGGCACGGTCGGCGGTGTGTCCACCGCGGCCTTGCTGCGTGAAGCACGCGACGACGACAACGTGAAAGCGGTGGTGCTGCGCGTCGATTCGCCGGGCGGTGAAGTGTTCGCCTCCGAGCAGATCCGCCGCGAAGTGGTCGGGCTGAAGAAGGCCGGCAAGCCGGTGTCGGTGTCGATGGGCGACCTGGCCGCTTCGGGCGGTTACTGGATCTCGATGGATGCCGACCGCATCTACGCCGATGCCTCGACCATCACCGGTTCGATCGGCATCTTCGGCCTGATCCCGACGATTCCGCGCGCACTCGACAAGATCGGGGTGCATTCCGACGGCGTCGGCACGACCCGCTTTGCCGGCGCGTTTGACATCACCCGTCCGCTGCAGCCGGAGGTTGGCCAGGTCATCCAGTCGGTGATCGACAAGGGTTACCGCGACTTCACCGGTCGCGTCGCCACGGCCCGCAACAAGCCGGTCGAGCAGGTTGATTCGATTGCCCGTGGCCGCGTCTGGAGTGGCGAGCAGGCCAAGGAGCGCGGACTGGTCGACGAACTCGGCGGCCTGCAGCAGGCGATCGACTTCGCCGCCAGCAAGGCCAAGCTCGAGAAGGACAGCTACCACGTGCGCTATATCGAGAAGTCGGCGACGCCGTTCGAGCGCTTGTTCACCGGCTTCATCGGCAGCCACGCCGGCGGTGCCTGGCTGCGCGAGTCCGACATGGCCCGCAGTCTGTTGGCGAAGGCTTCGCCGCAGGCCGCGGCCGACCTGCGTTTCCTCGAAGGCGCGATCCAGCCGACGCGGGGCGTGCCGGTGAAGGCGCTGGCGTACTGCTTCTGCGGGTTGTGATGCAGCAGGGGTAAACGAAAAAACGCCCGGCCTGGCCGGGCGTTTTTCGTTGCAAGGACCGACGGGCCGCGCTTAGTTCGAGCTCGCGTCCGTGGCCGCGTCGATCGCCGCGCGCTGCGCCTCTACGGCCTTCCTGGCTTCGTCCTGGGCTTGCTTGGCCTGCTCCAGCGGCGCCTGCATCGCGTCGCGCAACTGCGTCGCCTGCGGTTCCGGCGGCTGGTCCTTGTCCGGCGGCTTCGGCTTGGAGCACCCGGCCAGCAACGCCAGCGAAATCAACGCGCACAGCAGCGATCGCGACATCCGGGCACCCTCGATTGGTCTGGCGGCTATGCTACAGCCGCCATCGCGCGCGGCAATGTGCCCAACCGCGACCACCTTCACGCAGTGCGATACCGGAGAGCGGCATGGACCCGAAGCGTTGGCGCCTGGACGGACAACTGGCCCTGGTCACCGGCGGCAGCGCCGGCATCGGGCGCGCGATCGCGCGCGAACTGCTCGGCTTCGGTGCCGACGTCCTGCTCGCCGCGCGCGACTCGACCGCACTCGATGCTGCGCGCAGCGAGCTGGTCGAGGATTTCCCCGACCGCGACATCCAGGGCTTCGTCGCCGACGTCGCCGATGAGGAACAGCGCCGCGAGCTGCTCGACTGGGTCGAGGATTTCGGCGAAGGCCTGCACATCCTGGTCAACAACGCCGGCGGCAACATCAGCAAGGTCGCCACCGATTACACCGAGGACGAGTGGCGGCAGGTGTTCGAGGTGAACGTGTTCTCCGCGTTCGAGCTGTCGCGCTATGCGCATCCGTTGCTGACCCGGCACGCCGCATCGAGCATCGTCAACGTCGGCAGCGTCTCGGGAATGATCCACGTGCGCACCGGCGCGCCGTACGGCATGAGCAAGGCGGCGATGCACCAGATGACGCGCAACCTCGCGGTGGAGTGGGCCGAGGACGGCATCCGCGTCAATGCGGTGGCGCCGTGGTACATCCGCACCCGCCGCACCTCCGACAAGCTGGCCGATCCGGACTACCTCGACGAGGTATTGCTGCGCACGCCGCTGGGGCGCATCGGCGAGCCGGAGGAAGTGGCGGCGGCGGTGGCCTTCCTGTGCCTGCCGGCCGCGGGGTATGTCACCGGCGAATGCATCGCCGTCGATGGCGGATTCCTGCGCTACGGGTTCTGAGGCCTCCCCGTCGTTCCCGCGAAGGCGGGAACCATGGACGTTCCCCGCACCCCGTCGTTCCCGCGCAGACGGGAGCCCATGGACGTTCCCCGCACTTCGTCATTCCCGCCTTCGCCGGAATGACGGGTCGGGGGATTGTCTTGATTGCCCTTGGCACGGTCCGGCCATTAGAATGCGAATCATTCCCATCTCTTGACGAGCGGAATGTCTACCGGTTCCCCGGTGGCCGCCGCAACACCCCAGGGACGGGGTGCCCGCCTCCTTGCCTGGTCTCCTCATGTCCCTTCCTCGCACCGCCGTTTTCCGCCATGCCCTCGCGCTGGCCATCGCCGCCGCAGTGACCGCGCCGGTCGCCGCCAATGCCCAGACGGCCTCGCCGTCGGCCACCGAGCTGGACTCGGTCGAAGTGCATGCCCCGCTGGCACGCAGCAGCGGCAGCGCGACCAAGACCGATACCCCGCTGCGCGAGATCCCGGCCTCGGTGTCGGTGATCACCGACCAGCAACTGCGCGACCGCGCGGTGCACGGTACCGAAGAAGCGGTGTGGTACCACCGCCGGTGCCCAGGGCGGCGGCTACGGCCCCGATCCGCGCAGCGACTGGCTGCTGGTGCGCGGCTTCACCCCGGCGCGCTACCTCGACGGTCTCGCCCTGGCCGGTGGATCCAACAGCAGCATCACCCGCATCGAGCCGTTCGGCCTGGAGCGCATCGAAGTGCTGAAGGGCCCGGCCTCGGTCATCTACGGCGCGATGCCGCCCGGTGGCCTGATCAACTATGTGAGCAAGCGCCCGGTTAGCGAGGCGCTGCGCGAGGTCGAGCTGCAGGTTGGCAGCTACGACATGGTCCAGGCCGCGTTCGACTTCGGCGGCGCCCTCGGCGGCAGCGGCGAGTGGTCGTACCGCCTGACCGGTTTGGCGCGCAACAGCGATGACGTCGTCGACTACGTCCACGACGACCGTTACTTCATCGCACCGGCGCTGACCTGGAAGCCCGACGAAGCCAACACACTGACGCTGCTCGCGCGCTACCAGCGCAACGACACCGTCGCCGGTGGCGGCTTCCTGCCGTCGGAAGGCACGCTGCTGCCGAACCCGAACGGCAGGATCCCGATCAACCGCTTCACCGGCGAGCCGGGCTACAACACCTACGACAAGACCATGAAGTCGCTGGGCTGGGAGTACAGCCACGACTTCGGCGGCGGCACCATGTTCAGGCAGAACGTGCGCTACGGCACCACCGACATCGACCCGGCCGTCACCGTCGGCGCGTTCGGCCTGCTCGCCGACCAGCGCACGCTGTTCCGCTACCTGTGGGCGACCGAGGAAGAAGAGAAGAACACCGGTATCGACAACCAGCTGACGTTCGCTTTCAACACCGGCCGCGCCCAGCACACGCTGCTCGCCGGCCTGGACTACCGCGATTCGCGCAACGAGTACGCGCAGGCGTTCGCGTTCACCGCGCCGACCCTGGACATCTTCAATCCGGTCTATGGCAGCCAGATAGTGCCGCCGGACTACACCACGCGCACCGTGCAGGACCAGGACCAGACCGGCCTGTACCTGCAGGACCAGATCAGGCTCGATCGCTGGATCGTCACGCTCGGCGGGCGCCAGGACTGGGTCGGTACCAACACTCGCGAGCTGATCGGCGGCACCCGCAGCCACCAGAGCGACGACGAGTTCTCAGGCCGCGTCGGCGTCAACTACCTGTTCGACAACGGCCTGGCACCGTACATCGGCTACTCGCAATCGTTCCAGCCGACCGTCGGCACCGACTTCAACGGCAACGCGTTCGTGCCGACCACCGGCGAGCAGATCGAGGCCGGCGTGAAGTACCAGCCGGCGCACAACCGCGTCCTCGCCACCCTGGCGGTCTATCGCCTGGTGCAGGAGAACACGCTCACCGTCGATCCCAACCACACGCTGTACTCGGTCCAGCAGGGCGAGACCGAGGTCAATGGCGTCGAGCTGGAAGGTCGCTGGAACGTCGGCAACGGCTTCAGCATCTACGGCGCCTACACCTACACCGACTCGGAAGTGACCCAGTCCAACGATGCGCTGTCGCTGGGCAAGGAGATCGCGCTGCAGCCCGGGCAGGTCGCTTCGCTCGGCGCTGATTACACGATCACTTCCGGCGCGCTCTCGGGCCTGGGCTTCGGCGGCGGCGTGCGCTACACCGGCGAGCACTACGGCGATGCGTACAACGTGTGGCAGACGCCGTCGTACACGCTGTTCGACGCCGCCGTGCATTACGACATCGGCCAGTGGCGCCTGCAGCTCAACGCCAACAACCTGACCGACAAGGAATACATCAGCGCCTGCAACAGCGCGGCCTGGTGCTATTACGGCTATCCGCGCACGGTCACCGCGACCGCACGCTTCAACTGGTAAGCGCCAACGCATGGAACTGGCTCTGGAATTGTCGGCACTGATCAGCACGCTGCTGTCGGCGCTGGCCCTCTATGCCGGTTCGCGCAACTGCCGCTGGACGCCGCGGCCTAAGCATCCGCATCGCTCCACGCGGATTGGTCTGGCGCTGGCGGTGGTCGGGCTGGTGCTGTGGATGCGGCTGCTCGGCGGCGGCGCCGGCCTGTGCGCGATGCTCGGCACCTGGATGCTGGGCATGATGGCTTTGCCGTACCTCGCCCTGCGTTCGCCTGCGCAGAAGGAGTCGCGCTGATGTGGGGACGCGCTACCGCCGCCGCGATTCCCGGCTTCCTGCTGTCGGCCGGCGTGACAGGGCTGGTGAGCTGGCTGCTGCCGGGTCCGTGGCAGTCGACACTGGTCGCCGGGGTCGTCGCCTTCTTCGCCGTGTGGATGGCGGCGATGGCGCTGGCCTTCCAGTTCCGCAACGGCAAGCGCGCATGGGCCTGGTTCAGCGGCGTCGCGGTAGTCAGCCTCGCCACGCTGTGGATCCTGCAGACACTGCAGTGGGTACGCTGACGTGATCAAGCTCAAGTCCAATACCCTGCGCACCTTCACCGCCGTGCACACCTGGGTCGGCCTGGTCGCCGGCTTCGCGCTGTTCGTGGCGTTCTACGCTGGCGCGATCACCGTGTTCCACCACGACCTGCAGGCCTGGCAGACGCCGCATGCGCCGATGTCGACGGAGCAGGGCCTGAATGATGCGCAGCGGCTGCTCGATGAGACGCTGGCCCGCCATCCCAGGGCGCGTGAACACGTCGGCATGGTCTTCCCCGGCGGCGAGTACCCGCAGGCGGCCAGCTACTGGCAGGACGAAAGCGGTACGTGGCGCTACGCCACGCTCGACAACCTCGACGGCAGCGAAAAGATGCCCGGCGGCGCGCTGTCGGAACTGGTCAACGCGCTGCACTACTCGCTCGGCATTCCGGTCGCCGGCCAGTACCTGATGGGCATCGTCAGCCTGCTGTACGGACTTGCACTGATCTCCGGCGTGGTGATCCACCTGCCCAAGCTCGCCGACGACCTGTTCGCGCTGCGCCCGGGTCGCAGTCTCAAGCGTTTCTGGCAGGACGCGCACAACGTCATCGGCGTGCTCAGCCTGCCAATGCACCTGATGTTCGCCATCACCGGCGCGCTGCTGTGCCTGCTGATGATCGTGATGATGGCGCTCAACCCGCTGATCTATCGCGGCGGGCTGATGGCGGCGCTGGGACCGGCGATGGATACCGCGCCCGTGGCAACAGCTGCAGGACGCCAGCAGCCGATGGGTTCGCTGGAGATGCTGCATGCGCGCTCGATAGAGGTTGCCCGAGCGCAGGGGTTGGCCTCGTTCGAGCCGGCCTACTTCAAGCTGGCGCATGCCGGCGATGCCAACGCCACCATCGAGATCTCGGGCGAATCGCCCGGCACGCTTGGTCCGATCGGCGCGGTGGCAATGAACGCCAACAGCGGCGAGTTGTTGGCAACGCAGTTGCCGGGGAGTCGCGATGCCAACCACGCCACGCTGGCTTCGGCCTACGCGCTCCACTTCGGCGAGTACGGCAATACCTGGGTGCGCGTGCTGTACTTCGTGCTCGGCATCGGCGGCGCGTTCCTGTTCTATTCCGGCAACCTGCTGTGGGTCGAATCGCGACGCAAGCGCCGCCAGCTCGAACAGGGCGCGGCGCAGCTCGGCATGGCCCGAGCCACGGTGGGCGTGTGCATCGGCGTGTGCGTGGCGATCTCGGTGGCGTTCATCGCCACCCAGCTGGCGCAGTGGCCGGCCCTGCGCATTGCCGGCGACATCGAGCTGACGATCAAGACCGCCTGCTTCGTCACCTGGGCGCTGTGCGCGCTGTGGGCGGCGCTGCGTCCGCCCGTTCGGGCGGCGCAGGAACTGCTGTGGGCGGCGGCGGTCACCACCGCTTTCGTGCCGGTGGCACACGGACTGGTTACCGGGACCTGGCTGTGGGTGGCAGCGATGAAGGGCGAGTGGTCGCTGTTCGCCATCGATGCCGGCGCTTGGGCCATGGCCTTCGGCTTCGGCTGGCTGGCGCGTGCCACCGCCCGCCGCGCCCGCGACGGCGAAGCCAACAGCGTCTGGGCGGATCCGCGCGCACGCGCCGCGCAGGCGGCTTCCAAACTCGTTACCGACTAGGCCGGTCGCCGACCAGGAATCGATCGTGGGCAGGGTGGCGGACTGAGTACGTCCAATCCGCTAGCATCGACTTCCGCACACTGCGACTTGCGTCAGCCGGATGCCAACCGCCATCGAGGAACTCGGGCCCGACGGGCTACCGATCACCATTGAGCGCCTCGTCGACGGCGGCCGGCCGGTCGTGCTGCGCGGGCTGTGCCGGGACTGGCCGCTGGTGCAGCTTGCGCGGCAATCGGACACGGCGTTCGCCCAGGCATTGGTCGGTTACGACAACGGGACCGCGGTCGATGTTCTGGTGATGCCGCCCGACGCGGGCGGCGTCGTTGGCTACGACGCGCAGATGGACGGCTTCAACTACAAGCGCTTTCGCGTCACCGTGACCCAGGTGTTGCAGCGGCTGGCGTCGTACAGCCGGCTTGAAGGAGTGGCTGGGCCGGGCGTGGCCATGCAGAGCGCGCTGATCGCCGACAGCCTTCCCGGGATCCTCGACGACCATGCGCTGCCGCTGCTGGGGCCGTCTGCGCGCCCGCGCCTGTGGATGGGCAACCGCGTCACCACGCCCGCGCATTTCGACAGCTCGCACAATCTCGCCGTCGTCGCCTGCGGTCGACGCCGCTTCACGCTGTTCCCGCCGGAGCAGGTACGCAACCTGTACGTCGGGCCGCTCGACTTCGCGCCCACCGCGGCGGCGATCAGCCTGCCGCGATTGCAGGACCAGGACGATCCGCGCTTTCCGCGCCTGCGCGATGCCGTCGAGCATGCCCAGGTGGCCGAGCTCGAACCCGGTGATGCGATCTACATCCCGCCGGTGTGGTGGCATCACGTCGAGTCGCTCGAAACCCTCAACGCGCTGGTGAACTACTGGTGGCGCCCGGAAGCGTACCCGGGGCATGTCGCCGAACCGGGCCTGGACGCGCTGGCGCACTGCATCCTCGCATTCAAGTCGCTGCCGCCGGCCGAACGCTCGGCCTGGAAAGCGGTGCTCGAACACTACGTGTTCTCCGACGAGGATCCCGCCGCGCACATTCCCGCTGCGCGACGCGGCATCCTCGGCCCGTTGACGCCCGACGTGGTGGCGAAATTGAGCAAACTGATCGGCCGCTGATCTCGTCACGCGAGAGACGAGTCATGGCGAGTCCTGTCGCACGGCGGTGAGGCGCAATGATTGCGGGACCGGCCGAATCCCCCTACTGTCCTCTCGCCGGCCAGAAGGGGAGGTTGCAGCGTGACATCAGGATCGTTGCTGACCGTGCTGCTGCCGTTGGCCCTGGGCGTGATCATGCTGGGGCTCGGCCTGTCGTTGACCCTGGAAGACTTCCGGCGGGTCGCGCGCCAGCCCGGTCCGATCCTGGTCGCGCTGCTTTGCCAGACCGTGCTGCTGCCGCTGCTGTGCTTCGCGCTGGTCAAAGCGTTTGGTCTCGCTCCGGCGCTCGCCGTGGGCCTGATGCTGCTGGCCGCCTCGCCAGGCGGCACCACGGCCAACCTCTTCAGCCACCTGGCGCACGGCGATGTCGCGCTCAACATCAGCCTGACCGCGGTCAACTCGGTGTTGGCCGTGGTGACGCTGCCGGTGCTGGTGAACCTGTCGTTGCGTTACTTCATGGGCGACAGCCACACCTTGCCGCTGCAATTCGACAAGGTGCTGCAGGTCTTCGCGATCGTGCTGGTGCCGGTGGCGATCGGCATGGCCATGCGTGCGCGTCGCCCCGCATTCGCGCAGCGCATGACCCGGCCGGTGCGGGTCGCATCGGTCGCCGTGCTGGTCGCGATCATCGCCGTGGCCGTGGCGCGCGACTGGACGACCCTGGTCACCTACGCACCGATCATCGGACTGGCCGCGCTTACCTTCAACGTGGGCAGCCTGCTGGTGGGCTATTGGGTGCCCCGGCTCACCGGCATGGAAAAGCGCCAGGCGATCGCCATCGGCATGGAGATCGGCATCCACAACGGCACGCTGGCCATTGCCGTCGCCTTGAGCCCGAGTCTGCTCGATAATCCGACGATGGCGATTCCTGCTGCGATCTACAGTCTGATCATGTTCTTCACTGCTGCGGCTTTCGGCTGGCTGGTCAACCGCGACCGCTCACAGCGCGACGTTGCGCCGTGATAAAGGCGCCCTTGACGCTCAGGCTGGTCGGACAGGCACTGCTGAAACTGGCGCTGGCACTGGCTGCCGTGACCCTGTCGATGCTGCTGTTCCGATCGCTGCTGCTGCCCGCGCTGGCGGCGGTACTCCATCTGGGCGAACCGGCGATCGCTGTGCTCAGGCGCAGCGGGATCCTGGCGTTCGCCCTGCTAGGCTACTGGCTCTACGTCCGCCTCCACGAGAAGCGCGCGGTCACGGAGCTGCGCATCGCTCCGCTCGGCATCGTCTTTGGCGCGCTGTCGGGCGCAGTGCTGATCTCGATCACCACACTGTCGCTGTTCGCACTGGGCAACTACGAAGTGGTCGCGGTCCGCGGGATGCAGGGCGTGCCGCCGATCGCGGGCGCGATCCTGGCGGCGGCGATCATCGAGGAGATCGTGTTCCGCGGCATCGTGTTCCGCGCCCTCGAAGGTGCACTGGGAACGGTCATGGCGGTACTGCTGCAATCGCTGGTGTTCGCGATCATGCACTGGTTCAATGCCGGCGCCGACCTGGCGATGGTGCTGGCGCTGACGCTGATCGGCGCGTTCTGGACCTGCGTCTTCATCGCCTCGCGCAACCTGTGGGTCGTCGGCCTGCATCACGCCGCCTGGAACTTCGCCATCTTCGCCACCGGCATCCCGCTGTCGGGTCTGGAAGACTGGCGCGCGAAGGCGCCGCTGGAAAGCATCTACCACGGTCCGGCCTGGCTGACAGGGGGCGAGTTCGGACCGGAGACATCCATCATCACGGCGGTGGTGATGGTGGTCAGCATCGCGGTGCTGGTCCGGTGGACGCGGAAGCAGCAGGCCGCCAAAACCTAGGTGTACTTCAACGCCAGCTCCGGGATCTTCGGCTGCAGCGCATAGAACAGGTCCTGGAACTCTTCCTCGGTGAGTTCGTCTGGCGCATAGACAGCCACCGGTTCGAGCTCGTGATCGGTCTGCTCGGGGGCGCGCGGGCCGGCGCGCAGCGAGAACGGACTGCCTTTGTAGTCGACCAGGTCCGGGGCCTGCTCCCAATGCTCGATGGCGTAGTCGTCCTTGCCCAGCAGCAGGATGATCTCGATCACGGTGATGTCCTCTCAGGATTGTTTCGGCCGATCGCGCAATGAACGGAACACGCGCGCGATCGCCGCAACGCTGCGGTCGGCGTCGTCCTCGGTCGTGGCCCAGTTCGACACCGAGATCCGCATCGCCGCCTGGCCCTGCCAGTTGGTGCCGCCGAGCCAGCAGGTGCCGTCGGCCTGCACGCCGGCGATGACCGCGCGGGTGGTGTCGTCGTCATCGTCGAAGCGGACCAGCACCTGGTTGAGCACCACTTCGTTGAGGATGCGCACGCCAGGTTCGCGTGCAAGCAGATCGGACATCTGCCTGGCCCGCGCACAGCTGCGTTCGACCAGGTCGGCGATGCCATCGCGTCCGAGCGCGCGCAGCGTGGCGTAGACCGGCACACCGCGGGCGCGGCGCGAGAACTCGGGCACCCAGTCGACGGCGTCGCGTTCGGCGCCCTGGGTCTGGATCAGGTAGGCGGCGGCCGAAGTCATCGCGGCACGATGGTCCTGGGCGTGGCGGACCATCGCCACGCCGCTGTCGTAAGGCACGTTCAGCCACTTGTGCGCGTCGGTCGCCCACGAGTCGGCCAGCTCGATGCCGTCGGCAAGATGGCGCTGCGCATCGCTGGCGCGCGCCCACAGGCCGAAGGCACCGTCGACATGCAGCCACGCGCCGGCATCGTTGGCGATGCGGCCGATCTCGCGCAGCGGGTCGCAGGCGCCGGTGTTCACGTTGCCGGCCTGCGCGCAGATGATCGTCGGGCCCTGCAGCGAGGCCATCTTCTCGCGCAGCGCATCGACGCGCATGCGCCCTTGTCCGTCGCTCTCGACCCGCTGCAAGGCGCGCGTGCCCAGGCCGAGGTAACGCATCGCCACGTCGATGGTGATGTGCGACTCGGCCGAGGCGATGACGTTGATCCGCGGTGCGCCGGCCAGGCCGTCGGCCTCGACATCCCAGCCGACGCGCCGCAGAACGCCATGGCGCGCCGCGGCCAGGCAGGTGAAGTTGGCCATCTGGCAGCCGGTGACGAAGCCCACGCCGGATTCGCGCGGCAGGCCGAACAGTTCCAGCAACCACTCCGCGGCAACTTCCTCGACCACCGCCACCAGCGGCGAGATCGCGTAGATGCCGGCGTTCTGGTCCCAGGTCGACACCAGGCAGTCGGCGGCAAGCGCGACCGGGTAGGCGCCGCCGATGACGAAGCCGAAATAGCGCGGCGAGTTGCAGGCCACCGCGCCGCGCGAAACCTGCGCGGCGAGCAGGTCGATCACTTCACCGCCCTCGTCGCCCTGTTGGGGCAGGGGCACGCGCAGTGCCTCCAGCAACTCGTCGCGGCTGGCACGCGCGCCGACATGGCGGTCGGGCAGCGTGCGCAGGTAGGCCGAGGCGTGCTTGGCCGCCTTCTCCAGGTATTCGTCGAACACGGCGGACGCAAAGCGGTCGGTGGCCATGGCGCTGTAATCCCGTGGGAATGCGCGGAGCATACGGGAGGCATTGTCGTCACGCGAAGAAGGACGTCTCCGCTTGTACGAGCCCTCAGCCGGCTTCGCGCAGTGTGCGGTTGAACAACGCGATCGTCCGCTCCCAGGCCTGCTTCGCGGCGGCCTCGTCGTAGCGCGGCGTGGTGTCGTTGTTGAAGCCGTGCTGCGTGCCGGGCGGCTGGAACAACGTGTAGCGCACGTTGGCTGCCTTCAGGGCCGCCTCGTAGGCCGGCCAGTTGGCATTGATGCGCTCGTCGTTGGCCGCGAGCACAACCAGAAGCTCCGCCTTGATCTTCGGCACGTCTTCCAGCGGCGCGGCCGCGCCGTAGAACGGAGCCGCGGCAGCCAGATCTGGCAGTCGGGTGGCCAGGAAGTTGGCGATGCCGCCGCCATAGCAGAAGCCGACCGCACCCAGTCGCCCATTGCCGCCCTCGATACCTTTCAGCATGCCGGCTGCGGCGAGGAAGTCTTCGCGCGTCTTGGCCTGGTCGAGCTGGCCGAACAGCGTGCGCGCCGAATCCTCGTCGCCCGGATAACCGCCCAGCGGGAACAGCGCGTCGGGTGCGAAGGCGATGAAGTCGGCCAGCGCCAGTCGCCGCGTGATGTCTTCGATGTGCGGGTTGAGGCCGCGGTTCTCGTGCGCCACCAGCACCAGCGGCAGCGGGCCGCGCGCCTTCGCCGGGCGCGCCAGGTAGCCGCGACCGGTGCCGTAACCGTGCGGCGAAGGGAAGTCGACATGCTTGGCCAGCAGGCGCTTGTCGTCGGGCTTGATCTGCTGCGCAGCGGCGAACTGCGGGCTCAGCGCGGCGAGCAGTCCGGCCGCACCGGCGGCGCCGACGGCGAATCGCGCCGCACCGGCGAGGAAGCCCCTTCGATCGATCGCGCCGTGGACGTACTGGTCGAACAGGCGCAGCACTTCGGGATCGAAGTCAGTGGCCTTCAGGCGAGGCGGGTTCGGCATGACGGTCTCCGCAGGTTGTCGGCTGGGGGCGTCCACGCCACCAGCGCTTCGAGGTGCCGAGCATACCTTTCCGACGTGCAGGGACCGCTACTCCTCCGGCTCCGGCGTCGCCAGCACCGGAAGCTCGAGGTAGGAGCCGCTGTCGCCCCCTAGGTGGACGCGATTGAGCGCCCGCGCCGGCACGGTCTCGTCGTAGTTGCGGCCGCCGGTGTTGAGGTTGCGCTCCAGCCGCGGAAAGCTGCTGCTGGTGACGTCCAGGCGGATGCGATGTCCGCGCGGCACCAGGTAGGCGATCGAGCGCATGTCCACGGTCAGCTCATAGGTCTTGCCGGGTTCCATCCGCGTTGGGCAGAAGACGCCGTCGCGGTAGCGCACGCGCATCGCGCCTTCCTGGATGTTGGTGGCGCGCCCGTCGGGCCAGACGTGCACCAGGCGGGCGACGAAGTCGGTGTCTGGCGCCGAGGACGAGACCGTCAGGTGCGCACGCAACGGTCCGACAATGCGCAGCGGCGCCGCCAGCGGCTCCGAGGTGTAGACCAGCACGTCGTTGCGGGTTTCGACATCGCGCTGGTCGACCGGTCCGGACAGCGCGCGCGGGTCGGCGCTGCAGCACAGCGGCCCGCCGCGCGAGGGCGCCGGGTCGAGCGGGTCGTAGAGGTAGCCGTCGGAATGCTCGCTGCCATCGGGTTGCGGGCCCAGCGTGCCATCGCCGTCGCGGCTGTTGCTCTTGCCGCCGCTGCGCAGGTACCAGCGTTGGTGCCGTGACTGCACCGGCGGCCAGGTGGTCGAACTCAGCCAGCGCTGTTCGCCGATGACGAAGTAGAGATACGGCGGCAGGCTGGCCAGGCCATCGCCCTTCCCGCGCAGCCAGTAATCGAACCATTGCAGGTACCACTGCCGGTAGGGCTGCTCGGCATTGCGCACCGGCAGCTCGCCGAAGCGGCCCAGGTCGGCGATGAGTTCATGCTCGCAGTGATTGCCCGGGGCGATGATGACGTGCTGGTTGGCGGCTGCTTGCGCGGATCCGCGCCGCGCCGCTTCGCTGATCGCCAGCGTGCCGGAGATGGTCTGGTCGCCCCAGGTATTGATCACCAGCGCCGGCGTGGTGATGCGGTCGGCGTCGGTGACGTAGTCCAGGTCGTTCCAGCCGGCGTCACCCAGGGGCGTGGTGACGACGTACTCGAAGGCATTCGGCCCCGGTCGCGCGCGCTGGACCAGTTCCACCACGGGCAGTTGCCCGAGCATGGCGGCCATGCCCGGAACCTGCGGCGATCCCGAGTGCGGCAGCATGCTGCCGTGCCGCGAGAACCAGCCGGCGGTGCTCGCCAACTGCATCACGCCGCCCTCGAACGAGCCGAAATAGTCGGCGTTGCCGGCGAGCAGGCCAGCGGCGCCGCCGGCAGCCTCCGGGATCATCGCCGCATGCGCGGGATGGTTCGCCCGGGCCAGCGCGTACTGCAGTTCGCCCAGTGCCGAGCATCCAATCGTGCCGACCTTGCCGTTCGACCACGACTGCTGCGTGATCCACTCCAGTGTCGCCACGCCATCGGCAGTGGCGTGGCGCCACGGCACGAAGCCCTCGCCCTCGGATTCGAACTTGCCGCGCACGTCCTGCACCAGCACCGCATAGCCGTTGCGTGCGAAGAACATCGCATCGCCCAGCGCCTCGCCGTAGTGCCTGCGGTCGTAGGGCAGGCGGATGAAGACGGTGGCCAGCGGCGCGCTCGCGCCGCGCGGCCGGTACAGCGTGCCGGCCAGGCGGACACCGTCGGGCATCGTGATCCACACGCGATCGTCGATCCGCACGTTGAACAGCAACGCCCGCACCGGCACCTGCCAGTGCGCCGGGATGTAACCGCGCAGGGTGTAAACCAGACCGGCGGCCACCGACGCGACCATCAGGCTCGTGATGATCAGCAGCCACCAGAAGGAAGCGGGTCGGACCGCGGACAAATCCATCTCCAAGTCGGCGTTCCTTGCGGCACACGCGGTAGTCGGGATAGTCGCCGACAGCGCGTGCGACGCTTCGGTAAACGCATTGAACGAGGCAACAAGGCCAGGCAGGCCGGCACATCATCGCCTGCTCAGGGGGCCGCGCAACTGCTCCCGTCGATGATCGCGCGCAGGCGCTGGGCCTCGGCCCGAGCGTACGCGCGATTGTCGCCGCCTCCAACGGACTGCGATTCGACATCGTTCAGCCGCTGCGTCCAGCCCTGGCACAGCAGGGCATCGGACACCGCCTGGCATTGGTCGTCGACCATCTGGCAGGCCGAGCCGGCGGAGGTGTCGTTGGTCCCGTCCAGGCCGGTGATCGCCACCGGCACGCAGCGCGGCGGCGGCTGGGCTTCGTCGCCGAGGTAACGGTGGCCTTCCCAGGTGCGGCACTCGAACAGCGGCGGCGGTGGTGTCCGTGCGCCGAGGTTGGTGGCAGGCGCCGCTGGCGCAGGTGCCGGCGCGGCCACTACCGGCGGGGCAACTGCAGCTGGCGGCGCAGCGGGAGAAGGTGTTGCCGCGGCCGGTGCGGGCGTGGTGCTACCCGAGAGGAACTGCGCGCGAGACTGCGACGGCGCCGCTTCGACCACGCGCTTGACCTCCTTGCTGCCCTTCGGGCAAGGCGTGCCGTTCTGCAGCGTCACTTCGCCACTGGCATCGGTGCAGCGATAGATCACCACCTGCGCCTGCGCGATCGGCGCCATCGCCAGCAACAGCAACAGGCACATCAGTCGTCGTCGCGCGACGCTCCCCCAGGTCAACCGCATCAGGCATCACCGCAATCATTGGCCAGTCGTGCATCGATGCCGCGCTGCTCCACATCGATGTGCTGACGCTCGCTCTGCAAGGCACTGTTGTAGGCGCGCCCGAGTTCCCAGCGGCGATCGCGCAGGCGTGCGCAGGCTTCCTGCTGCGGCAGTTCGCTGCAGGCGTCGCGGACCCACGAACCGGGGCCGTACGGGTCATAGACGAACTGACCGCCCATCGGCGGTCCGGGCTGTGTGCCCGACGGCCGGCCGGGGCGCCCGCCGATGTTGTCGCCGAGCGAGGTGCGCGAATCCACCACCGGATAGCCCAGCGCCCACAGCGGCATCCAGCGCGGGTTGCCCTCGCTGGTGTCGCTCATGTAGCTGGTGCCGTCGGGCGTGGTGCATTCGTACATGGGCTTGGGTGGCTTCATCACGATGTAGCGGGTGGTGGTGGCAGGTGCCGCCGTGATGGCCGTGGTCGCCGCCGCGCGCGTTGGCGCGCGCGTCGTGGTCGCCTTGGTCTTGGCGCGCTTGGGTGGGTCCTTGGGCCGCTGCATTTCCTTGGCCTGCTGGGTCTCGCCCTTGTGGCACGGGGTATCGCGAAGGGTCAGCTTGCCGTCCGGACCGGTGCAGCGATAGATGGTGATGTCGGCAGCGCTCACGAGCGCCGGCGAGGCGAGCAGGGAAGCGAGCAGGAAAACCGACAGGGCGGGACGGCGCGACGACATGCGTGCAGCATGCGCCGTCGACGCCATCGGCGATAGGTGCGAATGGGCGATCATGGTCGCTGCTCCCTCACTGCTGCCGCGTGTAGTCGATCTGCATCGTCTTGGCTTCCTTGCCGCCACGGGTCTCGTACATCTCGAACACCTGGTGATCGTTGTCGACGACTCGCACGACCTGGCGCACCGGGATCTTCGCGCCTTTGGATGCCGGGTCGGCCATCTCGCCCAGGTAGGTGTAGGTCTTCGTGGCCGCGTCGTAGTCGCCGTGCGACACGTACATGCCAGTCGAGCCGCTGTCCATCCAGGTGCTGTAGTACTTGCCGGTGACGTTGTCGTAGCCGATGAAGCCGACGCCTTCGAACGGCTGGCCCATCCACTTGCTTTGGAAGTCCTGGCGGATGTGGCGGCCGCCCAGCACCAGCGTGTTGGTTGCCGTGCCGGTCTCGGTCAACGGCGGTGCGGCCGGATCCATCCACATCGTCTGTTTGGTGGTCCATTTGCCGACCATCCCGGCCAGCTGCTTGTGCTGTTCGCCCGGCTTCGCGGCCGCTTCCCAGGCCTGCATCATCGCCTGCTGCTCGGGCGAGAGTTGCCCGGCCTTGGCCGCCTTGTCCTGTGCCGCCAGGGGAAGCGCGGCGAGCAACGCCAGCGTCAGCAGTGAGATCTGCGCGATCTTCATGACGGCCTCCCGGTGGGCCTGGTCTGCGCGGCGTTGCCGATCAACGCCCGGCGCCGGGACGCTACGACCTTGGCCGTTAAGCCGGTGTGCCGGCGGTGTCGGCTACGCGCGCAACTGGGCGCCGCTGCGGGCGTCGCGGATGGTGGTGGGCGAAGCCAGTCCGCCCGTCTCGCCGATGGTGACGCCGTCGAGATCGACCAGCAGACGCGGATCGAGCTCGCCGCGGGTGCGCACGGGCGGCTCGCCGCTGAGGTTGGCGCTGGTGGAGACCAGTGGCCCGCCGAATGCGGCGCACAGGGCAATGACCGTCGGATGGTCGCTGACGCGCACGGCGACGCCGTCGTGGGCGCCGGTGATCCAGCGCGGCACGCGCCGAGTGGTCGGCACGATCCAGGTGTTGGGTCCCGGCCAGGTCGCCAGCACGGCCTCGCGGCGCGGCGGCGGCAGTGCCTGCCAGTCGAGCAGACCGTCGATCTGATCCAGCGAGCCGGCGATCAGGATCATTCCTTTTTCGACCGGTCGCTGCTTGATCGCGAGCAGTCGCATGACCGCGGACTCGTCGAAGGGATCACAGCCCAGGCCCCAGACGGCTTCGGTCGGGTAGGCGATGACGGCGCCCCGGTGCAGGGCGATGGCGGCTTCGTTGGGGGTCAGCAGCGACATGGATGAAGCATAGCCCGAGCGCAATGCGCCCGGGCCGGGACGCGGGCCTTCCTCAGGCCTTGGCGACCTTCTTCACCACTTTCTTCGCAGGAGCCTTCTTGGCCACGGCCTTCTTCGCCGGCGCCTTCTTGGCGGCCGTCTTCTTGGTGGCCTTCTTCGCAGCCTTCTTCGCCGGTGCCTTCTTCGCGGCGGCCTTCTTCACCACCGCCTTCTTCGCCACCTTGACCGCCGGTTCCTTCTTCGCTGCCGCCTTCTTCTTGCCGAAGCGGCCGCGCACCGGCTTGCCGGTATCGGCCAGCAGCTGGGTGACTTCCTCCAGCGTCAGCGACGCCGGCTCACGGTCCTTGGGAATCTTGCCGTTGAGCTTGCCGTCGCTGATGTACGGACCGAAACGGCCGTTGAGCACCTGGATGTCGCTGTCGTCCCACTGCTTGATGATGCGGTTGCGGGCGATCTCTTCCTTCTCTTCGATCAGGAACACCGCGCGCTCGAAGTCGATCGTGTGCGGGTCGTCTTCCTTCGGCAGCGAGGCGTACACGGTTCCGCGCTTGGCGAACGGACCGAAGCGGCCGATGCCGACGCTGACTTCATGGCCGTTGCTCTGGCCCAGCTTGCGCGGCAGCTTGAACAGCTCCAGCGCGTCGGCCAGCTCGATGGTGTGCATGCTCTGGCCAGGACGCAGCGAAGCGAATTCCGGCTTCTCCTCGTCCTCGACCGTGCCGATCTGCGCATACGGCCCATAACGGCCCAGGCGGACGCTGACCGGCTTGCCGCTCTTGGGGTCGGTGCCTAGTTCGCGCGCGCCGGTGGCTTCGCTGCGGTCGACCGACTCGGTCTTGTCGAGCACCAGTTCCTTGAACGGTCCCCAGAACTTCTCCATCAGCGGCACCCATTCCTCTTCGCCGCGCGACACTGCATCGAGCTCGTCCTCGAGCTTGGCAGTGAAGTCGTAGTCGACGTACTGGGTGAAGTGGCTGGAGAGGAACTTGCTGACCGCACGGCCGACGTCGGACGGGCGGAAGCTGCGACCTTCCATCTCGACGTACTTGCGGAACTGCAGGGTCTGGATGATCGAGGCGTAGGTCGAGGGACGGCCGATGCCGTATTCCTCGAGCGCCTTCACCAGCGCCGCTTCGGTGAAGCGCGGCGGCGGCTGGGTGAAATGCTGGTCGGCATGGATGCGGTCGAGCGGCACACGGTCGCCGATCTTCATCGACGGCAGCTTGCGACCTTCGTCCTCGTCATCGCTGGTCTTGGTGTCCTTGCCTTCCTCGTAGACGGCGAGGAAGCCCGGGTCGACCACGGTCGTGCCCGAGGCGCGGAAGCTGTGTTCGCCGCCTGCAGCCAGGTCGACCGACACGGTGTTGAGCGTGGCCGGGACCATCTGCGAGGCGACGGCGCGCTTCCAGATCAGTTCGTACAGGCGGCGCTCGTCGTCGCTGAGGAAGCGCGACACCGACGCCGGCGTGCGCAGTGCCGAAGTCGGGCGGACCGCTTCGTGCGCTTCCTGTGCGTTCTTGGACTTGGTCTGGTAGGTGTTGGGCTTGTCCGGCAACGCACGCGTGCCGTAGTCGCGCGCGATCACGTCGCGGATCTCGCCCAGGGCTTCTTCCGACAGACTGACCGAGTCGGTACGCATGTAGCTGATCAGGCCGACGGTGCCTTCGTCGCCGAGGGTCACGCCCTCGTACAGCTTCTGCGCGACCTGCATGGTCTTGCGCGTGGTGAAGCCGAGCTTGCGCGAGCCTTCCTGCTGCAGCGTCGAGGTGGTGAACGGCGGCGAGGGGCGGCGCTTGCGTTCCTTGCTGGCGACGTCGGTGACATGCAGGGCGCCGTTGGCGGCCTTGACGATCCGCTGGCGCGCCGATTCGGCGGTGTCGCCGTCGGTGACGGTGAACTGTTCGAACTTCTTGCCGTCGAGCTTGTTGAGCTTGGCGGTGAAAGTCTGCGTCGGATGCGCGCACTCGGCCTCGATCGACCAGTACTCGCGGGCGATGAAGGCTTCGATCTCTTCCTCGCGCTCGACGATCATGCGCAATGCCGGCGACTGCACGCGGCCGGCGGACAGGCCGCGCTGGACCTTGCGCCACAGCACCGGCGACAGGTTGAAGCCAACCAGGTAGTCGAGCGCGCGGCGTGCCTGCTGTGCATCGACCAGGTCGGTGGCGATCTGGCGCGGCTGGGTCATCGCCTCCTTGATCGCACGCGGGGTGATCTCGGTGAACACCACGCGCTGCAGGGTCTTGCCTTCAAGCAGGCCGCGCTCACGCAGGATCTCGGCAATGTGCCAGCTGATCGCCTCGCCCTCGCGGTCCGGGTCGGTCGCCAGGTACAGCGCGTCGGCGCTCTTGGCGGCCTTGGCGATGGCCTCGACGTGCTTTTCGTTCTTCTCGATCAGGTCGTAGCGCATGGCGAAGCCGCGGTCCGGGTCGACCGCGCCCTCCTTGGGCACCAGGTCGCGGACGTGGCCATAGGAGGCCAGGACGGTGAAGTCCTTGCCTAGGTACTTGTTGATCGTCTTGGCCTTGGCAGGCGACTCGACGATTAGGAGATTCTTGGCCATGGGGGCTCCGCAGGACCTGTTCCGGTGCTGCTGGCGGTTGTAACGGTTGAGGTCTGAGGAAGGCTGGGCCGGCAATCGGGGCGGGCGCAGGGGGGCTTCCTTTTATTTATTGAGGGCATGCGCCTGCCACGGCTGTCAAGCGCGGCTGCGTGAAGTCGGGATCGCGAGCGCATGCGCTGCGGCTGCAGCGCGCCTGCATTTGGCCGGCAAATCGTGGCGGTCCTTCGACCGCGGCAGCGCGCGAGGCGCTCTGGCGAGGCCCCCGGACAGGGGGCGGGGCGTCGTGTCGGGGCAGGCGGGCCGACTCAGTGCACCGGCTCGGGCTCGTCCTCGAACATCTGTGTTTCCATCCAGGCGTAGGCCGCCTCGGAACCGGGCTGGTTGAACAGGACCATCAGCACGACCCATTTCAGGTCGTCCAGGTCGAGTTCGTCCTGGTCCAGGGCCATGGCGCGGTCGACCACCAGCTCGCGCTGGCCGGCATCGAGCACGCCGTGCTGCTCCAGGAACAGCAGGAAGCCACGGCACTCGACGTCGAAGCGGTCGAGCTCGGGGCCGAAATAGATGCGGGTGGGGCCGTCGGCGCGCGGGGCACTGGCACTGGGCCGTTGCTGGGCCAGCGCATCGAGCCATTCGAAGGCTTTGTTGATCTCGGCGGGGCTGAACCCGGCTTTGCCGAGCTCGTCAAAGAGAGGACCGCTGCGGAGCGAATCGTGGTCGCGGACAAGGTCCGCGTCTTCAGTGAAGTAGTGCTCGAACAGGTACAGCAGGACGTCCAGAATGCTCTCTTTCATTTCCCTCGGCCTGCGCCGCATGCGGCGCGGTGGGCAGAAACTTGCGGGTGACCCGCGGGTCGCTGAAAAGACGCGTTCAGCGATTGCGGAAGTACCGGCCGTGTTGTGCCTGAACACGACCATCAAGCTCCATGAGCAGCAGCATGGAGGACACTGCTGCGGCCGTCAATCCAGTCCGTGTGACAAGTTCATCCATATTGGTGGGGTCGTGACCCAGTGCCAGCCACAACTGCTGGTAGTCCGGGTCTTCGGCGGCTGAACCAGGTACCGCCTCGTCAACAATTTCGTCACCGCGATGAATTGGGGCGCACAGACGCGTCCTCAAGTCCTGCGCCAGGGCCTGTGCCTGCGGGGCCAAGGTGGCAATAACCTCGGCCGGATCCTCGACCAGTCCGGCACCCTCGCGGATCAGCCGGTGGCAGCCGCGCGCCAGCGGGTTGCGGATCGAGCCGGGCAGGGCGAAGACCTCGCGCCCGGCCTCGGCGGCCAGGCGGGCGGTGATCAGCGCGCCGGACTGCCAGGCTGCCTCTATCACCAGCGTCGCCAGCGACAAGCCGGCAATGATCCGGTTACGGGTGGGGAAGTGGAACTGCTGCGGGCGCGTGCCGGGCAGGTGCTCGCTGACCACCGCGCCACCTGAGGCGATGCGCGCAAGCAGCCTGGCGTTGGCGCGCGGGTAGGCGACATCCGGGCCGGTGCCCAGGACGGCTACGGTCTTTCCGTCGGCGGCGAGCGTGGCTTCGTGCGCGGCGGTATCGATGCCCGCGGCCAGTCCACTGGTCACCGCCAGCCCCGACCGCGCCAGCGCGCGGGCGAAGTCGGCCGCGTGCGCGATCCCCGCAGGCGTGGGAGCGCGGGTGCCAACGATGGCGACGGAGGGATGCCACAGCAGCGCCGGATCGCCGGCGACGAACAGTGCCAGGGGCGGGTTGGGTGCGCGCAGCAACAGCGGCGGATAGTCGCGGTGATGGCAACCGAGCAGATGGTGGTCGCGCTGACGCAGCCACTTCCCGGCATTGGCCAGGCGCGGCGCATCGGGCCGGTGGATATGGTTCATCTGTGCCGTGGTCAGACCGCATTCGCGCCAGGCCGCCGGGCCCGCCGCCACTGCCTGTGCTGGGCTGCCGTACCGTTCGAGCAGGCGCCGACGCGGATCTACCGCGCCACCGGCGCCGACAAGTCGCAGCAGGGCATGGGCGTCGTCGCCATCGGCGATGACAAGCGGCGGTGGCGGGGCAGGCGGCATCGCCCAAGCGTGGGCCGGAAACGACGACGGCGCCCTAGGGCGCCGTCGGCTTGAATCGTAGGGTCAGTCCCGCGGTCAGTTGCTCGCGTCCGGATGCTTCAGGCGATAGCCCAGGCGGGTCGGGCGGATGCCGTCCATGACCAGCGCGTAGCTGACCTTCTCGAAGGTGCGGAAGACCATGACATGGCTGGCGAACTCGTCCGGCATCTTGACCCGGCTGCCGCGGCCGGTGGCGTCGAAGCTGCGATCGAGGCCGACCTTGACGCGGTCCACTTCCACGTTGCCCTGGCGCCAGGTTGACAGCACGGTGCCATTGTCGATGCCGTCGGCGGTGCCGACCGACAGCGCCACGACGTCGCGGTTGCCGCCACTGGTGAGCATGTCGGCCACGGCGATCACGCGGGCCTTGTCGACCGCCAGCTCCTGGCTGGGAGCGTGCGGCAGGAACTGCAGGTCATAGGCCTGGGCCTCGACCGGGATCAGGCGATCGCCGACGCGGACTTCGCGGCCGTTGCCGTCGATCACCAGGGTGGCCGCTTCGGCGTCTCCGGTGATACCGCGGCTGATGGTGCCGGTGGTCTGCTTGGTCAGCTCATAGCCCAGGAACTCGCCACCGCCGGCCGGCATCTGGTAGTTCCACAGCGACTCCAGGCCGATGTTGCGCTTGCCGCGGAAGTCCAGGTCGGCGGCGCGGCGACCGGAGTTGTCGCAGCAGCGATCCGGATCCATCGTCACGTAGCGGTGCGACGGACGAACGATGGTGTAGCGCTGGCCGGGCTGGGCGTCGGCCAGGCCCTTGATGTAGGCCACCTGGTCGAGGCTGCCGGACAGGCGGCCTTCTTCCAGGCCGACGACGTAGGGCAGGCCCTCGAAGTCTTCGACCACGCGCATGTCCTTGAGGAAGGCCTCGACGTCGGACAGCGGAATGGTGTTGATCGGCGCTTCCTGACGCGGACCTTCCTGCACCGCGACGCGGTCCAGGTAGGCCAGCGAGAGCACGTCGCCGGGGAAGATCAGGTGCGGGTTCTTGACCTGCGGGTTGGCCTGCCAGATTTCCGGCCACAGCCAGGGCTTCTGCAGGAACTTGCCTGCGATGTCCCAAAGGGTGTCGCCCTTCTTGACCACGTAGGTGTCAGGATGGTTGCCCGCGACCTCGGCGGCCACGCCGTAGGTGGCGACCGTCAGCAACGCAGCAGTCAGCACCGTGCGCAACGGTTTGAAAATGGTGACCATCTGGTTTTTCCCCTAAATGAGCCTGGTTCGACGGCCCCTTGACGTGCTGCCCCAAGGCAGCTTCCCCATCCGCCGGTAAAGGCGGGGCCCCGCGGCAATATAGCCCAGAAGAACCGCACGGTTGCAAGCGTGGCACCCCCCCAACGGGGTTACAATCGCACTACTTGTTGTGGTTGTGACACACGCCCCCATTTAAATCGCTGTCACGAACGCCGTCCCGGAACGCCGCCCGAACATACTGTCCTGATCCCGCCATGGCCCTGCTCCCCATTCTCGAGTTCCCCGATCCGCGCCTGCGCACCGTCGCCGCGCCGGTCGATCCCGCGCGCGTGACCAGCGCAGAATTCCAGAAGCTGCTCGATGACATGTTCGAGACCATGTACGAGGCTCCGGGCATCGGCCTGGCCGCCAGCCAGGTCGACGTGCACCAGCGCTTCATGGTCATGGACATCAGCGAAGAGCACGACCAGCCGCGGGTGTTCATCAACCCGGAGATCACCGCCCGCGATGGCGAGCAGGTGTACCAGGAGGGTTGCCTGTCGGTGCCCGGCATCTTCGCCGACGTGACCCGCGCCGACCGCATCACCGTCAGCTTCCTCGATCGCGACGCCAAGGCGCACACGATCGAAGCCGAGGGCCTGCTGGCGGTGTGCATCCAGCACGAGATGGACCACCTGGCCGGCAAGCTGTTCGTCGATTACCTCTCGCCGCTCAAGCGCGAGATGGTGCGCAAGAAGCTGGCCAAGCAGCGTCGCCAGGCCGCGGCCTGAGCGACCCCGGGGCCCGGCCTGCGCTCCGGGATGACACCAACCCCCACTTGGCGCACATCCCCCGATGAGAATCGTCTTTGCCGGCACCCCCGACTTCGCCGTGCCGTGCCTGCGCGCGGCCTCGCAGCGCGGTGAGGTCGTCGCCGTCTACACCCAGCCCGATCGCCCGGCCGGCCGCGGCCGCGAGCTGACGCCGTCGCCGGTCAAGCGCGAAGCGCTGCTGCGCGGCATCGAAGTGTTCCAGCCGGAAAACTTCAAGTCGGTCGTGTCCAAGGACGCGCTGCGCGCGCTGAAGCCGGACCTCATGGTCGTGGTCGCCTACGGCCTGATCCTGCCGCAGTCGGTGCTCGATATCCCCACGTACGGTTGCTGGAACGTCCACGCCTCGCTGCTGCCGCGCTGGCGCGGCGCTGCTCCGATCCAGCGCGCGATCGAGGCCGGCGACAGCGAGTCCGGCGTGTGCCTGATGCAGATGGAAAAGGGCCTCGACACCGGACCGGTACTGCTCTCGCAGTCGCTGCAGATCGGTGACCAGGAGACCGGCGGCCAGCTGCACGACCGGCTGTCCGCGCTCGGCGCCCAGGTACTCTCCGATGGCCTGGGCCTGCTGCGCGCCGACATCCGGCCGGTACCGCAGCCGCAGCCCGACGAGGGCGTCACCTACGCGCACAAGCTCGACAAGGCCGAGGCCCGCCTCGACTGGTCGCAGTCGGCGACCGTGCTGGCCAACAAGGTGCGCGCGTTCAATCCCTGGCCGATGGCCGAGGCGGTGGTGGCCGGTGAGCGCCTGCGCCTGCACGGTGCGGTCGCCCTGGACGAAGCCCACGGCACTGAGCCGGGATCACTGCTTCGTGCCGGCCGCGATGGCCTCGATGTCGCCTGCGCTGAAGGCGTGCTGCGCATCCGCGTATTGCAGCGCGACGGTGGCAAGGCGATCACGGCTGCCGATTACCTCAACGGGCGTCCGGACCTGCGCTGACGGCCGCCATGGCACGCCCTGACTCCACTTCCAGCACCAACAACAGCGGCGCCGCATCGCGCGCTGCCGCCGCGCGCGTGCTCGACGCGGTGCTCCATCACGGCCGCTCGCTGAAGGCCGAACTCGCGTTGGCCTTGCCGCGCATTGCCGATCCCCGCGATCGCGCGCTGGTGGAAGCCATCTGCTTTGCCGTGCTGCGCCATCCGGCGCGCTTCGAGTCGGCGCTGCTGGCATGGGTGCCGCGTCCGTTGCCCAAGCGCGACAGCGAACTCAAGGCGCTGCTGTTTGTCGGCTTCGCCCAGCTCGATCCGCTCGGCCTGCCGGCCCATGCCGCGGTGGCGGCCACCGTCGAAGCTGCGCGCACGCTGGGTCGACGCCATCAGGCCGGGCTGGTCAATGCACTGCTGCGCCGCGCCCAGCGCGAAGGGCTGCCGGCGGGCGAGCCGCATGCGCACTGGCCGAAGTGGCTGCGCGACCAGATCAACCGCGACTGGCCCGACGACGCCGAGGCCATCCTCGATGCCAGCGCCGCCGAACCGCCGATGTGGCTGCGCGTGAACCGCCGCCAGCAATCGCGCGATGACTATCGCGCCCGCTTGCACGAAGCCGGCATCGAGGCGCAGGTGGACGAACGCTTGCCCGACGCACTGCGCCTGGACACGCCGGCCGCGGTTGCGGCGCTGCCAGGTTTCGCCGAAGGCGCTGCGTCCGTCCAGGACGCCTCCGCGCAACTGGTGGTCGAGGCATTGGCCGCGCCACCGTCCGGGCGCGTGCTCGATGCCTGCGCCGCACCCGGTGGCAAGACCGCGCACCTGCTCGAGCGTGATGCGTCATTGCGTCTGGTTGCGCTCGACATCGACGCACAACGTCTGGATCGCATGCGTTCGGGCTTCACCCGCCTGCGACTGGGCGATCGCGTGCAACTGCTGGCCGCCGATGCCGCCGACACCCAGGCATGGTGGGATGGCACGCCGTTCGACGCGGTGCTGCTGGACGCGCCGTGCTCGGCCACCGGCATCATCCGCCGCCAGCCCGACGTGCTGCAGCACCGTCGCGCCTCCGACCTGACCGCACTGGTGGCGACGCAGTCGCGCCTGCTCGATGCGCTGTGGGCGACCGTCGCGCCGGGCGGGGTGCTGCTGTATGCGACCTGTTCGATCCTCAAGGCCGAGAACGAAGCGCAGGTCGATGCATTCCTGGCGCGCACGCCGGATGCGGTCGCCGAGCCCCTCGACGAACGTTTCGGGCGGACCGGCGGCGCCGGCCGCCAGCGCCTGCCGGGCGAGCTCGGCTGCGACGGGTTCTTCTACGCGCGGCTGCGCAGGAAGGGCTGAGGCCGCAGTTCCAGGCGCGCATCTGCCGGGGTGCCTCGTTCCGACATCGTCACGACGCCTGCCCGTTATCATCCGCCGCATGCTCAAGCCGCTCGCCTCGCGCCCGACCTGGCGCAACGACACCACGCTGTTCTGGATACTCGCCGTGCTCGTGCTCGGCGCGGGCCTGGGCCTTCGCGATCCGTGGCCGGCGGATGAGCCGCGCTTCGCCCTCGTCGCCAAACACATGATCGAAAGCGGGGACTGGTTGTTCCCGCATCGCGGCAGCGAGCTGTATTCCGACAAGCCGCCGATGTTCATGTGGTTGCAGGCGATCGCCTACTCCGTGTTCGGCAACTGGCGCATCGCCTTCCTGCTGCCGTCACTGCTGGCCGCGCTGGGCACGCTGTGGTGCGTGGTCGATCTGGGCCGCCGCCTGTGGACGCGTCGCGTCGGCATCTACGCCGGCTATGCGCTGCTGTTCGCGCTGCAGTTCACCTGGCAGGCGAAGAAGGCGCAGATCGATCCGCTGGTGGTGTTCTGGATCACGCTGGCCAACTACGGCCTGCTGCGGCACGTGCTGCAGGTTGCCCGCAACCAGGATCCGAACTGGCCGATGTGGATGCTCGGCTGGGCCGCCGCGGCGCTGGGCACGATCAGCAAGGGCGTGGGCTTCATCGCGCTGTTGATGCTGATTCCCGCCGGCATCGCCTCGCTGCGCGGCTGGGACGTGAAGGTGCACGCCGGCCGCGCGAAGTTCTGGCTCGGTCCGCTCGCCTTCGTGCTGGCCGCGTGCGTGTGGCTGGTGCCGATGCTGATCGCGGCGCTGGGCAACTCCGGACCCGATTACCGCGCCTACATCGACGACATCCTGATCCGCCAGACCGCCAAGCGTTATGGCGCTTCTTGGGACCACGGCCAACCGGTCTGGTACTTCCTGGAGGTGATGGCGACGATGTGGTTGCCGACGGTGCTGGTGCTGCCGTGGGCGATCCCGGCGTGGTGGCGACGCCTGCGCCGACGCGATCCGCGCTACCTGTTGCCGCTGGCATGGTGGGCACTGGTGCTGGTGTTCTTCACCCTACCCAACGGCAAGCGCGACATGTACATCCTGCCGGCGCTGCCGATGATGGCGCTGGCGCTGGGGCCGTTGTTGCCGGGCCTGATCCGTCGCAAGGGCGTGCGCCGGCTGGCCTTCGGTTTCAGCGCGGTACTGGCGATCGCCCTGCTCGGCGGTGGCCTGGCGATGCTGCTGGGCGACCCCGGTTTCGAGCGCCGCTTCGTCGCAGAAAGATCGCTCGAAGACGTATCCACCGCGCTTGCCGCCAGCATCACGGCACTGGGATTCTTCTGCGTCGGCTGCCTGCTGTGGTTCGGCCGCGCGCGTCCGATTGCGGCGATGCTGGCCACACTAACCGGCCTTTGGGTGTGTTTTGGCCTGGTATTGGCACCGCTGCTCAACGATTCCTCGTCGGCGCGCGGACTGATGACCGAAGTGGGTCGTCGCATCGGCCCGCAGGCCGAGCTGGGCCTGGTCGCCTGGCGCGAACAGAACCTGTTGATGGCCGACCGTCGCGTCGCCGAGTTCGGCTTCAAGGTCGACTTCGACGAACAGATGCAACGCGGGCTGGCCTGGCAGCGCGAGGCGCCGGCGACACGCTGGCTGCTGGTGCAGGACGTGGCCCTGGCCAAGTGCATCGACAGTGGCAAGAGCCAGCACCTGGGCAATGCCAACCGGCGCGGATGGACGCTGGTGCCGGGCGCCGCTGCGACGGGCTGCCGCTGAGTCGATTGCTCAGCGGGCCCGCAAGTCGGGCAGGGGATGCGTGGCGAACTCGGCGATGTGCCGGTCCAGTCCCTGCGGGCTGCGAACGCGGCCACTGGCGCGGGTCTCGGCGAGCAGGCCGTCGTTGGGGCTGGCGCCTTCCTCGTGCCGCTCCTGGTGGTACAGGTGCGTGGCCAGTCCGGCAAAGCGCAATGAGCGGCGCTCAAGTCCGGCATGGAACGCGCGCACGGCCAGGTCCTTGTCCTCGCGACCCCAACCTTCGAAACGCTCGTCGAAGCCGTTGAGCGTCACCAGGTCGTCGCGCCACCAGCCCTGGTTGCAGGTCTTGATCGCGCCTTCGCTTTGGCCGCGCGTGGAGCGCAGTGACAGCGCCGCCAGGGGCGGAATCCGCAGCGTGTGACGGCGGCGGGTGAGGCCGCTGTCGAAGAAGCCCAGTCCGGACACTTCTCGCTTGAGCAGACGGTCGCGCCCCTCCTCGTCGGTCAGCACGCGCATGCCCTGGACGAAGCTGCCACGTTCGGCGGCGTGCAGATGGTCGGCGACGAACATCGGGTGCGGCAGCATGTCGCCATCAAGCAGCAACACGTAATCACCGCTGGTTGCAGCGATGGCGCGGTTGCGTGCGAGCGAGACGCGGAAACCGCGGTCCTCGATCCAGCTGTGCCGCAACGGCACCGGGAAGGCGGGCGCGACACGTTCCAGCATCGCGCGCGTGTCGTCGCGCGAACCGTCATCGCCGACCACGACTTCGTACGGCAGCGTGTGCTGGCGCGCCAGCGCTTCCAGCGCCAGTTCCAGCGCCTGCGGCCAGTTGTAGGTGGTGATGACGACGCTGGCGCGCGTCGGGGCGTTTGCGTTCATCGGTCGGGCCCGCTCACCGGCTGCCCGTTCTGCAGCATCCACAGCATGATCGTCTTCTGGCGCACGTAGTTGGCACGGACGTAGGCGTAGACCAGGCCATGCCAGCCGTCGCGGAAGCCGCCGCGCAGCAGGTAGCCGCGCCAGAACCGCCATGCCGGCGACAGCACCAGGCCGGTCAGGGTCGCGCGCTTGCCGCGGGCGAAATCGTGCTCGGCCATCATCCGGGCATAGCGCTGGGTCTTGAACAGCTGCTGTTCGAGCGAGCGGTAGGGGTAGTGGATCAGGTCGCCGGCGATGGTGCGCACCGGGCCGTCGACACTGGCAGCCTCGTGCACCTCGCGCGTGCCGCGCCAGCCGCCGCGGCGGCGGTCGAACAGGCGCAGGACCCGGTCGGGATAGGCGTTGCCATGGCGCAGGAACCTGCCGAAGTACTCGCTCAGGCGGGCGAAGCGATAGCCGGCGGCATCGCCGAACGCGGTCGCGCGCTCGGCCTCGATCGACGTGCGCAGGACGTCACTGACGCGCTCGTCGGCATCCAGGCACAGCACCCAGTCGTGCGCGGCCTGCTCGATGGCGAACTGCTTCTGGCTGCGGAAACCCTCGAACGGGCGCTGGATCACGCGGGCGCCGAGGTCGCGGGCAATCTGTGCGGTGGCGTCGGTCGAGTGCGAGTCGACCACGACGACCTCGTCGCAGAACGCCAGGGAGGCGATGCAGTCGCCGATGCGGTCGGCCTCGTTGAACGCGATAATGCAAGCTGACAGCGGGCAAGACCGTGTCTTGCCCGTGGTGTCCTGCGTCGATGGCGTATTCGAGGAAGCGTTGATGGCCGATTACCTGTTGTTCGCGAGCGAACGCTATGCGCTGCCCATCCTGCAACCGCTGGCGCAGGCGCTGCAAGCAGCGGGGCACGGCGTGTACGCCTGGTTCGTCGACGGCGCCGCCGGCGCCGAACTGCCGGCGCCGGTGCGAATGATAGGCCTGCACGAGGCGGTCGCGCTGAAACCGCGCGCGGTGTTCAGCGCCGCCAACTGGGTGCCGCCCTTCGTTTCCGGCGCCAAGGTGCAGCTGTTCCATGGCTTCAACGTCGAGAAGCGCTCGGACGAGCGCGGCCATTTCCGCGTGCGCGGGCTGTTCGACCTCTACTGCACGCAGGGTCCGGCGACGACCGCACCGTTCCAGGCGCTGGCGGCGCAGGCCGGCCACTTTGCCGTGGTCGAGACCGGCTGGCCCAAGCTCGACCCGCTGTTCGGCGATGACGACGGCGCCTCTGCGGCCATGCGCGCGCCGGCCGGCTCGCGGCCGGTGGTGATGTTCGCCTCGACCTTCACCGAGCGCCTGAGCGCGGCGCCGCACCTGTTCGATGCGATCGCCGCGGAAGTCGCAATGGGGAACCGCTACTGGCTGCTGACCCTGCACCCGAAGTGCCCGCCGGAACTGTTCGCGCGCTATCGCTCGCTCGCCGGGCCCAACGCGGTGTTCTTTGAAACCGAGCAGCTGGTTACCGCGCAGCGCGCCGCCGACGTGCTGCTCGCCGACACGACCTCGGTGGTGTCGGAGTTCGTCGTGCAGCGCAAGCCGGTGGTGACCTTCCGCAATCGCGCGCCCAAGCCGCACATGCTCGACTTCGACGACCCGGCGCGGTTGCCGCAGATGCTCGAGCGCGCCTTCGCGCCGGAGCCGTCGCTGATCGCGGCGTTGTCGGCCTATGCCGATTCGATCCACCCTTACCGCGACGGGCAGTCGTCCGCGCGGGTGATGGCCGCGACCGAGGCGCTGCTCAAGGGCGAGCTCGGCACGCTGCGGCGCAAGCCGCTGTCATCGTGGTGGCGCGCGCTGCAGATCCGTCGCGAGCTGGGTTACTGGCGTCCCTAGTCGATCACCAGCGCAGCGGCCGCTGCGCCAGCGTCCGCGACAGCCGCGCGTACAGCGCCCGTGCCTGTGCTTCGGGCAGGAAGCGCACGCGCAGCGGCGGTGCCATTGCGCCGGCGCCGCTGGTGTCCATCCACAGCGTGGCCGTGCCGCAGCGCCGGTCGATCGGTGAACGCGTCAGCTGCAGGGCCTGCAGCTTGTCGATCTCGGCGAAGCGCCAATGCCGGGTCCACCAGCCTTCGCGCACCGCGATGATGTCCTCGCCGACGGCGTAGGCGGCCCGCTGCGAGCGCTTGCGCGCCTTGTACGCCGACCACGGCAGCCACAGCAGGACCAACAGGCCCCAGGCGCCGAACCGCACGCACAGCACCGCGGACACGATCAGCACCCATGGCACCGACGGCAGGAACAGACGCCACCAGCTCGACGCAGGCAAGGGAGTCCACACCAGCTGCAACCAGTCCGCGCGCGGCAGCAGATGCTCGATCAGGCCGTCGCAGGCGGCCGGCGTCGCGATCGGCGCCAGCTCACGCAATGCGCGCTGCTGCCGTCCATCCTCGGCCACCGCGGTATCGACCTCGAGGCTGCGGCGCTTCAGCAATCGATGCAGCACGCCCTCGCGCAGCGTCCAGGCCTGGATGCGCCGTCGCGAGGCGCTGGTGCGCCAGCGGGCCAGCAGGCCGCGTTCGACCGTGAGCCGGCGGCCCTGCTCACTCAGCTGGAATCCGTAGTACTGCAACATCGCGAGCGTTATCGACAACAGCCGCAGCGCGCCGACCACCACAGCGAACACCGCCAGTCCGGCGGCGGCGTACTCGGCCGGGCCGAAGCCATGCTCTCCTGCATAGCCGAACAAGCGCATGCCGAAGGCTTCGAACAGGTTCGGGATGAGCTTGGGATTGAACTGCGCAGAGCCGGCAAACGCCGCGCCCACCACGATCATGCCCCGGTTGGAGACCAGCCCCAGCCGCAGTACTTCGCCCAGCGGCAGGGTCAGCAGGGGCTGGGCCGCGGGCTCATCGACGACCGCATCGGCGGAGACGGCGGCGCCGCGACGTCGCACCAGCGCTTCCAGCGCCAGCGCATCGTCGAGCTTGAGCACGCGCATCTGCGCTTCGGGCTTGGCACCACCGGCCGATTCCAGCCGAACTTCGGCCACGCCGAACAGGCGGTGCAGCAGCGACTGCTGCAGGGCGACGTTGTGGATGCGCGCGAACGGGATCACCCGCAAGCTGCGTTCGAGCAGGCCGCTGCGTACCACCAAGTGGTCGCCGGCCACGCCGTAGCGGTAGGTGAAGTACTGCCACAGCGAGGTGATCACCAGCACGCCGACGCCGATCAGCGGCCATAGCTCGTTGCTGCCACCATTGTCAGAGCTGCCACGACCGAAGAACAGCAGCACCGCCAATGGCACGATGAACTGTTTGAGCTGCTGCACCAGTACGAACAGCCACGACATCGGATGCAGGCGGCGCTCGGGTTCTGTTGCGGTCACGGGTCCGTTCATGGCGCGGGGCGGCCGTTACTGGTCGTCATCGTGGTCGATCTGGCGGCCGAGGCGGTCGCGCAGGCGCTCGGCATCGCCGGCATCGAGGTGCGGTACCGACACCGAGCTGTGGCGCGTGCCGGCGGTGTGCACGACCAGCGTCGCCAGGTTGCGCCGGCGCTGCAGCGGGCCGCGCTTCAGGTCCAGGTGCTGCACGCGCGTGGCCGGTACCCGGGTCTCGCGCTGCCACATGCGGCCGCGGCGGATCCCCAGGCCGTCCTCGTCGAGGCGCCAGAAGGTGTGGCGGTACTGCTTCAGGCCCATCCAGATGCCAAGCGCCAGGCCGACGATCAGGCCCAGCGGGCCGAGCAGCGGCGACAGATTGAAGACCCGGGTGAAGATGAACCCGCCGATCGCGAACGGGATTGCCACTGGCACCGTTCCGAGCAGGAACAGCGCGCGGGAGCGGGTGGGCAACGGCTGCCATTCGGCGGCGGAATCGACGCCAGTGGCTGGCGTGTCTTGCGGCGGGGCGTGTGGCGAGTCGGGCGTGAGCATGGGCATCCGTCAGCTGTCAGGCGTCGGCCGCGCCAGCGATGCCTGTCATCCGACGGCGTCGCCCGGTCAGCGGTTCCAGTACGGGTTCTCTTCCCCAGAACCCGGCGGTCGCAGCGTATAGCGTTTGTAGGTCCACTGGTATTGCGCCGGATCGCGGCGGGCGATGTGTTCGACCGCGGCATTGAGCGCGGCCACGGCGACCTTCGGATCCGGATCTGACATCGCCGCCGGTGCCGCTTCGATGTGCAGGGCGAAGCCAGGGTGGCCGGTGTGCGTGTCCACGCGCTCGCACCAGGCGAACAGCACGGTCGCGCCGGTGCGCGCGGCGAGGCGGCCAAGCAGGGTCATCGTCAGCGCCTGCACGCCGAAGAATGGAGCGAACTCGCCATCGCCGGCCTTGGGTTGCTGGTCGGGCAGGATGCCGACCACGCCGCCATCGTTGAGTCGCTTGAACAGCTGGCGGATTGCCGGACCTTCGGCGCGGACCTGGGTGACGCGCTCGCCGTCGTCGCCAGCGTCGTGGCCGGCATCGGCTCGCACCAGGTTGAGGAATGCTTCGACCACCGCCGACTCCGGCGGCCGGTACAGGATCGCCAGCGGCGTGCGCCAGGCCAGCCACTGATTGAGCAGCTCCCAGTTGCCATGGTGGGGCGCAGCGATGATCACGCCGCGGCCGGCCGCGATCGCCGCATCCATCAGTTCGGTCCCGTGCTGCTCGCGCAGCAGGCCCAGGTTCTCCGCGTGCGGGCGGGTCCACAGGCGCACGGTTTCCAGCACCTGGCGCGCGGTGGTGCGCAGGATCGCGCGGTGCAGTTCGTTGCGCTGCGCGGGCAACAGATCGGGGTAAGCCAGTTCCAGGTTGATCCGCGCCACCCGGCTCTCGCGAACATCGCGCCAGCGCCACCACGCCGCCAGCGCATCGCCCAGCCGCAGCAGCCACGGCCAGGGCAGGCGACCGAGCAGGGCGGCGGAGGCGTAGAGCAGGCGGGCAGCGAAGCCGGTCATTGCGTGGTTCGACGAGGAGGGGAGGCGCTCCGGGGTTCCGCCCGGACCGCGCCTTAGGCTACAACAGCCCCCAAAATCCCACTTCCGCCGACCGAGCCGACGACCTGCATGCTGGCCCTGATCCAACGCGTGACCGAGGCGACCGTGCGGGTCGAAGGCGAAACCGTCGGCGCCATCGGCCCCGGCCTGCTGGCGCTGGTGGGCGTCGAACCGGGCGATGGCGAAGCCCAGGCGCAGCGGATGGCCGAACGTCTGCTCGGATACCGTGTATTTGCCGACGAGGGTGGTCGAATGAATCTCGGTCTGGCCGACACCGGCGGCGGGTTGCTGCTGGTCAGCCAGTTCACGCTGGCGGCCGATACCCGCAGCGGGATGCGTCCGGGCTTCAGTACCGCCGCCGCGCCCGAGCTGGCTGAACCTTTGTTCAGCAGGCTGGTCGGAATCTGCAGGGAAAAACACACAGGGGGGCTGGAAACGGGGCGCTTCGGTGCCCATATGGTGATCAGCCTGGTCAACGACGGCCCGGTCACCTTCCTTCTGCGTTCCTGAGTCCGGCCCGGACCCCTCCGGCCTGATATACTGGAACGTTCCCAACCCTCTCATAGCGCGGTGGCGCAGCACATGGCCAACGAACGTCAGCCCCCCTCCTCCGATATCAAGCAGTTGATCAGCAAGGGCCTGGAGCAGGGCTACCTGACCTATGCCGAGGTCAACGATCACCTGCCCGACGACCTCGTCGACGCCGAGCAGATCGAAGACATCATCGGCATGATCAACGGCATGGGTATCGAGGTCCACGAAGTGGCCCCCGATGCCGAAACCCTGCTGCTCGCAGACGGCGGCACGGGCAACCGTGAAGTCGACGACACTGCCGCCGAAGAAGCTGCCGCAGCGCTGACCGCGCTCGACGGCGAAGGCGGCCGCACCACCGACCCGGTGCGCATGTACATGCGCGAAATGGGTACGGTCGAACTGCTTACCCGCGAAGGCGAAATCGCCATCGCCAAGCGCATCGAGGAAGGCCTGGGCCAGGTCCAGGCATCGCTGGGTGTGTTCCCGGCGACGATCGCCTCGATCCTCGAGGACTACGAGCAGCACAAGGCTGGCAAGAAGCGCCTGGCTGAGATCATCGTGGGCTTCAACGATCACCTCGACGACGTGCCGGAACCGCCGGCGCCGGTCGTGGTGGCCGATCCCGACGCCGAAGTCGATGACGACGAGGAAGAAGCACCGGTCGCCGAGGAAACCGAAGAGGTCGTCAGCGGCCCGGATCCGGTCGAGGTTGCCTCGCGCATGGAAGCGTTGGCCGACCATTACAACAAGTTCCTCAAGGCACACGCCAAGCACGGTGCCGGCCACAAGACCGCGCTGAAGCTGCGCGAGGACATGGCCGCGGTGTTCGTCACCTTCAAGCTGCCGCTGCCGCTGACCGACGTGCTGGTGCGCAACCTGCGCGAGGTCGTCAACAAGATCAAGGACCACGAGCGCCGCATCCTCGACCTGTCCACGCGCGTCGCAAAGATGCCGCGCAAGGACTTCATCCGCGCCTGGGAAGGCAACCAGACCAATCTGGAGTGGGTGGACGAGCTGCTCAAGCGCAAGCAGAAGTGGTCGTCGGGCCTGCGTGACGTCAAGGACCAGATCATCTCCGAGCAGGAAGCCACGATCGCCGTCGAGACCGCATCGCTGCTGACCCTGGCCGACATCAAGGACATCTCCCGCCAGATGGCCTATGGCGAAGCCAAGGCGCGCAAGGCCAAGAAGGAAATGGTCGAGGCCAACCTGCGCCTGGTGATCTCGATCGCCAAGAAGTACACCAACCGTGGCCTGCAGTTCCTCGATCTGATCCAGGAAGGCAACATCGGTCTGATGAAGGCTGTCGACAAGTTCGAGTTCCGTCGCGGCTTCAAGTTCTCGACCTATGCGACCTGGTGGATCCGCCAGGCGATCACGCGTTCGATCGCCGACCAGGCGCGCACCATCCGTATTCCGGTGCACATGATCGAGACGATCAACAAGCTCAACCGTATCAGCCGCCAGATGCTGCAGCAGTACGGCCGCGAGGCGACTCCGGAAGAGCTGGCGAAAGAAATGGACATGCCGGAGGACAAGATCCGGAAGGTCATGAAGATCGCCAAGGAACCGATCTCGATGGAAACCCCGATCGGCGACGACGAGGATTCGCATCTGGGCGATTTCATCGAGGACACGAACATCGAGTCCCCGGTCGAGGCCACCACCAACATCAACCTGACCGAGACGGTCCGCGACGTGCTCGCCGGCCTGACTCCGAGGGAAGCCAAGGTGCTGCGCATGCGCTTCGGCATCGACATGAACACCGACCACACCCTCGAGGAAGTCGGCAAGCAGTTCGATGTCACGCGTGAGCGTATTCGTCAGATCGAAGCGAAGGCGCTGCGCAAGCTG
The DNA here is from genome assembly GCF_009765215.1 of Lysobacter prati. Taxonomy (GTDB): domain Bacteria; phylum Pseudomonadota; class Gammaproteobacteria; order Xanthomonadales; family Xanthomonadaceae; genus Lysobacter_J; species Lysobacter_J prati. The sequence continues at coordinate 316,835 of NZ_VLNV01000005.1, read as the reverse complement.
CGTCACCCGAGCCGGTCGGAACAGCTGCGCAGCTTCCTCGATATCGATTGATCTTTTGTCGAAAGCTGTGACGAAAAAGCCCCGCTTCGGCGGGGCTTTTTTGTTATTGACGTCGTCCCGGCGAACGCCGGGATCCACCTTGACGTTGCCTTTGCTTCGAAAGGGCGTCGTCCGCCGGGCCGGGGATTGCTCCGCCCCTTCGTCGGACATCCTGTCCGAAGGCGGAGCGCGGGCCATCCGTGGCCCGCTGCTGCGCAATCCCCGACCCGGCGGACGACGCTCTGCCGTGTCATTGCCCGGTCTTCGTCGTTTTCGTTGCGCATATAGCAGCCATCTGTCCGTCGGCGCCGTTCGCCGTTACCCTGAACGGATGAAAGCCAAGCCGAACGCGCAGCCCAACCAGAGCCTGATCGATGGCATCGCCACGCTGCAGGCGCTGGCCTCCTCGCCCGAGCCCGTGGGCTGTCGGGAGCTGGCGCGCCAGCTCGACGCCAATCCGACCCGCGTCAACCGTCTGCTCAAGACCCTGGCCTACCTGGGCATCGCCCGCCAGACCGCCAACCGCAAATACACCGCCGGCCCGGGCATGCACGTGCTGGCGGCGCAGAGCCTGTTCGCCTCTGGCCTGATCCGGCGCGCGCTGCCGGTGCTCGAAGAGTTGCGCCGGTTCGGTCACACCGTCGCGCTGGGTGTGCTCTGGAACCAGAGCGTCAGCTACCTGTTCCATGCCCCGCCCGGCATCGAGGCTGCGCGTGGCCTGGGCCGCATCGGTCTGCTGCCGGCGACCACCAGCGGCATCGGTATTGTCCTGCTCGCGCAGATGACCGACGAGGAGGTCCGCGATCTCTACGGGGGCCACGAGATCCCGATGTTCCCCGAGGGCATCGAGTCGCTGCTGGCGACGCTGCAGGTCACCCGCGCGCAGGGCTATGCGCGCATCCACGTCGCCGACGACCGCGACCACCACATCGTCGCCGTGCCGATGGGCGATCCGGTGCATGCCGGCATCGCGATGTCGGGCTGGATCCCGGAGTCGGCGACCGACGATCTGGTCGCGGCGCTGCGCGAGGCGGTGAAGGCGATTGGGTGACCTCGGGGTTCTCCGGCGTGGTGCAGTGCGGATTGACGTGTTGCTAAATTAGCAATACCGTCCAGCGACACCATGGGGAGCGGGCGGTACTTCGTGAACTGGAAAGGATCTGCCCGCGTCCGCTGGGCACTGCTCGCCCTGCTGTTTGTCTCCACCGTCATCAACTATCTCGACCGCCAGGCGCTGTCGATCCTGGCGACGACCATCCAGCGCGACCTCGGCATGGACGATCCGGCCTACGCGCGCGTCGTGCAGCTGTTCCTGCTCGCCTACACCGTGGCCTACCTGCTGGCCGGGCGCATTACCGACTGGCTCGGCTCGAAGGTGGCGCTGGCGCTGTTCGTCGGCTGGTGGTCGATCGCCAACCTGTTTACCGGACTGGTCCGCACCGCCGGCGAGCTGGGCGCGGCCCGCTTCGCGCTCGGTCTCGGCGAGCCGGGCAATTACACCGTCGGCTCGAAGGTCGTCTCCGAGCATTTCCCGCCGAAGGAGCGCGGCCTGGCGCTGGGCATCTACACCGCAGGCGCGATGGTCGGCGCGACGATCGCGCCGCCATTGATCGGCGGCATCGCCGTGGTGTTCGGCTGGCGCTGGGCGTTCATCACCACCGGCGCGGTCGGCCTGCTCTGGATCGTGGCGTGGTGGTGGATCTTTCCGTCGAAGCCGCGTGGCGAGGCGGCGGCCGCGGCGCCAGCAAGCGCCGATGCCGCGCCGATCAGGAGCGAAGGCTCGCTGTGGCGCAACCTGCTGCGTGACCGCACGATGTGGTTGCTGGTGCTGTCGCGCGCGGTGGCCGATCCGGTCTGGTACTTCTACCTGTTCTGGTTCCCAAAATACCTCAACGACCAGCGCGGCATGACGCTGGTGGCGGTCGCATCGCTGGCATGGCTGGTGTACCTGGCGGCCGACGTCGGCAGCATCGGCGGCGGTGCGATATCCAGCGGACTGATCAAGCGCGGCATGACGCCGGTGCGCAGTCGCCTGGTCGCGATGACTGGCGCGGCGATGCTGGCGCCGCTGGGGCTGATCGCCGCATTCCATCCGCCACTGACGATCCTGTTCGCGATCGCCTCACTGGTGGCGTTCGCCCACCTGGTGTTCCAGATCAACATCAGCACGCTGGTGGTCGATCTGTACCCGAGCCGCTACATCGCCACGGTGTTCGGCTTCATCGGTGCCGGCAGTGGCCTGGGCGGCATGCTGTCGACGCAGGTGGTGGGCAAGCTCGTCGCCGGGCACCAGTTCGACCGCACCTTCGTGCTGATGGCGATGCTGCATCCGATCGCGATGCTGCTGGCGTGGCTGGCTGTGCGGCAGGCGCGGCATTCGCGCCTGGTCCAGTCACTCGATGGCAATGTCGTTCAGGCGACGCCTTCGGCGTAGTTCCAGAAGCGCTGGCCGGGGGTTACGCCCAGGCCGGGGCCGGTCGGCAGGCGGTAATGGCGATCGGCGTAGTCCATGTCGGTGTCGAGCAGTTCCAGCGAACGGGCGAACACCGAATGCTGCCACTCGTGGCGCCACAGGCCGCTGACCACCGTTGATGCGTGCAGGCTGGCCGACAGGAAGATGCCGGTGCCGATGGTCGCGTGCGGTGCGATCGCCACACCGGCCGCCTGCGCCAGTCGCGAGATGCGCAGGAACTGGGTGATGCCGGTGTGCCCCATCTCCGGCTGGATGTAGCGCACCGCGTTGGCTTCCAGCCGCAGTCGTGCCTCGTACTCGGTGTGCCATTCCTCGCCGGCGGCGACGGCGATCGCGCCTTCGCGCGCGACACGCGCCAGGCCGCTGACATCCTCCGGTTTCACCGGCGCTTCGACGAACTGCAGGCGGTACGGAGCGAGCTGGTCGATCAGTGCCAGCGCCTGCTCGGCATCGAACTTCCAGTGCAGGTCGACCATCAGCTCGGCGTCGTCGCCCAGTGCATCGCGCAGCGCCGCGGTTTCCTCGACGATGCCCTCGCTGCTGACCACGGCGTGGATCTTGAAGGCGTCGTGGCCCTGCTGCTGGAACTCGCGCGCCATCTGCACGCGGCCGGCGACAGTCGCGGCAGGCAGGCCCGACAGATAACCGGGCACCTGTTCGCGCCGGCGCTCGCCGAGCAGGCGCCACAGCGGACTGCCCACGGCGCGTGCGCGCAGATCCCACAGGGCGATATCGAGCGCGGCGATGGCGTCGACATAGAAACCGCCGAAGCTGCCGCGCACGCGCATCAGTCCGTACAGTTCGTCCCAGATCTGCTCGACATCCTCTGGCTCGCGGCCGATCAGTTCCGGCGCCAGCAGGTCGTTGACGATCTCGCACACCGCGCGCGGCGCGCAGATGCCGTAGGTTTCGCCCCAGCCGACCGCGCCATCCTCGGTGGTGATCCGCACGACCACCGAGCGGTCGACCGAGGGATAGATCGTGCCGTTGCCCTTGCGCACGACATAGCCACGCTCGTTGATGCGCTCGCCCGGGCCGAGCGGGCCGAGATACGGCGTGTCGCGCGGCACGGTGACGATGAAGGTTTCGACGCGGCGCACCTTGCTCATGCAGGCGTTGCTCCCGGCACGCGGTCGAGCGGAACCAGGTCGGCGATGCGCGCCAGCAGTGCATCGACTTCGCGCTGGTCGAACGCATCCAGCGAAGGGCCCGGCGCGCGCACGTGATCGCTGCCGATCAGGCCGCGGCGCTTGAGCACCGCCTTGGTCAGGCGCCAGCGGAACACTGCCTGCACGCTGAGCAGAGGCAGGCTGCGCTCGAACAGGTCACGCGCGCCATCGATGTCGCCATCGGCGAAACGCTTGAGCATGGCGACGTGGACCTCGGTGACCTCGCAAGCCGGCATCGTACCCTTGGCTCCGCGCGCCAGCTCGTCGATCACGTAGCGCGCACCGGCACCGCCGAAGACGGCGTCGAGGGCGTCGCCGGCACGTTCGCTCAGCTGGGTGATGCGCTGGCCCGAAGGCTGCGTTTCTTCCTTGACGTAGCGGATGCCCGGCACCTGCTCGGCCAGCCAGGCGACTTCATCGACGGCCAGTCCGACGCCCATCGGCGCCGGTGCGTTCTGCAGCATCACCGGAATGCCGCTGGCGGCATGGATCGCCGAGAAGTAGTCGGCCATCGCCTGCGGATCCTTGGCATGGCGGTGGGGCGTGAGGACCATCGACGCGACCGCGCCGGCATCGGCGCCTGCGCGCGCGAACTGCATGGCCAGCTCCGGATCGGGGCTGCTGGCGCCGATCACCAGCGGCACGCGTCCTGCGATCCATTCGCCCAGGCGCGCGGTCATCTGCAGGCGCTCTTCGCTGCTGAGCATGTCGTACTCGCTGGCCAGGCCGGGGAACACGATGCCGTCGGCGCCTGCGGCGAGGATGTACTCGAGTACGGCGCGCGTGCCGGCGTAGTCGATCGCACCGCTGTCTTCAAAGATGGTCGGAAGGATCGGGAACACACCTGTAAGTGCGGCCCCTGTTAGTGCGGCACCTGTAAGTGCATCGCCCGTCATTGCCTTCCCTGTGGATTCGCTCATGGCTTCCCCGTTGCGTAACGCCTGTGGAATGTGGCTGGACGTTGCTACCACGGCAACAGTCCAACTGATTGAAATCTGGCATTTATTGCGCTGCAGCAACGATTTATCTGAAAAAACCCTTGCTTTGCGCAGAACATATATTGCTATATTAGCCACACAACGCAAGCAGTTCGTATCGCAACAGACCCAGCAATGACTTCGGGGGGAGGCCCGGTTCATGCGCAAGCTTCGTCGAACGATTCTGTCCACACTGATGACACCCGCGCTGTTGGCATCCATGGCCGCAGCCGCGCAGACCACCACCGCCGCAACCGAAGCGGCGACCCCGGCTCCCCAAAGCAGCACCCGCACCAGCGACGAACCGCGCACGCTCGACCAGGTCACGGTCGTCGGCATCCGCGGCAGCCTGGAAGCGGCCAAGGACATCAAGCGCGACTCGACCCAGATCGTCGACGCGATCGTCGCCGACGACATCGGCAAGCTGCCCGACACCAACGTCGCCGAATCGTTGGGCCGCGTCGCCGGCGTCCAGCTCGAGCGCGGCATGGGCGAGGGCAGCGACATCCTGGTGCGCGGCCTGCGCGAGAACGTGATCCTCTACAACGGTCGCCAGATCGTCGATGCGACCGGACGTGGCGGCAACGGCCTCGACCAGCTCAACACTTCGACATACGGCCTGCTGACGCTGGTGCCGTCGGAACTGATTTCGCGGCTGTCGGTGACCAAGCTGGCCGGTTCCGACCAGATCGCCGGTGCACTGGGCGGCATCATCGACATCGAGACGCGCAAGCCGCTGGCCGGCGACGCCTCGCAGAACGTGGTCACGGCCGAAGCCGGTTACGACGAGCTCGGCGGCAATGGCGGCGGCGGACTGTTCACGCTGCTGTCCGGCCGCAACAGCGACAAAACCTTCGGTGGCCTGCTCTCGGCGACCTACAGCAAGTACGACGTCGTCCAGCAGGGCCTCGATACGTTCTCCGGCTACGCCCGCTTCAACGACACCACGGTGACGCCGGCGCGCACGCGCTTCGGCAGCACCGACATGCGTGCCCAGGACATCAACGACGATCGTGAGAAGTACGGCATCAGCGCGGTGCTGCAATGGCGCCCGACCGACGGCGTCGAGCTGACCGCCGACACCTTCTACTCGAAGCAGGACGCGCAGCGCGACCGCTACTGGATCGCCTTCAACCCGAGTGCTGCGCTGTCGAACGCGATGTATTCGCCGCACGACATCCTGATCAAGGGCACGTCGGCCGGCCCGGTGCTGGTCAATACCGAGATCGCCGACATCGACGCCGAGGTCTGGTCCAGCGCGCTGCGCGCGACGTTCCGCGGCGAGGGCCACCTGGGTGGTTCGGCGGAAGTGTCCTACGGCAGCTCCAGCGCCGAGTACCATCAGAACTACATGCGCCTGCAGCCGGTTGTCGGCCGCACCTCGCTGGTCGACTTCGACCTCACCAATGGCGACTTCGGCAGCTTCAACGTGCGCGGCGTCGACCTGACCGATCCCAACCAGCTGCGCCTGTCGATCCTGTTCGACAATCGCTACCGCGCAGAGACCGACACCACCGCGGCGCGCACCGACTGGACCTGGGACTTCGACGACTCTGCCATCCGCGCCCTTAATTTTGGTGCCCGCTACAGCTCGCTCGACACCACCCAGAACCCGTCGCGTGCCGACATCCGCCCGGCTGGCGGCATTCCCGCCAACCAGCTCGGCGACTTCCTCGAAGTCCACAGCAACAACGACTTCATGGACGGCGAGTTCGCCGGCCTGCCGCGCAGCTTCCTGGCGGCCACGCGCAACGCCTTCACCGGTTGCGCGGCGTTCACCGCGTTCCCGGCGATCTCGCAGAACCCGCAGTGTTTGAACGGTACCAACAACACCCTGGCCTATGCCGGCACGTTCAACATCGCCGAGGATTTCACCGAGGCCTACGCCAAGCTCGACCTCAACACTGCCGTTGGCAACATGCAGCTCGCGGGCAACGTCGGCCTGCGCTACGTCGGCCGCGACATGGATTCGACCGGCAACCTGATCAACCCCAACGGTTCGCCGCAGCCGACGGTGTTCAGCCGCAACGACGACTACTGGCTGCCTTCGGGCATCGCCAAGCTCGATATCAACGACAGCCTGGTGCTGCGTGGCGGCGCCGCCCGCGTGGTCGCGTTCCCGAACACCGAAGACCTCAACAACGGCGTCTCGCTCAACAACAACGCGGTGTTCGACAACGGCGTGCAGATCACCCCCGGCACCGGCACCGGTGGCGCGCCGGGCCTGGATCCGTTCGAGGCCGACCAGTACGACCTGTCGCTGGAGTGGTACTACAGCGACGAGGGCATGCTCTCGGCGGGCCTGTTCTACAAGGACGTGTCGACCTTCATCGTCCAGCGCCAGAGCGCGGAGACCTACGGCGGCGTCAACTTCCTGATCAACCGCAAGGTCAACGGCGACAGCGCCACCATCCAGGGCCTGGAACTGCTGGCGCAGGTGCCGATCGCCGGTGGCTTCGGCATTGTCGCGACCTACACCTACATCGACTCCAAGACCCCGATCACCGACATCAACGGCAACGAGATGGCCTTCCCGGGCCTGTCGAAGAACAACGCCAACCTGATCGGCTACTACGAGCAGGGGCCGTTCAGTGCACGCCTGGCCTACAACTGGCGCGATGAGTACCTGGTCGCGTTGTCGGCTGCTGCCACCGGCATCTACAACGACACCTACTCGGACTTGTCTGCCACGGTAAGCTACGACCTCAACGACCGAATCACCTTCCAGCTCGACGGCATCAACCTGCTCGACAGCCAGCAGAAGACCTTCGACGGGTATGAGGAGGGGTTGCGCACCAACGTGGTGTTCGGTCGCGGTTACAAGGCGACGGTGACCTTCCGCTTCTGAGGCACCGGTCAGGCGGAGAATCGCGGAATGAGCGAAGGCAGCATGGCAGGTCGGGTGGCCCTGGTGACCGGGGCCGCCGGCGGGATCGGCGCAGCCGTCACCCGTCGCTTGCAGCAGGACGGCGCACGCGTTGCGGCGCTCGACCTGCATGGCGCACCAGCGGCCGACGCGTCGGCCGTTGCCGACCTGCGTTCGGCCACGGCGATCGATGCTGCCGTGGCCGAGCTTGAGGCGGCGCTTGGCCCGGCCGATGTGCTGGTCCACTGCGCCGCGATCTGTCCGCCTGGAACGCTGATGGACTCGGCGGACGAACTGTTCGCCGACACCTATGCGGTCAACGTCATCGCCGCCGCACGCCTGATGCGGCATTGCGCCGCCCGCATGCGCGAACGCGACGGCGGCTCGATCGTGCTGCTGACTTCGATCAACGCCCGCTTCGCCACGCCGACGCTCGCCGCCTATGCCAGTTCAAAGGCAGCGCTGGAGGAACTGGCGCGCACCGCGGCATTGGAGCTGGCGCCGTGGCAGATCCGCGTCAACGCGATCGCGCCGGCCTCGATCGATACCGCGATGCTGCAATCCTCGTTCGACCGCGAGCCGGATCCGGCGCAAGCGCGTGAACGCAACATCCAGCGCCACCCGCTCGGACGCCTCGGCACGCCGCAGGACATCGCCGAGCTGGCATGGTTTCTCGCCAGCGAGCGCAGCGGCTGGATCACCGGCGGTGTCTTCCCCGTCGACGGCGGCGCCGGCGTAACCAGGCGCTGAGCTCCGCCAACCTACCCACGTCAAGAAGCAGATGAACCAAAAGCACACGCAAGGCTGCATCGTTGGCATCAACTGGGGCAGCTCGAACTTCCGCGCCTACCTGATCGATGCCGAGGCCCGGGTGGTCGATGCGATGGAGGCGCCTGCCGGCATCGCCAGCCTCGACCGCGACGGGATGATCCGCCACATGGCGAGCGTGGCGCTGCGCTGGCCCGGCGTCTCCCATATCTATGCCTGCGGCATGATCGGCTCCAACATCGGCTGGATCGATGCCGGCTACGTCGAATGCCCGGTCGCTCCCGGTGGGCTGGCGCAGGGACTGCGCGAAACGCGCATCGGCGAGGTCGAGGTGCGGATCGTGCCCGGACTGGCCTGCCGCCGTGTCCACGACAATGCGTCCGACATCATGCGTGGCGAGGAAACCGAACTGTTCGGCCTGCTCGTGTCGCGACGCCTGCCGCAGTCGGGCATCGTCGCGCTGCCGGGCACGCATACCAAGTGGGTGCGCATGGACGGTGGTCGCGTCCGCGAATTCTCGACCGCGATGTCGGGCGAGATCTTCGACCGGCTCACCGCCGCCGGCCTGCTGGCATCGATCGTCGACGGGCCGGCGCACGTCAGCCCGGCGTTCTTCGACGGCGTGCGTGCCGGCGTGCGCCGCGATACGGGCCTGGGCACGCTGCTGTTCGGTGCGCGAGCGGCGGTGATCCGCGGCGACATCAAGCGCAGTGAGGGCGCCTCGTACCTGCGCGGCCTGCTGATCGGATCGGAGATCGCCGATGCGCGCGCGCTGTTCCCCGAGCTTGCCGACGCCAGCATTCCGCTCGTCGGCTCCGGGCCGGTCTGCGCGCTGTATGCGGCCGCGCTGAGCCATCTCGACATCGACAGCCACGCAGTGGACTCGCGCGAGGCGACCGCGCATGGGTTTGCTGCGATGCACCTGTTGCACCTGGGATCGCCGGCATGAAGCCGGACCTTGCCGCGTTCACGGCCGAGTTCGACCAACGCCTGCGGCGCTCGCCGATCATCGCGATCCTGCGCGGAATCTCCACGCAGGAGTCGATCGCGGTAGCGACTGCTTTGCTGGAGGCGGGCGTGACGCTGGCGGAAGTCCCGCTCAACTCACCGGATCCGTTCACCACGATCCGCGTGCTGCGCGAGCACTTCGGCGATCGCATGGCCATCGGCGCCGGCACCGTGCTGACCGTGGCCGATGTCGAGCAACTGGTCGCCAGCGGCTGCCAGTTCTGCGTCGCCCCCAACACCGATGCCGACGTGATCCGCGCAAGCCTGGCGCACGGCATGCTGCCGCTGCCGGGCTTCGCCACCGCGAGCGAGGCCTTCGCGGCGATCGCCGCGGGCGCGCGCCACCTCAAGGCATTTCCGGCCAATGCCGCCACGCTGGCCGCGATCAAGGCGGTGATGCCTGCGGATGTGCAGCTGATCGCGGTCGGTGGCGTCACGCCGGAAGCGGTGCCGTCGTTGATCGTCGCCGGGGCGGCCGCGTTCGGCACAGGATCGGATCTGTACAAGCCCGGTCGCAGCGCCGACGCCGTCGGCGCGCGTGCGCGCGAATGGGTGGAGGCGGTTGTGCAAGCCGCAATGCCGAGCGCCGAACTTGTCTGCAATCCGCAGGCCACGGTCGGCGAAGGCCCGGTGCGGTTGGGCGAGCGGATCGTCTGGGTGGATCCGGTCGGTCGTCGGTTGCTCGCGTGCGCGCCGGCGAACAGCGAGTGGTCGCAGGCATCGATGCCCGAGCCGGTGTGGTCGCTGGGCGTGCTGCCCGACGGCTCACTGGTGGGCAACGGCGAAGACGCGTTCCTGCGGATCGATGCATCCACCGGCGCGGTGCTCTCGCGCGGGCCGGTCATCGACACCGGTGCCGGCTGCCGGCTCAATGACCTGGTCGTCGACAGTCGCGGCGGCCTGTGGGGCAGCAGCATGCACCGTGGCGTGCTGGCTGGACGCGGCGGCGTGTTCCATGCCGCATCGCCGGATGCACCGGTGCGCAAGGTCGCCGAGGGTCTCGGCGTCGGCAACGGCATGGCTCTTTCCGCCGACGAGCGCACGCTGTTCGTGATCGACACGCTTGCGCGCACGCTGCTCGCCTATCCGGCCGATGTGGTGGCCGGCGTTCTCGGCGAGCCGGTGATCGTCGGCGACTTCCTCGGTCTGCCGGGCAAGCCGGACGGCATGGCGATCACGCCCGACGGCAGCTTCTGGGTGGCGATGTGGGGTGCAGGCGAAGTGGTGCGTATCGCGCCCAACGGAGCATGCGTCCAGCGTGTGCGTATGCCGGCGCCGCATGTCGGTAGCGTGTGCATCGGTGCCGATGGTGCGTTGTATGTGACCACGGCGCGTGCCCGGCTCAGCGATGATGCGCTGGCGGCCGCACCCGATTCAGGTGGGCTCTTCAGGGTCTACGGAAGCCGCAAACAATAAGCCCCGCGAATGCGGGGCCTTTGTTCCGGGCAATCCGGGCAAGCGCAACCCGAATCAAGCTGCGGGTGCTTCCACATCGTAGAAGAACTGCTCGTGGACGATCTTGCCCTCGCGCACCCGGTAGACGCAGACCTCGCTCATCGCGATGCGGCCCGCGCCCTTGTAGGTGGCATCCACGCCCATGACGAGGCTGAACCATCCGCCGGCGATGACGGCATCACTGCACGTAACGCCGTGCATGGCTTCAACGCTGTCGTGGAACTGCTTGCTCTTCACCTGGATCGCCGCCAGTCCCTTGACGTTGCCACCTGCGCCCTGCGGAGAGCCCTCGGGCTCGAGGCTCACCGCGTCGTCGGCGTAAAGCTCACGTTGGGCCTCTTCGAACTTGCCGGCCCTGCACAACTCGACCAGCCTTGCGGCAACCTGTTCGGTATTCATCATTCGACTCCGGGGGAAGGAGCCGAAAGACTACGCCCGGTCACTGTCACCGTTGTGTCAGCAGTGTGAGGCCTATTTCCAGGTCTTGCGCAGCGGATGTGCCTCGGTGTTGAGGACCACCTTGCCGGGATCGAGCGTCTTTGCCGGCGCAAACAGCAGGTAGAAGTACTTGAACGTCTCGGCCAGCACGAAGCTCTCCATGTCGTCCTCCTTCTCCTTCGTCACCACGCTCTTGAGGGTGGCGAAGCCGGAGTCGGTGCGGGTGTAGCGGACGAAGTCCTCGAACATCTCCTGGCCCATCGCCTGGTACTGCTTGTCGCCGGTCAGGCGATGCAGGTACCACGCAGATTCGATGATCTCCGGGCGCAGCGGGTAGCCCGCATGCGTGACCTCGCCCTTGCGGTAGTCGTACTGCTCCGGCTCGATGCCGTGCACGCGCCACATCGCGAACGACGATGCCTGCAACCGGCGGGCGCGATCGACGTCGCCCGAGTACGCCAGCAACCCCGGGTAGAACGCATCGAGCGCGCCGTAGAGGCTGCCCGTGCGCTTGCCGGTGTTCATGTCGACGTGGCCGACCCACAGCGCGCCGTTGACGTCTTCCGGGTAGTAGCGGTTGGCTGCGGCGATGCTGGTCTTCCACATCGCCAGGCAATCGCGGTCGCCGAACAGCTTCCAGCACTTCCACAGGTACTCGTAATACGAGTCGATGCGCGCGCCGACGTGGCTGCGCGTCTGCGTCCACTTGCCGCTTTCGACATCGAAGCGCTCGCCGACCAGGCCGATCTTCGAGCGGCGCTCGTAGGTGGCGACCAGCGCGCGCTTGGCCTTCTCGTAGAACACCGGGTTGCCGGTGAGCTTGCTCAGCGTGCCGTACTCGAGCAGCAGCGTGCCGGCCTCGGCCGGGTTGCTGTCGTTGCCGTGGGCCTTGCCGGTGCGCAGGTTCACGTAGACGTAGGGCAGTCCGGTCGGTGAATCGAACGCCGGCAGCAGGCGCGTGCCGAGGTCTTCGGCCAGATTGAGCAGGCGTTCGTCACCGCTGAGCTGGTAGCCCGAGAGCAGGCCGCCGAGCAGGCGGATCACGATCTCGAAATGCTTGACGTCGATATCGCGGTCGAACGACAGCTGCGTGGCGATCAGCTCGCGTGCGTCGCGGGCTTCGTCGTCCAGGCCCATCAGGATCATCGTGTCGAGCGCGTCGACCGGCGTCATCAGCAGCGACTGGCCGTACCAGTCGTGCGGCTCGTTGCTCAGCGGCTTGAGGCCGTCATGGCCCCAGGCGTGCTCGCGGTAGCCGCGCCATGCGTGCAGGAACTCGGCCTTGACGCGCTCGGCGCTCTGCGCGGCCTGTTCCTGGGTAAGTACGGGCGGCGTCGCGGGTTTCTTCGGGGAGGGAGTTGCCGCGACGCCGACCGTGGGGAGCAACAAGACACTCAGAAGCAAGGGACGAAGGTTCATCAAGCAACAGGCTCCGGCGCGTGCGCGCGCAACAGTTGGAGGACGTCGTAGCACGCGCCCATGGTGTGGTAGTCGGTCTTGCCGGCCGGGCTCTTCTCGTCGCTGTACTTGCGGTTGTTGCGATCGAGGATGCGGTACCAGGCGCCGTGGTCGTGGTCGATGAAGAAGCGCCAGGAGTAGTCCCACAGGCGCTGGTACCAGTCCCAGTAGCGTTCGTCGCCGGTGGCCTGCGCCAACCGCGCCGCCGCGGCCAGCGACTCGGCCTGCACCCAGAAGTACTTGTCGTGGTCGCAGACCGGGTATCCCGCTTCGGGCGAGAAGCCGTAAAACAAGCCGCCCTGGCGTGCGTCCCAGGAGGCAGCGACCGCGGTGTCGAACAGGTGTGCCGCGCGCTCGCGCAGCCACGGCGCGAAGACTCCGCGCTGGCGCAGGTGGCCATCGAGGATCAGCAGCAGCTTGCTCCACTCGGTCTGGTGACCGGGCTGGAAGCCCCACGGGCGGAAGAGATGCTTGGGATCGTCGCGGTGGTAGTCCCAGTCGATGTTCCAGTCGCGGTCGTAGTGTTCCCAGACCAGACCGCCGGCGTGCGCGGCCTGGCGACGGGTCATGTGGTCGGCGAGCATCAGCGCACGCTCGAGGTAGCGCGGCTGGCCGCTGGCCTCGAACGCGGCCAGCATCGCCTCGCACATGTGCATGTTGGCGTTCTGGCCGCGGTAGCCGGAGAAGTTCCAGTCGGCATCCGCCTCGTCACGGTAGGGGCCGTGCGCAGGCTCCCAGAAGCGGGTCTGCAACAGCTCCCAGGTCTCGTCCATCCACGGCGCGGCTTCGCTGATGCCGGCCTTGAGTGCGGTGGAGTAGGCGAGCAGCACGAAGGCGACGCCGTAGCAGTGGTTGGTGCGGTCCTCGGCGACGCCGTCGCGAATGGTCCAGGCATAGCCGCCACTGCGCGGGTCGCGGTGGACCTCGCGCAGGTAGCGCAGGCCATGGCGCGCCACGTCCAGGTACTCGGCATTGCCGAACTCGCGCGCTGCCATCGCGTAGTTGAAGACAAAGCGCGTGCTGCTCACCAGGTGCCGGTGGGAGGCGTCATAGACGCTGCCGTCGTCGCGGAAGTAGTGGAAGAAGCCGCCCTGCGGGTCGATCGCGCGCGGGTGGTAGAACGCCATCGTCTCGGCGATGTGCGAACGCAGGAAGTCCTGGCTGCGGAAGTCGGGCGGGGTGGGGGGAATGCGGCTCATGGGTCCGTCCGTGAAGTGGGGCGCAGCAGTTGGTCGAGGTCGTCGCGGCCAGGCATGGCGGCGAACGCGCCGTGACGCGTCGTCGCCAGCGCGCCACCGGCCGCGGCGTGTCGGAGTGCATCGGTGAGCGCGACGCGGTCGTCGAGCATCGCCACCAGCGAGTCGGTGCCGGCGCCGCGTTCGACCAGCCGGTGCAGCAGGGCGCCGACGAATGCGTCGCCGGCGGCCGTGGTGTCGATCACCGTGACGGCGAAAGTGGGGGCCACGCCATCGGCATCGCGGGTGAACCAGCGCACCGGCTGGCCGCCGTCGGTGATGAGCACGCACTTGGCGTGGCCCTGCCACAGGCGGCGCAGCATCGCCTTCTCGTCGCCTGCGCGGCGGATCAGGAAGTCGGCCTCGCTGCGGCACAGCTTCACCAGGTCGGCCTCCGCGAGCGCGTCCCACAGGCGTGGCGCCGGGTCGACGCCTTCCGGCCACAGCGACGGGCGCAGGTTCAGGTCCATGCTGACCATCGCCCCCGCCTCGCGCGCCAGGCGCATGCCGGCGAGCGTGGTGGCGGCGATGTCGGCTTCGGTGAGGCTGTTGGAGCACACGTGCAGCACGGCCGCATCGTCGAAGCAGGCCGGGTCGAAGTGTTCCTCGCGGAACAGCAGGTCGGCGGCCGGCGGGCGGTAGAAGCTGAAACTGCGCTCGCCGTCGGCGTCGAGCGACACGAAGGCCAGTGCCGTACGTGCCGCCGAGGTGTGCACGGTGTAGCGCGTGTCCACGCCCATCGCGCGCAGTTGAGACATCAGGAACTCGCCGAACATGTCCGCGCCGAGCATGCCGACGAAGCGTGCGTTGCCGCCGAGCCGCGCCACCGCGGCGGCGACGTTGGCCGGCGCGCCGCCGGCGTACTCGGCGAACTGGCGCGGCTGCCCGGCCACGGCCGGAACCGCGAGGAAATCGATCAGCGCCTCGCCGAAGCAGGCAATCGCGGTGCGGCCCTGCGTCGTGCTCATGGCGTGCTCACTGCTGCTTCCAGCACCGGCGCCTGCTCGCGGCGCGCACCGCGGAAGCCGTACCAGGCGACGTAGACGTAGCACAGCAGCGGCAGCACGAAGGCGTGCTGGATGCCGATACGGTCGGCGAGCACGCCCTGCAGCAACGGCACCACCGCACCGCCGACGATGGCCATCACCAGCAGGCTCGACGCCTTGCTGGTCAGCGGGCCCAGGCCCTCGATGCCGAGGGTGAAGATGGTCGGGAACATGATCGAGTTGAACAGGCCGATGGCAATGACGCTCCACATCGCGACCGGGCCGCCAGTGGCAATCGTGGTCGTCAGCAGCGCCATGGCGACGATCGCGAACAGTCCTAGCAGGATCCGCGGCTCGATCTTGCGCAGCAGCAGCGAACCGATGAATCGGCCGATCATCGCCGCGCCCCAGTAGTAGGACACGTACTTGGCGGCGGCCGACTCGTCCATCCCGCCGATACCCGGGCTGGCGATGTAGTTGATCAGGAAGCTGCCGATCGCGACCTCGGCGCCGACGTAGACGAAGATCGCGACCACGCCCAGGCGCAGGTGGCGATGGCGCAGCGCCTCGGTGAAGGTGTGGATCTTGTGGTCCGCGCCCTCCGTCGCCTCGGTCAGTGTCGGCAGGCGGAACAGCAGCACGAATGCCGCCAGCGCGAACAGGCCTACGGCCAGCCCGAGGTAGGGCAACTGCACCGATTCGGCCTGGGCGACGCGGTAGGCGGTCTGTTCGGCCAGCGGCATCTGCAGCAGCTCAGTGCCACCGATCACGGCGACCGACAGGATCAGCGGACCGATCAGTGCCGGCGCGATCGCATGGCCGAACGAGTTCAACGCCTGCGCCAGCGTCAGCCGGCTCGACGCGCTCTGCGCATCGCCGAGCAGCGCGATGTACGGATTGGCCGAGACCTGCAGCAGGGTGATGCCGCTGGCGAGCACGTACAGCGCGAACAGGAACAACGGGTACGAGGGGATCTTCGCGGCCGGGAAGAACGCCAGCGCACCGATGCCGGCCACGACCAGGCCGATCACGATGCTGCGCTTGTAGCCGAAGCGCGCCACCACCTTGCCAGCCGGCAGCGACATCACCAGGTACGTGCTGAAGAAGGTGAACTGGATCAGCATCGTCTGCGCGTAGTTCATCGCGAACACGGCTTTCAGATGCGGGATCAGCACGTCGTTGAGGCTGGTCAGCGCGCCCCAGGTGAAGAAGATCGTGGTCAGCACCGCGATGGCGGTGGCGGGCGACGAGGTGGATTGGTCGTTTCGCATCATGCGGGGATTGCGCCTTGGGGTTGCGTGGTGGTGCTGCTGGCGCGGACCTGCAACTGCACGGGTGCGACGACGGTGGCGACCGTGGCGGAGGGGTCGCGCAAGCGTTGCAGGATGAGTTCGGCCGCCTGGCGCCCGCGCGCACGCGGGTCGACTGCAATGGTGGTCAGAGGCGGCGCACTGACGGCGGCTTCGGGGATGTCGTCGAAACCGGTGAGGGCGAAATCCTGCCCGGCGCGACGGCCTCGCGTGGCCAGTCCTGCCATCAGCCCGAGCGCGACCGCGTCGTTGTAGCAGACCGCCGCAGTCGGCGCGGGATCGCGCACGAACAACGCGCCGGCCTGGCGTGCCGCTTCCAGCCGCGTCGGCGCGCACTCGACCAGCCACTGCGGCTCGGGCGTGACGCCGGCCGCGATCAGCGCCTCGCGATAGCCCTCGCGACGTTGATGGCACGAACTGGAATCCTGGTGCCCGCCGAAGAAAGCGATGCGACGGTGACCCTGCGCCAGCAGATGCTCGGTTGCCATGCGCGCACCGCGCACGTTGTCGAGCGAGAGGAAATCCCAATCGGCGCCGAGCTCGCGGTTGAACACCAGCGTCGGCGTATGCACCCCGAGCAATCCGCGCAGGCGCGCACCGTCGCTGCCCTCGGCGGGCGAGAGGATGATGCCGGCCGGGTCGTGCTCGAGCAGGGAGGCCAGCACCGTCTGCTGGCGTTCGGCCGACTCGCCGGTGCTGCCGAGCAGGGTGACGTAGCCGGCCGCGGCCAGGGCCTCGTCCACGCCCGCCGCGAACTCGGCGAAGAACGGGTTGGACAGGTCGTTGATGACCAGCGCAACGGTCGAGGACACGTTGCGGCGCAAGTTGGCGGCACCGCGGTGGTAGACGTAGCGCTGGCGCTTGAGCTCGGCCTCGACCCGCGCCCGGGTCTCGGCGTTGACCAGCGGGCTGCCGCGCAGGACCAGCGAGATCGTCGCCCGCGACAGGTCGCAGGCGCTGGCGATGTCGGCCAGGGTTACCCGGGCGCGGGTGCGCGCCGGTAGGGTCATTGCGGAAGTCCGGAGGGCATCGAGGCAGAGTTTAGATCGTTCTAAATTATGCACATCCTGCGCCCGGGGCCTGGATCGCGCATTCTGCACCGCAGCATGAAGTTGGAGGCGGTCGCGTGCTAGGTTGCGGCGGTTTAGAACGATCCAAATTCCCGTCCGCCAGCGCTGCGGACTGCCAGGAGTGACCATGCCCCGCCTTGCCCGCCAGACCGCCCCATCGCCTGCCGTCCCGCGCCGCCTGTTCCTGTTGTCGGCGCTGTGCACCTGGGCCATGGCCGGCATGGTCGTAGCCGCCCCCGCACCCAAGCCCGATGCCGCTGCGGCCCGCGCCTACGCCTCGGTCGACCCCTTCATCGGCACCGGCGGCGAAGGCCACACCTTCCCGGGCGCGGTGGTTCCGTTTGGCATGGTCCAGCTCAGCCCGGACACCCAGATCAAGTCGCGCAAGGAAGGCTACGGCTGGGCCGCCGGCTACCGTTACGACGACAAGACGATCACCGGCTTCTCGCACACGCACTTCTCCGGCACCGGCCACTCCGACCTCGGCGACGTGCTGGTGATGCCGATCGCGGGCGAGGTGAAGCTCGAGCGCGGCGACGTCGGCAAGCCCGGCAGCGGCTACATGTCGCGCTTCAGCCATGACGGCGAGATCGCCCAGCCCGGCTACTACGCGGTGACGTTGCAGGACTACGCGATCCGCGCCGAACTGACCGCCAGCCCGCGCGTCGGCGTGCACCGCTACCAGTTCCCGAAGGGCAAGCCGGCGCACGTGCTGGTCGACCTGCGCACCAGCATGTACGACTACCCGGGCAAGATTCAGTGGTCGCGACTGCGCCTGCGTGAGGACGGCACCGTTACCGGCTTCCGCGAAACCCGCGGCTGGGCGCCGGGCCGGCAGCTGTATTTCGCCATGCGTTTCTCGCAGCCGGTCAGCGGCCACCAGTTCAACGACACCGAGCAGGACGTCCCCTACAAGGGCTTCCCGCCGCCGGGCGAGAAGGACCCGCGCCAGCGTGCGCAGATCGAAGGCCGCCAGCTGGTCGGCGCCTTCGACTTCGACGGCGCCGCCGGCAAGTCGATGGTGGTGAAGGTGGCGATCTCGCCGGTGAGCGAGGAAAGCGCGATCGCCAACCTCGATGCCGAGGTGCCGGGCTTCGATTTCGACGGCGTGCGCAACGCCGCAAAGGCACAGTGGATGCAGGCGCTGGGCGCCGTTGACGTCGATGCCCCCGAAGCGCAGCGCCGCAGCTTCTACACCGCGCTGTACCACACGCTGATGGGTCCGAGCCTCTTCATGGACAGCGACGGCCGTTACCGCGGCCCGGACAACGCCGTGCACCAGGCCAAGGGCTTCACGAACTACTCGACGTTCTCGCTGTGGGACACCTACCGAGCGCTGCATCCGCTGCTGACGCTGGTGCAGCCGGAGCAGCGCAACGGCGACTTCGTCAACTCGCTGCTGGCCTCGCACGAGCACAGCCCGTATGGCGTGCTGCCGGTGTGGGCGTTCCACGGCCAGGAGACGTGGTGCATGATCGGCTACCACGCCGTGCCGGTGATCGCCGATGCCTACATGAAGGGCATCCGCGGCTTTGATGCCGACAAGGCGCTCAAGGCCATGGTCGACAGTGCCAGCTACGGCCCCTACGACGGCATCGCCCAGTACATGCAGCTGGGCTACGTGCCGATCGACGAGGAAGGCGAGGCCGCCTCGAAGACGCTCGAGTACGCGTTCGACGACTGGACCATCGCGCGCATGGCCGAGTCGATGGGCAACAAGGACATCGCAGACAAGTTCGGCAAGCGCGCCGGCAACTGGCGCCACGCCTTCGACGAGAAGACCGGCTTCATGCGCGCACGCAAGCGCGACGGCAGCTTCCGCGAACCCTTCGACGCCACCGCCAGCGGCTACGGCAGCGACTACACCGAAGGCAACGCCTGGCAGTACTCGTGGTACGTCCCGCAGGACGTAGCCGGCCTGGCCGCCGCGCACGGCGGCGAGGACAAGCTGATCACGCGCCTGGACGCGGTGTTCGACGCCAAGGTCGACCCGAAGATCTTCGAGCACATGGAAGACATCACCGGCCTGATCGGCTGGTACGCGCACGGCAACGAACCCAGCCACCACGTTGCCTACCTGTATGCGTACGCCGGCCAGCCGTGGCGCACCCAGGAACGCCTGGGGCAGATCATGGCCACGCAGTACGCAGCGCGGCCGGATGGGCTGGCGGGCAATGACGACCTTGGGCAGATGTCGGCCTGGTATGTGTTCACCGCGCTGGGGTTCTACCCGGTGGCGCCGGGCAGCAACGAGTACATCATCGGCCGGCCGTTCCTGCCGCGTGCGACGCTCAACCTGCCCAATGGCAAGCGGTTCACGGTGGTGGCCGAAGGGCTTGATGCGGCGCATCCGTATGTCGGCCGGGCGATGCTCAATGGCAAGCCGCTGGAGCGGGCTTTCATCCGGCATGAGGAGATCATGGCCGGCGGGGAGCTGCACTTCACGATGCAGGCGCAGCCGGACAAGGCGTGGGCGACGGGGGCGGCGGAGCGGCCGTATTCGATGTCGGGTTCTGCAGGGCGCTGATGGTGCGGCGGGCTCGCCGGACTGGCGAGCCGCCTGAAAGCGTGGGCTGGTAAGATGCGCAGCCCACGGGCCTATAGCTCAACGGTTAGAGCAGGGGACTCATAATCCCTTGGTTCCAGGTTCGAATCCTGGTGGGCCCACCATCATCAAGACTGCCGATTGGCCTTGAGTTCTTGAAGCCATCAGTTGGCCGTTTCGGCCAACTGATGTCGGACCCTGCGATCGTCAGATCGCTTGCTGCCTATACCGCAAGTCGAAGCGATCCAGCTCCATCACCTTGGTCCACGCCTTGACGAAGTCGCCAACGAAATTGGCCTCGCCATCGTTGGCGGCGTGCACTTCGGCCAGCGAACGCAGCTGGGAGTTCGACCCGAAGATGAGATCGGCCATCGTCGCGGTCCAGCGCACCTGGTCGGTCTTGCGGTCGCGGCCTTCGAACACGCCCGCTTCGCTTTCCGACGGCTTCCACGCGGTGCGCATGTCGAGCAGGTTGCGGAAGAAGTCCGCCGACAGGGTGCCCGGGCGATCGGTGAAGACGCCGTGCTTCGTGTTGCCGGTGTTGGCGCCCAGCGAACGCAGGCCGCCGACGAGCACGGTCATCTCCGGCGCGGTAAGCGTCAGCAGGCTTGCACGGTCGATCAATGCGACCGCCGCGAGCTTCTCCGCGCCTTTGCGCACGTAGTTGCGAAAGCCGTCCAACGCCGGTTCCAGCACCAGGAACGAATCGGCGTCGGTCTGCTCCGGCGTGGCATCGGTGCGGCCCGGCGTGAACGGCACGGTGACCTTGTGCCCACCCTTCTGCGCAGCCGCTTCCACTGCCGCGCTGCCGGCCAGCACGACCAGGTCGGCGAGCGAGATCTGCTTGCCACCCTTCTGTTTGCCGTTGAAGTCGCCGCGGATTGCTTCGAGCTTGGCCAGCACCTTGTCGAGTTCGGCCGGTTCGTTGGCTTCGAAGTTCTTCTGCGGTTCCAGGCGGATGCGGCCGCCGTTCGCGCCGCCGCGCAGGTCGCTGCCACGGAAGGTCGAGGCCGATGCCCAGGCGGCTTTCACCAGTTGCGGGATCGACAGGCCCGAATCGAGCACCTGCTTCTTCAATGCCGTGATCTCGTCCTTGTCCACCAGCGCATGGTCGGCCGCAGGCACCGGGTCCTGCCAGATCAGATCTTCCTTCGGCACGAGCTTGCCGAGGTAACGCAGCTTCGGGCCCATGTCGCGGTGGGTGAGCTTGAACCACGCGCGCGCGAACGCGTCGGCGAATTCCGCCGGGTTGGCGAGGAAGTGGCGCGAGATCTTCTCGTACACCGGATCCATGCGCATCGCCATGTCGGCGGTCGTCATCATCGGCTGGTTCAACTTGCCGGGGATGTGCGCGTCGGGAACGTTCTTGCCGGCGTCGCCCTTGGGCTTCCACTGGTTCGCGCCGGCCGGACTCTTGGTCAGTTCCCACTCGAAACCGAAGAGGGTCTCGAAGTAACTCATGTCCCACTTCGTCGGCGTGGGCGTCCACGCGCCTTCCAGGCCGCTGGTGATCGCGTGCGAACCGATGCCGCTTTCGAACGCATTCTTCCAGCCCAGTCCTAGCTCTTCGATGTTGGCGCCTTCCGGATCGACACCGACGTGCGACGCCGGCCCGGCACCATGGCATTTACCGAACGTGTGCCCGCCCGCGGTCAGCGCGACCGTCTCGTAGTCGTCCATGGCCATGCGCGCGAAGGTTTCGCGGATGTCGCGGCCGGACGCCAGCGGATCCGGATTGCCGTTGGGGCCTTCCGGGTTCACGTAGATCAGGCCCATCTGCACCGCACCGAACGGATTGGCCAGCTCGCGCTCGCCGCTGTATCGCTCGTCGCCCAGCCAGGTCGATTCCGGGCCCCAGTCGATCGGTTGCGGTTCCCACACGTCCTCGCGGCCGCCGCCGAAGCCGAAGGTCTTGAATCCCATCGATTCCAGCGCGACGTTGCCGGTCAGGATCATGAGATCGGCCCACGACAACTTGCGTCCGTATTTCTGTTTCACTGGCCACAGCAGGCGGCGTGCCTTGTCGAGATTGCCGTTGTCCGGCCAGCTGTTGAGCGGTGCGAAGCGCTGTTCGCCCGAACGCGCGCCGCCGCGTCCGTCGAAGATGCGGTAGGTGCCCGCCGCGTGCCACGCCATGCGGATGAAGAACGGACCGTAATGGCCGAAGTCGGCGGGCCACCAGTCCTGCGAATCGGTCATCACGCCGTGCAGGTCCTTGACGACGGCGTCGAGGTCGAGCGTCTTGAACTCACTCTTGTAGTCGTAGTCCTCGACCATCGGGTCGGACAGCGACGAATGCTGGTGCAGGACGTCCAGGTTCAGTTGATCAGGCCACCAGTGCGAGTTGTTGCGCGTCTTGCGGTGGCTCATGACAGGGCACTTCGCTTCGTCGCTCATTGGTATGGCTCCATGGCTAGGCCAGTGGAACGTTATGCCCTCCCGGTGTGTAGATACAGTCAATGGTTTCAATCGATTCCATAGTCATAATTGAACGGAAGGCGGCGCAAAGCCCTGCCGGGCCGGCCGATGACCCGGTCGTTCGGCCGCCGGTCTCGCCGACGCAATGGAGCTTCCCGTCATGCAATGCCTGGACAACCTGCTGCTCAACACCGACAGCTACAAGGCCAGCCACTGGCTGCAGTACCCGCCCGGAACCGACGCCACGGTCTTCTACGTGGAATCGCGCGGCGGCACGTACGACCGCACGCTCTTCTTCGGCCTTCAGGCGATCCTCAAGGAATACCTGGCCAAGCCCATCACCCATGCCGACGTCGACGAGGCGCGCGATCTGTTCTCAGTGCACGGCGAGCCGTTCAACGAGGTCGGCTGGCGCTACATCGTCGACCACCACGGCGGTCTGCTTCCGATCCGCATCCGCGCGGTGCCGGAAGGCACGGTGGTACCGACGCACAACGCCCTGATGACCATCGAGTCCACCGACCCGATGGCGTACTGGGCACCGTCCTACCTGGAGACGATGCTGCTGCGCATCTGGTACCCGGTGACGGTGGCGACCATCAGCTGGCACGCCAAGCAGACCATCCGCCAGTTCCTCGAACGCACCAGCGAGGATCCGGAACGGCAGCTGCCGTTCAAGCTGCACGACTTCGGCTCACGCGGCGTGTCCAGCGTCGAATCGGCGGCGATAGGCGGAGCCGCGCACCTGGTCAACTTCATGGGCACCGACACGGTGTCCGGGTTGTGCCTGGCCCGCGCCCACTATCACGAGCCGATGGCCGGCTTCTCCATCCCGGCCGCGGAACACAGCACGATCACCAGTTGGGGTCGTGAGAACGAAGTCGAGGCTTACCGGAACATGCTGCGGCAGTTCGCCAGGCCGGGCTCGATCGTCGCGGTGGTGTCCGACAGCTACGACATCTACCACGCCATCCGCGAGCACTGGGGCAAGACGCTCAAGGACGAAGTGATCCGTTCCGGCGCGACGGTGGTGATCCGCCCCGATTCGGGCGACCCGGTCGCGGTGGTGCATCAGTGCCTGGAACTGCTGGACGAGGCGTTTGGCCACACGGTCAACAGCAAGGGCTTCAAGGTGCTCAACCACGTCCGCGTCATCCAGGGCGACGGCATCAACCCCACCAGCATTCGCGCGATTCTCGAGCGCGTGACCAGTGCCGGCTATGCCACTGACAACGTCGCGTTCGGCATGGGCGGCGCGTTGCTGCAGCAGCTCAATCGCGATACGCAGAAGTTCGCCCTCAAGTGCTCGGCGGCCCGCGTCAATGGCGAGTGGATCGATGTCTACAAGGATCCGGTCACCGACAAGGGCAAGCAGAGCAAGCGCGGCCGCATGACCCTGTTGCAGCACCGCGAGTACGGCCAGTTCCGCACCGAGCCGGCACCGGCGCAGGCAGCGTCGCTGGCAGAGGTGCACAAGCCGATGGGGTTCGACGACGCGATGGTGACGATCTGGGAGGACGGAAAGATCGTCCACGACTGGACCTTCGCCGAAGTCCGCACGCGCGCCAACGCCGCCAGGCTCTAACGCTTTCTTTGATCGCCTCGCCCTGGCATCGCCAAGGCCGAGCGGGAGCCTGAGAATCCAGTGCTATGCTCGCCCCGTCTTCGCGATGAGCGGGTACGCAGCATGCGGCAGCACGGTGCTCAACCCATCGCCGGATCCGCTCCGGTCCCCGCACCCGGCCATCGGGTGCGCGCATGAGCCAGACGCCCTCCGGTCTGCCCGTGCGCTTCTCGGTAGGGATCACCGGCCATCGCGGGGATAACCCGGCGCTTGCTGCCGACCCGTCGCGCATCGCGGCCGCGCTGGCGGGCATCTTCGCCGAGATCGAGGCGGGCCTGGCCGTGGAACGCGCGGCGACGCCGGCGCTGATGATCCAGCCGACGCGGCTGCACACGTTGCTTTCGCATGGTGTGGATCAGCTCGCCGCGGCTGCGGCCAGTGCGTTGGACTGGCAGATCGTCGCGCCGCTGCCCTTCAGCCAGGCGCTCAACGTCGCCATCAATGCGCAGCCGCATACGCTTGCCGATGGCATGACTCTGCTTGCCGGTGGCGATGCGTCCGATCCGGCCGTGCAGGCGCGGGCGCAGGGCATCCGTCATTGGAGCGCGCAAGCCCGGCTGTTCCAGCTGGCCGATCGCGATGTCGAGATCGCCGCGCTGTTCGAAGCCTCGCTCGCCGCGCCGGAGGATGCGCGGCGCGCGCGTCATTTCCACGCTGCGGTCGGGGCGCAGGCGGCGCTTGCCGCGCGGGTCATGATCGAGCAGTCCGATCTGCTGATCGGCGTGTGGGACAACGGCAGTCGCGATGGTGTCGGTGGTACCGGCCACACGATCGCGCAAGCGCTGGAGATCGGCACGCCGGTGCTCTTGCTGGACCCGGCGCAACCGGAACACTGGTCGATCCTGTCCTCGACCGAGAGCCTGGCCGGCTGGCAGAGCCGCACCGGGCAGGATCGCGAACGCCTGAATGCCGTCGTCGCCAATGCGCTGCATGCACGCGACGGCGGCGTGGCGCGCGCGTTGCGCGTCGAGGCCTGGCATCCGCACAGTGCGCGCGCGTCGACGCTGTACCGGCGGATCGAGGCGCTGTTCGGTGGCGAGCCGCGCCCGCTGCGCTCGCTGGTGGACCGCTACGAACTGCCGGAGCACATCGCCAGCGGCAGTGCCGCGCCACTGGTGGCGGCGGCAAACGCGTTGCCCGGGACCGATCATGAGTTCGTCGCCGCGGTGACCGACGACATCCTGCCGTCGTTCGCTCGCGCCGACGGCATTTCCTCGCGACTGTCCGACAGCTACCGCAGCGGCATGGTGGCCAACTTCATCCTGTCCGCACTGGCGGTGATCGTCGGTGTCGCGTGGCTGCCGCTGGGCGCCGACAGCGGCAAATGGCTGTTCGCGCTGGCCGAGTTCGGCCTGCTGTCGGCGATCCTGCTGATCACCTGGCTGGGCAATCGTCGTCGCCTGCATGAGCGCTGGTTCGAAACCCGGCGTGTGGCGGAGTACCTGCGGCACGCGCCGATCCTGCTGCTGGTCGGCGTTGCCCGGCCGCCCAGCCATTGGCCGCGCGCCACCGGCACGGCATGGCCTGAGTACGCCGCGCGCCACAAGCTGCGCGCACCGGGCCTGCCGGAAATGGCCGTCACCCGGTCCTTCCTACGTAGCGCATTGGAGGGCCTCCTCGCGCCGCATGTCGTCTCCCAGCGCACCTACCACCACGCCAAGGCCAAGCGTCTGAATGCCATCAGCCACCGTCTCGATCGCCTGGCCACGACGCTGTTCAAGTTCGCAGTGGCCTCGGTATCGATCTGGCTGCTGATGCGCGTGGGTGCGGTGCTGCATTGGCTGCCGCACGCGTGGCCACATGCCACGTCCAAGTTCTTCGCCTACCTCGGCATCGCATTGCCGACGCTGGGTGCCTGCATCGCCGGCATCCGTTACTTCGGTGACTTCGAGCGGTTTGCGGCGATCTCCGAGGTCACCGCCGACAAGCTTGCGCAGGTCGAGACGAGGATCGGGCAGCTGTTGGCCGGGCCGGATGCCGCGATCGATTACGAAGGCGTGTCGCGGCTCGCGCACGGGATCGACGGCATCGTCGTCGACGAGATCGAAAGCTGGCAGGCCGTGTTCAGCGGCAAACCCATCGCGCTGCCGGCCTGAGCATGCATCGCGCGCCCGCCCAGCATGGGGAACCAGGCGGCGCGGCACCGGCGCACAGCGTGTTCCTCAGCTATTCCCGTGCCGATCGCAAGTCGGCGGTGGCAGTCGTGCAGGTGCTGGAAAATGCCGGCTACCACGTGTGGTGGGACGGGCTGCTCGAAGGCGGCGAGCGTTTCTCCCACACGACGGAGGCCGCGCTTGAGCACGCGCGCGCCGTAGTCGTGTTGTGGTCGAAGACCTCGGCGTCTTCGCACTGGGTGCATGACGAGGCAACACGCGGTCGCGATGCCGGGCGACTGGTGCCGTTGTCGCTGGACGGCAGCCTGCCGCCGCTGGGCTTCGGGCAGTTCCAGGCGATCGATGTCTCGCATTCCCTCGGCAAGCCGGACAGCGAACCGATGCGCAAGCTGGTGCGTGCGGTGGCTGCGCTGCACGAGGGCGCCGCGCCGGCGCCCTCTGCTCCGCGTGTCGGCATGGCATCGCAGACGCGCCGGAACGTGCTGGTCGGAGGTGGCCTGGCGCTGGTCGCTGCGGGTGCCGGTGGTGGTCTGTGGTTGTGGCGTTCGCGGGCTCCGGGCGCCGCCGCGCGTGGTGCGAACGATCCGCGCCGGATCGCGGTGATGCCATTCGCCAACCTCAGCGGCGATCCCGAGCAGCGCTATTTCTCCGACGGTCTGACATCGGAGATCCGCACGCAGCTCTCGCACAATGAAATGCTGCAGATCGCCGGCCAGACCTCGTCGAAGAAGGCAGGCGACGGGCAGGACGACGCGCGCACGATCGCCAAGGCCTTGGGTGTGGACTTCCTGTTGGGCGGCAACGTGCAGAAGGCCGGCGGACGGGTGAAGGTGGCCGCCGAACTCACCGACGGCAGCACCGGCCTGAGCCGTTGGGCGAACAGCTGGGAGCGGCCGCTCGCCGACATCTTCGCGGTGCAGTCGGAAATCGGCACCGCTGTCGCCGGTGCGCTGTCGGCCGAGATCAAGGGCCCGCAGGCGACTGGCGCGGCGCCGGCTGGAGGCACCGCCAGCGTTGCGGCGTTCGATGCCTACCTGCACGGTCGCGCGCTGTACGAAGCTGGCATCGATGAGGAAAGCGATCGCCGCGCACTGACCTACTTCGAGCAGGCGATCGCGCTGGATGATCGCTACGCGGGCGCACACGCGGCGCGGGCGCGGGCGCTTGCGGTGATCGGCAACCTCTACGCCGATCACGACGAACGCCTGCGCCTTTACGACGCTGCCGAGGCCGCCGCGCGCGCCGCGACCACGCGGGCGCCGGATTTCGCCGAAGGG
Organism: Lysobacter prati; assembly: GCF_009765215.1. Classification (GTDB taxonomy): domain Bacteria; phylum Pseudomonadota; class Gammaproteobacteria; order Xanthomonadales; family Xanthomonadaceae; genus Lysobacter_J; species Lysobacter_J prati. Next base: position 289,605 of record NZ_VLNV01000005.1, on the reverse strand, counting down.
TTCTCGGCGCTCGGCTTCGCCTTGGCCAGCGGCAAGCTCGACATGCGCGGTGCGCGCGAACCGTTCGAGCGCTCCTACACGCTGGCACCCGGCGACGCCGACGTGCTCGCCCGCTACGCGACGTTCCGCTCGAACCTGCGCGACCACGTCCGTGCGACCGAGGTGATCGCACGCGCGGCCACGCTGGACCCGCTCAACGCGCGCACGTTCCGCTCGCAAGGCGACATCCGCCACAACGCCGGCGACTACGCCGCCGCGATCGTGGCCTACCGCAAGGCGATCGAACTGAACCCGACGCTGGCCGGCGTGCACTCGTCATTGGGCTTCGCGCAGCTGATGGCGGGCGCCGACGCCGATGCACGCGCGTCGTTCTCGAAGGAGCGCAGCGCGGTGCGCCGGCTGCCCGGGCTGGCGATCCTCGCGCACCGTGCCGGCGACCGCGCCGCGGCGCAGGCCACACTGGCCGAGCTGGTTGCCGAGTACGGCGACAAGAGCCACTACCAGTACGCGCAGATCCATGCCCAATGGGGCGACACGGCGAAGGCGCTGGCATCGCTGCAGTCGGCGTGGGAACTGCGCGATGGCGGGATCATGCTGATGTACGCAGATCCGCTGCTGACCGGGTTGCGCGACACCGCCGGCTACCTCGCGCTTGCGAAAGCCGTCGGCTTCACATGATCCACTGACGACGAGAGGAGAGACACCATGCGCCACGTTATCGCAACAGTTCTCCTGGTCGGTCTTGCGTGCGGCCTGGCCGCGTGCAAGAAGGCCGAACCCGCGCCACCCGCGGCCACCGCGCCCGAAGCCCAGACCGGCACCGTCGAACTCACGGGACCGCAGGAGCAGACGGGCACTGTCGAGCGGACGGGGCCGGAGGAGCAGACAGGCACTGTCGAGCGCACGGGACCGGAAGAACAGACCGGCACCGTCGAGCGCACGGGGCCGGAGGAGCAGACCGGCACCGTCGAGCGCACGACGCCGGAAGAGCAGACCGGCACGGTCGAACGCACGGCGCCGCCGGAGAAGTAATCGCCTCGCCGGTCGGCGCGGTTTGCGTCGCCTCAGCGCGATGTGGTCGCGCCGCCCGGTTGCGGTACCCGTACTACCTCGCCGGACTTCGCCGCCGCCTTTGCGGCGGTGATCCAGTCGGCGTAGTGCGACACCCGCGTGTACACCGCCGGCTTGCCCGCGCCGCAGCCCTTGCCGCCGGAGACGACGCCGACGAGGCTGCGCTTGCCGCCATCCTCTTCGCGGGTCAGCGGCCCACCACTGTCGCCCTGGCAGCTGTCCTTGCCGACTTCGATGCTGCCGTTCGCTGCCAGCGTGCCCGCGCACAAGGCGCCTGGGCCGTAGAACTCGCCGTACTCCTTGGCGCACTGTTCGTCGGGCAGGTAGTTGAGCGTCAACTGCTGCAGGTCGGCAGGGTTGCGCTGCAGTTGCTTCGCGCTGTCGAGGCGGGTGACCTTGTCGCTTTCGTTGCGCTGCCCCATCCAGCCCCAGCCGGTGACGCGCAGTGCCTCGCCGGGATCGAAATCGCGGGCGCCTGCGCCCATCAGAGGCACCGCTGCCAGTCGTCCGCCCTTCTCGAACGCAGCGATGCGCGGATCGACGACCACCCGCGCCAGCGCGATGTCGTCGAGCTTCGCGGCCTTCGTGTAACCGCCGTGGATGACCACCGCGTCGATGTCGAACAGGCCGTCGCCGACGGTCAGGTTCTGCGTGCCCAGTCGCATCCGGCGGTCGGTCAGTACATTACCTTCGCGGCCGTCGAATCCGGGGATGTTGTCGACGCAATGCGCTGCGGTGGCGATCCAGCCGTCGCCGATGTAGGCGCCGCCGCACTTGTGCGCGAGCTCGTAGGAGGCGCGCTGGGCGAGGTAGATCTTGCATTCGTCTCCGTCGGCCAGTGTTGCGTCATAGGCGCGGTCGGCCTCGTCGTACTTCGGCGAGGACAGGATTTCCACCTGCCATCGGGCGGAACCGGGCTTGGCCGGCTCGCCACCGACGATGCGGCCGCCCGAGTCTGCGTCATGGCGTGTGCGCCGCGCTTCGCAGCTTTCGGCCGATGCGGACCGCGTCGCCGGCTTCTGCGCGGTGGCCGTGGCAGCCGTGGTCGCGGGCTGCGGTGTCGCCGCGTGATCGCTGCAAGCGGCGAGCACGCCGCATGAAAGCAGGCCGGTCAACAACGTAGGCAACACGGTGCGGCTCATGGGACGTCCTCGGGCGTGGTGAGTACGGTGGCGACCTGTGCGGACCAGTCGCCGATCGCCGCAACACCGGCATCACGCCGGCCTTCGCTGCTCGCGCAGAGAAGGCGTTCGAGCGGTGACGTGCAGGTGGCGAGATCGCGCGTGCCGGTGCCGGACTGCTGGAACGCATCGGCGCGGATAGGCCGCGCGCTGGCGAGCACGACGAAGCGATAGGCCCCGGGGACGTCGAACGACATACCCGAGCGCCGGTAGGGCTGATTCGGCGGCAGCGGCTGGTCGAACTCGCCCGGTTTCGGCAGCACCAGGTCGACGGCGTTGTACGGGTCGATCGCGAGGACGTAGACGTAGGCCGGCCGGGCGCCCTTGTTGATCACGGTCGCGGTGATCTGCTGGCCCATGCCGATGCGGCGGACACCGCCGTCCTGCAGCGGCGGGCATGCGGTGGGCCGGTAGCCGTCGGCGGCGATGCAGGCTGCGACCGGGAACGGATCGGCGGCGTTGTCGCCGGCACCGCTGGTGCGCAGTGCGAGCAGTTGTTGCACGCGTGCGACCTTGCGCAACGCGTCGGTCAGGCGCTCGCCGAATGCAGGATCTTCGGGGCGCCCGAGCGATGCGGCCAGCAGCGTGCCGTCGTCGGCGCGCAGTGCGACCGCGCTGGCGTCTTCGGTGGCGGCGACGAGACGGATGGCGCCGGTCACCGACTCGGCGGCAAAGCCGGTGGCACGTAGCGCAGCCTCGGCGGCGTCGCGTGCCGGGCCCGCGGGCAGGTCGATGGCGACGGCGAGTGCGTCGCCGGGAAGGAAGTGCGCGATCTCTTCCGCGACCAGTCGCGCCGGGAGTGCGCCCTGGGGCGCGGCGTCGAGCGCCAGCGTGGCGGCCGTACTGTCGACGCTACTGACCGATCCGGTAGCGACCTGGGCGCGGTGGGCAATGGCATCTGCCTGGCTGGCGTAGAGCGCGAAGCGCGATCCGGTCGTGATGCCGCCGGTGGTTCCGGCCTCAAGCGTTGTCGTCATTCCGGCGTGCGCGACGTCGTACAGGACCGCGGTGCGCGACCGTGCGCCCATCGCTGCCGTCAGCGCACCTTCCGCCGACGGCGTCTGCGCGGCATGGCCACGGGCGGCCACGCGCAGCCGCACTTCGTGGATCAGGTCGCCGAACGTCGCGTCGCGCATGCCCGGCATGTTCAGCGTGTCGATCAGTGCGGTGGTGAACACGCCGGCGCGCGCGCCGACTGCGCCGCCGCCGGTTTCCTGCGCCTCTTCGCCGTCCTGGGCAGCCGCGAGGTGTACCCAATAGCCGTTTCCGCCCGCCGGCGCCGCGACGGGCGCGGGCGGTGACGCGACGGTCAGTGCCGGCGCGCTGCGCGATTGCCCGGCGGCCCCGGCGCGCGTCGCGGTCGCGGAGTTGCAGGAGTCGAACACGCTGACGAAGTACAGGCCCTGCGCGGTCGCGCGATCTTTCAGCGCCTTGAGTTCGACGTCGAAGATGTCGCCCGGCGAGCCGTCCGGGTTGCGGGCGTCGGTCGGCAGGATCGTCCCGTTGTAGCCGGTGTCCTGGTCGCGCGCCTCGTCGTCGCGGTAGCGCGAGCCGTGGCCGGCGAAATAGAACAGCAGGGTGTCGCCTGCGCGCAGTGAGGTGATCCGCTGTTCGAGCGACTGGAGGATCCGCGCGCGGGTCGCGCAGTCGTCGGTCAGCGTGGTGGTTTTGGCGTTCGACGAATCACAGGCGCCGCCTGCGGGCACGTCGACATCGACGCCGTACAGCTCGGCGAGCGCCTGCTTGAAGCGCAACGCATCGCCGGCCGCACCATGCAGGTCGGAGAACACCGCGCCGGCCTGGTGTGCATCGGAGTGCCGGTAGCGGTCGATGCCGACGATCAGGGCGTGGATGCGGCGCGTGTCCGGCGGGCGCTTCGCGGCAGGCACCTCGGCCTGTGCCTGCGTGGGTGCGGGCGGAGGTGAGGGTGATCCTCCGCAACCGCACAGCCCCATCGTGAGTGCGCACACGATCAGCAGGACGTGTCTCATCGCGCCTCCTGGCGCAACACCACCGCGCTCGGCCGCGAATTGAAGTCGAACAGCGCAGGCTGCTGCACCCGTCGCGCCGGTGCGTTCGCCGGCAGGTCATGGAAGGTTATGGCACGCGCCCCGTTGCCCGCAGCGCTGATGCGGCCGACTCGCGCATCGGCCGCCAGCGCCGGCAGCCGTCGAACCGCGTAAGCCAGCCATTCGTCGATGCGGACGGTACCGTCGCCGTCGAGGTCGGCAGCGCCGCTGCCCAGTCCGTCCACCGCCAGCGCATAGGTCAACAGGCCCTGGCCCAGGCGTGCGTCCTCGAGCGCGACATCGTCGGCCTGGGTCGCGGCGAGGATGCGGATGCCCTTGTCGTAGGCCAGCTGGCCGAGCCCGCTGTCGCCCATCGGTCCGGGCTTGAAGCGTCCGTCGGCGACGCTCGCTGCGGAATGGCAGGCGTCGATCACCAGGGCGATCTCGCCCGCGCGCATCGCCTGGAACGGCGCCACCAGGTCGGCGGTTGCCAGGACGGTGGACAGGTCCGGTGTTTCGGATCCGTCCGGCCAGCGGCCGTCGCCGGGGATCAGGTAGAAATCGCCGCGCGGATTCGCCCAGCCGTGGCCGGAGTAACTGACGATCACCGCATCGTCGGGCGTCGCTGCTTGCAGCATGCTGGCGTCGACGCCGTCCGCTCTCAGTGCGGCGAGAGTGGCCTCGCGGTCGCCTTCGCCGGCCAGCAGCGACAGCGCTCGCGCGATCGTGGCGCGGTCCACGCGCGTGCGCTGGCCATCTTTGCCGCGCTCGGCGGCGAGCACCAGGTGGTGCGTCTCGTAGCCAGGGATATTGGACAACCGCGACGCCATCAGCCGGGAGTCGGCAACGGCGTAGTTCAGGCGGAAGCGCGGCGTGTCGTAGTCGTCGATGCCGATCGTGAGGACGTAGGCGTTGCGCTTGCGCGGCGTGACCGCGGGGCGCGTCCAGGCCAGCATCGCGGTCTCGCCCTTGATGCGGTCCTCGTTGAATGCGTACGCGGAGAACACCTGTGAAGCTTCGTCCGCCTGCGTCGGCAATGGGACGGTGAACTCGAGGCGGTGCACGCCGTCTGTCGCCTTCACCGCGTTGCGCGAGCGCCATTGGGCGAGATCGGTAATGGCTGCATCCACCTGCCGCGGCGCCGCTGCGACCAGTTGGCCGTTGCGGAACAGTCGCGGGTTGTACAGGCCGGAACGGGTCTTGCCGTCGGGGGCGTCGCCATCGACACCTTCGCGCACTTCCATCGCGACCACGGCCTCAGCGGCATCGCTGCCTGCATGCACCCCGGTGATACGAACTTCCGGCAGCACGCGGTTTAGGCTCGCAATGGACGGAAGTGGCGGAAAGGCGGTCGCGCAGGTGTCGCTGGCGCGGCAGTCGAGAAGTCGCCGGTACAGGCCGGGCTCGTAGTAGTCGCGCATGAACGTCTGTGCGGCCAGGCTGCGCCACGGTGCATCGGGCACCACCCAGCGCACCAGGGCAGTGTCGGCAGCCAGGTTGGTGTCGTAGCGGCCGCCGGGCGCGATGGCGAAATAGCGGTTGTCGGGCAGCGCATGCAGCGTCAGCTGCAATGTGCCGTCGCCGCTGTCCCAGAACAGGATCGCGCCGTCCTCGGTGGTTGCCCACAGCAGGCGGCTGCGTTCGATCCACCCGGCCCGCACCAGCGGCGCCTGGAACGGGACGTGTGCGATGGTGCGTCCGCTGCCCAGGTCGAGCAGCGCGCCGTCGTCAAGACCGAGTATGCGGTCGTCTCCGATCGCGACCGCGCGGCGTCCGAACCCGGGGATCGTGCGTGTCTTCGCCGCCTCATCCGTGTCGACGAGGTACAGGTCGGCCTGCGCCTGGTCCGCGCGTGCCGCCTTGGCGTGGGTGAAGACGAGGCGGCGGCCGTCGGCGCTGAAGGACAGCGCACGGATCGTGTCGTCGTCGGTGAATTTGCCTGCGCCAGCGAGTGGGTCGACGATCTCGACCAGTCGGCGCGGCGCTGTCGCAACACCGTTGGCCAGGTCCAGCAGCCATACCCGCAGTACCTGCTTCGCGTCCGGCGCGTCGGCGCGATCCCAAGCGCGCGTCGCGACTGCCAGCTGCTTGTGGTCGGGCGACGTCTCGATCGCGGTGATCACCTGGCCGGCGAATGCGTCCGCTGCCAGCGGCTGCCAATCCCGTGCCCCGGCGGCGCGGAACGCCAGGCCCGTGGCTGGCGGGTCGTAGGTTTCGTTGCCGTCGTCCGGGCGCGTCCCATCGTCCATGCAGACCGAACCGTCGCGGGAGCGGAAGCAGGAGCGCGCGAGCGATCCCAGTGCGATGAAAGCCCCAGCGTCGGCAAACCGCATCTGCCAGCGGCTGTCGATGGCGGGGCAGTCGCCCCCCGAGGCGCATGCGGGATCGACCAGCAGGGCAGGCGGGTATCCAGCCATGGCCTCTTCCGTGTCGTTGGTGGCGGCGTAGCCATCGCTGCCCAGCAAGTAGTGAGTCGCGTCGAGCCATCGCACGCGGTGGTAGGCGCGCTTCGGCGCGAATGTCGGCTCGCGATTGCCGCCGGACAGGTCCAGCGTTTCCACGCGCGTGCCCGGTTCCATGAAGGGACTGACGACGCGCAGCAGGCGCAGCCCATCGGGGGTCAGGTCGGCATCGACGAAGTAACCGCGCGGATTGGCCGTCAGGACACGCGGTGCGGCGCTGTCGTCGGTGGAGAAAAGGGTGACGCCGTAGCGGCAACGCTGCAGTGACGTGCAGGTCGGATCGCGGTCACCGAAGTGTTCGTCGCTGGTGTCGGGCAGACCACGGCGGCCGTTGCCGTGATTCGGCTCCGGGCGCAGCTTGCCGTCCGGCGAAGTGGGCCAGCGGTGCGCAGCGTCGCCCGCTACTGCGGTTGGCGCAGGCAGGCCGGCGTCGGCGCGGACGACGCGCGTTGCCAGGTCGATGACGTAGGTGCACCACGGCGTACCGGCGCGATGCGCGCCCGGACAGGCGAGCCGGGCATCGCTTTCAGCGGCTGCCGCGTATGTGATTCCCAGCGTACCGGCGGCGGGCCCGTCGGTGATTGCGTGGAAACGGAGCGGGGGCTCCTTCTGTCCGTCGGGCAGCAGCAACTGTGGTGCGAGCGGGACCTGCGCGTGGTCTAGGATCGTGCCCTTGGCCACGTCCCAGAAGACGAGCGAGCCGTCACTCGCCAGCGAGGCCAGGTGGCGCCCGCCGTCGATCCAGTGCACCGCAAGCACCGGCGACTGGTGTCCGTACTGCACGACGATTTTCGGTTCGAGCGCGGGATCGGGCGACGTGGTTGTCGCGACAGGCGCAGAGGGTGCCGGCGCGGGCGCATTCTCCCCGGAACACCCGGCGGCGAGCAGGGCGACGCAGCAGCACAGCAGCAGACCCGCAATGCGCACGATGGGGCTCCGTGACGTTGTCTTCGGAGCCCCCCAAGCCCCGCCAGCGGGCCGAGGATAGCACCGGGAATTGGCGCGGTGAGGCCGCTTTCCGACGTGCAGTTGCCTTCGTTCGCGGTGGCCGGTAGCGGCGCGATATGACGTGGCGGACCAAGCGCGCTCAGATCAGCCCGTTGCGGCTCCATATCACCAGCAACCCCACGCCGACGATCACGTCGATCACCATGCACCACGGCACGTACCAGCTCGGGATCCTGACCAGCGACAGACGCGAGCGGTTGTGGTGGGCGAAGTCCCAGGCCGCGTGCGCGAAGTATGCGATCGCCACCAGCACTGGCCACAGCAGCAGTCCGAGCAGGCCCGCCACAGCGAACAGTCCTGCGACGTTGAACTCCACCATCTGGTCGCGGCTGGAGCCGTTCATCACGGCGAAGCCGAAGTAAATGCCGGCGATGAGTGCGATCAGTATCGCTGCGAATCCGAGCGAGGCCTGCGGCGTCAGGAAGAAGTGAGGCAACAGCGAGCCGATGCCCACGGCAACTCCGGTCGCCAGGGGGCGCCGGGCAAAGACCGAAGTGTTCGGTCGTTCGTGGGCGTGCGTCGTCGTGGTCGACATGGGGCCTCCGGAACGGGACGGCGGGTGGTCCACCAATTTCGTCCAACCGATGCTCGTTCCCTGTGAATGCCGGGGAGGGGGCGGGCTCTTCACGCCTCGCTCCTATAATCCCAGCTCTGCGATTGGGTAGGCAGATGGAGCGAGCGCGATGGCCGAGAAGACAGTCGGGAAGGCGACGAATACCGCATCACCCGTCCTGCTCTCGGGCGGCAACCCGCAGATCGCCAAAGGCTACGGCGACGCGCCCGTGCAGGCCTACATCGCCGCCTTGCCGGGCTGGAAGCAGGATGTCATGCGTCGCCTGGATGCACTGATCGTTCGCACCGTTCCCGGCGTGAGGAAGGCAATCAAGTGGAATTCGCCCTTGTACGGCGTCGAGGAAGGCAGCTGGTTCCTCAGCGTCCATGCCTACAACCACTACATGAAGGTTGCCTTCTTCCGCGGTACTTCGCTGCTTCCGGTGCCTGAGGTCGAATCGAAGAGCGGCGACACGCGCTACCACCATATCCATGAGCACGACGAGTTTGATCAGGATCGTTTCGCCGACTGGCTGAAGCAGGCAAGCCGCCTGCCTGGCGAGCGGATGTAACGCAGCGCATTCCCGCCAGCCACAGATCAAAGGAGTGACAACACCATGAAGAGCGGTTCGAAGGAGGTCGGCGAAGGATCGGTCTCCGAGCAGATCGATGCGCAGATCCGGGAGCTGGGCGATTGGCGGGGCGAGACCCTTGCCAAGGTCCGCGCCATCGTCAAGCAGGCCGATCCCGACGTGCTCGAAGAACTGAAGTGGCGAGGCGTCCCGACCTGGTCGCACGACGGCATCATCTGCACCGGTGAGACCTACAAGAAGGCCGTGAAGATGACCTTCGCCCACGGCGCCTCGTTGGACGACCCGTCGGGCCTGTTCAACTCCAGCCTGGAAGGCAACACCCGGCGCGCGATCGACATCCACGAGGGCGACGAGATCGACGAGAAGGCGTTGAAGGCACTCATCCGCGCCGCCGTGGCCTTCAACAAGAGCAAGAAGAAGTGATGCCGGGCGGCTATCGCGGGAGCGACCGGGCGCAGTAGCCTGACGCGATGGACTCCCTCATTGCCGCCGCCGGGCGCGCGCTGGTCGCCGGCGACGCGCTCGGCGCGCTCAAGCGCGTCGCCTTGCGCGATGACCCGCCGGCGCTCGCCCTGCGCGGCATCGCGATGGCCCAGCTGGGCGAGTATCCGCGCGCACGCGACCTGCTCAAGCGGGCGGGGCGCGGCTTCGGAGCGCGTGAGGCGCTGGCGCGTGCGCGCTGTGTCGTCGCCGAGGCCGAGGTGGCGCTGGCCATGCGCGACCTGGGTGGCTCGCCGCGCACGCTCGCCGAAGCCGCCACTGCGCTCGACACGCGCGGCGACCGCGCCAATGCATTGCAGGCGCGACTGATCGCCGTACGGCGGCTGCTGCTGCTGGGCCGCCTCGACGAGGCCAGCACCGCGCTCATTGGCCTGGATGCGAATGGCCTGCCGCCGTCGCTGGCGGCGATCAACGAGTTGGCAACGGCGGAAGTGGCGCTGCGTTCGCTGCGCACGGCGGACGCGCGGTCGGCACTCGATCGCGCCTCCACGGCGGCACAGCGTGCAGCGATCCCTGCACTGCTTGCCGAAGTGACCGAGGCGCGCGCTGCCCTCCACCGCGCCGCCGCCCGGCGTATCCACGCCGGCCACGAAGAGCCGCTGCGCCTGGACCAGGTCGAAGTGCTGATGGGTTCGGGCGTGCTGGTCGTCGATGCCTGCCGTCGCGGACTGCGCGCCGGTGACGTCTGGCTGCCGCTGGCGCGACGACCGGTCCTGTTCGCGCTGTTGCGCGCGCTTGCCGAAAACTGGCCCGGCGACGTCGAACGCAACAGCCTGATCGCGCGCGTCTTCCGCACGCGCACTCCGGATGAGACCCACCGCGCGCGCTTGCGCGTCGAGATCGGTCGCCTGCGCGGGCTGGTCGCGCCTCTGCTGGATATCCAGGCCAGTGCGCGCGGATTCGCCCTCGTGCCAGCAGACGGTCGCGGCGTTGTCGTGCTCGTGCCGCCAATCGATGGCGACCAGGCCTCCCTGTTGGCGCTACTCGCCGATGGCGCGGCCTGGTCGACGTCGGCCCTGGCATTGGCGCTGGGCGACAGTCAGCGCACAGTCCAGCGCGCACTTGCCGAGCTCGAGGTCGCCGGGCAGGTGAGGTCGATCGGTCGCGCCCGCGCGCAGCGCTGGCTGGCACGGCCGCTCGTGGGATTCACGACGACCTTGTTACTCCCTGCCGCGCTGCCGCCTGAGTAGATTGGTCCCACGGCGCCACCACACGCGCCACCAGGAGCCCCCGATGAGCCGCAACCCAACCAGCAGCACGTCAGTTCAGGCATCGACCCGCGCCGCGGAGATCGTGCGCGAGTACGGGCCGTTCGACGACGCCCGAAACGTCGCCGGCGTCACCTTCGATGGCCACCATGTGTGGACCGCGATCGGATCGAAGGTGATCGCCTTCGATCCCGCCAACGGCGAGGTCGAACGCAGCGTCGAATGCGCCGCGGATGCCGGCACCGCATTCGACGGAACGCACCTGTACCAGATCGCCGAAGCGCGCATCGACAAGATCGACCCGTCCACCGGGGCCGTGGTGGCGTCCATCCCCGCACCGGGCAACGGCGGCGATTCGGGCATGGCCTGGGCCGAAGGCAGCCTCTGGGTGGGCCAGTACCGCGACCGGAAGATCCACCAGATCAACCCCGACACCGGCGCCATCATCCGCACCATCGAGTCCAACCAGTTCGTCACCGGCGTGACCTGGGTCGACGGCGAGTTGTGGCACGGCGTGTGGGATGGCGACGAAAGCGAACTGCGACACATCGATGCCGACACCGGCGACGTGCTCGAGCGGCTCGAGATGCCGAGCGGCACGGGCATCAGCGGACTCGAGTCCGACGGCGCCGGGATGTTCTATTGCGGTGGTGGACCGAGCGGAAAGGTCCGCGCCGTCCGCCGACCGCCGCGCTGATCCCGAGCCGACACCAGCCCCTCTTCCTGCATGCAAACCTCCGGTCCACCGACCGGAGACGGGCGCGGCTTGCTCCGTGACAGCGCAGCCGCACATCCGCCACCCCCGGAGACCATCATGAACACCGCAATCAACGAACCGACCGTTGCCGACCTTTCCCCCGCTGACCACCCGGTTGTCGGCAGGGATCAATGGCTCACCGCACGCAAGACGCTGCTGGCACGCGAGAAGGAACTCACCCGCCTGCAGGACCAGATCGCCCGCGAACGCCGCGCACTGCCGTGGGTACGCGTCGAGAAGGACTACCGCTTCGATACGCCTGCAGGACCGCGCACGCTGGCCGAACTGTTCGATGGCCGCAGCCAGCTTCTGGTCCAGCACTTCATGTTCGCACCGGGCTGGGAGCAGGGCTGCAAGAGCTGCTCCTTCATGGCCGACCACAACGACGGTGCCAACCTCCACCTGGCGCAACGCGACGTCACGCTGCTGGCGGTCTCGCGCGCGCCACTGGCCGAAATCGAACGCTTCCGCCAGCGCATGGGATGGAAGTTCGGGTGGGTGTCTTCGCATGGCACCACGTTCAACCATGACTTCGGTGTCAACTTCACCCAGGACGAGATGTCGAGCGGCAAGGTCGACTACAACTACACGCGCCAGCCATTCCCGCACGAGGAAGCACCTGGCATCAGTGTGTTCCATCGCGACGAAGCCGGCCAGGTCTTCCACACCTACTCGCGATACGGTCGCGGCGTGGAGGTGATGATGCACACCTACAACCTGCTGGAGCTCACGCCAAAGGGCCGCGACGAGGACGGCATGGATTATCCGATGGCGTGGGTCCGCCACCACGATCGCTATGCCGCGGAAGCATCCGCCGCGTCGTGCTGCGCGTCGAAGGCGTGAGCCAGGGCGGTCGGCGCGGGACCGCGTAGATGGAAACCTTGTGGCCATGGCTGGCCGTCGCCGGGCTCGGCGCGTTGCATGGGTTGAGCCCGGTCAATGGCTGGATGTTCGCCGCAGGCTGCGGCGTTCGTGCGCGCGATGGTGCCCAGGCGTGGCGGGCGCTGTTGCCGATCGCCATCGGCCACCTCGCGTCGATTGCGATCGTGGTCTACGCCATCTACGGCGGCATCCTGTTGGACCGACCGCGGGTCCAGGCCTTGGCGGGCGCATTGCTGATCGGCGTGGCGACGTACCGTTGGTTGCGCGGCGCCGGCCCGCAAGTGCTGCCCTCGGGACACGACTCTCGCGTTGGTCATGCCGGCATCGCGCTGTGGTCCTGTCTGATGGCCACCGTCCACGGCGCCGGTCTCATGCTGGTTCCCGCGCTGATGCCGCTGTGCATCAGCGACAGCCCTGCGCGGGAGATCACCGCGTCCGGCTCGATCGCTCTCGCGCTGGCGGCTGTTGGCGTGCACATGGCGGCGATGCTGATCACGACAGGTACTGTCGCAAGCAGCGTATGCCGGGGCGTTGCGATGCTTCCCGGCGTGCTGACCGGCACCGCTCCGCGCAACGCATGGACCGCCGCACTGGCCGTGGCGGGTGTGGTGTTGGTCCTGCAGCGATAGAACGGGCAGGGCGCCCGTTTCCACCGTTGACTGCGTCTGCACGCACCCGGGGCCATCGTCTGCCGACCAGCGAGGCTCTCCCATGCACACGAACAGGTCCTGGTACACCAGGTTCGCCAAGGCCGCCGCACATTTCGCCGGCAGGCCGCGCGTCTTCGCCCTGGCTGTCCTTCTCATCGTGGTCTGGGTCGTGACCGGTCCGATGTTCGGCTTCAGCGATACCTGGCAGCTGGTGATCAACACCGGTACGACCATCATCACCTTCCTGATGGTCTTCCTGATCCAGAACACGCAGAACCGCGACACCGAGGCGATCCAGGTCAAGCTCGACGAACTGATCCGGGCGACCGCCGGCGCGCACAACGCGTTGCTCGACCTGGAGGAACTGGAGGAAATGACCCTCGACGAGTTCAAGGCCAAATACCAGGCGCTCGCCACGCATGCGCGCAAGGACATCGACCAGGGCGGGCAGGATACCGGCACGCCCGAGGCGTGATGCGCGAAACGCGCCCGCCCAGCCGTGGCGAGTCGATTACAACTTGCCTTCCGATCCGCTGTAGCTGACGTTCCAGACCTTGCCCTTCTGGTCGGTCATGCAGGCCCAGGGTGCATCTGCGCCAGGCACATTCACCGAAACCGAAATTCCGGCCTCGCTGAACTCCGATCCGGCCACGGACAGCTTGCTGCTGGCGACATTGGTCTTCTTGGAGACCGCCGCAAGGCAGGCCTTCTCCGAGGCCGGGTTGGACTGGCCTGACGCGGCCGCAGGCGCGGCAGCAGCTGCTGGGGCGGCCGCCGAGTCGCTGGCGATCGTGCACACACCGTTTGCGCGGTTCTTGCCCGTGTACGACACGTCGGGCGAGCCATCGGGGTTGATGGAGATGGAGATGGTCGTGCCGGTCGCCGCATCCTTGGCTTCGTAGTAGTTGTCGTTGACGACGTTGAGCTTCGCTTCCTTGCCATTGACATAGACCGGACCGCCCTGGTCGACGTGGACGTCCAGCTTGCCGGGGCAGGTAGCGTTGATCAGCGGCAACTTTGCCTGCGCGCTGAATGCGCACATGGACGAGACGACGATCACGACGGGGATCAGGATCGATTTCATGGCGGGGCACTGCTGCTTGGGGGATGGCGCTCATTACAGCCGCCGGCGGTGATGCCTGCGTGATGGGAAGGAGACACTCGGCACCCGTCCGCAACTGCAACACAGTGTCGCGGGCCCGACGGCCGCGCGCGGGCATAAGATGGCGACCTGATCGCGGCAGGGCTGTCGCATCGCCACTGGAGCTCCACCATGCCGCAGACCGCGAACGTGAATCGCCGCATCGTCCTCGCCTCGCGCCCGAAGGGTGCGCCCACGCCGCAGGACTTCCGCCTCGAACAGCTCGAAGTGCCCACGCCCGCCGAAGGCGAGGTGTTGTTGCGAACGCTGTATCTGTCGCTCGACCCTTACATGCGCGGTCGCATGAGCGAGGCGCCGTCCTATGCGCCACCTACCGCGATCGGGGACGTGATGGTCGGCGGTACCGTCAGCCGAGTAGTCGCATCGCGCCACCAGAAGTTCGCCGAAGGTGATCTGGTCCTTGGCGGTTCCGGCTGGCAGGACTACTCGCTCTCGAACGGACGCGACCTGATGGCGCTGGGCAATGCCGCCCATCCTTCGCTCGCGTTGAGCGTGCTCGGCATGCCGGGATTCACCGCATACCACGGCCTGTTGAACATCGGCGAGCCGAAACCCGGCGAGACCGTGGTCGTCGCCGCAGCCAGTGGCGCCGTCGGCGCCGTGGTCGGGCAGATTGCCCGCATCAAGGGCGCGCGCGTCGTCGGCGTGGCCGGTGGTGCCGACAAGTGCCGCTACGTGCTCGACGAGCTCGGCTTCGATGCCTGCATCGATCGCAACGACCCGCAGTTCGCGCAGCAACTCGCGCAGGCTTGCAAGGACGGCATCGACGTCTACTTCGAGAATGTCGGTGGCGCCGTGCTCGATGCCGTGCTGCCACTGCTCAACGACGGTGCCCGCGTTCCGGTGTGCGGACTGATCGCCCACTACAACGACCAGAAGCTTCCCGCCGGACCCGATCGCCTGCCGCTGCTGATGGGCCTGGTGCTGCGCAAGCGCATCCGCCTGCAGGGCTACATCATCATGGACCACTACGCCGATGGCTTCGCGCCGTTCTACCGCGACATGAGCGGCTGGGTCGCGGCCGGCGAGGTGAAACTGCGCGAGGACATCGTCGACGGGCTGGAGAACGCCCCTTCCGCCTTCATCGGCCTGCTCGAAGGCAGGAACTTCGGCAAGCTGGTCGTCCACGTCGCCGACTGACCAGGACCGCAGGAGCGGGTCCCGGTTTCACGACCGCCTAATGGCGGCTCGCCAAGACTGCATGGCCAAGCGCCGGCACGTGGCGCCGTGGAGTGACGAACGTGAGCTTCGCAGTGCAGGTAGTGCTGTTCGCGGCTGGCCTGTTCGTGGGGATCTTGCTGTTCATCGAGCTTGGGCGACGACTGGGAATCTCCCACCTTGCGCAAGAGGGCCGCGGACTGACCAAAGGCGCCGGTGCCGCCGAAGACGCCGTGTTCGGGCTGCTCGCGCTGCTGATCGCCTTCACCTTCTTCGGCGCGGCGTCCCGCTTCGACGATCGTCGCAATCTGGTGGCCGTGGAAGCCAATACCATCGGCACGGCCTACCAGCGGCTCGACCTGCTTCCGGACGATGCACAGCCGGAACTGCGGGCGCTGTTCCGGCGCTACCTGGAAGCGCGCCTGCTGGCCTATCACAACGTCGAGGACCGCGAGTCCACGCAGGCAGAACTGGACCAGAGCTCGGCACTCCAGGACGAGATCTGGCAGAAGACCGTTCGCGCGACACGGCGCCCTGACACGTCGGCGCCTGCAACCATGCTGGTGGTGGCCTCGTTGAACGAGATGTTCGACATCACCGATACCCGGGTCGCGGCCACCCGAACCCATCCACCGCGCATCGTCTACTGGCTGCTGGCGGGCCTGTGCCTGATCGCCGGGCTGCTGGTCGGATACGCCACCTCGGTCAACCCGGATCGCAGCTGGCTGCACAGTTTCGTGTTCGCCGCCATCCTGACGTTGACGGTGTATGTGACGATCGAGATCGAATACCCGCGCATGGGCGTGATCCGCGTGGACTCGGCCGACCAGGCCCTGATCGACCTGCGCAAGCAGCTGCTGCGGTGAGCCCCTAGCACGGCCGCCCGGCATTTCAGGCGGCAAGTTGACGTCCAAAGGCAAGTATTGGGGTCCGGCCCCCGGCCAATTGCGGGATAATCGCCTATGCCGGGATTCCCCGGCCTCAGCGCTCTCGCCCGCCTGGGCTCCGCATGGCCACACGATGCGAGGTCCGCGCCCGAGTGTCGCTGCCGCTCCCCGATCAAGACCACAGCAGCCGCCATGAACAGCCAATACCGCAAGCCGCTCCCGGGCACCGCGCTCGACTACTTCGATGCACGTGCCGCGATCGAGGCGATCGCGCCCGGTGCCTACGACCGGCTTCCGTACACCTCGCGCGTGCATGCCGAGAACCTGGTGCGCCGCGCCGAGCCGCATATGCTCGATGCCTACCTCACGCAGCTGATCGAACGCCGCAGCGACCTCGACTTCCCGTGGTTCCCGGCGCGTGTGGTCTGCCACGACATCCTCGGCCAGACCGCGCTGGTCGACCTGGCCGGTCTGCGCGATGCGATCGCCGAGCGTGGCGGTGATCCGTCGCAGATCAATCCGGTGGTGCCGACGCAGTTGATCGTCGACCACTCGCTGGCAGTGGAGCATGGTGGCTTCGACAAGGACGCGTTCGCCAAGAACCGCGCCGTCGAGGACCGTCGCAACGAGGACCGCTTCCACTTCATCAACTGGACGAAGAAGGCGTTCCGCAACGTCGACGTGATTCCGCCGGGCAACGGCATCATGCATCAGATCAATCTGGAGCGGATGTCGCCGGTGGTGCATGCGCGTGATGGCGTCGCCTTCCCCGACACCCTGGTCGGCACCGACAGCCACACCCCGCACGTCGATGCGCTCGGCGTGATCGCGATTGGTGTAGGTGGCCTCGAAGCCGAGAGCGTGATGCTCGGCCGCGCCTCGTGGATGCGCCTGCCCGACATCATCGGCGTCAACCTCACCGGCAAGCCGCAGACCGGCATCACCGCCACCGACATCGTGCTGGCGCTGACCGAGTTCCTGCGCCAGTCCAAGGTCGTCGGCGCGTACCTCGAATTCCGCGGCGAAGGTGCCTCGGCCCTGACCCTGGGCGACCGCGCCACGATCTCCAACATGGCGCCCGAGTACGGCGCGACCGCGGCGATGTTCTTCATCGACGGCAAGACCATCGACTACCTGCGCCTGACCGGCCGCGAAGACGCGCAGATCAAGCTGGTCGAGACTTATGCGAAGCAGGCCGGCCTGTGGGCCGATGCGCTGACCACCGCCGAGTACGAACGCGAACTCACCTTCGACCTGTCGTCGGTGGTGCGCAACATGGCCGGTCCGTCCAACCCGCACAAGCGACTGCCGACGTCCGACCTGGCCGCCCGTGGCATCGCCGGCGCATGGGACGACGTGCCGGGGCAGATGCCCGACGGCGCGGTGATCATCGCCGCCATCACCAGCTGCACCAACACCAGCAACCCGCGCAACGTGATTGCCGCCGGCCTGATCGCGCGCAACGCCAATGCCCGTGGCCTGGTGCGCCGGCCGTGGGTGAAGTCGTCGCTGGCGCCGGGCTCCAAGGCCGTGCAGCTGTACCTGGAGGAAGCCGGGCTGCTGTCGGAGCTGGAGACGCTCGGCTTCGGCATCGTCGGCTTCGCCTGCACCACCTGCAACGGCATGAGCGGCGCGCTGGATCCGGTGATCCAGCAGGAAGTGATCGACCGCGACCTGTACGCGACGGCGGTGCTGTCGGGCAACCGCAACTTCGACGGCCGCATCCATCCGTACGCCAAGCA
This sequence comes from Lysobacter prati, assembly GCF_009765215.1. GTDB lineage: Bacteria > Pseudomonadota > Gammaproteobacteria > Xanthomonadales > Xanthomonadaceae > Lysobacter_J > Lysobacter_J prati. The sequence goes on along the minus strand of NZ_VLNV01000005.1, from coordinate 271,782 downwards.
GGCGTTCCTGGCCTCGCCGCCGCTGGTGGTGGCGTATGCCATCGCCGGCACCGTGCGCTTCGACATCGAACGCGATGCGCTCGGCCATGACGCCGACGGCAACGCGATCACGCTCAAGGACATCTGGCCGAGCGACGAGGAGATTGACGCGATCGTCGCCAGCAGCGTCAAGCCGGACCATTTCCGCCAGGTGTACGAGCCGATGTTCCGCATCAGCGAAATGCACGGCGAGAAGGTCGGCCCGCTGTACGACTGGCGCCCGCAGAGCACCTACATCCGTCGTCCGCCGTACTGGGAAGGCGCGCTGGCCGGCGAGCGCACGCTCAGCGGCATGCGCCCGCTGGCGGTGCTCGGCGACAACATCACCACCGACCACCTGTCGCCGTCGAACGCGATCATGGCGGCCAGTGCCGCCGGCGAGTACCTAGCGAAGATGGGCCTGCCGGAAGAGGACTTCAATTCCTACGCGACCCACCGCGGCGACCACCTGACCGCGCAGCGCGCCACGTTCGCCAACCCGAAGCTGCTCAACGAGATGGTCCGCGACGAAGTCGGCAACGTGAAGCAGGGTTCGCTGGCGCGGATCGAGCCGGAAGGGCAGGTCACGCGCATGTGGGAGGCGATCGAAACCTACATGGAGCGTCGCCAGCCGCTGATCATCATCGCCGGCGCCGACTACGGCCAGGGCTCGTCGCGCGACTGGGCGGCCAAGGGCGTGCGCCTCGCGGGCGTCGAAGCGATCGCCGCCGAGGGATTCGAGCGGATCCACCGCACCAACCTGATCGGCATGGGCGTGCTGCCGCTGGAGTTCCTGCCGGGCACCAACCGCACCACGCTGGCCATCGACGGCACCGAGACCTATGACGTCATCGGCGAGCGCACGCCGCGCGCGCAGCTGACGCTGGTCATCCACCGCCGCAACGGCGAGCGCGTCGAAGTGCCGGTGACCTGCCGCCTCGACACCGCCGAGGAAGTGTCGATCTACGACGCCGGCGGCGTGCTGCAGCGCTTCGCCAACGATTTCCTCGAGTCCGCGCAGGCAGCCTAGGCCGCCTGCAACCTGCAGTCCCCCCAGGAAGGAGAGAAGGCAATGTCAGCAGCTACCGGAACCGTGCGTCTCCACCGCGTGCTTCGCGCGCCCGCCGACCGCATCTACCGCGCGTTCCTCGATCCCGACGCGATGGCGAAGTGGCTGCCGCCGCACGGCTTCACCGGCAAGGTGCACCACATGGATGCCAAGGTCGGCGGCAGCTACCGCATGTCGTTCACCAACTTCGGTACCGGCAAGAGCCACTCCTTCGGCGGCAAGTACCTCGAACTGGTGCCCGGCGAGCTGCTGCGCTATGCCGACGAATTCGAAGACCGGAACATGCCCGGGCAGATGCAGGTCACGGTGAATCTCAAGACCGTCATCTGCGGCACCGAGATCGATATCGTGCAGGAAGGCATCCCGGCGATGATCCCGGTCGAGTTCTGCTACCTGGGCTGGCAGGAATCGCTGACGCTGCTGGCGCAGCTGATCGAAGCCGAGATTCCAGACGAACCCGCTCCCTGACAACCCCCGACTTCACGGAACTTCCATGTCCCATCTCCCCCAGATCCGCATCCCCGCCACCTACATGCGTGGCGGCACCAGCAAGGGCGTGTTCTTCCGCCTGCAGGACCTGCCCGAAGTCGCGCAGGTTCCGGGTCCGAAGCGCGATGCCCTGCTGATGCGCGTGATCGGCTCGCCCGATCCCTACGGCAAGCACACCGATGGCATGGGCGGCGCGACGTCCAGCACCAGCAAGTGCGTGATCATTTCCAAGGCGTCGGTGCCTGACCATGACGTCGACTACCTCTATGGCCAGGTCCTCATCGACAAGCCCTTCGTCGACTGGAGCGGCAACTGCGGCAACCTCAGTTCCGCGGTCGGCCCGTTCGCGATCAGCGCCGGCCTCGTCGACGCCAGCCGCGTACCCGCCGACGGCATCGCCGTGGTGCGGATCTGGCAGGCGAACATCGGCAAGACCATCATCGCCCACGTGCCGATGAGCGACGGCCAGGTGCAGGAAACCGGCGACTTCGAACTCGACGGCGTCACCTTCCCGGCGGCCGAGATCGCGTTGGAGTTCCTCGATCCGGCCGACGACAGCGACGGCGGCACGATGTTCCCTACCGGCAACCTGGTCGACGACCTGGAAGTGCCGGGTGTCGGCACACTGCGAGTGACGATGATCACCGCCGGCATCCCGACCATCTTCGTCAACGCCGCCGACCTGGGCTACACCGGCACCGAACTGCAGCCGGCGTTCAACGAGGACCCCAAGGCGCTGGCCCGGTTCGAGGCGATCCGCGCGCACGGTGCGCTGCGGATGGGGCTTATCCAGAACATCGACCAGGCCGCCACTCGGCAGCACTCGCCCAAGGTCGCGATAGTGGCTCCGGCCCAGGACTACGTCGCCTCGAGTGGCAAGCACATCGCCGCATCCGAGATCGACCTCCACGTGCGTGCCATGTCGATGGGCAAGCTGCACCACGCGATGATGGGCACGGCTGCGGTCGCGATCGGCACGGCCGCATCGATCCCCGGCACCCTGGTCAACCAGGCCGCCGGCGGTGGCGAACACGGCGCGGTGCGCTTCGGTCATCCGTCCGGCACGCTTCGCGTCGGCGCCGAGGCGCGCCAGGTCGATGGCGAGTGGACCGTCACCAAGGCGGTCATGAGCCGCAGTGCGCGCGTGCTGATGGAAGGCGCGGTCAGGGTGCCTGCCGATTCGTTCTGATCTGGGTGGCCGGGCACTGCCCGGCCGCCTGTGCGGAATCGCACTTCTCCTTGGGCAACGCGAGGCGCTAGGCTCGGCCCTCCACAGACAAGGAGCAGTTCGTGTCCATGATCAGCCTGATGCTTGCCGCAGCAACGGCAGCGACCACCGTGTCGCCTGCCGCGTCACCTGCCGCAATTGACCCGACCACCCGCGCCGCGATCGAGGCAACCTGCTTCGACTATGTCGATGGCCAGCTGGAGGGCGATCCCAAGCGTGTCGCCCGCGCGCTGCATCCCGATCTGGCCAAGCGACGCGTGCTGGGCGATACCCCCGACGAGCGCCTCGGGCTGCGCCGCATGAGCAAGGAGGAACTGGTCGAGCTGACGCGGCAGGGCGCGCTGAAGACGCCGAAGGAGCAATGGAATCGCTCCTGCACCGTGTTGGACGTCGCCGGCAATACCGCAGCCGTCCGTGCGGAAACCCCGTGGTTCGTCGACTTCTTCCACATGGGCAAGTTCGATGACCGCTGGATCATCGTCAACGCGCTCTGGTACTCCAAGCCGAAGTGACCTGGCGGACTGCCAATGCCCGAGCGCGATGCGCCCGGGCAGAGGTGTGGATCAGAAGCTGGCGCGGACACCCAGCGTGTACTGCGAATAGCCGCTTCCACCCTCGAACTCGCCGGTGACGCCCCAGATTGGGCCAAAACGCACCTGCATGCCGACGCTGGCGCTGAGCTCGGAGTCGTAGAAGTCTCCGCTGGTGTAGTTGCCCTTGCCCCAGATCTCGACCGCATCGGTCACGGCCGAGCGCGCGCCGACCGACACCCGGCCACCGTAGCCATCCGGATAACCGCTGTCGTCTTCGCCCTCGTCCTCGATGTCCAACTCGGAATCGACGGCCGAGACCTCGGCCAGCAGGTCGGTGCTATCCGACAGTCCATAGTGATAGCCAGCACCGAGGTTGAGTCGCGTCACGGTGACGTCCGCGTCGTACGTCCATGAAACGACGCCCATGAACGTGTCGTGGACCTGCACCTCGACGGTGTCGGTGCCTCGACGAACGCTGCCAAAACCGTAGAACGACTCACCCACCGCCACCGAGACGGCGCCGAAGAAACCGTCGCTCTTCACGTCCCCGGGACGTCCCGAGAGGAATCTCGCGACCCGAAACGACGGAACATCATCCTGTGCAAGGTGCGCGTAGCCACCTTCCACATACGAGTAGTTCAACGAGCCGGCGAAGGCGCTAAACGGTGCTGCCGCCAGCAAAGCTGCCAGTGCGAGTTCCTTCTTCATTGCTTCCCCTGATAGTGAATTCATCCATGCGAGCGGCCATTGCGGCCGGCCGTGCGATCGCGCTCCCCAAGAGCGTCCCAGGAGGCTTCCCGGAACCACGCAGCGGCGAAAGTATGCCTCGGCCTGCACATGCAGAGCGGTGCGTGGCGCTCGATGTGGCGAGACTTTTTCTCAGGGTGATCGCGGGGCGCCCGTCGAGCGTGATGGCCGTCACGCACAGCCAAAGAGCAAGGCCCGCGATTGCTCCATTGGATGCCGATCCGAGCGAAGAGCGCAGACAAGCCGTTGCCAGCCTCGCCCGGCATTGTTGCCAATGGGGCAACACGGGGTGTCCGCCACCCGGCCTACCGGTGTGGCAGGAAAGCGGGTCTGCTGTAGTCGGCCGCGAAGCGACCTACTGACAGGAATGGGCACAATGAAGATCGTGGTGGCGGGCGGGCATGGTCTCGTAGGATCCAAACTCGTCGCGCGGCTCAAGACCCGCGGACACGAAGTGGTGGCCGCTTCCCGCAGGTCGGGCGTCAACACCGTGACCGGCGAAGGGCTGCAGTCGGCACTGGACGGGGCGGACGTCGTCGTCGACGTGACCAATGCGCCCTCGTTCGACGAACCGGAAGTGACGGAATTCTTCACGCGTTCGAGCGAGCGGCTGCTTGCCGCTGCCGAGCGCGCCGGCGTTTCGCACTACCTGGCGCTTTCAGTGGTCGGCACGCAACGCCTGCAGACCAGCGGCTACTTCCGGGCCAAGTACGCGCAGGAGCGTCTGGTGGAACATTCCAGCGTCCCGCATTCGCTGGTGCAGGCGACGCAGTTCTTCGAGTTCATGGCCAACATCATTCCGCCAGGCAGCGGCAAGGACATCGTCCATCTCTCGCCCGCGATGGTGCGGCCCGTGGCAGCGGACGACGTGGCGGATCGGCTTGCCGCGCTGGTCGCGGCGCCACCTTCGAACTCCACCCTCGAGATCGCAGGACCGGAGACCTACCGGCTATGCGAACTCGTGCAATGGGTCATGTACAGCTACCAGGACGACCGGCCGGTGATCGCAGATCCCGCAGCCAGCTATTACGGAGCGATCCTCGACGATCACACACTCACGCCCGACAAGCAGGCGCTGATTGCGGACACCTACTTCAAGGACTGGGTTGACGGTTATCTGACCGGGGCCATCGAGATCCCGCACGTTCATCACCCGAATCCCCTCGCGCGCAAGTCGTAGTCAACGGAGGCGGGGCCGCTGACGAACGGGAGTTGCGGCACTCCTCGCTGCGGCGTAGAAGAATGGATCAGCAGGCACTGGACAGCTGCCTGGCAACCACCGTCCGCGGTGGCATCAATAAAAAGGCATAGGCGCGATCGCGCGTTTCCCTGGTCCATCCGCCGCCAGAGTGCCGCCTACGGAACAGGCGCACCTCGACGAACCGACTTCTCCGCTGTGAGCTCGTGCCCACAGCGCAGCGACGTCTGTGCCTGTCACGGCCGGACGTGTCGTGGGTTGACCCTCCTGGCACGAAGAGGAATCTCCCCATGTCCAAGATCGAGAAAGTCCTGTTCACAGGCAAGACCCACACCGCCGCCAGCGCGGGTACGTCGCGTGGCGGTCATGGTCGCATCGACATCAAGACGTCGGCATCGGGCTCCGGCACCAGCCAGGAGCAGGCGTTCGAAGCCGTGCTGCCGCATCCCACGGCGGAGCAGTTGTTCGCAGGTGCCTGGTCGGCCTGTTACCACTCCGCGATCGGCGTGGCCGCACAGGAAAAGAAGCTCAAGCTGCCCGATGGCCTGGCCGTCGAAATCGAGATCGACCTGGGCCAGACCGGCGACGCCTACTTCATCGAGGCCCGCTTCAACGTCATCCTGCCGGGAATGACGCAGGCGGACGCGGAGTCCCTCGCGCACAGGGGGCACGAGATCTGCCCTTACTCGAAGGCCACCCACGGCAACATCGACGTGGCCGTGAAGGTTACTGTCTGAGCGGCAGCCATCGCGGTTGGAGACGTGCGCTTGTGGCCCCGATTTGAAGCAGGCAGCATGGACGCTGTCCGTCCGAGTCCGGGGCCACGATGTCGCATCCGTTGATCATGCCAATGGCGGCGCACGTTTCGCTGGCCGCCCTTCTATACGTGCTTCTCACCGTAGCTCGTGCGCCCGCGATCTGGGGCATTGGCCGACGTCCTGATGGCAGCAATCCCTGGGCGCGGATCGAGCCGCGCATCAGCGCCAATCTCTCCAACCAGTTCGAATGGCCGCTGCTGTTCTACGCCGCCTGCATCGTCCTGCTGCAGTCGGACGCGACGGGTCACGCGCTGGTGCTGGCATGGGTCTTCATTGGCGGACGCGTGCTGCACAGCCTCGTGCAGATCCTGACGACCAACGTCCGTCTCCGCGGCGCCGTCTTCACCATCAACTTCCTTGCCGTCATCGGCCTTTGGGCGATGGTGGTGCTCGGAGGTGCTGCGTGAAGATCGTCGCCGCCACCTATGGCACCGAGGGCGATACCCGCCCGTTGGCCGCGTTGTGTCATGCGCTGCGCAACGCCGGCCATGATCCGCTGCTACTGGCAGATGCCGGAACGCTAGGCAGTGCGCATGTGCTCGGCGTGCCAAGCAAGGCGCTGGCAGGCGACATCCGCGGCGCGCTCGATCCCGGCCAGGGCATCGGTACCGTGGTCGGTGGCAGCAGCGACCTCAATGCCACGGCGAAGGCGCTGGGTGCGATCGCCAATGCCCACGCGGAATCGTGGCTGCGCATGATCCTCGATGAAAGCAGGGACGCGGACTTGCTGCTGGTCTCCGGCCTGGCCGCGTTTGTCGGACTGGCCGCCGGTGATTGCCTGCGAATCCCGGTGATCGGCGCGGGCATGATCCCGCTGTCGCCGACACGTGCCTTTCCCTCGCCGTTCCTGCCGCCATCGCTGGTGCCCGGCTTCCTCAATCGCGCAAGTCACCACTTCGTCAGCGCCATGATGTGGCGCGCCTTCAAGGGATCGACGAATGCGGCCCTCACCCGGGTCGGCCGCCTGCCGCCACGCAAGCGCATGTGGGAAGGTCATCCGATGCTGTACGGCGTGTCGCCGTCGTTGCTGTCGAAGCCGGATGACTGGCCGGCCAACACGCTGGCCTGCGGCCAATGGCTGCTGCCGTCACCGGACTGGACGCCGCCACGCGAGCTGCAGGAATTCCTCGCCGCAGGCGAAGCGCCGGTCTACATCGGCTTTGGCAGCATGACCGGCTTCGATACCTCGCGCCTGAAGCAGGCACTGACTGGAGGGCTGCGCGGTCGGCGCGCGCTGTTCTACCCCGGCTGGAGTGGCGTGGATACCAGCGACCTCCCGGACAACGTGCTGGTGGTCGGCGAGACCGCGCATGACTGGCTGTTGCCGCGTACCGCGCTTGCCATCCACCACGGTGGCTCGGGTACGTCGCATTCGGCATGCCGCGCGGGCATCCCGTCGGTGGTGGTGCCGTTCGCTGGCGATCAGTTCTTCTGGGCCGCGCAGATGCAGCGGCGTGGTGTCGCCGCTCCGGCGGTCAAGGGCCGTGACATCACCGCCGATGTTCTTGCGCAGCGCATCGACCAGGCGCTGGCCGCACCCGTGCGCGAGCGTGCGAGTGAGCTCGGTGCGCGCATGCGTGAAGAGAATGGCCTGGCGACAGCGGTCGCGGCGATCGAACAGCTGAGTACACGCAACTGAACGAAGCGTCCGTCGCGGACGTGCTCACAAGCTCGACCTGACAAGTTTCAGGCCAACAAGGCTGGAGCGCGCCGACACAAGCTGCCGAAAAAGCAAGCGCGGCAAGGGGCTTGCGGACGCAATTGCCGCGGCGTAGAACTAAAGTCGGCAGACACGCAGAAGACGGCCGCCTGGCAACCGCAACGGTTGCATCGGACAAGGTGAGCCGCACAGCTTCCAGGGCCTTGTGCCCACGTGTCGCGTACGGAGTACGCACGCCTCGATGGACTAAACGCACCCGCGATCAGGACGCTCGCGGACGGTGAGTCTGTTGCCGTTGGCCACACCCGCGCCGAAGCGGGAAATCCTGAGCCTTGAGACATCGCGTGGAGCTTGCTCCACGTGGCGGGTAACTGCACGCCGAAGGAGGCTGCATGCAAGACACCGAAAGCTCAACCTTCCAAACGAGACGCAGATTGTGCGTCGCCACGGCGACGACGCTTGCTGCTGCGCCATTGGGTCTGATCGGTTGTTCAGAAAGGAAAGAAGCCATGAACGAAGTTTCAGACAAGAAAGCCGCGGCGGGCACCGGCTCGGCCGAGCTGCGCCCATTCACCTACAAGGCGTCCGACGCCGACCTGGCCGACCTGCGCAGGCGCATCGAGGCAACCCGCTGGCCGGACAGCGAGACGGTCAAGGATTCGAAACAAGGTGTCCAGCTGGCGACCATCCAGAAACTCGCGCAGCACTGGGCGACCCAGCACGACTGGCGAAAGGTCGAAGAACGGATCAACGCCGTTCCCAACTTCATCACCAACATCGATGGGTTGGACTTCCACTTCATGCACATCCGCTCCAAGCATGAGAACGCGTTCCCGTTGCTGGTCGCGCACGGCTGGCCGGGTTCGGTCATCGAGCAGATGAAGATCATCGGGCCGCTGACCGATCCCACGGCGCACGGCGGGACCGAGGCCGACGCGTTCCATCTGGTGATTCCGTCCATGCCCGGTTATGGCTTCTCCGCCAGGCCAACGACGACGGGCTGGGACCCGCCTCGCATCGCGGCCGCCTACAACACGCTGATGCAGCGCCTGGGCTACACGAAGTGGGGCGCGGCCGGTGGTGACTGGGGTGCGATCGTGGTCGAGCAGATGGCGTTGAAGACGCCACCTGGCCTGGTCGGCATCCACACCAACATGGCCAACGTGGTTCCGCCGGACCTCGACAAGAAGCTGTTCATCGGCGAACCGGTGCCATCCGACCTGACCGGCGACGAGAAGCAGGCCGCTGACCAGCTCCACGAGTTCTACCGGCACATCGGCTATGCGCTGCTCATGGGTGACCGGCCGCAGACGCTGACCGGCCTGACCGATTCGCCGGTGGGTCTTGCCGCTTTCGTGATCGATCACGACCCGGTGAGCTACGACATGATCGCGCGCTCGATCAACGGTGCGCCGGAGGGGCTGACACCGGACGACGTGCTCGACAACATCACCCTGTTCTGGCTGACCAACACCGCGATCTCGGCAGGGCGCCTGTACTGGGAGAACAAGGTTCCGTTCTTCGCGGTCAAGGGCGTGACGATTCCGGTTGCCGTGAGCGCCTTCCCCGACGAGCTGTTCCAGGCACCCAAGGGCTGGGCCGAGAAGGCGTACCCGAAGCTGGTGCACTACAACCGGCTTCCGAAGGGCGGGCACTTCGCCGCCTGGGAGCAGCCGAAGTACTACTCGGAAGAGGTGCGCGCCGGATTCAAGACCTTGCGCTGATGCGACGCTCCCCGCGGGTTCCTGCCGGGACCCGCGGGGCACCGGATCGAGGACAGGCGCCATGAACCAGATCGCGAGCACGACCTCTGCCGGGATCCGGCCGTTCCGGTTCACCGCGGCCGATGCCGAGCTGGCCGAGCTTCGCGGGCGAATCGAAGCCACAAGGTGGCCCGACGGCGAGACGGTCAACGACTCCAGTCAGGGCGCAAGGCTCGCCACGATGCGCAAGCTCGCCAGGCATTGGGCGAGCGGATACGACTGGCGCAGGATCGAGGCACAGATCAATGCCGTGCCGAACTTCCACACCACCATCGACGCACTGGACTTCCACTTCATCCATGTCCGCTCCAGGCACGAGGACGCGCTGCCGTTGCTGCTGGCGCACGGATGGCCGGGCACGTTCGTGGAGCGGATGAAGGTCGTTGCCCCACTGACCGATCCCATCGCGCATGGCGCGAATGCTTCCGATGCCTTCCACCTGGTGATTCCGTCGATGCCGGGTTACGGCTTTTCGGCCAGGCCCGCCACGACGGGCTGGAATCCGCCACGAATCGCCGACGCCTACAGCCAGCTCATGGCCAGGCTCGGATACGACCGATGGGTCGCTTCCGGCACCGATTGGGGCGCGATAGTGGTCGACCTGATGGCGTCGAAGACGCCGCCGGGTCTGGCCGGCATCCACACCAACATGGCGGGCGCGGCGCCTGCGGACATCGATGCGGCGGCCGCGCTCGGCGAGCCGATGCCGCCCGGGCTGTCCGAAGACGAATCGCGCGCGTTCGATCAGCTCGCCTTCGCCTACAAGCACATCGGCTACGCGCGAATGAACGGTGACCGGCCGCAGACGATGACCGGACTCGCCGACTCGCCCATCGGACTCGCCGCCTACCTGATCGATCTGTATCCGAAGAGCTACGAGATGATCGCGCGCTCGATCGATGGCCATCCGGAAGGGCTGACCCCGGACGATGTGCTCGACAGCGTCACCCTGTTCTGGCTGACCGGTACCGTCATTTCCGCGGCGCGTCTGTACTGGGAAAACAGGACCGCGTACTTCAGCGTGAAAGGCGTGACCCTGCCGGTGGCGGTCAGTGCCTTTCCCGACGAGCTCTACCAGGCACCCAGGAGCTGGTGCGAGAAGGCCTATCCCAGGCTGGTGCACTACAACCGGCCCGCCAAGGGCGGTCACTTCCCGTCTTGGGAACAGCCGGAACTGTTCTGCAAGGAAGTGCGCGACGGCTTCAGGAGCCTGCGGTGAGTATGGAAATTACTCGTCGCGGCCGGTGGCGCTCAACACGCTGTTACGCAACGTGACGATTTCCTTCTGCAGCCGGTTGAAATCCTTCGCGGTCAGGCCGGTGGCATCGCCGAGGTCGATATCGGCCCGGTCGCGCAGACGCTGGCCGGCGCGGGTCACCCGCACACGGACCTGGCGCTCGTCGGCGGGATCGCGCGCGCGCTCGACATAGCCCATGGCCTCGAGCTTCTTGAGGATGGGCGTGAGCGTGTTGGATTCCAGGAACAGCTTCTCGCCCAGCCCGCTGACGGTCTGGTCGTCCTGCTCCCACAGCACCACGAGCGTGACGTACTGGGTGTAGGTGAGGCCGAGCGCGTCGAGGATGGGCCGGTAAGCCTTGCCGAAGGCGAGGTTGGCCGAGTAGACGGCAAAGCAAAGGAACTCGGACAGCTTCCGGTCCGGGCCCCGCTGGTTCTGTTTGGCTTTCATGGACGCCTCCGAATGGAACCGGGTTGATGGCCAGACTCTAGCACGTATGCGATGCAATCGCTAGCGTGATATATTCGGAATCGCAGTCGGGCCCTGCGCTGGCGGCTTCGCGTGATGGCCATTGAATTCCACAGGACTGGCTCCACCTTGTACATCGCATCCGATCAACCCGCGTGCGATTAACAAAGTTTGAACAAACTGGAGAGTACCGATATGACCACTGCAACCGAGACCGCCATCCTGGCCGGCGGCTGCTTCTGGGGAATGCAGGACCTGCTGCGCCGCTACCCCGGCATCGTGTCCACGCGCGTCGGATACTCCGGAGGCGATGTCCCCAATGCCACCTATCGCAACCACGGCACCCATGCCGAGGCCATCGAGCTGGTGTTCGACCCGGCGGTGATCAGCTATCGCAAGATCCTGGAGCTGTTCTTCCAGATCCACGATCCTTCGACCAAGAACCGCCAGGGCAACGATGTAGGACTTAGCTACCGTTCGGCCATCTTCTACACCAGCGAAGAACAGAAGAAGACAGCGGAGAACACGATCGCCGACGTCGATGCCTCCGGACTGTGGCCGGGCAAGGCCGCCACCGAAGTCGCCCCGGCCGGTCCCTTCTGGGAAGCAGAGCCGGAGCACCAGGATTACCTGGAGCGCTACCCCGAGGGTTACACCTGCCATTTCATCCGGCCGGACTGGAAGCTGCCCGAGCGCGCGTGACATCGGGCTGATCAATGAGCCAGCCGGGGTGCACAACCCCGGCTGGCCTTGTTCGAGCCAAGCTTCTCCAGGCCAGCCGTTGTCTGTCCGACGGTGAATGGTCGACACGGGACTTCACCGCATCAACCATCGGGCTTCCATGGCATCACGTCCCAAGGATGGAACCGGCTCGAGCGCCGAGGTCCGATGTCCGCGTCGCGGCACCCGCAGCGTTCCTTCAGCATCACCGTCAGCAGGAGTGCAGCGCATGCGCAACGTGCACGGTTCGCGTCGAAACTTGCTTGGCGCGCTCGCGGGTCTCGCCCTGGCATCGCGCTGGGGCGGTGCCCTGGCAAGGACCCTGCTGCCGGCCACGCCCGCGCAGACAAGCGGCCCGTTCTACCCGAAGCTGCGACCGCTCGACCAGGACATGGATCTGACCGTTGTCACCGGGCGTTCCGGGCGCGCCGCGGGGCAGGTCATCCATCTGACCGGGCGTGTGCTGGACGGCAACGGCAAGCCCGTGCCGGAGGCCCGAATCGAACTGTGGCAGGCCAATGCCCGTGGTCGTTATGACCATCCCGATGACATCAATCCGGAACCACTGGATCCCAACTTCCAGGGCTTTGCCACGCAACGGACCGACGCAGAAGGCCGCTACCGGTTCAAGACGATCAAGCCTGGTGCCTATCCGATGAATCCTGCCAATCCGGTGAATGTGCGTCCACCGCACATCCATCTGGACGTGGTCGCGGGAAACGAGCATCTGGTGACGCAGATGTACTTCCCAGGCGAGAAGCTCAACGACCAGGACCGCATCTTCAACGCGGTCAAAGGAAGCAAGGACGCGGTCATCGCAAAGGTGATCGCGCCGACGCCGGACATTGAGGCAGGTGCGAGCTTGCTTCACTTCGACATCGTGCTGGCTTGAAGTCGGGCTGGCTTGAAGTCGGGCTGGCCTGAAGTCGCCTGACGTCGCGGCCGCCGATACCGGCGGACAGGACCGGCCCTGCCTGTTGCCCGAGCGGGGCCGCAGCCCTTAGGCTTGGCCCCGTCCTGCGCATGTGCAACATCGGCGGGACCGGCGGTGGGGACCGCCTGGCTCGTGCGACACCACATCAACCAGGGGAAGAAAGAATCATGCGGAAGCATTTGTTTTCCGTGCTGGCGGCGATTGCGCTCACGCTGGCAGCCGGCCTCATGCCTGCGATCGCGCAGGAAGCCGATGGCGACTCGGCAATTTCGAATCTGCCGTGGCAGATCGGCCCCAGCAAGGGCGTGATCGGCGGCAAGGCCGCGATCAATGTGCCGAAGGGCTATGCCTTCCTCGGTGCCGAGGGCACCCGCCGGCTCAACGACATCCTGCAGAACCCGCCGACCGGCAGTGACGAGTACACGCTGGCACCGAAGGACCTGAGCTGGTTCTCGTTCTTCAGCTACGACGAAGTCGGTTACGTGAAGGACGACGAGACGCTGGATCCGGACGATATCCTCGGTTCGATCAAGGAAGGCACCGAGGCCTCCAATGTCGAACGCCGCGAGCGCGGCTGGGAGACGATGCGCATCGAGGGCTGGAGCTTCAAGCCGCAGTACGACAAGAATTTGCAGCTGCTGGAGTGGGCCATCCTTGCCGAGGCCGAACAGTCGAAGCAGAAGGTGGTCAACTACAACACGCGACTGCTCGGTCGCCACGGCGTGATGGAAGTGGTGCTGGTGGCCGATCCGGAAGGGCTGGACGCCGCCATTGCGGACTTCAAGGGTCTGGTGCCGGGCTACTCATTCAATGCCGGTGAGAAGTACGCCGAGTTCCAGGCTGGCGACCACGTCGCCGAGTACGGCCTGGCGGCGCTGATCACTGGTGGTGCCGCGGCGGTGGCTTCCAAGAAAGGTTTCTTCGCGGCGATCGCGGTGTTCCTGGCCAAGGCGTGGAAGCTGGTGCTGCTGGCCGTGGCCGGTGGCTGGGCAGGATTGCGCAAGTTCTTCGGCAAGAAGGACGGCGCTGCGGAATGAGCCTGCCGATGGAGTTCCTGCTGGTGGTCGGGGTCCTCGCGCTCTACCTGCAGGACTCCATGTTGCTGCTGCACTATGACGAAGTGGTGCTCGTGCGATCGGGCTGGCGTTGGCGGGCTTCTACCGGTTCCGGGTTCGAACTGGCGGGTCGACGTCTGTACCTGCCAAATCCATGGCGTCCGACCGACGCGACGTTCCGCCTGACCTGGCTCGACGACGGTGGCGATGCGCGGCCTGAGAACTGGGCCGGGCTGAATCATTTCGCCGCCGGGCTGGCGGCGTTGAAGGGCGGATGCCGGTTGTTGTGGCTGTTGCTGCTTGTGGCGTTGCCGGTGCTGCTGTGGCGCTTTCCGCATCCGCTGGCGCTGCTGGCATTGACCGCGATGGTGTATGCCACGTGTGCCTGGCTGGTGGTGCAGTTGTGGCGGTATCGGCGTGTGTTCGGCTTGAGCGCCGGCGAGGTGCGCTCGGTCGGTTTTGAAGCGCTGTGCTGTCCGCCGCACGCGATCAACCTGATTCGACGCCTGTCGCTGCGTCGGGGGTTGCGTGGCAATGCCATTGATGTGGCCAGCCGTGTGCTGCAGGGTGGGGAGGTCACGCGGACCGGTCGCGCCATCGCCGAGCGCATGGCGCTGGCACTGGATTTCGCTGAAGACGATGCGCGGCTGCTGAAGGCGAAGCAGCGATTGGAGGTGTTGCGATGACGACGACCGAGCTGATGGTGATCGTGGGCGCGGGCGCGCTCGGCTACTGGCTGGTGGCGGTGATGTGGCCCAACCTGCGCCAGGGTGGCCGCGCGGCACCGCCGCCGGTTCCGCAGGGGCAGGCGCTGATGTGGCACGAGGAATTGGGCGTGCCCGCCGACGCCGGCCGCGAACAGATCGACGCCGCCTACCGGGCAAGGAAGGCCGAGTACGATCCGGCGCGGGTAGCGCACCTGGCGTCCGATATCCGCGAGATGAGCAGGTTCCGCAGCGAGCAGCTCGACCTGGCCTACGACGCGGCATTGCGCGATCTGGAGTGGCTGCGGCCGCGCGGTCGCGAGGTCTAGAGGCTGGGACCCGGCGACGTTGCTTTTACTTCCACGCCACCGCCGCACTGGCCGGCCCGCCAAGCGCAATCACTTCGGTACGCTCGAATCCCGCTTCGCGGCACCAGCCGTCGAAATCGCGCGCGGTGAAGTCGAATGCGTCGCCAAACTCGATCAGCATGTTCAGCGACATCATCAGGCCGAAGGCGTTCTCGCGGCGGGCATCGTCGATCAGGTTTTCGATGACGACGAACGCACCACCCTTGCGCAGCGACTCGTAGGCGGCGCGGACGAGGTGGCGCTTACCTTCCAGGTTCCAGTCGTGCAGGATCATCCCCATCGTGATGATGTCGGCGCTGGGCAATGGCTGGGTCAGGAAGTCCACCGACTGCGCGTGCACCTGCTCCGATAGCCCGGCCTTCGCGATTTCGCGCTCGGCGATGGGCGTAACCAGTGGCAGGTCGGCGCTGATGCAGCGCATGTGCGGGTGGCGTCGGGCCACCGCCATCGACAGTTGGCCGGTGGCGCCGCCGACGTCGCACAGCGTGGTGCAGCGCGAGAAGTCGAAGGTCTCGGCGAAGGCGCGGAAGTTGCCCGCCGAGATGCCCGCCATCGCGCCCATGAACTGTTCCAGTCGCGCCGGATCGCGGTACAGCTCTTCGAACATCGAGGCGCCGGTGCGCTTGATCTCGTTCTGCGGCTGGCCACTGCGCAACGCTTCGCTCAGGTCGCCCCAGAACGGGTAGAGGCGGTCGTTGGCCATCGACAGGAAGCCGCCGATGTAGCCCTTGCTGGCGCGGTCGAGGAACAGCGCGGTCTCGGCCGTATTTCTATAGCGCGCCTGCGGACCGTCGCCGTCGCGCTCGAGGAAACCCAGCGCCAGCAGGGTGTCGAAGAAGTCGGGGTTGGCGCGCGGGCTCAGCCCCAGCGTGGCCTGCAGCTCGGCGCCGGTCATCGCGCCGGAGCCCAGGCGAGTGAACAGGTCCAGGTCGACCGCCGAGAGCAGGGTCTTGGCAGGCCAGAAGCCCATGCCGACCTCGATGATCCGGGCGGGAGTCAGGTCGTCTTTCATGCAGCACCTCGGCAATCCGGCGTCTGCTGAAGAACGCGGCCGGGCAGGGTGCGCGGCCAGCTGGACGCGCGCTGCCGTCAGCGCGCGGTTTCGTCCCCGTGCAGCGTCATCAGCGACTGCATCAGCTGCTCGTCGCTGCTGGAGCACACGCCCAGCAGGACGACCTCCTCGCAGCCTTCGGCGGCGACGTAGGCGTGGCCCATGTTCGAGTCGATGTACACCGACTCGCCGGCCTCCAGCACGATCGGGTCGTAGAACTCGGTGTGGACCTCCGCACGGCCCTCGAGCACGTAGATGTACTCCTCGCCCGAATGCCGGACCAGGTCGCCGAACTCGCTGATGCTTTTGGCGCGCACGCGCGTGACCACGGGAATCATGCGTTTGCGGCGCAATTCCGGGCACAGGTAGTAGTAGTCGTAGTTGGGTGTGTTGACGCGGATGGAGTCGTCGAGGCGGCCGATGCTGCGGCGCGCGGTCACCGCCGGTTCGGAGGCCTCGTCGGTCTCGGCGAACAGTTCGGACATGCGCATGTTCAGCCGCTGGCTCAGCTGCAGCAGCTTGTCGTAGCTCAGCGTCAGGCGGTCGTGCTCGATCTTCGACAGGGTCGACAGCGGGATGCCGCACTTCAGGCTCATTTCCTTGAGCGTCCAGCCATTACGCGCACGCAGCGAGCGCAGCAGGCTGCCAATCGTGGGGTGTTGCGAAGTCATCTAGCGGGGGCTCCTGCCGGGCACTGGTCCAGGGGTGCGGCGGACCGGGGACTGGTGGCCATGATCCTGCCTTTTGCCGATCTTGGCCAGAACGGGTTGACAATTCTCTGATTAGGATCATTAATGCCGAAACAGGTCGCGAATCGGCCTGACTGCGCCCGGTTTTCCCGGATGCGCCAGTGGGATCCGCCTTCGGGCATGAACTTGGGGAGTACGTGTCGATGCGTCTGACTGCAGTCTCGTGCCTGATCGGAATGATCCTGGCCCTGCCGGCCTGGGCTCAGCAGGGTCAGGAATTGAAGCCGGCCGTGCCGGTACCCGACGCGCCGGCGGCGACGCTGCCCGATGGGCCGGCCGTGGCGACCGAAGCACCGGTGCCTGGCGTGGCCGCGCTCAACCGCGCCGACGTCGAAGCCTGGCTGGACGGCTTCATGCCCTACGCGCTCAAGCGCGGCGACATCGCCGGTTCCGTGGTGGTGGTGGTGAAGGACGGCCAGGTCCTGCTGCAGAAGGGCTACGGCTACGCCGATGTCGCCTCGCGCAAGCCGGTCGATCCGGACAAGACCCTGTTCCGCCCCGGCTCGGTCTCCAAGCTGCTGACCTGGACCGCGGTGATGCAGCTGGTCGAGCAGGGCAAGCTCAACCTCGACGAAGACATCAACAAGTACCTGGATTTCGCCGTGCCGGCACGCGACGGCAAGCCGGTCACGCTGCGCCAGGCCATGACCCACACCACGGGCATGGAAGAAACCGCGCGCGCGCTGATCGCCAATGACGAGAAGGGCCTGATTCCGCTCGAGGCCTACCTCAAGCACTGGGTGCCCACGCGCATCTACGACCCGGGCACCACGCCGTCGTATTCCAACTACGCCACCGCACTGGCGGGCTACGTGGTCCAGCGCGTGTCGGGCATGCCGTTCGACGACTACATCGACCAGCACATCTTCAAGCCGCTGGGCATGCAGCACTCGAGCTTCCGCCAGCCGTTGCCCAAGCACCTGCAGGCGCTGATGGCCAGCGGCTACGCGAAGGCGTCGGACGGCAAGGCCAAGTCGTACGAGATCGTCAACCCGGCACCGGCCGGCAGTCTGGCGTCGACCGGCGCGGACATGGGCAAGTTCATGATCGCCCACCTCAACAACGGCGCTTTCGGTGACGTGCGCATCCTGTCGGAAGCGACCGCGCGGCAGATGCACGACACCACGCTGACGATCCTGCCGCCGCTCAACCGCATGGCGCTGGGTTTCTACGAGGCCAACATCAACGGCCACCGTTCGGTCGCGCACGCCGGCGACACGCAGTGGTTCCACAGCGACCTGCACCTGTTCCCGGACGACGGCGTCGGCCTGTACGTCTCGTTCAATTCCGGCGGCAAGGAAGGCGCGGCGCACGTGGTCCGCACCGAGTTGTTCCAGGAGTTCGCCGAGCGCTACCTGCCCGGCCCGAATGCCGAGGGCAAGGTCGACGAAGCCACCGCCAAGCAGCACGCCGCACAGATCGCCGGTCGTTACGACAACAGCCGTCGCTCCGAGGATGGCTTCGTCGCACTGGCCTACCTGATGGGCCAAACCACGGTCGCCGCCAACGAAGACGGCACCATCACCGTGCCCGACCTGCTCGGCGCCAACGGTGCACCGCGCAAGTGGCGTGAAGTCGCGCCGTACGTGTGGCGCGACGTCGACGGCCCGGACCGCATTGCCGCCAAGGTGGTCGACGGCAAGGTCGTGCGCTTCAGCACCGATCCGATCTCGCCCTTCATGGTCTTCGACCGCACGCCCTGGTACCGCTCGGGCGGCGTGTTCCTGCCGATCCTGGCCATTGGCCTGGGCGCGCTGCTGCTGACCGTGCTGGCTTGGCCGATCTCGGCCCTGGTGCGCCGCCACTACAAGGCGCCGTACAAGCTCACCGGTGCCGACGCTAGCTGGCACAAGCGCATCCGCATCGCCTCGCTGGCCGTGCTGGTCGCGCTGGGCGGCGCAATAGCCATGGCGATCGCCATGCTGAGCAGCCTCGACATGCTCTCGCCGGCCAACGACAAGTGGGTGAACACGCTGCGCCTGCTGAACCTGGTGGTGCTGCCGCTGGCCGCGCTGATCGGCCTGGGCAATGCATGGAATGTGCTGCGCAGCGGTCGCCGCTGGCCGGCCAAGCTGTGGAGCGTGGTGCTGGCGCTGTCGATGCTGGGGCTGCTGTGGTTCGGCATCTCCCAGAACATCCTCGGCTACGGCGCCAACTACTGACGACGGCAGGAATACTTCAGTGGCTACTGCCGTCAGTGTCGATATCCGTAATGAACTGCTTCGCCTTGCCAAGCCGTTCCGCATCTCCGGTCACGTCTTCCGCGATTCGCCGGTGACGGTGGTGACCCTTCGCCATGGCCCCCACCAGGGCCGTGGTGAAGGGGCAGGGGTCTATTACCTTCGCGATGAGCCCGCCGACATGCTGGCGACGCTGGAATCGCATCGCGAAGTGATCGAGGCCGGGCTCAGCCGCGACGAGCTTCGCTCGCTGCTGCCGCCCGGCGGCGCCCGCAACGCGCTCGACTGCGCGTTGTGGGAGCTGGAAGCCAGCCGCGCGGGCAAGCCGGTGTGGAAGCTGGCCGGGCTGGAAACGGCACGGCCATTGCTGACCACGTACACCCTGGGTGCGGACGAGCCGCAGGTGATGGGCGCCGGTGCAGTGGCGTACTCGCATGCCCGCGCGATCAAGATGAAGCTGACGGGTGAAGTCGACATCGACATCGAGCGCGTCCGCGCCGTGCGCGCCGCGCGCCCGGACGTGTGGCTCGGCGTCGACGCCAACCAGGGCTATGTCGCCGACACGCTGCAGCGCCTGATACCAGTGCTGGTCGACGAGGACGTCTCGTTGCTCGAGCAGCCGTGCGCGCGCGGCGACGAATCCTGCCTCGACGGCATCGATTGCTCCGTGGCGATCGCCGCCGATGAAAGCGTGCAGGGCCTGGACGAGATCGAACCGCTGCTGGGCCGCTTCGACGTCGTCAACATCAAGCTCGACAAGTGCGGCGGCCTGACCGAAGGCCTGCTGATGGCCGAGCGTGCACGCGCGCTGGGCCTGCAGGTGATGGTCGGCAACATGATCGGCACCAGCTGGGCGATGGGCGCCGGATTCGTGCTCGGCCAGCATTGCGACATCGTCGACCTCGACGGTGCGCTGTTCCTGGCGCAGGACCGCAGCCCGGGGGTGATCTACGCCAACGGCCAGGTCGACTGCCCCGGTGACGTCTGGGGCGGCTGCTGATCATGGTCGCAAGCGCGCGCAGCCGGGACCTGTTCGGCCAACCGCGTGGCCTGACCGTATTGTTCCTCACGCAGATGTGGGAGATCTTCTCCTACTACGGCATGCGTTCACTGCTGGTCTATTACATGACCAAGCAGTTGCTGATGGGTCAGCAGCAGGCGTCGCTGGTGTACGGGGTGTACACCGCGACCGTCTATTTCACCCCGATCATCGGCGGCGTCATCTCCGACCGCTGGCTCGGTCGTCGTCGCGCCGTGATCATCGGCGCCTCGATCATGGCGTTCGGCCATTTCCTGATGGCCTCCGAGAGCCTGTTCTATTTCGCGCTCGCGGCGATCGCGCTCGGCAACGGCCTGTTCCTGCCGAGCCTGCCGAGCCAGATCGACGGGCTGTATGCCAAGGACGACCCGCGTCGCGGCTCTGCCTACAACGTCTACTACGTCGGCATCAATGTCGGCGGCCTGCTCGCGCCGCTGGTCTGCGGCACGCTCGGCGAACTGTACGGATGGCACTACGGTTTCGGTGCCGCCGGCATCGGCATGCTCGCGGGCCTGGTGATCTACGTGCTGGGGGCACGCCACCTGCCGGAAGACAGCCCGCGACGGCACGACACGCCGGCAGCGCCCAAGGCCTCGCTGCAGCGCCACGAACTTTGGCAGCGAGTGCGCGTGCTGGCGGCAATCGCGCTGACGGTGATGCTGTTCCGCGGCGCCTACGAGCAGTTGGGCAATACCATCGCGCTGTGGGCCGACACCGGCGTGAATCGTGCGCTCGGCAGCTTCACGATCCCGATGACCTGGTTCCAGTCGCTCAACCCGCTGCTGGTGATCGTGCTGACGCCGTTGTTCGTCGCGCATTGGACGCGGCAGGCACGCAACGGTCGCGAACCCGCGCCGGCACGCAAGATGGCGATGGGCGCGCTCGGCGTTGCCTGCGCCTACCTGATGCTGGCCGCTGTCAGCGCAATGACACCGGCCGGGCAGGCGAGCTGGCTCTGGCTGGCGCTGTTCTTCCTGGTGCTGACCGCCGGCGAACTTTTCATTTTGCCGATCGGCCTGGGACTGTTCGCGCGCCTGGCACCGGCCGGACACGGCGCCACCACCATCGCCGCGTGGTTTTTCACGACCTTCGGCGGCAGCCTGCTCGCCGGCTTGCTGGGCACCTATTGGAGCGTGCTCGGGCCTTCCTCCTTCTTCGTACTCATGGGCGCGGTCGGCTTTGCCGCCGGCGCCTTGCTGTGGCTGCTCGACCGTCCCACCCGCCGGGTGGAAGCGGTCGCGCAGTTGCCTGCCGCGGCCATGCGCCCGGCGACTCCTTAGTTCGCATTGACAGACCACCAGGGGAAAGACGACATGCAGCATCACGTTGACGCAAGCAGCAACCCGATGGCATCCACGCGCGCGTCGATGCGTACGCTGCGCCGCAGCCCGCTGGCGCTGGTCATCACCGGCACGCTGGCAATGGCAGTGGCCGGATCGGCCTTCGCCCAGGACGCCGAATCCGCGGGCGGTCGCAGCGCGACCGAGCTGGACAAGGTCGTCGTCACGGCCAACAAGCGCTCGGAAAACCTCCGCGAGGTGCCGTCCTCGATCAGCGTGATCACGCAAGAGAGCATCGAGAACTCGCACGCCACCCAGCTCAGCGACTTCCAGGCCACCGTACCGGGCCTGTCGATCAGCACCAATGGTTCGCCCGGCAAGACCCAGGTCTCGCTGCGCGGCGTGTCTCCGTTGTCATCCAGCGCTACCGTCGGCACCTACCTGGACGAAACCCCGCTGGGTTCCAGCGGCATCTACCAGGCCGCCAACTTCTTCGCACTCGACCTGCTGCCCTACGACATCGGCCGCATCGAAGTGCTGCGCGGACCGCAGGGCACGCTGTACGGCGCCAGCGCGATGGGCGGCCTGATCAAGTACGTGACGGTGGCGCCTGACCTGACCACCACCGAGTTCCGCGTCGGTGGCGGCCTGTCGAGCGTCGAGGACTCCGGCGAACTGGGCTGGAATGCGCGCTTCGGCGCCAACCTGCCGCTCGTCAACGACCGCCTCGGCCTGCGCGTGAGCTACGCGCAGAACGAGCTGCCGGGCTACATCGACAACGTCGTCAATGGCGAGGAAGACATCAACTCGGGCAAGCAGACCAGTGCGCGCGTGGCGATGCGCTGGCAGGGCGAGACTGCAACCGTCGACCTGACCGCGATGCGGCAGACCATCGACAGCGACAACAACGGCCAGGTCGCGCTCGATCCGGAGTCGCACAAGCCGCTGTTCGGCGACCTCACCAACAACGTCTTCGTCAATGAGCCGTTCTACAAGGACGTCGACTACTACGCGGCCACGGTGAACTGGAACCTGGGCTGGGCCGACTTCGTATCGGCCACGGGTTACTCCGAGTCGCGCAGCACCCAGCGCCAGGATTCGACCATCCAGTTCGGTGAAGTGGCCAACCTGCTCCTGGGCCTGCCTGAGCCGGGCAGTTCGTCCTTCGACATCGGCCTGGACCTGGACAAGTTCACCCAGGAGTTCCGCCTGGTTTCGAAGGACAGTGGCCCGTTCGAATGGATGGCCGGCGTGTTCTACACCAAGGAAGACGCCGTCCAGACCCAGGTCGCCAAGTTGAACCAGCTCGACGGTTCGCCGCTGCCGGCGCCGTACGACACGATGGCCGGCACCCTGGCGGTGATGGCGATCCCGAGCACCTACGAGGAAACCGCGTTCTTCGCCAACGGCGCCTACGACATCACCGACGACTTCAAGATCGGCGCCGGCGTGCGCTGGGCGCGCAACGACCAGGACTTCTCGCAAGACGTCACCGACGGCATCCTGTTGCCGATCGGCAGCACACCCAACAGCTCCTCCGAGGATGTGTTCACCTGGAGCCTGAGCCCGCAGCTCAAGCTCAGCGACGACGCGATGATCTACGCCCGCGTCGCCACCGGCTACCAGCCGGGCGGTCCGAACGTGCTGGTGGAGGGACTGCCGTCGCAGGTCGACTCCTCCACGCTGACCAACTACGAGCTGGGCCTGAAGTCGCTGTGGCTCGACAACCGCGTGCAGTTCGACCTGACCGGCTTCCACATCGACTGGGAAGACATCCAGGTTGCCTCGGTCGTCAACAACGTGTCGGGCCTGGTCAACGCCGGCAAGGCCAGCAGCACCGGCATCGAGTTGACCACGGTGTTCCACGTCAACGATCACCTCGATATCGGCATCAACGGTTCCTATACCGACGCCAAGCTCGACGAGGATTTCCCGGTGATCTCGCAAGTGTCGGGGCCGGTCCTGGTGGAGATCACCAGCGGCGCCAGGGGCGACGCGCTCCCGTACGTGGCCGACTGGGGCTGGAATGCGACGGCTGACTACTACCTGCCGCTCTCGAACGGCTGGACGGCACACTTCGGCGGCGCACTGCGCTTCGTCGGTGCGAGCCAGAACGGCACCACCCTGCGCCAGGATGTCCTCGACCCCAGCACCACGCCGCCGACCCTGCTTCAGAGCGATGTCACGCCGCCGCTGGAGCTGGACAGCTATACGGTCGCAGACCTCAACGCCAACATCAGCAACGACGAATGGACCTTCCGCGCTTACGTGAAGAACGTCAGTGACGAACGCGCCTACCAGTCCATCGGCGACATCACCAGCCTCAGCGGCGTGACCGAGAAGCTGGTTGCCGCGCCCATCCAGCCGCGCACCTTCGGCATCGAGGTTGACTACAGGTTCTGATCGAAGATGCACGCCGCCCGTTCGCACTACGAACCCGAAACCCCGGCATTGCCCGCTCCGTACCTGCTGTTCCTGGGGGACACGGTGGAGCCCGGTTACGCCAAGACCGCCTTCGGTCTGCGTGACTGGGCACCGGAGCGGTGCGTCGGCGAGTACCTGCTACCCGGCGCCCGTGTCAGCACGGGCTTGCCGGCGATGTCGCCGACTCAGGCATACGCAGCCGGTGCCCGCGCGCTGGTGATCGGCGTGGCCAATGCCGGTGGTGTCATTCCGGAACACTGGGTGGCGGCGCTGGTCGCTGCGGTGGAAGCCGGGCTGGACATCATCAGCGGCATGCACATGCGCCTGGCGGAGCTGCCTGCGTTGAAGCGCGCCGCCACGTGCCATGGCCGCGAGCTGATCGACGTGCGGCGGCCGCCGGACAAGCTGCCGATCGCCACCGGTCGAAAGCGCAGTGGCAATCGGTTGCTGACCGTCGGCACCGATTGTGCGCTGGGCAAGAAGTACACCGCGCTGGCACTGGCACGCGCCTTCACCGCGCGCGGGCTGGATGCGGACTTCCGCGCGACGGGCCAGACCGGGATCCTGATCGCCGGCGGTGGCATTCCGATGGATGCGGTGATCGCCGACTTCGCTGCCGGCGCAGCCGAGATGCTCACGCCGGATGCGGCGGTGGGCCATTGGGATGTGATCGAAGGCCAGGGTTCGCTGTTCCATCCGGCCTACGCCGGCGTGTCGCTGGCGTTGCTCCATGGCAGTCAGCCCGATGTGGTCGTGGTCTGCCACCAACCCGGTCGCGAACGTGTCCTTGGCCATGCGCACTACGCGTTGCCGAGCATCGAAGACGCAATCGCGCTGAACCTGCAGCTGGGCCGTCGCACCAATCCGAACATCCGCTGCGGCGGCGTCAGCCTCAATACCGCCCACCTCGACGAGGACGCCGCGCGTCGCCTGCTGGCGGCCGAGAGCGACCGCCTCGGTTGCGCCGTCGCCGACCCGATTCGTGGCGGCGCCGAATTCGATGCACTGATCAACCAATGCCTGGGATGAACATGTCGGCCAAGATCACGTCTGTGAAGAGCGCGCCTGTGACGCCGCGGAACAAGCGAACCCTGCTGAAAATCGTGCCGGCGGTTGCCGGCGTCGCCTTCAGCTTCGCCGCATGGGCGGCGCCACCGGCCGACCTCGACGAGCACGTCAACGCGGTGATCCGCGAACAGGGCGTGCCGGGCATGGCCGTCACCATCGTCGAGCAGGGCAAGGTCGTGCACGCCAAGGGCTACGGCGTGCGCAAGCTCGGCTCGCCCGAGCCGGTCGACGCGGACACGATCTTCCCGACCGGATCGACCGGCAAGGCGATCACCACCGCGGCGCTGGCCGTGCTGGTCGACGAAGGCAAGATCGGCTGGGACGACAAGGTCATCGACCACATCCCCGGCTTCCAGATGTACGACGCCTGGGTCACGCGCGAGATGACCATCCGCGACCTGCTCGTGCATCGCAGCGGTCTGGGACTGGGTGCCGGCGATCTGATGTTCGTCCCGCGCTCCACGCTCAGTCGCGCCGAAACCGTGCGCCGCCTGCGCTACATCAAGCCGGCGACCAGCTTCCGCAGCGGTTATGCCTACGACAACCTGCTGTATGCCGTCGCCGGCCAGCTGATCGAGGAAGTCAGCGGCCAGGACTGGGAAACCTTCGTGCGCGAACGCGTGCTCAAGCCGGCTGGCATGCGCACCTCGACCACGCGCGATGCTGACCGCTGGGCCACCGCCAACCGCGTCCAGCCGCATGCGCGCATGGACGGCGGCTTCCGCGGCGTCGGCAAGCAGGAAGTGCTCGACGAGCACCAGAGCCTGGGCGCCAACGCGTCACCGGCCGGCGGCGTGTCGTCGAGCGCGAACGACTTCGGCCGCTGGCTGTCGATCCAGCTCGCCCACGGCGCGCTGCCGGACGGCAAGGGGCGCCTCTTCAGCGAGGACGCGTCGCGCGAGATGTGGACGCCGCAGGTGCTGATGCCGATCAACGCCTATCCGGCGCCGATAGCGGAAGCCACTCCGCAGTTCTCGGCGTACGCGCTGGGCTGGGACGTGCGCGACTACCGCGGCGCCAAGATCATCGAACACGGCGGCGCGGTGTTCGGCGTGCAGACGATGGTAGTGCTGATCCCGGAAAAGCAGGTCGCCTTCTCGCTGCAGATCAACTCCGAGGACGGCGTGGTCCTGCGCGGCCTGGCCTTTGAATTGCTGGATCACTATCTCGGCGCGCCGAAGCGCGACTGGGTCGGTGACTTCGCCGCCTACAAGAAGTCCCGCGTCCAGGGCGCCCTGGACTTCCTCGCCAAGAGCAAGGCGGAGAAGAAGCCGTCACGCCCGTCGCTGCCGCTGGATGGCTATGCCGGCAAGTTCGCGGATCCGTGGTACGGGCCGATCGAGATCTCTGTTGGCAAGAGCGGTCCGGAGAAAGGTCGCCTGCGCTTGGACTTCAAGCAGACGCCGAACATGGTCGGCACGCTGGAGCACTGGCAGTACGACACCTTCCAGGTCCGCTGGGACGACCGCACGGCCGAGCCGGCCTACGTGAGTTTCGCCATTGATGCCGACGGCAAGGTCGACCGGATCACGATGAAGGCGGTGTCGCCGATCGCCGATTTCAGCTGGGACTACCACGATCTGCTGTTCACGCCACAAGCGGGTGGGTGAGGAAAGTGCGGCGCCGGTTCTCTCCCCGGCGCCGCACTGGCACGCGCTGAGCCTGCTGGCTACTGAGCCGTACTGATTACTGAGCCGTGGCGAGCGGCGCGCCCGGCGGGAACGTCGCGAACATCCTGTCGACGCTGACCAGCAGGTTGGTGGTCTGGCGCTGCGGATCGGACGGTACCGTGCCCTGCGCAATGCCGCGCCAGACCGCGCGCTTGCTCTGCGCATCGAACATGTCCAGCACGAGCGTGCCGTGGGTGTAGGCGCGGGTCGTGGTCGTGGCAAAGCCGCCGCCCCAGCCCCAACCGCCGCAGCAACCGCGACCGCCCCAGCCACCCCAGCCGCCCCAGCCGCCGCCCCAGCCCCAGCCGCCCCATGCCGGGCCGCTTTGGAAAGTGTCGAAGCTGTAGCGCGTCTCGGTGGCGACGTTGGCGACGATGTCGATCTGCGCATCGGTGGACTCCGTCCAGCCGCGCTCGCGCAGCTTGGCGTCGACGGCGGCGACCAGGCGCTGCCGTGCCAGCGGCGAATAGCCCTCGGGCTTCTGCGCCCAGCGGTAGGTCCGGTACTGGCCGAAGCTCACGCCCGGGTCGTAGTCGGTAAACACGGCCGGCGTTGAAGCGCAGCCGGACACCATCGCGATACCCATCGCGACGACAAGAATGAGTGTGCGTTTCATGGCCGGCTCCCAAGTGGCGGCAACATCAGCATACGCCTGCGGTCGTTCGCCAAGCGAGGGGTCGCGGCGGGCTTTCTGAAGCATTCAGTGTGCTCACTTTGCCGTGATAGCGACAGGTTGCCGCGAAGCAGTGACCCTCGTGGAGGCTGAGCGACGGATCGTCGGACAGGGCCGACGGCAGGCAGGTCGACCGCATCCCCGGGGTGGCGTCCAAGCAGAATCGCGTCCGTCCGCGGGCGGGGTCATCCCAGGCTGAAAGCATCGATCAGCCCGGCGCCAGTCCCACCATCCCGGCCACAACCGTTCGTCGGAACCCTCCCCAGGACCGCTTGCGAAGGTTTCATGTAAGTTCTACGCTCGATTACATGAAAGGTTCTCGTCCCAAGTCGTCGACTGAGTACGTCCGCGAGTTCCGCGAGCGGATGCGCGGCGAGGGCTTTGTGAAAAAGGACGTCTGGATCCTGCCCGAGCATGCCCAGGAGCTGGCCGCCGTCGAGCGCCGCCTGCGCAAGAGCCCGGAGGAAATGGGCGTCCGCAGCGACAGCAGCGAGAGCGGCGGATGGACCGTGCGTTCCCTGCATACCGCTCTGGTCGAGACCTTGCCGGTGCAGTCGGGCAGCGTCGGACTGGAAGTTGTCGAGGGCACCGAACCAAGCCTGCACCTGGTGATGCGCGAGCACGGCGACCTGCCGGTGTTCATCGCCGTCAGCGGCGAGCAGATCATCGTCGAGTCGCTGATGTGGCCGGTCGAGGACGTCATCGACCCCGCCACGTTCAACCTGCACGTGCTGCGCACGCACAAGGTGCTGCCGCTGTCGACGATGGGCATCGAAGTCATCGGCGGCGTCGCCTGCTACATCATGTTCGGCTTGCTCGACACACATTCGAGCATGGCCAACGTGGTGTTCGAGATCGAGACGCTGGCAGAGAACGTGCTCAGCGCTGCCGAGGCCTACCGGCCCTATCTGCGGCCGGCCGCGTTCGCCACGCAGGTGCCCGGATGAAGGCCTTCACACGCATCTTTGGCCAGGTCCGCGAACAGCTGGCCGAGCTCGGCGAGACCATCGCCGGCCACCAGGCCCAGCGCGACCTCGACGAGGACATCCGCGACACCGACGCCCACCTGCACGAGTGGCGCGCCAATCTGGCCGGATTCCAGGCCAAGCGGCTGACCGCGCAGGAGCGCATCGAAAGCACGACGGTCGCGATCGCGCAGCGTGAAGCGCAGGCACTGGCCGCGCTGCAGGCCGGCAAAGCCGCCCTGGCGCGCGAAGTGGCAGCAGCTGTCGTGCAACTGGAGGAGGCGCGCGACGAGGAACACGCCTTCGTCGCCCAGCTGGAGGAGTGGATGGCGCAGATGCGCCACCTGATCGACCAGGGCGAAAGCAGCCTGCGGCGCCTGCAGCACCAGCTCGATGCGTTGCGTGCAGCCGAAACATTGCAGCGCGCCCAGGAAACCGTGGCTGGACGCCAGGCCGGGGCGACGACGCTCCCGCAAACCGCGATCGAGTCGCTGCTGCGCGCCAGTCGTCAGAACGCCGGCGCGACGGGGCAGGACGGCGAACGCAATGAACCGGTCGCTGCCAATCCCGAGCTGGACGCCAAGCTGGAAGCGGCCGGCATCAACGAGCGCGACGCACGCACGCAGCTCGTGCTGGACCGCATTGGCCAGCGTCTGGCTGAGCCGGGCCTGGTCGAGCCCGCGCCTCCCGCGCGAAGCGGCGGCCGTCGCGGCCGCGGCGCCGACACCACCAACAAGGGCAAGCGATGAATGCCTTCCTGCAGACCTGCCTGACCTTTCCGACGCTGCTGTACAGCATCGTCCTCGCCGTGTGCGTCGCGTACTGGGCGCTGGCCGCGACCGGACTGGTCGATGCCGATGGTCCAGACGGCCTGTTGGGCGGCGACGGCGACGGCCACAGCGACGGCGAAGCAGCCGGCGTCGCCGCCATGCTGGCCAAGCTCGGCCTGGCGGGCGTACCGGTGATGCTGGTCGCCACCGTGCTCAGCTTCATTGGCTGGCTCGGCACCTATTTCGTGCAGCTGCTGTTGCTGCAGCACCTGCCCGGTGCATTGCGCATCGTGGTCGGCATCGTTGTGGCCGTGGCCATGCTGGTGCCCGGGCTGTTCGCGACCTCGCTGTTGCTGCGTCCGCTCAGCCGGTTGCTGCTGAAGCTGCGACCGCCGGCCGATCCCTCGATCCTCGGCCGCACCGCGACCGTCAGCACGCCCTCCGTCGATGCCGGCTATGGCCAGGCAACCGTCGACGACGGCGGCGCCGGACTGGTGCTGCAGGTCCGCCATCACGAATCCGGCCGGTTCAAGCGCGGTGACCGGGTCGTGCTCATCGAGTACATCGATGCGCAACATGCTTACCGCGTGATTTCCGAACAACAGTTCAACACCCTGTAGAGATACGGATCCAACAAGGAGAAGTTGCAATGAGCGTGTCCCTGGTCCTCCCGTTCCTGGTCGGGGCTGGCATCTTGCTGGTCGTGATGCTTGGCATCTTCGGCCTGTTCAAGGCCTTCTACATCAAGGTCGACCAGGGCACCGCCCTGATCGTCAACGACATGAGCTCGATGCCGAAGGTGCGCTTCACCGGCGGCCTGATCATCCCGGTGCTGTACCGCGCCGAGTACATGCGCATCAGCCTGATCACGCTGCAGATCGACCGCCGTGGCAAGGAAGGCCTGATTTGACGCGACAACATGCGCGCCGACATCACGGTCGCCTTCTACCTGCGCGTCAACGAGACGCAGGCCGACGTGCTGCGCGTGGCCAAGGCCATCGGCGCCGACCGTGCCTCCGACAAGAACGCGGTCGACGAGCTGTTCAACGCCAAGTTCTCCGAGGCGCTGAAGACGGTCGGCAAGAAGTTCCAGTTCACCGAGCTGTTCGAGCAGCGCCAGGAGTTCCGCGACGAGATCATCAAGATCATCGGCAACGACCTCAATGGCTACGTGCTCGAGGACGTCGCGATCGACTACCTGGAGCAGACGCCGAAGAACCTGCTCGACCAGAACAACATCCTCGACGCGGAGGGCATCCGCAAGATCACCGAGCTGACCGCCACCCAGAACGTGATCACCAACGAGCTCGAGCAGAACGAGAAGCTCGCCATCACCAAGAAGAACGTCGAGGCGCGCGAAGCCACCCTGGAGCTGGAGCGCCAGCAGGCCGAGGCCGAGGCCCGCCAGCAGCGCGAGGTCGAGACCATCCGTGCCCGCGAGGAAGCCGAGACGCTGCGCGTCAAGGAAGAACAACGCCTGATCTCCGAGCAGGCCCGCCTGCAGTCCGACGAGCAGATCCAGATCCGCGACCAGAACCGCCAGCGCGAAGTGGAAGTGGCCGAGCAGAACCGCCAACGCGCCGTCGCCATCGAGGCCGAGCGCGTCGAGCGTGCGCGCAAGCTCGAGCAGGTCACCACCGATCGCGAGGTCCAGCTGCAGGGCGTGGAGCGCGACAAGGTCGTGGAGACCGGCAAGATGGACGTCGCCAACATCACCCGCGAACGCATCGCCATCGACAAGACCGTGGCGCAGGAAGAAGAGCGGATCAAGGAATTGCGCGTGGTCTCGCTGGCCGACCGCGACCGCCAGGCCAAGGTGATCGCCGCCGAGGCCGAGGCGCAGGAGAACCTGGTGCGCACCGTCAAGGACGCCGAGGCTTCCGAGACAGCGGCCAGGCACAAGGCCGTGGAGATCACGACCCTGGCGCAGGCCGGGCTGGAAGCGGCGTCGAAGGACTCCGAGGCGAAGAAGCTGACTGCCGAAGGCGTCAAGGCGGAAACCGCGGCCCCGGGCCTGGCCGAAACGCAGGTGCGCGAAGCCACCGCGGCAGCCATCGAAAAGGTCGGCATCGCCGAGGCGCGCGTGATCGAGGCAAAGGCCGAAGCCAGCTACAAGCAGGGCAGCAGCGACGCCCGCGTGTTGGCCGAGAACCTCGCAGCGCAGGCCGAGGGCGAGGAGAAGATGGGTCGCGCCAAGGCGACGGCGGTCGAGTCGGTGGGTATCGCCGAAGCCAACGTCACCGTGAAGAAGCTCACTGCCGAAGCCGAAGGCCTGACCGCGAAGTTCGAGGCGATCGATTCGCTCAGCGACACCGCGCGCAGCCATGAAGAGTTCCGCATGACCCTCGAAACCCACCTCGAGCAGGCCATGGCCGCGATCGAGGCCGGGCGCGAGGTGTCGAAGGAGAACGCGGAAGTCATCGCCTCGGCGCTGCGCAACGCCAACATCGACCTGGTCGGTGGTGACGGTGGCCTGTTCGAGAGCTTCTCCAAGGCGCTGTCGCTGGGCAAGTCGATTGAAGGCTTCGCCGGCAAGAGCCCGATCGTGCAGGACCTGATGGAGCGCTTCCTCGGCGTGGCCAGGGCCGAGCCGCGCGAGCGCGTGATCGAGTCGGCCGCCGCGGTCGTGCCGATCAGCGCTGCCGACAAGAGCAAGCACGAGCCGGTCGGCGCCTGACGCCGGCCGAGTCCCCGACATCCACTGACCAACGAGACCAAGACATGAGCAAAGAGAACCGCGACTTCCTCGAGATGGCCTTCCAGTCCGTGCAGTGCTTCGGCAACGACGGCCGCCTGGACGCGACCGAACTGGCCAAGATCATCGCCATCGCCGAGCGCGACGGCGTGACCGATCCGAACGAGCTGCGCGTGCTGGGCAACATCATCGCCCGCATCCGTCCGGACGAGATCGATGCGTCGATGAAGGCGCAGCTGGCCGGTATCGCCAGCAAGTACGGCATCAAGATGCCCGAGACGGCCTGATCGCCTGCAACGGCCGGTGCCTGCGCACGCAGGTTGCCGGCCGGGGCACGGCGCTCCGGAGCATTGCAGTCCAGTTGAACCCACGCAGTCACCCTCCAAGCGCCCCGGATCGGGCGAGGTAGAACGATGTCGCAGGCCATCACAGCCAATCAGGAAGGCACCGCCGGCGCAGCCGGCCAGGTCGACACGGCCGTCGCCGAGGGCGGCGCCTACGAGGTGCTCAGTCGTCGCCTGGCCGAACAGGGAGAACGCCTGCGACAGACTGCCGACGGACTCAACCGGCGCCGCCTGCAGGAGTTCGGCGACAGCGCGCTGGAAGTGATCGGCCGCCTGCGCATCCGCACCGAGAACAACTGCATCGGCCGTGACATCGTCCCGGTCGGCGACCAGTTGCTGTTTGGCTACAACGTCTTCATCGGCCTCAAGACCACGACCCGGGTCGAGGACGTGTTCGGGCTGTACCGGCTGGTCGAGGGCGCGGACGGATTCGATGTCGTCGCGGTCGAACACGCCAGCAGCTTCCTCGGCGATGCCGCGTTCGTACGCGACTTCAACGAGCTCTACGCCTATTACAAGAACGCCCGCCTGCTGCAGCTGGACGTGGCCGGCAGCAAGCTGCTGGCCTCGTTCCAGATCGGCGAGCGCAGCACCGACGTGCGCGTGTTCCGCTGGGCGATCTCCAACCAGGGCGAGCTGACCTACATCGATGCGCGCGGCGAGCGCGACCTGGTGCTGCCGCCGCCGTTCGACTTCGAATGGACCCGCGCCACGCGCGAGCACATGGTCAACGGCCGCTTCGTCCACCTCAACATCCTCGACACGATCTTCGTCGAGACCACCGGCGGCGATCTCACCCTCAAGGTCGAGAACAACACCGAGACCGGGCAGGGCATCTACTCCGAGCCGGTCGACGACAAGACCCAGTCGCTCGACGACGCCACGTTCGACTTTGCAAGGGTCGGCTCGCTGATCCTGCTCAAGGTGCTGCCTTACCGCGAGACCACCTGGCGTGGCCTGGTCTACAACACCCTGACCGGCAAGGTGATCCGCAACGACGCCATCGTTCAGGCCTGCGTGCAG
The DNA here is from genome assembly GCF_009765215.1 of Lysobacter prati. GTDB lineage: Bacteria > Pseudomonadota > Gammaproteobacteria > Xanthomonadales > Xanthomonadaceae > Lysobacter_J > Lysobacter_J prati. The sequence continues at coordinate 238,842 of NZ_VLNV01000005.1, read as the reverse complement.
CTGCCCGAAGACCACGGCATCATCTTCCCGGGCGGCTACTACCTGCAGAGCGGCGAGCACAAGTCGTTCGACGCCAGCATGGACGGCATGCAGTTCCAGCGCGCCATCCGCTCGCCCAACGGCGAAGACGTGATGTACGCGTTCTACGAGCACGAACAGGGCCGTTCGGCGCTGTTCGTCTACAACATGATCCAGCGCAAGCTGCAGAACCCGCTGTTCGGCCATGGCCATGCGGTGCTTTCGGACGGGCGGATGGTGCTGTTCAACGCCGAGGGCGACGGCGCCACCCGCATCCACCCGATGCAGGTATGGCGCACGCCCTTCGTCAGCGCCGAGTTCGCCGCGCAGCGCCCGCCGGGCACCAGCTTCATGGGCCGCATCGGCAATGCCGAACTGGTCCGCGGCATCTCCAACCTTTTTCACCTCGGCCGCGAGATCGAGAGCCAGGAAGTGTCGGTACAGCGCTATCAGCTGCTGACCCACAACGCCCGACGCCTTTTCGACGCCCACCACTGGCTCGACGACGGCAACTGCGACGGCGTGGCCAGCCTGCTGCGCGAGATCACCGCGACCGGCGAATCGGTGCTCGGCGAGTTCGAGAAGGTCGAGAGCATCCGTCGCCAGTCCGACGCGGCGATGGCCAAGGCGCGCGCGGAACACAAGGCGCTGCTGGCACGGCTGCTGCCGGAGAACTGGACGCAGGTGCAGGAGTTCGTGGATGCGCTCGGCGAGATCGGTCGCCTTCGCGGTCACCTGCTGACCATCCGCGAGAATCGCTATATCGACACCGCCGCCATCGACGCGATGGGCGAGCAGTTGCAGGCCGCCCACGAGCGAGTCGGCGCCGCGACGGGCGGGTTCCTGGGCAGCGACAAGGCGCTGCAGCCCTACGCGGCGCGCGTTGCCGAGCTCGACGCGGCCGCGCAGAAGTCCGCGACCGCTCGCGAGCTGGCGACGCAGCTGCAAGCACTGCAGGCGATCTCCGCCGATCTGGACATGCTGTCGGAGCTGATGGCGGGCCTGAAGGTCGACGACGCCAGCCGGCGCACGCGCGTCGTCGAGTCGATCTCGACCATCTACGCCCACCTCAACCAGGCGCGCGCCCGCGCCGAGCAGCGTCGCAAGACCCTGGGATCGGCCGAGGCGGTGGCCCAGTTCGGCGCGCAGTTCACCCTGTTCGGCCAGTCGATCACCAGCGCCCTCGGCCTGGCCGGCGATCCGGAGAAGGCCGACGAACAGCTCTCGCGCCTGATGGTCCAGCTCGAGGAGCTGGAGAGCCAGTTCGGCGAGCACGAGCAGTTCCTCGGCGACATCCTCGCCAAGCGCGAGGAACTGCTGGAAACCTTCGAGGCGCACAAGCAGTCGCTGCTCGACGATCGCCAGCGCAAGGCGCAGTCGGTGCTCGATGCGGCCAACCGCATCCTCGAAGGCCTCGGCCGGCGCGCGGAAAAGTTCACCAGCGCCGACCAGCTCAATGCCTTTTTCGCCGGCGATCCGCTGATCCTCAAGATCCGCGAACTGGCCGAGCGCCTGCGCGGCTACAAGGACAGCGTCAAGGCCGATGACGTCGAAGCGCGGCTCAAGGCCGCGCGCGACCAGGCCGTGCGCGCGCTGCGTGACCGCAGCGACCTGTTCGAGGATGGCGGCAATGTCATCAAGCTTGGCCGCCACCGCTTCAGCGTCAACGGCCAGCCGCTCGACCTGACCCTGCTGCCGCGCGGCGACGACCTGGCGCTGCACCTGACCGGCACCGACTTCATGGAGCCGTTGCACAGCGAGGAGCTGAACTCATTCCGCGAGTTCTGGAATACCGGCCTGGAGTCGGAATCGGCGTCGCTGTACCGCGGCGAATACCTGGCCGGGCAGGTGCTCGAGGCTGCCGACGCCGGTCGTGAAGGGCTGACGCTGGAACTGCTGCAGCGCCAGCTGGGCGACGCCGAGGCGCTGGCGCGGACCGTGCGCGACTTCGCCGCTCCGCGCTACCGCGACGGCTACGAGCGCGGCATCCACGACCACGACGCGACGCTGATCCTGCGCACGATGCTCGCTCAGCGCGCCGTCGCCGGCACGCTCGTGCACGCGCCGTTGCCGCGCGCGCTGGCGGCGATGTTCTGGGCCGCACGCGGCAAGGACGAAGGCCCGGGCGAGTGGCCGCAGCGCATTGCCAGCGCCCGCGCGATCGCCGCGATGTTCGGCACCCGTTCCGGCCTGGATGCGCTGCAGGCGGAGATCGCGGGCGAGATCGCCGTGTACCTGCAGCAGACCGCGCTCGCCTTCGACGCCGCACGCGTGCCTGAAGCCGCCGACTACCTGATGGACGAACTGGCCGCGTCCGACGCCGCGCTCGTGCTGTCGCGCCACGGCCGCGAGTTGTTGGCGGCGCTGGAAGGCCGCATCAAGGCAGCCGGCATGGAGGACGCCTTCAAGCGTTCCATGGCCCAGCTCAAGGACCGTCCGGCCGTGCGCTGGCTGCACGCGATGCACTGGCTGGAAGGCCTGTGCGCCGATCCCGCCTTCGCTCCGCTGGCGTCCTACGCGGCCGAAGCCGCGGCGTTGCTGGCCACCGAAGGGCAACTGCGACGACGCGACAGCGATGCGGTGCTGCACGCGGCGGTCGAGGGCTTGCTGGGCGAGCACCCGCGCATCGTCGCTGGTCGCATGATGCTGGCGATCGACGACCTGATGTCGCGCCTGCGCGCTCACCACCGCGACGTGCTGCCGCGTTTCCGCCGCTACCAGGCGTTGCGCCAGCAGATCGTGACGCACGAACGCGAGACGCTGCGGCTTGGCGAGTTCCAGCCGCGTCCGCTGACCTCGTTCGTGCGCAACCGCCTGATCAATGACGTCTATCTGCCCGTCATAGGCGACAACCTCGCCAAGCAGATGGGCACGGTCGGCGAGAACAAGCGCAGCGACCTGATGGGCCTGCTGATGGTGATCTCGCCACCGGGCTACGGTAAGACGACGCTGATGGAGTACGTCGCCCACCGCATTGGCCTGATCTTCATGAAGATCAACGGTCCGGCGCTCGGCCACGAGGTGCGCAGCATCGACCCGGCACAGGCGCCGGACGCGACCTCGCGCCAGGAGCTGGAGAAGCTCAACCTCGCGCTGGAGATGGGCAACAACGTGATGCTGTATGTCGACGACATCCAGCACACCCACCCGGAGTTCCTGCAGAAGTTCATTTCGCTGTGCGACGGCACGCGCCGCATCGAAGGCGTGTGGAAGGGCCAGGCCAAGACCTACGACCTGCGCGGCAAGAAGTTCTGCGTGGTCATGGCCGGCAACCCGTACACCGAGTCCGGCGAGGTGTTCAAGATCCCGGACATGCTCGCCAACCGCGCCGACATCTACAACCTCGGTGACGTGCTGGGCGGCATGGAGGATTCGTTCACGCTGAGCTATATCGAGAACAGCCTGACCTCCAATCCGGTGCTGGCGCCGCTGGCCACGCGCGAGATGGCGGATCTTTATCTGCTGGTCGACAAGGCCCGCGGCAAGGAGGTCTCGCTCAACGGCCTGTCGCATGCCTACAGCGGCGCCGAGGTCAACGAGATCGTCGGAACGCTGCAGCGGCTGATGCAGATCCGCGACGTGGTCTACCGCGTCAACCAGCAGTACATCGCCAGCGCGGCGCAGGCCGACAAATACCGCACCGAGCCGCCGTTCAAGCTGCAGGGCAGCTATCGCAACATGAACAAGCTGGCCGAGAAGATCTCGCCGGTGATGAACGAGGCGGAGCTGCAGCAACTCATCGGCGACCATTACCTGGGCGAAGCGCAGCTGTTGACCACCGGCGCTGAGGAAAACCTGCTGCGACTGGCGGAACTGCGCGGTGCGATGAACGCCGACGACGGCGCGCGCTGGGCGCAGATCAAGCGCGACTTCCTGCGCAACAAGGCCATGGGTTCCGATGACGCCGATGTTGGCGGGCGGGTGGTCGCGCAGTTGGCCGACATCGCAGGCGGGCTGCAGGCGATGGGGCAGGCCAGCGCGGTTGCGCCGCCGCCTGCGCCGGCAGCCGAGCCGGCACCGTGGCATGAAGTGCTCGCGTTGCTGCAGCGCGTGGCCGAACAGCGCCGGGCGCCCGAAATCCAGGCGCAGGTGGTATCGCTGCCCGATGCGCTGCCAGCGGCAATGCACGAGGCGATCGCGCCGTTGCTGGAGGCGATCCGGTCCAGCCACGACCAGCAGGAAAAGATCAACGCCGCGGTGCTGCACCTGGCCAATGCCTTCCGCGAGGACATCGTGACGCGGACCAAACCCGCGTCATCCGGGCGCAAGCAGCATCGCCCGACACCGATCGAGAAGCCGCTCGACGAGGCACTGCAGAACCTCGGCGACAACGGCCAGGGCGTCTGGCCTCCGCGATGACTTCGCGCCCGGGCAGCGATTCGAGCCGGGATCCGCGCGAGGTCGCGGACGGCCGTTCGTTTGTCGTCGATGGCCTTGGCGCGGCGCTGGTCGCGCAGGCAGACCTGGACGCGATCACGGCGCTGATCCAGGGCCTGCCGACCTCGGCGTTGCTGCACCAGCTCGACGCAGTCGTCGCCGCACTCGACAACACCGATCCGGTTCGCGCGCGACGGCGGGTGGGCTGGCTGGGGCGGCTGACCGGTCGCGATCTCGTCGCGCGGGCGCAGGCCGACCCGGTCGAGCAGCGGGTGCGTGTTGCGCTGTCGCTCGCACAGGCGCTCGCAGTCGAACTGGCGGCACAGCTGGTCAAGCTGCAGGCGGCGGCAGGCGATCTGCAGCGTCAGCTCGGACTGCTGGACGCGACTGTCAGCGACGCCCGTGCTTGCGAATCCGCAGATGACCGGTCGCTGCGCCGACTCGTCCACCTGGACCTGGTCGCCACCTCCTGGACGGCCACGCTCGCGCACGTCGCCATGGTCCGCGATCACGCCCGTCGTCTGATCGACCGCCATGAGCAGGTGCGCGACATGCTCGTGCCGCTCTGGCGGCAGCACGCGGCGGCCAGCGCGGCCGGCACGCAGCTGCGCGCCGATGCCCGGCCCGACCGCTTCACCCAGTTGCAGCGCGAGCTGCGCATCGGGCTGGCGTCCCTGCACGAATCCGCTGAAGTCCGCCCGCCACAGCACACCGCACCCAACGCCTCACCCAAGGAGCCTTTGCCATGAACACGTCCGCCACGGATGTCGCGACCTCCGAGACCATGACCGACGAAGCCGCGCTGCTCGCGCTCGGCCTGACTTCGGCCGATCATGGCCGCATCGCCGAGATCGGCAAGTCGTTGCAGAACGTCGCGCCGGCCGATCTCCAGGGCTTTGGCCGCGAGGCCGCGACGCGAACCACGCCGTTCTCCAGCCAGCTGCTCGACCAGGTCCGCAATCGCGACCTCGACGCGACCGGCAGCAAGCTCGGCGAAGTGGTGCGCATCGCCCGCACGCTGAACCTGCAGAAGCTCGGCCGCCGCTCGAAGCTGCCCTTCGTCGGCCCGCTGATCGACCGCCTGCGCTCGTCCAAGGGCGAACTCGTTCAGAAGTTCAGCAACACCAACCAGCAGATCGAGCAGCTGATGGGCGATGTCTCGCGCCAGCAGGACGACCTTGCCGCACGCGTCCGCGACTTCGACCGCATGCACGAGATCGTCCGCGAGGAGCGCCATGAGCTGGCCCTGCACGTGGCCGCCGGCAAGCTGCGCCTGGCCGCGCTCGATCAGGAGCGCCGTGGCCTGGAGGGAGCGGAGGATCCGCAGTCGCGCACGCGCCGCGCCGAGCTCGATACCGCCACCCGCCTGCTCGACAAGCGCGTCGGCGACCTCGGCCTGCTGCAGCACTCGGCTGACCAGACGTTGCCGATGATCCGCATCATCCAGGCCAACGCGATCCAGCTGATCGAGAAGTTCACCGCCGTCCGCGACATCACCATCCCGGCCTGGAAGCGCAGCTTCGCCATCCAGCTGTCGCTGCAGGAGCAGAAGGGTGCGGTCGAGCTGGCCACCGCCATCGACGATGCCACCAACGAGATGCTGCGCAGCAACGCCGACCTGCTGCACCAGAACTCGGTGGCGACGGCCAAGGCCAACCAGCGCGGCGTGATCGACGTCGAGACGCTGCAGTTCGTCCATGACCGCCTTATCCAGACCGTCGAGGACGTGCGCGCGATCCATCGCGAAGGCATCGAGAAGCGTCGCCAGGCCGAAGTCGAACTGGCGAAGATGCGCGACGACGTGCAAAAGCGCCTGGCCGCACCGACCGTCGAAACGCGCTGACCGGGGCCGACATGGATTTCACCCAGCTCGACCGCACCCTGCGCGACTACGCGACCGACCTCAACCTGGACAACGAGGAGCGCTTCGAACTGCGTGAGCTGGGCGCGCGCATCGACGCCGAACGCATCCGCTACCTGCGCAACCGCGCCTTCGACATGGCCCGCGAGATGATGCAGGCCGATCCTGCGAAGGTACTCGACGCGTTGCGCTGGCTGGAACAGGTGGTCAAGACGCTGGACCTGTCCTTCGTCGAGGCGGCCGCCGGCACCACCGCATACTTCACTCCGGGCGACAGCTGCCTACGCAAGCTGCGCGAGCTGTGCCGGGGCAGCAAGCGCGCGATCGACGTGTGCGTCTACACCATCGCCGACGACCGCCTCACCGACGAACTTCTCGCTGCCCACCGTCGCGGCGTGAAGGTGCGGATCATCAGCGACAACGACAAGCGCTTCGACACCGGCAGCGACGTGCCACAGCTCGCCGCCGCCGGCATCGAGGTGCGCATCGACGACACGCCGTTCCACATGCACCACAAGTTCGCGTTGTTCGACGGCGAGCAACTGGCCAATGGCAGCTTCAACTGGACGCGAAGCGCGAGCTCGTCGAACCAGGAGAACCTGGTGGTCAGCCGCGACGGCTACCTGGTGCGCTGTTTCGGTGGCCAGTTCGAGGAGCTGTGGGGCCGCTTCGGGCCGCTGTAGGAACGAGCACGCTCGCGACCTTCGCCAGTCCTGTGCCGTGGTGTGTCAGGTTCGCGAGCAAGCTCGCTCCTGCATCACGGCACTTCGCGCTTGCGATACGCGACGATGATCACCAGGTCGTCCTTGCCGCGCTGGGCAAGGGCGTGCGTGCTGCCATTGCGCGTGAGGATTGCGTCACCTGGCCCGACCTCGCTGCGCTTGCCGTCGAGCAGCAGTTCGCCGCGGCCGGACAGGACGTAGTAGATCTCGTCCTTGTCGTTGCGGTGTTCGCCGATGGTCGCGCCCGGGTGCAGGGCGCGCTGGCGGAACACGAGATCGAAATCGGCCGCGTCGGCGAAGAACGGATACGCCGTCGTCGTGCCCTGGCCTTCATGCGGGCCGGGTTGCTGCACGGCGATGTCCGTTGCCTGCTCGACGTAGGAGTCGCGGCGCGGCTCGCCGGCGGCAACCGCGCCGCAGGCCAGCGTGGCGACGAGGGTGATCATGCCGAAGGTGTGCACGCGCATCGTCGCCTCCGTAGTCGCTGGTAGATCAGCGCGCCAGCCAGCCGCCGTCGACCGGGATGATCGCGCCGTTGACGTAGTCCGAAGCACGCGAGGCCAGGAACACCGCCGCGCCACCCAGGTCCGACGGTTCACCCCAGCGCCCGGCCGGGATGCGGCCGAGGATCTGCGCATTGCGGTCCTCGTCGGCACGCAGCTGCGCGGTGTTGTTGGTGACCATGTAGCCCGGCGCGATCGCGTTGACGTTCAGGCCCTTGCCGGCCCACTCGTTGGCGAGCAGGCGGGTGATGCCGGCGATGCCGCTCTTGCTGGCCGCATACGACGGCACGCGGATACCGCCCTGGAACGACAGCATCGAAGCGATGTTGATGATCTTGCCGCTGCCCTGGCCGATCATGTGCCGCCCGGCGGCCTGGGCGAGGAAGAACGCCGACTTGAGGTTGACGTTCATCACGTCATCCCAGTCCTGCTCGCTGAAATCGACCGCATCGGCGCGGCGGATCATGCCGGCGTTGTTGACCAGGATGTCGAGGCCGCCGAGTCCGTCGACGGTCTCGCGCACGATCCGCTCGACCGGCTCCAGGCTCGACAGGTTGGCCTCGATCGCGATGAAGCGGTGGCCCAGTGCAAGCACCCTCTCGCCGGTCTCGGTCGGTGCCGACGTGCCAGCCGCGGCGATGTCGGCGCCGGCCTGCGCCAGCGCCAGGGCAATGCCCTGGCCCAGGCCGGTGTTGGCACCGGTGACGACGGCGACCTTGCCCTGCAGGTTGAAGATGTCCGTGGCCATGCGTCCCCTTACTTGAGCTGGCAGATGTCGAGCTGGTTCATGTCGGTGTAGTCGAGGTTCTCGCCGCCCATGGCCCAGATGAAGCAGTAGTTCTTGGTGCCCGAGCCCATGTGGATCGACCACGGCGGCGACACCACGGCCTCGTCGTTGGCGATGACGATGTGGCGCATGTCGGCCGGCTCGCCCATGAAGTGCATGACGCGCTCGCTGCCCAGGTCGAAGTAGAAATAGACCTCCGAGCGACGGTCGTGCAGGTGCGGCGGCATGGTGTTCCAGACGCTGCCGGTCTTGAGGATGGTCAGGCCGAGCAGCAGCTGGCACGACTTGACCGTAGCCGGGACGATGTACTGGTAGATCGTGCGCTCGTTGGAGGTCTCCAGCGAACCGCGCTCGAGCGGCACCGCCTGCGAGATCGAGATGTGCTTGGCCTCGAAGCGCGTGTGCGCCGGCGTCGAGGCGAGGTAGAACTTGGCCGGATTGGCGGCATCGTTCGAAGCGAACTCGACCTTGTCGCTGCCCATCGGCACGTACAGGCCGTCCTTGGGTTCGAGCGTGTAGGCGGTGCCGTCGACGGTGACCGTACCGGTGCCGCTACCGACGTTGACCACGCCCAGCTCGCGACGCTGCAGGAACGGCTGCCCGGCGGCGGAGGCCGGCTCGGTCTGCGCGGGCAGGGCGACCGGCGCGGTGGTCGGGGCGGCGCCGCCGATCACGAAGCGCTCGTTGTGCGAGTAGTTGAGGACGACCTGGCCGGCGACGAACAGATCCTGGATCAGGTAGCGCTCCCGCAGCTGGTCGTTGCTGGCGCCGACCATCATGTCGGGGTGGGTGGCGTGGTAGGTCTTGCAGAACATCGGGCCTCCGGAACTTCGCTGTTATTGCAGTGCTGTGCCGGGTGCCAACAAGGCGCGCGGCGGGATGATGGGGCGATGATAACGGGGTTTTGGTAACCGGTGTCAAAAGCGCATAGGCGGTTGGCGCGTGGGCCCTGCGACGGACAAGGAAAGAGGGTTTGAAGCGCCTTCAGGCCTTCGGGCGCTGGCTCGAATCGCGCACGACCAGCTGCGGCGTCACCGTCCGCGGCACGGACGGGGCGGCGGCCTCGTTGGCCAGAAGCATCTGCGCGGCCTGGCGGCCGAGATCGCGGATTGGCGAGTGGATCGTGGTCAGCGCCGGCCACAGCTGCGAGGCCAGCGGGCTGTCGTCGTAGCCGACGACCGACAGGTCGCCGGGGATCGACAGGCCGCGACGCATCGCCGCCTTGTACACGCCGGCGGCCATTTCGTCGTTGCAGGCGAAGATCGCGGTCGGCCGCGGCGACTTGGCCAGCAGGTACTCCGCGCCGGCGACGCCGGATTCGAAGGTGTAACCGCCTTCGAACATGTAATCCGGCGACAGCTCGATGCCGCGCTCGGCCAGGCCGGCGAGGAAACCGCCGCCGCGCTCAATGGTGGAACGGTAACGACGCGGGCCGGTGATCAGGCCAAGCGTGCGATGGCCGAGCGATTCCAGGTAATTGGCCGCTTCCGTGCCGGCACGGCGATCGTGGGTGACCACCATGTTGCTGGCCTGGTCGAGCGGAATCGAGGCGATGCGCACGTAGCGCACGCCGATCTCGCGCAAGGCGGTCGCCAGCTGCTCGTCCTCGGACACGCGAGGAATCAGGATCACCCCATGCAGCTTCTGCTGCTGGGCAAATCGCCGCACACCGTCGATGTAGTCCTCTTTCGAGCTGTCGCACGGATGCACGACCAGCTCGTAGCCGGAGTCGCGCAGCGCATCGAGCGCGCCGTACTGCATGTTGACGATGAACTGCGCGGTCGGGTTGTCGTAGACCAGGCCGATCAGGAACGAGCGCCGGAACGCCAGGCCGCGCGCCTGCGGGTCCGGCGAGTAACCCAGCTGCTTCATCAGCGCCAGGACCTTCTCGCGCGTCTCCGGATGCACCAGCGGAGAATCGTTGATCACCCGCGACACGGTCTTCTTCGACACACCGGTGAGGCGGGCGATGTCGTTGATGGTCGCCTTGCCCGCCAGCGTCACCGGATCCGACGGCGCCGCCGTGGCGGAGGCCGTGGTGGTGCGGACGCGGCGGCGGGGTCGGGAGGTGGTGTCGGTCATGGGCAGCCCGTGGGTTGGCCCATTCTAGCCGGGGCCGGCACTGACGAGGGTGCAGTAGCGGCGGCTACCGGGGCTAGGCGAGCCCTCCGCCTCACTTCATCAGCGCCGGCAGCCACAGCGACAGCTGCGGCACGAAGGTCACCACCAGCAGCACCGAGAAGGCCGCCAGCCAGAACGGCCAGATCGTCTTCAGGGTCTCGCCGATGCTGATCTTGCCGATCGCGGTACCGACGAACAGCACGGACCCCAATGGCGGCGAGATCAGGCTGATGCCGCCCTTGAGGATCAGGATCACGCCGAAATGCACGGGGTCCACGCCAATGGCCTTGGCCAGCGGCAGGAAGATCGGCGTGCAGATGATGATCATCGGCGCCAGATCCATGAAGGTGCCCAGCACCAGCAGGATCAGGATCATCAGCAACAGCAGCAGGTTCTTGTCGGTGGTGATGCTGGTCAGTCCGTCGACCGCGGCCGATGGCACCTGCAGGTAGGCGAGCAGCCAGCCGAACGAGGCCGCCGAGGCGATCACGAACAGGATCATGCCGGTGGTGCGCGCCGCCCCGGTGACGGTCTCGAGGAAATCGCGCCAGTTGAGGTTGCGGTAGACCAGCGCCGTCACCAGCAGCGCATAGACCACCGCGATCGCGGCGCTCTCGACCGCGGTGAAAATGCCGGCGCGGATGCCGATGAAAATGATCGCGACCAGCAGCAGGCCCGGCGCCGCCGCCACCAGGCGCCGCAGCACCACGCCGAAACCGGGGAAGGCCTCAATGGCGTAGCCGCGGCGGCGGGCGATAATCCAGCAGGTGACCATCAGCGTGGCCGTCATCAGCAGCGCCGGCAGGATGCCGGCGGCGAACAGGTCGGCAATGGAGATGCTGCCGCCGGCCGAGGCCGAGTACAGGATCAGGTTGTGAGAGGGGGGCACCAGCAGCGCGACCATCGCAGCGGTCATGGTCACGTTGACGGCGAAGTCGCGGTCGAAGCCGCGGCACACCATCTGCGGGATCATCGCGCTGCCGATCGCCGACACGTCGGCAATGGCCGAGCCCGACACGCCGCCGAAGAACAGCGACGACAGCACGCTGACCTGGCCGAGGCCGCCACGCAGGTGGCCGACCAGCGAAGACGCCAGGCCGATCAGGCGCTCGGAAATGCCGCCGCGCAGCATGATCTCGCCGGCGAAGATGAAGAGCGGGATGGCGATCAGCGAGGCCGAGCCGGCCCCGGCGGCGGTCTGCTGCACCATCACGATGGGCGGCAGGCCGATGTAGAGCAGCGTCGCCAGGGCGGCGGACGCGAGCGAGAAGGCGACCGGCACGCCAATGATAAGAAGCACGCCGAACACGACGAACAGGACGGTGACTTCCATCATTTACTCCGCATCGAAGCAGCGGGCGCGGTGATGACCGCGACCAGGCGCTGCAGGGCAAACAGGACCATGAGCGCTCCTGCAACGGACATCGGCGCGTACACCGCGCTCTGCGGCATCGGCGCGCCCGCCATCGGGATGTCGATGCCGTCAAGCAGCAGCTCACCACCCCACAGGGCCAGCACAAAGCCAATGCCGGCGATCACCAGGTTGGTAATCGACAGCAGCACCTTGCGCACGGTCGGCGGCGCCGAATGCACGAGGATGAAGAAGCCGAAGTGCGAGCCGCGGTGCACACCGGCGGCCGCGCCGAAACTCATCGCGGTATTGAGCAGCAGCAGGGCGACCGGCTCGGTCCATCCCGGCGAATCGTTGAGCACGTAGCGCGCGAACACCTGCAGCGCCTGCACCGCGACCATGCCAACGAGAGCGGTGCCGGCAATGCCGGTGGCGAGGCTGGCGACGCGGTCGAGCCAGGTGCGCGGGCCGTGCTCGGCCTCGCTGACGGCCTGTTCGGCATCGACGTCCGGCGCAATTGCAATGGGAGCTTCTGCCATCGTGATGCCTCAGGCCAGTGAACGGATTTCGCGATACAGCGCTTCAATCGCCGGGTCGCGGTGGTAGTCGGCCAGGAGCGGCGCCACGGCCTTGCGGAACGCGTCCAGGTCGCAGTCGTTCATGCGGACGTGGGAGGCGATCAGTTCCTGGCGCGCGGTGGCTTCCGACTCGTCCCACAATTTGCGCATCACCGCTACCGACGCGCGCGAGATGTCGAGCAGCAGTGCCTGGTCGCGCTTGGACAGCGAATCCAGGCTGCGGCGCGAAATCAGCAGCACGTCCGGTGAATAGGAATGCTCCGTCTGCGACCAGTAGTGCGCAGCCTCGAACTGACGGCTGGAGTGAAAGCTGCGCAGGTTGTTCTCGGCGCCGTCGATCAGGTGCGTCTGCAGTGCCGAGAACACTTCGCCGTAGGCCAGCGGCGTCGGGTTGCCGCCGAGCAGGCGGATCATCCGCATGAAGATGTCCGAGGCCGGCACGCGGAACTTCAGGCCGTGCATGTCGGCCGGCGTATAGATCGGGCGGCGTACGTTGTAGAAGGAACGCGCGCCGCAGTCGTAGATCGCCAGGCCGACCAGGTCACGCTTCTCGAAGCCCTGCAGCACGGTCGCGCCGACCTTGCCGTCGAGTGCCGCGCGCAGGTGCGGCACCGAATCGAAGACATAGGGCAGCGACAGCGCCTGGGTCAGCGGGAAGGCGTTATTGAGCGCGCCGGAATAGACGCGGGTGATGTCGATCGCGCCGAAGCGGGCCATGTCGATGGCCTCCGACTCGCGGCCGAGCTGGCCGGAGTGGTACACGCGCAGGCGCAGCCGGCCGCCGGTCTCCTGTTCGAGCTGCTTGCCGATCCACTGCACGGCTGCAACGGTCGGGTAGTCCTTCACGTGGACATCGGTGGCGGTGAGGATCCGCACATCGGGGCTGGCGCCCAGCGCCGGCAGCACCGAGGCGCCCGCTGCGGCGGCCATGCCGGCAAGGAAGCGGCGTCGTTGGATCATGCGCGGCCCTCGATAGTGCTTTCGGCGGTGGCGGTGGTCGTGCGGCACTTCAGCTCGCCCCAGCTGCCGAAGCTGATGCGCGAGTCCTGACCGGCGACGATGTCGTGGATGCCGGTGGCCGCGCCTGTGGTGACCAGCATGCCGGCCTTGAGCGGGTAGCCGCGACTCGCGCAGCGCGAGAGTGCGAACGAGAGCGCGGCGAGCAGGCCGCCCGGAATCGAGTCGGCGCCGCCGGTTCCGACCGACGCGCCTTCAATGAAGGTTTCGCAGCGCAGCGTCGCGCTGTCCACCTTCTGCCACTCGGGCACTTCGGCGCCGAGGATCAGCCCGGTGTTGTTGCCGTAATCCGAGACCACGATCGGCGGGCCCAGCACATTGATCAGCGGCAAAGGGCTGCCGGCAAGTTCGACACCGACCAGCAGCGCATCGACCAGGGCCGCAGCTTCGGCTTCGCTGTAGGCGGTCTTGTCGGCTGGCGCATCGGCGCGCAGGCGGAAGACGTACTCCGCTTCCACGGCAGCAAAGCCGCCAGTGATCACCGCGAACTCACCCACGCCATCGGCAGGCGCCTGCACCGCACCTTCGAAGATCGGGCCGACCAGACGCTCCTCACCCAGGCGCGCTTCCCAGTCGGACGGAATGCGCCCGACCTTCCAGCCCACCACCGGCCGTCCCCACAGCGCGATGGCGTGGTCCTGGATCGCATAGCCCTGGTCGAGCGTCTCCGGCAGGGCGCCGGGGTAGTCCGGCAGTGCCACCGCCTGGCGCCGTGCCGTGACCAGCCGCTGCGCGATTGCTGCGCTGTCGGCGCTGTCCCCTTCCGGCGCGATTCTGTCCATGCGGTGCGATTTCCCCTGGTGATGTCTCTTCGATGGAGTTGTATAGGAAACCGGTGTCATTGACAATCGGGGCCTACACTCGGATCACGACTCGGGGAGAGGCACGGATGGGGATGACGGGGAAGGGGCGCGTTTTTCAGGGGCTTGGACGTGGATTGGCGGTCACCGCACTGTCCCTGGCGATGGCCGGCCCGGGATTGGCGGCGGAAACGGCGCCCGCGGCTTCAGCCCCGGCGGTGTCCCAAAGGACAGGCGCGGCAACGGCCGCACTCGCCTTCCCGGGCGCCCAGGGCTGGGCGGCCCATACGCCGGGCGGCCGCGGCGGCCGGATCATCCGCGTGACGACGCTGGAGGCCTCCGGCCCCGGCTCGTTCGCCGACGCTCTGGCGGCGAGCGGGCCGCGCATCGTCGTGTTCGAAGTGGGCGGCGTCATCGACCTGGGCATGAAGGAACTGCGCATCACCGAGCCCTTCCTGACCATCGCCGGCCAGACCGCGCCGCAGCCGGGCATCAGCTTCATCAAGGGCGGCCTGACCATCGCCACCCATGACGTGGTCGTGCGCCACATCCGCATGCGGCCGGGTGACGGCAACAAGCCCAAGTGGTCGGGCGACATCGATGCGATCACTACCGTGCGCGGCGCGCGCGACGTGATCGTCGATCACTGCTCGCTGAGCTGGGCCACCGATGAGAACCTGTCGGCCTCGAGCACGCGCTTCTTCGGCGAGAGCGAGAAGGACTGGATGGATGCCGCCTCGCGCCGCATCACCTACAGCAACAACATCATCGCCGAAGGCCTGGCCAACGCAACTCATGCCAAGGGCGAGCATTCCAAGGGCTCGCTGATCCACGACCATGTCAACGACGTGCTGATCATCGGCAACCTCTACGCACACAACTACGAGCGCAACCCGCTGTTCAAGGGTGGCGCGCGTGGCCAGGTGATCAACAACCTGATCTATGACCCGGGCCAGCGCGGTGTGCACTACAACCTGATCGCAGAGGAGTGGCTGGGGCATCCGTACTCGCGTGGGCAGGTGATTGCTCGCGGCAACGTGATGCGCGCGGGCATCTCTACGGAGGAAGTGGCGTTCTTCAGTGTTGGCGGTTCAGGCGATGTCGATGTGTACCTGGACGACAACCTCGCTGTCGGTCGCCTCGGTGCGCCGCTGCCGCAACAGGGCCGCTACACCACGACGCCGATCAAGGTCGATGCGCTCAAGCGTCCGCCGGCTTTGCCGTTCGGCGTGACCGTGCTGCCGTCGGCGCAGGTGCAGGATGCGGTCATCGCCAACGCCGGTGCGCGGCCGTGGGACCGCGATGATGTCGATCGCCGGATCCTGGCCGACACGATCGAAGGGCGTGGGCGGATCATCGACAGCCAGGAGCAGGTGGGCGGGTATCCGAAGCAGGAAGGCACGAAGCAGGCGTTCGTGCCGGGCGATTGGGACCTGGACACGATGGAGCCGTTGAAGGCGCTGCCGCGGCGTGCGCCGTTGAAGTAGCCCCTCTCCCTGGCCGCGTTCGCGGCCTGTCCTCCCCCACAAGGGGGGAGGGCTTTGCACTTCCTTCTCCCCTTGTGGGAGAAGGTGCCCGAAGGGCGGAAGAGGGGACGCTTTCCCCCTCACCGCAACAGCTGCGCCACCCCCAACCCCGACTCCCGCAACGCAAACGCAAACTCCTCCGCCATCCGCTCCGCCCCCGCCGGCGAGAAGTGCGTGTTGTCCTCCACGCCCTTGGGATAGTTCGGGCTCTCGCCCGCGCCAACCCACAGGAACAGCCGCTTCGACGGTTCCACGCCGGCTTCCTGCAACACCGCCGCGCTACGCCGCTCCATATCGATCAGCGCGACCTTTTCGCTTGCCGCAAGCGCCCGCACCAGATCCGGATACTCACCGTGGCTGTCGAGCACGTGACCGGCCTCGTCGAAGCGCCGGCGCGCAACCGGCGTCAGCAGCACCGGCGTGGCCTGCCGCGCGCGCACGTCGGCGACGAAGCGCGACAGATTGCGCGAATAGTCCGCAGGCGGCGTATAGCGATCCTCCTTCTCCACAGACTGGTCGTTGTGGCCAAACTGGATCAGCACGACGTCGCCCGGGCGGGTCGCATCCAACAGCTCCTGCCAGCGACCTTCCTCGATGAAGGTACGCGTGCTGCGGCCATTCTTCGCGCGGTTGTCGATGAGCACCGTGCCCGTTTTGAACTGGGCGGAGAGGAACTCGCCCCAGCCTGTCTCCGGTCGCTTCTCCGGCAGTTTTTCGGCCATCGTCGAATCCCCGGCAAGATGGATCGTCACGGGGCCGGAGGCGCGTGCCGGCGCGATCACCGTCAGCGTCGACAGGCACAGTGCCAGACCAAGTTTCAGCATTGCGATCCTTCCATCAAAGTTCGGGTTGCCAACCCGAGAGCACGCGCTCGCGCTGATAGAGCGCGAGCTGCGCCGCATCGAGGTGGCGACGCGCAGGTGAGTCATGTGCGCCCGGGCCGCGGCTGTCGTGCTCGAACAGGCGCGCCAGTTCCGGCTCGAGCATGACCCGCTTGCCATCGCGCGCGGTGTAGCCCATCGCGTCCCAGCCCTTGACGTCGACATGCGCATCCATCCAGCACGACAGATACACCGCGGCGCCCAGCGCATCCGGATCGCCGTACTTGCCGTCGGCGAAGGTGCGCCCCGGCCGCCATGCGCGTCCGAGCGCGACGCTGCCGTCGGGGATCTGCGGATCGCGGCTGAGGCGGCAGCGCAGGAATGTCAGCCCGTAAGCTTGCGAGGCCTTCGTGGAGGGCACCGAGACGTAACCCTGGCGGTCCTTGCCGGGTCGGAAACGCGAATGCAGGTCGCAATCCTCGAACAGCGCGTTGCCGCCGCCGAAGACGAAATCGACGCTGCCGCTGATCCGGCAGTTGCGAAACAGACTGCGTCCCGCATCGGCGAACAGCGTGTCCTGGTGGCCGATGAGGTCGACATCCTCGAACAGGCAGCAGTCCGCGCCGGCATCGAGCATGAGCGCCACCGCCTGCGCGCCATTGGGCCCGATCGGCTCGAACTTCGGCGCGGCCAGATTGCCGACATAGTCGAACGCGTTCTCGATCGCCAGGCGCTGCACGCGGAAATCCGGCGCGCGCACGGTCACGCTGGCGCAACCCCAGGTGCCCCAGGGTTCGCCATCCGGGCGCTTCATGCCGGCGGCCGCGTCGAAGCTGAGCACGCTGGCCGCGCGGTCTTCGCCGACGAGATGGATGAAGGGCCGATCGATCACCAGCTTCTCGTGCCAGCGCCCGCGTGTGATGAGGATGCGGAACGGCGAGCGCCCATCGGCCGGTGCCGCGGCGATCGCCTCGCCGACGCTGGCGAACGTGCGCACGCCCGGACGGGGCGTGCGCGCGACGACGGCATCGAATGGCGGCGCGGTGGCTGCAGCGCGAAGCGGTGAAATGGTGGCTACCGAGGCAGCCAGCGACGCCTGCAGCAGGCGTCGCCGTTGCATCAGCACGTCATGGTCCCTGAAGTCATCGCGCATCAGTCACCGCTCCCCAACGGTTCGTGCCTACTTGTACGGACCTGCCCCCAGGATCACCGTCAACGGCACCGACCAGGTCGGATCGATGCGTCGGTACAACGTCGGCGTCCATGCCACGTTCGGCTGCAGCGGCGTGGCGGCGGTCGCGTTGAAGGCGGCGACCACGTCGACTTCGCTGTGGCGGGTGAGTCCGTTCAGCAGGGTTCCCTGTGCCTGCAACGCGGTGCCGTTGAAGCGTTCCACGAACAGGTCCGGCGCAACAGCGACGGGCATCAGGAAATGGTTGTTCTGGGCAAGGATCTGCCCCTCGATACCCGCTCCCCAGCTGTATCCATAGGTCTGGGCGCCGTCGGGGGTCAGGCTGTACTGGTTGTTGTAGACGTGGACCTGGCCGTAGCGCACCCGCGGCACGCGCTGGCCGAGGTCGTGGAACAGGTTGTGGTGCAGCGTCACGCGCAGCTTGCCGCGATCGGCCACGGCACTGTCGGACGAGCCGAACAGCATCGCCTTGTCGTGGTTGGCCAGCAGGTTCCACGAGACCGTAACCAGGTCGGACTCGTTGGTTACGTCGACCAGGCCGTCGTGCACCTGGTAGAGCCGGGCGAAATAGCTGGGCTGGGTGCTATCGGCGGTGTCGATATCGAGGAAGGCGTTGTGGTCGATCCAGACATGGGTCGAGTTGCGCACCGAGATCGCGTCGTACAGCGAGTTCCAGTTGCCTTCGGCGCCATCGGTCGGCGCCCACTGCGGGAAGCAGTCGTAGGTGTCGACGAAACTGAGGTTGCGCACGATCACGTTCATCGGCTGGTTGCCGCTGGTGCTGCTGGGGCGGATGTCGACCCAGCCGCCACGCAGGCCGGCGCCGCGACCGACGCCGATGATGGTGGTGTTGGCCGGCACGCGGATGCGAACGCGCGCCTGCTGCGCCGCGGCCGAGGCCACGCGCGCGCGCTCGAGCGGCCCGCTGGGATTGACACGTCCCCACACCGACGGGTCGTAGGCGGCGAGGAAGGCATCGAGCGAGTAGGGCGTTGCGGTCTGCGGATCCGGGCGCGCGTAGTCGGCACAGGCCAGTGCATTGCCGGCGTCGTCGACATTGGCGTCGATCATGCCGGTGATGCGGATGATCTTGGGTGTGGGATCGGGAAAGGCGAGGGCGGCGACCAGTGCATTGCGGTCGCTGACGTCATGGACGCGGGTGGCATCGGCGGCCGAGCCACCGGTGGTGCCCAGGGGCAGTGCCGTGGTCGGCAGCGATGCCCAGCCATCATTGGCGGGCAGGGCCTGGCGTTCGAGAGGCAGCGGTGGTGCCGCGATCGCGCCGGGGGCGGGCAGGGCCAACAACAGTGCGGACAGCAGGACGGACTTGCGAGTGCTCATCGGTACCGCTCCTTCGTGGTGTGGACGGAGCGGACGTCGGCAGCGGAGGCGGCACGGCGTCCGCTGATGGGACACGACATGCGACTGCGGAAGAAAAAACGCCCCTCTCCCAAGCGGGAGAGGGGCTTATGGCAAGCATCAGAACTTGTAGCGAGCGCCGAGGAAGTACTGGCGACCGGTGTGGTGGTAGACCGAGGCGCGATCGCCGATCGAATCGACCCACTGGTCCTGGAACTCGTCGGTGAGGTTCAGGCCTTCCAGCGTCAGTTCGAAATGGTCGTTGATCTTGTACGAGGCCGACATGTCGATCGTCAGCGTTTCGGCCGTGCCTTCCACGTCATTGCCGTTGCGGCCCGGCACCGTGGTCAGGAAGTCGTCCCGGTACGCCGCCGAGACGCGCGCGCTGAACTTGTCGCCTTCGTAGTAAAGCGTGGCGTTGTAGGCGTTCTTCGACAGACCGGTCAGGTCGGTGCGCAGCGACGGCGCGCCGGTCGAGGTCACGTACTGGATCTTGGAGTCGACATAGGTGTAGTTGAGCTGCACACCGAAATCGCTCCAGAAGCCCGGCAGGAACACGAACGGCTGCTGGTAGGTGAACTCCAGGCCCTTGAGCGGACCACCCTTGCTGTTGATCGGAACGTTGAACTGGAAGTCGTCGTTGACCGTGGCGCCGGTGCCGATCAGCAGGCTTTCCGGCAGGCCGGAGGTGGAGTACGGGCGGATCTCGCGCGAGGTCAGGACGAAACTGTCGATGTCCTTGTAGAACAGGCCCAGCGCCAGCAGCGATTCCTCGGCGAAGTACCACTCGAAGCTCAGGTCCGCGGTCTTGGCGCGGAACGGATCCAGCATCGGATTGCCGCCAGTGACAACGCGGTTGCCGCCGCTGACGTTGACGGTGACGCCCGGGGTGAGATTGCCCAGGCCCGGGCGCGCCATCACCTTGGAGGCGGCCAGGCGGATCAGGAAGTCCGGCGTGACGTCGGCCACCAGGTTGAACGACGGCAGCGTGTCGTCATAGCTGCGCGTGACGGTGATCTGCTGCGCCGGGCCGCTGGCGGGGGTGGAGAAGCCGGTTGAGGATTGCCTGGTGTCGACCTGGCGCACACCGACGTTGCCGCTCAGCGGCATGCTGCCGATCTGCGTGTTGAAGTCGCCCTGGATGAAGAAGCCCTGGTCGCGTTCCTCCACGCTGCGGTTGTTGCCCAGAACGGCTGCCACGCGGTCGCTGGTCGCGAAGATGCCCTCGTCGCTGTAGATGTTGAAGGCGCGGTTGAAGGCATCGATGTCCGGGATCAGCCAGGTGCTGTCGCCGACGTTGGAAATTCCTTCCAGTCCGATCGGCCTGGTCAGGTCGGCCAGGGTGGTGCCGGCCGGAAGGCCCGGCACGACCAGCTCGGATGCGCGACGTTCCTCGCGCGTATCGAACGTGTACTCCTTGAACTGGCCGCCGGCCTTCAGGCGGAACGCGTCGGTCAACTGCCAGGCAAAACCGAGCTGGGCGCTGTCGATGGTGTTGTCGGCGAACTGCGGACGCAGGCGGATTTCCGAGCCCGGATTCTGGGCGTTGCCGCTGATGAAGCGCCATTGCGCCGGGTCATTGACGTCGAAGCCGTTGGTGATCACGGGCAGGCGGTTGTCGCCACGGTAGTCGTAGACGTAGCCCTGGGCGTTGAGCTTGTCGATCGTGATCGTGGTCTGGATCGGGTTCGCGAACTCCGACTTGGCGCGACCGGCCTCGAAGTTCAGGCTGAAGTCGTCGGTCAGTTCATGGTCGGCGTAGAAATTGAACTGGGTGAACTTGGTCTCCAGTTCGTCGTAGCGTGCTTCCGAGCGCACGTCGACGTTGTTGAAGCGGCCATAGACCAGGTTGCCGCGGCCGTCGACGGCGCTTTCCACCACGACCGTTTCCGGCTTGCCACCCGCACCGGCGGCGCGACAGGCGTTGCCGGCCGTGCCCGCGACGCAGGCGCCGCGACTGAACGACAGACCGTTGAGGAAGTTCTCGCCGCGCGTGGCATCGAGGTCGGCGTACATGACGTCCAGGCCCAGCGAGGTCTTGTCGGTCGGGTCGAACTGCAGCGAAGCGGTCACGCCCAAGCGCTCCTGCTCGTGCTCGAGAACGCCGTAACGCGGAATGCGCGGGTGGAAGGTGGCGGCGTTCTCCACCGAAGGCGTGCCGGCGAAGCCGCCGCTGCTGGTGCCGGTATCCCAGCGCACCGTGCTGTGGCCTTCCTCGACCAGGCGGCGCTTGGTGTAGGCCACCGAAAGCAGCGCGCCGAACTTGTTGTCGAACCAGGTGTTGCTCATCAGCATGGTTGCGCGCGGATCGAGATCCCCGGCCAGGTCGTTGTAACCCAGCTGCGCACCGGTGACGAAGGTGAAGCCGTCGTAGTCGAACGGACGCGCGGTCTGCAGGTCGACGGTGGCGCCGAGCGCACCTTCCTCGATGTCGGCCGAGGCGGTCTTGCGCACGGTGATGCTGTTGAACAGCTCCGACGCGAACACGTTGAAGTCGAAGCCGCGGCCGCGGTTGGCGCCGCCGGAACTGTCAGTGCCGCCGGTGGTGGTCAGCGCCTCCATGCCGTTGATGCGCACGCGGGTGAACTGGCTGTCGAGGCCGCGCACCGAGATGTTGCGGCCTTCGCCGGCATCGCGCGCGATCGACACGCCCGGAATGCGCTGCAACGATTCGGCGAGGTTGAGGTCCGGGAAGTCGGCGATGTCTTCGGCGACGATCGCATCGACCACGCCGACTTCGCTGCGCTTCTTGTCCAGTGCCCTTTCCAGGCTGCCGCGGAAGCCGGTGACGACGACCGTATCGAGTTCGGTCGCGTCCTGGCGCTGCGGTGCTGCAGTATTGGCGACGGCTTCGGCCGGAGCAGTGGACTTACTGGTCGTTGACGCATCCTGGGCAAGCGCGCTGAGCGCCGCCATCTGGAGCGCCAGGCCTATCGAGGCCGCCAATAAGGTAACCGGTGTCTTTTTGGTGGCACGCTGAAATTGCATAGGTTCCCCTCCCTAATGACTAATACAGCTTGTAAGGTGCTTGTTGACTGGCTTGCGGCGCTTGCTATCGTGATCCGGCTGTTTCGGGCGGTGCAAATGACACCGATGGTCAAAACCCTAGCAAAAGGGACAGCGCTTGGCATGCTGCGGTGCGCCATAAGGGGGCTGCCGCCCTCCCGGACGACGCGGCAACGGGTTCCAATAGGGGCAATTCCATCCTTCGGGAGCAGGGCGTGAGTCAACGGATCGTGTGTTTTGGGGAGTTGCTGCTGCGCCTGTCGGCGCCGGGGCGCGAGCGTCTGCTGCAGTCTCCGGGCCTGGAGGTCCACATCGGCGGGGCCGAGGCCAATGTCGCCGTATCGCTGGCGCGACTGGGCCATGACGCGGCGGTGGCCAGCACCGTGGCCGACAACGCCTTGGGCGAAGCGGCGATCGGCGAACTGCGCCGGCACGGGGTCGACACGCGCCATGTGCGCACAGCGCCCGGACGGATGGGGCTGTACTTCCTGTCCCACGGCGCGATGCAGCGTCCGAGCGAAGTGCTGTACGACCGCGCCGATTCTGCGTTCGTGCGCTCCACCGACTACGACTGGGATGCGCTGCTCGACGGCGCCAGCTGGCTGCACCTGTCCGGCGTGAGTCCGGCGCTGGGCGCCGCCACCGCCGAGGCGACCATCGCCGCCGCCCAGGCCGCGCGCCGGCGCGGGGTCAAGGTGTCGTTCGACGGCAACTTCCGCGGCAAGCTCTGGCAGACGTGGAACGGCGACGCCGCCGCGATCCTGCGCCGCATCTTCGCCGAGGCCGACGTGGTCTTCGCCGACCATCGCGATATAGAAGTCGTGCTTGGCAAGCGCAGCGCCGCCGAAGGCGAGGACGCGGTGGTCGAGGCGGCCGCGCATGCCTTTGCCGCGTTCGAGCACCTGCAGTGGCTGGCCTGCACGTTGCGCAGCCAGCACAGCGTCGACCACCACACGCTGTCGGCAGTGATGGTCGGCCGCGATGGCGCCCGCCATCGCGCGCCCGCCTACGAACTGGAGGCGATCGTCGACCGCATCGGCACCGGCGACGCCTTCGCTGCCGGCGTCCTGCATGGCCTGATCACCGGGATGGCGCCGCCCGAGCTGCTCCACTTCGGTCTGGGCGCGGCCTGCCTGAAGCACTCGTTGCCGGGTGACTTCAACCTGGTCACGCGCGAAGACGTCGAGGCGTTCACTGCACAGGCCGGCTTCCATGTCCGTCGTTGACGCCCTGGCGCTGCTGCGCGGCAGTCGGATCATCCCGGTCTACACCCCCGGCAGTGTCGATGAAGCCGTGGCGGTGGCACAGGCGCTGCTGCGCGGCGGCATCGATGCGATCGAAGTGACGCTGCGTACCCCGGTGGCGCTCGATGCGATCACCGCGGTCGCCGCGCAGGTGCCGGGGATGAAGGTCGGTGCCGGCACCGTGCTCGATGCCGCCCAGATGCGCCAGGTGCAGCGCGCCGGTGCATCGTTCGCGGTCTCGCCCGGCGCCTCGCCGCAACTGCTGGCCGCCGCGCGAGAGGAATCGATCGCCTACCTGCCCGGTGTCGCCACCAGCAGCGAAGTGATGGCGGCGATGGCCGCCGGCTACGACCTGCTCAAGATTTTCCCCGCGCAGGCGATCAATGCACTGGGCTTGCTGGCGGCCTGGCGCGGGCCATTTGCCCAGGTCCGCTTCTGTCCGACCGGCGGCATCGACGCCGCACGCGCGCCCGAATACCTGCGCCAGCCCAACGTCGCGTGCCTGGGTGGCTCGTGGCTGACTCCGGCCGATGCACTGGCGCAAGGCGACTGGGAGCGCATCGAAACCCTGGCGCGCGAGGCCGCTGCGTTGTCGATTGTCTGACCGACAAACGGCCAAAGTGGGCCGCCGAGGCGGTCGTTGGCGAAGAAAGTAGCAATTTCCCGCGTTTTTTTGCCTCCTACCACTTGGCGGCGCACTTGCCTTGCCCTACATTCCGCTTGCCTAGCGGGGAAATCCGGGCACCCATCAACTAATCGAGTATTACGAGACACATATGGCGAAGACGAAGAAAGTGGCAAAGAAGGCCGCGCCGAAGAAGGCCGCCGCCGCCAAGCCGGCTGCACCGAAGCCGATCAAGGAAGCGCTGACCAAGTCGGGCCTGGTTGCGCACATCGCCGAGGCCGCGGGCGTCGCTGCCAAGGACGTGCGCGCTGTCCTGGCTGCTCTGGAAGGTGCCGTGCACGGTTCGGTCAGCAAGAAGGGCGCTGGTGCGTTCACCCTGCCGGGCCTGCTGAAGATCACCGCCGTCAGCGTTGCGGCCAAGCCGAAGCGCAAGGGCATCAACCCGTTCACCAAGGAAGAAGTCTGGTTTGCTGCCAAGCCGGCTTCGGTCAAGGTCAAGGTCCGTCCGCTGAAGAAGCTGAAGGACGCAGCGGCCTAAGCCGTTGTGATCTACCGGGATGCGGTGTGCGCAAGCCACCGCATCCTCATTTAGCAGCATGCCGCGGCCGCCGCGCAGCCGGCCTCCGGTTTCGTCTCCCGTCGATCCGCGCTCAGCGGTCGAGCAGCCCCAACGCCACTGCCGCAAGCACATCGTCTTCGCGATCGATGTCCAGCCGCAGTTCCGGCGCATCCAACCGCCACACCGATTCGGCCATCGCCGTCAGTTGCGCACCCAGTCCGCGGTCGCCCTGAAGCCGCGCCGACGCCTCCATCAGCAGCGGCATCGTGACCAGCGCCGGAATTCCTGCGGCTTCGCCATGGGCGGTCGCCGCGCAGTCCGAAGCGGATCGCCTGGCGCCGTCCAGCAGCGCCTGCAGGTGATGTGTCTCGAGCGCGGGCTGGTCGCAGCCAAGCACCAGCACCTTGCCATCGAACCCCGCCAGCGCCGACGCGGCGCATTGCAGACTGCCCGACAGCCCCTGCGACCAGTCGTGGTTGACGGCGCACTCTGCGTCGAAGCCGGCGCCGGCCTCGGCGACCTGCATCGCATCGGCGCCCGTCACCAGTAACAGGCGTTGCGGGTGCGTTGCACTGGCAAGGCGCAGGGCGCGATGGACCAGGGTCTCGCCATCGCGGCAAAGCAATTGCTTGGGACGTCCCAGCCGGCGGCTGCCGCCTGCGGCGAGCACCACCGCCGCATGCGCCGAAGCCACCTCGCTCACGCGCGACCCCCATGCAGGTGGTTCTGCAATTGCGCGGCGATGCTCAGCGCGATCGCCTCCGGGCCGCTGCCTCCCAGCGCAAGCCCGACCGGCGAGTGCAGGCGCGGCAGCAAGGCCTCGCGAACGGCGGCGGGCAGCACGCGGAACAGGTCTTCGCGCCGCCGCACCGGACCGAGCAGTCCGACGAAACGGATCGTACTGTCTGCCAGCGCCGCCAATGCTTCGCGATCGAGTTCGAAATGGTGGTGCATGACCAGTGCTGCATCGAACTGGCCGTCTGTGGTTGGCAGTACCTGCGCCGGCGACTGGGCGATGGCTACATCGGCATCGACGCCGATGGGCTGCCAACGCGGGCGGCGCTCCACCAGGGTGGTGGTGACGCCTAGCAGCCGCAGCATCGGCAGCAGCAGCGGTGTTTCCGGACCGGCGCCCAGCAGTAGCACCGCTGGCGGGCGCGCGATGCTGAGCGTCCATGCCGGCGGTGGATCCGGCCACGGCACGTCGGCGGCCTGGAAACGGTAAGCGTTCTGGTGCGTGTCGACACGAGCGTCGACGGTGCCGTCAGGACCGAGGGTGATATCGAGCGGGCCCTGTCGCGAACGCCATGCGGTGATCAGGGCGGGCCACGGCGCCAATGGGGTCAGCGGAAGCAGGGCGATCCGCAAGCGGCCACGGCAACCCACGGCGGAGCCGGAGAGCAGGTCTTCATCGTTGCGCGTATCGAGCTCCAGCCACTGGATCGTCCGCGTGCGCACTGCTTCGTCGGCGCGCAGCGCGATCTCCGGCTCCAGGCATCCGCCACTGAGCCAGCCGACCTGGCGGCCTTGGCTGCCAAACAGCGCCAGTGCCCCGGCATGGACGTAAGTCGAACCGGAGGTTTCCAGCACCACGGCAAGCGCGACCGGCTCACCGCGTGCGATCGCGTGCGCAGCGGCTTCGAGCACGCCACGGGTGGCGCCGGGCTGGAAGAGGTCCATGGCGCGAGTCTAGGGCCTGCTCGTGCCGTGGTGCCGTGATTGTCGGGCCGCAAGCAGTCGACGTCGCAAACGCGAGGGACCCGCCGTCGGGTCCCTCGCGCCCCACGGGCTAGGCGCTGTCCTTGCGATGCAGCCAGCGATACAGCACCGGCAGCACCAGCAGGGTCAGCAGTGTCGACGACACGATTCCGCCGATCACCACCGTCGCCAGCGGGCGCTGCACTTCGGCACCTGCGCCCTGGTTGAACGCCATCGGCACGAAACCCAGCGATGCCACCAGCGCCGTCATCAGCACCGGCCGCAAGCGGCCGAGCGCACCGTCGACGATGGCCACGTCCAGCGCCGCACCCTGTTCGCGCAGCTTGCGGATGAAAGCGATCATCACCAGGCCGTTGAGCACGGCCACGCCCGACAGTGCGATGAAGCCAACGCCGGCGGAGATCGACAACGGAATCCCGCGCAGGGCCAGCGCCACTACGCCACCGGTGAGTGCCAGTGGTACGCCGCTGAAGACGATGGCGGCATCGCGCACCGAGCTCAGCGACCAGAACAGCAGGGCGAAGATGATCGCCAGCGTCACCGGTACCACCACCGACAGGCGCTGGCTGGCGGAGATCAGCTGCTCGAACGTGCCGCCGTAGTCGATCCAGTAGCCACTGGGCATCCGTACCTGCGCAGCGACGCGTTCGCGCAGTTCGCTGACGAAGCCGCCCAGGTCGCGGCCGCGCACGTTCGCCGTGACCACCACCCGGCGCTTGCCGTTCTCGCGATTGATCTGGTTGGGACCGAGCAGGGTTTCGATCTTCGCGACCTCGCGCAGCGGAACCGTGCGTGGCGTGCCGGCGCTCCAGCTGCCGGCCAGGCTGGACTCGTCGTGACCGGCGGCATCGCCTGGCAGTGGAATCGGCAGGTCTTCCAGCGCTGCCGGATCCTGTCGCAGGCGCTCGGGCAGGCGCACGACGATGTCGAAGCGGCGGTCGCCTTCGAACAGCTGGCCCGCCACCTCGCCACCGACCGCCGTGGCCAGCGTGGCCTGCACGTCGCCCGGGTTGAGGCCGTAACGCACCAGTGCCTGCCGGTCGGGAACCACCGTCAGCAGCGGCAAGCCGGTGGCCTGTTCGATCTTGACGTCGGCGGCGCCCGGAACCGACTTGGCCACTTCCTCAATCCGCGTGCCGAGCTCGACCAGCCTGTCGAGGTCATCGCCGTAGACCTTGACCGCGACGTCGGCGCGCACGCCCGAGATCAACTCGTTCATGCGCATCTGGATCGGCTGGGTGAACTCGTAGTTGTTGCCGGGCAGGCTGCGCGCTGCCGATTCCAGTTCGGCCAGCAGCGTCGCCCTGGGCTTGCCGTGGTCTGGCCAGTCCTTGCGCGGCTTGAGCATCACGAAGGTGTCGGTCACCGACGGCGGCATCGGATCGTTGGCGATCTCGGCGGTACCGATCTTGCTGAAGACGCGCTGGACTTCGGGCAACGTGGCGAACGTCTTCTCCAGCGTCGTCTGCATGTGCACGGCCTGGGTCAGGCTGGTGCCGGGGATGCGCAGGGCGTGGACGGTGACGTCGCCCTCGTCGAGGTTGGGAATGAACTCGGTGCCAAGCCGCGTCGCCAGCAGGCCAGAGCCCACCACCAGCGTGACCGCGGCGCCGAACACCCACGCGCGGCGGCGCAGCGCCCACGCCAGCAGCGGCGCGTAGCGGCGGCTGCACCACTGCATGACCCGGTTCTCCTTCTCCTCGACGCGACCGCCCAGGAACAGCGCGATCGCCGCCGGCACGAAGGTCAGCGACAACAGCATCGCCCCGCTCAGTGCCAGCACCACCGTGATTGCCATCGGATGGAACATCTTTCCCTCAATACCGGTGAGGGCGAAGATCGGCAGGTACACCGCCGTGATGATGCCGACGCCGAACAGGCTCGGCCGGATCACCTCGGCGGTGGCCTTGGCGGTCAGCTCGAACCGTTCCTCCTTTTCCAGCGTTCGGCCCAGCGCGTGCTGCATCTCGCCGAAGCGGCGCAGGCAGTTCTCGATGATGATCACCGCGCCGTCGACGATCAGGCCGAAATCGAGCGCGCCCAGGCTCATCAGGTTGCCGGACACGCCACCGCGGACCATGCCCCACACCGTGAACAGCATCGCCAACGGAATTACCGCCGCTGTGATCAGCGCCGCGCGGAAATTGCCGAGCAGCACGAACAGCACCACCACCACCAGCAGCGCGCCCTCTGCGAGGTTCTTCGCCACCGTGGCGATGGTGCGGTCGACCAGCGCGGTGCGGTCGTAGACCGCCGTGGCTTTGATCCCCGGTGGCAAGCTGCCATTGACCTGTTCGAGCCGCGCGGCGCTGGCCTGGGCGACATCGCGACTGTTGGCGCCGACCAGCATGAACACCGTGCCGAGCACGACTTCGCGGCCGTCCTGCGTGGCAGCACCATTACGCAGCTCCGGCCCTTCGCCGACGCTGGCGACATCGCGCACGCGGATCGGTACGCCATCGCGGCGGTCCAGCACGATCTCGCCGATCGCCGCGCTATCGGCCACCTGGCCCGGCACCCGCACCAGGAACTGCTGGCCGTTGCGCTCGATGTAACCGGCGCCGATGTTCTGGTTGTTGGCGGCCACCGCGGTGACGAGGTCGCGCAGGGTGAAGCCGAGCGCAACCATCCGCGCCGGCTCCGGGGTGATGTGGATCTGCCGGGCGAAACCGCCGATCGTGTTGACCTCGGTGACGCCCGGTGTGTTGCGCAGCTGCGGCCGCACCACCCAGTCCTGCAAGGTGCGCAGGTCGGTTGAAGTCCAGGGCGTGCCGTCGGGCTTGCGTGCCTCCGGGTTGGCCTCGACGGTGTACATGAAGATCTCGCCCAGGCCGGTGGCGATTGGCCCCATTTCGGGCTCGATCCCTGGTGGCAGTTGCGAGCGCGTCTGCTGCAGGCGTTCTGCGACCTGCTGGCGGGCGAAGTACAGGTCGGTGCCGTCCTTGAACACCACCGTGACCTGCGACAGTCCGTAGCGCGACAGTGAACGGGTGTAGTCGAGCCCCGGCAGGCCGGCCATCGCCGTCTCGATCGGGAAGGTGATGCGCTGCTCCGACTCCAGCGGTGAGTAGCCGGTGGCTTCGGCGTTGATCTGCACCTGGACATTGGTGATGTCCGGCGTGGCGTCGATCGGCAACTGGCGGAAGCTCCAGCTGCCCAGCAGCACCAGCGCCAGGGTGAGGGCGAGCATCAGCCAGCGGTGGCCGATGGCGAAGCGGATGATTTTCTCGAGCATGTCGGCGTCCTCAGTGGTCGTGCGAGGCGCCGGACTTTTCGATGTCCGCCTTGATGAGGTAGCTCTGTTCGACCACGACCTGGTCGCCCGGTTTCAACCCGGACAGAACTTCCACCCGTTGCCCGTCGCGTTGACCCAGCTCGAGCGGACGCACCTCGAAGGTGTCGCCGACGCGGATGAACACCACGTCCCAGTCGCGGAAGGTCTGCAGCGCCGACAACGGCACCACCAGCGCCGCCGGCTGCTGGGCGACGGTGATGCGCGCCTGCACCGCCGAACCCGGACGCCACATGCCGTCGGCGTTGTCGAGGGTGGCACGGGCGACCGTGCTCTGGCTGGCAGTGGCGGTGTTGGGCAGCACGCGTTCGAGTTGCGTGTCCACGCTCACGCCATCGCTCAGGCGGGTGACCCGCACCGGAACGCCCGGGCGGATGTGCTGCGCGTCGGCGCCGAAGATGTGCAGGTCGACCCACAACTTCGACAGGTCGGCGATCTCGAACAGCGCCGCACCTTCCGCCGCGACGTCACCGACCGCGGCGCTGCGCGCGAGCACGACGCCGTCGATGGGTGAGGTGACGGTGTACGTGCTCAGGCTGAGGTTGCTCTCGATCGTCGCCAGCGGCTGGCCGGCGCGGACGCGATCACCGAGGTTGGCGCGCAGCGAGCGCACCGGGCCGGGGAATCGTGCCGCGACCTTGGCCTGGCGCCCTTCGACCGGCGTCAGCAGGCCCTGCACTTCGTGTTCGTCGGCGATCATGCCGGCCGCGGCGGGTGCGACCCGGATGCCCGACGTCCGCGCGGTAGTTTCGGTGATGCGGGTGCGGCCCTCGTAGCTCGGGTACCTCCAGCGCAGCGCCTTGCCTTCGATGGTGGCGAGCACTTCGACGTCGAAGGAGTGCGGCTCGCCGACGATGCTGGTGGCGATCAGGCTGCCGTCCGGTCGCGGCGTAAGGGCGTGGTGTTCGCTGGCACCGTCCAGGCGGCGCAAGCGCACCTCGACCGTGCCGGTCGTGGCCGGCAGCGGGTCGTCGCCGCGGTACAGCCAGGCCTGGTAGCGCGGTGGCATGCCGGCTTCGGCGATCGCCAGTTCGACGCGGTAGCCGGACTGCTCAAGCACGCGGCCGCCATGGGCGCCCTTGCGGACTTCCTCGGCCGCGCCGTGTTCGTCGCCGGCATCGTGCGCGTGCCCGGCCTCGGTGGAAGGCTCGCCGCCACAGGCAGCCAGCAACAGCGTCAGCGCCAGTGCGGTGGTTCTGGTGAACTTGTTCATGGGGTCTGGCCTTTGGCTGGGGCGGCAACGACGAGTGGTTCGGCGGTGAGTCGCTGGATTTCGATAAGCGCGCGCTGTGCCGACAGCGCGGCCTCGAGTTGCTCGCGCCGTGCGCTTGTGGTTTCCGATTGCAGCTGGGCGATTTCCAGATAGCTGATCGCGCCGGCGCCGAATGCGCGCTCGGCCGCGGCCTGGGCACGCGCCAGCTTGGGCAGCACGTCGTCGCGCAAACGCAGTACTTCCAGCTGCGCGACGCGGTAGCGGCCGTGCGCTTCGACCAGAGTTGAGTACAACGCCAACCCCTGCGCTTCGCGTTCCACTTCGTTGACGGCCAGTTCGGCCTCTGCCGCCCGGATCTGCGGCTGTGCACGGCGCCCGCTGGCCAGCGGCAGCGAGACGCCGCCGATCAGCGCGACGTCGTTGTCCTCCTTGAAGCCGCGCACGCCAAGCTGCCATTCGAGGTCCGGCGTGGCCTGCGCGCGAGCCAGCTGCAGGCGCGCTTCGCCGATGCGGCGCTGGTCGGCGAAGCGGGTCAGTTCCGGCGTGCGCTGCAGCAGTTGTGCGAGCGCGCCGAAGTCGGCGATGTCGGGCAGGGCCAGCACGTCGGCATCGGCCGTCTCGAAGTCGGGCTCGCGCTCGCCCCACAGTGCCGCCAGGTGCTGGCGCGCGGCCGCCTGTTGCTGCGCGGTGCGGCGCCGTTCCAGCTCGGCGCGGGCGAGAGCGGCCTGCGCGGTCAGCACGACCGACTCCGGCGAAGCGCCGGCATCGAGTCGCCGCTGTGCGGCCGTGACCGTCCGCCGCCGTTGCGCGATGTCATCGTCGGCAATCGCCAGCTGCGGGCCGGTGGCGACGACGGCGAGATAGCGCCGCGCCGTTTCCGCCAGCAGGTCCAGGCGGCTGGCTTCGCGTTCGATGCCGAGCGCATCGATACGGCTTTGCGCCAGCGCCTGGCGCGCGTCGCGCTTGCCGCCGCGTTCCAGCACCGAGGCCAGCGTCAGGGTCAGTTCGGCGCGATCGACGCCGCTGTAGCTGTTGCTGCCCAGCACGTTCTCGAGTTCGGCGCCGGCCACCAGTGCCGGCCGTTGCGCGGCGACCGCGAGTTCGGCTGAGAGGACGTCGCCACGGGCGCCGCTGAGGCGGAGCTCGGGATGTGGGGGTCGTGATGCAGTGCCGACGACGCGTGCGAACGCATCGTCCAGGGTCAGGCGGTCGCCTGCCTGTGCGGGCAGGGCCACAGCAAGCACGACGACCAACGCGGCGCGGGCCGCGAGTCGCGAATACATGGGAGAAGCTCCGAAAGAAGAGGGGATGGACAGCCGGCGCAAGGGCCGGGCAGGTCACACCGCGATCGGAGGACGGAACGGCGCCGTCAGGCGCGTTGGCGCGAAGGCGACCGACAGGATCGCCACCGGTGAGTCGGAGACGGCGGTCGGCAGGTCGAACTGCAGGCGCGGCAACATTGCCGCCTGTTGGCCGCAGCAATGGGTCAGGTGCCAGTGGTCGTCGTCGTGTCCGGGTTTGCCGTCGTCGGGTGCCGGTGTTCGGTCGTCGACCGAATGCTCACCGAACGCATGGCCATGCCCGTGGCTGCCGGCCGCCGCATGCTCGACCAGTTCATGCACTTCCTCGGCGAACGCCAATGCCGGCTTCAGCGTGAAGCTGGCCAGCAGCAGGCCGAGCAGCAGCAGGCGCGCAGCAGCATGGAGGGCGGAGGACGCGGACATGCCGGCAAGGGTACGCGCCGACCCCGGCGATACACAATTTCGCTTGGCGGACCGCGGCACCCGGGCCGGGCATGGCAGGCCAGCGCCGCAGCGGCGACAATGCCGGCATGGATTCCAACACCCCCCTGCTCGAGACAGTCGAGCTCGAAACCGCCCCCTCGCCGACCTGGACCGTGCTCTGGCTGCACGGCCTGGGCGCCGACGGCAACGACTTCGCCCCGATCGTGCCCGAGCTGGTCCGCCGCGACTGGCCGGCGCTGCGCTTCGTGTTCCCGCACGCGCCGGTGCGTGCGGTCACGATCAACAACGGCATGCGCATGCGCGCCTGGTACGACATCATCAGCTTCGACTTCGACGCACTGGCCGCCGGCAAGCGCGCCGATGAAGCCGGCGTGGCTGAGTCGGTGGCGCAGGTCGAAGCCCTGATCGCGCGCGAAGTCGCACGTGGCATCGCGCCCGAGCGCATCGTCCTGATCGGCTTTTCCCAAGGCGGCGCGATCGCCCTGGCCTCCGCCCTGGGGCGCGAGCAGCCCCTCGCCGGCATTGCCGGCCTGTCGACCTATCTGCCACTCGGACCGCACCAGGCGGCAGCTAAACTCAAGCCTGCGGCCTTGTCGCAGCCGGTGTTCATGGCCCACGGCCAGTTCGATCCGGTGGTGCCGGCGGTGGTCGGCCAGATGGGCGCCGCGACCATGAAGGACCTGGGTTTCGCCCTGGAATGGCACGACTACCCGATGGCCCACCAGGTGTGTGCCGAAGAGATCCAGGCCCTGGGCGACTGGCTGGGTGAGCGATTTGCGGGCTGAGTCGCAACCTGGCTGATCAAATGCCGCCGACCGATTGGTAGCGGGCGCTCGCGGGGGCTACCATCAGCCCGAGGCAGTGCCCACCGGGTAGAGGCGCCAATGAGGATAGTGATCGCCGACGACGAACCGCTGGCGCGCGAGCGCTTGCGGGGACTATTGGCCGAGCAGCTCGGTGTCGAGGTCGTCGCCGAGGCGGCCGACGGCCAGCACGCGCTGCACGCCTGCGCCGAACACCATCCCGACCTGGTACTGCTGGACATCGCGATGCCGGGCATCGACGGGCTCGAAGCCGCGCGCCACCTCGCGGCGTTCGAACCGCGCCCGGCCGTGGTGTTCTGCACCGCCTACGACGCCCATGCGCTGTCCGCCTTCGAAGCCGAGGCGATCGACTACCTGGTCAAGCCGGTGCGCGCCGAGCGCCTGGCCGCCGCGCTCGAACGCGTGCGCACCTTTGCCGCCGGGCGCGATCGCGCCACGACCTCCGCCGGCCCCGGTACCGGGCAGCGCCGCAGCCACCTGTGCGCGCGACTGCGCGGCAGCCTGCGCCTGATCCCGATCGAGGACGTGCACTACCTGCAGGCCGAGGAGAAATACGTGGTCGTCCACCACGCCCGCGGCGAGGACCTGATCGAGGAATCGCTGAAGTCGCTCGAAGACGAGTTCGGCGAGCGCTTCGTCCGCATCCACCGCAACTGCCTGGTCGCGCGCCACGAGATCGTCGAACTGCGCCGTGCCGCCGACGGCCACGTGCAGGCGGTGCTGCGCCACGGCAAGCAGCCGCTGGAAGTCAGCCGCCGCTGCGTGGCGGGGCTGAAGGAAACGCTGAAGCACCTGTAGCCGTCGCGCCCCGGAAAGACTACGGCCCCTTGCGGGGCCGTAGGCTGCGTTCACTTACCGAAAATCATCAGAACTTCTGCGAGTAACGCATGTAGAAGAACTGGCCGGGCAGTTCGTAGCTCGGGTCAAACGTGTTGGCAAACGCCTCAAGTGCAATCGGCGGATTCTTGCCGAACACGTTGTTGATGCCGAGTGTGACCGTCGCATTCCACGGCGCCCTCCAGTAGGCACTGACATCGTGATATGTCGTGGCGCCGACGTGGTGCCTCGATTCCTTCTGCGATGCGATGCTGTCACCACCTGCCACACCATCCCACACGCCGTTATTGTTGGCGTCGGTCAGAATGCCGATGTAACGGTCGGTTTGGGTGCACAGGTAACCGAAACCATTCGCCTCATACTGGGCGTCGCAAATCTCGTCCTGCGACGAATAGTAGCGAACGTTCCAGGTTGCACCCCAGTCGCCCTTGTCCCAACGGGTCGCCAGGTTGGAGCGAATACGCCACTTGTTGTCGCGGTCCGTGTACTCGCCAACGAGGTTTCCACCTTCGTCGTGGTTCAGCGGCTGGCCAAGCGCCGGGGCCAATTGCTGGTCTTCGCCAAGCGTGCCATCGCCATCCAGGTCTTCCGGCCACTGGGCCATGTAGGTAGTGTCCCAAGTGAAGCTGAACTTGCCCAGGGCGGTTTCGGGCAGGCGATAGGCCGCCGTCAAGTCGTAGCCCTCGCGGCGGGTGCCACCAATGTTCGTGTTGTAGTTGAGCAAGGTGTTGATGGTGCCATCGGCCTTGCGGGTATACAGCGCGCAAGTCGGACCCGTCCCGCCGGAGCGGACGCACTGATCGATGATATCGGTACCGCCCACGGTGGTGATGGCGTCGTCGAGCTTGATCTTCCACCAGTCCAACGAGATATCCAGACCCTCGGCGAAATGCGGGCTGTAGACGAAACCAAACGTGACGCTCTCGGCCTTCTCAGGCTTCAGGTGGGGATTTCCGCCGACGGAAATGCGGATCTGCTGCCCATCCTGGGCGTAACCACCGGCTGGCACGCCCTCAGCATGGCAGCGGCTCTGGGCCGTGGGCGGCAGCAGCGGATAGTTGGTGGTGTTGCAGGGGTCACTCAGGTTCGGGAACGAATCGCCCTGGCCTGCGAACAGCTCATCGATGGACGGGGCGCGGAAGCCCTCCGTCCAGTTGCCGCGAACCAACAGGTCATCGATCGGCTTCCAGCGGAAGCCGAACTTGTTGTTGATCGTGTCGCCGAAGTTGCTGTAATCCGAGTAGCGCGAGGCCACGCTGAAGTCCAGCAACTTGGCGCCGGGCAGGTCGGCCAACACCGGGATCGCGAGTTCCAGATAGGCCTCGTCGACGCTGTAGCCACCCGCGGTGGCACGACGTGCGTTGCCCGTGGTGCTGCCCGCGTTGATCAGCGCGTCCGGAGAGTCGTAGCCAGACTCGGTCCGGTGCTCCAGTCCGAGCGAGAAACCCAACGGACCGGCAGGCATGTCGAACAGCTCGCTGCTGACGTTGGCATAGTAGGACTTCTGTTGGTACTTGTATTCGTCGTGCGCAGTGAAGGACGCATAGTCCAACATTTCCTTCGTGAGCCCGCCAACGCCGCCCAGGAAGTTGAGAGGCACGCAGCCGTCGATGGGGGCCCCCAGGCGACCGCAGTGGGCAACACCGTTTGCGTCGCGGAAAGACGGGCCAAGGCCGGAACGCAGGGCCTCGAGGTTGAACAAGCCGAATGTGGTTTCGTTGGCTTTGTTCTCGCCATAGAAGTAGCCGGCTTCCCAGTCAAGGAACTTCTCGCCGATAGCCAACGAGCCTTCGAGGCCGGCATCCAGCGCGAACGTCCGGACATCCTGGTTGAAAGAGCGCCCGCCGGTTTCGGTGGTACGGCGGTTGATGCGTGAAACATCGGCGCCGAACGGGTTATAGATGTTGTCCTTGCTGATGAAGATGCTCTGCCCGATCGGAGTGGCACCCGGCGCGGTGCCCAAGGTCACCGGCATTGACGCGAGCAACTGCTCGGATTCACGCTGGTTGTAGGTGACCGTGGTCTTGAAGCGAACGTCATCAGTGATGCCGAACGATGCATTGCCGAACACCGAGCGGCGTTCCTGCGGGGTCAGCAGGTAGTTCTCGGGGGCGAAGTTGTAGGCGT
Source organism: Lysobacter prati (assembly GCF_009765215.1). GTDB lineage: Bacteria > Pseudomonadota > Gammaproteobacteria > Xanthomonadales > Xanthomonadaceae > Lysobacter_J > Lysobacter_J prati. Next base: position 202,618 of record NZ_VLNV01000005.1, on the reverse strand, counting down.
CCTGCCCTGGGACGTACGCCCTCGGGCTGCTCCCCTGGCCATCGTAGGTGAACATTCCCGCAGGCAGGCCCGGCGCATTGGACTGTGGGCCATTGCACTTGCGGCCAGCGGCATCGTAGCCACTGCGGCACAGGGCGAAGCGTCCGTCCGGACTGGTTCCGCTGCCGAAGAAGTTGCCAGTCGTGTAGATGGGCTCCTTCGAGATGTACCTGTCGCCGGCCATGACAGATTCTTCTTTGACGTAGCCATATCCGAGCATCGCCGAGAAGCGATCGTTGGACGTTCCGACGATGAAGTCATAGGCCTGGCGGGTGCCGTCACCCTTGTCGTACTGGCCAAGGTAGGCGTTTGCTTCGGCGCCTTCGAAGTTCTGGCGCAGGATAACGTTGACCACGCCGGCGATGGCGTCGGAGCCATAAATTGTCGAGGCGCCGTCCTTCAACACTTCAATGCGCTCGACTGCCGCGGTCGGGATTGTATTCAGATCGACCGCGCCGCCAAGGCCAGTACCACCGACCCAGCGACGGCCGTTGACCAGCACCAGGGTGCGAGCGGAACCGAGACCGCGCAGATTGACGGGGGTTTCGCCGTTGCCGCCGTTGTTGTTGGTGCTGTTGAGGGCCGAGGTGGCGCTGGTGATGTTCTGGATGACGTCGCCAACCGAGGTCAGCCCCTGCGCGGCGATGTCATCCCGGCTAAGCGAGAACACAGGCTGGGACGTTTCGATGTCCGCGCGCTTGATGCGCGAACCGGTGACCTCGATCTTGTCGAGCGTCGTGGCGTCCTTGCCGCTGTTTTCCTGGGCGCTGGCAAAAGCCGGCGTCAGTGCGATCGCGATACCTGCCGGCAGCATGCCGACGCGCATCGCGGTGCGCAGATTGCGATGGTTCATTTATCTCTCTCCAGATAAGTGTTACTGAGGCGTTAAACGCCGGTAAACCTTATGGCGGAGCGAGTCAAACCATCATTCTGCGTTGTGCTGGTGTTGCGTGCGGTCAGCGGCTACGTGGCGTGCGCGTGATGTTCCGCAAGTTTGCGTAGTGTGTTCAAACGGCGGTGGACTGTGGCGATATTCGCTTGCGGTCATGCCGAAGCGGGCACGGAAGCTCCGGGCGAAGCTGCAGTTGTTGTCGAAGCCGCTGGCTATGCCGACTTCGCTGATGGTCATCGGCGTGGAGGTCAGCAGTGAGGCTGCGTGCTCAAGGCGGAATGACGACGCGGCCTCCTGCGGCGTCCTGCGATACAGCTTGACGAAGACTTTCGAGAAGTACCAGGAAGAGAACTGCGTGCGCTCGGCCAGTTCGGTGATGCGCACGATGCGATGGCAGTTGCCTTCCAGGTACAGGTGCGCACGTTGCATGCGCTCGAACACCTGGCGCTTGCGCGCGAGTGCGCTGCCCGGGCACAGCAGCAGTGCCGCGCGCTGCTCGCGTTGAAGCGACTCCAGGCGTACGAAAATAGAGCGCAACGTCGGGTCGACCCGAATGGGGCCGTCACATTCGGCCGCACGTCGGGCGGCCCGGAGCCACAAGCGCGCGAACGACCCTGCGTCTTCCCTGGACATCCGCCCGCGGCCGACATGCAAGCCAGAATCAGAGAAGTGCGCCAGGGCCTTTACGGCCTCTTCGCTCACCGTCAGTCCGATGCAGATGCCCTGTTGACCCGCTTGCAGCACAGGCATCGAGTCCTTCGCCAGGATCATCCAATCGCCAGCTAGAAGGCGGAACCTGCCTTCTTTCGATTCCAGCCACGAAGCGCCGCGCATCTGCAGCCAGATGGACATTTCCGGGTAGTGAAGCTCGATGCTGCCCATGCGCGACGCGCCAAAGAACCTCGCCCGCTCGCGCGTGGCGCCGCCCAGTTGCAGCAGTTGCTCACGATCCGCCCAGTTCTTGCGTTGCATGGTTCCGACCGGTTTTCGACACAGTTCGTAAACTGCCCCGGCGCATGGAGGATGTACATAAGACAAGTCCCATGTTGGCGCGACACCTGCCGGTGGGTTTGAAAGTTCGCGCAAGCCGGGCCGCCGGGAGCCTGGGCTAGACTCCTGCCTTGGGCCGCCCATTGGCATCCCGTCATTCAATGGAGAGAAATCAAGTGATTCTTGGCCTGAGAACTGCGATCTACCCGACAACCGATCTGGCGGCTGCGAAGCTCTGGTACGCCCAGGTTCTTGGCCAGCAACCCTACTTCGACGAGCCGTACTACGTCGGGTTCAACGTTGGCGGTTTTGAGCTTGGTTTGATCCCTGATGGCGAGCCCGGCATTGCAGGCCCGCAGGCCCTTTGGGGCGTGGAGGACGCGTCGCAAGCGCATGCCAGGCTGATCGAGCTCGGCGCCACCTCGCTCGACCCGGTCAACGACGTCGGTGGCGGCATCAAGGTCGCGGCGGTAACAGACCCGTTCGGCAACCGGTTTGGCATCATCGAGAATCCCCACTTCGACGCGACCAAGGTCAGGTGATGCGGCCTGGCGTTTGATCCGGGCCCAAGCCGCCTTGCGCGGCGGCGCAACTTAGGCGGCAAACGCCACCCCCACCCATTCCCGGCGATAATGTCGCCATGACCACGCTCCGCATCGCCACCCGCAAGAGCCCGCTCGCCCTGTGGCAGAGCGAGCACGTAGCCGATCGCCTTCGCGCCACCCATCCCGGCCTGACTGTCACCCTGGTGCCGATGAGCACGCGCGGCGACGAGGTGCTGGACCGTTCGCTGGCGGCGATCGGCGGCAAGGGCCTGTTCCTGAAGGAGCTGGAGCTGGCAATGCTGCGTGGTGAGGCAGATTGCGCCGTGCACTCGCTCAAGGACGTGCCGATGGAGCTCGAGCCCGGCTTCGCCCTGCCGGCGATCCTGGCGCGCGCCGACTATGCCGACGCCTTCGTCAGCAATCACTTCGCCGACATCGCCGCGCTGCCGCAGGGCGCGCGCGTGGGCACGTCGTCGCTGCGGCGCCAGGCGCAACTGCGCGCGCTGCGACCCGACCTGCAGTTGCTCGACCTGCGCGGCAACGTCAACACACGCCTTGGCAAGCTCGACGGCGGCGAGTACGACGCGATCGTGCTGGCCTGCGCCGGCCTGGAGCGTCTGGGTTTCGACGACCGCATCCGTTCGCGCCTGCAGGCGCCGCAGTGGTTGCCGGCGCCGGCGCAGGGCGCTGTGGCGATTGAATGCCGCGACGACGACGTCGCCACCCGCGAGTTGTGCGCACTGCTCGACGACAGCGGTACGCGCGTGTGCGCCGAAGCCGAGCGTGCGATGAACCGGACCCTGCACGGTAGCTGCCACGTACCGGTGGCGGCCTATGCGCAGCTCGATGGCAAGCACCTTTACCTGGCGGGCCTGGTCGGCTCGGCCGCCGACGGCCGTGTCGTGCGCGCACAGGCGCAGGGTCGCGGCGATGCGCCGGAATGCCTCGGGCTGGAAGTCGCGCAGATGTTGCTGGCGCAGGGTGCCGGCGAGTTCATCGCGGCGAGCTGAGTCCTTCGACTTCGCTGCGCTACGCTCAGAGCCTGCCCCGCACTTGATACGGGGACGAACGGTTTTTCAGAACCGGCGCCGCAACTCCAGCTTGCTCTCGGCCGTCTCGCTGCCGCCGCCGTTCTGCGTGTCGTGGCGGATCGCGAAGTCGCTTTCCAGTGACCAGTTCGGCCACAGCGCCACATCCAGGCTCATCGACTGCTTGACGAAGGCCTCGCCGCGTCCACTCTCGAACTGCACCCGCTGCGTCCACACCGCACGTTCGCCGATCTTCTGCCCGAAGTTCAGCTCGCCACGCAGCACCGGCCCTGCCTGGTTGATGCCGTCGTCGTACAGCGGCGCCAGCCGGTAGCCGGCACCGAGGGTCAGGCCCAGCTGCGTCGGACCGTCGCGCATTGCCTGCACGCCGTAACGCGTGCCGATGCGGAAATCGTTGGAGTAGTTGCTGCGACTTTCGCGCGGTGTTGCCGGCGCGCTGAGCTGCGCATAGCGCTGGCTGCCGGGAAGGCGGACCGACTTCGCGCGTGCGGCCGTCGCGGGGACGGTCGGCGTCGATGACGACGTCGCCACCTGCCACTCCTCGTCGCCACAGCGCGTGGAAAAACAGTACAGCCGCATCTGCGCCGGATCGCTCGCAATGGCGATCAGCGTCGGGTCGCCATTCAAGGCTGGCGAGGGCAGGGTGAGGATGGAGCCGCCCAGCAGGGCGAGTCCGAGCACACCAAGCATGGTCGGTCGCGGCAGTGGTGGAGGGTCCGAATGATGCAGTGAAACCGATTACAGGTCCACCCGGCCGGCTCGATTGTGCGCAATCAGTTCAGAAATCCGACCGATTCAGTAGTACAGCGTGACCATATGCCGCGCCTGGGCGAAGAACAGCCAGCGCTCGACGAAGGCGCCCAGCAAGGCCGACAACGCCGCCAGCGGCAGTACCACCGGCGCGCAAGCGGGAACCGCCCACACCAGCAGTGCCGCGATGACCGGCACCAGTCCGAACAGGATCAGCGCGATGGTGCGCAGCTTGTGCGCATGCTTGCGTGCCACGACGAAGCCCATCTCGCGCGTCAGGTAGTTCTGCTCGCTGTGCGGTCGCTCGAACACGCTGACTTCGCGCCCGGGCAGTCCGACGGCATCGCCACGCGTCGCGGGCAGCGACTGGACGTCGATGTCCCGCCAGTAGCGGATCTTGATCGCCACCAGGACGACGCTGACGGCAGCCAGCACCATCGCCAGCGGTGCGAGCCCCGACACCAGTCCCGGGCCGTGCAGCAGTGCAATCAACGATCCGACTATGGCCAGCCCGCTCTGCACTGCAAATCCCAGGTACGCCGGAACGACGAGTGCGTGCTGCCAGGCGGGAATCGGTTTGAGCGAGGCATAGATCATCGCCGTGCAGACCACCGTGACCAGCGCCAGCGCGGCCGTCACGATTCCCAGCGTTGCCGCCGACATCGCGAACGTGCTGGCCTCGACATCGCTGCCGCCCCACGCCGCCAGCGCCAGGATGACCAGCGCCACGGCCGGCACATAGGTGGCCAGCGCCAGCACGCCTTCGCGCGACAACCACGAGGTGCGCCATTGCGAGAACGCGCGCCAGGCGCGCATCGGTTTGCCCAGATGGAAGGTGGAGCTGAGCAGGCCGATCGTGACCAGGACCAGTGCCAGCAGCAGTGCGGACACGAGCGGCAGCAGCATCGACGCAACCGGTTCGTTGTTGCGCACCAGCAGCCGGGCGCCCGGGCTGGCTAGCATCACTCCGATCAGGGCGAGCACGCCATAGCCGGCGCCGGACAGCGAGGTGAAGAAGATTACGGACAGGGCAGGATGCATTCTCAGGTCACTTCAGGCGGTCGGCATTCATCGCGACAGCACCCGATCGACCCAGCGCAGCAGCGGCGACAACGCCGCCGTGTCGAGCGACTCGGCCGGAGCCTGTGCCGCCGCTGGCTGTGGTTCGCCGGCACGACGCGGACGTGGCGGCAGGTACTTGTTGACCGGCTGGTAGCCCAGTTGCGGTAGCAGATCCAGACCGCCGCGTTCGGCCACCAGCTTGGACACTTTCGACTCCGGATCGCCGAGGTCGCCGAAATGGCGGGCACGGGTCGGGCAGGCCTGCACGCATGCGGGCTGGCGTTCTGCTTCGTCCAGGTTCTCGTTGTAGATGCGATCGATGCACAGCGTGCATTTCTTCATCACGCCTTCGACCGGGCTGTACTCGCGCGCGCCGTACGGGCACGCCCACGAGCACAGTTTGCAGCCGATGCACTTGTCCTCGTCGACCAGGACGATGCCGTCCTCGGCGCGCTTGAAGCTGGCGCCGGTGGGGCAAACCGTCACGCAGGCCGGCTGCTCGCAATGCAGGCACGAACGCGGGAAGTGCAGGGTCATCGCCGGCAGCGGTGCGGCGCTGCCGCACGAACCCGGTTCGGTGGCCGCCACTTCGTAGCTGTGCACGCGATTGAACCAGACCCCGGTCGGGTCCTTGCCGTAAGGCTGTTCGTCGGTCAGCGGCGCGGCAAAGCCGCCGGCATTCCATTCCTTGCAGCTCACCGCGCAGGCATGGCAGCCGACGCAGGTGTCGAGGTCGATCACCAGGCCCATCTTCTTCTGCGACGGCGGCGGCAGACCGGTCATCGACGAGGGTCCTTGAGCAGCAGCCACACGCCGACGGCGAACAGCGCGATCGAGAACGTGGTGCTCGGCAACAGGCCCATCAGCGTGGGAATCATCGAGGTGGATCCGGTCGGGGCGACGAACGGCAGCTCGAACGCGCCGAAGCCTAGCAGCACCACCAGCGCAAAGCTGAGCAGGATGCAGGCCCAACCGGCGATCACACGCAATGCTTTCATCGAGACGCCTGCTTCATTTCGATCCGTCCCTGCGGAACTGGGCGCCGTAGCGCAGCGGTTTGTCGTCGGCCTGGCCGAGTTCGAGCGGGGCGAACTGTGGTTCGCTTTCGCTCACGCCGGTGTCGGCCGCCTTGGTAATGCGCACGCGCAGGTCGAACCAGGCCGCCTGCCCGGTCACCGGGTCGGCATTGGCGTAGTCGCCGCGCGGCGTGATGTCGGAAATCAGGTGGTTGAGCAGGAAGCCCTGGCGGCCTTCCGGCGCGTCCTTGCCCAGGCGCCATGCACCGCGACGCTTGCCGATCGCGTTCCAGGTCCAGACGGTGTCGGGCTGGACGTTGGCCGCGAACTTGGCCTGCACGGTGATCGTGCCGTTGTGCGAGGTCACGTCGATCCAGTCCTCGTCAACGATGCCATGTCGCGCGCCGGTATCGGGATGCATGTACATCCAGTTGCGCGCGGCGATCTGGCGCAGCCAGGCATTCTGCGAGCCCCAGGCGTGGTACATGAACATCGGGCGCTGGGTAACGGCGCTCAACGGAAATTCGTGCGGGCCCTTTGCGTCCGGTGAGGTCTGCGCCCCTTCAAAAGGCTCGAACCAGATCGGCAACGGATCGAAATACGTGGCCACGCGCTCGCGATGCTCGTCAGGCGGCTGCGAAGCCCCATGCCCCTGCGCCGCCAGCCGGAACTTCTGCAACGTCTCCGAATACAGCTGCAGCACGATCGGTTCGGCATGGCCGAGGAAGCCCATGCGCTGCGCCCAGTCCAGATAGCCGCGATTGGCCATCTTGAAGTAGCGCGCGTCCTCGGGCACTTCGCTGCGCCAGAACCCACCGTTGTCGATATAGCGCTGCAACTGGTTCGGATTGGGCGGTCCCTTGGCTTCAAGCTCGCCATCGGCGCCGCGCCAGCCGGCGAGCAGACCGACGCCCGGTGCGCGTTCGTGACGGGTGATGTAGTCGGCGTAATCGCGGTACTTCGCCGAACCGTCCTCGTTGACCAGCCCGGGCAGGCCGATACGCGCGCCCAGCTCGATCAGCACCGACTGGAATCCGCGCACGTCGCGCCCGGGACTCTGTTCTGCAGCGTCGAGGACGGGATGGCGGATCGCATCGGCGGCGCCGTCGGCGTCGGAGATCGGCCGGTCGAGCAGGCTGATCGCGTCGAAGCGCTCCAGGTAGGTCGTGTCGGGCAGCACCAGGTCGGCGTAAGCAACCATCTCCGAGGCGTAGGCGTCGGCGTAGATGATGCGCGGGATGCGGTACTCGCCCGATTCGTCCTTGTCGGTGAGCCACTGCATGGTCTGCGCGGTGTTCATCGCCGAGTTCCAGCTCATGTTGGCCATGAACATCATCAGCGTGTCGATCCGGTAGGGATCGCCGGCCCAGGCGTTGCGGATCACCGTGTGCATCATCCCGTGCGCCGACAGCGGATACGCCCAGGAGAACGCGTGGTCGATGCGGCGCGGCTGCCCGTCAGCGTCGACGACGAGGTCTTCGGGTGAGTGCACGAAGCCCAGCGGCGCCGCATCGAGCACGCCATTGTCCTGTCGGCGCTTGCCCGGCCGGTTCGGCGGCGGAATGGGCTTGGGGAACGGCGGTTGGTAGCGGAACGAGCCCGGCGTATCGACCGCGCCCAGCAGCAACTGCAGCAGGTGCAGCGCGCGGCAGGTATGAAACCCGTTGCTGTGCGCGCTGATGCCGCGCATCGCGTGCATCGCCACCGGCCTGCCGCGCATGGTTGCGTGCTCGCGGCCCCAGGCATCGGTCCAGGCGATCGGCAATTCGATGGCGTGATCGAACGCCGCCTCGGCCAGCTCGCGGGCGATGCGGCGGATGGTGTCGGCGGGAATGCCGCAACGTTCGCTGACCGCGTCGGGCGAATACTGCGGGTCGAGGTAGCGCTCGGCGACAAGGTGAAAGACCGGAACGGCGCGACGGCCGTCGGCCAGGACGAATTCGCCGACCACGGCCGGCGACACGTCAATGTCGTTGGCATTCGCCTCGGCCGCCGCCTGTCGATCCCAGCACAGGGCATCGCCGTCGCTGTTGCGCGCGAACAAGCCGTCATCGGCGCCGCCGGGGTTGCGCACCACCAGCCAGTGCGCATTGGTGTAGCGCACCAGGTAGTCCAGGTCGATGCGATCGGCCTTGAGCAGTTCGTGGGCGAGGGCGAATGCGAACAGGCCGTCGGTGCCGGGGCGGATGCCGATCCATTCGTCGGCAATCGCGCCGTAGCCCGAGCGCACCGGATTGACCGCGACGATCTTGGCGCCGCGTCCCTTCAGCTGGCCCAATCCGAGCTTGATCGGGTTGGAGTCGTGGTCTTCGGCCACGCCCCACATCATCAGATAGCGCGTGTGCTCCCAGTCCGGTTCACCGAACTCCCAGAAGCTGCCACCGAGCGTGTACAGGCCGCCGGCGGCCATGTTCACCGAGCAGAAGCCACCGTGCGCGGCGTAGTTGACCGTGCCGAACTGCTGCGCCCACCAGCCGGTCAGCGCCTGCGACTGGTCGCGACCGGTGAAGAACGCCAGCTCATCGGGATTGCGCGCGCGGATCGGCGCCAGCCACGAGCTGGCGATCTCCAGCGCCTCGTCCCACTCGATCTCGCGAAACTCGCCGCTGCCGCGCTCGCCCACGCGCAACAGCGGCTTGTCCAGCCGTGCCGGCGAGTAGTGCTGCATGATCCCGGCCGAACCCTTGGCGCACAGCACGCCGCGGTTGACCGGATGCTCCGGGTTGCCCTGGATGTAGCGGATCTGTCCGTCGCGCAGCCACACCTTGATGCCGCAACGGCACGCGCACATGTAGCACGTGGTGGTCCTGACCTCGTCGGCGGTCCGGGGTGACAGATCGATGGCTGGCTCAACGGGCGCGCGCATCCGGGCATTGTGCCTGTGACGCCGCAGGCAAGCGACCGGGCACGCAGGCGAGCGGACGTCACCTGCTCAAGGTCGGCACAGGCGCTTCTCGAATTCGAGTTGTTGCTGCAATGCCGCACTGTCACCGGCGGCAGCGAGTTCGCCGACGTTCCTGCGGTTCTCGCGGCACGGCGCGCCCGCATCCTCCGCGCCGAACAGCTTGCCGACACTGGCGATCACGCCGGCGACGCCGGTCGGTGGTGGCTTCATGCGGAATCGGCCGGCGCCCGCGCCGGGCAGGGCCGCCACGCGATCGGCCAGCGGATCGGCGACCTGGACGGGAGCGGCACCGAGCTGCTCGCGTGCCTGCATGAGGTACACCGCCGTCATCGGACGTGCCGACTCGGGCGCCGCCTGCGGTACTTCCGTGCTGACGATCGCGGAAGTCTGCGGCGCAGGCGTGCGGCGCACTTTCGCCGGGTGGTCGTTCCGTTCGGGTCTGGCCCGTTGGTAGGCCTGTTCCGCGGCGGCTGTCGGCACCTTGTGGCGCGGCACCCAGACAACCTGCAACGGTTTGTCGACCTGCGGGGGAAGGATGGGGCGCATGGCCCGCGACAGTCCCCAGGCCAGGAACGCATGCACCACTACCGTAATGATCAATGCCAGCGCGGCTTCCGGCCGCAATCCCCGGGTCGAATCCATTCTGCCCCCTGTCGCTCCGGCGGCAGTATGGTCAGTGGGCAGTTAAGCAACAGTTATCGAAGTAAACCGGGACTCGCGCCCCGCCAGTGGCCGACGGCGAGGTGGCGCCGACCTTGACGGCAGACCCGGTTGTCGCGGTTCGTGCTGGCGGCGGATGCTCTGGCAGTGCGATCCTTGCAGCTGTTTCCCTGCCGCCACGCCAATGGAACGCATCGAACGCATCCACTCCCTACACCGAATCCTCAGCGCATCGCGCTACCCGGTCACGGTGCAGCGTCTGCAGGAGGATCTGGAGTGTTCGCGTGCCACGGTCTACCGCGACCTGGCCTACCTGCGCGACTACCTGATGGCACCGGTGGTCGGCAACGGCGAAGCCGGCTTCCGCTACGACCACAGCGAAGGCGAGCGTTTCGAACTGCCCGGCCTGTGGCTCAGTTCGGAAGAGCTGCATTCGCTGCTGGCCGCGCAGCAGCTGCTGATTCGCAGCGGCGGCGGCGTGCTGTCGAATGCGCTGGCGCCGTTGCAGCACCGCATCGAAAAACTGCTCGACGAACACGCCGGCGGCCGTCGCGTACCGGTCGAGCGCGTGCGGGTGATTCCGCACCGCACCCGCAAGCTCGACGAAACCTCGTTCCGGATCGTCGCCACCGCCGTGCTCGACCGCAAGCAGCTGACTTTCGAATACCGCGCGCGCTCCACCGACGAGCAGACCCGGCGCCTGGTGTCACCGCAGCGCCTGACCCATTACCGCGAGAACTGGTACCTCGACGCCTGGGACCACAACCGCGAAGCGCTGCGCAGCTTTGCCGTCGACCGCATCAGCGCGGCCAAGCTCGGCGAGCAGCCGGCGCAGGACGTCGCCGACGAACAGCTCGACAGCCACCTGGCCTCCAGCTACGGCATCTTCTCCGGCACGCCCAAGGGCTGGGCGACGATCCTCTTCAGCCCCAAGGCCGCGCGCTGGGTCGCCGACGAGCATTGGCACTCGCAGCAGCAGGGGCGCTACCTGCCCGACGGCCGCTACGAGCTCAAGGTGCCTTACAGCGCCGGGCGCGAGTTGCTGATGGACGTGATGCACTACGGCAGCGACGCCGAGATCGTGGAACCGCCGGTGCTGCGCGAGCAGGCGCGCGCGTTGTTGCAGCTGGCGCTGTCGAATTACGACCGCTGAAAACCACCGCCGTCATTCCCGCGAAGGCGGGAATCCATGGACGTTGCTTCAGGGTTGCTGCGGCCTGATCCGTCGAGGGCCTGGATCCCGGCGTTCGCCGGGATGACGGTGTCAGGAGTCGCAACCTCTGAGATGCCGCCCCCGCACGCTCGCTCCATCCACCCAGGAGCCAGCGCCATGAACCTGCACAGCAACGACGCGACCCACCAGGACGCCAACCCGATCCAGCTGGAAGACCTGCTGCGCCATGCCGTCGCCATCGGCGCGGTGCTGGTGCTGCTGATCCCGGCCGCGCGCGGTTTCAGCGACACCTTCGGCTGGATGCCGCTGTGGCTGCTGGCGATGCCGCTGTGCGCCTGGTGGGCGCTGCATCGTTTCCGCCTGCCGGCCAACGAGCCGGGTGCCGAGGTCCAGCCGCGCCTGCGCCGCCGTACCGGCGAGCAAGCCCGCCGCCGGCGCTCGGCCAGCCCGCGCCGGCAGCACTCGCAAGCCGCCTGAGCAGGGGCAAAGGGAGGGCGGGGAGGCCCCCGACGCCCCGCTGCCGTTGGCTTTCGGCACGGTGCCCGCCGCGGGCGCTGTGCTAGCGTTTGGGCTGATTCGTGGCAGCGCCCCCGGCGCCGACGCCACGCCAACGAAACCCAACCACGGACCGCCCATGCCGACGCTGACGAAGGCCTGTCATACCTTGTTGATCACCGCAGGACTTGCCGCCTCGTCGGCCGTGGGCGCTGCCCCCAAGGAATCCCCCAACGTGTCCGAAGACCCCTATGCCTGGCTCGAGGATGTCCAGGGCGAGCGTGCGCTGACCTGGGTCAAGCAGCACAACGCCCAGTCCGAGGCCGAGCTGACGACCACGCCGCAGTTCAAGCAGCTCGAGTCCGACATCCGCGGCATTCTCGACTCCGACGCCAAGATCCCCGGCGTGGAGAAGATTGGCGACCACTATTACAACTTCTGGAAGGACAAGCAGCACGAGCGCGGCCTGTGGCGCCGCACCACGCTGGCCGAGTACCGCAAGGACAAGCCGGCGTGGGAGACCATCATCGACCTCGACGCGCTCAACAAGGCCGAGGGCGAAAACTGGGTCTGGCACGGTGCCGATTGCCTTAAACCTGACAATAAGCGCTGCCTGATCGCGCTGTCGCGCGGCGGCGCCGATGCCGACGTCACCCGCGAGTTCGACCTGGCGACGAAGACCTGGGTCGAAGGCGGCTTCTTCCGCCCCGAGGCCAAGGGCGGCCTGCAGTGGATCGATCGCGACACGGTGTACGTCTTCACCGACTTCGGTGCCGGCTCCATGACCAGCTCCGGCTACCCGCGCATCGTCAAGGAATGGAAGCGCGGCACGCCTCTGGACCAGGCGCGCGTGGTTTACGAGGGGCAGGCGAATGACATGTATATCGCCGCGACCCACGACCACACGCCGGGTTTCCCGCGTGACTTCGTCAGCCGCACGCTGGCCTTCTACAACGACGAGCTCTACCTTCGCGATGCCGACGGCAAGCTGCACAAGGTCGACGCCCCCAACTCGGCCAACAAGTCGGTCCACCGCGAGTGGTTGCTGCTGGAGCTGCGTGATCCCTACAGCGCAGGCGGCCAGACCTTCGCCGCTGGCAGCCTGATCGCCACGCGCTTCGACGATTTCATGGCCGGCAAGCGCGACTTCACCGTGCTGTTCGCACCGAGCGAAAACACCTCGCTGGCCGGCTTCAGCTGGACCCGCCACCACCTCGTGCTCAACGTCCTCGACGACGTCAAGAACCGCCTCAGCGTGCTCACGCCCGGTGACAAGGGCTGGAAGCACAGCGAGTTCACCGGCGCGCCGGGCTTCGGGACGCTCGCCGTGTCGGCGGTCGACGAGGACGAAAGTGATGCAGTGTGGTTGACCGCCACCGACTACCTAACCCCGACCACGCTGTCGCTGGCGCAGGTGGGTGAGCGGCCGGAAGTGCTCAAGACCATGCCGGTGTTCTTCGACGGCAGCAACAACCTGATCGAGCAGCACTTCGCCACGTCCAAGGACGGCACCCGCGTGCCGTACTTCCTGGTGCGGCCGAAGGACCTCAAGCTCGACGGCAAGGCGCCGACCCTGCTGTACGGCTACGGCGGCTTCGAGATTTCGCTGACCCCGGCCTACTCCGGCAGCGTCGGCAAGGGCTGGCTGGAGAAGGGCGGCGTGTATGCCGTGGCCAACATCCGTGGCGGCGGCGAGTACGGTCCGCGCTGGCACCAGGCCGCGCTCAAGGCCAACCGCCACAAGGCCTACGAGGACTTCGCCGCGGTTGCCCAGGACCTGGTCGCGCGCAAGATCACGTCGAAGGAGCACCTGGGCATCCAGGGCGGCAGCAACGGCGGCCTGCTCACCGGCAACATGCTGACCCAGTACCCCGAGCTGTTCGGCGCGGTCGTGGTGCAGGTGCCGCTGCTCGACATGAAGCGCTACAGCCACCTGCTGGCCGGCGCGTCGTGGATGGCCGAGTACGGCGATCCGGATACCGCCGACTGGGATTACATCCGCACCTTCTCGCCGTACCACCTGTTCGACGCCAAGCGCGAGTACCCGCCGGTGATCTTCATGACCTCCACCCGCGACGACCGCGTCCATCCGGGTCATGCCCGCAAGATGGCGGCGAAGATGCTGGATGCGAAGAAGGACGTGCGCTATTACGAGAACATCGAGGGTGGCCATGGCGGTTCGGCCAACAATGCCCAGGCGGCGCACATGAGCGCGCTGGCGTTCACGTTCCTGTGGAATGAATTGAGCCAGTAAACGCGGGTCCATTGCGCGCCCACCCATTGTGTCGTCCCCATCCGGACCCCATCCATGAATCCGACTTCCCTCCTGCTTTCGGCTGTCCTGATCATGACCCTCTCCACCCCCACCGTCGCCGCGACGGCCGCCACTCCGCCCGACGCCAGCAAGAAGCCGCACGTGGTCAAGGCGCCGTTTGGCGCGCAGCGCAACGACGAGTACTACTGGCTGCGCGACGACAAGCGCAAGAATCCGGAGATGCTGGCGTACCTCAATGCCGAGAACGCCTACACCGACGCGCTGATGGCACCGCTCAAGCCGCTGGAGAACAAGCTGTACGAGGAAATCGTCAGCCGCATCAAGCAGGACGACAGCTCGGTGCCGTACCGCGAGCGCGGCTTTTACTACTACAGCCGCTTCGAGACCGGCCAGGACTATCCGATCTACGCCCGCCGCAGCGGCAACATGGAAGCGCCCGAGCAGGTCCTGCTCGACGTCAACGTGATGGCCAAGGGCAAGGACTACTTCAGCGTCGGCGACTGGGAAGTCAGCCAGGACAACCAGATCCTGGCCTGGGCCGATGACGCCGTCGGCCGCCGCCAGTACACCATCCGTTTCAAGAACCTCGCCACCGGCGAGGTCTACGCCGACGAAATCACCGGCGTGTCGCCGAACCTGGTCTGGGCCGACGACAACCGCACTGTGTTCTACGTCGAGAACGATCCGGAAACCCTGTTGACCGTGCGCGTGAAGAAGCACGTGCTCGGCACGCCGGCATCGAAGGACGTGCTGGTGTACGAGGAGAAGGACGACAGCTTCTACATGGGCATCGACCGTTCGCGCGATGACAAGTACATCTGCATCGGCGTGGAGAGCACCGTGTCGAGCGAGATGCGCTGCGCGCCAGCCGCCAATCCCGACAAGTTCGTGGTGCTGGCGCCGCGCGAGCGTGACGTCGAATACCAGGCCGACCACCTCGGCGGCCGCTGGGTGATCCGCACCAATGCCGACGGTGCTGCCAACTTCAAGCTCGTCACCGCTCCCAGCGATGCGACCTCGCGCAAGCAGTGGACCGACTGGGTGCCGCACCGCGAGGACGTCTTCGTCGAAGGCTTCGAACTGTTCGACGGCTTCACCGCCGTGGCCGAGCGGTCCGATGGCCTCGAGCGCCTGCGCCTGCTCAAGAAGGACGGCAAGGAAGAGTTCGTCAAGGCCGATGAGCCGGCCTACGCGATGGGCCTGTCGGTCAACTCCGAGCACGACACGCCGTGGCTGCGCTACAGCTACACCTCGCTGACCACGCCGGGCACCACCTACGAGGTCAACATCGACACCGGCGAGCGCAAGCTGCTCAAGCGTGATCCGGTCCTCGGCTACGACCCGGAGAAGTACGTCACCGAACGCGTCTGGGCGACCGCTCGTGACGGCGTCAAGGTGCCGGTGTCGCTGGTCTACAAGAAGGGCTTCGAGAAGAACGGCAAGGCGGCGATGCTGCAGTACGCCTACGGCAGCTACGGCAGCTCGACCGATCCGCGCTTCAACGGGCCGGTGGTGAGCCTGCTCGACCGCGGCATGGTCTACGCCATTGCGCACATCCGCGGCGGCCAGGAGATGGGCCGCAAGTGGTACGACGACGGCAAGCTGTTCCACAAGAAGAACACCTTTACCGACTTCATCGACGTCACCGAAGACCTGGTCAAGCAGGGCTATGCGGCCAAGGATCGCGTCGCGGCCTACGGCGGCAGCGCCGGCGGCCTGCTGATGGGCGCGATCAGCAACATGGCGCCCGGCGATTACCGGGTGATCCTGTCGCAGGTGCCGTTCGTCGACGTCGTCACGACCATGCTCGATCCGAGCATCCCGCTGACCACGAATGAATACGACGAGTGGGGCAACCCGGAGAAGAAGGAGTACTACGACTACATGCTGTCGTACTCGCCCTACGACAACCTGTCGAAGCAGGCCTATCCGGCGATGTTCGTCGGCACCGGCCTGTGGGATTCGCAGGTGCAGTACTGGGAGCCGGCCAAGTACATCGCGCGCCTGCGCGACCTCGACGCCGGCACGCAGCCGATCGTGTTCCGCACCAACATGGATGCCGGCCACGGTGGCAAGTCGGGACGCTTCCGTCGCTACCGCGAGTTGTCGGAGATGTACGCGTTCATGCTTGACCAGCTCGGCCTGGCGACTGAATCGACCGCAACCGCATCGAAGTGATGCCGACCCCCTCTCCCGCTCGCGGGAGAGGTCAGGCGTGAGGGCGGCACCGCCGCCCTTGCCACGCAGCCCAAGACAGCAGACGTGACAAGCGTGCCCCCACCGCAACCTTCCCCCGAGGGAAGGGCAAAAACGCCCAGCCGCTGGCGCTGGGCCTGGTGGCTGCTGGCGTACGCCAGCCTTGGGCTAGGCATCATCGGAATCGTGGTCCCCGGGCTGCCGACCGTGCCGTTCGTGCTGCTGTCGGCCTTCGCCGCCGCACGTGGGTCGCAGCGGCTGCACGGCTGGCTGCTCGCACACCGGCAATTCGGGCCGATGATCCGCGACTGGCAGGCGCACGGTGCGGTCAGCCGCCGGGCCAAGTGGCTGGCAGTGTCGATGATGTCCGCCTGCGCGGTGATCATGTTCCTGACCGCGCCGCGCTGGTGGATGGCGGCAACCGGGACCGCGATCATGACCGTGGTCGCGGTCTGGCTGTGGGCACGGCCGGAGCCGCCGCGGCCGCCGCGCTGACCGCGTCGCAAGGCCACGTCGAATCGTTCATCGCAGCGGGCTACACTGCGGCCATGAACGCAACTACCGCCCCACGACAGATCCTCATCGCGCTGTCCCTGGTCGCGCTGCCGCTGGTCCTGGCCGGCTGCGGCAACAAGGGCCCGCTGATCCTGGCGCCGAAGTCGATTCCGGTCGACCCGTCGACCCTGCCGCCGAGGACGCCGCCGACCGAGCCGGCGCCCACCAGCGACGAACAGAAGACCGACGAGCCGGCCACGACCGTGCCGGCCACCGATGCCGACGACGTCGACGCCAAGAAGAAGGGCACCACCGAACCGGTCCCCGTGCCGAAGCAGGCCGACGAAACCGATGGCTGAGCCTGTGCACGCGCGCAAGCCCGTACGGTTCAGCAAGATGCACGGCGCCGGCAACGACTTCGTCGTGCTGGATCTTCGTGGCGATGTCGCCGCACCTGCGCCGGAACTGTGCCGGTCGCTGGCCGATCGCCATGTCGGCGTCGGCTGCGACCAGATCCTCACTGTCGAGGATGCCCAGGGCACCGACGCCGTCGCCCGCTACCGCATCTGGAATGCCGACGGCTCGTCGTCGCAGCAGTGCGGCAATGGTGCGCGCTGCATCGCCGCCTGGCTGGTGCGTGACGCGCAGGCCGACGGTCGCGCGCTGGCCAGCGACTTCCTGCTCGACAGCCCGGTCGGCACGCACGCGGTGACGCAGCTCGGCGATGGTCGCTACCGCATCTTCATGGGCACGCCGCGCTTCGCTCCGGCCGCCATCCCGCTGCACGGTTTTGCCGGCGCCCAGGACGAGTACGTTGTCGAGCAGAACGATTCGGTGTTCACCTTCGGCGCGGTGTCGATGGGCAACCCGCACGCGGTGGTCGAAGTCGAGGACGTTGATGCCGCACCGGTGGAGACCGTCGCACCGGTGCTGCAGTCGCACGCTGCGTTCCCGGAGTCGGTCAACGTCGGTTTCGCCCAGGCGCAGTCGCGCCAGCGCATCCGCCTGCGCGTGTACGAGCGCGGCGTCGGTGAAACCCTGGCGTGTGGCAGCGGTGCCTGCGCCGCCGCAGCGGTGCTGATGCGCCGCGGCCGCGTCGACCGTGACGTCACCGTGGCTTTGCCCGGTGGCGACCTGCAGATTTCCTGGCCGGCAGACGACGTACCGTTGACGATGTCCGGGCCGACCGCATTCGTGTTCGAAGGGGAGTGGAACCAATGAACGAGACCCAGGAAAAGCTTGGCGCGCACGAAATCGCGGCCTGGCTGCGCCGGCACCCGCGGTTCCTGCAGCAATTCCCCGACCTGGCCGTCACCCTGGTGGTGCCGCGCGAGGAAGGTTCGGCGGCGTCGCTGGCCAGCTACCAGCTGGAAGTGCTGCGCGACAAGAACCGCGAACTCGCCCGGCGCTTGCAGGAGCTGTACGGCAATGCGCAGGAGAACGAGCGCCTGTCGGTGCGTACGCACCAGCTCACGCTGGCGCTGATGCGCCAGGACAGCCCGGCCGACACGCTGCGGGCGATGGCGGCCAGCCTGGCCGAGGATTTCAACGGCGACCTGGTGCGGCTGGTGGTGTTCAAGCCGGTCGAAGGCATCGGCGATGTCGACTGGATGCAGGTGATTGCGCAGGACGATGCGCGCCTGCAGCCGTTCCGCGACTGCCTCGGCGATGGCGAACCGCTGTGCGGCCGCCTGCAACCGGAGAAGCACGCAGTGCTGTATGGCGTGCGTGCCGAAGAAGTGCAGTCGACCGCGCTGCTGCCGCTGCCGGGCGTGGGCATGATCGCGGTCGGCAGCCGCGATGCGAACCGTTTCTTCCCCGGCATGGGCACGCTGTTCCTGCGCATGATGGGCGAGTCGCTGGTGACGGCGCTTAAGCGGTTCGACGGCTGAGTCGATGAAGGCCAGGCGCCTGAGTGGGGAAGAGGAAGCGGTCGGCCCTGAGCCGACCGACCCGAACGTCGAGCAATACCTCGCCCACCTGCAGGTCGAGCGCCGCATGTCCGCGCATACGCTCGACGCGTATCGCCGCGACCTGCTGGCACTGGCGCAGTGGGCGCGATCGCAGTCCGCCGACGTCACCGCGCTGCACGCCGAACAGGTGCGCGCCTTCGTCGCCTCCGAGCATCGCCGGGGCCTGTCGCCCAAGAGCCTGCAGCGCCGCCTTTCCGCCTGCCGCAGCTTCTACGCCTGGCTGGTCCGCCAGGGCCGGTTGAGTGCGAGTCCGGCCGCGGCGATCCGCTCGCCAAAGGCGCCGCGAAAGCTGCCGCAGGTGCTCGATCCGGACGAAGCCAAGGCGCTGGTGGAAGTGCCGACCGATGCGCCGCTTGGGTTGCGCGATCGTGCGCTGCTGGAATTGTTTTATTCGTCCGGCCTGCGTCTGTCGGAGCTGTGCGGGTTGCACTGGCGCGACATCGATCTGGCTGACGCGCTGGTGAATGTGCTCGGCAAAGGCAGCAAGCAGCGCAGCGTGCCGGTGGGCAGGCATGCGCGTGCCGCGCTGCAGGAATGGCGCGGATCAACCGGCGCCGCAAACGACGCGCCGGTGTTCCCTGGGCGCGGTGGCGGAACCATCACGCCGCGCGCGGTGCAGCTGCGGTTGCGTCAGCTTGCGCAGCGTCAGGGATTGTTCAAACGCGTGCATCCGCATTTGCTGCGGCATTCGTTTGCGAGCCACATCCTGGAGTCGTCCGGCGACCTGCGCGGTGTGCAGGAACTGCTGGGGCATGCGGACATCGCCACGACGCAGATCTATACGCACCTGGATTACCAGCACCTGGCGAAGGTGTATGACGCGGCGCATCCTCGGGCGAAGCGGAAGCCGTAGGAGGCTTGAAAAGCCGCCCCGCCCGACCCCATCTCGTTCCGGTCCCCCCCGGAGGTCCCCATGGACCCGAGCCAGAACCCCAACGTCTTCCACGCCACCACCATCGTCTCGGTGCGCCGTGACGGCCGCGTCGCCGTCGCCGGCGACGGCCAGGTCACCCTCGGCCACACCGTGATGAAGGCCAACGCCCGCAAGGTCCGCCGCCTCGGCCGCGACGGCCAGGTGATCGCCGGTTTTGCCGGCGCGGCAGCCGATGCCTTCACCCTGTTCGAACTGTTCGAGGCCAAGCTCGAGAAGCACGGCCAGCTCACCCGCGCCGCCGTCGAGCTGGCCAAGGATTGGCGCACCGAACGGCGCCTGGGCAAGCTCGAGGCGCTGCTGGCCGTGGCCGATCGCGAGACCTCGCTGATCATCAGCGGCACCGGCGACGTGATCGAGCCGGAGGACGGCATCATCGCGATTGGTTCGGGCGGCATGTACGCGCTGTCGGCCGCGCGCGCGCTGATCGCACACACCCAGCTCGACGCCCGCACCATCGCCACCGAGGCCATCAACATCGCCGGCGACGTGTGCATCTACACGAACCGCAACGTCGTCATCGAAGAGCTTTGATCCCCCATGCCCATCAAGCCAGATACCAGTCACGCCACCATGACTCCGCGCGAGATCGTGCAGGAGCTCGACCGCCACATCGTCGGCCAGCACGCGGCCAAACGCGCGGTCGCCATCGCCCTGCGCAACCGCTGGCGCCGTATGCAGCTCGACGACGACCTGCGCAATGAAGTCATGCCGAAGAACATCCTGATGATCGGCCCCACCGGCGTCGGCAAGACCGAGATCGCGCGTCGCCTGGCGACGCTGGCCAATGCGCCGTTCGTGAAGGTCGAAGCCACGCGCTTCACCGAGGTCGGTTACGTCGGCAAGGACGTCGAGCAGATCGTCCGCGACCTGGCCGACACCGCGGTCAAGCTCTACCGCGAACAGGCCAAGCAGAAGGTGCGCACCCAGGCCGAGGAACGCGCCGAGGAGCGAATCCTGGATGCGCTGCTGCCGCGCCGTGCCGGTGCCACCAGCACCGTGTTCGGATTCAACGCCGCCGAAGCCGCCAAGGACGAACCCTCGTCGCAGGACAACGAGACCCGCGCCAAGCTGCGCAAGCAGCTGCGCAGCGGCGCGCTCGACGATCGCGAGATCGAGATCGAAACCGCGGTCAACGTCGGCGTCGACATCATGGCTCCGCCTGGCATGGAGGAGATGGGCCAGCAGCTGCGGCAGATGTTCTCGCAGGTGGCCGGTGCCAAGACCCACAAGAAGTCGATGGCGATCCGCGCCGCCCGCTCGCAGCTGACCGAGGACGAAGCCGGCAAGCTGGTCAACGAGGACGACGTCCGCGAAGCCGCGATCGAGGCCTGCGAACAGCACGGCATCGTCTTCATCGACGAAATCGACAAGGTCGCCAAGCGCGGAGAGAACGTCGGTGGTGGTGACGTCAGCCGCGAAGGTGTGCAGCGCGACCTGCTGCCGCTGGTCGAAGGTTCGACCGTGAGCACCAAGTACGGCCCGGTCAAGACCGACCACATCCTGTTCATCGCCTCCGGCGCGTTCCACCTGGCCAAGCCCAGCGACCTGATCCCGGAGCTGCAGGGCCGCTTCCCGATCCGCGTCGAGCTGACCGCGCTGAGCAAGGACGATTTCGTCCGCATCCTGACCGAGCCGAAGGCGGCACTGGTTACGCAGTACATCGAGCTGCTCAAGACCGAAGGCGTCGCGGTGCAGTTTGGCGCCGACGCGGTGGAGCGACTGGCCGAGATCGCGGCGCAGGTGAACGAGCGCCAGGAGAATATCGGCGCGCGGCGACTGCACACGGTGCTCGAGCGCCTGCTCGATACGCTGAGCTATGAAGCGCCGGACCGTGGCGGGCAGGCCGTCGTCATCGATCGCGCGTATGTGGAGTCGCACCTGGGCGAGCTCGTGAAGGATCCGGATTTGAGCCGGTACATTCTTTAAGAGCGAAGAGCGCACCCCTCTTCCGCCCTTCGGGCACCTTCTCCCACAAGGGGAGAAGGAAGAGCTGGCAACCCTCTCCCCTTGTGGGAGAGGGACAGGCTGCGCAGCAGCCAGGGAGAGGGGAAAGCGCGCCTCAGCGCGCCTCCACCGTCACCTCAGTCCGCACCGAATTCGCAATAAAGCAATTCCGGTGCGCCGACTCATGCAGTTTCCCCAGCGCCTCCGCGTCCGGCCCCTTGCCCGCCGCGAACACAATGCGCGGCCGCAACACCACCCGCGTCACCGCCAGCCGCCCTTCGCTGTTCTTCTCCAGCGTGCCGACCGCCTCGTCCTGGTAGTCATCGACCACCCAGCCCTTCTTCGCCGCGATCGCCAGCAGCGTCAGCATGTGGCACGACGACAGCGCGGCGACCAGGGCTTCCTCGGGATCCACGCCTGCCACGTTGCCCAGGTATTCGGGTGCGGCTGAACCGGTGATGCGCTGGCCGCCGTCAAACGCCCACTCGTGGTCGCGCGAATAACCTTCGTAATCGAACGGGCCGTCATTGCGCAGCCAGTGGATTGAAGCACGGTGCTCGGACATGGGCGGCTCCTGCATGGGGGAGCCGCCACGATGCCACAGCAGTGTTTACTTGGCGTTTGCGCTGCCCGCCGACTTCGCCTTGCGCTCGCGCGTGTCCTCCAGCAGCTGGTCGCGTGCGGCCACCTGCAGCTCATCGATGCTGACCGCGTCCGGCGACTTGCCCAGGCGTGTGGTCAGATCGGCGACGACGCGCTTGTTGGCATACGTGTGCGGCGAGCTCATGTCGTCGCTCTGCGCGGTGATCATGTAGCCCAGGCGCTTGGCGCTGACTTCACGGCCCTGCGCCAGCTCGACCAGCTTGGCCCGGTACTCCAGCTCCCACGGCGCCAGACCCGGAAACGCATTCTGATCGGCGAAGTGCTGCGTTTCATGGCCGAGGAACACGACCCGGAACGCCTCGCTGTCGAGGCCTTCGGTGTAGCTGGGCACGACCGCGAACAAGGCCTTGTCGGTCGCCCAGCCGCCGGCCGAGCCACGCTCGCAGCGGCCGTATGCGGTCCAGCCACGGCTGACGAAATCGTCCAGCAGTTCGACGCGGACCGTGTACGGGCCGTCCGGCAACTGCACATCGAACATGCGCGTGTCCTGCTTGTGCCACACCATCAGCTCGCGAAGCGGTGGGGTGCGGCCGAGCTGGGCGTGGTAGCCGTGCTGTTCCAGTTGGGTCTGCAGAACCGGTTCGATCTCGTCCATGCTGGTCGCCTTGACCGCGCTCGCGCCCAGGCGCTTGTGCAGCTTCGCCAGCAGCGCTGCTTCCTGCGTGTCGCGCTGTGCCGGTGCCGCCATCGAGCGCCACCAGTAGTCCTGGTAGTCGTCGAGTACGCCGCGAAGGAACTTGTCGTCGATCCTGGACGCGGTCAGCACCGGCTTGCTGGCGTGGTAACGCTCGAGCATGCAGGCGCGGTAGTCCGCGTCCTTGCCAAGGAATTCGGTTGCCGGGGTCGCTTCCAGTGCCGCCAGGGCGCGGGCGCTGTCGCCCTGCAGGATGGCGCTGGTGGACTCGGCGATCGCGGCGATCGCGGTCTTGCTGCTGGTCGGTTCTTCCCCTGCGATCGCGGCAAAGGCCGCGCACAGAAGGGCAGAAAAAAGGATCAGGGTGGCCTTGGACTTCATCGGGATTCCATTCGGGGGTGGCGGTCGGGGTGCCGCCTTCGCCCCTATTGCAGTCGAAGGGCGGCCGACCGGTCTTGAACGCATTTGATCTGCCGCCGCAATTGCGTCGGGGTCGCACCGGTGGCCAGCCGCAGCGTACGGTTCAGGTGGCTCTGGTCGCTGAAGCCGGCGGCCGCGGCGACCTCGGCCAGGGCCGTATCGCCGCCGAGCATCGCCAGGGCCTGGCGGCAACGCAATTCGCGCCGCAGCAGCTGCGGCGGCATGCCGTGCGAGCGCAGGAAGCTGCGCGAGGCATGGGCGAGGGAAACCCCGGCGCGGCGCGCCAGCACCGACACCGGCAGATCGCCGTGCTGCAGCTCGTGCAGGAATGCCGGCTGCCAGTCGTGCAGGGCAGGGGCGTCTGCGCGTGCGCAGGCCCGCAGCAGGTCATCGAGATGATGATGCGCGCGCGCGAACACCGCGCTGGCATCGCCGAGGTCCGCCACGCGCAGCACCCGCAATGCCAGGCCGCCGGCGCCGACGGGAAAGTGCTCGCCCAGCGCGAGGTTGATCACCTTGGCGCCGTTGCGGCCGAAGCGGTTGCCGTGGGCGTGCCAGCGCGGATGCAGTACCAGCGTGCCCGGGGTGCATTCGACCGGGCCGTCGGCGCTGGCTTCCACGTAGCTGCCGTCAAGCACCAGCGCCGCATAGGCGCCGTCGTGGCGGTGCGTGCGCAGCGTGTCCCCGGCGTCGTGGCGGGTCTCGTACTCATGGGCGGGCATACGGGCATCCTGCGCGACGGCGGCGGTGGGGGCATCAGGCGGAAGTCACGAAGGTCTCGTTCATCTGCGCACCGGGGTTGGATGCCGCGACCGCGGCAACCGTTGAAGCCGCCCTTCAATCCTCGCCGATGTCCTCGTTCCACACGTCCGGATGCGCCGCGATGTAGTCGCCCAGCATGTCGATGCATTCACCGTCGTTGAGGTCGATCACCTCGACGCCGTTCTCGCGCAGCCAGTCGATGCCGCCGCGGAAGTTGACCGATTCGCCGACCACCACCGTGCCGATGTTGAACTGCCGCACCAGCCCGCTGCAGTACCAGCACGGGGCCAGGGTGGTGACCATGATGGTGTCGCGATAGCGGCGCTGGCGGCCGGCCTTGCGGAAGGCGTCGGTCTCGCCGTGCACCGACGGATCGCCTTCCTGGATGCGGCGGTTGTGGCCGCAACCCAGCAGGTTGCCATCGCGGTGGTAGAGCGCCGCGCCGATCGGGATGCCGCCCTCGGAAAGACCCTGGCGGGCCTCGGCGACGGCGGTTGCGAGCAGTGCACGGTAGTCGGGCGTGGCAATCATGGAGGCACCTGTGCTGTTGCGCGGAGTCTAGCGGCGTGCGCGGCGGAGCATGTCGATGTGCGGCACGCCGTCGTCGAGATAAGGTTCCGATGACGGCACAAAGCCGTGCCGGCCGTAATAGCGCTGCAGGTGTTCCTGCGCGCCGATCTGTATGTCGGCGCCGGGCCAGCGCGCCTCGATCTGTTCCAGGGCCGCCTGCAGCATCGGATCGCCGAGGCCGCGGCCACGGTAGGCCGGTGCAGTCAGCACGCGCCCGAAACTGACCTGCGGGAAGCTCAGTCCGGCCGGCAGGATGCGCATGTAAGCGGCCACCTCGCCGTCCTCGGCATAGCCGATCAGATGGAGGGTCTGCGGATGCCGGTCCTTGCCGTCCGGGTCGAGGTAGACGCAGCTCTGTTCGACCACGAACACTTCCGAGCGCAGCTTCAGCAGCGCATACAGCGTGTCGATGTCGAGCTCGCGGAAGTGCAGCGCCTGCCAGCGGATCGATGGTGTATCGCTCATGCCGCCATGATGCCAGCGACGGCCGGGAATCTCAGTCGCCTTCTGCGGACGTATCGATCGCGACCACCACCGACATGCCGGGACGAAGCCGCGCCGCCGCCTCCTGCCCGGGATCAATCGAGACCTTGACCGGAATGCGCTGGGCGATCTTGACGAAGTTGCCGGTGGCGTTGTCGGCCGGCAGCACGCTGAACTCCGAACCGGCGGCGGGGGAGATCTCCTGCACGCGCCCGGCCAGGCGCGTGCCACCCAGTGCATCCACGGTGAAGTGCGCCGGCTGGCCGACGCGCATGTCCTCCATCTGCGTTTCCTTGTAGTTCGCCACCACCCACAGCGTGTCCGGCACCAGCGCCATCAGCTGCGTACCGTTGGTGACATAGGCGCCTTCGCGCACCGTGACCTGGCCCAGTTGGCCATTGCGAGGTGCCTCGATGTGGGTGTGGTCGAGGTTGATCTGGGCCAGCTTGACCGCGGCTTCGGCACCGGCCACGGCCGCCTCCAGTGCCGCGCGGTTGACGCTGACGCTGCGCACGCTCTGTTCGGCCGCTTCGACGGCGGCGCGTGACTGGGTCAGTCCGGCCACGGCCTGGGCGTTGGCGGCATAGGCGTTGTCGAGGTCCTGCGCGGACAACAACTGCTGCCCGGCCAGACGGTCGGTACGTTTCAGCGTCGCCGCCGTGCGCACGTGCAGGGCGTTGTTGCTGGCGACCGTAGCGCGGGTCTGCGCCACATTCGCCTGGGCGCTGCGCAACTGCTGGGTCCAGTTGGCGAGATTGGCGCGCGCGGCCTGCAGCTGCGCACTTGCCTGGTCGACCTGCTGCCGGTACAGGCGGTCGTCGATCTTTACGAGCAGTTGCCCACTGCGCACGTGCTGGAAATCCTTCACCGGCACCTGGATGACATAGCCGCTGACCTGCGGGCTGATCACCGTGACCTGGCCGCGGACGTAGGCGTTGTCGGTACTTTGCACGGCTGTGCGGAACGGCGGCAGATGCCAGGCGTACAGCACCACCAGCGCCCCGCCTATCGCCACCGCCGCGAAGATCGCGATCTGCCAGGGCGGGCGAGGGGGCGGCAACGGTGGGGCTGCCGGCGCCGGCTGCGGCGGAGACGTGGGTGGGGTGGGGGTGGGTGTGCTCATGGCGTCGATGCTGCGGCTGCGTGGGCGGCGATCCGACGTTCGCGCTGGGCCTGCAGGCGCGCCCGGGTGGCGACGATCGTGAGCCAGATCATGGTCAACACGGCGATGGCGGCGATGGCGAAGTAAACATCGTTATAGGCAAGCACATTGGCTTCGCGTGAAGCCGCGGCTGCCAGCTGCCGCAACCCCTGTGCATTGCGCAGGGCCGGGTCGGTCACCGCCTGGCCAACGGCGCTGGCGCCGGACTGGACGCGTGCGGTCACCAGCGGATCGAGCAGGGTCAGCGGCTCGACCAGCTGACTGGAGTGGAACTTCTGGCGTATCACCTGGAAGGTGCCCAGGAACGCCGAGCCAAACAGCGCTCCCACGTTCTGGGTGATGGAGAACATCACGAAGAAGCTGATCAGGTTGCGCGGCTGCGCGATCACGCTGCCGACGCCGGCGATCAGCGCCGGAGCGAGGAAGAACGTGCTGCCGAAACCGATCAGGAACTGGCTGACCAGCAGCTGCGGCGGCCGCGTGAGGTTGTTGGAGTAGGCATCCATCAGCGCGCCGGTCAGGATGCAGGCCAGCGCGATCAGGGCCGGCACACGCGTCAGCACCGGCCTGACCGTCAACGCACTGGTGACGATGCCGAGGATGCAGCCCAGCAGCACCACCGCGAACAGGCCGCGCATCTGCTCGTTGGTCAGGCCCATCGCCTGCAGGAAACCGACCGCACCGACGCTCTGCTCCGACAGGGCCATGCGCAGCAGGATGATCGCGACACCCAGACGCAGCATCAGGCCGCTGCTCAGCCAGCGCGTGTTGATCAGCGGATTGGCGCGGAAGTGCTCGACGGCCACTCCCGCGACCACCAGCACGATCGAACCGGCCAGGCACCAGCCGATCCACGGCGCCTCGCGCCACCAGACGATCCGTCCCAGCGACAGCACCGCGCAGAGCAGGGCCATGCCGACCGACAGCAAGGTGATGGACAGGGCATCGAGCCGCTCGAACACCTTGTAGCGATCGCCCGGTGGCAGTCGCAGCAGCAGCACCGCGCCCAGCGACAGCAAGGCCAGGCCAAGCTCGAACAGGTACAGGCCGCGCCAGTTGCCGTAGTCGAGCAGGTCGGGAGAGATCACCCGCGCGATCGGCGCGCCGATCTGGCTGACGCCGATGCCGATGGCCAGCGCGCGCAGGCGGTGCTGCGCCGGCAGGGCCTGGATCATGTAGAACACGCCCAGCGTGGTCAGCGCCGCGCCGACGATGCCGTGCGCGGCCCGCACCGCGATCGCCGAACCCGGCCCGTGCACGAACAGGTGGCCGAACGTGACCAGCGCATAAAGAATCAGGCTGATTTCGGTGAACAGGCGCAGGCCGAACTGCTGGCGGAACTTGATCAGGATGAGGTTGGCCGAGACGTTGGTCATCACGTAGGCCGCCGGCAACCAGGCGATCTCGACGGCCGTAACGCCGAGCGACCCCTGCAGCTGGAGCAGGTTGGTGGTGACCATGGCATTGCCGAGGCTGCCGGTGATCGCCACCAGCGCGCCGGTCAGCCCGAACGCCCAGCGCAGCCAGGTCGGGTGGAACGGCGTCGAGGGCGAGCCCGGGAACAGTGGCCGCTCGTGCGGCAACCATTCACGGGGAGCAACCTGGCTCATTGCGGCGGGGCTCCTCGGGACCCGGCGCGCCTGGATCACGCCTCCAGTCGGGCCCGGCCATTGCACGTTGATGCGATAATCGTCCGATGAACCAGTCAAGCTCCGACAAGCCCGGCGACAAGACCGGCACCACCCACTTCGGCTTCCGCGACGTTCCCACCGGCGAGAAGCAGAAGCTGGTCGGCCAGGTGTTCTCTTCGGTCGCCGGCAAGTACGACCTGATGAACGACCTTATGTCGTTGGGCGTGCACCGCGTGTGGAAGCGGTATTTCGTCGGTACCGCCCAGGTCAAGCGCGGCGACCGCGTCCTCGACCTGGCCGGCGGCACCGGCGACATCGCCCTTCTGCTGCGCGACCGGGTCGGTGACACCGGCAGCATCGTGCTGGGCGACATCAACGGCGAGATGCTGCGCGTCGGCCGCGACCGCATGACCGACATGGGCAAGGTCGCCGGTTTCGAATACGTGCAGATGAATGCCGAGAAGCTGCCGTTCCCGGATGGCAGCTTCGACCTGGTCACCATTGCCTTCGGCCTGCGCAACGTCACCGACAAGGACGCGGCGCTGCGCGAGATGCATCGCGTGCTCAAGGTCGGCGGCCAGGCGCGCGTGCTGGAGTTCTCGGAAGTGAAGGCCGACTGGTTCAAGCCGATCTACGACTTCCATTCCTTCAAGGTGCTGCCGCAGCTGGGCAAGTTGTTCGCCAACGACTCGGATAGCTACCAGTACCTGGCAGAAAGTATCCGCAAGCACCCGCCGCAGGACGAGTTGAAGGCGATGATGCAGGCGGCGGGGTTCGCGCGTTGCGACTATCGCAACCTGTCTGGCGGGATCGTCGCGATCCACACGGGCTACAAGGTCTAGTCGCCCGTCGTCCCGGCGAAACGCCGGGGTCAACGTCACGTCGTCCCGGCAAACGCCGGGACCCAGGCCGCCACGCCCGCGACCCCGCCACCGTCGTCCCGGCGAAGGCCGGGACCCATCTTGGCTGTGCCCCAGATCACGTTAACGAGGCCCTGACAGGTACTCGCGACGCCCGGTGCCCGCAACCCACCGAGGCGCTAAACTCGACCGCTCACCCTGTCCTTTGTGGGCCCACATGCGTCATTCGATCCTTTCCCTCTGCCTCGTCGCCGCCCTTGCCGCCGGTTGCTCGCGCGATGCCGCCCCGCCGGCCGCCACCGCTTCCAAGGAGGCCGCCACCGTGGCCGCATCCGACCAGAAGTCCGCTGCCATCGTCGACGAGTTCTCCTACGCAGAACCCTCCAAGGTCCGCATCAACGACCTCGCCCTGATGCTCAATGTCGACTTCGACAAGAAGCAGCTCGGCGGCAGCGCGACCTACACGCTGGACTGGATCGATCCCAAGGCGACGCAGCTGGTCCTGGACTCGCGCGACATCACCGTCGAGAAAGTCGTGGGCGAGCGCGCCGACGGCAAGTGGGAAGACCTCACCTGGAAGATCGGCGACAAGGACAAGACCCTCGGCAACAAGTTCGTGATCGACGCGCCGTCGCGCAACAAGCGCATCCGCGTCACCTACCACACCTCGCCGGATGCATCCGGCCTGCAGTGGCTGACGCCGGCGATGACCGAAGGCAAGAAGACGCCCTTCATGTTCAGCCAGTCGCAGCAGATCCACGCGCGTTCGTGGGTGCCGCTGCAGGACACGCCGCAGGTGCGCTTCACCTACACCGCGCACGTGACCTCGCCCAAGGACACGATGGTGCTGATGAGCGCCGACAACGATCCCAAGGCCGCGCGTGATGGCGACTACACCTTCACCATGCCGCAGAAGATCCCGTCGTACCTGCTGGCGATCGCTGCCGGCGACCTCGTGTTCCAGCCGATCAGCGATCGCGCCGGCGTCTGGGCGGAACCGGCGATGGTGAAGAAGGCGGCCAAGGAGTTCGACGACACCGAGAAGATGATGCAGACGGCCGAGCGCCTGTACGGGCCGTACCGCTGGGGGCGTTACGACATCCTCGTGCTGCCGCCGTCATTCCCGTATGGCGGCATGGAAAACCCGCGCATGACCTTCGCCACGCCGACCGTGATCGTCGGCGACAAGTCGCTGGTGTCGCTGGTCGCGCACGAGCTTGCGCACAGCTGGTCGGGCAACCTGGTGACGTTCTCCACGCCGAAGGACAGCTGGCTCAACGAAGGCTTCACCAGCTACGTCGAGAACCGCATCGTCGAGGACCTGTACGGCAAGCCGGCCGCCGACATGGAGAAGGTGATCGCGCGCAACGAGCTAGCCGCCGAGTACAAGGAAATCGATCCGAAGCTGCAGGTGCTCGCACAGCGCCCGGGCACGGTGAGCAATCCCGACGACTCCAGCAGCTCGACCGTGTACACCAAGGGCGCCTGGTTCCTGCAGTTCCTCGAGGAGCGTTACGGTCGCGAAGTGTTCGATCCGTTCCTGAAGGGCTACTTCGACCACTTCGCTTTCCAGAGCATTCCGACCACCACGTTCGTCGAATACGCCAAGGCGAACCTGCTCGACAAGTACCCGGGCAAGGTCAGCGAAGCCGAGCTGGACGAGTGGATCTACCAGTCGGGCGTACCGGCCGACGCGCCCAAGACGGTGTCGCCGCGCTTCGATGCGGTCGATGCCGCGCGCAAGGCCTGGCTCGATGCCGGCACGCTGCCCGCCAAGGACGCGACCGCGAAGTGGAGCACGCAGGAGTGGGTGCACTTCCTCGACGGCATGCCTGAAACGCTCAAGCCCGAGCAGCTGGCCGCGCTCGACGCCGCTTACCACTTCACCGGCACGCCGAACGGCGAGATTGCCCAGCGCTGGTATCCGCTCGCCGTGCGCAGCGGTTACCCGCAGGCCAACGAGGCGATCGCCTCGTTCCTGGAGCGGATCGGCCGCCGCAAGCTGATCATGCCGACCTACAACGAGCTGGTGAAAACGCCCGAAGGCCTGAAGCTGGCGCAGGACACCTTCGCCAAGGCGCGCCCGGGCTACCACCCGATCACCAGCGAGTCGGTGGAAGCGGCAATCGCCAAGGCGCAGCAGGCGAGCGCCAAGCAGTAGTCGCTCCGCGCCCCCCCTTTCGCGCAGCGAAGGGGGGGCAGGGTGGGGTAAAGCGCTGCCGTCTCTCCTCCAGGCCACACCAGGGAATCCACCCGTGACGCACCGCAGCCTCAGGCTTCTGGCGATCGTCATTCCGCTGCTGCTCGTGCTGATCGTCGCCTT
This sequence comes from Lysobacter prati, assembly GCF_009765215.1. Classification (GTDB taxonomy): domain Bacteria; phylum Pseudomonadota; class Gammaproteobacteria; order Xanthomonadales; family Xanthomonadaceae; genus Lysobacter_J; species Lysobacter_J prati. Next base: position 171,716 of record NZ_VLNV01000005.1, on the reverse strand, counting down.
CGCCCTCTGGCGCGATCCCTACAGCGTCATCCGCGCCGACTTCACCCGCCAGCGCATCGCCGCGGGCCTGTCGCGCGGCAGTGTCCAGATCGACGATCACCGCTGGGTCTACGCCTACAGCGACGAGGCTCCGAAAGACGCGCCCACTGTGGTGATGCTGCACGGCTTCACCGGCAGCAAGGAAAACTGGTACCCGGTCGCTCGCCTGCTGCGCGGGCATTACCGCCTGCTGATCCCGGATCTGCCGGGCTGGGGCGAAAGCCAGCGCATCGAGGGCGCCGATTACGGCTTCCTCGCCCAGAGCGAGCGCGTCGGGCACTTCATCGATAAGGTCGCTGCCGACCCGCGCGGTGTCGTCCTGCTCGGACACTCCATGGGCGGCGGCATCGCCGCGGTGGTTGCCGCGCGCCATCCGCAGCAGGTCGCGCGCGTCGGCCTGATCGATGCCGCCGGCGTACGCTTCGCCGACAACCGCTTCGGCGAGCAGGTGCTGGCCGGCAAGAATCCGTTCGCGGTCGAGGACGAGGCATCGCTCAAGCGGTATCTGGATACGGTCTTCCACGACGCGAAGGCGCGACCGTGGGCGCCGTGGCCTGCCAGCCGCATCTACATCAATCGTCGTCGCGGCGATGCGCAGTTCGAGCAGAGCGTGCTCGCGCGTATTGGCCGCAGCGACGAAAGTTTCCTGCCCGGCGAGGCCGCCGCTTCCATCCGTCAGCCGGCGTTGCTGCTGTGGTGCAGGCAGGATGCCGTGATCGATTACAGCGCGATGGCGCTGTACGCCGAGCGCATTCCGCAGGCAAGCCGCGTGTTGCTCGATGGCTGCGGGCACATGTCGCTGGTCGAACAACCCCAGATGGTCGCGCAGGCGATCGAGATGCTGATCGAACGAGGACAGGCGCAATGATCGAACGCAGCTCACTGGCCGCAGCCGTACTTGTTGCCATGACACTGGTGCTGGCCGCATGCGAGCCGGCCACGGACCCGAAGGCCGCCGAGGCGCAACAGGCGGCCGCGCGCGAACAGGAGGCGGATGCCATGGCCGCTGCGTTCGAGGCCGAGTACGGCAAGCAGAACTGGGAACTGGCGCGCGCCCACGGCGACGTGCTGATGGCGAAGTACCCTGCCAGTGCCGCCGCGGCGCGCATCGAGGAGCGTCACCAGGAGGTCAAGGACAAGGCGGAGAAGTCGCGCGAACAGCGCCGCGTGGCGGCGTTGTGGACCTACCAGACGCAGCCCGTGAAGGGCGGCGAGCAGTTGTCGGCATCCATCTACGCCAAGGACTACGTCGACACCGACGGCAGCGGCGCGCGCCCGGTGCAGCTGATCTTCCGCGACCATCCCGACTGGGGTCGCAGCAGCTACCTGGTGCTGGAAGCCGGTGACTTCGATTGCTACGGCGGCTGCAAGGTCAAGTTGACGGTCGACGATGCCCCGCCCAAGCCCGTAGCTGCGAGTCGGCCGAAGACCGACCAGGCGATCGCGATGTTCATCGAGGACGAGCGCGCGCTGTGGAAGACGGTGAAGGCGGCCAAGCGCATCGCCATCGAGTTCCCGGTAAAGGCCGGCGGCTCGCGCACGGCGGTGTTCGAAGTCGGTGGCCTGGACCCTTCGAAGCTGCCGAAGTGGAATTGACCGGCTTGCCGAGGGCATGACGCCAAGGGCACGGCATCACCACGCCGCCTTTGCACGCCAGGAGTAAGCTCAGGCGGTGGCTGCCCCTGGAGGCCCGCCACTGCGGCGCCCGCCCGGATGCGCGCGCCGGTCCACCCCCAGCGGCACGGCCGTGACTGGAGCGCAGCCGAGCCAGGCGGAGGCCGCCATGCTCTCACCACGCCTGCACAACCTGCTCGACCAGGGGCACGCGCCCTACACCACGCTCAACCACCCGCGCACGATCACCGCCCACGACACCGCGTCGATCGCCCACATCGAGCCGGTGCATTTCGCCAAGACGGTGATGATCAAGGCCGACGGTCGGCTGGCGATGGTGGTGATGCCTTCGACTTACCGCGCCGACCTGTATCGACTGGGGCTTGCGCTGGGCGGTGCGATGGTCGAGCTGGCCGAGGAATCCGAGTTCCGCGGCGCGTTCCCCGACTGCGAACCCGGTGCGATGCCGCCGTTCGGCCACATCTATGGCATGCCGGTGTATGTCGATTCGCGCCTGGCGCACCAGGAAGAAATCGCGTTCAACGCCGGCAACCACACCGAAGTGGTGCGCATGCCTTACAAGGAATTCGAACGCCTGGCGGCGCCTGAGCTGCTGTGGCTGGCGCACATGATGTGACGATGCAGGCGCCGCCATCGCAAAGGCGACTGGCGGCGCTCAACGCGCATCGTCAGGGCGATTCACTCAGAGTGAATATCCGAACTGCTGCTTGAACTGTTCGTTGAACTCGTCGTAATCGAAGCGCTGGTTCTGCGTGCCCGGGTGTTCGACCTTGAGCGCGCCCATCAGGTTGCCCATGCGGCCGATGGTCAGCCAGTCGTAGCCCTTCTCGATGCCGAAGATCAGGCCGGCGCGGAATGCATCGCCGCAGCCGGTCGGGTCGGTGACGCGGCGCTCGTGCGCCGGCGGAATGTCGTAGGTCTTTTCCTGCGTGTGGATCTGCGAGCCGTGCGGACCGCGCGTGGTGATGTACGCCTTCACCCGCTTGACGATGTCGTTCTCGCTCCAGCCGGTGCGTTCCTGCAGCAGGTTGGACTCGTAGTCGTTGACGGTGACGTAGTCGGCCTGCTCGATGAAGTGGCGCAGCTCTTCACCGTTGAACAGCGGCATCGCCTGGCCGGGATCGAAGATGAAGGGAATGCCCAGCTCGGCGAACTCGGTGGCGTTCTGCAGCATGCCTTCGCGGCCGTCGGGGCTGACGATGCCGAAGCTCACGCCCTTGACGTCGCGCACATGGTTCTCGTAGCTGCGCATCATCGCGCCCGGATGGAACGCGGTGATCTGGTTGTTGTCGTGGTCGGTGGTGATGAAGGCCTGCGGCGTGAACAGCTCCTCGATCTCCTTCACCTGCGACAGGTTGATGCCCTGCTGCTCGAAGTGCTCGCGGTACGGACCAAAGTCCTGGCCGACGGTGGCCATCGGGATCGGGTCGCCGCCGAGCAGCTTGAGGTTGTAGGCGATGTTGCCGGCGCAACCGCCGAACTCGCGGCGCATGCGCGGCACCAGGAACGAGACGTTCAGGATGTGAACCTTGTCCGGCAGGATGTGGTTCTTGAACTGGTCGGGAAACACCATGATGGTGTCGTAGGCCAGAGAGCCGCAGATCAGCGCAGACATCGGTCGATACTCCAAAAGAAAAAAGCGGCCCGAGCGCCGCGCGGGCGCTAGGGTAGCCGCTGGGGCCCCGGACGGCCAGCAGGCCGATGGCCCCCTTCCGATTCGCGCACATGGGTGGGTCCCGGGCTCTCATTGCCGTCGCGTCCGTGGCCGCGACCCCCGGGGTGACCACCGGCGGCACGAAGTGCCGGGATTTGCAGGTTTTTTCCTTGCTCGCAGGGGGGGCGGTTGCTAGGCTAGCGAACCCCTCGCGCCCCCATTTGACGGCCTATCCCTCGATGTTCAAGAAGTTTCGCGGCATGTTTTCCAACGACCTGTCCATCGACCTGGGCACGGCCAACACTCTCATCTACGTCCGCGGACAGGGCATCGTCCTGAACGAACCATCGGTAGTCGCTGTCCGCCAGGACCGCCTGATCGGCGGCAACCGCACCGTTGCGGCGGTCGGCAGCGAGGCCAAGATGATGCTCGGGCGCACCCCGGGGCACATCACCACGATCCGCCCGATGAAGGACGGCGTCATCGCCGACTTCACCTACACCGAGGAAATGCTCAAGCATTTCATCCGCAAGGTGCACAAGTCGCGCTTCCTGCGCCCGAGCCCGCGCGTGCTGGTGTGCGTGCCCTGCGGCTCGACCCAGGTCGAGCGCCGCGCCATCAAGGAATCGGCCGAGGAGGCCGGTGCCCGTGAGGTTTACCTGATCGAGGAGCCGATGGCGGCCGCGATCGGCGCCGGCATGCCGGTGACCGAGGCGCGCGGCTCCATGGTCGTCGACATCGGCGGCGGCACCACGGAAGTCGCAGTCATCGCCCTGAACGGCATCGTCTATTCGGCCTCGGTCCGCATCGGCGGCGACCGTTTCGACGAGTCGATCATCAGCTACGTGCGCCGCACCTACGGCACGCTGATCGGCGAGGCGACCTCCGAGCGCATCAAGATCGAGATCGGCTGCGCCTACCCGCAGACCAAGGCGGCCTCGATCGAGGTCTCCGGCCGCAACCTCGCCGAGGGCGTGCCGAAGATGATCACGATCAACTCCAACGAGGTCCTCGAAGCCCTGCGCGAGCCGCTGGCCGGCATCGTCTCGGCGATCAAGCTGGCGCTGGAGCAGACCCCGCCGGAACTGTGCGCCGACGTCGCCGAGCGCGGCATCGTCCTGACCGGTGGTGGCGCCCTGCTGCGCGACCTGGACCGCCTGATCAGCGAGGAGACGGGCCTGCACGTGCAGGTCGCCGACGACCCGCTGACCTGCGTCGCCCGTGGTGGTGGCCGCGCGCTGGAGCTGGTCGACATGCACGGCAACGAGTTCTTCGCGCCGGAGTAAGTGCGGCGCGAGTGGGGAACAACCAGGCCGGATGACTGCGCTCGCGCGGCATCCGGCCGGTGCATATTGAATATCCGGTTTCTTGACCGATTCTCGCCCAGGGGCACGCGGGAAACGGGTAAAACAGTGCTCCACCCTCCCATTCCCACTCCTGTCGACCCAGCCCTCCTGTGCCTTCCTACGCCGGTCCTCCCACCGCTGCCCGCACGGGTGATGTCGCCGGTACGTTGAAGTTGCTGGCCTATCTGGCCCTGGCGGTGACCCTGATCATGCTCGACCACCGCGGTGGCTGGCTGAGCCAGGTGCGACGCCAGGCGACGCTGCTGGTGCAGCCGCTGTGGATGGTCGCCGGCTGGCCCGGGCAGATGGTCGAGCGCATCAGTGACGACGCCGGCACGCTGACCCAGCTGACCGCCGAGAACCGACGCCTGCGCAACGACCTGATGCTGAACCAGGCGCGGATGGCACGACTGCAGACGCTGGCCGCCGACAACGCCCGCCTGCGCGGCCTGCTCGACGCCGCCGAGCGTGGCAAGCTCGACGTGGTGCTGTCGCCGGTGCTCGATATCGACCTCGACCCTGCCCGCCAGCGCCTGGTGCTCGATGCCGGCAGCCGCGACGGCGTCCAGGTCGGACAGAGCGTGATCGACGCAGGCGGCCTGCTTGGGCAGATCATTGCGGTAACGCCGATGTACGCCAATGTGCTGCTGTTGACCGACCCCTCGCATGCCGTCCCGGTGGCGGTGGCGCGCAACGGCGTGCGCCTGGTGGTTTACGGCGAAGGCCGCAGCGACGTGCTGCGCGTGCCGAGCGTGCCGCTGTCGAGCGACATCAAGGTCGGCGACGTGCTGGTCACGTCCGGCCTGGGCGGGCGTTTCGCCCCGGGCTTCCCGGTTGGCACGATCGCCTCGCTGCGTCCCGATGACAGTCGCGCCTTCCTGATCGGCGAAGTCACCCCTGCGGCGCAGCTCGATCGCGGCCGCGAAGTCCTCGTGCTGCTGAACCAGACGAGCCCGCTTCCCGGCGCGACCGCGTTCAATGCCACGACCTCGCCGGCGATGAGCGCGCCGTCGGGCGCAGCCATCGCGGTCGGGCAGGGCACTGCCGCGTTGCCGGGCGCAGCCGCCACCCAAGCCGCAACGGCGCCAGCGGGATCGACGCCGGCCAAGCCCGCGACGCAAGCGCCGGCGAAGCCCGCAACGCCATCGCCTGCAACGGCCAAGCCGCCCGCAAAACCCGCCGCACCGACGGAGCCGCGCCGATGACCCGCGTCCGTCCGCAATGGGTGCTGCCGCTGAGCCTGGTCGTCGCGCTGATCCTGGGCCTGCTGCCGCTGCCGCCGACCCTGCAGCCGCTGCGCCCCTACTGGCTGGCGCTGGTGCTGGCCTATTGGGTGATCGAGGATCCCGACCACATCGGCCTGGGCGCGGCCTTCCTCATCGGCTTGGCCGGTGACCTGGTCTACGGCGGCCTGTTCGGCGAACAGGCGCTGCGGCTGGTGGTGATGGCCTACATCCTGCAGCGCTTCCGCGCGCGGCTGCGCTTCTTCCCGATGTCGCAGCAGGCCCTGGCTATCGGCGGCCTGCTCCTCAACGACCGCATCGTCACCGCCGCGATTCATGTCGCGGTCGGCGAGCCGACGATGCCGGCGGCGTCCTGGCTGGCGCCGCTAACCGGCATGCTGCTGTGGCCGCTGCTGTTCGTGGGCCTGGACTCGCTGCGACTGGGTCGCTGGCGGGGGCGTTGACGATGGGTCCGCGTCGTCGCGTCCTCAAGAACGCCGCAGCCGAAGCCAACCAGTTCCGTCTGCGCTCCGCCATCGCCTTCAGCTGCGTGCTGCTGGCGCTGGCCGGGCTCGGGCTGTGGTACTTCCGCCTGCAGGTGTGGCAGCACGCCGATTATGCGACGCGCTCGGAAGCCAACCGCATCAAGCTGCGGCCGGTCGTGCCCGGTCGCGGGCTGATCCTCGACCGCAAGGGCCGGGTGCTGGCCGACAACGTGCCGGCGTACCGCATCGAGGTGACCCCGTTCGAGGCCGGCAAGACCGAGACCTGGCTGCCGGACCTGTCCAAGGTCATTGCGCTGACGCCCGAGGACATCGCCCGCTTCGAGGACGAGCGTCGCGCCACCCGCGGCTTCAAGCCGATCACGCTGAAGCTGCGCGTCAGCGAGGAAGAAGCCGCGCGCTTCGCCGTCGACCGCTGGCGCTATCCCGGCGTCGACCTGGTGTCCTACCTCAATCGCCGTTACATGTACGGCGACCTGTTCTCGCACGTGATCGGCTACGTCGCGCGCATCGACGCCGACGACCTCAAGGCCCTCGGCGAGGGCGGGGCGGCGCTGACCCACATCGGCAAGACCGGGCTGGAGCGCTATTACGAGGAAGCGCTGCGCGGCAAGGTCGGCTACGAGCAGATCGAGACCAACGTCGACGGCCGGCCGATGCGCCAGGTCGGTCACGTGCCCGCGACGCCGGGCGCCGACCTGCGCCTGAGCATCGACCTGGATCTGCAGCAGGCGATGGTCACCGCCTTTGGCGACATGGACGGTTCGGCCGTGGCGCTCGATCCGCGCACCGGCGCGGTACTGGGCATGGTCAGCCTGCCGGGGTACGACCCCAACCTGTTCGTCAACGGCATCTCCAACGTCGACTACCGCGCGCTGATGGACAACCCCTCGCGCCCGATGTTCAACCGCAACGTGCTCGGCGGCGGCCCGCCGGGTTCGACGGTGAAACCGCTGATCGCCCTGGCCGGCCTCGACAGCGGCCTGCGCCGTCCCGAGGACAAGGTGTTCTCGACCGGCACGTTCTACATTCCCGGCCAACGCCGCGGCTGGCGCGACGCCCACGGTGGCGCCGGCTGGACCGACCTGCGCAAGTCGATCGCCGCGTCGGTGAACTTCTATTACTACAAGCTCGCCTACGACATGGGCATCGAGCGCTTCGACCAGTACATGCGCAAGTATGGATTCGGCGAACCGACCGGCATCGACCTGCTCGGCGAGAAGGGCGGCGTGGTGCCCTCGCCGGACTGGAAGCGCAAGCGCAGCAAGGAGCCGTGGTACGCCGGCGAGACCGTCAATGCGGGCATCGGCCAGGGCTACTGGGTCGCAACGGTGCTGCAGCTCGCGCGCGGCACCGCGGCCATCGCCAACGGAGGCAACCTGGTGCGCCCGCACATCGTCGCCGATCGTCGCGACGGGTACCTCGCGCCGTGGGCGCCGTTGCAGCAGCCGACGCCGCCGCGCATCACCGACAACGCGAGCAACCTGCGCGCCGTGCAGGAAGGAATGATGGCGACGATGGGACCAGGCGGCACCGGCCGGGCGATGGCCGTCGGTGCGCCGTACCTGATGGCCGGCAAGACCGGCACCGCGCAGAAGATCAGCCGCAAGGGCAACATCAGCTTCGATCCGCACTCGTTGCCGTACAACCTGCGCCACCAGGCGCTGTTCGTCGGCTACGCGCCGGCCGACAACCCGACGATAGTCGTGGCGATCTCGGTCGAGCACGGTGGTTTCGGTGGCAGTACCGCCGCGCCGATCGCGCGCAAGATCTTCGACGCCTGGCTGCTGGGCAAGATGCCTGAGCCGGTGCCGAGCGATCCGAAGTACGTGCGCCCGCCGCAGCCGGTGGCCGTACTGCCGGCCGACACCATCGGCGCGACGGCAGCGGTGCCCGCTGCGGCTGTGCCCACGGCGGCAGCGCCCGCAGGCGCGGTGCCCGCCGCAGTGCCGCCGACTTCCACTCCAGCCAGCGCCAAGAGGGACGCAGGTCCGATCCGATGAGACAGATCCTGCGCTGGTTGTTCGACCTGCTCGTGCGCTTCATGCGCACGCTCGACCTACCGTTGCTCGGCGCCATCCTCGCCCTGATGGTGATCGGCCTGGCCGTGCTCTACAGCGCCGCCGATCACGCCATCGGCCTGGTCGTCCGCCAGGGCGCTTTCTTCGTTGCCGGCCTGGGCATGATGTGGGCGCTGTCGCGGATCCCGCCCAACCAGCTGCGCAACTGGACGCCGATCGTTTTCGGACTGTCGCTGATACCGCTGATGCTGGTGCTGCTGATCGGCACCGGCAAGCACGGCCGCCACTGGATCAACCTGGGCGTGGTCTACGTGCAACCGGCGGAACTGCTCAAGCTGAGCCTGCCGATGATGGTGGCCTGGTACCTCGACCGGCAGTCGCTGCCGCCGCGGTTCCGCACCGTGCTGGTCGCCGGCGTGCTGATCGCGGTGCCGACCGGTCTGATCCTGATGCAGCCCGACTTCGGCACGGCGATGCTGGTCGCCGTCAGCGGCGCATTCGCGTTGTACCTGGCGGGGCTGCCGTGGTGGTGGTTCGGCATGGCCTTCGGCGCAGTCGCCGCGATCGCGCCGGTGGCGTGGTTCTGGCTGCTGCGGCCGTACCAGCAGGACCGCATCCTGACCTTCCTCAATCCCGAGTCCGATCCGCTTGGCACCGGCTGGAACATCATCCAGTCGAAGATCGCCATCGGTGCCGGCGGCCTCACCGGCAAGGGCTGGGGGCAGGGCTCGCAGTCGCACCTGAACTACCTGCCCGAGCACACCACCGACTTCATCTTCGCCGTGCTCAGCGAGGAGTTCGGCTGGGTCGGCGTGGCCACGGTGCTGGCCTTGTACCTGTTCGTGATCGGCCGCTGCCTGTGGATCGCCGCGGAAGCCCGCGATGGCTATTCGCGCCTGATTGCCGGCGCGCTCGGCCTGGCGTTCTGCGTCTATGTGATCGTCAACGGCGGCATGATCTCGGGGCTGTTGCCGGTGGTGGGCGTGCCGATGCCGCTGCTGAGCTATGGCGGCACGTCGGCGGTGTCGCTGCTGGCGGGGCTGGGCGTGGTGATGGCGGTGCGGGCGCATCGGCCGGTGTACGCGCGCTGACCCCTCTCCCTGGCGCTGCGCGCCTGTCCCTCTCCCACAAGGGGAGAGGGCAACGCGGATTCTCCGAATGCGGCTGCAATCCCCATTCCCCTCTCCCCTTGTGGGAGAGGGACAGGCCACGAATGTGGCCAGGGAGAGGGGACGCTTCACCCCTTTCCCATTCAGCTACCGAACCTGACTCCCCGGTTCAGCCACCCCCGAACACACGGTTTTGACCTTCCTGAGCGCGTGCTACCCTCGCGGCGATGACCCGACGCCACACTCTCCGTAGCGCCGCGATCAGCGCGCTCCTGTTCGCGTTGGCCGGCTGCGCCACCCAAGCTTCGGCGCCAGCTCCCCAACAAACTCCCGCCAAACCCGCTGCCCCGGCCACTACGGTTCCGGGCACGCCAGCGCTGCCCGAGCCGCATGAGCGCAAGGCGCTGCCGGAGGCGCGGGCCGCCTTCGTGCGCGATACCGCTGCCCAGTACGGCATCGACCCGGCGTACATCGAGTCGGTCCTGGACCGCGCCGAGATCCGCGACAGCATCATCGCCGCGATGTCCAGGCCGGCCGAGGCCAAGCCGTGGCGCGACTATCGGCCGATCTTCATCACCCAGTCGCGCATCGACGGCGGCCGCGCCTTCCTCGCCGAGCACCGTGCCGAGCTCGATCGCGCCCAGGCGAAGTACGGCGTGCCGGCCGAAGTGATCGTCTCGATCATTGGCGTGGAAACCAACTTCGGCAAGAACACCGGCAGCTATCCGGTGCTCGACGCGCTCTACACCCTGGCCTTTGCCTATCCGCGCACCGGCGACCTGGCCAAGGCCGACCGCGAGAATCGCCGCGAGGCGTTCTTCCGCGGCGAACTGGGCCAGCTGTTCGCGCTCGGCAAGGAAACCGGGCTGGACATCACCACGCTCAAGGGCAGCTATGCCGGCGCGATGGGCTGGGGGCAGTTCATGCCGTCGAGCTATCGCGAGTTCGCCGTCGACGGCAACGGTGACGGCAAGCGCGACCTGTTCAACGACCTCGACGACGTCTTCGCCTCGATCGCCAACTACTTCGCCAAGAAGGGCGGCTGGGTGCGTGGCGGGCCGGTCACGGTGCGCGCCAATGCCGCCGTCGACGCCAAACCCATAGAGCCGGAAAACCTCGATCCGGTCTACTCGATGGACGACCTGGCTGCGCGCGGTTTCCGTCCGCTGACCCCGGTGCCGCCGGGCCAGACCGCCACGGTGGTCAAGCTCGACGGTGTCGAGGGGGCGGAGTACTGGTTCGGCTTCCGCAACTACTACGCGATCACCCGCTACAACATCTCCAAGCACTACGCGATGGCGGTGTACCAGCTCAGCGAGGCCATCGCCGGCCGCGCCAACGAACCCGTCGCCGCCACTGCCGCCGTCGTCGTCCCGCCCTCGCCATGAGGTCCACGGCCATGCATCGCAGCCTTGTCCGTTCAGCGCTCGCCGCCATGCTGGCGCTGGGCCTGGTCGCCTGTGCCAGTGCGCCGAAGAAATCCGTTTCCCAGTCCGCGGGCATCCCCGACAAGGGCGGCGTCCAGCACAGCCAGCTGCCGGACGGCAAGGGAAAGAAGAAGTCGCCGTACGCCCCGGCGCAGGAAGATCCGCGCACGCGTGGCAATTACACCGCCGGCGGCCTGTACAAGCCGGGCGTGTCCGACAGCACGCCTGACCACGTGCCGGATGTCGACTCCATTCCCGAGCCCGAGGTCACCAACGAGCCGCGCTCGGCGATCGGCAACCGCGCGTCGTACTCGGTCCTGGGCAAGCAATACAAAGTGCTCGACAACACCAAGGGTTACGTCGAGAAGGGCACGGCCTCCTACTACGGCCAGAAATTCCACGGCCGCCGCACATCCAACATGGAGGTGTACGACATGTACGCCTTCACCGCCGCGCACAAGACGCTGCCGCTGCCGAGCTTCGCCCGCGTCACCAACCTCGACAACGGCAAGTCGGTGGTGGTCCGGGTCAACGATCGCGGCCCGTTCCATGACGGCCGTGTCATCGACCTGAGCTACGCCGCCGCGGTCAAGCTCGGCATCACCGCGCGCGGCACCGGTCGCGTCGAAGTTCGCGCGCTGCAGCCGGGTGACGACGACCGGCCGGTGCTCGCATCGACTCCCGCTGCCGTGCCGTCGCGGCCGGCGGACGCCAAACCGACGCCGATCGACCGCCTGATCGCCGCCATGCCTGTCGCCAGTGCCAACGCCGGCGAGTTGCCGCCGGGCGTGCGCATCGCCACCGGCAAGCCAACCGTGCTGGGCAGCGCCGCCGCAGCAGTGGCCAGTGCGGCCGCCGCGCCGCCGCCGGCCGCCCCGACCGCTGTCGCCAGCAGCGACGGCGTGGTCCTGCAGGTCGCCAGCTTCACCGCCCGTGCCAATGCCGACCGCGCGCTGACGACACTGCGCCAGGCCGGCATCGACACCGCACAGATCAGCGACGCCAGCGCCAACGGCCAGACCATCTGGCGCCTGCGCGTGGGCCCGCTCCAGGCCGCGCAGGCCCCGGAACTTGCGGCCCGTATCGCGGGTCTTGGTTTCGGCCAGCCGCAGCGCGTCCGCGATTAAAATTCCACCCCTCAGACATCTGGCCGGCACGTCGCCGGCCTCCGGAGCAGTAGAGACAATGAAAGTACCCGCTCTTGCCAGAGCCGCCGCCCTGGCCGCCGTCACCACCCTGGTGACCGGCCTCGCCATCGCCCAGGCACCGACGCCGCAGCCCGCCGCGCCCGCGCTGCCGGCCGCCAGCGATTCGCTGCCGGTTCCGCCGCCGCCGCAGATCACCGCCGCCGCGTGGGTGCTGATGGACGCCGCCAGCGGCAACATCCTGGCCGGCGAGAACTACGACAAGCGCGTCGAGCCGGCCAGCATCACCAAGGTCATGACCAGCTACGTCATTGCCGCCGAGCTTGCCGCTGGCAAGATCAAGGACACCGACCAGGTCATGATGACCGAGAACGCTTGGCGCGTCGGCGGCGCCGGCACCGACGGCAGTTACTCCGGTTTCGAGGTCAACAAGACCGCGCCGCTGGTGCAGATGGAAAAGGGCATGGTGGTGCAGTCCGGCAACGATGCCGCGATCGCCCTGGCCGAACACGTCGCCGGTTCCACCGATGCCTTCGCTGCGCTGATGAACCAGTACGCCGCGCGCATCGGCATGAAGAACTCGCACTTCGTCAATCCGCACGGCCTGTCGGCGGAAGGTCATTTCTCGACCGCCCACGACCTGGCCCTGCTGGGCCGCGCGCTGATCCACGATTTCCCGGTCGCGTACTCGTACAACAAGATCAAGGAATTCACGGTCGGCCCGATCACCCAGCCCAACCGCAATCTGCTGTTGTGGCGTGATCCCTCGGTCGATGGCATCAAGACCGGTCACCACTCCGGCGCCGGCTACTGCCTGATGGCCTCGGCCATGCGCGGCGACCAGCGCCTGATCTCGGTGGTGATGGGTTCGAGCAGCGAGAACCAGCGCGCTGTCGATTCGCAGGCGCTGCTGAACTGGGGCTTCCGCTTCTTCGAGACGCACAAGCTCTACGACGTCGGCACGCCGATCGCCAAGCAGAAGGTGTGGAAGGGCGCCGTCGACGAAGTACAGCTCGGCGTTGCCGAGCCGCTGCTGGTGACCGTGCCGCGCGGCAAGTACAACCAGCTCAAGCCGATGATGGACGTGCCCAAGACCCTGGTCGCGCCGATCGCCAAGGGCCAGAAGATCGGCACCGTGAAGGTGATGCTGGACGGCAAGGTGATCTCGCAGCGTCCGCTGGTGGCGATCAACGCGGTCGAGCAGGGCGGCTTCTTCAAGCGCCTGTGGGACGAGTTGTGGATGTGGTGGGAGTCGGAGTGATCCTTGCCTGAGTGAAGCTCGGCGCTGACTGCAGCAACGGGAAGCCGGCGAAAGCCGGCTTTCCTCGTTATTGGGGCCGGCAATACTTGGGTTCCCCCACCCCCGGACCCATAATCGCCCCATGGAAATCAAATCCGACAACCCCGACCACGGCTTCCAGTTCCCCGGCACCTTCGAGCTCAGCGCCATGGGCGCGGCCGAGAAGGACCTGGAGACGGTGCTGCCGACGTTGTTGCTGGACGCCGGTATCGAAGTCGTCAACGAATCGGTCAGCTGGAAGCACTCCAGCAGCGGCCGATTCGTGTCGGTGCGCATCAGCTTCCGTGCCGAGAGCCGCGAGCAGTACGACCTTGCGCATGCGGTGCTGCGGGAGCATCCGGAAGTGAAGTGGACGATTTAGCGGTCGTGGACGCCGCCGCTGCAACCCATCCCCTCCCCGGCCCTCCCCTTGAAGGGGAGGGGGCTATGTCTTCGGCTGTGGTGAGGGATCTCGGTCGCCGCGCTTACGAGCCGGTCTGGCGCGCCATGCAGGCCTTCACCGACGAGCGCACCGCCGACACGCCCGACGAACTTTGGCTGGTCGAGCACGACCCGGTGTTCACCCTCGGCCAGGCCGGCAAGGACGAACACGTGCTGTTCCCCGGCGACATCCCGGTCCTGCACGTCGATCGCGGTGGCCAGGTGACCTACCACGGCCCCGGCCAGATCGTCCTGTACCCGCTGCTGGACCTGAAGCGGCTCAAGGTCGGGGTAAAGGAATACGTCCACCGCATCGAGCAGTCGATGATCGACACCCTGGCCGACTGGAACATCCACGCCGAGCGTCGCGAAGGCGCCCCCGGGGTGTACGTGAACGGCGCCAAGATCGGCGCGCTCGGCATCCGCGTGCGTCGCGGCTGCACCTTCCACGGCCTGGCCTTCAACATCGCCATGGACCTGGAGCCGTTCGCGCGCATCAATCCCTGCGGCTACCAGGGGCTGAAAGTGACCTCGATGCTAGACTTGGGCGGCCCTTCGGGGCTGGACGCAGTCAAGCCGGTCCTGATCGGCCACGTCGCCCGCCAGTTCGGCCTGCAGGTCGAAAACGCTCCACCACCCTGATCGTTGTGCCCCCCATGACCGAATCCACCGCCAAGTCCATTCCGCTCGCCATGGTGAGCGGCAACGCCGCGCCCGAGGCCTCGCGCCCGGCTGCGCTGGAGGAAGGTGGGCTCCAAGTAGGTGTGAAACAGGTGGCGGGCGACAAGATCGCGCGTTCCCCGGTGCAGTTCGCCGATGCGCCGCTGCTTCGCAAGCCGTCGTGGATCCGCGTGCGAATTCCGTCGGGCAACTCGGTGCAGCAGCTCAAGGCCAAGCTGCGCGAGAACCGCCTGGTCACGGTGTGCGAGGAAGCCAGCTGCCCGAACATCCACGAGTGCTTCAGCCACGGCACCGCGACCTTCATGATCCTCGGCGAGGTCTGCACCCGCCGCTGCAGCTTCTGCGATGTCGCCCACGGCCGGCCCAAGCCGCCCGATGCCGGTGAGCCGCTGAGCCTGGCGACGACCGTCGCCGACATGGGCCTGAAGTACGTCGTGGTCACCAGCGTCGACCGCGACGACCTGCGCGACGGCGGTGCCCAGCACTTCGTCGACTGCATCGCCGCGATCCGCGAGCACAGCCCGAAGACCCGCATCGAGGTCCTCACGCCCGACTTCCGCGGCAAGGGCCGGATGGAGCGCGCGCTGGAGATCCTGGCCAGCAATCCGCCGGACGTGTTCAACCACAACGTCGAGACCGTGCCGGACCTGTACCGCAACGTCCGCCCGGGCGCCGACTATCAGTGGTCGCTGACCCTGCTGCAGAAGTTCAAGGCGCAGCATCCGGAAGTGGCCACCAAGAGCGGCATCATGCTCGGCCTGGGCGAGACCATGGAGCAGGTGCAGGCGACCCTGCGAGACCTGCGCGCGCACGACGTCGACATGATCACCATCGGCCAGTACCTGCAGCCCAGTGCCCACCACCATCCGGTGCTGCGCTACTGGACGCCGGAAGAGTTCAAGGAACTCGAGGTCTACGGCATGGCGCTGGGTTTCTCCCACGTCGCTTCCGGCCCGCTGGTGCGCTCGTCCTACCACGCCGACCGTTCGGCGATCGAAGCCGGCGTCGTCGCGGCCACCTGAGCCGGCTCGCCGCCTCGGCGGCGTCACCTGTCGTTGACCGGCAAACCTGCAGCTTGGCTGGGTGCGGCCTGCCCTAACGCCGGCGTAACGGCAGCCGTCGGCCAGCTGAACGCTTTTGATGAACGGGCGTTTGTGCGCGCCATGGCACGGTATTTCCCACCGGTGGTGGGGTGACAGCCGCTGCAACTTTCGGCACTGTGGGGCTGTCGAACACCGGTACATGCTGTCGGTTCATGCCGTCCCGCTGTCGCTGCTAGTCCTGCGTCCGACACCCCCCGCACCAAAGATCAGGCCGCCAGCGGCCGCGAGCCCCGCGATGAATGCCAAGACCACGTTATTCGCTTTCCTGCTGACCACACCGCTGGCATTGCTCGCGCAGTCCTCCGACAGCGTCGACAAGAAGACCACCCAGGTCGAATTGCCGCAGCACGAGAAGCCGAGCCTGATCAAGTCGATGGAACCGTCGCCGCTGCCGCGCGCGCCGACCGCCGACCAGACCACCGCCGCCAAGCTGGTGTACGGACTGCTCTCCGACAGCCGCTACGCCTATCGCCCGGTCGCGCTCGACGACACCTTGTCGGCTGACATCTACAAGCGCTACCTGGAGTCGCTCGATGGCGGCAAGCAGTTCCTGACCGCGCAGGACGTCGCCAAGTTCGACATCTACAAGCTGAAGTTCGACGACGCCATCAAGAGTGGCGACCTCGACCCGGCCTACGCGATCTTCTCCACCTACAAGCAGCGCGTCGACCAGCGCGTGACCTTCGCGCGCAACCTGCTCAAGCAGGACATCTTCGATTTCACCGGCAGCGACCGCTACGAGTACGACCGCGAGGACGCGCCGTGGGCCACCGATGCCGCCGCGCTCGATACGCTGTGGAAGCAGTCGGTGCGCAACGACTGGCTGCGCCTGAAGCTGGCCGGCAAGAAGCCCGAGGACATCCGCAAGACGCTCGACAAGCGCTACGCCAACATGGGCAAGTCGATTGCCGAGCTCAAGGGCGAGGACGTCTTCCAGACCTTCCTCAACAGCTACGCCAACTCGGTCGATCCGCACACCGACTACTTCACCCCGAAGACCGCCGACAACTTCAACGTGTCGATGTCGCTCTCGCTCGAAGGCATCGGCGCGGTGCTGCAGAAGCAGGACGACGTGGTCGCGATCCGCGAGATCGTGCCCGGTGGTCCGGCCGGCAAGTCCAACAAGCTCAAGCCCGGTGACCGCGTCGTCGGCGTCGGCCAGGGCGAAAGCGGTGCGATGGAAGACGTGATCGGCTGGCGCATCGACGATGTCGTCGCCAAGATCCGCGGCGCCAAGGGAACGAAAGTGCGCCTGGACGTGATCCCGGCCGAATCCACCCTCGACAGCCAGCCGCAGCGCATCGTGCTGGTGCGCGACAAGGTGCGCCTGGAAGACCAGGCCGCCAAGTCGAAGATCATCACCATCCCCGCCGCCAACGGCGCGCCGCAGCAGCGCATCGGCGTGATCGAGCTGCCTGGCTTCTACCAGGACTTCGAAGGCCGTCGCAAGAACAGCGCCGACTATGCTTCGGCCACGCGCGACGTCGCCAAGCTGCTGGCCAAGCTGCGCGAGGAAAAGGTCGAAGGCGTCGTGCTCGACCTGCGCAACAACGGTGGCGGCTCGCTCAACGAGGCGATCGAGCTGACCGGTCTGTTCATCGACCGTGGCCCGGTCGTGCAGGTGCGCGAGTCCGGCGGCCGCGTCAGCGTCGAAGGCGACAGCGATACCGGCATTGCCTGGGAAGGCCCGCTCGCGGTGCTGATCAACCGTGGCTCGGCCTCGGCGTCGGAGATCTTCGCCGGCGCGATCCAGGACTACGGTCGTGGCCTGGTCATCGGCGAAACCAGCTTCGGCAAGGGCACGGTGCAGAACCTGGTCGACCTCGACCGCTGGCCGGCCAACGAGGAAGCACGCTTCGGCCAGGTCAAGCTGACCATCGCCCAGTTCTTCCGCGTCAGCGGCGGTTCGACGCAGAACAAGGGCGTGGTGCCTGACATCTCGTTCCCGGTTTCGGTCGACGCCAGCGAGTACGGCGAAAGCACCTACGACAACGCACTGCCCTGGACCCGCATCTCGGCGGTACCGCACACCGCATACGGCAACTTCGCACCGCTCCTGCCCAAGCTCGAGACGCTGCACACCTCGCGCATCGCCAAGGACAAGGAGTTCCAGTGGTGGTCGGACGACGTCAACGAGTTCCGCGAGGAGCGCGCCAAGAAGTGGGTCAGCCTGAACGAGGCCGAGCGCCGTTCCGAACGTGACCGCGACGACAGCAAGCGCAAGCAGCGCCAGGAAGAGCGCAAGACGCTGGGCCTGGACCTGGATCCGCTGGCCGACGATTACAACGATGACGGCCTGTCGGCGAACGAGCGCGACATCGCCAAGGATGCCGAGCGCGAGAAGCTGGCCGAGAACCGTCCGGACCCGCTGCTGCGCGAATCGGCGGCGATTCTGGCCGACGCGGTGCACCTGCTCAACAGCGACCGTCAGCTTTCGGCGCAGGTGCTGCCGACGGCGACGACGGTAGGGCACTGGGCGGACTGAGCCCAGGCCGCCGGCTGCAAGAATCGGATAGCGGGCGCCTCAGGGCGCCCGTTACGCTTTAGCCCATGAACACTGCCCGCCAGCTCCGCGACAAGCTCGACCACGCCCGGCAACTGCTCGACGCCGGCGAGCCGACGCTGACCGACCTCGCTGCCACGGTCGGCCTCAGCGCCTCGCACCTGCAACGTCAATTCGGCGCGCGCTTCGGCCTCAGTCCTGCCGAGTACCTGGCGCAGCGCAAGCTGGGCACGCTCAAGGTCGCATTGCGCGAAGGCAACGATGTCAGTGCCGCGCTGTACGACGCCGGCTACGGATCCCCCTCGCGCGTGTACGAAGGCGGCGCCGCGAAGCTGGGCATGACCCCGGCACGCTACCGTGCCGGCGGTGCTGGCGAGCAGGTTCGCTGGAGCATCGCCTCGACCGCGCTGGGGCAGGCCCTGGTGGCCACCACCGAACGCGGCGTGTGCATGATCGAACTGGGCGAGGACGTCGATGCGCTGGAAGCCCGCCTGCACGAGGAGTTTCCGCAGGCGCATCTGGAGCGGGTCGATGCCGGCCGTGACGAGTTCCTCGCTCCGCGACTGCACGCGGTCGCCGACGCGCTCGCCGGCAAGCAGGCGCAGGTGCCGCTGGACCTGATCGGGACCGCGTTCCAGAAGAAGGTGTGGGACGCGCTGATGAAGATCCCGCGTGGTGAAACGCGCAGCTATGCCGAAGTCGCGCGTGCGATTGGTCAGCCGCGGGCGACGCGTGCGGTGGCCAGTGCGTGCGCCGGGAACCATCTGGCGATCGTGGTGCCTTGTCACCGCGTCATTCGTGGCGACGGGTCGTTGGGAGGTTATCGCTGGGGCCTGCCGATGAAGCAGAAGGTGTTGGCGCGAGAGAAGGCCGCCTGACGGCGCTCCCTACTTCCGCCGCCGCACCGGCGCCCGCGTCGGTACATGCAACCCCGACTTCACCACGTCGAACACCATCCGCGTTTCATAGCGCTTGATGTTGCCCTCGTCCATGAACAACCGGTCGGCCACTTCGCGGCAATGCGCCACGCCCGTGGTCGACAGGATCACTAGGTAGTCCCATTCGCCCGCCAGCGTGTAGCACTGCTGCACTTCCGGCGCCGCACGCATGCGCGCATGGAATGCAGCATGCAGCTTGGCCGACTCGCGCTCCATCGCGACCAGCACCGTCGCCAGGGTGGTGCCCAACTGCCTGGGGTCGAGCACGGCGATCTGCCGCAGCAGGCCGCTCTTGCGATAGCGGGTGAGTCGCCGCTGCACGGCGCTGGCCGACAGACCGACCGCCTCGCCGAGCGCGGTCAGCGTCACTGAGGCGTCGCGCTGCAGCAGCTCCAGCAGGCGATGGTCGAACTCGTCCAGCATCACGGCGGCCTCGCAAAATTTTTGCGTTTCTGCGCACGATATATCAATCGCGTGGCGGCCGCTGCCGTTACGATTCAGTCATCCGAACGTTTCCAGCACCGGCGGTGCGGCGTCCCGGCCGTCGTTGGCGGCAAGCGGTACGCAGCACGGCGCGGTGCCGGTGTCGTGCCGGCCGGCAGCACCACTCCCACCCCCACGTGGAATCCGCATGAGCACCGCTGCACCCACCGCCGCCCGCGCCGCTCCCGGCGGGCTGGCCGTCGCCTTCGCCCTGGCCTCGGTCTACATCCTCTGGGGCTCGACCTACCTGGCGATCCGCTTCGCGCTGGAGAGCTATCCGCCGTTCCTGCTCGGCGCCGGGCGCATGTTCCTGGCCGGCGCGATCATGTACGCAGTGCTGAGCTGGCGCGGCGTGCCCAAGCCAACGGGCAAGCAGTGGCGCACGCTGTGGATCCTGTCGATCTGGATGGTGCTGCTGTCCAACGGCCTGGTGAACCTGGCCGAGACCGAAGTCGGCTCCGGCCTGGCTGCAATAGCGGTTGCCTCCATGCCACTGTTCGCGGGCGTGTTCGCGATGCTGCGCGGTCGCCATCCGTCGAAGATCGAATGGGTCGGCCTGATCATCGGCTTCCTCGGCGTGCTCTGGCTCAATGCCGGCGGCGAGCTGTCGTCGTCGATGCTCGGCCTGGTGTGCCTGGTGATCGCGCCGATCGCGTGGGCCTGGGGCTCGATCTGGAGCCGCGATCAGGACCTGCCACAGCCGTTCATGTCGGCCGCCGGGCAGATGCTCACCGGCAGCGTGTGGATGCTGATCGCCGCCGTGCTGCATGGTGAGCGCATGACCGCGATGCCCAGCGCCAGCGCGACCACCGCGCTGCTGTACCTGGTCGTGGCCGGCTCGATCTTCGGCTTCACCGCCTACATCTGGCTGCTGCACCACGTGCGGCCGGCGCTGGCGACCAGCTATGCGTACGTCAATCCGCCGATCGCAGTGATGTTCGGCGCGCTGATCGGCGGCGAGCACTTCACGGCGCATGACCTGGGCGCGATGGCGGTGATCCTGGTCGGCGTGGTCATCATCACGCTGGCGAAGGCGCGCTCGGGCAAGCAGGTGCAGCCAGCTGCGGTTGAACCCTCGCGGTCGGCACCTTCAGAGCCCGCGGCATGAGCGACCACGCTTCCGTGCGCGGCGGCCTCTGGGTCGCGGCGGCGTCATTCGTGCTGTGGGGGCTGATGCCGCTGTACTGGCATCTGCTCAAGGTGGTGCCGTCGCTGCAGATCGTCATGCACCGCATCGTCTGGAGCGCGCTGCTGGTGGCGGCGTGGCTGGTCTGGAAGCAGGGCCGCGGCTGGTTGCGCGCGACCCTGGCGCAACCGCGCGCGGCGTGGATGCTGGCCCTCAGTGGCACCTTGATCGCATTCAACTGGGGCCTGTACGTCTGGGCGGTGAATGCAGGGCACGTGGTCGAGAGCAGCCTGGGTTACTTCATCAATCCGCTGGTCAGCGTGCTGTTCGGCGTGGTGTTCCTGCACGAACGGCTCAACCGCGTGCAGTGGCTGTCGGTGGCGCTCGCGGCGACGGGCGTGGCATGGCTGACCTGGCAATACGGCCAGCCGCCGTGGATCGCGATTGGCCTGGCGCTGTCGTTCGCGTTGTACGGGCTGATCCGCAAGCTCGTCGCCGTCGATGCGGTCAGCGGCCTGGGCGTGGAGAGCGTGTACCTGTTCCTGCCGGCGCTGCTGGTCCTGCTGTGGAGCGAGACGCATGGCACCGGCCACTTCGCCAGCGGCTGGGGCCTGGGCGTCGATGCGCTGCTGGTCTTCTGCGGCGTGCTGACCGCGTTGCCACTGATCGGCTTCGCCTTCGCGGTGCGGCGCGTACCGCTGTCGGTGGTCGGCCTGATGCAGTACATCGCCCCGACGATCCAGTTCCTGCTCGGCGTGCTGTTCTTCGGCGAGGCATTCGACCGCGACCGCGCCACGGGTTTCATCTTCATCTGGGTGGCGCTGGCAATCTTCGCGATCGACGGGATGCTGCGCGCCCGCCGCGCAACGATAGCGGCTGCAGCCGCCTGACCCGCCTAAAAGAACAGGGGCGCTGAAGCGCCCCTGTTGTTGTCACTTCAGCGCATCGGCGCCTTACGCCGCGCGCAACGCCTCGGTCACCGGCAACCGCGCCGCGCGCAGTGCCGGGAACAGGCCGCCGACCAGGCCGATGCCGAGCGCCCACTTCAGGCCGTTCCACAGCAGCTCCGGCGAGACCTTGAACTGGAACACCACCTGGCTGAAGTTCTGCCCCAGTGTGCTGACGCTGTAGCCGTTGAACACCAGCCACGCCAGTCCGGCGCCGATCAATCCGCCCAGCAGCGCCAGCAGCATCGTCTCCAGCATCACCGCCACCACCACCGGCACGCCGCGAAAGCCAATTGCGCGCATCGTCGCGATCTCGCGCGCGCGCCCGGCGACCGCGGCGAACATGGTGTTGAGCGCACCGAACACCGCGCCGATCGCCATGATCGTGCCGACCACCTTGCCGAGGATGTTGATCAGCTTGGTCAGGCCTTCGGACTGCTTGGCGTAGTAGTCGTGCGTGGTCTGCACGTCCAGCTTCAGGCGCGGATCGCCGGCGAGGGCGGCCTTGAGGCGGTTGAACCCGTCCTTGCCATCGAGCTTCACCGTGACCGACTGGAACGCCTGGCGCTGGTAGGCCGGTCCGAGCACGTCGACGTCGGCCCACAGCTCCGAGTCGTGCGAGTCGCCGGACGAGAACGCACCGACCACCGTCCACATCTGGTTGGCGAGCTTGAGCTGCTTGCCGACTTCCAGACCGACGAACTGCTTCTGCGCGCCGCGTCCCACCACCAGCTCACGCATGCCCGGGTTGAACTTGCGGCCCTCGACGATCTTGAGCTTCGGTCGCAGCGTCCAGGCCATCGGACCGACGCCGCGGAACTGCACGTTGGCGTCGGTGCCGTCGGCCTTGCTGACCAGGTTGACCACCTGCGACAGCTCCGGCGAGATCACCGGCTGGCCGTCGGCGCCGCGCGCGATGCCGGCCAGTGACGAGATCAACGGCACCTGGTCGCGGGTGATGACCGAGTTGGTCTCGGCCTGGGAACCGGCGCGCAGGATGATCGCCGAGCTGTCGCTGCCGGTCTGGTTGAGCGTGGCCTTGAAGCCTTCGCCCATCGCCAGCATCGCCACCAGCACTCCGACCACGCCGGCGATGCCGACCACGATCACCGACGAGGCACCCCAGCGTTGCGGCAGGCTGGCCAGGCCGATCTTGGCCGCCTCCCATGCCAGTCGCCCGGAGCGGGTCAGCAGCAGCCACAGCACGAACAGCGCCACCACGACCAGCACCAGGTACCAGGGCAGCATCGCCCAGGCGACCAGTCCGAGGATGAGCAGCAAGGCGATGCCGAGGTTGATCATGAACTTCTTCATCTGGATCTCCTTGGCTCAGCGGCCGGCGAGGGCATCGACGATGTTCAGGCGCATGCCACGCAATGCCGGCAGCAGTCCCACGATCACACCGATGGCCAGCATCAGCGCCAGTCCCACCGCCCAGGTCTGTCCCAGCACCGTCGGCAGCTGGATCATGCCGCCGCTGGCCTTGCTCACGCCCGGCATCAGCAGCGAGGCGATGGCCATGCCGATCACGCCACCGAGCACCACCAGCAACACCGACTCGGACAGCACCAGCCACAGCACGCTGCGATTCGAGAAACCAATCGTCTTGAGCACGGCCAGCTCCGGAATGCGCTCGCGCACCGCCTGCGCCATCGTGTTGCCGGTCAGCAGCAGCAGGGTGAAGAACACCGCGCCCATGATGCCGGTGACGATCAGGCCGATGTCGGCGAACTGCTTGGCGAACGCCTGGTTGAATGCCGCTTCGGTCTGAGCCTTGGTCTCGTGGTCGGAGTTGGCCGAGAGCGAATCGATCGCCTTGGCCACGCCGTCGGAACCGGCGCCGTCGGCCACCTTGACGATGTACCAGCCGACGCGGCCCTTGACGTAGTCGTTGGCCTCGTCGAAGTACTTCCAGTGGAAGAACAGCACGTTCTCCTGCGCCTTCATCTTCTCGTCGTCGATGCGGAAGATGCCGTCGAGGCGGAACGACCAGTTGTTGCTGCCCTGGGTCGGAAAGATGGTCGCCTGCAGCGGGATGGTGTCGCCGATCTTCCAGCCGTGGCGCTTGGCCAGCGACTCGCCGACGATGGCGCCGGTGCGGTTGTTTTCCCACGCCTTGCGCTGCTCGGCCGGCAGCTTGAACTCCGGATACAGGTCCAGGTAACCCGGCCCCACGGAGAAGTTGGCGAAGAAGTTCTTCGGGTCCTGGTAGATGCCGCCGAACCAGGCCGCAAAGGCGGACTTCTGCACGCCCGGAATCGTCTTGATCTGTGCGTCAAGGCTATACGGCAGCATCTGCGTGATCGACAGGCGCGAAGCAACCACCAGGCGATTGGCGCCGGTGACGCTGCCGCCGGAGTTGAATGCCACGCGCACCGAGTCGAGCATCCCGAACAGCAGGAATGCGGTGATCACCGACAACAACGTCAAAAACGTGCGGGTCTTGCTGCGGAACAGCGCGGCCCAGATCAGGTGCAGGTATTTCATGATGCCTCCCGATTGGGTGTCAGTGCTCCACTGCCAGCTCACGCTCGACCAGGGTGCCCTTGTCGAGATGGATCGTGCGCTGTGCGTGATCGGCGGCCTTGGGATCGTGGGTGACCATGATGATGGTCTTGCCGTGGTCGCGATTGAGCGACTGCAGCAGTGCCAGGATCTCCTCGGCGGACTGGCGATCGAGGTCGCCGGTCGGTTCGTCGCAGATCAGCAGGGTCGGGTCGGAGACGATCGCGCGGGCAATCGCCACGCGCTGCTGCTGGCCGCCGGACAATTCGTTCGGGCGGTGCTTGCCGCGATCGGCCAGGCCAACCAGCTGCAGGGCGATCTCGGCGTTGCGCTTGCGCTGCGCCGACGACAGCTTGGTCAGCAGCAGCGGCAGCTCGACGTTCTTCTGCGCGTTGAGCGTCGGCATCAGGTTGTAGAACTGGAACACGAAGCCGACGTTGTGGCTGCGCCACTGCGACAGCTGGCCAGCACCGAGCGTGTCGATGCGTTGGCCGTCGACCTGGATCTCGCCGCCGCTGGGGGAGTCGAGGCCGCCGATGAGGTTGAGCAGGGTGGTCTTGCCGGAACCGGACGGGCCCATCAGCGCGACGAAGTCACCCTTGGGAATGTCCAGGTCGATGCTGTGCAGCACCTCCACCTTTTCCGGACCGCGTTGATAGGTCTTCCTGAGATTGCGGATCGAAACCAGCGTAGACATTGCGACGTCCTCGATACGGTAGGAGGAGGAACTGCGTGAACTGCTTGGTCGGGGCGATTCGATGGCGCTACTGGTCTGCCGAATCGCTGCCGGATTCGGACTCGGCTGCGGCAGCAGCCACCCTGACGCGGGCGCCATCGGCGAGACCTGCGGGAGGATCGAGCACGACCGTCTCACCGCCTGAGAGTCCCTGGGTGACTTCGCGGTCGTCGCCGAGGCTGCGGCCGACGGTCACCTCATGCTGCTGCGCCTTCTCGTCGACGACGACGAAGGTCAGCTGCTTGCCATCGCGAGTGGTGATTGCCGCCGCCGGCACCAGCACGCCCGGCTTCTGCTTCGGCGCTTCGGGCTTGGCCGCTTCCAGGAAGCTCACGCGCACGCCCATGTCGGGAACGATGCGCGGGTCCTTGACCTTGAGCGCGACGCGCACCTTGACGGTGGCCTTGCCGCGGTCGGCGGCGGGGATGATCGCGATCACTTCGCCCGGGATCTTCCAGTCCTGGTAGGCGTTGAGCGTGGCCTCGACCGGCATCTTCGGCTGCACGCGGCCGATGAAGGCCTCGCCGACCTCGACCTCGATCTCCAGCGAATCCATGTCGACGATGGTGCCGATGCCGGTGCGGGTGAAGCCGCCGGTGGCCAGCGGCGAAACAATTTCGCCAGGCTGCGCGGCCTTGGCCGTGACCACGCCGGCGAACGGCGCGCGCACGATGGTGTTGTCCACGCCCAGGTCGGCGATGTGCAGGCGGTCGCCGGCGACCTTGGCATTGCGTTCGGAGGTGGTGAGTTCGGCCCGCAGCGAATCGCGCGCGGCGATGGCTTCGTCGTACTGCGCCTTCGACACCAGTTGCTGGTTGACCAGCGTCGACAGGCGGCGGGCGTTGGATTCGGCCTCGGACAGGCGTGCGCGCACGCTCTCGACCTGGCTGCGCGAGGCGCCGACCTGGGCGTTGGCGAGCGTGCGTTCGGCATCGGCGTCGATCGGATCGAGCGTGGCCATGACCTGGCCTTCCTCGACCTTCTGGCCTTCCTCGATCATCACCTCGCGCACCTTGCCGGTGATCTTCGCCGACACCGTCGCCATGCGACGGGCTACGACATAACCGGTGGCATCGAGCACGGAGGCATTGCCGCCGTTGCCGATGGCGGTGGCGGTCGCGGTCTGCACTTCGACCGCGCGATCGCGGCCGAACACGGCCCACGCCGCCAACAGCAATACGAGTACACCCGCAATGACGGCGAGCACGATCCACAGACCGCGGCGTGAAGCCGGCGGCGGTGGCGCGCTACGGTCTATGCGCAATTCCTTGAGCAGGTCGGACGAGGCAGTCATATGCACACCAGACGCAAGACGGCGCCTAGTGTGCCGTCACTGAACCGATTGCGCCAACCTGCCGAAAGTCAGTTTGTGCAGGAGCCAGATGGTCTGGGAGCGGGGCCCGGGGGCAGGGGTATCGCTACCACTACGTCGAGGACAGCTTCCTGAGCAGCCCATAGGCGCCGCGCAGACCTTGCGCTTCACCGCCGGCCGGACGGCCCGGGCGGTCGCTGTCGTTCCAGCTGTAGACGTCCAGGTGTGCCCACTTCTGCGCGGCCGGAACGAAGCGCTCCAGGTAGATCGCGGCGGTGATGCTGCCGGCCATCTTCGACGGACCACCGTTGGCGATGTCGGCGACGGTACTGGTCAGATAGCGCAGGTACGGCCGCCACAGCGGCATGCGCCATAGCGGATCACGCTGTTCGATGCCGGATTCCAGCCACAAACGCGCGACGTCTTCGTCGTTGCTGTAGAGCGCCGGCAGGTCCGGGCCCAGGGCGATGCGCGCCGCACCGGTGAGCGTGGCGAAGTCGAGCAGCAGGGCCGGCTTCATTTCGCCGGCATAGGTGAGGGCATCGCACAGGATCACGCGGCCCTCGGCGTCGGTGTTGTCGATCTCCACCGACATGCCCTGGCGCGTGGCAAGCACTTCGCCCGGGCGGAACGCATTGGGACCGACCGCATTCTCGACCGCCGGCACCAGCAGGGTCATGCGCAGCGGCAGCTTGCGCGTCATCACCAGCTCGGCCAGGGCGATGGCATGGGCGGCACCGCCCATGTCCTTCTTCATGTTGCGCATGCCATCAGCCGGCTTGAGGTCGAGGCCGCCGGTGTCGAAGCACACGCCCTTGCCGACGATGGCCACGTGCGGGTGCGACTCGTCACCCCAGCGCAGCGCGATCAGTCGCGGTGCGCGGTGGCTGGCGCGGCCAACCGCATGGATCGCCGGGAAATTGCGGGTAAGCAGGTCGTCGCCGCTGATGACTTCGATCTGTGCGCCGAAGCGCTCGGCCAGTTCGCAGGCCACCTGCTCGAGCTGGTCCGGACCCATGTCCTCGGTTGGCGTGTTGACCAGGTCGCGCACGCGGATGCATGCGGCGAGCTGTGCGAATGCCTCGTCGTCGCCGCTTGTCTGCAACTGCGCCGGTTGGCGCAGCGGTTGCTTGTAGCGGTTGAAGCGGTAGCTGCCCAGGCCCCAGCCGAGGTGCAGGGCCGAGCGCGCCTCGGGCGCGAGGTCGGTCGCCAGCGACCAGGCACGCACCGGCAGCGCGTAGGGCGCGTGGCCGTACGAGTAGGGATCACGCGGATCGGCGACACCGATCACCGCGGCGGCAATGCCACCGCCTGCGGCGGGCAGCGTGATCGCCGTCCACGGAGAACCGTCGAAAGCCTGCGCATCGAGCCAGGCCAGTACCGAAGCCTCCTGCGTCGCGCGCCACTGACCGATCGTGTCGCGGCCGACCACGTGCAGCGGCAGGCTGTCGATGCTCGCGTCGGCGAAACCGTGCGGGATGCTCATGCGCTAAGGAGTTCCGGTTGTTGTGCCATGTCCAGCCAGTCTGCCAGTTCGGCGAGCGTGGCGAATTCGAGGTCGGGGCGGATGTCGGCGTGCGGCCAGCGCGCTTCCTCACGATTGATCCAGCAGCTGCGCAGGCCGGCGCGATGGGCGCCGACGACGTCCATCTCGATGTCGTCGCCGACGTGGAGGACATCGCCTGGTGCCAGTTCGAGTTGGCGGCAGGCGGCGTGGAAGATGCTCGCTGCAGGCTTGGGCGTGCCGTGTTCGCGCGCACCGAGCTGGAAGACGAAGTGTGCCGAGACGCCGACGCGTGTCAGGTCGGCATTGCCGTTGCTGATCGCCGCCAGCGGCACGCGCGCGGCCATGCGCTCGAGTGCGGCAAGCGAATCGGGATAAAACTCGACGCGGTTGCGCTCGGCGTAGAACGTTTCGAACGCGGCGTCGGCATGGACCGGATCGTCGCCGCTGAGTTCCATCGCCCGCACCAGGCTCAGCATGCGCAGCTGGCTGAAGTCGTGGGCGAGGTCGGGGCGCTCGATGAAGACACGCTCGCGCATCTCGCGCATGGCGGCGATCGGGAAGCGCTGCGCGGTGCCGGGGCAATGCTGCAGCAGCCACTCGTGCAGCACCCGCTCGACCCGCGCCCCGATCGGCGCGAACGGCCACAGGGTGTCATCGAGGTCGAGGGTGATGGCGCGGACGGGGAAATGCATGGCGTATTTTAGCCTGTTATCCCGACGTCATCCCGGCGAACGCCGGGACCCATCTGCTTTGGCTCCCGACCCGCCGGAAGCAAGGTCAAGGTGGGTCCCGGCTTTCGCCGGGATGACGGGGCGTCACTCCAGCAACCGCGCCCAGCCCCCCATCCCCTCGATCCGGTCCAGCACCAGCTTCACGCACACCAGCAGTGGCACCGCCAGCAGCAGGCCGACGATGCCCCACAGCCAGCCGAACAGCATCAGCGCCAGGATCAGCACCAGCGGCGACAGGCGCATGCGCCGGCCGAGCACGATCGGGGTGACGATCTGCCCTTCGATGGTGTGCAGGACCAGGTAGATGCCCGCCGGCAACAACGACGGCAGCAACTGGTCGAACGCGACGAAGCCCATCAGCAGCATGATCACGATGCCGATCAGCGGGCCCACGTACGGCGCGAAGTTGAGGATCGCCGCCATCGTGCCCCACAGCAGCGCCTCCTGCACCGGCACGCCGAGCCAGTACAGCGCACCGGACAGGGCCAGGCCCACGGCGATGTTGATCAGGGTGATGGTCAGGACATAGCGCGAGATCTCGCGCTCGATCGAATGCAGGATGTCGACCGTGAGCTTCTTCTGCTGGCGCGTGGGCAGCAGGGCGATCGCGTTGCGTTGCAGGCTCTCGCCATAGACCATGAAGAAGAACGTCAGCAGCACCACCGCCAGCACCGACGCCACGCGTCGCGGCGTCGCGGTCAGCGCCTTGTAGGGCTCGTTGAGTTCGGTGCGGATCACCTGCACCGGCTTGCCGGTGCTCTCGCCGCCGGCGGCACGGGCGATGTTCTGCGCGGCCTTGTTGGCGTCGAGCATCGGTTTGGTCAGGTCGCGCAGCTTGGGCGCGATCGACTTCATTTCGCGCGGCACCTGCCGGACCCATTCGCCGGCCGGTTCGATCAGCTGGTTCCCCAGTGCGCCCGCCGCCGCCAGGCCGCCGACAAGCACCAGCACCGCGCCGAGAAAGCGCGGGATGAAGAGCTTCTGCAGGCCGCGGATGATCGGGTTGCCGACCAGGGCGAAGAACATCGCCAGCAGCACCGGCAGGATCAATTCCTGCGCCGCCCACAGCGTGAAGCCGACCGCAAGCGTGGCCAGCACGATCGCGGCACTCGACGACCGCGGTCGCGGCTGCAATGGGCTCGGCAGGGCCTCGCCGTCGTCGGACGGTCGCAATTCGGAAGGTGTTTCGGGTTCTGGGATGCTCAAGGTTCGACCGGATCGACTGCGACGCCGCGTGCAGCTTGCACAGTTGCCTCGGCCCGCGCCAGCGCCGCGGCCTCCTCGTCTTCGGTCGTCAGGGCCGCAGTGGCCGGCCCCGATGTGCCTGCCGCCGCTTCTGCACTGGCTGCCGCGACCTCGGCACCTTCGGCCGCAACCTGGGCGCTGCCGCCGGCGAACAGGCCTGACACCATCGTGATCATCTGCATCAGTCCGCCGCCCTTGCCGATTGTCCGCAGTGGTTCGGCGCGGCCAACGACAAATCCAGCGACGAGGCCGGCGATCACGATCCTTCCCGGCGTCCAGGACTCGCGCCAGGTATCGCGCAGTCCACCGACTTGGGCAGCGACGCGACGCTCGCTCTCTTCGAGGACGTCCTCGGCCTGGTCGACCTTCTGGATCAGCGTTTCAAAGCGCATGGCGATCCCGTGGGCGCTGATTCGTTATCGAGGAAGTCATGGCGGAGCGACATCGATGCCCTGCCTGTCTTTCTTCGGCTCGCCCGACGGCGTCTGCGCGTGGCGCTTGTGGACCTCTCGCGCCGACTCGCTCGAACCCGGGCTGGGCATGAAGTCGGACAGCTCACCGATGCCCAGACGCGCCAACTGCCGGCGCGTCGCCTGCAGGCGGGTGTGGTCGAAATAATGCACCGCGCGCCAGCAGGCGTAGCCGGTCACGGCCAGGCTGAGCAGTG
This sequence comes from Lysobacter prati, assembly GCF_009765215.1. Lineage (GTDB taxonomy): Bacteria > Pseudomonadota > Gammaproteobacteria > Xanthomonadales > Xanthomonadaceae > Lysobacter_J > Lysobacter_J prati. Next base: position 141,410 of record NZ_VLNV01000005.1, on the reverse strand, counting down.
CGGCGATGAGCATCGCCAGCAACCACGACAAGCCCAGGCTGGTCAGCCAGGCCACCAGGCTGCCCATCAGGAACAACCACGCCGAGGCACCGAAAACGATCGCCATGCCGGTGAAGGCGAGGGCGCGACCGAGTGCGCTGCGGGCCAGTGACAGGTCGGCGGCGACGAGACTTCGCAGCGCCTTCGCCGATTCGCCCGCGGCGCCGAGGCTGGCGCGGGCACTTGCGCCCAGTGCGCCCAGGGACTCGCCCAGGTCGGGCGGCAGACCCGGTATTTCGACCCTGGGCCCGTCGGGCTCGCGCTCGTCCCCGGCCTGGCTCACGTGTGCTTACTTGTCGCCGCTGCGGGCGAGCTTGGCGATGATCCAGCCGGCGGCGAATGCCACGCCGAAGGAAGCCAGCGGACGCTCGCGAATCAATTCGGCGGCGCTGTCGATCAGGTCGCGTCCCTTGTCCATCAGTGCATCGACCTGCTCGCGGGCGACACCACCGGCCTGTTCGGCAGCAGCAATTCCTGACAGTGCGGAGTCGGCCAGGTCGGCTTTGACGTTCGCCTTGCCAACGCGCAGTTCATCGCCGGCCGCCGTCGCTGCGCCACGCAGTGCTTCGCCGGCATCGCTGGCTGCCTGCTTCAGGTGTCCGCCTGCTTCGCTCAGATGGGTCTTCATGCCGTCGCTGGGGGTGGAATTCATCAGGTACTCCTCGATAAGGGTCGCGGGTATTTCCTGCTGGAGGCAGGGTGACCCAAAGGTCACTGCATCGGCAAGTTGCCCTGCCGGCCGCCGCCGCGTACGACGCGCAGGATCAACTGTGCAGGAGCCTGCGTGAAGCTGGCGCGGAAACCTGAAAGATCTTCGAACTTGCCGGTGGTGGCGGCGGTGACGATGTCGTCCTTCTGCAGGCCGTTCTGCGCGGCGCGGCTGCCACGCGCGACCGATTCGACCAGCACGCCCGCATAACCCGACTGGCGCAGGCGCTCAGGCAGTTCCGCGAACACCGCACCGGCCAGGCGCGGATCCAGTTCCAGTCCCTGGAAAGCTTTGGGCTGCTCGCGCAGCGAAGTGTTCAGCTGGATCACCTTGCCGTCACGACGCACGTCGAGCGCGACGCGGCTGCCAACCGCCTGCAGGCCTTCGAAATTGCGCAGCGCATCCGGGTCGTCGATGCGTTCGCCGTTGGCGGCGACAATCACATCGCCCGGCTTGAGTCCGGCCGCGGCGGCACCGCCACCGGAGTAGACCTGCGTCACCAGCGCGCCGTGCGCCTCGTCCAGGCCCAGCCCCTGCGCAAGTCGTGCATCGACCGCCTGCGATTCCAGTCCGAGCGTGCCGCGGATGACCACGCCGTTGTTGGCAATCAGCTGGCCCATGATGTTGCGCGCCAGACTGGTGGGAATGGCGAAGCCCAGGCCGATGTTGCCCGCCATCGAACCGCGCGGGTTGAAGCTGGCGGTGTTGATGCCAACCAGTTCGCCGTTGAGGTTGACCAGTGCGCCGCCGGAGTTGCCGGGATTGATCGAGGCGTCGGTCTGGATGAAGTTCTGGAAGCCCAGCCCGCGCAGTCCGGTGCGACCCACGGCCGAGACGATGCCCGAGGTCACCGTCTGGCCGATGCCGAACGGATTGCCGACCGCGACCACGAAGTCGCCGACACGCAGCGCATCGGAATTGGCCAGCGGCAGCGCGATCAGCTTCGGCGCGGTGATGCGCATCAGCGCCACGTCGGTATCGGGGTCGGAACCCAGGAATTCGGCCTTGAGCGTGCGTCCGTCGGCGAGCGTGACCGAGACTTCGTCGGCGCCTTCGATGACGTGGTGGTTGGTCAGCACGTAGCCGCGCTGGGCGTCGACGATCACGCCCGAGCCGAGCGATTCGTTGATGCGCTCCTGGGTCAGCTCCGGGAACATGCGCCGGAACATCGGATCGCCGCCGAACGGGCTGACGTTGACCCGCTGCTTGGTGTGGACGCTGACCACGGCCGGGGTGACCTTGGCCAGCATCGGTGCCAGCGACGGCAGCGGCTGGCCGCTGACCACCGTCGGCAGCGCGGCAACGGCCGGAACAGCAGTGGCAGCGGCGGGAGCGGCCTGTGCAGGCGTTTCCAGGCCGTCGCGGATCGCGGTGGCGGCAAATCCGCCGAAGGCGGCAGCCAGGGACAGGGTAAGCAGGGTCGGCAGAGGGCGCATCGCGTCGTTCTGGCTGGAGGGAAGGGGGCGTCCGCCGCATGCGCGGCTGAATGGCGACAGTGTCTGGCAAGACCACTAAATAGGCCATGAAGTTTCCGGGCCAGTTTCCGCAAGCGGTCCGATCTCCGCAGTCCCCCGGCCGCGATCGCGCACGCACGGGTCTTGCAAGTGCACCTGCCGCAGTGCGTCGCTGACGGCGGTCACGAATTGAGACAGCGATCAAAAAAGCGTTGACTAAATCCAGGAGCGGGTTTAGCTTGAACCCTCGCCTCTGCCACTACATGTAGTGGTTTGCAGGCGACGGGAGCCCAAAGTCAGGGTTTTCCGGCTTAGAGTTGCAGTACTGTGAGCGTCCTCGGGGGATGGCGCGGAACGGGAGCAAGATGAGCCCTAATTCGAACCAAATCCAATGCTTCGCGGACGTGCAAGACCGGTCGCGGGCATCGCCGTCGGCGGCTGTTGAGCCGTCGTTGGCAGAGCGGCAACCAATATAAGAATTCACCGGCAGCGGTCCCGATCCGTTGCCAGAACGAGGAGAAAGGACAGGCATGAGCACAGTGCGCCTCGAGGCGGTCAAGACGGCCGCGGTTGCAGGGGAACTCGAGAGGGAAATCCCGATGCAGCCCGCTTCCCAGGACATCTGGGACAAGAAGTACCGTCTGAAGACCAAGACGGGGAAGGCAGTCGATGCCGACATCGACTCCACCTACCAGCGCGTAGCCAAGGCCCTGGCCGAAGCCGAGCCCAATGCCGAGAAGCAGCAGTACTGGAACGAGCGGTTCGTGTGGGCGCTGCGCCGCGGGGCCATTCCCGCCGGCCGCATCACCTCCAACGCCGGTGCGCTCGAGCACAAGCCGGCCACCTCGACCATCAACTGCACCGTCTCGGGAACCATCGAGGATTCGATGGACGGCATCCTGGAGAAGGTCCACGAAGCCGGCCTGACCCTGAAGGCCGGCTGCGGCATCGGCTACGAGTTCTCGACGCTGCGTCCGCGCGGCGCGTTCGTTGCCGGCGCCGGCGCCTACACCTCCGGTCCGATGTCCTTCATGGATATCTACGACAAGATGTGCTTCACCGTGTCCTCGGCCGGTGGCCGTCGCGGCGCGCAGATGGGCACGTTCGACGTCTCCCATCCGGACGTGAAGGACTTCATCCGCGCCAAGCGCGAAGACGGCCGCCTGCGCCAGTTCAACCTGTCGCTGCTGATCACCGACGGCTTCATGGAAGCGGTCGACACCGACGCCGACTGGCCGCTGGTGTTCCCGGTCAACATGAAGGAAAAGGGCGACATCAACCTCGACGACGCGACCCAGGTCGTGTGGCGCGAGTGGCCGACCCACCGCAACTACATCGTCCGCGACGACGGCCTGGTGGCCTGCAAGATCTACGGCCACATCCGTGCCCGCCACCTGTGGGACATGATCATGGTCTCGACGTATGACTACGCCGAGCCGGGTTTCATCCTCATCGACCGCGTCAACGAGATGAACAACAACTGGTGGTGCGAGAACATCCGCGCGACCAACCCCTGCGGCGAGCAGCCGCTGCCGGCTTACGGCGCCTGCCTGCTGGGCTCGGTCAACCTGACCAAGTTCGTGCGCGACCCGTTCACCGACCAGGCCTCCTTCGACTGGGAGGAATACAAGGAAGTCGTGCGCGTGTTCACCCGCATGCTCGACAACGTGGTCGAGGTCAACGGCCTGCCGCTGGAACAGCAGCGCAACGAGATCATGCGCAAGCGCCGCCACGGCATGGGCTTCCTCGGCCTGGGCAGCACCGTGACCATGCTGCGCATGAAGTACGGCAGCAAGGAGTCGTGCGAGTTCACCGAGCGCATCTCCCGCGAGATGGCCGTGGCCGGTTGGGAAATGGGCCTGGCGCTGGCGAAGGAAAAGGGCGCCGCGCCGATCATGGACGAGCTGTTCCCCGTCGATGCCGAGATGCTGCGCAAGCGTCCGGAGATGGTGAAGGACGGCTGGAAGATCGGCCAGGACATCCCGGGTCGCGTCCTGCACGCCCGCTACAGCCGTTACATGCAGCGCGTCGCCGCGGTGGCGCCGGAGCTGGTGGATGAGCTGGCCGAGACCGGCTCGCGCTTCACCCACCACAGCTCGATCGCGCCGACCGGCACGATCTCGCTGAGCCTGGCCAACAACGCCTCCAACGGCATCGAGCCGTCGTTCGCGCACCACTACAGCCGCAACGTGATCCGCGAAGGCAAGAAGTCGAAGGAAAAGGTCGACGTCTACTCCTACGAGCTGCTGGCCTACCGCGAGCTGATCAATGCCAAGGCCATGCCGTTCTCCGACGAGGAGCACGCCAGGCTGCCGGAGTACTTCATCTCCGCGGACGACATCTCCCCCAGGGAGCACGTCGACGTGCAGGCCGCGGCGCAGAAGTGGGTCGACAGCTCGATCTCCAAGACCGCCAATGTCCCGACCGACTACCCGTACGAGCAGTTCAAGGACATCTACCGCTACGCCCACCAGCAGGGCCTGAAGGGCTGCACCACGTTCCGCTTCAACCCGGCCGCCTTCCAGGGCGTGCTGGTCAAGGAAGCCGACCTGGAGAACACGACCTACCGGTTCGAGCTGGAAGACGGCAGCGTGCTGGAGGTCAAGGGCAACGAACAGATCGAGTACGACGGCGAGATGCACACCGCCGCCAACCTGTTCGATGCCTTGAAGGAAGGGTATTACGGCAAGTTCTAAGCGCTGTTTCTTAGCGCGGCGAGGGACCTGCTTTCAGGCGTCAAGGACATCGGCACCCGGGGGAAGCAGGTTCCTCGCACTTACAAAGCAGTAGTGGTAGCAGGTGGGAGGCGGCCTCGACGCCTCCACGCGGAATCCGGGCCGGTTCCGCGTTCATGTACGCGGCCCAGGTGCGCGACGCATTCATCGTGTCATGCAGCTGCAGCAGGTATAGCATCGCCCTTGCAACACCCCGATTACCGCACCAGGCCAACCAGTTTTGACGCCCGTCAGGAGGGCACATGAGCAATGGCAACGGAGTGACGGCGACCCTGTCGCAGGCCGCCGATAACGTGAAAGAAACCGCATCCAACATTTCCAGCGCGGTGATGCACCGTGCCGAGGAAGCGGTGGCGTCGGTCAAGACCACCGCCAAGAAGGCACGCAAGGCCGCCAAGAAGGCGGTAGGCACCGCCAAGAAGAAGCTCGCCGCTGCCAGCGCAAAGGCCAAGAAGGAAGCTTCGTCGCTGAAGGCGAAGGCCGGCAAGAAGACGGCCAAGAAGGCCACGAAGAAGGCCGCCACCAAGAAGACCGCGAAGAAAGCGGTGAAGAAGGCTGCGGCGAAGAAGACGGCGAAGAAGGCAACGAAGAAGGTTGCCAGGAAGGCCGCGAAGAAGGCCACCAAGAAGGCCACCAAGAAAGCCACCAAGAAAGCCACGAAGAAGACTGCGACGAAGAAAGTCGCGAAGAAATCAGCCGCCAAGAAAGCTGTGAAGAAGGCGCCGGCCAAGAAGGCCGTCGCCAAGAAGGCGGCGAAGAAGGCAGCCAAGCGACCCGCCAAGAAGGTCGCGAAGAAAGCTGCCAGGAAGTAAGTGCCCCGATTGGTCGCCGCGTCCCAGCGGCGCGGCGACCGCCTTAAGCAACACACATAACTAGATCAGCATTACCGCACCAGGAGCGGGTTCATGGCCGTCAAGATCGACAAGAAAATCAAGGGCTACAGCGTCGTCACCCAGGACGACAAGGCGAAAGAGGCTGCGCGTCCCGCGCCCGTCGCCGCGGTCGAGTCGCTGCCGACGGCCGACGTCATCCAGATGCACGAGCGCATCGAGCGCCCCGAGATCCTGATCGGCTCCACCTACAAGATCAAATCGCCCCTGTTCGAGCATGCGCTGTACGTGACGATCAACGACATCGTCCTCAACGCCGGGACCGAGCATGAGCTGCGCCGCCCCTTCGAGATCTTCATCAACTCGAAGAACATGGACCACTTCCAGTGGATCGTCGCGCTGACCCGCATCATGTCGGCCGTGTTCCGCAAGGGCGGCGACGTCACCTTCCTGGTCGACGAGATGAAGGCCGTGTTCGACCCGAAGGGCGGCTACTTCAAGGCCGGCGGCGTCTACATGCCGTCGCTGGTGGCCGAGCTGGGCAGCATCGTCGAGGACCACCTCAAGTCGATCGGCCTGATGCACGACCCGGAGATGAGCGACGCCCAGCGCGCCCTGATCGCCGAGAAGCGTGCCGCTTACAACCAGCTGTCAAAAAAAAACTCTGACGTAGGCCACGGCGAACTGTTCCCCGAGCCGCGCATCAGCGACACCCCGCGCAGCGAGGACGTCGAAGTGACCGGCGAAGGCGCCAGCTTCCCGCCCAGCGCGACGATGTGCCACAAGTGCAATACCAAGGCGGTCGTGATCATGGATGGCTGTGCGACGTGCTTGAACTGCGGCTATTCGAAGTGCGGATAGCAGAACGGATTTTCAGCTGATATCGAACGAAAGAAGCCCCGCCAGTCGGGGCTTTTTTTTGCCGACATCTCAAGAACCACGGGGCGACAGCCCGCAGGCCGGTACGCCCCTCATCAACTACTTGATGCGTGCCGGATTGCCGACCACTGTCGCGCCGGCAGGCACGTCGCGGGTCACGACGCTGCCAGCCCCGATGATCGCGTCGTCGCCGACGGTAACGCCGGGCAGAAGGATGGCACCGGCACCGATCCATACATTGCGACCGATCCGCACAGGCCGGCCAAACTCGAATCCACTGGCGCGCTCGCCTGGGTCGCGGGGGTGGTCTGCAGTCAGTATCTGCACGCCCGGACCAATCTGGGTGAAGTCGCCGATGGCGACTTCGACGACATCGAGAATGATGCAGTTGTAGTTCAGGAATACGCCTGTGCCGAGGCGGATGTTGAAGCCGTAATCGCAATGAAAAGGCGGGCGGATGACGGCGCCTTCGCCGGCCTGGGCCAAGCGTTCCTGCAAGAGGCGGTGCCATGCGGAGGGAGAGTGCGCGAGGCCGGCGTTGTACCGTGCCAGCCAGGCGCGCGTTGCTGCCTGGTCCGCCTGGATCTCGGGCGAGTTGGCGTTGTATAGCGCCCCAGCAAGCATCTTCTGCTTTTCGGTGGGCTGTGACATCTGTTCTCCGGCGGGCAGCGACGGGTGTGCGGAAGACAATCGCATATCGAAACGTCAAAGCGTCAGCTTGCCGCAAACGGGGGGGCTGCCACCGCGCCGCGGGCCGGCCGGTGGGGGGCGCGGATCACCCGCGGCGGGTGCCATGACGGCTTCACCCACCATGGGCGAGATGCTGTTGTAGCCTAACCAGCCGTCGAATCAGCCAACGCCCATGGATACGCGCGATCTGAACCGCGTTTTCGAGAGCCTGCAGGGCGGCTCGGCTCTCTTGCGGGCAATCCCGGGATTTCCAGTGGTTGCCATGACCCGGCAGCTGCGATCCATCTCGGCAGATCCAGGGAATACCGTGGGTCGTGCCTACTTCGAGTTGTTCCCCGACTCTCCGCGGGGACCAGGGAGCGTGGCCGCGCTGACTGCCTCTTTCGAGCGGGTGATCCGCACCCGCTCGGCCGACCACCACGCGCAGCGATTCGACTCCGTTGATCCTGCCACTGGCCATTTCGTGGAGCGCTATTCGTCATCGGTCAATAGTCCGATCCTCGATGACGCCGGCGAGGTGGAGTACATCCTCCATCAGGTCGAGCTCCATGGGGGCGAGGATGCGGCGACCGAACGCGGCCAAGGGTCGATGGCGATCCTGGATGCGAGGCGTGCCGAGCAGGACCGCGATCGCGTAGCTGCCCAGTCCGAGCATCAGCGTCGCATCTACGAAACCGCACTCAACAACACGCCGGATTTCGTTTACATCTTTGGCACCGATCTACGAGCCATTTACGCCAACGACTCGCTCCGGAAGGTCTGGGGCGTCGAGGACGTCCGCGGGAAAGTCTGGATGGAGCTTGGTTACGAGCAGTGGCACGCGGACATGCACGATCGTGAACTGGTCCAGGTAATCGCCACCAAGGCGCCAATTCGTGGCGAGATCCCCTTCACTGGCACAAACGGTCGACGAATCTACGATTACATCTTCGCCCCCGTTTTCGATGCGGCCGGCAACGTGGTCGCGGTAGCGGGAACGACCCGGGATGTCACCGATCGCCAGGCCGCCGAACAGATCGTGCGCGAACATGCGGATCGATTGGCGGAGGCCGATCGCGCCAAGAACGAGTTCCTGGCGACGCTGTCGCACGAGCTTCGCAATCCACTCGCGCCCCTGCGCAACGGCATCCAGATCCTGCGCCACACCACCAGCGGCGACAGCCCGCATGCCCAGATTCACGCGGTCCTGGAGCGGCAGGTCGACCATCTCGTGCGGCTCGTCGACGACCTGATGGACGTGTCCCGCATCACTCGCGGCAACGTGTCGTTGCAGTCCGAGCCGATCGAGCTCGGGACGGTGGTGGAAAGCGCGGTGGAAGCGGTGCGACCGGAAATTGACGCCGGCCGCCATCGGCTGACCGTCGAACTGCCGAAGTCCCCGCTGGTACTGCATGGGGATCGCGTGCGCCTGGCGCAGATCCTGACGAACCTGCTGAACAATGCCGCGAAGTACTCGGAGCCGGGCAGCGACATCGTGCTGCGTGGCCTCATGGATGACGGCTCGCTGTCGCTCTCGGTGAGCGATGACGGCATGGGCATGGAGCCTTCGGAAATTCCGCACCTGTTCGAGATGTTCACGCGCGGAGGGCAAGGCAGGTTAGCCCACCAGGAAGGGCTTGGGATCGGTCTGGCGCTGTCCCGCCGCCTGGCGTTCCTGCACGGTGGCTCACTGGAGGGGGCCAGTGGTGGTCCGGGCAAGGGAAGTATTTTCACCCTTCGATTGCCCCTGGGTGGCAACGGCGAGCAACCCCGGGCCGGTGCCGGTCGGAGTGACGCCGACATCCGCCTCGGTCTACGTTTGCTGCTTGCCGATGACGATACCGACGCCGGCGAAAGCCTTGCCGAAGTGCTGCGTCTGTCCGGCGCCGAGGTCCGTGTCGTCGACAACGGTGCCGACGCCGTGAACCAGTTCGAGAGCATCGATCCGGATGTCGTGATCCTCGACATCGGCATGCCGCGAATGACGGGCTACGACGTCGCCCGCGCCCTGCGGGCACGCGGCGTGGATGTGCCACTCATCGCGTTGACCGGCTGGGGGCAGCCCGCCGACCGCGAGCGGGCATTCGCTGCAGGGTTCGATCACCATCTGGTCAAGCCGATCGCGATCTCCGTGCTCGTCAGTCTGCTGGGGTCCCTGGAGGCGGCGAAACGATCCAGCTTCCACTCACAAGCGGCGGGCTGAAAGGGCGTTTCTGGCCGTTGGCGGACATACGCGCAATTTAACTGAGGGCCGAGATGGCCAACCTATCTGTAATGCAAACGAACAGATTTTTGTTATTCCGGCGCCTGATCATCTTTGTTCTCGCCGGCCTGTTGATCTTCTACCACTGCCTCACGCTTTACGAGATGCATGTAGGCGCCGGCGACAGTGCGCATACGCTCTTTGACTATGTGCAGTCGGTCTTTCGTGTGCTTATCACCTTGAGTTTACTGCTCGTTGTCTGTGGCGTGCGTGGAGCATTGTGGGGAATGTGGTTCAGTATCGGCGGGCTTGTAGCAACGCACTATTGGGCGCATTTCGGGAATCTGCCCGTCGATTTCACCACGGGTAGACACCCGCTCTCCTACCTCAAGGGTTTCATTTTTCCGACAATCATTACCTTGGCGTTCCACTCTTCAAGACGGCGCGGCGATTCAAATGAAGCGGCATGACAATGCATTCAAGCCGAAGCCGCTTCGCGGTTCGGTTTAACTCAGGCGTTGGGTGGCAAGCGATAGTTGGAGGTGTTATGTGCAGGAATATCCGGACGCTGTACAACTTTGACCCGCCGGCAACGGGCGATGAGATCCGCGCTTCGGCATTGCAGTTCGTCCGCAAATTGAGCGGGTTCAACGCGCCATCGAAAGCCAATGAGGCGGCTTTCAATCTGGCCGTGCAGCAAGTCACCGAGGCGGCTGCCGCCCTTATCGGTTCGCTGACAACATTCAGCCCGCCCAAGAATCGCGAGACTGAGCGCAGCAAGGCTGCGGCCCTGTCAGCGAAGCGCTTCGGCACATCGGTGCCGACTGACCACTCCTTCAAGGCGAAGCCGCGTCGCGGCTCGGCTTAACTCTTGGCGCTGGCAAATGGCCGCTCAGGGCCGAAAGGGGCCATTCCAGCGAGTCCGGGATGTCGGCCAGCAAAGCGGCGCATGAACCGCATGGGTTCAGCCTGGTGCGAACGGGTCGATGTAACCTCGGCGCGCCGCCAGTGTCACTGCATGCGTGCGGTCATGGACTCCGAGCTTGTTGAAAATCGTCTTCAACTGCGCCTTGATGGTTTCGACCGAAAGGTTCAAGTGCCTGGCGATCTGCTTGTTCGCGTGTCCATCTGCAACCAGCCGAAGAATTGCGATTTCCCTCTGGGTCAACGGTTCGTCGAGCGCGTGCGTCGCAAGCTCGTGCGCGATGTCCGAGGAAACAGCCCGGCGGCCGGAGTGCACCGAGCGAATGGCATCGACCAGTTCGGAGCGGATGCCGTTTTTCAGCAGGTAGCCCGCGGCGCCAGCCCGCAACGCCCGAACGGCATTCGCGTCACCGGGGTAGGTCGTCAGTACGAGGATCCGGGCATCGGCGGCGATCCGGCGGATCTCCGCAATGGCTTCCACGCCGCCGACACCGGGCATCTGCACATCCATCAGCGTCACGTCGGGCGACAGTTGCCGGAACATCGCGATCGCCTCGGCCCCGTTGCAGGCTTCCCCAGCCACCTCCATGTCCGCCTGCCGGCTGAGAAGCGCGCGTATGCCATCGCGCACCATCACGTGGTCGTCGACTATGAGGACGCGAATGGGCAGCGGATCAGGGGCTGCAGGCGACATCATGGGTTCCTCGACCTTCCGAAGCGCCAGAAGGAGCTCCGCTCTTCGCGTTTGTAAGCGATGGATCCCGGCACCGTCAGCACGACTTCCGTTCCACCTTCGGGGCTAGCGCGTACGCCCAGGGTGGCGCGAAGCTTCCGCGCACGCTCGGACATTCCAACGAGCCCGAAATGTCCTTCCTTGCCATTCGCGGCAACAGGCGCGTCGATGCCAACCCCATCATCCGCCACGCGCAACCCGAAGCTCGAACCAAACCGGATTTCGACGGTGACGCGGGTCGCTGCTGCATGTAGGCGAATATTGTACAGCGCTTCACCAGCGATACTGGCCACCTCCTCCAGTGCGAGAGGATCCAGTTTGCGCGGCGACCCGCTGGATTCAATGGCGATGTCGATGGCGGAGTCGAATCCTGTTCGCGCAATCAAGTCGCAGACGGTCGCTTCGACGTCGCCCTCCTGTTGCGTCCGCAGTTCCCGTACCCTGTCCCGCCCCTCCGCGATCACCTGGTCGGCAAGGTCGATCGCCGCAACGAGCGATGCGCGACCTTCCGTGCCTGGCGGCAGGTCGTCTGCCGCCAGCTGGAAGCGAAGGGTCAGGGCCTGGATGGCCTGGAGCAGCGTATCGTGCAATTCGCGCGCGATCCGTTCGCGCTCCTCGATGCGCTCGGCCATCCTCAACCTGACGCTGCGGGCCACGGCGCGCAGCCGCATCGAATAGGCGAGCCACAACAGCGCCGACAGTGCGACAGCGCACAACAGCCTGAACGGCCAGCTTTCGACAAACGTCGGGCGGATCTCGAAGTCGAGCAACGCGCCAGTCCGGTTCCAGACGCCATCGTTGTTCCTGGCCATTACCTGGAAACGGTAGTGTCCCGGCCCGAGATTGGAATACGAAACCGTGCGTCGCGCGCCCGCATCGACCCAATGCTCGTCGACGCCCTCCAGCCTGTACATGAAGTGCACTCGCTGCGGCACGGTGAAACTCAACCCGGCGTAGGTGATGTCGATCGTGCGCGTGCCCGCGGCAAGCGTGATGTTCGCCGGGTCGCGCCAGGTGCGCCCCCCGCTGGCAAGCGCGCGAATGGTGACCGGCGGCGCGAGCTTGTTCGAAGGCAGATTCGAGGGGTCGAGGAAAGCCGCACCCTGCCGATTGAGAAACCAGATCCTGCCATCACCTGCCAGAACGCTTTGCGCGCCCGCGAACCCGCCCTGCTGGACGGTACTGGCCAGGCCGTCCAAGGCGTCGAGTTTCGTGTAGGGAAGCGCTGCCTGCGGGTCGTCGAAGGCGCGGTCGAAGTCGATGGTGGCGACCTTGTACGCGCCAGTTCGGCTGAAAAGCCAGGTTTCGCCGTCCGCGGTTTGCTGCAGCGTCCGTACCCAGGTGATCCAGGGAAAGCGCTTCTCGCCCAACTGGCGAAGCTGGTTGCCTCGCAACCTCATCAGTCCCGCGCTGCCGCTGACGAAGACGTCACGGGAGCCCGGAAGGTTGCCGGGCAAGATGGCCCATGGCGTGCCGATGCCGGTCGGGGCGAGTCGGATCGTTTCGAGGCGATCACCATGCAGGAGGGCAATATTCGGCGGCACGATCAAGGCAAGGTCGCCCGCTGGGGTGGTCGTCAGATCCCACAGGTTGAGTTTGGCCAGTTCGCCTTTCGCACTGTGCCAGCCGTCCCCGTCGCGCCACATGAGCTTTCCGCTGGCCAGCCCAAGCCAAAGGCGCCCGACCCCATCTTCGGCGCAGGCAGTCATCGCTTCGCCGCCGGGGTAACCCGGCGCGGCGGTCGCCACTTGGCCTTGGAGCAACAGGGTTCTGCCTGGCTCCACCACCCAGACGCCGCCATTGCGGGCGGAGCACATCGACACTTCGCCACTGAGTAGCGTCCGGAGCGGCCTGGGAGACTTTCCAGGAAGTACATGAAACAGCGTGCGCTGCGACGCGACGTAGACGCTGCCATCGCGCGATCTTGCAATGGCCAGGCCATGCGTCGGGTCTGCCGGGATCGTCGCATCCTGTATCGCGCTCGCGCGACGGAACTGATCTATCCCACTCTCGGTGGCAATCCAGACGTTGCTCTCCCGGTCAACGAATGGTGCATAGCTGATGTCGGAAGTAAGGCCATTGGCCGCACCGAACCGGCGAACGCCGGCGGCAGGCGCGTCGCGCGGCGAGAAAGGATCGGCGACGTGGAATATGCCGACCGCCCCCGTCGTGCCCCAGAGCCCGCCGTGGTGGTCGAACGTGAAGGCGGCTCTCGAAGTACCGGGCACGGGAGGAAAGGCGATGCCTGCCTTGGAAGGCTCGCCATCGGGACCGAAAAGCATGCGAGTGCCGGCAGCGTCGGAAGCCCACAATGTGCCGTTCCGGTCGAGAGCGATCTTGGGCCGCCCCGACAACCGCACCTCCATTGTCCGGAACCGGTCTGCGCCCGGCGCCAGGAGCGCCAGCGCGCCACTCTCGCCATCTTCCGCGCTCAACGTGATCCATAGCCCGCCGTCGCGGGCAACGATCAGATCCATGATGTAACCGGGTGGCAGCTTCAGCAGTTCGTCCACGCGTTCCCAGCGGGAATCGCGCAGGCGTTGCAGCCTCTTGTCGAGTCCAAGCGAGGACGCCCAGATCGTCCCGTCGGGTGTTTGCGCGAATGCGGCCAGGCCTCGCGGAGGATCGGCCATGTGCATGTCGTGGAGGGCTCCGCCACGATAGACCGCCACGCCCCCGGCATCCCGCAACCCCACCCAGAGCTCCCCGCGCTTGCCGGTCATCAGCGCCGATGGGGACGCATGTCGTTTTCCCGATCCCTCGGGCCAATCGACTTGCTCGAAGGTTGCGCCGTCAAAGCGGTAGAGCGCATCGCCCGCGAACCACAGGTAGCCATCCCCGGTCTGCGCGATCCGCAGTAGACCATCGGGCGCGCCATCGTCGGCGGCGGCCCGAACATGCTTGAACGGCGCAAAGCCCGGCGGGGTCACCTGCGCATGAGAGATGGGCGCGACGAAAAGCGAACCTGTCGCCAGGAGCAGCGCGAGACCCATCGAGGCTGTGTTGGACCGAGTCATTCCACTGTCACCCGTTTCGTCTCGCCGGCAGCGACAGGGGATCCATCAGCGCTGCGAGTATCAAAGATGCCCGCGGTTTCGACAACCGATCTTTGCCAATGGGGTGCGGCGCCGTCGTGGCTCGCGGCGCTCCGTTGGTGGGTTCAGGGATGGATGGAGGAAAAGACGATGTCGGCGAATCCGGCTCTCGTCGCTTCCCTGCGCCAGTCGCGCTGCAACTCGCAGGCCAGCTGGATCCACGTGATCGGGCTTGCGCCGGCCTGCACGATCCGCTCCAGTCCGGCGCGATGGGCGGTTAGCGACGTGCCGCCCACGGCATCCACCACCGGGTAGACGTCGAAGCCCTCTTCAAGCGCATCGAGCGCCGGGAAGGCGAGGCAGACCTCGGTCCACAGGGCGACCATGATCAGCTTCTTCCTGCCGGTTGCCTTGACCGCGGCGACGAAGTCCTCGTCCTCCCACGCATTGATCGACGTCCGGTCGATGGGTTCGACCTCGCCCAGCACCTCCGTGAGCTGGCGGATGGTCGGCGTGTTGAGGCCGGTGGCGACGTTGACCGTCGAAAGGACGACGGGCAGGCCATAAAGCTTCGCTGCCTTGGCCACGGCGACAACATTCGCGATCAATTCGCGGCGTTCCATCGAAACAATCGAGGCCACCTGCACCGGCTGGAAATCGATGATCACCAGCGCCGCGTTCTGCGGCGTCAGCAGGTTGTCCCTGATCGGATCACGGACTGTTCTCGGCGATGTCATGACGGTTCCTTCAGCGGACTTTGGTGAAGTGCGTGTCCGTCGGCCCATCGCCGGTGATGTAGACCACCGCCGGCTCGTCGCGGGTAAGTGCGAAGTGGGAGTCGCTCGCCGGCTCGGTATAGAAGCTGCCCGCCGGCAGCAGCTTGAGACGATCCTCGGCCAACGCCGCGCCATAGCCGAAGAACCACTGTCCGCTCACCACCACTGCGCTGCGCCTGTCGCGATGCGTATGCGCCGCGATCCGGGTATGAGGCGGCACGCGAATCTCGATGGTGTAGGGACCACGCCTGGCGGGATCGCCAAACAGCACCGTAGTGCGGATGCCTTCGATACCAGAGGTTCCGGGGCCCGCGCCGCCCTTGCCCAGGCTGGCGATCTCGGCCGGCGAAAGCCGGGTTTGCCCACCGCCGGCATTGGCCGATACGGTGAGCGCCAGGGCTGCGCCACACAGGGCGGCGCAGATGGCACGCGCGCTCATTGTCCGGCTCCCAGGAACGACGCGACCCGGGTGACCGTTGCCTGCGGATTTTCCTCCATGATCCAGTGGCCCGAATCCGGGATCACGCCTTCGGTGACGTTCGAGGCGGCGGCGCGCATCACCACCGCCATGGTCGAACCAAACGACTTCTCGCCTCCCATTGCCAGGATTGGCATCGATAGGCGGTTGCCGGCCGCGAGCCAGGCGCGGTTGTCCGCTGCATCCTGGTCGAACGCGGCGAACTGCGCGAACCCTGAGTGCATTGCGCCAGGGCGGGCATAGAGCGCGGCGTAATGCTGGCGCGACTGCTCGTCGAAACGGGCGGGATGGGCAGAGAAGTCATTCCAGAACCGGTCCAGGTAAATCCGCTCGCGTCCTGCAACGAGGCGCTCCATGTCGGGGCCACCGAAGCGGAAGTGCCACAACATCGGCGTCTTCAGGATCTCGTCCCAAGGGCCAACGCCCGGAACGGGCGCGTCGATCAGGACCAGGCGACCGATCCGGTCCGGCTGCTGGGTTGCCAGCGCGAACGCGACCATGTTGCCGATGTCGTGCGCCACCACGTCGTAGCGTTCAATCCCGAGCGAGGCGAGCAGCGCCTGCATGTCGCGGCCTTGGGTCATCTTGTCGAAACCGTCCGCCGGATGGGATGAAAGCCCCATCCCGCGCAGATCCGGCACGATGACCGTGTGGTTTTCCTTCAACGCCGCCGCGAGCGGCGCCCACATGTCGCCCGACTCACCATATCCGTGCAGGAGCAGGACCGCGGGTCCTTTGCCTCCCACGCGTACATGAAGGGTCACGCCATTCGCGGCGATGTCCCGCGACTGGAACCGGGTGGGAAACGGTTGAACTTCGGCAAGCGCAGGCGCCGAGACGCAGAGCGCCGCCGCCAACAGCATGGACCTGAACATTTTGCCTCCTGTGGGCCACAACGGCTCTGCACTTGAGATGTTCAGTATCTTTCTGCGCGGATTGGACCCACATCCCAGCCCGGGTCCGATCGCCCTACCCAAACGGGTAGAACGCATCTGGTCGTCCGAATAGCGGGCGGCAATCCCCCCAATGTCCGCTATTGGCCAGGAGCGGAGACGAAGTTGCAATCCGGGCCCCAACTGCACCGCTCGCAGTCATGAATGTCTGGCGTCTGTCGGGGTTCGCCAGTATCGTTTCAATGACCGCTTTGAAGCTTGCTCAAATCTCGGGGATTCGTCTGTGGCTGACCAAGCGATAGCGCGACCGTTCGCACTCCGATTTGCCATGGCTGTTGTGACCAGCCTCCTCCCCATCTTCATCTCGTCGGCTGCTCTTCGCGGATTCTCTTTTGAACCCGTGGACGTGCTCTGGGCCGCAGTCGGATTGCTCGCGTTCTCCATTCCTGCCGGAGTCGTAGCGGCGTTGGTATTCAAACGTAGCGACGCTGGACTGATCATTTCGGCGCAATTGCTGACGGCACTCAGCATCGCCGCATTTTCCTTTGCCACCGCCTAGCAATAAATAAAGCCGCCAGGTGGCTCGGGGAGCTCGAAGCGCTGTTGAACGACCGCTTCTGGCCGTTAGCGGCCAGGTCCGCCGCAGGCCACGGAACACTCGGTGCGATCAAAGTCAACGTGGAGTGACTTCTCGAGGGGGAAGGCCGTATCTGTAGCTCCAGGGATCCGTTGTCCCGACGCAGGAAGCCTTCCTCGAACTAACGGCTTACGGAAGCCACTCCTTCAAGTAAGGGGCGGTTCGACTTCCCTTCGCGCGGCTTACGGCTCCAGGCGTTCCGAACGCCACGACGCGTCCGCCTTCGTCGCCCGCACCCGGTCCGATGTCGACGACCCAGTCGCTGTCAGCAACCACACGCATGTCATGCTCGATTACGACAACCGTGTTGCCGGCGTCGACCAGGCCGTGTAGTTGCGTCATCAGCTTGTCTACATCGGCCGGATGCAGCCCCGTTGTCGGCTCATCGAGCACATAGAGCGTCTTCTCGCGCTGACTGCGCTGCAATTCCGTGGCCAGCTTGATTCGTTGCGCTTCGCCGCCGGACAACTCCGTCGCCGGCTGACCCAGGCGCAGATAGCCCAGGCCGATGTCATGCAACAAGGACAGAACGCGCCGGATGGAAGTTTCATTCTCGAAGAACGCCAGTGCATCATCGACTGTCATGTCCAGCACCTGCGCGATATTCCGCTCTCGCCACCGCATTTCGAGCGTCTTGCTGTTGTAGCGACTGCCGTGGCAGGTCGGGCAGGGGGCATAGACGCTGGGCATGAACAGCATTTCCACGCTTACGAAGCCTTCGCCCTCACAGGTTTCGCATCGCCCTTTGTCCACGTTGAATGAGAAGCGCGCAGGCGTGTATTGCCGTGCCTTGGCCATTCTCGTCGCCGCGAACAGCTTGCGGACGTGATCGAACAACCCCGTATAGGTTGCCAGGTTTGACCGCGGCGTTCGACCAATTGGCTTCTGGTCCACGTTGACGACGCGCTTCAGGGCATCGGAGCCGATGCGTATGCGCCCCTGGGTCGTGGCGATCGGCCCCTGCTGCAGCAATTCCCCTTCGGGTTCTTCTGCCGGTTGTTCGTGTCCGAGGTGTTCGCCCATCAACTCCACCAGGGCCTGCCCGATCAGGCTCGATTTGCCCGAACCCGACACCCCGGTAACGGTGGTCAATGCGCCGAGCGGCAAACCAACGTCGACGCCGCGAAGGTTGTGGCGTCCGACGCCTTCCAGCTCCAGCCAGCCCATGGCTTCCCGTGGCACGCGGTGTCGCCGCTCAGGTCCGGCGTATAGGTACGGGCGCGTCTGCGAGGACTCGATGCTCCGTAATCCCGCCGGTGGCCCGCTGTAGATCACTTGGCCCCCGTGCTGACCCGCGCCTGGTCCCACATCCACGAGCCAGTCGGCGCGATGCATGATGTCCAGGTCGTGTTCGACCACGAACACGGTATTGCCGGACGCCCTCAGTCCTTCCAGGGCCGAATACAAGGCTTGGCTGTCTGCCGGATGGAGGCCGGCCGACGGTTCGTCGAGCACGTACACGACCCCGAACAGGTTGGAGCGAATCTGCGTCGCCAGCCGAAGCCGCTGCAGTTCGCCAGGCGACAACGTCGGGGTCGACCGATCCAATGCCAGATAGCCCAGGCCGAGCCCTTCCAGGGCGGCGATACGCTCGAGCAGGTCGTGGGCGATGCGTTGCGCAGCGATGCGCTTTTCCTGCGACAAGTCAGGTGTACGGCGCACGTCGGCGCTGTCCGAGTGGGCGAGGCTGCCCGCTGCCACCCGCGCAGCGGCATCGTCACGGCTATTGGCTCGAGTGCGCCCGCGGCCGGCTGCGGGCTTGTCGAAGCGGCCTTCGGCGGCGGGCCTGAGCGCGTCGGCCACGCGGCTTAGAGGAAGCCCCGAAAGTGTGCCGATATCCAGTCCGGCAAAGGTGACCGACAAGGCGGCGCGCTTGAGCCTGCGGCCGTCGCAAGCGGGGCACACGGCGCCAACCATGTAGCGCGCCACGCGTTTCTTCATGATGGCGCTCTGGGTGGTTGCAAACGTGTGCAGCACGTAGCGTCTCGCGCCACTGAACGTTCCCATGTAGGCGGGTTCGGTCTTGCGGCGCAGCGCGGTGCGCGTTTCAGCCGGGGTGAAACCCGGATACACCGGCACTACTGGCTGCTCTTCGGTAAACAATATCCAGTCGCGGTCCTTCTTCGGGACCTTCGACCATGGGATGTCGACGTCGTAGCCGAGTGTCACCAGGATGTCGCGCAGATTCTGTCCGTGCCAGGCCGGTGGCCAGGACGCGATCGCGCGATCGCGGATGCTCAGCGACGGGTCGGGCACCATGGTCTTCTCCGTGACCTCGTACACGGACCCCAGCCCGTGGCATTCGGGACAGGCGCCTTGCGGGGTATTCGGGGAGAAGTCCTCAGCGAAGAGCATCGGCTGCCTGGGCGGATATGTGCCCGCTCGTGAGTAGAGCATCCGCACCAGGTTCGACAAGGTGGTGACACTGCCGACGGTGGATCGAACGTTGGGGCTTCCGCGCTGCTGCTGCAACGCCACCGCGGGTGGAAGGCCCTCGATCGAGTCCACGTCCGGCACTCCAACCTGGTCGATCAGCCGTCGCGCGTACGGCGACACCGATTCCAGATACCGGCGCTGCGCCTCTGCGTACAAGGTGCCGAACGCCAGCGATGATTTCCCGGACCCGGAGACGCCTGAGAACACCACGAGCGCGTCGCGTGGAATGTCGACGTCGACGTCCTTCAAATTGTGCTCACGGGCGCCCCGAACACGCACGAAAGCGTCCGGAGTCCGGGCCTTGTCAGACTTTGAAGTCATGGATGGATTGGACTATCCAGCCTGCCGCGATCACGTGACGGTCGGGCGAGGCACTCCGCGCCGGCGACGGCAAGCATTGCGGCCGGACTCTGTCCGGCCTACCGCGTTCACAGTCGTTGTTGACACAACAAACGCTGGCGGCGCTGCCGCGACCGGGCGCGCCGTGCAAAGGCGCGAACAAACGGCATAGCTGCGGCGGCCAAGATCAGATAAACCACGTCGAAGCTCCTCGAGTACTCGGCCGTAAGCATCCCGACCTGATTGTGAGGAGCGGGTGACTGGCCGGATCTCGCGATTCATATCGCTCATCGCGCGAGGCAGGGAGTACTACACACAGTCCCGGCATGCTGCACCGTCAAAGTCCGTGCCAGCTTCACGCCGCTTGTCGGCAAAGGCTGAACGATGTCTTCAGTGGTGGCCGTTCGATGCGGAGTTCTCGTTGAACTATGCGCGCCGACTCATCGAGGATACCGCCATGAATGCAACACGTTCGCACTCCCGACGCGCGCAGCGCCCGCTGCGGCTCTATGCCGCGCTCGCCCTCGCCATCGCACTGCCCGCGCATGCCGATTCCGTCACCGACTGGAACGCGCTGACCAGCGGACCGGTTGTTGGACCCCGCTTCGGCGGGCCGCAGCAGCAGTCGCGTGCGATTGCGATCGCATCGCTGGCCGTGCACGACGCGCTGAACTCCATCCAATCGCGATACCAAACGTACCGGCCGGTCATATCCGCGCCTGGTAACGCATCGCCCGACGCAGCGGTGGCAGCGGCCAATCACACGACGCTACTCGCCATGATCGGCGCGTTGCCCGCCCCGCCCACTCCGGCTGAAGCCACGGCGCGCGCAAACGCGATCGCGGCCATCAATGCGATGTACGACGCTGCCATCGGGCCGGGTGCACCGGACGCGTCGGAGGCGGCCGGCATCGCCGCCGGTGAGTCGGCGGCGGACACGATCCTCGCCTTGCGCTACGCCGACAATGGGTCGGGCGGCCTGATGCCAACAGACGGCTCGGGCACGCCTAATGCCCCGGCGTACTCACTTCCGGCCGCAGTGGGTGTTTACCAGGCGACGCCAGCGCCGGAGTTCCCGGCGGCGATCGTCCCGCAGTTCATGGGCTGGGCGTTCGTCACGCCCTTCGCAGTGCAAAGCGCAACGCAGTTCCGGCAACCGCCCGGAGCGATTTTCAAGATCAGCAAGCCGAAGTACACGTCGGAGTACAACCTGGTGAAGTCGGTCGGCGATGCCCGTGTGCGTGGTGCGCAGCCAAACTCGCCCCTGAGCGAGATCGCGCGCTTCTGGGCCGGCGGCGGCCTGGAGTGGAACGCCAACGTCCGTAATGCGGCGGCTAACCGCGGGCTCGACCGTTGGCAAAATGCCCGACTGCTCGCGTTGGCGGACATGGCCATCGCTGACGCGTTCATCACGAACATGTCCGACAAGTACTTCTACAATTTCTGGCGACCGGTGACCGCGATTCGCTGGCCTGACGATGGCAATCCGCACACCAAGAGCGACCCGACGTGGCGGCCGTTCCTGCAGACGCCACCCTATCCGGACTATCCCTGTGCTTCGACCTCGGCAACTGGCGCGGCCGCGCAAACCATGCGGCGCTTCTTCAAGAGCGATGCCGTGCCGTTCACGCGCCTGGTGAACGTGCCGGCCGCACCGCTGCCGGCTCCGCTCCTGGACCTGCCTGCCAAGGCGATCACTCGCACGTATCCGTCGCTTTCAACAGCGGAGCATGAGCAGGTGATGGCGCGTGTGTATGCGGGCATCCATTTCACCGAAGGCTGCCTAGCCGGCCTCAAGGCCGGCAACAAGGTCGCCGACTATGTGTTCGCGGGGTACTTGCAGCCGAAGTAGCAGATCAAGGGCAGATGGCCGCACGTCGTGTTCATTTCCCATCCTGAGCACCGCGATGCGGCTCTGCTGCCCTTTCCTGGTTACCAGTTCGCCCGAATTCCCAGCTGTCCGTCCCATGCATGCGAATCGCTTTCATCGACCGACTGCTGGTAGCCAACGCTCGCAATGATGAAGAGATTGCGACTGACTTCGGCGGTGAGCCCCGTCTTGAACTCGCCCCAGGTGCCGCCGATGTCGGTCGGGAAAGCGACGAAACCGGTCGCGGTGGAGAACTCCGTCCTGGGTTCGCCCTCGAAGTCATGCCATGCCGACAGGCGCGCCCAGCCCGAGACTTGCCTGGGCTCGGTCGCGTCGCCTCGCTGCCAGGTCTTTGCCGCGCGTGCACCCAGCCGTGCGACGAACGAGGTGACGTCGTCGAAGCGCACGCGCGCGTTGAAGCCGCGGCCGTCGTCCATGTCGATCGACTGGTACACCAGCTGAGCCTGCGGTTCGATGATCCAGCCGCTGCCACCCACGCCGAACGGGTAACCGCCTTCGAGGGAAATGGCGCCGCCCCAGCCATCGCTCTCGAGGGACGGCAGCGGGCGGTTGGAGTTCGATGTCGCGTCGAGCCAGGTCGCCTGCACCACGCCGTCGAGGTAGGCGGCGTTGGGCCAGTAGTGCGTCCAGTAGCCGCCCAGGCTGTAGCCCTCGATGTAGTTGTCGCCGGCAAGGGTGCCGTCGAAGTGCTCGACGTCGCTCTTTGCCTGGCCGGCAGTGACGTACACGCCTGCGGTATCGATGTGGCCACCGTCGCGTTCGTGGCGAAGCAGGTCGGCACCCATCTGCACGGCAAAGAAGCGGTAGTCGTACGTAGGTCCTTCGTCGTAGATGCCGCCGCGGCCTTCGCGTTCACCGTCAACGCCGATCAGCCGGCCCCAGCTGCCTTCGAAGCCCGAGCCGCTGCCGACATCGCTACGTCCGCGCAGCTGGCCCAACTCACCACTGCGCTCGTGCAGGGTGTCGAGCAGAGTGCGTGCGTACTGCAGCGCGGTCGGGGCGAGCGCGGCATACAGCGACACCTCGCGGCGGTAGTTCGGCGGCGGCGGACCGGGGTCGGGATCGTCCGGGTCGCATGGCGGCGAGGGAGCGCCCGGCGCGCTGCAATCGATCGTGGAGCGCAGGAACCAACTCTCCGGTGCGCTGGCGTCGAAGCTGCCGCGTTGCAGGGTGTACTCGAAGGGTCCGGCCAGCACCGGCGCGCCAAGAGTGAAGGCATCGGGCGTGGTCGTGCTGTGGGCCTGGATCACTTCGATGCCGTTGCCTTCGGTGATGGCACCTTCACCGTCGACGTTGGTTACCAGCAGCGTGGTGCTTCCCGTCGCATTGGCATCGGGGCCGTTGAGCACCAGCCGGTCGCTGGGGGAGTTGTCGCTTTCGACGGTGGTGTTGAGGGCTAGGGTGCCGCCGCGACCTAGGTAGTTGTTGGTGATGGTCACGGTGGTGCCCGGCGTGGCGCCGACATCGGCCAGCTGCACCGTTCCTGCATTGTCGAGGTTGGTGAAGGTCTGGCTGAAGCCGTCCAGGAACAGCGTCGCGCCCGCCGCTACCGTCATCTGCGAGGTCGCTCCGAAGGCGCCGGGGGCACCGGCCTGCAGGGTGCCGGCATTGACGCTGGTCGGCCCGGTGTAGGCGTTGGCCGCCGACAGGATCGTCGTGCCGGGGCCGATCTGTTCCAGCGCACCGCTGCCTGAAATCACGCCGCCCAGCACCACCGTGCCGGAGCGGTTGATCGTCAGGATGCCGTCGTTGAGGACCGGGCCGACGATCGCGCCAGTGGCGCCACCATCGCCCAGTTGCAGGCGTCCGGACGAGATCGTGGTGCCTCCGCTGTAAGTGTCGTCGGCGGTCAGGATGGTGGTGCCGGTGCCGCTCTGGCGCAGCGAGCCGCTGCCGGACACGAGGCCGGCGAGCATGTACGTATTGGCATGTTCGATCGTGAGCACGCCGTTGTTGGCGATGTTGCCCGTGACCGAGCCGGTGCTGCCACCGTCGCCCAGCTGCAAGGTGCCGGTCTGGATCGAAGTGCCGCCGGCGTAGGTATTGTCGGCCGTGAGGATCAGCGTGGCGTCGCCGGCCTTGGTCAATGCGCCGGGTCCAGTGATCGCGCTGCCGACAGTGAGATCGGCGCGCGTGTCGAAGGTGCCGCCGCCGGCATTGAGCGTGATCGGCCGGAAGGTGGCGAATGAGGCCGTGTTGGCCAGCGCGCCGCCATTGAACGTGATCGGTCCCGCCGCGGCGCCGAGGTTGGCGTCGGAGGCGACCGACAGCGTGCCGGCGTTGATCTGCGTACCGCCGCTGTAGGTGTTCGCGGCCGACAGCACCGTCGTCCCGGTTCCCTGTTGCACGAACGCACCGGTTCCAGAGATCGTGCCGTCCATGGCGAACGTGTCGGACCGGTTCACTGCAAGCGTGCCGCTGTTGGCGATGTCGCCCACGACAGATCCGCTGGCGCCGCCGGCGCCCAGTTGCAGGGTTCCCGCCGCGATCGTGGTGCCACCGGCATAGGTGTTGTCGCCGGCGAGCACCAGCGTGCCGCTGCCTTGCTTGATCAAGGCGCCCGCGCCGCTGATCACCCCGCCGAACGTAGAGTTCGCCGTCGCACCGGCGGTCAGTGTCCCGCCGCCGTTGGCGATGGCGCCGTCGCCGGCGAGATCGCCGACCGTCGAATCGAAGCCAGCCATGTCCAGCGTGCCGCCGGCATTCACCGTCAATGCGGTGCCGGTAGGCAGTGCACCATCGACACCCAGTTGCAGCGTGCCTGCGTTGATCGCGGTGGGGCCGCCGTAGGTGTTGACGGCCATGAGCGCCAGCGTGCCGGCGCCGGCCTTGGTCAACCCGCCCGGGCCCGAGAGAACACCGGACCAGGTCGCGCCCAATCCGTTGGTATCGATCGACGAAGCGCTGCCGGCAAGCAGGGTGGCATTGACGTCGGTCGTCAGCGCTGTGCCGGTCACCTGGACGGTGCCGCCACCGAGGTTGAGCACGTACGTGCCGGCCTGGTTGAGGTAGTTGTGCGCCAGCGACGTACCGCCGATCTGCAGCGTGCCACCGAGCAGGTTGTAGGTGCCGTTGCCGCTGCCGGCCAGGTACATCGTCACCGCGTTGTCGATGGCGAGGGTGCCGCCAGTCTGGTTGATCGTGCCGCTGCCGGGATTGCTGGAGGCGAGGTTGTTGCCGACGACGAGCGTGCCCTGGTTCACCGCTACCATGCCGGTGCCGCTGAGATTCAAGGTGCCGGTGCTGGCATTGGCACCATCGTTTCGACCAAGGATGAAGAAGCCGGGCCCGTCGAAGGTCAACGATCCGCCGGAGATCGTGTACGTACCCGTGCCACCCTGGTTGCCGATGTTGAGCGACGCGCAGCGTGCGACGTCGCCGCAGCCGGCGAAGATGCGCACGTCGCCGCCGGTCTGCGTGACCTGGCCGGTGGCGCCGAACGAACCCACCTGCAGGCTGGTATCCACCGCCAGTGAACCGCCGCTGATGTTCATGGTTCCAGTCGACG
Source organism: Lysobacter prati (assembly GCF_009765215.1). GTDB lineage: Bacteria > Pseudomonadota > Gammaproteobacteria > Xanthomonadales > Xanthomonadaceae > Lysobacter_J > Lysobacter_J prati. The sequence goes on along the minus strand of NZ_VLNV01000005.1, from coordinate 116,242 downwards.
GCAAGCCCGTCACCGGATTGATGCTCAGGCCCAGCACCAGTGCATCGATGGCGGTGGTGCCGCTCGACTGCGACAACGCACCATCCATCACCAGCGTCTGGCCGCCGCTGAAGGTGGCGCCGTCCACCGCAAGCGTGCCGGTGCCGGTCTTGATGAACAGTCCGTGCGCGGGCAGCCAGCCTTCGCCGCCGAGATTGACGGTGCCGCCGAACGCTTCGTTCGCGGCCAGGTTCAATGCCAGCGTCGTGGTGCCGACGTTGACCGTGCCGGTGCCGGTGAGGCTTGGCAGCACGATGCTCGGCCCGGGGAACGCCGGAGGAATCGAGCCGGTCACCGCGGCGATGTCGAAGATGCCCGCGGCATCGATCAGGACGCCGCCGTTGAGTACCTGGCTGGCGCCGGTCAACGCCAGCGTGCCGGCCGAGATCGTGGTCAGGCCGCTGTAGCCGATCGGTTGCGTCAGCGTCAGCGTGCCGGCGCCGGTCTTGGTCAGGCTGCCGCCGCCGGACAGCACGCCAGACCAGTTCGCGCCGAAGCCGTTGGTATCGATCGTCGAAGTGGTGCCGGCCAGCAGCGCGGCGTCGAGATTCGTGTTCAACGTCGCGCCGATGACCTGCACCGTGCCGCCGTTGAGATTGAACGCGTAACTGCCGCCCAGGTTGAGGTAGTTGCGCTGCAGCGACGATCCGCCGATCTGCAGCGTGCCGCCGGCCAGGTTGTACGTGCCGGTGCCACTGCCGCCGAGGAACAGGTTCGCAGCGTTGGCGACCGTGAACGTGCCGCCGCTCTGGTTGATGGTGCCGCTGCCGGGGTTGCTCGCAGCCAGGTTGCTGCCGACGACGATGTTGCCCTGGTTGACCGTCACCTGGCCGCTGCCGCTCAGGTTGAGGATGCCGGTGCTCGCGTTGGCGCCATCGTTGCGACCGAGGACGGCCAGGCCGGGGCCGTCGTAGGTCAGCGAGCCGCCGGAGATGGTGTAGGTACCGGTACCGCCCTGGTTGCCGATGTTGAACGCCGCGCAACGCGTGAGGTCGCCGCAGCCGGCGAAGATGCGCACGGCGCCGCCGGTTTGCGTGACCTGGCCGATGCCGCTGAAGGAGCCGATGGTCAGGCCGGTATCCATCTCCAGTGAGCCGCCCGAAACCAGCAGGACGCCATTGGTTCCAGCCCCGAGGCCCAGCACCAGAGCATCGATGGCGGAGTTGCCGCTGGTCTGCGCCAATCCACCAGCAACAACGATGGTCTGGCCACCGCTGAAGGTCGCGCCGTCCACGGTGAGCGTACCGGCGCCGGCCTTGATGAACTGACCGTGTGGTGTCAGCCAGCCCTCGCCGCCGAGGGCAACCGTGCCGGAGAAACTTTCGTTGCCGGCCAGGTCCAGTGCCAGGGCGTTGTTGCCAACGTTCACGGTGCCGGCGCCGGTCAGGCTTGGCAGCACGACGGTGGGAGCGGGAAATCCCGGGAGTGATCCGGTCACCGCGGAGATATCGAAGATGCTGGCCGCGCCGACGGCGACACCGCCGCTCATGACCTGGCTGGTGCCGGCCAGTGCGAGCGTGCCACCGGAGATCGTGGTGAGGCCGCTGTAGCCGATCGGCTGCGTCAACGTCAAGGTGCCCGCGCCGGCCTTGGTGAGCGCGCCGTTGCCGGTGAACAAGCCGGTCCACGTGGCACCCAGTGCGTTGGTATCGATCGTGGACGTTGTGCCTGCCGCCAACGAAGCCGCCGCACTGGAGGTAAGCGCCGACGTGGTCACCTGCAACGTGCCACCGGCGAACTCGAACATACCTGCGCCGTTGATTCCGCCGGCGCCACCGGCCTGCAATACGCCGCCCGCCAAGCGATAGATGCCCCCGGTACCGAGCTCAAGAGGCCCATTGGTGAGGGTAACGGTGCCGCCGCTCTGGAACAGCAGCCCGGTGCCGCCGACGCCCAGTTGCGTCAGGCCGTCGACGACGAGCGCGCCGCCGTTGATGACGTTCAACGTGCCCGTTCCGGAACTGCCGACGGTGACGCTTGTTTCTGCGAGCGGCGCGTCGACTGTCAAGGTCGCGCCATCATTGACGACGAGTTGCGCTTCAGCGACAGGCGGCAGGCAGGACAGCGCGATCACTATCGCGGCAGTGAGCCTCCTGGGAGCGAATGTTGAAGGAAGCGATCGGACCTTGCGCGGGACCAGCTGCGCAGGGGCATACGGACGATTGGCGACTGGGGCCAATGGCAGATGGTTCATGGCGTTTTCCTTTTGCCTGACCAGCTGCGCTCGTGGCGCGATTCTGCGTTGGATGGGCTGCGCCGCGCAGCAACACATGCCGTCGTGAAAGACGGACTTCTTGGCGAAAACTCCGTCGAGTATCGCGCAGTAGGCGTGCAGGAACCGTTACGGTCCTGGAACTTGCGCGTTCAGGGGCCGTGCGAAGGCTTTGATCGCATCGATGATCGGTGCGGTCTCGCCCAACCACCACCAATGCGCGGTCCCGGGCAGTTCGAGCCACTCGGCGCCGGAAATAGTCGCTGCGACGTGGCGGCCGGCGTCGACGCGCACGGCGCGGTCGCCCGTTCGATGCATGACAAGCGTCGGCACCTTCACCTGCGGCAGCAAATCACGAACGTCGCTCAGCGCGAGCGTGCGCAGGACGGCGTGCATGCAGCGCGGGCTGGAGCCCAGGCGCAACATGCGCGCCCACCAACGCTGCAACAGTGGGTCGCCCGCCTGGTCGGGCGCGAAAGTGTCGATTGCAGCCGGGTGTCCCCAATGCGCGACGAGCGTATCGAGCCATCGCTCATAGCGCTGGGGAGTCAGTGCCCACGGATAATCGTGCGTCGCGGTGCCTCGGGCAAGCGTTGCCCAAAGGGCCAGACCCGCAACGCGCTCTGGATGCTCGACCGCGAGCCGAATCGCGATGGGGCCGCCTTCGGACACCGCGAACACGAGCGTGCGCCGGCTGCCCACCGCATCGAGTATCGCCAGCGCGTCTGCGCTGCTGACCGATGTTTCGGCGGGATCGACGGTCCGATCGGAGAGCCCGACACCGCGCCGGTCATAGAGGATGAGCCGAAAGTCGCGCGCAAGTTCGCGGAAGAATGCCGCGGGACCGCCTGGCTCCCAAGCCTGCTCCAGATTCGAGATGAAGCCGCTGATAAGCAGCACATCGAGTGGACCGGCGCCAACGACTTGATAAGCGAGATGAACATCGCCGCTGCGCGTGAACCGCACCGCCACCGCCGGCGGTGGGTCATCGGCCAGTGTCGTCGTGGCGGCGTCGCGTCCACGGATCTCGTCGGCAACGCGGAGCGTTGCGGCCTCCGGGGCGACCCCGAGCTCGTCGTGCAGGATCTGCCGACACCGCTCGAACTGCTGCAATGCCGCTCGGGGCTGTCCTACCGCGGCATACAGACGGATGAGCCGGCGCTGCGCAGCTTCGTTCAGCGAATCGATCGCTACCAGCTCTTGCGCATGGTGAAACGCGCGCTCGTGCTGCTGTGCGCGTTCGAGCTGCGTGATGAGCTGCGTCAGCGCCTGCGCGCGTGCCTGGTGCAGCGACTCGCGCTGTCGTTGGAGCCACGCCGACAGCTCGTCGCATTCGTCCAGCGCCAACCCTTCCGCGAACTCGGCGGCGGCCAGATCCCCCGCGTGCTCGAGGGCGGCGAGGCTCGCTTCGCCCGCGTCCTCGTTCGAGCGATACAGGCCTTCCGCGAGAGAGCGGCGCAACGAGGCGAGATCGGTGGCGGCACACACATCGCTCGCGAGCGCGACGGTCTGCCGATCCGTGACAAGCGCGTCGTGCCCAATGTGGCTCGACATCTCGTGCAACAAGCGGCGCATGCGCCCGCGCGCATCAACGTCGTCGGCGTCGGGCCAGAGCATCGCAGCGATCCGGCCGCGACTCATGGGACGTGCCTCGGCGGCGAGCAGGGCGAGCAGCGCCTGCTCACGCCGCGCGCCCGGCTCGAATGTCCCCGATTCCTGCTCGAGCCGCACCGGCCCGAGCACGCGAAGCGCGAGACGTACCGGCACCTCAATGCTCATGCGACGGCCCGCTCAAGGCATTCGACGTCGGCCTGGCGCACCCGCGGGCACACCCAATCGACGATTTCGGCGACCACCTCGTCTGGATTCCGCGCCCAGGAAAAGTGACGCCGCCACGGCGCATCTGCCGTGACGCCGCCGATCTGCCGGCGCTCGATCGGGCAGGACGCGAGCTTTGCGAGCAGTTCCGTCGTCGCGCCCGTCGGCGCCACGGGATCGGCACGGATCTCGACCGACAGGACGGGCAGCACGATGTCATTCAGCGCCTCCTCGTAGTCGATTCTACTGCCTGCGCAGCGATAGCGACCGGTGCAGGCGTTGTGACTCCAATCGCCCATCAATCGACGCGGCTGGTCCCCGCCGAAGCCAATCAGCCGGCCCGGGTACCAGGGCAGCAATGCAGCCAAGATTCGGACGGCCCTCACCGCGATGCCCGCGCGCCACCGCAGCGCTTTCGGCCACACGCGGTAGTGCGCGGTGCCGCTCGCCACCAGGATCAAGCCCGCGAGGCCGGGCGCCGTGTGCACCGCCGCGAGGCTGCCGAGCTGACCGCCCAGACTATGGCCGACCAGATAAATTGGCCGACCCGGAAACTGGGCGGCGATCGCGGCGATCAACGACGGGATGTCTTGCGCGACGATCTCCTGATAGCCGAATCGTGCGCCGCGTCGTGCGAGTGCTTCGCTGTGACCCTGTCCGCGCAGGTCGGTCAGCACCGCCACGCCCGTCGTGGCTTGCGCAAGTGCTTCTGCGAACGGCGTATAGAAGCTCGCGGCGACTCCCATCGCCGGCAGGCAGACGAACACCGGGGCGCGCGTACGCGGTCGGAAATGATTGAAAATGACGACGAGCGCTGGCTGATCGTCTTCGGCGAATAGTGTTCGGCTGATATCGAAGGTTGTCATGAGCGGCTCCAGGTTCGCCAAGGAGCCGTGAGCCTAGCGAGCGTGCGTCCGCTGATCGTCCGCTGGCAGGTTGGCTCGGGGCATGGCGGCGGTCGAACCGGTCAAGTGGGGATTTCGCGCCGCCTATGCGACGTGGACCTGTATGGCCGGTGCTGTGACCGGTCATTCGTAACGTGTCTTCTGGAGCAGTGCGTGCATTACGCAGCATTCGTGCGTTCATACTGGTGGTACAACCGGATGGTCGACGGGGATGCATCGCCAAGTTCCGTACCGTGCCTCTTCCCATCCAGGTTGCAGGCCGTGAAATGGAGCGCCCCGTCAGGCTCAAGCATCGCTCACGAGGGATTGGGGAGGGAACGTCCATGCGTCAAGGAACAAAGCTGCTGGTGGTTGCGTGTGCGTGGTGCGTGGGTGTCGTCGGCCTGCCGGCGCTTGCCACGGAAAAAGGATCGGGTGCGGGATCGGGTACGGCGGCGGTCGCAGCGATACCGGACGGCGCAGAAGTCGCGCGCCAGGCGCGGCAGTTGCTGGAGTCCAACTACCCCAGTGTCGGACCCGGTGCGGCCGTGCTGGTGATGCGCGGCAAAGAAGTTCTGTTCCGCGGCGCGCGCGGCGAGGCCGACATCGCCGGCCACGTCCCGCTGTCGCCCGCTGCGACTTTCCGCATCGGCTCGCTGACCAAGCAGTTCTCCGCCGCCGGCCTGCTTCTGCTGGTGCAGGACGGCAAGGTCTCGCTGGACGATCCGCTATCGAGGTTCCTGCCGGACTACCCCAACGGCGCGGCGATCACCGTGCGTGAACTTCTCAACCACACGTCCGGTGTGAAGAGCTACACCGGCATTCCCGGCTACATGGTCGACCCGATCCGCAAGGACCTGACCACGGCGCAGTTGGTGGCGGTGTTCAAGGATTTGCCGGTGGACTTCGCGCCGGGGCAGGGCTGGGCCTACAACAACTCCGGCTACGTGCTGGTGGGGGCGGTGATCGAGGCAGTGACCGGCGAGCCCTGGTACCGCTTCCTTGATCAGCGCCTCTTCAAACCGCTGGGCATGGCCCATACCGGCTACGGCGCCGATCCGGAGTTCGTAGCGCGCCAGGTGCAGGGCTACACGCGCGAGGGTGACGCCATTGCGCCGGCGCCGCCGCTGAGCATGACCCAGCCGCATGCGGCCGGTGCGCTGCTATCGACGGTCGACGACCTGCAGACGTGGAACCGTGCGCTGCACGAAGGCCGGGTGCTGCAATCCGCCACCTACCGTCAGATGATCACGCCGACCGGCAAGGCCACCGAGGCGGAGTACGGCTTCGGCCTGAACCGGCAGACCCTGCACGGACGCGATGCGATCGCGCACGGCGGCGGCATCAACGGCTTTTCCACGGTGCTGGCGTACCTGCCCGGGCCGGACATCGGCGTGGTCGTACTGCAGAACACCGACGACAACGGCCGCGGGCAGGATCCGGAAGCGGTCGCGCGCCGGCTGGCGGCGATCGCCTTGGGTGATCCATACCCTGCCGGCACGCCCATCGCCGTCGACGCGGCGGTGTTGAAGCAGGTCGAGGGCGTGTACCGCGTCGACGCCGACATCAAGCGCGTGCTGCGCGTGGTGAACGGCGCGCTGACCTCACAACGCAGCGGTGGGCAGCGTTCGACGTTGACCCCCATCGCAGCCGGCACCTTCCTCTATCCGGACGGCTTCAACCGACTGGTGCTGGAGCGTGACGGCAGCGGGCGCGTCACGGCGATGCGCTTTTTCCCGGACGGCGAGGGCGAAGGCGTGGTCGCGCCCCGCACGGATCAGACGCTGCCGGCCGAACGCACCGCGATCGCGTTGCCGGCGGCCACGCTGCAGCGGCTGGCCGGCACCTACCGGGGCAACCAGGGCCTGCTGCGTGTCGTCGTCGAAGGCTCGCAACTCAAGGTCCAACTGCAAGGGCAGCCGGAACTGTCGCTTAAGGCCGAATCGGCGACGCGCTTCTTTCCCGAGGACCTGGACGCAACGGTCGAATTCTCGCCATCGCAAAGTGAGGCGAACGCTGTCAGCTTGACCCTGGGCGGCGACACCCTGCAGTTCACGCGAGTCGCCCAGGGCTGATCCGCACGATGGGCTTCGCACCGGCGCTGCAAACTCCCTAGAGTTTGCCGCCCGGCTGATGACAGGGGTGCGGCCGTTTGGTGTACAGACGGTTCCTGTCAGCGACAACTAGGCAGGCACCCCTGCGCAATCAACACTCGCCCATGTTCTGTGTCGGCAATCACGGACGCCCTTGCGCGTGCGGCCCGTATGATGGGCGCTGGGGCAGGGGTGCCCCGCTGCCTGCGCCGCGCCAAGTGGCCACGTCGACAGAAGGATTGTCCATGCATGCTCGTGTCCTGACCGTCGCGCTGGCCGCGGCTCTATGTACGACTTCCTGCGGTGGAGGTGGCGGCGACTCGCCGGCTCCGGCGCCGGGGCAACCGGCCAACCCGACGCCACCCGCACCGCCGATACCACCGCCCGCGACCACCGCGCTGGAGATCACGCGCCTCGAGCTGGCCCAGACGCACGTGATGCCGGAAACCGGCCTGCAGTGGTCGCTGACCAACGCGAACGAATCGCTGCACGCCATCGGCGACCGCGATGCGCTGGCTATCCTCTCGTTATCCGCAACCGATGCTCGCAACATCCAGCTCGAGGGCCAGGCGAACGGCGTGACGTTGGGCACCGTGGCAGTGAGTGCGGGCCTTCCGCCCACCGAAGCCGGCGGTCCGGCCTACGCGGAGAACCGCTACAGCGCGACCATCCCGCGTGCGTGGATGGTTCCCAACGTGCGCCTTCGCGTGCGCGCCGACAACTACAGCGCCGGGCTGTATCGCGACCTGTTGGTTGGCGCGGACAGTCCGCTCACCCTGCGCGTGCTGCCGTTCTACCTGTTCGGCGCGAACGGCGCCAACTCCGTGCCGCCGGCGGAAATCGCCACCATCGACACCGGCACCGCGGAAGAACTGTTCGCGAAGTGGCCGGTCGCCACGCTGGTGGCGCAGAACCATCCGGCGCGCTACGTCTCCTGGCCGACGCTGGTGATCGGTCCGCGCACGGGCCAGCCGGCGTACGTCGCGCGCAACACCAACGACGAACGCAACGGCTTCGAAATCATGGGCGCCGCGCTCGATGTTCTCGGCGGTTTGCTGCAGGCCAACGGTGAGGCGCCTGGACCGTTCCAGTACTACGCGCCGCTGGTGATGCTGGACGCGGCCGGCACTTTCCGCGGGCCAGGCGGCGGCTTGGGCACGGTGGGCGGCGACACTGGAGTGGGCGACCACGACTACGCTGGCATCTTCGTGCATGAACAAGGCCACGCATTCGGCCTGCCGCACGTGGGCGAGGCTTACGCGCAGGCGCGCTATCCGTATGTGGGTGGCAGCCTGGCCGGCTCGACGTGGGGTTTCGACGCGATCCGGCGCGAGTTCCTGGCGCCGTTCGTGCCCTCGACGGCTTCGCGCTATGCCTCGTGCAAGACCCACACCTTCGGCGGCACGCCACGGCAGATCGATACGACCGGTCGTTGCATCAAGCAGGATCCGATGCAGAGCGGTGCCGGAGACGAGGCGCGCGGGTATCGCTTCGCCACGTTCTCCGACTTCAGCACCGCGGTGATGCAACGCCATCTCGAAGGCGTCACCAGCACCGACACCAACGGAAACCTGCGCTACGACGGCGGCAGCATCGTCGCCGACACCGCATCCCCCAACAGCTACAAGCGCTGGAACAGCCAGCGTCGCGCATGGGACAACGTCGCGATGGAAACGCGCGACAACGGCCTCTACGGCATGGACTCCGGCCTTCCATACCGCCCCAACGTGCCGGTGCATTCGATCGTCATCACTTACAGCCGCGCGGGCACCGCGGGCGCCACGCAGATCTACCCGCCGCTGAGCTACGTAGGCAACCTGGTGCGCACCGTCGACCCGACGCATTCCGGTCAGCGTTTCACCATCGTCCCCAACACCGGGCCGACGCCGTGGTATTGCCACAACGGCGGTTGCGACTACACCGTGCGCGTGGCGTACAGCGATGGAAGCACGCACCACGCGATCCTGCAGCGCGGCTTCCGCCCATGGTTCCAGCCGACTGGAACACCGGAAGCGGCCACCGCCGATCCAGCCAACGGTGCCAGCTTCCGCACCTGGGTGATCAACGTGCCCGGCGATCGCGCACTGCAGCGGATCGACCTGCTGGATACGCCGCGCGCGTGGGAGGGCATCGCCGCTAATCCGACCGTGCTGACCTCGCGCACCGTACCCGCGACGCCGACGGCGGTGTCGACAGCGACACCAGTCCGGCTGGACGTTGCGCCCGCGTGCAGCGGCCTGGCAACGGTGGTGGTACCTCGACCGACGCTATCGGCACCTTGCGAGTGATGTGAATTTGGAACCCGGCACGCGATGTGCCGGGTCCGTCAGGCTCGACGTCTTCGCCAGACGGAACGTCCGCTAACGGCCAGAAACGGTCATCCGCACGAACCGTCAGGCCTGAGGTGTCGACAAGAGTAGATCCCAGAAGTCTGGGACAGGCTGTCCAAGGATGGCGAGCAGGCCCTCCTGCTCCGCTGCCAAGGGGGTCGGCAAGAAGAACTCGACGCCACCTATACCGAAAGACAAGCCTGATTGCGGGAGAAGACTCCCCCTGATTCGAGGCAAGCTCAAGCAAGCACTGTCCGACTAACAGCCGCAAGGCACCGCGATCGTTGGTTTGGTGGGGGACCGTTTTGGGTCGGAAGTGGACGCTCGCGGCCCGCCTTGGCGCGATGGCCTCTATCGGCCTCGCTGACAGCCGGAACGAGTACTACGGTGCATGGCAGGGAGGAGCACCATTCCGGCTCTGCCACAAGGGAACTAGAGGATTGTCACCGACCCTGGTCGTGGTGGGATGCTTCGAGGCGAACACTGCGACCAGGGCAAACGGTTCAGTGCCCACGTTGATAAACGTATGTGGCACCCCAGCCGGTACTTTTGCCACGTAAGGAGCTTCGACAGTAAGTGTGTTCTCACCTATCCGATATTGGGCGCTCCCCTCCAGCAGGACATGCGCCTCTTCGGTGTCATGCACATGAAGTCCCGGGCCGCCGCCAGGATGAGTATCGGTAATGATGAAGGAGAGCGTCTCAAAACCGTATTGATCGCCGGTTAGGCGATAGGTGAACTCCCCAGGTACCCGATAGTTGTATTCAAGCTGATCAAACGAAAAAAAGTTGGCCGCGGAGTCGTGCGGCTTCGCCGGTCGGTTTGAGAAGGCCTGGCAGGGCAGATTTGCGCTCGACCCGCTTTTGGCTCCGCCCGAGTGGTGAGGCCCAGTATGCGACATGGACTCTGCGTCGGACTTCGCGGGCGCCGCCGCAGCCTTCCCGTCATGCGCATGTGCACCACCGCACACGAACGCGAGCGCGGCCGCTGCAGTCAAAACTACGCTCGAATAATCGCGCATGGGAGCCCCTCGTGTCGCGCTGGCTGTCTAGCGAATTTCCTCCGGAAGCTTGGCACGACCACGTAGCTTTCGGCCTGAGTACCTAACGCCTTTCCATTCAGAGATCGGCCAAGCCTAGGGGAACGGATAACGCGATCGAGTAAAACGGGGCTGCCGCACCTCGAGGAGGGTCGAAATCGGTCGTTCCCACACGGGCTCACCGTATCCGGTTCTGACCAGTTCCCTGTTGGCCTCGCAAGCAGGTTTGAGTTCCTGCAGGACGCAGCACCCGACAGTCACAATCACTTTGAGCCATTGGCGAATGACCCAGGCCACACGCCAGAGTCATTGGCGCTGGTTGTGTCGGTGCGGCTTGGACAAACCAGGCGTTCGCGAATGTCAGCTGCTGGCCGATTGCGTCGTCGTGCCGGCGACGGGGCCACGCGAGTGGCAATTGTTCACTCCGACGAGCTGTCCGCGACCGGAACGGTACGAAAGTCGAAGAGCTGACCGGTTCTTTGCTGGGCAAGTACCGAGCTACGCGTTGATGAAGCAATAAGGGCTGCGCGCCATGGTGGGCTATGGCCGCCGGCCCGGCCGTTGAGCGCACCGCTCGGTGCGGTGGCGACCTTTTGGCGACATTTGCATTGTTAGCTTCGCGCTGCTTCATCAAGTGACATAGCCAACTCTTGGGGGTAGCGCGATATGGACGGGTACGTGAGACGGGCGTTGTGGTTTGCTCTTTCTGCGCAGTTGATCGGATTCTCCCTGTCCACCCACGCAGCGGAGGCGCTCGGCGCCTTGACCATCATCGTCAGGGATCAATACACCGACCGGCCACTTTCGAGCGTGCAGGTCACGATCACGGAACGGGAAACCGCCCTGGCGCGATCTCTGGAAACCGATGCACAAGGTCGCATCGTCGTTGAACAGCTTGATCCAGGCCTCTATTCGGTAAACGTGACCAAGGTCGGTTTTGCTCCGGTATACGAGCCAAGCGTACGCGTCATTACGCGGAAGAACTCCAGGGTCGAACTCGAACTTGGAGCGCCGACCTTGGACAGAGTAGTGGTTCAAGCACGGGCGCTTGATGCATTCGCATCACCTTCCAGCACCTATCTCGATCGGGAAGCACTGAGCAGTGCCGTTGGCGGTGGCGCAGATCCGCTCCTCTCGCTGGACGGTTTGCCTGGCCTGGCTTCCACCAGCGAGTTCGCAAGCTTCAGTGTGCGCGGCCGGGGCCCACGAGATAATCTGATTCTCGTCGACGAGCTCCCCTTCGACAAAGCGGTGCACTTTGACGCGACACTGGGCGAGGACGAGGACGTCGGCGGTGGCGGCCGTTTCTCGATCTTCGCACCGGACGTCATCAGCGGCGCCGAGTTCTCCCCGGGCGGGTGGGGCCCTGCGTATGACGGCCGGGCTGGATCGCTGCTCAAGCTCGAAGTCGCCGAAGGCAGTCCTAGCCCGTCAGCCAGCCTGCGCTTCGACCTCGCAGGCTATGAAGTCGGCTACGACGGGCCAGCCGGCGTCACCGAAGATTCCACTGTGCTCTTTTCCGCCCGCCGACTGGATTTCGGCGACTTCTTCGAAGATATCGAGGAACTGGACATCGGAAACCCCGTGTTGCGGGACGTGATCGTCAAGTCAGCCGTGCCGATCAACCCGTCCAACACGCTCGAAGTGCTGCTCATCGATACCCGCGAGACGTTCACCCGCGACGTGACCCACGTCTTCGAGTCGCCAAACTTCGAAGATGTAGCGCTTCTGGATTCCGAACAAGACAGCGATTTGTACGGGCTTAGCCTACGGTCGCTGATCGGCGAGGACGCTGTCTGGACCAACCGGGTTTACCACCGTGCCAGCAACAAGATCAGCTCCGAGGGTGAGGCGTATCCCGATCTGGTACCCGCCGGATCGCCCGCTTCCAGCTTTCCGGTGCGGGAAGACATCATCACCGTGACGGAAGACGAGACCGAGATTGGCTGGCGAAGCGACGTCAGGATGGAGAATCGATGGGGCGGGTTCAACGCAGGCGTCCAGGTCACGCAGATCGACCTGGATTACAGCACCGTGCTGGATGGCGATTGGACCCGATACGTCTACGACGCCGATGACTTCAGACCGGACCCTGAGCAGCGCTACATCGTCCTGACTCCGGAGAGCATCAACTCCTCGCTGAGCCAGAAAGCGACGAGCTACGCAGGGTACGTGGATCAGGTTTTCACGCGCGGGTCGTGGGATATCAGCACAGGCCTGCGGTTCGAGCGGGATGGCCTGACGGATGAAAGCCTCGTGTCGCCCAGGTTCAGGGTGAACTGGCAGCCGAGCCGACGCGTCAGATACTTCGGTACTGCTGGGCTCTTCCATCAGTCGCCGCGGTTCCTCGACCTCGCAGCCAACGAGTTGAACACGCTCGAGAACGAGAAGATCACGCACGGGAGTCTAGGCGTCGAGTACTTCGCGAACGACAGATGGTCGGTATTGACGGAAGCCTATTATCAGGATCTCGCCAATCTCGTGGTCGACCTTGATCGGACGAGCGGAACGTTTGCCAACATTGGTGATGGCACCTCATACGGCTTCGATGTCGTGGTCAAGGGCACGATTCGCGAAGGCCTCTACGCAACCGCGACCTACTCCTACAACGATGCGGAAGTGGACCGTAAGGACGGCCGGGGCGCCGTCCCCGACGACTTCAATCGCGAGCATGTTGCCACTCTCGGCCTGACATGGGAGATCACGGACCGCTGGAAGGTGGCCGGGCGCTACAAGTATCTGTCCGGAAGACCGGAGGACGCCTTCATCATTTACGAGGATGTGCTGGGACCCGGACAACCCCTGCGTTACTCCAGAGAGACGATCGAGCGCAATGTCGGTCGCAGGCCCGGTTATGGCCTGCTGAACGCTCGTGTCGACTATCGGCGCGCATTCGGCCCCATCGATGTAACGGCCTTTCTCGATGTCATCAACGTTACGTCGGCGGCGTCTACCGACGACACTGATTTCGACTACCGCAGGGGTGTCAACGTGGAGGACGACAGCGAGGCAGAGCCGCTGATCGGACTTCGGCTAGACTACGCTTGGTAAACGGGAGGCGGCAGATGGCAGGCGCCGTTGATGCTACGCCCATCAGGGCATTGATCGTCGAGGACAACCGCGATATCTGCGGGAACATTGCCACGTACCTCGAAAAGCTCGGCTATGTCCTGGATTTCGCCCACGACGGCGTCACCGCGATGAACCTGGCGATGACGAATCCATTCGACGTCATCGTCCTGGACCTCATGATCCCGAGGATGGACGGCCTCACCTTCTGCCAGAGGCTGCGGGCCGATGCCGAGATTGAAACGCCCGTGCTCATGCTGACGGCGAGGGACACGCTCGACGACAGACTCAAAGGGTTCGACGCCGGAGCCGATGATTACCTGGTCAAGCCATTCGCGCTGCAGGAGCTGCATGCGCGCATCCGGGCCCTGTACAAGCGGAGCCACCGGAACGCCGACAACCTGCTGACCGTCGGCGACCTGACATTGAACCGGTCCACGCTGCAGGTGCATCGGGCGGGACGACGGGTCGAGATCAACCCTGCCGGCATGAAGCTACTCCGACGATTGATGGAGGAGTCGCCGTCCGTCGTGGATCGAGACGAGCTCGAAACGCTGCTGTGGGCCGACGAGCGCCCGGATGGCGACGCCCTTCGCTCGCACATGTACAAGCTGCGGCAGGCAATCGACAGGCCGTTCGACCGGTCATTGATCCATACCGTGCATCGCATCGGGTATCGAATGGCAGAGGATTCCCAGTAATGCTGCGACAAAGTTTGCGCAAACGTGTCGAGTACGCGTTCGCGCTGTGTGTCGTTGGACTCAGCGTGGCCTGGGGGCTCGCGTTCTACGCGGCCATCAGGTTCAGCGAAGACCGGGTGCTGGTCAATCAGCTGCAACGCGCCGCCGAGAACTATCCCGATCCCGTAACGAACCTTCACCGATACGACGACGTAGAGAGCTTGCCGGAACCCCTGAGGGAATGGGCGCGGCCAGGCCCTGACGAGGGCCTGTACGAGTTCGTCGACGAAGAGCTGCATGTCGCTGTCGTCCCCGCCGACAATGCAGGAGGGCGCGCATTCGTAGTGTTCGATGTCGCCGGGATCGAGGCGGCATCCTCCGAGGACTGGTGGTGGCTCCTCGGCATCACCGGTGTCGTGGGTGTGCTCGGCGCCTTGGGTTTCGGGCTGGGAGTCCTGGTGATGCGCAGAGCGGTCGCCCCGGTGGTGCAGCTCGCCGACGTGGTTGCGGGCATCGACCTGGAGCATCTGTCAGCCGGAGACCACAAGCTCATTGAGTCCAGCCGGTTCGGAAGGGACGAGGTCGGCGTCCTCGCCGGTGCCATCGAGAAGACGCTCGAGCGCATCAGCGCGTTCGTCGTGCGCGAGCGGGACTTCACCGGTTCCGCCAGCCACGAGTTGCGGACACCCATCACCGTGATCACGGGCGCGCTCGAGCTGCTGGACCAAAGCGATCTGTCGGCCGAAGACGTGAAAGCGGTGGACCGGATCCGGCGCGCGACGCGCGAGATGAAGTCCACGATCGAGATGTTCCTGTGCATCGCTCGCGAAGCCGACGACGGGCTATACGGCGAACAGTTCCTGGTCGCGCCCTTGGTAAGCCGGGCGATCGACCAGCAGCGCTATCTGTTGAACGGCAAGCGAGTCGACGTCGAGGTCGAAAGTCTCGCAGCCCCCGTCGTTCTCGGGCATCCGCAGGCCTTCCTCATCGCCGTCACCAACCTGGTTCGAAACGCTTTTGAGCAAACGCCCGGCGGGCAGGGGCCGATCACGGTTCTCCTCAAGGAGCACGAGCTTCTGGTCACCAATCGGTTGGGCGTTGACGAGGTTGGCCGGCTCACGCCGGCCGACTCCCCTTCCAACGGCCATGGCCTGGGGCTGGGTATCGTCCAGCGACTGTGTGAGCGCTACCGCTGGGAATTCTCGCTGCAAGTGGACGAGGCGCACGTAACCGCCAGTCTTTCCTGGTGAGCACCGCTTCCTCGCAAACAGCAGGCGCGTTGCAATCAACGTCCCACACTTATCGCCGCGCATCACATGTCAAACGAAGCCGATCGCTTTCGGTGATTGTTCAATGTCCGCTATTGGCCGATAGCGGCCGTACAGCCGGGCGGACGGTCGGAGCAGTGCTAATGTCCGCTTCCGACCCATAGCGGTCATCAAACCGAATCAGGGAGACCGGCCCATTGGCTGGGGTGTGGTGTCAGACGTATGACCGGTCCCACGGGCCCGTCTAGTTGTTAGGCCTCAGGAAAAGTACCCGCAACATGGCGACAATTTCTCGAATCTTTGGAACTGCGCTTGCGTTCTGCGGGGCCCTTCTGATTCTCAAGTTCGGGTTCGAAGCGATCTCAACACTCAATCCAGGGTGCACGGCAGCGCTTCCTGATGGCACCTGCCAAGCTATTCGGCTGTTGTTATCTTCGCTCCTCGTGTTCTTTTCGCTTTACTTCCTCATGCTCTTGGCCAACAAGGTATGGGGCAGGAATCTGTTCAAGGGCAAGCCCGGTTGAAGCCTAACAATTCATTCAAGCCGAATTAGCTTAGCGGTGCGGCTTAATTCAGGCGTTGGCGAATGGCCGCTTATGGCCGATACCGGACAAATGGGCATCGAGTGCGAGATGGACACTAGTACCGTCGCTTGGAAGACCGCTACTGTTAGGGCGCGAGACGTCTCGTTTGAGCACCGGTGACAAGGAGATCCGATGAAGACCAAAGCCACGGACAAGGTGAACTATCCGCCCGGATGGAAGGACTACGAGGCCAATGTGCCGTCGGGCTTCCCCCATATGGGGTTCGGAAAGGACACAACAGTCGGCGACGTGAACCGGTTCGGTGCGCGCTATAGGGCAGCGAAGTCGTTTAAACATGCCGACTTTGCCGTCCTTAGCGACAGCACCGTGCACGGCTACACGGCGCTTATCAAGCTACTACTCTGTTACTCCGCGTTCGAGCATCTATTGGGTTGCCTGGGATGGAGGCAACAGGACTTGGAAGGGGCTATACCGGCTGGCGAGCAGGACCGCATCATGGAGAAGTTGCGCGGCATCGAGGGTCACGAGAAGTTCTTCGGGGCCGCCGCCGACCATCTTGGGGGCGACAAGGGCTTCGTCGAGGACTATTTAGCGGGCAAGTCGGTGAACCCGGCTACACTGGCTGGAGCTGTTCGCCATGCGTTCGCCCAAGGCAAACTCACGCCTGGCGCGGGAGGCAATGACGGAGCCTGTCCCGGTTGCTGCTTCGTCTTGGTCAAATTCCTCGGCGTTTTCATGGATCGAGAGTTCATCGCGCGAATAAGCAAGCTGGACAATTCCCACTCGCCGGAATGAGAGGTTGCGGGCATCGCACGCGGCTCGGGCGCGCTAAAGGCTACGGCGAGGCTTGCTCCGGCGGCAGCTCGCTGCGGTTGATGTAGTCGGCTTCACGCAGCAACTCACGGGTGGCTTCGTACAGCGTTCGACCGTCCACCGGACGAATCGTGCCGATGCGGCACCCGCTGGCCACGGTCCCCGAGGCGCTGCGCATCGCCACGCTGTCCGTGGACGCGGCGACCTGACCGGACGAATGTGTGATCGAGACTCGCGGCGCCGTGAGTAAGGCTGGGCAGGGTGCGCGAAGTTCGAGCAGGTACCCACGATGCGCTCCGGGCCAGATTGCCAATGCCCGGTCTCCGAGCGGCGCCCATTCAAACCCGCCAGGGCTCTGATTGACCTGGAACGAACCGATCGGTGCGCCGGCATGCTCCCGGTACAGCTCAAGTCGTTCGTGCGTACCTTGAGCCGGACCGTGCGAGCAGGCAACCAGCGCGCCGGTCAGTAGCAGCAAGGGTAGGGTCCCGCGCAGAAGGCCGAGCGACGGCTTCATGAGATTGCTCCCGAGGCGTACATCGCCTCTTTGATTGAACGCACAGCGAGCAGCCGGTATGACCATACGCCATTGGGGCAGGAGCGTCGGTTGCCGGATTAGCCTTGCTTGTCTAAGCCCAAATGATCCGATGAGCAAGCGCCTTCTCGATTGCTTGGGCACCACCTTCCTGGGCTCGCTTTGCGGACTCTTCCTTGGCCGCGTGACAGGGTGGCTGGACGGCGGAGGGGTGTAGGCCGCGTTCACAGTGTGGAATGGCCTCGGCGGTCGTGCCACAGGAGTTTCCGGCCCTGGCGCGCCAGGTTTTGGTCGTAGAATCGGCCGCGAGCGTCGATCGTGAAGTGGCGCTCCGAGCCCGGCACACCAAGCCTGTCGGACATCTCCGCGGCGCTACAGACAGGATCCGGCCAATGAGTTCCTACGATCGTCAGTCGCAACTCCTGACCGAGATCGATGCGACCACGCTTTTGGAAAGCCGGCCTCAGCGCACCCCCGACTGGCGGCAGGAGGCCGAGGCGCTTGCCTCGCTGGCAGAGGTCTTCGCGGAGGCGCCTGACAAGCTTGCGCAAGCCCTCGTTGAAGCAGCCGTGAGCATGACGGGGGCGCAAGCGGCAGGCATCAGTATCGACGAAGTCCATTCGGTGCCCCGCGTCTTTCGTTGGGTAGCCACGGCCGGGACGTACTCACGCTACGTCAACGGTACGATGCCTTGGGATTTCAGTCCTTGCGGCGAGGTATTGAGGAAGGACGCGCCAATCCTCATGCGCGAAATGCAGAAGCTTTACGCTTACGTGAAGGATCTAAATGAGCCACCGCACGAGGTCTTGCTCGTCCCGTTCCGGCACAAGGGCGTGCCGGTGGGAACCGTCTGGGTGGTGAGCCACGACGATCGCAAGCACTTCGACAGCGAAGACCTTCGAATCGTACAGACGCTGACACGCTTCGCCGCGGCCGGAGTCGAGACCGCCGGCCTGGTCAAGCACCTCTCTGCCGCCAATGCCGCTCAAGCCAACGAGCTTGCCGATCACGCAAAGCACGACGCCCGCAAAGACCGTTTCATGGCGCTGCTGGCCCATGAGATGCGCACGCCCCTATCGGCGATTTCCCTCAACGCACAGCTGATCAAGCGAGTGGGTGGTGACGCCGGAAAGCGGGAGGCCGCGGCTGCCATCCTTGAGCGGCAGGCCAGGTTCATGACTGCGCTCATTCGGGACATGACCGATGTGGTGGCCATTCGCGAAGGGAAGATGAATCTGTCGATGACGACCATCGCGATTCAGGACATAGTTGCCGACGCATTGGACGCATGTGGCGACCAGATGCAATCGAAAGGGCAGCAGCTTCACCTCGAGATTCCGGAGGAAGCGGTCGTGGTGGAGGGCGACATCGTTCGCCTTACCCAGGTCGTGGTCAATCTGGTCAACAACGCAATCAAGCACACGCCAGTACACGGCAACATAGGAATCAACGTCGTGCGCGGCGAACATTCCTTGACCCTGGCCGTATCCGATTCTGGCATCGGAGTCGATCCTTCACAGGTCTCGGGGATCTTCGATATGTACGTGCAGGTGGAGATGGATGGCCGCCCCGTCGACAGTGGTTTGGGCATCGGCCTGTCGCTGGTCAAGCAGATCGTGCAACTGCATCGCGGCGAGGTTTCCGCCGCGAGCGAAGGTTTGGGAAAGGGCAGCAAGTTCACGGTCACATTGCCCATCCACCACGCGCGCCTCTAGCGGGCCAGTGACTGCATCGGCCGCCATTGTGCGGTTCCAGGAAGGTCGGCCGAGCCTCGGCGTCCCGCGGCGCGCTTGCAATTCTCGCTGGGCGAAGGGCTGGACATCGGCATGGACATAGGCTTGCCGATCGACTTCACCTACGACCTGCCGTTTGTCTACACCGGAAAGATCAAAGCGGTCCGGATCAAGCTCGGCAAGACAGATGTCGCGCCAAAGGGGCGGGCTTCGGCTGCGAAGAAAAAGGTGGTCAAAGGAAAGCTCGCGAAGGCGTAGCTGTATACGGGGGCGTCCACCGCCTTCGAGCGCAGCCTTCACGGGGTCGGAATGATCGCGCGCCCTTCCAATGCCGATTGCATCGCCGCTTCCATGACGGCCATCACCCGGATGGCCTCATCCGGCGGAACCGGATTCGGCCCTCCGCCGGCGATGGCCTCCGCGAGTTCCACATAGAACCGGGACTGGTCACCCGGGATGGCGGCCCGCGTCTGGGTCGGGCCGTCGTCGCATCGCCATTGCAAGGGGTCCGGATCGATTCCCCATTCCGGGTCGCCGGGTCGCAGTCCCGAAAGCTGTTGCTGCTCCTGTCGATCGGGCTGCGACTTGAGCAGGGACCCTCGGGTTCCATGCACGAGAAAGCGCGATCCGGGGATCGCAGCGAGCATCCCTGCATGCAGGATGGCTCTGGTCGCGCCGAAACCAAGCACGACGTGGGCCCAGTCATCGGTCGTGGCGCCGCTGCGTTGTTGCGCGAGATTCGCCTGCACGGTATCGGGCCATCCGAACAGGGCCAGTGCCTGATCCACCAGGTGAGGGCCAAGATCCCACCACAGGCCTGCCGCCGGCCCGGCCCGCTCGCGCCACCGGTCACGCACTTGCGGACGGAACCGTTCGATGCGCGATTCGAAATGACGTGCCTCGCCGATGAGGCCTTCGCGCATGGCCTGTCGCACCGAAAGGAAATCGCTGTCCCAGCGACGGTTGTGAAATACGGAAAGCAGTTGGCCGTTCGCTTCAGCAGTCGCTCTGAGTTCGCGTGCTTCCGACAGGCTGGGCGTCATGGGCTTGTCGACGACGACGTGCTTGCCCGCCCGCAACGCAGCCTGGGCGAGCGGGAAGTGCGTGTCGTTGGGTGTGGCGATCACCACCAGGTCGATGCCCGGGGCGACGACCGCCTGCATGGGATCAGCTTCGACCTCCACGCCAGGCAGGTCGGCCTGCACATGCTCGGGCCTGCTTGAAGCGACCAGCTCCACGGACAGCCGCTCGACCGCCTGGATCAGTGGCGCATGGAACGTGCGCGCGGCAAAGCCGTAGCCGATCAGCGCGACGCGGATGGGACTGGAAGGCGTGTTCATAGCGCAGGAGAGGAGAGCATCAGTGGCCAGGACTGTCCTTGGCGCAGAACTACCAGCTCCGGGGAGCCTCGTCCAGCCAGCGTCAGTGGCGCCAGCCGGCCATGGCGGCATCTTGCCTCCCGGCCTAAACTGGCCCGATTACCTGGTACGTGCGCGATCATCCCTGGAAATCGGGTGCATCACCGCGCCGTTTGCGCGTACCCCAGCCCCTGAATGACGGCGATGATCCCTGCGCCATCGGATGCACCGCATGCTTAGACTGACCGACCTCAACCTGCCCCTGGACCACTCCGAGCCGGCGCTGCGCGAAGCGATCCTGGCGCGGCTGGGCATCGCCGCCGACGAGCTGGTCGGCTACACCGTCGCCAAGCGCAGCTATGACGCGCGCCGGCGCGGCGCGATCGTGCTGATCTATTCGGTCGACGTGGACACCCCGCGCGAAGCCGAGATCCTCCGGCGGCTGCAGCTGGAGGCCGAAACCGCGCAGTCCGCGCGCACCGGCGACAGAAGCAAGGTGATGCACACGCCGGACACGAGCTACAAGTTCGTGGCGCGCGCGCCGGAGAGCCTTCCACTGCGGCCACTCGTCATCGGCATGGGGCCGTGCGGCCTGTTCGCGGCCCTCGTGCTCGCGCAGATGGGCTTCCGGCCAATCGTCCTCGAGCGCGGCAAGGCCGTGCGCGAGCGCACCAAGGACACTTGGGGCCTGTGGCGCAAGAAGGTGCTGAACCCCGAATCCAACGTGCAGTTCGGCGAAGGCGGTGCGGGCACGTTCTCCGACGGCAAGCTCTGGAGCCAGATCAGCGACCCGAAGCACTATGGGCGCAAGGTCATCGACGAGTTCGTCACCGCTGGCGCGCCGGAGGAGATTGCCTACGTCAGCAAGCCGCACATCGGCACGTTCCGCCTGGTGTCCATGGTGGAGGAGATGCGTGCGACGATCGAATCGCTGGGCGGCGAAATCCGATTCAGCCAGCGCGTCGACGACCTGCTGGTCGAGACCGACAGCGCCGGTACGCGCCACGTGCGCGGCGTGACACTCCAGGACGGCGGGCAATTGCGCGCCGATCACGTCGTACTGGCGCTGGGCCACAGCGCACGCGACACGTTCGCGATGCTGCATGCGCGCGGAGTTTTCGTCGAAGCCAAGCCATTTTCAGTCGGCTTCCGCATCGAGCATCCACAATCACTCATCGATACCGCCCGCTTCGGCGCGCAGGCCGGTCATCCGCTGCTCGGGGCGGCCGACTACAAGCTCGTGCACCATTGCCGGAACGGCCGCTCGGTGTACAGCTTCTGCATGTGCCCGGGCGGCACCGTCGTCGCCGCGGCCAGCGAGCCGGGGCGCGTGGTCACCAACGGCATGAGCCAGTACTCGCGCAATGAGCGCAACGCGAATGCGGCGATCGTCTGTGGCATCACCCCGGAAGATTACGCGAGCTACGGCGAAGGCCCGCTCGCCGGCATCGAGCTGCAGCGGCACTGGGAGGCGCGGGCGTTCGAGCTCGGCGGCGGAGAGTACGAAGCGCCGGGGCAGTTGGTGGGCGATTTCCTGAAGGGCAAAGCGTCGAGTGAGTTCGGCACGGTGCAGCCCTCGTACAAGCCCGGAGTGCGCCTGGGCGATCTCGCGCCATCGTTGCCCGAGTACGCGATCGAGGCGATCCGCGAGGCGCTGCCGGCATTCGAGAAGCAGATCCGCGGCTTTGCAATGCACGACGCGATACTGACCGGCGTGGAAACCCGCACGTCCTCGCCGGTGCGGATCACGCGTGGCGAGGACGGCCACAGCCTGAACACGCGCGGCCTGTTTCCGGCGGGCGAAGGCGCTGGGTACGCGGGCGGCATTCTGTCGGCAGGCGTGGATGGCATCCGCACAGCCGAAGCGGTCGCGCTCGATATCGTCTCCCGCACCACGCGCGCCGCGTAGCGTTGGCAGTCCAGATGCGGCCGAACGCCATCGCCTACGGCAAGAACTTCGCCACGCCGAGCTTCAGGCCTTTGCCGGGCAGGGCCATCAGCGTCGAGGTGCCGTGCGCAACGAGTTCGCCCGCCGTGTCGAACACGCTGGCCTCGGCGTAACTGATCTGCCGGCCTGCGCGCAGGCAGCGTCCCTCGGCGCGCAGGTAGCCACCCGCTACCGCCTTGAGGTAGTTGAGCTTGAGGTCGACGTTGACGAGGCCGGCATCCTCCGGCAGGCGCATGAATCCGGCCCAGAACGTCGCGGTATCGATCAGCGTGGCCAGTACGCCTCCATGCACGATCCCGAACGGCTGCATGTGGCGCTCATCCAGCGCGAGCTCGATCCGGCAGCTGTCGAATTCGAGCGCGGCGATCGTCATCCCGATGAGGTGGGGATACGGCGCTGCGTGCACGCTGTCCTGGATGGCGGTGATGTATTCGGGATTGGGAGTCATGGCAAGACCGTCAAAGGTGCGGCGGTATGCACCGCCAATATCGCGACCTTACACCGCCCGATGTCAGGTTGGCGGGGGTTTCGAACAGGGCGGACGGAAGACCGGGCTGCGGCTTCACCATGATCGGGACAGACTCAGGATCAGTGTCGAATGGTCCACTTCCGGCGCACGGAAGTAACGTGCCTCTTCGCCATCGCTTTGCACCCATGCGATCTGAAGATCGCAACTGGCGACGTTGACTCCAACGCCGACGCGCAGGTCGAAATGCTGATCCTGCAGACCCGGGAACGACTGCTCGGTGGTGTCCAGGTGCAGCCAGCCGACATGCCCCAGAAGGCGTACCCGATCCGAGACGGGATGGCTGCCGTTGAGTTCCAGATAGACCGCATCCGAATCGCCACCGAAATAGCGATGCGCGAAGTGGAGGCGTGCGCTGAAGCGTTCAGAAGCAAGGCCGATGTGCATCTCGGGATAGTCGTAGCCGGACGCGTCGAGAAACGCGGCGTACTCCACACCGATATCCCAGCTGATCCCGTTGTCGAGACGTCGCGCGAAGCCGAGGTAAGGCAATAGCTGCACATCGTTGCCGTTTTCCGGGTCGGGCCGCGCGCTGGATGCCAGGATGCCGGCGTAGATGCCTTCGGCATGGTCGTAGGCGACCGCAAGTTGCACGGCAGGGCGGTTGTCGCTGAGGGAAATGCCGCGATAGCGGTAGTCGGAAACGAACGCAGCGCTACCCGACACCTGGGCGCTGGATTCGGTGGCCAACAGCAATGCCAACCATACGATGGCGCCACGCGGCACGGCAGCTTCTCAGCGGCGCGGCCTCGAACTCGTTGCTGCTGCGGCGGTGCAGTCGCATGCGCACCGCTGCGTCACGCGCACAACCGCGGCACATGCATCGATCAATTCCGGCCGCCTCGGCGCCAAGCCTAGCTCAACTGCCGGGCTGAGCGCAGCGCGCAGCTGGGCCGGCGTCGCTCCCGGCGCCAGTTCGCGCAGCAGGGCCACCAGACCGCTGACCTGCGCGGCCGCGTACGACGAGCCGGAAACGAGGTCCCAACCGCCGCCTGCCGTGGTGGCCGGGATGCCCCGGTCCGGTGCCAGCACTGCCCCGGGGGGCGGATGGCGACCCTCTTCGCCAGCTACCGCGATCACGTCGTGATGCGAGGAGGGGAAACCGCCATCGGGGCTGCGCGAATCCACCGCGGCGACCACGCTGACCCCTTGCCCAAGTGCCGCATCCAGCAAGCGGGCGAGCAGCGGGTCACGGGGGCCGGTCAAGCTGAGGTTGAGTACCTGCACATGTGACAGCAGGACAAACTGCAGCGCCTTGGCCAGGGTGAAGCTGCTGCACACGACCTCGCCGGACGAACCAGGGCTGGGCCAGCAGCTGCGCAGGGCCAGCAGACGTGCCTGCGGGGCGACCCCGGTGATGCCCACGCCGTCATTACCGCGTGCGCCGATGATCCCCACGACCTCGGTTCCGTGCGCCTCGGCGGCAAATGCGCCGGAATCGACGAAGTTGCGGGTGACGATCCTGCGGCCCTGCAGGTCGGGGTGTCCGACATCCACGCCGGTGTCCACCGCGGCGACGGTGACGTTTCGTCCGGTCGCGAGCGCATGCAGCTCGCGCAGATGCCAGTCGGTGACTGCAGGCTGCGCGGCCGACAATGGGTCGCCGTCCGCCAACGCGTGGAAAACCTGCATGGGCTGCGCCAGTTCAACCCGACGGTCCTCGGCCAATTGCTGCACCACGCGCTCGCGCGCAGCCCGGTTGCCCGCCTCCATGACAAAGCAATCCAGGCCCAGCGCCGGCATCGGCCAATCGTCGAGCAGACGAAGGCCATGGGCTTGCGCTATCTGGCGAGCGATCCGGCGGCGTGCTTCACGCCCCGGCGCGCTGCGGTAGTTGCCGACGTAGTCGGCGTCGGGGCGCAGGTGCGGCGGCGGGACTCGAAGCATCACCAGCAACTGCCGGTCGGTGGGCGGCTCTTGCTCGATCTGGCTACCGACGGGTTCGCCGCGCAATGGCAGAGCGGCCATCGCGCCAGTCGCGACGACCAGACATGTCAGCAACCGTGCAAGAAGCACGCGCATCATCACCGTCGCTCAACCGGGTCGAGGCTTTCGACCATGGTCACGCCTGCGGCCGCGCGCAGCGCGTCGCGCACACTCGCCTCGCGCGCCGCCGGCACTGCCAGCACGTAGGCGCCTGATTCGTTGGGCCCGTCGACGATCCGCGCCTGGCTTGCGCGCAGCAGCTGCTGCATCTGCGCGTGCTCTATGTGCGGATCGAACACCACGACCAGGTGGCGTAGATCGGCACCAGCAACTGCGCCCGGCGCTGGGGTATCGCCAAGCGTGTGGTACATGGCAGGCGGCTCGCCGCGATAGAGCACCAACCCGAACAAGCCCAGGGCCAACGCACACGGCACTGCCATTGCGCCGCGCAGCCATATCGGCAGGCCGGTCCATGCTTCACGTGTCCGACCCAGGAGCGACGTCCGGGGTTGCGCACGAGGAGACTGCAGGCGATCGCGCAGGCGATGGAACGAGGCGGTCGGGTCGATCTGCCGTGGTGCGTCGGCCTGCGCTGGTGCATCGGCGCATGCCGACTTCAGGTCGCGAAGGAACTCGACCTCGCGCTGGCATCGTGGACACTGCGCCAGGTGGCGATCAACGCGTGCCTGCTCGACATCGTCCAGCGTTTCGTTGACGTACCAGGGCAACAGTCGCTCGGTTTCGCTGTGCGCCGAACGCTCGAAGCGGAGAACTTTCACATGGCCTCCTCGCAACTCGCGCCGAGCAGCGCCTTGAGGCGGCGCCGTGCATAGAACATCCGCGTCTTCACCGTGTCGACCGGGCAATCCATGATGGTTGCGATCTCGCGGCAGGCGTAGCCGAGGTAGTACGTCAGCTCGATCACCGCGCGCTGCTCCGCGGAGAGGGCACGCATCGCGTGGTCCAACATCGCATGAAGGTCGCGCTGGTGCAGTTCGACGTCGGGCGCAAGCTGCGCCGACGGCAGCGCCGCTTCGCCAACTTCCGCGGCGGTGGCGACATCGCCGCACTGGCGCAACGCCTTGAGTGCCTGGCGGTAGGCAATACCGAAGATCCAGGTGGACACCTTCGCCGTGGGGTCGTAGGTGTGCGCCCGGCGCCAGACCACCAGCATGGTGTCGTCGAGAATCTCCTCCACCAACGCGGGCCGATGGGTCATGCCCATCAGGAAGCGCGTCAGTCGCGGGTGGTAAAGGCGATACAGGGCCTCGAAAGCGTCCATCTGTTCGGCGGCCACGCACTCCATCAGGGCGACCTCATCCACAAGGGTGTCGCCGCGGGTTGCATCGCCGCCCATGCCTGGCCCAGCTGTCACCCTGTGTCCTCTGCTTCGCACGTCGTCAATACCGCAGGCGGCGCGCTCGGTTCAATTGTGGGCCCGCCGCCCGGGCCAGGTCGTTACGGGGGCGTGAGCTTGAACCCGATCCGGCATTTCCGGAATCCACCTCCTGCGGCGTGCTGAGTGCCACGAATGTCGGCACTGCCGCGAAGTTCCCATTACTCACAGGAGTCCGGACATGAAGTCGCTAGTCACACTCTGTGCACCACTTGCGTTGGCATTGGTGGTCAGCTTTGCCACCGCTCCCACCGCAGAGGCTGCCGACGTTCGTTATACGCAGCGAAACCTGGTGTCAGACGGCACCATTCCCGCCGAACGCACCGACCCGAACCTCGTCAATTCCTGGGGTGTGGCATTCAACCCGTTCGGGTTCGTCTGGGTGGCCGACGCCGATGCGCACGTGTCGACGCTGTATGACGGCGACGGAAATGTGCAGTCGCTCGTCGTCCAGATCCCGTCGCCGACCACGGCCGACGGCGGCGAGCCGACCGGGATCGTGTTCAACGCCTCCAACGGTTTTCAGGTCAGCCAGGGCGGACTGACCGGGGCATCGCGCTTCCTGTTCGCCACCGAGCAGGGCGTGATCGCCGGCTGGGCGCCCAATGTCGACGGCACCCATGCGATCCGTGCGGTCAACAACTCGGCCACCGGCGCCAACTACAAGGGTCTTGCCCTGAGTGCGGGCGGCGCCGGCCAGCTGCTGTATGCGACCGACTTCTTCCACGCCCGCGTCGACGTATTCGACAGCACGTTCAAGCCGGTTGCGTTGCCGCCAGACGCTTTCACCGATCCGCGCATACCGCGCGGATTCGCCCCGTTCGGGATCCAGGCCATTGGCGGCAACATCTATGTGACCTATGCCAAGCAGGACGCCAGCATGACCGACGAGGTCGTCGGACCGGGTTTGGGCTACGTGAACGTGTACACGCCAACCGGGACGCTGATCCGCCGCATCGCATCGCGGGGGACGCTCAATGCCCCGTGGGGGATCGCTCTGGCACCGGCTGCGTTCGGGTCTTTCAGCAACGCACTGCTGATCGGTAACTTCGGCGACGGTCGCATCAATGCATACGAGCCTGTATTCGGTTTTCCGCTCGGAATGCTGCGCGACAGCCACTTCAGGCCGATCCAGATCGAGGGCCTGTGGGGCATGCAGTTCGGCAATGGCATCGCAAACCAGCCGGTCAACACGTTGTTCTTCGCCTCCGGGCCGGATGACGAGGAGCACGGCCTCTATGGTCGCCTGGATGTGATTCCGTAGGCTGTGAGGGAATCGGACCGTTGCCCCGACCGCACCGTCGGGTCAACGGTGCTTGCGAGTGGCGCAGGTGCGACGATGAATCCCGTTTCACGCGCGATGTCCGATAATCGCGTCGGCCATGGAACTTCACGTCGTCATCGAAGGTGCTCGCGGGCTCGCTGAGCAGATCCATCGTCAGTTGCGCGATGCCATCCGCTCCGGCCGACTGGCAGCCGGGCAACAGTTGCCTCCGTCGCGTCTGCTGGCCGACCAGCTTGGCGTTTCCCGCAAGACCGTGGCACAGGCCTATGCGAAGCTGACGCTCGATCGCCTTGCCGTCACCCAGGCCGGGGCCGGTACCTTCGTCGCCTCGCGCGTATCCCATCAGGCGCATCCGGTCGGCCAGCAAGACCTGGCCGGACGCAGGATTGCCCGGCTGTGGCAGGGATTGGAAACGCCGCTTCGTCATCCGCTGCCAGACGCACGCCTGCGCTACGAATTCATCACCGGGGCTGTGTCGCGGGAGCTGTTTCCCGAGGTGGAATGGCGCCAGTGCGCGCTTCATGGCCTGCGACGCACGTCCGTGCAACGCGGGTACTACGCCGAGCCGGAAGGGTTGCTCGAACTGCGAGAGGCGGTCAGTCGGCATATTGGATTCAGCCGCGGCGTGAACTGTCGCGCAGATGATCTGGTGATCACCAGTGGCGCACAGCAGGCGCTGGACCTGGTCGCACGCGTCCTGGTCGAACCGGGCTGCATCGTGGCGATGGAAGAGCCGGGTTATCCGCTTGCGCGCATGTTGCTGGAAGCGCAGGGGGCCGATGTGGTGCCGGTGCGGGTCGATGAGGAAGGACTGTGTGTCGACGGTATCCCGGACGGGGCGCGTCTGATCTACACCACGCCGACGCACCAGTTTCCTCTTGGCATGCCGATGAGCGTGGCCCGGCGCCACGCGTTGCTCGCGCGAGCCCACGAGCTGGGTGCAATCGTGGTCGAGGACGATTACGACAGCGAGTTCCGATACGAGGGGCAAGCGCTCGAACCCTTGAAGACGCTGGATCAGTGGGGCCTGGTGGCATACATCGGGACGTTCTCGAAGTCGCTCTCGCCCGACCTGCGGATCGGCTATGCCATCGCACCGCCGTCGTTGCGTTCAACCCTGGTCAACGCCAAGCATCTTTGCGACTTGCACACCCCCACGATGATGCAGTGGGCGCTGGCGCGTTTCCTGGCCGACGGGCACTTGCTCAAGCACATCCGGCGTTGCCACGACGTATTCAGTCAACGCAGGGAGCGCCTTCTGGCGCGCCTGCTGGGCGATCTGTCGCCGTGGCTGGAGCCACTCCCGGCCATTGCCGGCTTCCACCTGGCCGTGATGTTTCGCGATCCATTGCCGGCAACGCAGCTGTGCCATCTGGCGCGACGGGCGGAAGTGGGCCTGTATCCGTTGGATGACTGTTACCGGCTCCCCGGCGAGAGCTCGGGGTTGCTCGTGGGTTTCGGTGCAATAGAGGCCGAGGACATCGACCCGGCACTCGATCGGGTCCGGGCGATCCTCGAACAGTTGACCGGGTGATCCGAACCGCACGGGCGATGCGCCCGGACTGGTGCTAGTGTCCGCTTCGACCCATGGCGGATGTCCGTCAGCGCTGCTCATTGCGAGGCACGAAATGCTCTCACACCGCGGTCGATTGCTGGCCCTTGTCGCGATCTCATTGATCGCTGTCATCGCCCTGCTGTTCGTGGACCCCATCCCGCAGGATCCGGCTTATCACCAGTTCGTCGATTCCAGGCAAATGGAGGGTCTGCCGAACTTCTGGAACGTGGTATCCAACCTGCCGTTCGTGCTTGTCGGCGTATGGGGTCTTCTGCGCTACCCACGACTGACGCACGCGGAAAGCAGGGAGGCCTACCTGGTCATGTGCGTGGGCGTGCTGCTGGTTGGCGTGGGTTCGTCCTACTACCACCTTGCGCCGACCAACAGCTCGCTGCTTTGGGACCGGCTTCCGATGACCGTTGCTTTCATGGCAGTCCTGTCGTTGTTGCTGTCGGAGCGCCTCTCCCTTGCCCATCCTCGCGCCGTGCTCTGGCTGCTCGTATCGGCGGGAGTGGCTTCGGCCGTGTACTGGGAGTGGACCGAGTCGGTCGGCAGGGGCGACCTTCGGCCTTACGCGCTGGTCCAGTTCCTCCCCGTGGCGCTCATGCCCCTGATGCTGGCCATGTTTCCGCGTCGCTACCTGAGCACGTCGCTGCTTCTATGGGCCTTCGTGTTCTACTTTGCGGCAAAGGTGTTCGAGCACTTCGACCCACAGGTATTCCATGCCACGGGCGTCATGGCAGGGCATGCGATCAAGCATGTCGCCGCGGCGGCCTCGGCGCTGTGCCTGGTTCATGCGGTGCCGGCGAGCCGCGCCGTCTTGCATCGTTCACTCGATCGCACGGAGTAGAAGGATTGCCGCGCCCCACGCGACCAGCACGATGCCGGCGGCGCGGCCCACCCATCTGCCCGCCGCCAGGACCTTCTCGGCCAGCACCAACAGGGACAGCGCAGCGATCCAGGCCAGATTCATGACCCCACCCACGAACAGCAGCACCATCAGCATCCAGCAACAGCCGATGCAGTAAGCGCCGTGCATCACGCCGACCCGCAATGCGCCGACGGCGCCAGGACGCCAGTGGCGAGAGAGGAACGCCGCCGGTGCGCGGCAGTGGGTCAGGCAGGCATTCTTCAGCGGGGACAGTTGGTACAGCCCCGTGACGACCAGTGCCATGGCCGACACCCACGGGACCTGCGAGTCCATCGTCATCGCCGAGATGATTCCGGCACGCTGCAACGCCTGATGCAGCGCGGCGGCGGCGATCGAGAAGACCAGCCACATCAGGAAGTAGCCGGCCGCGAACGTGGCGGTGGGGGCAATACCCGCCTGGGCTCGGCCCTGCGCGAGGGCGCTTCGATGGACGTGCGCGTACAGCAGGATCGTCGGTGCAGCGCTGGGCGTCATCATTGCAATCATCATCGTCCACCACATGCCGACCATCAGTGCCCAGTACCTGGGCCCCCACGTCATCGGCGTCATGGCTCCCGCGTCAGCAGGCGAACCGGCGGGGTGCTGTTGTGGAAGCAGCGCCAGCGAGGTCATGTCCCACGCGCTCATGCCGAGCCCAGCGCCCGCCACGATGTACACCCAGGTGAGGGCACATAGAACGAGCAAGCCGGCGGCCGTGATCGCGCCGTCCCGTCTGAGCAGGCGTTCGAGTGTCGGCGTTGTGGGCATCGCTGCGGCTCAGGCGCGAACGACACCATGATTGTTGAGGTGCAGCCGCGCGAACTGCCCGTAGGTGTCGGTCAGGGACAGTTCCAGCGGTCCGGTGGTCCTGCTCGATGCACTGCCGATCTCGGCGACCGTGTACTCGAATCCTTCCGGCAGCACGATCTGGGCGCGGGCTTCGGCGCCGGTGGCCTTGTTGACGATGGGCTTGCCGACGGTATCGATGTAATCCTTGACGAAGATGCGCCCCTTCCTGCCATCGATATCGAGCTGGATATCGAGTTCGATAAACACCGGGTCATTCATCCGGGTCACGGTCGAGGCATAGACGGCGAACATCGTGGCGAACGGATCGGTGTCCTGTCCGGTCATGATCTTCAGCAAAGCTTCGCGCTGTTTTGCGTCAGCGTTGACATCCACGAACGCGATCGCCTCGCCATTGCCCTCGTGAATCGGGCCTGGCCATTTGAAGATCGCCGCGATGCGCAGGCCGTCCAGCCGCGTGTCGCCGTGATGGCCCTCATCGATCTGTATGCCGGCGACTGCGTGGCAGTGCCCCTTGTCTGGCAGCGCATTGAACTGACAGTTGCAGCCGTACTCGCAGCTGCAGTTGACCAGCTCGCGCCCTTTGATTTCCCATGAAGTCATGGCACGCCTCCGGGATGGGTGTCAAAAGATCGTACTACTCGGCGACCGGGCGTCCAATCGTGCAGTGGCAATGGACGCACCCATCGCGTTTCACTTCGTGAACGGCCGTGGCGCGGCTCCCGCCGCGCCACCTGCGCGGTCAGTTCTGACTCGGGCTGGCGGTGCTGATCTTCTCCATCGCATCGCCCACGGTGAAACTGGCCGCCTTCGCGCGCGGCGGGAACTCCTTGAAGCTCTCGAGCATCTTGCCGACGATTGCCTGCGCCGGAACCAGCAGGAAGACGCGGCGGGCTTGCCAGTCGCCGTAGTAGATGCCGTCGGTTCCGCCCTCGAAAGGATCCGCGCGCAGGTTGTAGATGTTCGGCGCACGCAACACCGTGAACTGGCCCTGCCATACGCCAAGGGGAGTCTTGGGAGTGATCTCGGCGTGCTGCTCCATGAAGCTGATCTTCCAGTGGCGGACGCGGATGGCCAGCAGGTCGCCGTCGTCGCTCCAGTACGGGAAGAATTCGCGAGGTGACTTTTCCACCTCACCCTTGAACAGCGGCTGCAGGTTGTGCCCGTCGAGATGGACCTTGAACGTCGCGTCGCCTATCTTGCCGCCCTTGCGCACGCGGTCGACGACATCGTTGTCGCCCGCTACGGCGCCCAGCGTGGGGAGGAAATCCTCATGCGAGCAGATCTCGTTGATCAGCGTCCCGGGCTGGATCGTGCCGGGCCAGCGGATCACGCACGGCACGCGGAAACCGCCTTCCCAGTTGGTCGCCTTCTCGCCGCGGAACGGCGTCGTGCCGCCATCGGGCCAGGTGAAGCACTCGGCGCCATTGTCGGTCGTGTAGACAACGATCGTGTTCTCGGCCACGCCGAGTTCGTCGAGCAGCGCCAGCAGCTGACCGACGTGGCCGTCGTGCTCGACCATGCCGTCCGGGTACAGGCCATAACCGGTCTTGCCCTGCGACTCCTTCTTCAGGTGCGTGAAGATGTGCATGCGCGTGGAGTTGAAGTAGCAGAACCACGGCGCCTTGCCGTTGTTGCGCTTGATGAAGTCCTTGGCATCGGTGAGGAACTCCTCGTCGATGGTTTCCATGCGCTTCTTCGTCATCGCGCCGGTGTTCTCGATCGTTTGCCCACCCTTGCCATCGGCCTTGCACTTGAGCACGCCGCGCGGACCGAACTTCTCCTTGAACCTCGGATCCTTCGGGTAGTCCTCGTTCTCCGGCTCCTCCTCGGCATTGAGGTGGTAGAGGTTTCCGAAGAACTCGTCGAAGCCGTGCATCGTCGGCAGGTGTTCATCGCGATCGCCGAGGTGGTTCTTGCCGAACTGGCCGGTGGCGTAGCCCTGCGCCTTCAGAACCTGCGCGATGCAGGGATCCTTCGGACCCAGGCCGAGGTCTGCGCCGGGCAGGCCGACCTTGGTCAGACCGGTGCGGATCGGCGACTGTCCGGTCAGGAAAGCCGCCCGTCCCGCAGTGCAGCTCTGCTGCCCGTACCAGTCGGTAAACAGCGCGCCTTCCTTTGCGATGCGGTCGATGTTGGGCGTCTTGTAGCCCATCACCCCGAGGTTGTAGGCGCTGACGTTGAACCAGCCTATGTCGTCGCCCATGATGAAGAGGATGTTCGGCTTCCCTTGCGCGGCCATCAGTGTCTCCTTCCGGCGCCGGATCGAGCGCTCGCCGTCATTTGCCACGACCGGCGCCGCAGCTGGTGAATGAGGCCCGATTCGACGGCAGGGCGCTCGCAAAGAGTAGGCAGGCCCTGTTATTCCCCGGTGAAATACCGTCGTTTTCCGGAGTCAGCGGGAAGCTGAAAACGGCCGGCCCGAAGACCGGCCGCTTCACATCAGCACGTCACGCCGACGGCGCGTCGTCCGTGAACCGCTCGTGCAGCTTCACCGGCGCGACCTTGGCTTTTTCGCGCTTGCGGATCCACAGGTTGATCATCTCGACGAACACCGAGAACGCCATCGCGGCGTAGATGTAGCCCTTCGGAATGTGCTGGCCGAAACCATCGGCAATCAGCACCAGGCCGATCATGATCAGGAAGCTCAGCGCCAGGATCTTCACGGTCGGATGGCGCTCGACGAAATCGCCGATCGGACGGGCGAACGCCAGCATGAACACGATCGAGATCAGGATGGCGGTGACCATCACCCAGCGCTCGTCGACCATGCCCACGGCGGTGATGATCGAGTCCAGCGAGAACACGATGTCCAGCACCATGATCTGGGCAATGACGCTGGCGAAGGTGGCCGTCGCTGCGCCGACACCGACGTGCTCGCTGGCACCTTCCAGCTTCTGGTGGATCTCGTGCGTGGCCTTGGCGATCAGGAACAGGCCGCCGCCGATGAGGATGAGGTCGCGCCAGGAGAACGTGTTGCCCAGGACCGAGAACAGCGGTGTGGTCAGGCTGACGATCCAGGCAATGGCCAGCAGCAGGCCCAGTCGCGTCACCGCAGCCAGGGTGATGCCCAGACGGCGGGCCTTGTTGCGCTGCTCCGGAGGCAGTTTGCCGGCCAGGATCGAGATGAAGATGATGTTGTCGATGCCCAGGACCAGCTCGAGCGCGGTCAGTGTGGCCAGTGCAATCCAGATTTCGGGGTTCAGCAATACGTCCATTGGGAACTCGTCGGAAGGGCAGGGGTGCCACGACGCCTGCGTATCCGATGGACGCACCTTCGCCGTGGGACGGCGAAGGTCTTGCTCGCAGGCCGCCTCAGGCGACCTGCTGCTGCACCGGGGACGAATCCCGTAATGACGGTGACAGCATGTGGGAGCTACTCCCCTTCGTGATTGCGATGGTAATGCATAGAGCCGGCCCTGGAACCGGTCGGCTGTGCCATTCGTGGCGGCTGCTGAACGAGACGTTCATCACGCGGGAACGGTGATAGACTCCCGCGACTCGCAGAAGGCCCCAGCGTTTCGTACGGGCCGTTTGCGAACACGCCTCCCGCGTTTTGACGGCCGGGGGCGACAGGGGATTCCAACGACTCGCAGGTTGCGTTGCCGCCGGGAAGCGGCGACGTCGTTTCTGTGCGCCGGGTTGGCGCGGCAGAGCCGTGGCGATGGAGTTCCTTTCGGGCGGGTTCTTACAGCCCCCGCCTATCAGTCCGTCAGGGAATCGTCGGGGGGCGATTCGTGGCAAGCATGCTGCGTGTCCCCGCGACCACTCAAGGTGAAAGGGGACGTCGTGGGAATCTTGTTGAGCACGCATCGGGCGTGGCGTCGTTCTGCGCAGGCCATGGCCTTGCTGCTGTGCGCGGCCGCGCCATTGGCACAAGCGGCCACTTTCAACGACGACTTCGCCGCTCCCTTCCCGTCACCCGCCACCACGGTAGACCGATCGTTGGGAGGGCAGACCTTCCGGTTCACCTTCGTCGGTGCCGGTGACCTTGCGTGGGACAACGACTCGTATCCGGGTAACCCCGGACTATCGGCAAACTCCGCCGCGGCGGATGCGAGCATCGAGCAGGTGACCGTGGCCCGCGCCGATGCTGCGGACTTCGTGTTCCAGAGCATCCATGTCGATGTCCTGCTGGGCGCATCGGTAAGCATCCAGGGATTTCGGGACGGTGTCGCCGTGGGCGCACTGCAAACCGCCTCCCCCGGCATGGCGAGCACGCTGAACTTCGGCGGCATCACCGTGGACGAGGTGCGAATTTCTTCCAGTGACTTCTGGCTCACGTTGTTCGACAACTTCAGCGGCAACAGCCAAGTGCCGGTGCCGCCGGTGGTCAGCGACAGCCGGATCAGCATTTCAGGTGCGAGTGGGACCGGCGGGGCGTACAAGATCGGCGACACCGTCACTGCCAGCTGGAACAATACGGCTGGCGGCGACAACAACGCAGGCGTGACCGGCGTGACCGTCGACTTCAGCCAGTTCGGCGGTGGCTCGGCAGTGGCCGCGTCGCAGAGCAGCGGGACGTGGACGGCGACCTACACGATCACCGCAGGCGCCATCGATTCGACGTCACGCAACGTCAGTGTGACGGCGACCAACGCGGTCGGGTCGACCACCCGGACCGACAGCACCAATGCCACCGTCGACAGCGTGGCGCCGACGGTCAGCGACGCACGCATCAGCATCTCCGGGGCCTCCGGTATCGCAGGCGCGTACAAGATCGGTGACACGGTCACCGCCACCTGGAACAACACTGCCGGTGGCGACAACAACAGCGACTCGATCAGTTCGGTAACGGTGAACTTCTCGCAGTTCGGCGGCGGTGCGGCGGTATCGGCGACCAACAGCGGCGGCACCTGGACAGCCACCTACACCATCACCGCCGGGTCAATCGACAACGCCAGCCGCAATGTATCGGTCGCCGTGGCCGACAATGCCGGCAATGTGACCACTACGGCCGATTCCAGCAATGCCACGGTGGACAACATCCGTCCGGCCGCAAGCAGCATCACCGTGAGTGGCTCGCCGACCACGGCCGCCACCAGCATGGCGTTTGCCATTGCTTTCAGCGAGCCGGTGGTCGGTATCTCCACCGATGATTTCACCCTGGTCGGCACCGGCACCGCGTCGGCTACCGTCGACAGCGTCTCCGCCGGCGGCGGTAGCAGTGTCAACGTCAACGTCGTCGGCATCACGGGCAATGGCTCGCTCAGGCTGGACCTCAATACCGCCACCGACATCACCGATGACGCGGGCAATGCCCCGGTCGGCTTCAACGGCGGTTCGGTTCATACGGTAGCGGTGCCCGTTGTGCCGGCTGCGCCGACGATCGGCACCGCGACGGCCGGCGACGGGCAGGCGTCCATCACGTTCACCGCACCTGCCAGCAATGGCGGGTCCGCGATCACCACCTACACCGCGACCGCCAGCCCAGGCGGCGCGACCGGAACCTGTGCCGGGCCTGCGGCCTGCACTGCCACGGTAACGGGCCTCACCAACGGCACGGCTTACACCTTTACCGTCACCGCGACAAATGCGGTCGGCACCGGTGTGTCCTCGTCGGCGTCCAACTCGGTCACGCCCAAGGCGAACCAGACGATCACATTCGCCAACCCCGGTGCGCAAAACTTCGGCACGTCGCCCACGTTGACGGCCACCACAACGTCCGGCCTGACCGCGAGCTTCAGCTCTTCGACAACCGGTGTCTGCACCATCACCTCCGGTGGCGTGCTGGCGTTCGTCACGGCTGGCACCTGCACGATCGATGCCGACCAGGCAGGTAACGGCGCATTCAATGCGGCGCCGACGGTCTCGCGCTCCTTCACCGTCAACGCGGTCGCTCCGTCCGCGCCGACCATCGGCACCGCAACGGCCGGCGACACCCAGGCTGACATTTCGTTCACCGCTCCTGCGTCGACCGGCGGCAGCGCGATCACCCAGTACACGGCGACGGCCAGCCCCGGCGGTAGCACTGCCACCGGATTCAGCTCCCCGCTCACCGTGACCGGCCTGACCAACGGCGTGGCCTACACGTTCACCGTCACCGCGACCAACCTGGCCGCTACCGGAAGCGCATCTGCGGCAAGCAATTCGGTGACGCCGGCAGCTCCGCAGACCATCACCTTCAACAATCCGGGTGCGCAGAACTTCGGTACGAGCCCGACGGTGTCCGCATCGGCGAGCTCCGCCTTGCCCGTCGTCTTCACCTCCGCCACCACCGGTGTGTGCACGATCACCAGCGGCGGTGCGCTGACCTTCGTGTCGTCGGGTTCATGCACGATCAACGCCAATCAGGGCGGTGACACCAGCTACCTGCCGGCAGCGCAAGTGTCGCGAACGTTCAGCGTCAGCGCGGTGGTGCCTGGAGCACCGGCTGCGGTCAACGCAACCGCTGGCGATTCCCAGGCCAGCGTTGCCTTCAACGCACCGGCCTTTAGCGGTGGCGCCGCGATCATCGGCTACACGGTGACGTCCAATCCGGGCGGGGTCGTTGCCACGGGTGCCACCTCGCCGGTCACGGTGGCGAGTCTGACCAACGGAGTGGCCTATACGTTCACCGTGACGGCTACCAACACGATCGGTGTCGGCTCCGCATCGGCGGCTTCGAACTCCGTCGTGCCCGTCGCGTCCCAGACCATCACGTTCACCAATCCCGGTGCGCAGAACTTCGGCACGTCGCCCACGTTGGCGGCCGCTGCAACGTCGGGGCTGACGCCGACCTTCAGCTCTTCGACATCCGGCGTGTGCACGATCACACCCGCTGGTGTGCTGACCTTCGCCTCGACGGGTCTGTGCACGATCCAGGCCGACCAAGCGGGCAACAGCACATACGTGGCGGCGACCGCGGTGGTCCAAAGCTTCAGCGTCAACCCGGTCGTGCCGGGCGCGCCGACAATGGGCACTGCCAGCGCCAGCGGGCCGGACTCGGCGACCGTGGCCTTCACCGCGCCGACCTTCACAGGCGGAAGCGCGATCAGCGCTTACACCGTGACCTCGAACCCGGGCGGTGTCACCGCCACTGCGATGTCGTCGCCGGTGACCATCACTGGCCTCACGGCCGGCGTGACCTATACGTTCACCGCAAGCGCCGCCAATGCAGCCGGTACCGGTTCGGCGTCGGCCGCGTCCAACGCGATTACGCCGATCCCGGCGCTGGTGGCGTTGCCGGTCAGCGCGACCGTCCCGTACGCGGCCAACGCCACGGCGATCGCGTTGAACGTCGTCGGCGCTGCGAGCTCGGTGGGCATTGGCATTGCGCCCGCGCACGGTACGGCGGTTGCCAGCGGCACTTCGATCACCTATCGACCCAATCCGGGCTATGCCGGACCGGACAGCTTCAGTTACACCGCTACCGATACCTACAGCACGACCGCACCGGCCACCGTCAGCATCACAGTGGCAAACGCGACTGTGACTCTGGACGCGGCCGCAGTGGCGGGCGCGACGGGCGGCACTGCGTACCGACACCAGCTCAGCGCCGGCGGCGGCACCGCGCCGTATACCTACCGGTTGGTCTCCGCAAACCTGCCTGCCGGGCTGGTGCTCGCTGCCAACGGCGAGCTGTCCGGCACGCCGACGGTGGCCGGCAGTTTCGATCTCACGGTGCAGGTGAGCGACAGCAGCACGGGCACCGGCCCGTTCTCGGACCAGCGCGTTTACACGCTGGTGGTCGCCGCGCCGCAACTGGTGTTCGCGCTCAGTGCGCTGCCCGACGCCACCCACCTGGCCGACTACGATCAGGCGCTCGATGTCTCCGGCGGAACGGCGCCGTACACGTTCGCGGCGACGGCCGGCGCGCTTCCTGCCGGGCTGGAGCTCGATACCGCAGGTCGCGTGCACGGTGTGCCCGAACTGGCAGGCCGATACGCGTTCACCGTCGAAGTGCACGATGCCAACGGCTTTGCAGGCAGCCAGGCGTTCGACCTGCAGATTGCCCAGGCCACGCAGACCATCACCGGTTTCGCGGCCAATCCGCAGGCGCCGGTCTATGTGCGCAACGGCCACTTCGCGCTGTCGGCGACGGGCGGGGCTTCCGGCAACGCGGTGGTGTTCGCCACCACGACGCCTTCGGTCTGCCAGGTCACCGGTGCGAGCGTGGCGATGCTGTCGTCGGGCGTGTGCGCGCTAAC
The DNA here is from genome assembly GCF_009765215.1 of Lysobacter prati. GTDB lineage: Bacteria > Pseudomonadota > Gammaproteobacteria > Xanthomonadales > Xanthomonadaceae > Lysobacter_J > Lysobacter_J prati. The sequence goes on along the minus strand of NZ_VLNV01000005.1, from coordinate 77,344 downwards.
CGCGAACCAGGCCGGTGATGCCAACTACCTGGCGGCCGCACAAGTCGCCATGGAGGTGACCATCGCCTCCGCCACGCCGACGCTGCAGTGGGTCGACGAGCTGCACAAGGTGTACGGCGAGCCGAGTTTCGATCTGCCCGAACCGCAGAGCGACAGCAGCGGCGCCTTCACCTACAGCAGCGACAACACGCAGGTGGCCACGATCAGTGGTCGCACCGTGACCGTGGTTGGTGCCGGTACTGCGGTGCTGACCGCCACCCAGGCCGCCGCCGGCAGCTTCACCGCAGGCTCGGTGCAGATGCGCCTGCAGGTCGTCGATCGCCCGGATCCGACGCGGGACGCGGACGTGGTAGGCGGACTGCAAGCGCAGGTCGATGCCAGCGTGCGTTTCGCCGCCACACAGCAGGGCAATATCCGCGGACGCCTGCGTCAGGTGCGCAACGGAGACAACACCTCGAGCACGTCGTTGTCGTTGGCCTACGCCGGTGAACCCGGCTCGCCGGGAATGGCGCTGCCAGTCGGCCAGGCGGTCGGCGGTCGTTGGCCGATCCTGGGCAATGGCTGGGGCATGTGGACGGCAGGCACGGTCAACTTCGGCAAGAGCGGGGAAGGGCGCCGCTATGACTTCCAGACCGACGGTGTCACCTTCGGCGCCGATCGCGCGCTTGGCGACAATGCGCTGATCGGCGTTGCCGGCAGCATTGCCACGCACGACAGCGATGCGGTTGGTTCCGCATCGAGCGTGAACGCCGACCAGCGTTCGCTCAGCGTGTACGGTTTGTGGGGCGCAGGCGAACACGTCTTCGTCGACGGCCTGCTGGCCTACGGCCAGCTCGATTTCGATCTGGTTCGCTGGAGCGAATCGGCCGGACACGCGGCCAATGCGCAACGCGACGGCGATCAGTTCTTCGGATCGCTGAGCTTCGGCTACGAGCAGCGCAATCCCAACGGACTTGCGTTGACCGGCTACGGTCGCCTCGATGGCAGTCGCACGACGCTCGACCCCTACCAGGAAAGCGGACTGGGCATCTATGACCTGAGCTATCGCGAGCAGACGGTGCAGAACACCTCGCTGGCCGTGGGCATGGAAGGCAGCTACGAGTTCGCCGGTCTGACTGCGCGTTACCGTCCGTTCTGGACGGTGGAGTACACGCAGGCGCTGGAGAACCAGGGGCTGGCACGCATCAACTATGCGCAACAGCCGGTATCGAGTGATTACGGCCTGCGCCTGCGCAGTTACTACGACGACCTGTTCGCGATCGGCGCAGGCATGGACATCCGGCTGCAGGCCGGCTGGCTGTTCACCGTGCTGGTCGGTCACGAGCAGGGCGGCAACTCCACCCGAGCCAACAGCGTCGGCCTGTCGATCTCGTACGGTGCTTCCGGCGCACGCCCTGCCTCGGCACCTGCTTCCCGGGTTGCGGATCAGGAGCCGCCGTGCACGGGTCGCGAATGCCGTCGTCAAGGCGCGCCTTGATCACTGCCAAGGGTAGTGGGGAAGGCCGCTAGCGGCCGCCCGCGATGCAATGCCGCCATGCGTGATGCATGGCGGCGATCTTCAGGCGATGTGGGAAGCCTTGCGGTCCGGGCCTGCGTGCCCGACCCGGGCCGCGGCGCGGTCAGCGTCGTTCGCCGCCCCGGCATTCAGCAAACGTGACCATTTCTTCGCACTTCGTTTGCGGTGGGTTTGGCAGCATCTCCATTCACTCGCAAACGAGTCTGGAGATGCCCCGTGCATGAATCATCCGTGCAAAGCACCCTGAAGACGCTCTACGGCGTCACCTTGGCCTTCGCCGCCGGTGCGCTGGCGATGTACCTGATGGATCCCAACACCGGCCGCCGCCGCCGCGCGCTGATTCGCGACCGCGGGGCCTCGCTTGGCAACGACGCCGGGTACTACGTGCGCAGCAAGGCCAAACGCGCTGCCCATCGCCTCAAGGGCGTCGCCGCGCGCGGGCGCGCCAGCCTGTCCACCGAGCCCCTCGACGACGAGCGGCTGCACGATCGCATCCGCGCCCGGCTCGGGCGCGTAGTAGGGCATCCGCACGATGTCGAAGTGCAGGTGCACGACGGATGGGTGCAGCTCAAGGGCAACGTGGCGGAAGAGGAGTTCCAGGACCTGCTGCGCGAGGTCTCGTCAATGCGCGGCGTGCGCAACCTGGAAAGCCTGCTGCGCACGACCTCGCCGCCGCCACAGCCGAGCGAGCCGCGCCTGGGCCCCCATTGATTCGCTGGGGCGCTAGCCGGAGCGGCGCTTCAATCGCTTGTTGTTCGCGACAACCGTCCTGCGCCAGGGTTCGACCCCGGCGCTGAGGAGTTCAGTCCATGGATCGCCGGGTTTGCCGGCGGTCGTGGATGGCAACCATGCATTCATGCCCATTGCGCCCAGCTGCCAGGGCAGGCTCGCCCAGTACCAGCCCATCGCACCGGCCGACTGCCAGGCGGCAGCGAGCTTTTCGGTCGACATGCGCGACAGTTCCCGCTGGTTCTTGCGGGTGGCTGCACCGCCGGAGGCGGCAATCTGGTAGCTGCGTCGGGCGATCACCTGCGGTGCGACCGTCGCGATCTCCAGCAACTGGCGATCCAGCGTCTTCGCGGCGCGCGACTTCGTCGTGCGCGTGTTGGGAGCGCGTCGTTTCGCCATGAGTCGGGTCTCCGTGGACAAAGCCGTGCGCTTCGATCCTAGCGGTGGTTGATGACGGACGCGCGAAGAAGGCTCACCGGAAAGGCGCAGCCTGCGCTGCGTAAGCCCGTTGGTAGGCAGGCCGCGCTTCGCCACGCGCGACGTAGGCGGACAAGTTCGGATACTCGTCCACGATCCCCGATCGCTTCAGCCTCAGCAGTACCGACACCATCATCAGGTCGCCGGCGCTGAATGCGTCATCGAGCCACTCGGCATCGCCGAGGCGATCGGACAGCGGCCCCAGCCGATCGCGGACGCGCTGCTTGACCAGGGGCAGGCGTTCCTTGCTCCACGGCTTGTCGCCTTCCAGCAAAATGGCGTTGGCCAGTTCCAGGATCGGCGGCTCGACGGTATTGATCGCGGCGAAGATCCACGTGATCGCGCGTGCCCGCGCATTGCCATTGTCCGGCAGCAGGCCCTCATGGCGCTGCGCGATGTGGAGCACGATCGACCCGGTCTCGAAAAGGACAAGGTCGCCTTCCTCGAACGTCGGAATCTGGCCGAATGGATGAAGCGCCAGATGTGCCGGTTCCTTCATCGCCTGGAATGAAACCGGGCGAACCTCATAGGGCTGGCCCACTTCCTCGAACGCCCAGCGCACGCGCGTATCGCGTGCCAGCCCCTTGCCGCCATCGGGCGACCGTTCAAAGGCGGTAATGATGGGGGTCATCGAAACGCTCCGGTGGGTGGGAGATGGCCGGTTGCCCGGTTTCACCATACAGACGAACGGCCGGACCGGAATTCGACAAGCCCCGCGTCCCCTAAAGCTGCGATTCGATCGGCAGCCAGCCTGAGGCCCATGCGATGGCCCGCATCCACCAGTCCGCATCGGGTTCCTGCTCGATCTCCACCGGAACCGGTTGCGTGCGGTCAAGCCAGCGAAGCTGCCCATGCCTGTTTCGATACACCCAGTAGCTCATGGCAGGTGCGGTCAGGCGCAGGTATTCGTCGCGAACCTGTGCCGCGATGACCGGGTCGTCAAAGAGAACGCCCATCTCGGTGTTGAGGTTCTTCGAGCGCGGGTCGACGTTGAACGATCCGACGAAGCCGCGGGCGTCGTCGAGCACCAGCGCCTTGGTGTGCAGGCTGACGCCCTGACGGACCACGCGCGGCGTCTCTTTTGCATGCACCCGCGAGCGCAGCTCGTAGAGATCGACGCCATGCAGGAGCAAGCGCTCCCGGTAACCCGCGTACCCGCTGTGCACAGGGTAGACATCCGTCGCCGCCAGCGAGTTGGTGACGACGCCCACGCTGACTCCGCGCCTGGTCAAAGCGGCGAGCATGTCCGCGCCGTCGTCGCCGGGAACGAAATACGGCGAGATCACCATCACCTTGCTGCGTGCGGCGGAGATCATCGGCACCAGTCGTCCCACCAGCCACTTCCCGCGGTTGTCGCTTTTCCACTTGATCGGCGGGTCGGCGAAGACCTCGATCCCCGAGGTCCAGTGTGGACTGAGCGCATGCTCGTAGTAGTCGCGCACCAGCTGCGATTCGGCGACGCGATCGAGATAGTGCCTGGCGCGTTCGCTGCGGGCATCGCGATGGACATCGGCCAGCAGGTCGCGCAATGCCTCCGGGGCCCTCTTGCCCAGGGTGGCGATGGGTACGGCGGCGGCGCTGTTCCAGTAGCTGTCGAAGAGGGTGCTGGCCTGCTGGGCTGCCGGCCCGAGCAGCAACAGATCGAGGTCGCGGAAGTTGACCTCGGAAGCTGCGCCGAAATACCGCTCGCCGATGTTGCGACCGCCGATGACGGCAACGCGGCCGTCCGCGATCCAGGCCTTGTTGTGCATTCGGTGGTTCATGCTGAAAAGCCGCCGCAGCAGTTCGAAGGCGCGCCCGGGGCCTTGGCGGTTGCGGAACGGGTTGTAGACCCGCAGCTCGATGCCCGGATGCGCATCCATGGCCAGCAGGTGGGGGTCCAGGCCGGCGGCATTCATGTCATCGAGCAGGATGCGCACGCGCACGCCTCGCTCCGCGGCAGCGTGGACTTCGCTTGCGAGCATTCGTCCAGACAGGTCGTTGTGCCAGATAAAATACTGCAGGTCGAGGCTGCGGCCGGCCTTGCGCGCGGACACGGCGCGCGCGGCGAACGCATCGACGCCATCGGCCAGCACGACCGTGCCGGTCTCGCCGGGATGGGCCGCGAGCAGCGGTGACAGTTCGCGGTCAATCTCGGTCTGCGACGTCTGCACGGGCAGGGCGGCGCTGGGCTTGCCCGTGGCCGGTGGCGCGAGGTGATTGACGAGCAGCAGGCTGGCGCCGGTGATCGCGAGCAACAACACGAATGCAATGACAAGCCAGGGCCACATCGTTTTCTCCGCAGCGTTGGCGGTGGGCGGCATGTGCGGGCGTGCCTGGCCTGCAGGCTTGTGCCGGCCCATCACAGGCGAAGGATTCGCACGACTTCTGCGACTACGTGCGGGTTGTCATGCAGGCGATGCCCGTCCTCGACCACGAGGCACGAAGCGGCGCCGGGGATCTGTGCGCTCTCGAGCGGTACGACGCCGTCGGTCTGCTGCCGCCGACCAGGCCGCACCCCGGCGATCGTGTGATAGGTGATGCCCGTGGGCGGCAACAACGACTCGGTTGCCCGCCGCACAGGCTGCTCGGACTGCAGGGTGGCAATGCTGTTGATCCAGCCCTGCTGGAACGTGTGGAGCAACTCCGGCCGGATTCCGTTCGGGTTGGCGATGGCAATGCGACGCAGTGCATGCACTTCGGCCGTGCGTCGACCGACCACGGCACGCGTGACTTGTCCCAGCGGCGTTGCCGCGCTGGGGCTGCCGCGATGCGGCGCCGCCAGGAATACTGCGCGCGCGATGCCGGGATAGGCATGGAAGGTGAAGAGCCGCTTGATGACCTCCAGATCCTCGACACTGGCGTCGAGCGACCCGGGCGGAACCACGAAGGCGGCATTCCACAGTGCGTCACCGCTATCGACGCACAGCAGCCTCGCAATGACGCCACCCAGGCTGTGGCCGACCAGCACGGCGCCTGAGCGAGCCGGGGCATCGCCGTCCGGGTCGAGCAACTGCCACGCAGCGTCCAGATAACCCTGGACCCGTGAGCGCGTAACCAACAGCGGCTCGTCGGTCGGGTAGATCACCTGCCAGATCTGGAAGCGGGCACGCAGGTCGTCCATGCCCCATACGGCGTTGGAGAGATGCGCCCAGATCAGTGGAATGCTGCCCAGGCCATGAATCATCACCAGCGGTCGCTTGTTCGGATCAAAGTCCTCGAGCAGGTACAAGCCCGCCCGATGCTCGATTGCTTCTCCGCCTACAAGGCCCCACAGCCCCGCGCGGGCAAGCTTCGATATACGTATGCCCCAGGCGTAGGCGGCCGAAGTATCGCGGGCGAGCTCGCGTCGATCGGGGCCGACTGATATGGCGTCGATCTTCTGCGGGTCGGCGAACACCAGGCGCGGAGGAGCATCGAGTTGCAGCGGGTCCGGTTCGATCCAGGCGGTCAGGTTCCGGAACGCGCCGGAAAGAGGTTGCATCCGGCCCAATGGGTCGCCTTCGTGACGGGGGGACAGCGCCGCCACCGGCACGCCGAAGCCTGGACGACCAAAGCGTTCGCCGTGGAAGGCATCCATCGGCACGTCGCGGGCACGCCTGACTCGCACCGGCGGCAGAAGGCAGGGCGATACCTGGCGAAATTCGACCTGCAAGCGGATGTCGCCTACTTGCAGCGGCCCGGGTGACCATCCCCCCGGATGCTGCTGCAGCAGCCGCGACAAAAGTTCGTCGGTGGCCTGAGTCGCCAGCGCCGCTGCCGCATCGGCGTCCGTCGGGTCGTCTGTGTGCAGGGCGCGATACGCTTCGGTGGCGCAATGCAGCCACGACGCCGATGGACTGTCATCAGATTGTCCGACCCGGCTGGCCCATTGCCGTGCCGACTCCAGCCAGCTGCGGGGACAGGGTTCGACGGACGCAGGCGCCGATGCGTCGGCGCTGTCGCGTGGTGATCCGGCAGTCGACTGCGTCGAGCTCATATCGAGAAACCGCGCACGCTGGTGATCGAGCCGGCGCCGGCCAACAAGGCACGGAAGTGCGCCTCCTCCCGGGGACACGGTATGGCCGGTCCAGTTGAAGCGCTAGGCCCGGGCGCAGCCACTTGGTGTTGCCCCGGGCGCAACAATGCGCCCGCCGGCTGTCCGCTTTGCGGCCGCGCGACCGTTGCATGAGCTTGTGCTCATCACTCCGGGGAAACCGCCATGACCGCCGCCTGCCTGCTGCGCTTGTCCGTACTCACGCTCGGCCTGGTGATCGCAGGGCCGGGCCTGTGCGACGCGCCCGGGACTGCCACGCAGCCACTCCCGATGGGCGCGGAGGCCCGATTCGAGTACCTCGACGTCAATCGCGACGGCGTCCTGAGCAAGTACGAGTACGACAGCGACGTCGCCTTCGAGACCGCCGACAGCGACCACAACTCGCTCATCTCCCCCGACGAGTTGCAGGAGATCCTGGGGCCGCCAGTGCCCGGCGTGCCGACCATCGCCGACCGGCTCATCATTGCCGACCTGGACAGCGATGGGGAACTCAACGACAACGAACTGCGTCGCGCCCTGGAAATGCGCTTCGGCTGGCTCGACCGCAACAGCGACGGCAACCTCGACCTTGACGAGATGAAGTCGGGATACGGCGTCCGCGTCCGGCCCTAGTCACGCAGCAGGCATGAGTAAGCGATCAGGCGGGCGCCGAATGCAGGTGCTCGTAGAGGATCGTGGCGCCCACCAGGATCAGGATCACGCCACCGACCATCTCGGCGCGCTTTCCGATCAACGTGCCCAGTGCCCGGCCAGCCATGATCCCCAGCGTGACCATGGTGAACGTGCAAAGCGCGATGACGACAGAGACGACGAGGATGTTCACGTCGACGAAGGCCAGGCCGACGCCCACGGCCATCGCATCGATGCTGGTCGCCAGCCCGGTCAGGGCAAGCGACCACAGCCCGGACTTGCCCTGGCGGACGGTGGATTCTTCGGCATCGCCCTCGTCGGTGACAGCCTTGTAGATCATGTGGAGTCCCAGCGCTCCAAGCAGGCCGAACGCGATCCAGTGATCCCACTGCTTGATATGGCTAGAGGCCGCCGAGCCCAGCAGCCAGCCAACGATGGGCGTCAGTCCCTCGACCACACCGAATATCAGCCCCACCCGCAGCGCTTCCGACCATCGCGGCCTGAGCATGCCGGCGCCTTTGCCCACTGCGGCAGCGAAGGCGTCCGTGGACATGGCCAGGCCGAGCAGGACGATGGGTATCGGGTTCATCGGCGGACGTCCTACTTCTCGTAGGTGATCGCCACATCCGCCGCGGTCTGGCTTTGCTTGAACACCCGCGCACTACCCAGTCCGGACACGGTCAAGGCCGTCTCCGAATCCCACCGCACCGTCAATGGCACGTCACCGCCAAGGATCAGGGCGTTGCCCGGAACATTGGGTTGCTCGGCGCTGCGCGGCAAAACGGCGACCTGCGTGTTGGCTTCCGTGGTCGCCCCGCAGTTGCGATGGAACACGACAGCACGCGCCGCTCCGGAGGGCGAGGGCACGACGGTGACCGGCTCGTTCCTGCACTTGTCGCCGCAGCCGGTGACGCTCATGACCAGCATCGCAACGAACAGACTTTTCAGCGGAAGGTTCATGCGATGCCAGCCTCGGCAGTAGATGTGACGACGGTCGCCTGGTGCAGCCAACTGCACAGTAGCGTCGCCCGCGCGAGTGATGGCGTCGTGAATGGAATTGATCGCACCGATGCCGTCACGTCTGTTTCACAGGCGCTGACCGGACGATTGGCTTGGACCAATGCTTTCGGACCGGACCCGGCCACCGCCGGGACGACAACGAGGGCGTTGATGGTCACGACCCCCGAACCGGAGCCCCGCCCATGAATCGTCTGCAGTCCTGCCTGCTTTGCTGCGCGTTGGCAGTCTTCGTCGCGCCGGGTGCGCCGGCGTTGTACGCGAGCGAGCCCGAGGCGAGTGTCGAGGTATCAAAGCCGGCGACGTCGCTGCCGGGCAGCCGCTACGCCTGGGTCGACATGCCTCCCCAGCTGGCGGCGGAGTTCGACCAGCGCGTACAGGACCCGAAGCTGCGCCAGCGGCTGCAGGCGTCCCTGGACAAGGCGCTTGCGGCCAAGGGCTACCGCCGCACCGACGACCTGCGCCAGGCCGACGTCGCCGTGGCCTACCGCGTCGGCGTGCGTGACACCGAGGAAACCTTGGTCCGCGACAGTGGCCTGGCCAGCGCCAACGAGGCCGGAGTCGAGTGCAAGGCCGGCGGCTGCTCGCAGATCGTGACCCAGGGTGCCAACGGCGTACCGTCGGTACGGCTTGATACCAAGGAGATGGTCGAAGGCGGTCTGCTGGTGGAAGTGCTGCAGCCGGACGACATCCGCGTGCTGTGGCGCGGACTTTATCGCGGCTCCGTGCGGGCCAGGAAGGGGTTGTCGGTCAATCTCGACACGGTGGCCACGCAGACGCTGGCGCAGCTGCCGAAGGCGAGCCCCGCCTCGCCCTGATCCTTCACGGGCGGCCGGGCGCCGGAGGTCGATCGCCTGTGCGTGCCGCGCGAAGTGACATCCGCATGCGCCGCAGCGGTGCCTTCAGCGGCAGTGCCAGGTGCCGGTAGAAGAAGGACACGACCCGTCGCGATACCGGGACGCGGCGAGCCAGCCCTTCCTCGATGGTGTACAGGCAAGGCGCGCAGACGCCGCAGGGTCTGCCACGCACGGGCGTGTGGCAGAACCACGTCATCTCCATGATTGCGCTCCAGCCTTCGGTCGCGGCTTGCCGGTCGATCCCGACCTTGTCGATGTGAAACAGCGGAAAGCTGAAGTAGCGGAACAGGCGGAACTCCGCCGTATGGGCGTGGTGGGGATCGACGCGGACGCTGCGGTAGCCGTCAGGGTGATCCAGCTCCAGCGCATAGGGCCGCACCAGCGCCTGCACCTTGTCATCGACGTGCACGCCAAGTTCCATCGCTTCGATCGCGTTGTGCTTGCAGAACGAGGGCAGCCACGCGTACTGGCTGCCGATGAACGTGCGTCGGCGAATCTCGCTTAGCGCGGTATTGATCTCGTCATCCTCGACGACGTCACGGACCGAGGCGATCCGGATCGGACGAAGCAGCCCACGGGTATGCGGATAGTTCGCGCGCAGGTGGTCGCCGATGCGGGCCATGGTTTGCAGCTCGATCTGCGTCGATGCCCGGGTCGGGTCGTCCAGGTAGTAGGGGATCACCGGGACGCGGTGTTTCAACAGAAGCTGCAACAGGCGGAACGTCGAATCCCACCCGCCTGTCCAGAGCAGGTTGACGGTGGATCCTTCGTTGACTTCACGTGTTGCTCGCATCGGTCGATCATGCATCCATGGTTGTGTCAGGTCTTCAATGTGGCACGACAGGCCGTGAACGAAGGCTGCACGGTGTTTTTTGCATTCCAAACGGAGCGTGAATCCCGCGTTGTCCAATATTGATCATGAATGCGCCTGACCTTCGCTGCAGCGGATGCAGATCGAATGTTGTGTGAACCATCGCTCGAAACTGCGACCTGTGGGTCTACGCAGGGTGAAATGCGACGCTGCTTTGCAAGGCTATGCTCGGCTGAACTCTCCAGGGCAGGACGAATGACATTGCTGAAGAGCCAAAGCGCGCAGGCGACAACATCAGCCATCGAATCCAGCGCGTTGCCATCTGGCGCGTGGGACCGGCAGAGCTTCTGGCAGTTTGCCGACGCGGCCAAGGAAGCGACAGAAGCGCTGGCCGCGCAGAAGATGAAAGTCCTGCCGCAGCTCTCGATCGAGGACCTGCGCCAGGTCTGCGTGCAGTACCGGTTCTTCACCATCGACTACATCAGCGACCTGGCGCTGCTGCTGGCAAAGCTGCCGTTCGGCGGCCTGCGCAGCCTGCTCAGCGAGATCCTCGCCGAGGAACTTGGCGAAGGCGATCCGGACAAGGCGCATCCGACGATCTATGACCGGTTTCTCGCCACGATCGGCGTGGAGCCGGCGCAGCTGCAGCGATGCATTCCTGCCAATCGCAGCAACCTCGCCGGCCTGACGCGACAGCTGTCGGCACGCGGCTCCGCCTTTGGCGTGGGCTTGCGCGGGATGGGTGGAGAGTGCCTGTGCCAGACCTATCTGTCGGTCCTGTTCGAGCACCTGCAGACCCATCCCTACATGATCGAACACGCCGACCGCATCGACTGGGAGTTCTGGACCATCCACACCGGTGAGCAGGACATCATCCATGGCGAGCTGACGCGACAAGCCATCGACGACTACATCCGGCACGAGCCTGAAGCGCTGTCGGACCTTGCCGACGGTTACGAATGCAGCATCACCGCATGGAACCTGTTCTGGCAGAACATCTTCGCAACGTGCACGACTCGTCCGGGTGCGATGTCGTGAGCCAGGCCAGGCCGATCACACAGTTCCACCTTGCCTTTCCGGTCCGTGACCTGGACGAGGCCCGCGGCTTTTATGGCGGCGTGATCGGCTGCCCGCAGGGGAGGAGCGATGTCAACTACCAGGACTTCGACTTCTTCGGCCACCACCTGGTCGCCCACCTCGGCGGCGACAGCCAACCCGTGCTCGATAGCCGATTCGACGGTGAGGCGGTGCCGGTTCCCCACTTCGGCATGAACCTGGACCGGGGATCGTGGGAGGCGTTGGCCGTTCGCCTGAAGGCGGCCGGCATCGCCTTTGCCGAGGAGCCGCACCTGCGGCTGAAGGGCCAGCCCGGCCAGCACGTGACGATGTTTCTCTTCGATCCCTCGGGCAATGCGCTAGAGTTCAAGTCGTTCGACGAACCGTCGCAGACCTTCATTCCCTGAGGCGCAAATCCAATGCGTGACGTCTCCCCTGATGCCGTACCCGGTGCGGGCGCCGCGCGCGCTGCCAATGCGAAATCTGCCGCTGCCCGCGATGACCGCCTGCACGTGCTGCATTCGTGGTCGTCCCATGGCGCGCTGGATCCGCTCGTCGTCACCGGGGCCTCTGGTGTCCACTTCCACGATGAGAACGGGCGGCGCTGGCTCGACTTCTCCAGCCAGCTCGTCAACGTCAATGTCGGCCATCAGCACCCGAAACTGATCGCGGCGATCAAGGCGCAGGCCGACGTGCTGTGCACGGTCGCGCCGTACCACGCCAACCAGGCCACCAGCGAAGCGGCGCGGCTGATTGCCGACGTCGCTCCCGGCGATCTGAACCGGGTCTTCTTCACCAATGGCGGCGCCGAAGCAATCGAGAATGCGATCCGCATGGCGCGCCTGAACACCGGCCGCCACAAGGTGCTGACTGCGTACCGCAGCTACCACGGCGCGACCGCCGGTGCGATCACCGCGACCGGCGATCCGCGACGTTGGGCGTCCGAACCTGGCGCGCCCGGCTTCGCGAGGTTCTGGGGGCCGTATCCGTATCGTTCCGCATTCCATGCAACCACCGCGCAGGAAGAATGCGAACGCGCGCTGGCGCACCTGGCAGATACGATCATGGTCGAAGGCGGGCAGGGCATCGCCGCGATCGTGCTTGAATCGGTGATTGGTTCCAGCGGGGTCCTGGTGCCGCCCGACGGTTATCTGCAGGGCGTGCGCGCGCTGTGCGACAAGCACGGCATCATGATGATCGCCGACGAGGTCATGGTGGGCTTCGGTCGCTGCGGCGAATGGTTCGCGGTGGATCGCTGGAATGTGGTGCCGGACCTGATCACCTTCGCCAAGGGGGTCAATTCCGGTTACGTGCCGCTGGGTGGCGTGATCATGAGCGACGCCATTTCCGCCAGCTTCGAATCGCGCGCGTATCCGGGCGGGCTCACGTACGCGGGCCATCCGCTGGCCTGCGCCGCCGCCGTGGCGTGCATAGGGATCTACAAGGACGAGGGCATCATCGACCATGCCAGGCGCCTTGGCGACGAGGTGATCGCACCGGCGTTGCAGGCGATGCAGGCGCGACACCCCAGTGTCGGTGACGTGCGCGGACTGGGTGTGTTCTGGGCGGTCGAGCTGGTGCGCGACCAAAAGACACGGGAGCCGCTGGTGCCGTTCAATGCCTCCGGTGCCGACCACGCACCGATGGTCGCGTTCGCGGCCGCCTGCAAGCAGCGCGGTCTGTGGCCGTTCGTGGTGGGGAACCGACTGCACATCGCGCCGCCGCTCATCATCGACGAGCAGACGATGCGCGAAGGCCTGGCGATCATCGACGAGGCGCTGGCCACGGCCGATCGCTACTGCGTCGGGTAAGGTCAGGTCAGCTGCGGCGCTCGGGTGCCGCACCCAGGCGACAATCGCGTCAGGCCGCCCCAAAGCCAGCCATGAGATCGGCAAGCCGCGGCAGCGGACGTTGCGGGCTGCGGGTACGCAAAAAGGATGGCCCATAGCCGCCGCGGATGGCTATGATCGGTCTCATGCCGTCACTGATCGCAGCTGCTCTCGATACGCTGGTTTTCGTCGTCCTCGCCTGGTGCGTGTGGCGCGCGCTGGGCCGATCAATTCCCATCGCGGTGATCCCGATCATCATCGGGTTGGTGCTGGCGGCAACCGGAGTGGTGCCCGCGTCCTGGGGTCTGCCCTCTGCGATTGGTCAGGACATCGGTTGGGTTGGCGTGCTGTTGCTCGCATTCGCGGCCGGGCTCGAGACGCGCCAGGAGGCACACCTTCCGGCCAATCCGGGAGCGGCTTCGCAGGCGCGCCCGCGCAAGCGGCGCTTCCTCGCCAGCGCGGCGGTCGCACTGTTGCTGCCCTTCTCCGTCGGGACCCTTGCAGCTCATTTCTATTTCACCCGATTGCCCGGTTGGGCCGCGCCCGGTGGCGGTGAATGGCTGGGTTCGATCGCGATCGGGCTGTGCGTGGCGGTCAGCGCGCTGCCGGTGTTGATAGGCATCGTCCGCGAGCTGGGTCCCTTGCATCGCAGGCTCTCGCAACTGGCGTTGAGCATCGCGGTGATCGATGACGCGGTGCTGTGGATAGGATTGGCCGCGGTACTGCTCGTGGCCAATGGCGGCTCGCTGCTGGACGGTGTTTCGGTCACGCAGGTGGTCGCGCTGCTGCTGCTCGTGGCGCTGGCGCTGATCGGAACCGCGGTCAAGCGCCTGCACCTGTCGCCGCCGCGCTGGCTGGTGTGGGCTGCACTGCCGGTATTGCTGGCCGCGGGTTCCTGGTCGACGTCGCAGCTGGGCCTGCACGAATTGCTGGGTGCCTATTTCGCCGGTGCAATGGTGCCCCAGGCGTGGTCGAAGCAACTGCCGGTGGAGCGCATCGGCCAGTTCGCGCTGCTCGCGCTGGCGCCGCTGTTCTTCGGCCATAGCGGCATGAAGATCGACGGCGAGGTGCTGGGCTGGGCTTCGTTGCAGGCGTCGGTCGTGCTGCTGGTGCTGGCCGTGACTGCCAAGCTCGCAGCCGTGCTGATCTGTCCGCCCGCGCCGCAGTTGCCCAGGCGTGAGGCCCTGGCGGTTGGTGCGCTGCTGCAGTGCAAGGGTCTGATGGAGATCGTCGCGGCCACGATCCTGCGCGACAAGGGTCTGCTGTCCGAGCACGCGTTTGCCGCGCTGGTGACCTTGGCGGTGCTGTCGACGCTGCTGACCGGCCCCGCATTCCGCTGGCTGGTTCGGCAGCGCGTGGTGGAATCTGCGAGCCGCGAGATGGCCTGAGGCGTTCGCCGACGAGGCTTCGTCGCGTTGGCCTTCCGTAAGCAGGCAAACCGGGGTCAGAGTGCCTTTTGCTCAAAAGGTACTCTGACCCCGGTTTTTGACCCCGGTTTTTGAAGGGCGTCGTCCCGCTTGCCTAACCAAACAAAAGGCCCCTCGCGGGGCCTTTGTCGTTACCGTGGCGATCGCACCGCTTTAGTGCCGCGGATGCGCCATCGCCGCGCCCTGGGCCTGGCCGAGATTCTCGACCACGCGCGAACCGCGCATGCCATACCACGCGATGTACGCATAGCAGACCAGCGGCACCGCGAATGCTGTCTGGATGCCGACGCTGTCGGCCAGCGCGCCCTGCAGCATCGGCACCAGTGCCCCGCCGACGATCGCCATCACCAGCAGGCTCGAGGCCTTGCCGGTCAACGGTCCCATGCCCTCGATCGCCGAAGCGAAGATGGTCGGGAACATGATCGAGTTGAACAACCCGATCGCGAGCACGCTCCACATCGCGACATTGCCGTGGGTGCCCATGGTCGTCGCCAGCAGCACCGCGGCGACGACGGCGAACAGTGCCAGCAACTTGCGCGCGTCGATCACGGTCATCAGCGCCGCGCCGATGAAGCGGCCGACCATGGCGCCGCCCCAGTAGTAGACGAGGTAGCGGCTGGCCGTGGCTTCACTCAGCCCGCCAATGTCGGGCTGGGCCATGTAATTGATGAGGAAGCTGCCGATCGAGACCTCTGCGCCGACGTACAGGAAGATCGCCAGCACGCCCCAGCGCAGGTGCGGATGCTGCAGCGTCTCGCGATAGGTGTGGTGGTGCAGCTTGTCACCGGCATCGGTGGCCTCGCGCAACGACGGGATGCGAAGCAGCAGCACCAGTGCCGCCATCGCCAGCAGGCCGCCCGCCAGCAGCAGGTACGGCACCTGCACCGACTGCGCCTGCGTGGTTTTGTACGCGGCCACGGCCTCCGGCGCCATCGCCGCCAGCTGGTCTGCGCCAAGCACGGCACCGGACAGGATCAGCGGGCCGATGAAGAACGGAAATACCGTCGTGCCCAGCGAGTTCAGCGCCTGCGCCAGGTTGAGGCGGCTGGCCGACGTCGCGGGGTTACCGAGCAGGCTGATGTAAGGGTTGGCGGCGACCTGCAACAAGGTGATACCGCTGGCCAGCACGAACAGCGCCGCGAGGAAGACCGGGTACGACGGCAGCCGCGCCGCCGGATAGAACATGGCCGCGCCCACCGCCGCTGTCAGCAGGCCGACGACGATGCTCGACTTGTAGCCGATCCGCGACACGATCGCGCCCGATGGCAACGACATCAGGAAGTAGGCGCCGAAGAAGGTGAACTGGATCAGCATCGTCTGCGCGTAGTTCATCGCGAAGACGGCTTTCAGATGCGGGATCAGGACGTCGTTGAGGCTGGTCATGCCGCCCCACGCGAAGAAGATCAGGCTGATCATCGCGATGGTGACGGGGGTGGACAGCTGGCGTTGGTTCATATGGGCTCCGCTGGCGAAAGGGTGGGCCTAAGGGGCGCCCGGTGCTTTGTTCGAAGCAGCCTGCTGCTGCCTGACGTGGCTGATGATGTTGGCGAAGGTGTCGACCCAGTAAACGTCGCGGTGCTTTGCCAGGTAGTCAAGCAGTTCCTCGTGCGCCTCCTTCGAGGTGGTGAGGTAGTCGCCGCCGACGCCGTGGAAGGTGAAGCTGACCAGCCCGCGCTTGCGCCCGGCCTCCTTCACCATGGCGATCATCTGCTTGCCGGTCATGCCTTCGGTGGAGATCACCGTGACGGCGGCGGGGTCCATGCTGGCGACATCGGCAGTCACGGCATTGCCGCCGACACGCACGCCGACGAAGTCATCGGCGACCAGCGCCAGGTAGTTCTGACCCTGGGCGATGGACTCGTTGCAGGGCAGCGCCATCGTGCGCACGGTCTTGCCGTCGATGGCGTTGAGCATGGTGTTGGCCAGCAGCACCTGGTCCTTCATCTGCTGCGCCGTGGTGGTGTCGAGGTCGCGCTGCGGTTCGACCCAGTCGTGGCCCGGGGCCGAACGCGAGCACTGGTGGAACAGCGTGTGGTTGCCCAGCTCGTGGCCGTTGGCCGCGGCCGCGCGCCAGTCGGCCAGGCGCGCCGCGACTGGCTTGTTGGCCATCACCAAGAAGAACGTCGCCTTGAATCCGTGCTGGTCCAGCGCCGGGATGGCGATGTCGAGCTGCGAGTCGAGCGCGTCGTCATAGCCCAGGCTGACCGCGGCCTGACGGCCCTGTGGCCATGCGAAGGGCTCGCTGGCGATGGCGGACTGCGTGCAGCCCAGCATCGCCAGCAGCGCCAACGCGGCCGCAGCGGGAAGGTTACGGCGCCGGGGCACAGTCGACCGCATTGGCTTGCTTCGCCGCGCCAGCGACGACCGCGATTCGGGTGAATGCCGCTGCGAACGGTGCCTGTGCCGCGATGCTGAAAGGCACATCGACGGCGCCGACATCCACCTTCTGGTTACCGAAGCAGCGCAGCGACAAATTGATCGTCACCTTCTTGCCGATGCCGGCCGCGGCCAGCTGCGGCGCGATGTCGACGCTGCCCGATACCTTGCCCGAGGACATGCCCAGCAGTACCGGCGAAGTCGGCGCCTTCTGCACGACGACGTCGAACTGCAGGCCGCCGTCGGCGAAGGCGAGGGCGTTGAGGTTGTTGGCGCCGACGCTGCGTGCCAGTACGCGTGCAGGAGCCAGCCAGGTCACCGACTTGGCGTCCTGCTGCGTGTTGACCTGCGTGGTGGACACGCGGATCGCCGGCTTGGCCTTCGGCCACTCCAGCGTGTCGTTGAGCGAGGCACCGACCACCTGCGTGGCGCCGCCGGCTTCCACCTGCAGCTGGAACGGCGCGGCATCGTTGGTGTTGAAGATCGGCAGCGAGGTCGCCGGGCCGCAGGCGTCGACATCCGACTCGTCCAGCTTCGGCACGGAGGTCGGCTTGGCGTAGGTCAGGCCGTAGCCACGCGCGAACAGCGGCGGGTGCTTGGGATCCGGCCGGTTCTCCGGAGCGGGGCAGGCGACGCCGGGCCACGAGAACGACAGGCGGCCGCGGAAGTCGAAGCGCTTCGCCGCCACCAGCGCATCGGCGACACCGCCGCCTTCCGAACCCGGCAGCCAGGCGGCGACGAAAGCGTCGGACAAATTCAGCAGGTCGTTGCTGTAGAGCGGGCGACCGGACATGAAGACGGTCACCACCGGCTTGCCGTGCGCGGCGGCCGCCTTCAGCACGGCGAGATCTTCGGGGTGGCGGCGGCTGTGCGCCATCGTGTCCGAGCCGATGATGTCGCCGTTGGTCTCGGCATAGGGGGTTTCGCCGATTACCGCGACGACCACATCGAACTTGCCCGGATCGGTGGCAGCACCGGTCGGGTCGAACGTCACGCGGTCCGCGCCGAGCGCCGCGCGCAGACCGGCCAGCACGGTGTCGGCGTTGAGGTAGTCGGCGTTGGCGTTGTCGGTGCCCTGCCAGGTCAGCGTCCAGCCACCGGTCTGGTTGGTGTAGCTGTCGGCGCTCTTGCCAACCACCAGCACGCGCTGGCCGGGCTTGAGCGGCAGCGCCTTGCGCTCGTTCTTGAGCAGCACCAGCGACTCGCGCACGGCCTCGCGGGCGAGCTCGCGGTGCACCAGCGCGTCGGCCTTGCCGGCATAGCGACCGTCGGACGGCTTGCGCTCGAACAGACCGGCACGCAGCTTCACGCGCAGGATCCGGGTCACGGCATCGTCGATGCGCGCCAGCGGGATCGTGCCGTCCTCGACCTGCTTGATCGTGTTGGCGATGAACGCCTTCCAGTCCTCCGGCACCATCACCATGTCGATGCCGGCGATGATCGCCTGCGGGCAGCTGGCATTGCTGCAGCCGGGCACCTGGGCGATACCGTTCCAGTCGGAGACGATGAAGCCGTCGAAGCCGATCTTGTCCTTGAGCGCGCCGGTCAGCAGTGGCTGCGCGCCGTGCATCTTGCCGTAGTCGACGCCGGCTTCGACGTCGTGCCAGCTGTTGAACGAAGCCATCACCGTCTGCACGCCGGCGCCGATCGCACCGTAGTAGCCCTGGCCATGGACGTTGATCATTTCGCTGCGCGGGATCAGCGCGTTGCCCTGGTCGCGGCCCATGTCGGTGGCGCCGTCGCCGATGAAATGCTTCGCCGTCGCCACCACGGTGCCGTCGCCGCGCAGGTCGCCCTGCAGACCGCGGATGTAGGACGCGGCATAGGCGTGCACGACCGCCGGGTCGGACGAGAAGCTCTCGTAGCTGCGGCCCCAGCGCATGTTCTGGGCGACGGCCAGGGTCGGCGCGAAGGCCCAGTCGACGCCGGTGGCGCGGGTGGCCTGGGCGGTGGCGCGGCCGATCTTCTCGACCAGCTCCAGGTTGTGCGCCGCGCCCAGGCCGATGTTGTGCGGGAACAGCGTCGCGCCGACCACGTTGTTGTGGCCGTGCACCGCGTCGGTACCCCAGATCACCGGGACGGGGTTCTTGACCTGCGCACTCATCGACGCCTGGTGGTAGCTGTCGGCCAGGGCCAGCCAGTCGGCGACCGAGGCGTGTTTGTTCATGGCCGGCCAGGAACCGCCGCCGTTGAGCACCGAGCCGATGTGGTAGCTGCGCACGTCATCCGGGGTGATCGCCTTGATTTCGGGCTGCGTCATCTGGCCGATCTTCTCGGCCAGCGTCATGCCGGCGAGGATCTGCCTGGCGCGCGCTTCGATCGCCGCGTCGCTGGCGATGGCGCTGTCGATGCGTGGCCAGTCCTGCAGGACCGGTGCCTGCCCCGAAGTCTGGCCGGCAGCAAGCCCGTTGCCGCCATAAAGGAACAGTGCCGCACCGATCGCCAAAAGACTCGCTCCAACGAAAGCTCTCGCCTGCACGTTCCGCTCCCCATGTTCGATTGGCAGCGCAAGGCTGGCCGGGATCATGCCCGGCAGTCGCCGCGCCAGCGATTGACAGCGCTGTCAATACTAGCCGGCAGTGCGCCTTGTCAACGCCCGCGTCGGCCAGAGCAGGGATATGCGAAGGCGTCGCCGATAACTTGGCGGCGCCCCCGTCCTGGCTGCTGCGCCGCAGCAAGCCTTTGCGATGCATACTTTGGCGAGCCGGGTCACTTTCCGGGGCCTGTCATCGCAGACGGGCACGGTTCTGGCAAGATTTGCCGCGTTCCGCCCCCTGGAGCATCCGCCGCTCAATGCGTATTCGAATCGAGGATGTCGCCGCCGCTGCCGGCGTGTCGATGAAGACTGTCTCGCGCGTGCTCAACAACGAGCCCAACGTGCGCGAAGAGATGCGCGAGCGCGTCATGCAGGCCGTGACCGAGCTGCAGTACAAACCCAATCCATCCGCGCGCAGCCTCGCCGGGCAGCGCTCGTACAGCGTGGCGCTGGCCTATAACAACCCGTCGCGCAACTACATGATGGAAGTGCAGAACGGCATGCTCGAGGCCTGCCATGCCAGCAACTACAACCTCTTCCTGGCCGCCGTCAGCCTGGGCCGCGAGCGCGTCGCCGACATCCAGGGCCTGTTCCGCAACTTCGGCCCCGATGGCGTGCTGCTGATCCCGCCGCTGACCGACGACAAGCTGATCATCGACGAACTGGAGAAGATGGGCGTGCCGTTCGCCTGCATCGCGCCCAAGAACGCCGCCGGCCGGATTGGCGTGGCCATGGATGAGACGACTGCGGTGCTGGAACTGATGGCCAAGCTCGTCGAGCTCGGCCATACCCGAATCGGCCACATCAAGGGCGCGGCGGCTCACGGTGCCTGCCGTTGGCGCTTCGACGGCTATCGCAAGGGATTGCAGAACGCCGGGATCGCCTTCGATCCCGACCTGGTGGTGCAGGGCGCGTTCTCGTTCGAGTCCGGTTGCGCCGGAGCGCAGGCGCTGCTGGACCTGCGCAAGCCGCCGACGGCGATCTTCGCCGCCAACGACGACATGGCCGCCGGCGTGATCCGTGTCGCCCGCGAGCGTGGATTGAACGTGCCCGGCGATCTGTCGGTATGCGGCTTCGACGACACGCCGATCTCGCGACACATCTATCCGTCGCTGACCACCGTCCGCCAGCCCACGTCGGAGATGGGGCGACTGGCCACCCTGGAACTGCTGGCCAGGATCAAATCGCCCGAAGCTGGGCGCATGTTGCGCGTCGACCATGCACTGGTGATGCGCGAATCGACGCAGGCGCCATCGCGGCGCTGATGGGTCGCGCAGATCGCGCAGGTCGCGCGCGTTGACCGTCGAGCAGCACGAGGACTGATCCCGACCAACCTGGTCGCGCGCGCATGCGCGTGCGTGCATATGCGCGAAGCGCACGAATGCTAGCGCTACCATTCGCGCGACGTTGCTTCGAATCGCGGGCCAACCGGCCTGTATCGCTGCACTGCACAACGAAAAAACACCGGGAAAACAGCACTATTTGACCAAAAACAACCTTTTGACAGGGGTGTGTTGACAGCGCTGTCAATTCCACGTCAAATCGCCTCGCACTGAACATGCGGGCAGCGTGGCGACGCCTGCAATCTCGATCGTGAATTCTGGGGAGGAGTTTCGATGAAGCAGTCGCGTGTCGCCCCCAAGCGCACACTTCTTACGTCTGCATTGCTGCTGGCGCTGAGCCAGCCGCTGTATGCACAACAAGCAACGACCACGACCACGTCCGAAGCCGGGCAACGCTCGGCAACGGTCGATGAGGACGCACGGACGCTGGACACCGTCGTGGTCCAGGGCATCCGCGGAAGCCTGACCTCGTCGATGAACCTCAAGCGCGACTCGCAGGGTGTCGTCGACGGCATCGTCGCCGAGGACATCGGCAGGTTCCCGGACACCAACCTGGCCGAAGCGCTGCAGCGAATCAGCGGCGTTTCGATCGACCGCTCGCTCGGCGAGGGTGCGCGGGTCACCGTGCGCGGCATCGGCCCGGACTACAACATGGTCATGCTCAATGGCCGGCAGATGCCGGCGTCGAGCAACGGCAACGGCGCCGGCGTGTCCAACTCGCGCGCATTCGACTTCGCCAACCTGGCGTCGGAAGCGATCTCCAGCGTCGAGGTCTACAAGACCAGCCGGGCCGCAATCCCGCCCGGTGGCATCGGCGCGACGATCAACATCCGCACCGCCAGGCCGCTGGAATCCGAGCCGGTCATCAATGTCGGCATGAAGGCCGTGCATGACACGTCCAACGGCAACGTGCCCGATTCGCTGCAGGGCAGCGACATCACGCCGGAAATCTCGGGCATCTTCAGCCAGCGCTACTTCGACGGCACCTTTGGCGTGGCCCTGACCGGCAGCTACCAGGAACGCGACTTCGGCTTCAGCCAGGTCGGCGTGCCCAACGGCTGGCGTCCGTTCCGCGGCGACGAGAACAACTGGGGCACGATTCCGCAGCCGGGCACGCCGGGCTCGGAGAACATCACCAACCGCCCCGGCCCGACCGACATCTACTCGGTTCCGCAGAACCTCAACTACAGCGTCAATGGCGTGCAGCGCCAGCGCACCAATGGCCAGCTGACCCTGCAGTGGGCGCCGGCCGACAACGTGACAACGACGCTGGACTACACCTATTCCGAGAACAAGATCCAGCAGCAGCGCAACGAGCTGTCGGTGTGGTTCAACTACGGCCCCTCGGTCTCCTCCTGGACCGACGGCCCGGTGGCCGCGCCGCTGATCTACAAGGAAATCATCCCCTCGGCGAACAGCGACGTCTCGATGGGCGGCATGCGCCTGGCCAACGTCAACGAGAACAAGTCGCTCGGCTTCAACGTCGACTGGGAAATCAACGACGACCTCGACCTGTCGCTGGACTACCACAACTCCTCGGCCGAAACGCGTCCGGACAGCCCGTGGGGCTCGGCCGGCGTGCTGGGCATGTCGGCATTCGTGCGCGGTGATACCACGGCGGACTTCAGCCGTGACTTCCCGGTGCTGACCATCGCCCTTCCGCCTGGCGTGTCGCAGGTGGAACCGTCGCAGGCGCTGGTGTCGGGCTCGGTGTTCAACAACGCCTACAACAAGTCCGAGATCGAACAGACCCAGCTCAAGGGCCGTTACGAATTTGGTGATTACTCCGGCCTGGACTTCGGCGCTTCCTATACCGATGTCGAAAACCGTACCGCGTTCGGCTTCATGCAGCGCGATACCTGGGGCGGCGTCGGCACCGCGGCGGACTACGACGACAGCATCTTCTCCCCGGACAACATGGGGAACTACTTCGAGAGCTTCTCCGGGCATAACGCCCCAGCCTTCAGCGATCGCTTCCTGCTGTTCGATTTCGATCGACTGCGCGCGCGGGCTGCAGAACTTACCGGCCACCCCGAGTGGTACCGGGCGCCGGACGCGTTCACCCGCGACCTGCGCACGGAAGAGAAGTCCACCGGCGGCTACATGCAGTACACGACCACGTTCAACTGGTCGATGCCGCTGAACCTGGCGGCCGGCGTGCGCTACGAGAAGACCGAGGTGACCTCTTCGGCGCTGGTGCCGACCGCCACCGGGATTTCCTGGAGTGCGGCCAACGAGCTGAACCTGAACTTCGGCGAGCCTGGCTTCGCGACGCTGCGTGGCGAGTACGACTACTGGCTGCCCAACCTCGACGCCAGCCTCGACATCACCGACAGCATCATCCTGCGCGGCAGCTACAGCCAGACCATCGGCCGGCCGGGCTGGGCGGACATCCAGGGCGGGCGCACGCTCGACCAGATCGTTCGCGTCGACGGCGGCACCGGCACCCAGGGCGATCCGACCCTCAAGCCGCTGCTGTCGGACAACTTCGACCTGTCGTTCGAGTGGTACTTCGCCGAGTCCAGCTACGTGTCGGTGGGCTACTTCCGCAAGGACATCGAGAACTACATCGGTACCTCGCAGATCATCGACGTCGGCGGCAGCGACGGCGAGACGCCGTTCAACCTGCACACGCCGGTGGGCGGCGGGTACTGGAACGCGGCGCTGGCCAACGGTTGCCCGCAGGCGGACGTGGTGTGCATCCGCAACTACATCCTGGGCAACTTCAACGGCCAGCCGGGCGTGACCAGGACGGGCACGGATGCGAACGGCAACGCCACCGGCACGATCAACGGACTGGCCAGCGACCCGCTGGCGAGCTTCAAGATCACCACGCCGGCCAACAAGCAGGACTCGACGCTCGATGGCTGGGAGTTCAACGTCCAGCACGTGTTCGGCGAGACCGGCTTCGGTGTTGCCGCCAACTACACCATCGTCGACAGCCCGGACCTGAACTACGACAACGCCGTGCTCGGTGGGCAGTTCGCCCTGGTCGGCCTCAGCGACTCGGCCAACCTGGTGCTGTTCTACGAGAAGTTCGACTGGTCGGTGCGAACGGCCTACAACTGGCGCGACCAGTTCCTGTCGGCGGTGTTCGACGGCTCGGGCATTCCGAACCCGAACTACGTCGATGACTACGGCCAGCTCGACATCAGCATCGGCTACCAGATCAACGACCAGATGTCGGTGCAGTTCGAGGGCATCAACATCACCGACGAGACGGTGCGCGTGTTCGGCCGGAACGAGCGGCAGACGCTGTTTGCCACCCAGAACGGTCCACGCTACATGCTCGGTTTCCGCTACCAGTTCTGATACATGCAAGTCACGGGAGTCGCCGGTACGCCGGCGGCTCCCGTTCGCTGTCCGAGGAGCAAGCCACGCGCGCTGGCGTGGCCAGGGGGGACGTTTTGAGCAAGGCTGATTTGAGGCAAGCGGATTCCAGTCAGGATGTAAAGCACGTTGTGATCCTTGGCGGCGGCTCGGCGGGCTGGTTGACGGCAGCGGTACTCGCCGCCGACCACCAGGCAGCCAGCGGCGGTGGCCTCAAAGTAACCCTCATCGAATCTCCCGACGTCGCCACCATCGGCGTCGGCGAAGGCACCTGGCCGACCATGCGCGACACCTTGCGCAGGACCGGGGTGGCCGAGACGGATTTCATCCGCGAGTGCGATGGCGCCTTCAAGCAGGGCTCGAAGTTCGCCCGCTGGCGCGTCGATCGCGACGACGACTACTACTACCATCCGTTCGTGCTGCCGCAGGGCTACCTTGAGACCAATGTCGTCGCCGGGTGGTCAAAGCATTCGCAGGTGCCGTTCGGCAACCTGGTCAGCTTCCAGCCGCACCTTTGCGAGGCCGGCAAGGCGCCCAAGCAGTTCTCCACGCCGGAATGGGCGGCGGTGGCCAACTACGCCTACCACCTCGATGCCGGCAAGCTCGGCGTGTTCATGCGCAAGCACTGCGTAGAGCGCCTCGGCGTGCGCCATGTCAGCGACCACATGACCGGCGTCAATGCCCACGACAACGGCGACATCGCCTCGCTGCAGACGCGAGACCACGGCGCGATCGAGGGCGACCTGTTCATCGACTGCACGGGCATGCGCGCGCTGTTGATCGGCCAGCACTACGGCATCGAGATCCAGTCGCAGAAGCACGTGCTGTTCAACGACCGCGCGATCGCGCTGCAGGTGCCGTACGCGGACCCGCGCCAGGAGATTGCCTGCCAGACCATTTCCACCGCGCAGAGCAGCGGATGGGTCTGGGATATCGGCCTGCAGACGCGTCGCGGCGTCGGCCACGTCTACTCGAGCACGCACATCAGCGACGACGCGGCCGCCGACGAACTGCTGAAGTACGTCAAAGCTACGGGCGGGCGCGAGCAGGACATCTACACACTGCCGAAGATCACCATCCGCCCCGGCTACCGGCCCAAGTCATGGCACCGCAACTGCGTCGCCATCGGCCTGTCGAGTGGATTCATGGAGCCGCTGGAGGCCTCCTCGCTGGTGCTGGTGGAGCTGGCGGCCGGCATGCTCAGCGACCAGTTGCCAGCCACGCGCAGCGACATGGACATCGTCGCTGCGCGCTACAACGACTCGTTCCAGTATCGCTGGGAACGGGTGGTCGACTTCCTCAAGCTGCATTACGTGCTGACCGGGCGTACCGACAGCGATTACTGGCGCGACAACTGCCGGCCCGAGTCGATCCCTGCACGCCTGCAGGAACTGCTGCAGCTGTGGCGCCACCAGCCGCCGTCGCGCCATGACCTGTACAGGATCGAGGAGGTGTTCCCCTCGGCCAGCTACCAGTACATCCTCTATGGCATGGGCTTCCATCCCGACCCGCGTCCGACCACGAGGCGGATGGACGACGTCACGCAGGCCGAGGGCTACTTCTGCGAGGCGGCCGAGCTGACCCGCAAGATGCTCGCCGCGCTGCCGGGGCATCGGGAAATGCTCGACCACGTGATGACGCGGGGGATGTCGAAGATATGACGGCGGCATAGGATAGGAACTCACGCGTCAGCCAGGACACACCAGGGCCATGCCGAACCACGTACTGCTCAACAACATCGACCACAAGGGCCTGCGCATCGACACCGGCCGCGACGCCGCGCTGGGCGACGATGTCATGTTCACGGTCACCTTTCCGGCGGAGTTCCGCAGCGTCCAGGCGCATTACCCGATCGTGTTCCACAAGGACGCCCAAGGCGAACTGCAGCCGGTTGCGATGTTCGGCTTCAAGCAGGGCAGCAACCTGTTCCTCGACGGCGGACGCTGGGACGCGACCTACGTGCCGCTGGCGATCGAGCGGCAGCCGTTCCTGATCGGCCGCGACGGCGAGCAGCTGATGGTGCACATCGACCTCGACCATCCTCGCGTCGGCAGCGATCGCGGTGAGATGCTGTTCCGCGACCAGGGCGGTACCACCGACTACCTCGACCGCATCACCTCGGTGCTGATGACGCTGCACGATGGCCTCGGCGGCACGCCGGCCTTCATGGAGGCGATGCTGCGCCACAACCTGATCGAGTCGTTCACGCTCGATGTCGAGCTCGACGACGGCTCGCTCAATCGCCTGGTCGGCTTCTACACCATCAACGAGGAGCGACTGCGCGCCCTCGATGCCGCTGCCCTCGACGAGCTGCACCGCGCCGGCCACCTGGAGCCGGTGTACATGGTGGTCGCGTCGGTTTCGCGATTCCGCGACCTCATCGCGCGGATGAACCGCCGGCATGCTGCCGGGCACTAGCCCCATCGGCGAGCTCGCGGACGTCGATCCGCGCGCGATCCCGACCGAGGTGCTGCAATCGGGCAAGCCGGTGGTGCTGCGCGGGCTGGTGGCCAACTGGCCGATGGTGCAGGCGAGCCGCGGCCCGGCCGAGGAATCGGTGGCCTACCTGCGCGGCTTCGAGCGCGCCGGCGCGCCGCCGGTGGTCGCCACGGTCGGACCGCCTGAGATCGGCGGGCGTTTCTTCTACAACGACGACCTGAGCGGCTTCAACTTCCGCCAGGAGCACGTGTCGCTCGGCGTCGCGCTGAAGACGCTGCTCAAGTACGCGAGCGAGGACAGGTCGCCGGCCATCTACGTCGGCTCGACCACCATCGATACCTGGCTGCCGGGTTTCCGCGAACAGAACGACCTGACGATCCCCGATGCCGAGCCGCTGGCCAGCATCTGGATCGGCAACCGCACCCGCATCGCCGCGCACCAGGACGTGCCCGACAACCTCGCCTGCGTGGTCGCCGGCCGACGCCGGGTGACGCTGTTCCCGCCGGACCAGCTGCCCAACCTCTACATCGGTCCGCTGGATCACACCCCCGCTGGTCAGCCGATCAGCCTGGTCGATTTCGCCGCGCCGGATTACGAGCGGTTCCCACGCTTCCGCGAAGCCCAGGCGCATGCGCTGACGGCGGTGCTCGAGCCCGGCGACGCGGTGTTGATCCCGAGTCTGTGGTGGCACCACATGGAAGCGCTGGAAGACTTCAACGTGCTGGTCAACTACTGGTGGCGGCAGACGCCGTCATGGATGGACACGCCGATGAACGCGCTGATGCTGGCGATCATGACCGTGCGCGACCTGCCGCCGAATCAGCGCGCCAACTGGGAAGACGTGTTCCGGCACTACGTGTTCCAGCCCGGCGAGGCGACGGCTGACCATATACCCGAGAGTGCGCGCCGCGTGCTCTCTCCCCTTGATGAAAGCCAGGCGCGCACCCTGCGCGCGCGCCTGCTGCAACGACTCAACCGTTGAGGAACACTGCATGACGACCGACAGCCCCGACCTCCGAAACAAGCCGATCCGCCGCGTGGTCATCGCCGGTGGCGGTACCGCCGGCTGGATGGCGGCCGCGGCGTTGTCGCGAACGCTGGGCAAGGTGCTCGACATCACCCTGATCGAGTCGGAGGAGGTCGGCACGGTCGGCGTCGGCGAGGCCACCATCCCGACCCTGGTGACCTTCCACCGCCTGCTCGACATCAAGGAGCAGGAGTACATGTCGGCGGTGAAGGGCACGATCAAGCTCGGCATCTCGTTCGAGAACTGGCTCGACGAAGGCCATCGCTACATCCACTCCTTCGGCATCAGCGGCAAGGACCACTGGTCCGCCGGCTTCCAGCACTTCTGGATGCGCGGGCAGAAGCTCGGCATCGCCAGCGGCTACGAGGACTACTGCGTCGAGCTCAAGGCTGCGCTCGAGGACAAGTTCGCGCACCTGCCGCGCGGCGGCATCAACTACGCCTACCACATGGATGCGAGCCTGTACGCGCGCTTCCTGCGCACCCTGAGCCAGGGCCACGGCGCGCGCCGAATCGAGGGCAAGATCGTCGAGATCGAGACCGACGCGGATTCGGGCTTCATCACCGCGCTCAAGCTTGCCGACGGCTCGACCGTCGAGGGCGATCTGTTCATCGACTGCACCGGCTTCCGCGCGCTGCTGATCGGCAAGACGCTCGGTGTCGGCTTCGAGGACTGGTCGCACTGGCTGTTCAACGACAGCGCCCTGGCCACGCAGACCCTGGCCGTGCGTGACGCGGTGCCCTATACGCGCGCCATTGCCGGCAAGTCCGGCTGGCAGTGGCGCATCCCGCTGCAGCACCGCGTCGGCAACGGCATCGTCTATTCCAGCAAGCACATGAGCGACGACGAGGCCAAGCACGAGTTTCTGTCGAGCGTGGAGGGCGAGATCATCAAGGAACCGTGGCCGGTCCGCTTCAAGCCCGGCCAGCGCCACCGCAGCTGGGAGAAGAACTGCATCGCGCTCGGCCTGGCCGGCAGCTTCATCGAGCCGCTGGAGTCGACCACCATCCACCTGATCCAGCGCGGCATCGTCCACTTGCTGCGGATGTTCCCGCAGGTGGTCAACCAGCCCGACATCGACCAGTACAACGCCACGCTCGATTCCGAGCTGGCGCACGTGCGCGACTTCGTCGTGATGCACTACCACCTGACCAACCGCCGCGACTCGCAGTACTGGCGCGACATCCAGGACATGGAGATTCCGGCGACGCTGAAGCATCGCATCGACCTGTTCCGCGAGACCGGCAAGGTGTTCCGCCAGGCCGAGGAGCTGTTCGCCGAGAACTCTTGGATCCAGGTGATGATGGGGCAGGGCGTCATGCCGAAGCAGTACCACCCGACGGCCGACGTCATGAGCGAGCCGGACCTGAAGCGCTTCCTCGACGACATCCGGCGCAACGTCGACAGTACCGTCAAGGCGCTGCCGCAGCACCAGGCCTACATCGACCAGTACTGCCCGGGCCCGCGCGAGCCGGCGCCGGTCGGCGCGACCTGAGCCAGCGCACATGCGCGCGACCAGCGAGGCCTGTGGCAAGCGCTGCCGGGCCAGGACAGGGGCGGGCCGCTTCGTGGCCGCGACGCTCGTTGCGTGTTGCGTGGTGGCTGCGGCGCTGCCGCTGACGGCCAGCGCCGGCGGCTTCCTTCGCGCGCAGGGCAAGCAGATCGTCGACGAGCAGGGCAACGTGGTGCTGCTGCGCGGCATCGGCCTGGGCGGCTGGATGCTGCAGGAAGGCTACATGCTGGAGGTGCAGGGCAACGGCACCCAGCGTTCAATCCGCGCCCGCATCAGCGACCTGATCGGCCCCGACAAGACCGAAGCGTTCTACCAGGCGTGGCGCGACAACCACGTCACCAAGGCCGACATCGATGCGCTGGCGGCATGGGGCTTCAACTCCGTGCGCCTGCCGATGCATTACGAGCTGTACACGCCGCCGGTGTCGGAAGAGCCCGTGTTTGGCCAGCAAACCTGGCGCGAGGAAGGCTTCCGCCGCACCGACGAGCTGCTGTCGTGGGTCAAGGCCAATGGCATGTACCTGGTGCTGGACCTGCACGCGGCGCCGGGCGGACAGGGCAACGACCTCAACATCGCCGATCGCGATCCGGCGACGCCGTCGCTGTGGGACGACCAGGCCAACCGCAACAAGATGGTCGCGTTGTGGCGAAAGCTGGCAGAGCGCTACAAGGACGAGCCGGCGATCGCCGCCTACGACATCATCAACGAGCCAAACTGGGGCTTTGCCGACGCCGGCGACAAGCACGGCTGCAGCGAGAACGGCAACGCGCCCCTGCGCGATCTGCTGGTGCGGACCACGCAGGCGATCCGCGAGGTCGACCGCCGCCACATCGTCGTGATCGAGGGCAACTGCTGGGGCAACAACTACCGCGGGGTTCTCGACCAGGGAGCGTGGGACGACAACCTGGTGGTGAGCTTCCACAAGTACTGGAACGGCACCGGCCGCGACACCCTCAAGGATCAACTGGCACTGCGCGAACGCTGGAACATGCCGTTGTGGCTGGGCGAGACCGGCGAGAACTCCAACGACTGGTTCACCCGCACCATGGCAACGGTCGAGGCCGAGGGCATAGGCTGGGCGATCTGGCCGATGAAGAAGATCCGCTACAACAATCCGCTGCAGATCCAGCCAAACCCCGGTTACGCCAAGGTGCTGGCGTACTGGCGTGGAGAGGGTGCCAGGCCGGCAGCGGCCGAGGCGGGAGCGGCGCTGATGACGCTGGCCACGCACGACATCCGCTATGAGAACAACACCTTTCACCCGGATGTCGTCGATGCACTGCTTCGAGCACCGGGCGACGATCGCAGCGTCCCGTTCAAGGACCATCGCATCGGCGCAGGCGGCGGCACGATCGCCGCCGTCGATTTCGACATGGGCCGCAACGGCATTGCCTACCACGACCTCACTTCCGCAAACGAGAGCGGAAAGCCGGACACCGGCTGGAACCCGTCGAAGACCTACCGCAACGACGGCGTCGACCTGGCAGACGGCGCAAACGGCTTGCACGTTGACGACATGCAGCCGGGTGAGTGGCTGAAGTACACCTTCACGGTCGCCAATGCCGGCCGTTATCAGTTGCAACTGCAGGGCAGCCGCGGCGAGACCCGTGTCACGCTCAATGGTGTCGTGGTCGGGAAGGCCACGACCGGACGACCGCATGAGGTGGCGCTGCTCGAAGGGCGCAACACGCTCGTCGTCGAGGCGGTCAGTGCCGGCACCGACCTGCAGTCCGTCCAGTTCACGCCGCTGACCGCGGCATCGGAGCGCAGATGAACAACGCCGTGGCGTTGGCAAGACGGGCAGGGACGCGCGTGCTGGTCAGCGACATCGGCGGCACCAACGCGCGCTTCGGCCTGGCGGAAGCCGGCAGCCGCGGCATGCTCGTCGCGGGCAGCGTGCGCGAATTCCCGGTGGCCGGGTTCGCTTCGCTCAGCGAGGCGGCCGCCCGTTACCTGGAGATGCAGGGCGAGCATGTCGATACGGCAGTCTTCGCCGTGGCGGGGCGCATCGTTGATGACGAAGTCCGCATCACCAACCATCCCTGGGTGATCTCGCGTGAGCAGACAGAGCGCGCACTCGGCATCGGCCATGTCGCGCTGATCAATGACTTCGCCGCCCAGGCGATGGCGATCACCTGCCTGCAGCGCGACGACGTCGTCGCGATCGGGCCGCAGGCCTGGCGCCCGTTCGATGCGCGCGTGCCGCGCACGTATGCCGTGATCGGTCCCGGTACCGGACTGGGCGTGGGCGGGCTGCTGGTGCGCAACGGCAGGTGCTATCCGCTGGAGACCGAAGGAGGACACGCCGGATTCGCGCCGGTGACGGTCGAGGACCTGCGTCTGCTGGAATGTCTCATTGCCCGGTTCGGTCGCGTCTCGTGCGAGCGACTGGTATCGGGTCCCGGCCTGGTGAATCTGCACGATGCTGTCTGCGAGATCCAGGGCCTGCCGCAACTGACACTGGAGCCGTCTGCGATCACCGCAAGGGCAGCGGCAGGCGATGCCAGTTGCCATCGGGCGATCGAAGTGTTCTGCGCCGCATTCGGCTCGATGGCCGGCGACCTCGTGCTCACGCATGGCGCGTGGGATGGCGTTTTCCTCGCGGGCGGACTGGTGCCGAAACTGCTGCCTGCGCTGCAGGTGTCTTCGTTCCGCGAACGGTTTGAAAGCAAGGGCCGCTTCTCGTCGGCGCTGGCCGATGTCCCCTCGCTGGCCATCGTGCATCCCAGTTCCGGGCTGCTCGGTGCGGCGGCGCACGCGGCGGAGCTGCTGCATTCGCCCTGAGCGCTATAGTTGCGCGGCCATGATCGATCGACTCTTCGTCTACGGAACCCTCGCACCCGGCCGGCCCAATGCGCACGTGTTGGCGGACGTGCCGGGCATGTGGGAGCCAGCCACTGTGCGGGGCAGGTTGTTCGCCCAGGGCTGGGGTGCGGTGATCGGTTACCCGGGGATAATCCCGGACGATTCAGGCGATGAGGTTTCCGGGTTGGTATTCACGTCCGAAGAGCTGCAGCGGCACTGGTCGCGCCTGGATGAATTCGAGGGCGAAGGCTATGAGCGGATTCTCATACCGGCCACGCTGCAGGACGGTACGCAGGTCGATGCTTACGTTTACGCGTTGCGCGATCGCACCGAACCCGGAGCCTGAGCGCCGCTGGCAACCGCTCAGCAGGTCGCGCTAGGCTGGACACCGCGGTCCCGCCGGATGCGGGACCAAGGGGAAGCCATGAACCTACGCATGCCGCAAAGCCCGGCGACCGAGACGGCGCGCGCCCGCCAGCGACTGGAACGATCCGGATGGCCTCGCCTGCAGATGGCGGCGATCGTGCTGGTAACCGCCGCCGTGGGGCTGCTGGCGTCCTTCGGGTTGCGCATGGCCGGCATCGACTCGATGGTGCAGCGCTATCCGCTGGCGATCCTTGCTGCCTACGGCATCTTCCTGCTGCAGATGTGGGTCTGGTTCCGCTGGCGCGAAGACCATCTCGGCGACGTGCTCGAGGCGGGGATCGACATAGCCACGTCGTCACCGGGTGACGTCGAGGGTGGTTGGGCCGGTGGCGGTGGCAGTTCCGGCGGCGGTGGTGGCTCGGGATCGTGGACGGCATCTGCCGACTCCGCGTGCTCGGCCGATGGCTCTGTCCTCGATGTCGCCGACGCGGCCGACGTCGAGGCACTTCCGATCCTGGCAGTACTGGCGATCCTGGCGCTCATGATGTTCGCGGTAATCGCCGCCGGCTGGGTCGTCTGGTCTGCGCCGGTGCTGATGGCCGAATTGATCGTCGATGGCGCGATCGCCGGCGGGCTCTACCGCCGCATGCGCACCGTGCAGTCGCAGGGATGGTGGTGGTTGTGCGTGCGCCACACGATCTGGCCACTCATCGGAATCATCGTGTCGTTCGCGGTATTTGGCGCAATCGTGCAGTACCTGGTGCCCGATGCCACGACGCTGATGGAAGGGCTGCGGGGACTTTGAGCCATGAGCATGATGCGCAAGGGAACCGGATGGGTAGCAGGAGTCAGTGCAACGCTTGTCGTCATCCTGATCGTATGGTGGCTGTCCCTCGCTCGCGTGTCCATCGCGCCAGATCTTGTGGTTGTGGATCGCGTCTTCAGCGATAGCTTCGATCTGATTGATACCAGGTCTGGCGATGTCGTCGTTGCTGGCGTTGAAGGGTGGATGGTGAGCCCACGATATGTTCTTGGATCCGATAGGTCCGGGGGGTACTTCGCATACGATCGCGCGTGCCAGAAGGCCAGGGAGTTCAGCGGCGACGCTGACGAGTTCTTTAGCTGGCTCCATGGTGTGGGCGAGCACTACGTCTACGGCGAGGAAGAGGGCACAGCCGATGTCTTTCTGGTCCGTACGGCCCCACGCTTCGTGGGTGTCGTTGCGGACGGACGCTGTTCTCCAGTTGCGACCACCTAGCGATGCGAGTCCGCATCATCTTCCGCAACCAAGCTTCCGCCCAGTCCGACTCCCATGCCCATGCCGGCGCCCATGCCGGCGCCGCCGCCCATACCCTTGTTGCCGCCACGGGCGTCGTCCTTCCCGCCGGCATCACCCTTGCCCTTGGCAGCGGATGAAGAAGGGCGCGCCGGACCCTGTCGTGGAATCTCCAGGCCACGCGGCACTGGCTCCAGATCGAGCACGCCACGGATAAAATCGCGCAGCGACACCACCAGCTCAGCGGTATGGATCGGACGACCGGCGACCAGTTCGCCGGCGGCACGCGCGGCCAGGCGGACCTGCTCCTCGGTACCCAGCAGGATGATGTCGGACAACGCAGCCTCGACCGCATCGCGCACGCGGCGCGAGCGTTCGCTGCCCGTACCCAGGATGGTTTCGTCCGCGGCTTCGCCTTGCTCCGCGCGGCGCGCTTCGCGCAACCTCAGCTCGCGCAGATGGGTCGGATCGACCATTAGGTCTCCGGTGAAGGACCCGCCCAGTGTCTTGTACGCCGCGATCAGCGTGCGCAGTCGTTCGTTGATCTGCCGGTTCTCGCGCTCGCGGCGTTGCTGCACCACTTGCATCACCAGCAGACGGATGCCGACGCCGATCAGCGTGATCACCGCCAGCCCGACCAGTGTCGACAGCACGGTCTGCCAGGAGCTGAAGTCCAGATTGCGCATGCGGCAGTTTCCGGTACGGACGGCGGGTTCATTGTAGGTAACGCCATCGCGGCCATCGTGACGACGGCGTGCGGGTCGGGCCGGGCTCCATGACGATAAGATCCCGATGCCTCAGTCCTGAAGGGATGCCACGCGATGCAACGCAGGGAATTTCTCGGCGCCTTGGCGGCATCGTCGCTCGCCTGGGGTTTGCCCGGCTGCGCCGGTGTCGACGGCGCGGCCGGCAAGTCTGACGCAAGCGTGATGACGGTGAACGGTTCCATCCCGGCCGCGGATCTGGGCATGACGCTGACGCATGAGCATCTGTTCGCCGATCTGCGCCCCTATGCGGAACAGATGGCGAGCCTCATCGCGGTCGACATGGATGAAGTGGCGGAGGTGGTGCTGCCCTATCTCCGGGAGATACACCGCCAGGGCTGCCGCACGCTGGTCGATTGCACCGGCACGACCCTCGGACGAAATCCGGTGCTGATAAAGCGGCTATCACAGGCCAGCGGCCTGCAGATGCTCACCGTCACTGGCGCCTATGTCGCCGCCGGCGGTCGCTTCGTACCGCCCTACGTGCTGGCCGAAACGGCCGACCAACTGGCGCGGCGCTGGATCGGCGAATGGCGCGACGGCATCGGCGATACCGGCATCCGCCCGGGCTTGATCAAACTCGGCATCGAGGGCGACCCGCCCAGTGACATCGAGCGCAAGGTGCTCCATGCCGCCGCACGGACGCATCTCGAATCGGGTCTCGTCATTGCTTCTCACACGGGGCCGTGGGCTGACGTCGCGCCCGGCCGCAATGGGCGATGCGCCTTCGCGCAGCTCGACCTTTTGCAGGGCGCTGGCATCGCGCCTTCGGCCTGGATCTGGGTTCACGCGCAGAACGAGGTGCAGGGCAGCCAGCATGTCGACGCGGCACGTCGTGGTGCCTGGGTTTCGTTCGATGGCTTCCGGCCCGGGCAGGAGGCGGCCTATCTGGCGATGATCGGACGCATGCGCGACGAGGGCCTGCTCGACCGCGTGCTCGTGTCGCAGGACGCCGGCTGGTACAACGCCGGCCAGCCGCGCGGCGGCGAGTTCAAGCCCTATCTGCCACTGTTCTCCGACTTGATCCCGGCCATGCGGGAGGGCGGCTTCAAAGAGGAGCAGGTCCGGACAATCTTCGTCGACAACCCTTCGCGGGCGTTCGCGGTCCGGAAAATGGCGACCTGACCGGCGGCTCGCCGACATCATGGAACTGAAGGCTGATCGCCGCCGCCCCTGCGCCGCATGGTCGGTCCGCCGGGGGCGCGGGCTACCTGAACGCGCCCCTGGAGGTCACGGGCCGTGCTCGTAAGTGATTGTCCCTAAAGGCATTCCGCATTGCAGCAAGCCATTTCCCGAAACGCTGGGTAGAGTTCCACCATCCGCCCCGGGACCCCTTCGACCTATGAATCGGCTGGCCAACATCCCCAGTGATGTTTTTTTATGCGTCCGGAGTGGTAGCGCTAACTTTTTTTCTGGAAGGTCTGAATGAGCCTGTTCGTCGGTCTCGACGTTGGTACCCAAAGCGTCAAGCTGATTGCCTACGATCCGCAGGCACGCAAGGTCGTTGCCACCCACGGCCAGGCGCTGGAGCTGATTGCCGGCGATGACGGCAGTCGCGAACAGCACGCGCAGTGGTGGATCGACGCCATCCGTGCCTGCTTCGCGCGCATGGAACCGGCGCAACGCGCGCGCGTGAGCGCGATCGGTGTTTCCGGGCAGCAGCACGGTTTCGTGCCGGTCGATGCCGCAGGCGAGGTGCTCGCACCGGCCAAGCTGTGGTGCGATACCAGCACCACGGTCGAGTGCGACGAGATCATGGCCGCGGCCGGTGGCGCCAAGGGCTGCATCGCGCTCGCGGGCAATCCGATCCTCGCCGGCTACACCGCATCCAAGCTGCCGTGGACGCGCAAGCACCGGCCCGAGGTCTACTCGCGCCTGGCCGCGATCATGCTGCCGCACGACTACGTCAACTTCTGGCTGACCGGCGAACGCTGGATGGAATACGGCGATGCCTCCGGCACCGGCTGGCTCGACGTGCGCACGCGCCGCTGGTCGCCGCGCATGCTCGCCGCGACCGATGCGCAGCGCGATCTGTCGGCGCTGCTGCCGCCGCTGGTCGAGGCCGACGCCAGCTTCACTCTCGCAGCAAAGATCGCCGACGAGCTGGGCCTGCCGCACGGTGTGCGCGTAGCCGCCGGCGGCGGCGACAACATGATGGCCGCAATCGGCACCGGCAACGTCGCTTCCGGCGTACTGAGCATGAGCCTGGGCACGTCCGGCACGCTGTTCGCGCACGCCGACCACCCTGTGGTCGATGACGCCGGCGGCTGGGCAGCCTTCTGCTCGTCCACCGGCGGCTGGTTGCCGCTGATCTGCACGATGAACTGCACCGTCGCCACCGAAAGCGTCGCACGCATGTTCGGCTTCAGCAGCCGCGACGGCGATGCGGTCATGGCCGACACCGCGCCCGGCGCAGGTGGCCTGGTGATGCTGCCGTTCCTCAACGGCGAGCGCACGCCGGACCTCCCCCATGCACGCGGTTCGCTGCACGGCATGGACTCGACCAACCTCACGCGTGGCAATGTCTACCGCGCGGCGATGGAAGGCGCGACTTACGCCCTCCGCTACGGGTACGACGCACTGACCGCGGCGGGCCTGCAGTTCGATGCCATCCGCCTGACCGGCGGTGGCAGTCAGAGCGCCGCGTGGCGGCAGATGGTGGCCGA
Source organism: Lysobacter prati (assembly GCF_009765215.1). Taxonomy (GTDB): domain Bacteria; phylum Pseudomonadota; class Gammaproteobacteria; order Xanthomonadales; family Xanthomonadaceae; genus Lysobacter_J; species Lysobacter_J prati. Next base: position 40,539 of record NZ_VLNV01000005.1, on the reverse strand, counting down.
TGTGTTCGAACTGCCGGTCGCCGTGCCCGAACAGAGCGAGGGCGCCGCGTTCGGCGCCGCGCTGCAGGCGCTGTGGGCGCACGGTCGCGCCAACGGCGGCGGCGACGCCATCGCCACGATCGCGCGCGAGCACGTCGGCACCGACGAAGCTTCGATTGCGCGCCCCGACGGCAATGCCGCTTCTGCCTATCGCTCGCATTACCGCCAGTTCCGCCGCCACCTCGATGCGGCCATGCAATCCCAATCCAACCACTCCTGATTCCAGCCGGGCCAGCAGCCCGCCCCTCCTCACACCCGAAAGTGACAGCCACCATGACGACTCCCTTCATCGGCGCCCGCGAATACTTCCCCGGCATTGGCCGCATCCCGTTCGAGGGACGCGATTCCGACAACCCGCTGGCGTTCAAGCACTACGACGCCAACAAGCGCATCGGCGACAAGACGATGGCCGAGCACCTGCGCTTCGCGGTGTGCTACTGGCACAGCTTCTGCAACGCCGGCCACGACCCGTTCGGTCCGGGCACCCGCGTCTATCCGTGGGATGCGGCTTCCACGCCGCTGGCGCGCGCTGAAGCCAAGGCCGATGCCTCGTTCGAGTTCTTCACAAAGCTCGGCGTGCCGTACTACTGCTTCCACGACATCGACCTGGCACCCGACGCCGAGGACATCGGCGAGTACGAGAAGAACGTCAAGCACATGGTCGCCATCGCCAAGGAGCGCCAGCAGGCGACCGGCGTGAAGCTGCTGTGGGGCACGGCCAATCTCTTCAGCCACCCGCGCTACATGAACGGTGCATCGACCAACCCGGACTTCGCCGTGGTCGCGCGCGCTGCCGTGCAGGTCAAGGCCGCGATCGAAGCGACGGTCGAACTGGGCGGTGAGAACTACGTGTTCTGGGGCGGCCGCGAAGGCTACGCCTCGCTGCACAACACCAACATGAAGCGCGAGCTGGCGCACTTCGGCCGCTTCCTGACGATGGCGCGCGACTACGGCCGCAGCCTGGGCTTCAAGGGCAACTTCCTCATCGAACCCAAGCCGATGGAGCCGATGAAGCACCAGTACGACTTCGACTCGGCCACGGTCGTCGGCTTCCTGCGCGAGCACGGCCTGGACCAGGACTTCAAGCTCAACATCGAAGCCAACCACGCCACGCTGTCGGGCCACACCTTCGAGCACGACCTGCAGGTCGCGTCGGATGCCGGCATGCTCGGCAGCATCGACGCCAACCGCGGCAACGCCCAGAACGGCTGGGACACCGACCAGTTCCCGACCGACCTGTACGACACCGTCGGCGCGATGCTGGTGGTGCTGCGCCAGGGCGGCCTGCAGCCGGGTGGCCTCAACTTCGACGCCAAGGTGCGCCGCGAGTCGACCGATGCCGACGACCTGTTCCTGGCCCACATCGGTGGCATGGACGCGTTCGCACGCGGCCTGGAAGTGGCGCACGCGCTGCTGACCAAGTCGCCGTGGGAGCAGTGGCGCGCCGAGCGTTACGCCAGCTTCGACAAGGGTGGCGGCAACGACTTCGCCGCCGGCAAGCTGGACCTGGCCGCGCTGAGCGCACTTGCGGGCAAGAGCGAGCCTGCCAAGATCAGTGGCAAGCAGGAGCGCTACGAGAACCTGCTCAACCAGTACCTGATGCGCTGAGCGGCACAGGCCTTCCCCCGTTCCGGCAACGGGGGAGGGTAGGGAAGGTCACCGCGCCATGCGCGGTGACAGGGGGCCGGATCAACGATGAGGGGTAGGCCATGAACAGCGCCACGCTCGAAAACACCACGTCCAACCACGACGCCGAGAACACACGCCTGATCATCCTGGTCAGCTGCGTGGCCACCATTGGTGGTTTCCTGTTCGGCTTCGACAGCGGCGTGATCAACGGCACCGTCGACGGATTGCAGCAGGCATTCGGTTCGAGCAAGGCCGGTCTCGGCTTCGAGGTCGCCTCGATGCTGCTGGGCTGTGCGATCGGCGCGTTCTTCGCCGGCCGCCTGGCCGATCGCTGGGGCCGACGCTCGGTGCTGATCATCTCGGCGGTGCTGTTCCTGTTCTCGGCTATTGGTGCCGGCGCGGCGGCGACCTCCTGGATGTTCGTCATCGCGCGCGTGCTCGGCGGCTTCGCCGTCGGTGCGGCCAGCGTGATGTCGCCGGCGTACATCGCCGAAGTCGCATCGGCGCGTTACCGCGGCCGCCTGGCCACGGTGCAGCAGATCGCGATCATCGGCGGCCTGTTCTGCGCCTTCCTCAGCAACTACCTGCTGGCCAAGGCCGCCGGTGCCTCGACCGAGGGACTGTGGCTGGGCCAGGCGGCATGGCGCTGGATGTTCTGGGTGCAGGCGATTCCGTCGCTGCTGTTCCTGGTGCTGCTGCTGACGATTCCGGAAAGCCCGCGCTACCTGGTGGTGAAGAAGCGCCAGGCCGATGCGCTGGTCGTGCTCACCCGCTTGTACGGTGCGGCCGAGGCGCGGACCAAACTGGCCGAGATCGACGCATCGCTGTCGGCCGACCATCACCGTCCGCAGTTGTCGGACCTGGTCAACAAGGCCACCGGCAAGATCCGCCCGATCGTCTGGATCGGTATTGGCCTGGCCACGTTCCAGCAGCTGGTCGGCATCAACGTCGTCTTCTACTACGGCGCGGTGCTGTGGCAGGCGGTCGGCTTCTCCGAGAGCGATGCGCTGCTGATCAACGTGATGTCGGGTGCGCTCAGCATTGGCGCCTGCCTGGTCACGGTGCTGCTGATCGACCGCATCGGCCGCAAGCCGTTGCTGTGGGTCGGCTCGGCCGGCATGGCGATCTCGCTGGCGCTGATGACGTGGGCCTTCACCACCGGATCGATCGACGCCAACCACAAGCTGGCGCTGTCGGATTCGATGGGCACGCTGGCGCTGGTCGCGGCCAACGTCTACGTGATCTTCTTCAACGCGTCATGGGGCCCGGTGATGTGGGTGATGCTGGGCGAGATGTTCCCCAACCAGATCCGCGGTTCGGGCCTGGCGGTCGCCGGTGCGGCGCAGTGGACCTCCAACTTCGCCATCACCGTGACCTTCCCGATGCTGTTGGGCAGCATCGGCCTGGCCGGTGCCTACGGCATCTACACGGTCGCCGCGATCATCTCGGTGTTCTTCGTCCTGCGCTACGTCTACGAGACCAAGGGCAAGGAACTGGAACAGATGGAAGGCTGAGCCGGGGATGGTTGCGGTTCCACCCCATCCGTTTCGCGTAGCCATGAAGCCCGCCGTCAGGCGGGTTTCAGTGCCCGGTCGTCCCGCCCGGCTTGGCCGGCGGTGCGACCGAGTCGCGCGAAACCAGCTGGTGCGGGAGGACGTGGTCGACCACCACGCGCGTGTTGCGATCCTTGCGGCGGATGTTGCGCAGCAGGATGTCGACCGCGGAATCGGCCATCGAGGCGATGGGCTGGTGGATCGTGGTGAGTTCCGGCCACACCGTGGTCGCGGCCGAGGTGTCGTCGAAGCCGACGACCGACAGGTCGCGCGGAACGTCGAGCCCGCGTCGATGCGCGACCGAGATGACCGCCGAGGCCATGTCGTCGTTGCTGGCGAAGATCGCGGTCGGTGGCTTGCGCAGCCCCAGCAGCTTTTCGGTGGCGTCGAGGCCGGAGCGGTAGGTGAAGAAGCCCTGCTGGACCAGAGCCGAATCCAGCGCGATGCCGGCTTCATTCATCGCGGCCTGGAAACCTTCGTAGCGGCGCGCGCTGGCGGTCTGGTTCGGGTTGCCCTTGATGTAGCCGATGCGGGTATGGCCGAGCGCGATCAGGTGCGCAGTGATCTCGCGACTGGCGTGGAAGTCGTCGATGCGGACGCTGGAGATTTCCTGGCTGAAGCGACCCGACGCGATCGCCACTACCGACACGCCGGCACTCACGAGCTCGGACACGATCGCCTTGGACTCGCACAGCGGCGGCGGCAGGATCGCGCCGGCCACGGTCTTGGCCAGTACGCGCGCGGCATGGCGCTGCTGCTCGGCGTCGAAGTTTTCCCAGGTGTCGATGACCAGCTGCGCCGCGGTTCGCGAGGCACCGTTCAACGCGCCTACCAAAAGCTCGCGCAGGTAGGCCGCGCTGGGGTTGGTGTAGATCAGGGCGATGCGCGTGTCCTGCGCCGCGGCCAGCGAGCTGGCGGCCTGGTTGGGCGTGTAGCCCAGCTCGCGCACCGCCTGGGTGACGCGTTCGCGGGTGGACTCGCGGACTTTGCCGTAGCCGTTGACGACGCGCGACACGGTCATCGGCGAAACGTTGGCGAGCGCCGCCACCTCGTCGATGGTGACTGCGCGACCCTTGCGGCGAACCGATTTCTTGGGCTTTTCCAACGTTCCTTCCTTAGCGCGGCTTAGGTCGGCGCAGACATTCTTATCTACACCAAAGTGACATCGGACAGGGAATGACAACGAAGCACATGGTACCGACAACCGCCCCATGCAGCGACAGCGCCACCGCGAACTCCGCGACGCGGCGCCTGCTGCGCCAGGCCTTCCAGCGCCTGGGCGTGGCCGGCATCGCCGTGCTCGCCCTGGTCGCGACGCTGTCGGCCGTGCCGGTCGCACACGCCGAGGACGGCTACGACCTGTGGCTGCGTTACCACCTGTTGCCGACCGATAGTGCCACGGCTTACCGCGCGCAGGTCTCGCAGCTGGTCGTCCCCGATGCGACGCCGACCCAGGCGGCCACCCGTGCCGAACTGCTGCGCGGCCTGTCCGGGCTGCTGGGCACCGCGCCCGCGCTGTCGGATTCCGTAAGCGCCGATGGCGCCGTCATCGTCGGCACGCCCGCGTCTTCGCCGTTGATTGCCGGCCTTGGTCTGAAGCTGCAGGGACTGGGCCGCGAGGGCTACCTGATCCGCAGCGTCACCGTCGATGGCCACCGTGCCACGGTCATTGCCGCCAACGAGGATGTCGGTGCGCTGTACGGCGCGTTCCACTTCCTGCGCCTGATCCAGACCGCACAGCCACTGGCGGCGCTCGACCTGCGCCAGGCTCCGCACGTGCAACTGCGCGTGCTCAACCATTGGGACAACCTCAATCGCCACGTCGAGCGCGGTTACGCCGGCGAATCGATCTGGGACTGGCACAAGCTGCCCGACTACCTCGACCCGCGCTACACCGATTACGCCCGCGCCAATGCCTCGCTCGGCATCAACGGCACCGTGCTCAACAATGTCAACGCCAATGCCCTGAGCCTGACGCCGATGTACCTGGAGAAGGCGGCGGCACTGGCGGGCGTGTTCCGGCCCTATGGCATCCGCGTCTATCTCAGTGCGCGCTTCAGCGCACCGATCGAAGTCGGCGGCCTCAAGACCGCCGATCCGCTTGATCCGCAGGTGCAGAAGTGGTGGCGCGACAAGGCGGACGAGATCTACAAGGTCATCCCCGATTTCGGCGGCTTCCTGGTCAAGGCCAACTCCGAAGGCCAGCCCGGCCCGCAGGACTACGGCCGCACCCATGCCGACGGCGCCAACATGCTTGCCGATGCGGTCAAGCCGCATGCCGGCGTGGTGATGTGGCGCGCGTTCGTCTACTCGCACGAGGAGCCGGACGACCGCGCCAAGCAGGCCTACAGCGAGTTCGTGCCGCTCGACGGCAAGTTCCGCGACAACGTCATCGTGCAGGTCAAGAACGGCGCCATCGACTTCCAGCCGCGCGAGCCGTTCCATCCGCTGTTCGGTGCGATGCCGAAGACGCCGCTGATGATGGAGTTCCAGATCACCAAGGAGTACCTGGGCTTCGCCACCCACCTGGCCTACCTGGGGCCGATGTACGAGGAGACCCTGGCGGCCGACACGCATCGTCGCGGCAAGGGGTCGACCGTGGCGAAAGTCGTCGACGGATCGCTGCACAAGTACGCGCTGACCGGCATGGCCGGCGTCGCCAACATCGGTTCGGACCGCAACTGGAGCGGTTCGCAGTTCGACCAGGCCAACTGGTACGTCTTCGGCCGCATGGCCTGGGATCCGTCGCTCAAGGCGAAACCCATCGCCGAGGAATGGGCGCGGATGACCTTCTCCAACGACGCCGACGTGGTCGGCCCGATCGTCGCGATGATGATGGGCTCGCGCGAAGCGGTCGTGGACTACATGACGCCGCTCGGCCTGCATCACCTGATGGGCAATGGCCACCACTACGGTCCGGGTCCGTGGGTGTCCGGAGGTCCGCGCGCAGATTGGACCTCGGTCTACTACCACCGCGCCAACCGCGACGGCATCGGCTTCGACCGCAGCGCCAGCGGCAGCAATGCCGTGGCCCAGTACGCGCCGCCGGTGGCGCGCGAGTTCGGCGACCTCAAGCGCGTGCCGGAGAAGAACCTGCTGTGGTTCCACCACGTGCCGTGGGATTACCGCATGCAGTCCGGCCGCACGTTGTGGGACGAACTCGTCTACCGCTACACGCACGGCGTCGACAGCGTGAAGCAGATGGAGCAGACCTGGAAGGGGTTGGACGGCCGTATCGACGCCGAGCGCCATGCCGAGGTCGCCACCTTCCTGTCGATCCAGGAGAAGGAAGCGCAGTGGTGGCGCGACGCCAGCATCGCCTACTTCCAGACGTTCTCGCAGCGCCCGTTGCCCGAAGGTGTCGCGCCGCCCGCGCATTCGCTCGAGTACTACGAGGCCCTTTCCTTTCCTTTCGCGCCGGGTAACTGAGCCAGCATGAAATCCACTTCATCGAACTCGTTGCGTCTCCCGCGGGCGGGCGTGCTGGTGCTGGCGCTGGCTTTGTCCGCGGTGTCGGCTGCATCGGCGGCGAACGCTGGCGGCAACGCGCACGAACCCTTGCAGGACCAGCCCGGCGCCACGACGACCGAGCGCCGGCCGGCACCTCTGCTGCACGAGATGTTCCAGGACCACGCGGTCCTGCAGCGCAACGCGCCGATCCGCGTGTGGGGCCAGGCGGGGCCGGGGCAGGTGGTGAAGGTGACGCTTGCGCGCAAGCAGGCCAGTGCTCGCGCCGACGAGAACGGTCGATGGCAGGCGTCGCTGCCGCCGATGGCGGCCGGCGGCCCGTACACGCTCACCGCCAGCGCAATGGGCGGCGTGAAACAGAGCGTCGACGACGTGATGGTCGGCGACGTGTGGCTGTGCTCCGGCCAGTCGAACATGGTGCTGCAGGTGCATCGCACGCTGGACTCGCGCGCGGAAATCGCCGGCTCGGCCAACGACAGTATCCGGATGCTCACCGTCGGCGAAACCGGCAGCGTCACGCCGTTGGAGCATTTCGCCACGTCGGTGAAGTGGCTCAAGGCGTCTCCGGAGACCGTGCCCGATTTCTCCGCGGCGTGCTTCTACTACGCGCGCGAACTGCAGAAGACCGTCAAGGTGCCGATGGGCCTGGTCACCGCGGCCTGGGGCGGCTCGCGCATCCAGGCCTGGACCAGCGGCGAAGCCTTGCGCGCTTCAGGCCAGTACGACGACGAACTCGACGTGCTGGCGTCCTACGCGAACGATCCGGTCGCCGCGGTCGGCCAGTGGGGCGACGTCTGGGCCAAGTGGTGGCGCGGGCGCAAGGACTACAAGGCGGGCGACGACCCGTGGGTGGCGAGCTACGCCGCGAACGATGGCTGGCGCAACGCGCCGCGTGCGCTCGGTGCGTGGGAAGAGTGGGGCGTGAAGGACCTGGCCGCGTACGACGGCATGGTCTGGTTCCGCACTTCGGTGAAGCTCACGGAAGAGCAGGCCGCGCAGGAGGCGGTGTTGCTGCTGGGTGCCATCGACGAAGTCGACATGACCTGGGTCAACGGCCATGGTGTCGGCAGCACGTACGGCGCGGGATCCGGGCGCGAGTATGCGTTGCCGGCCGGCCTGCTGAAGACCGGCGACAACGCGATCACCATCAACGTGCTCGACACCTATCGCGCCGGTGGCATGAGCGGCCCCGCGTCGGCTTACGCGATCCGCTTCAAGGACGGAACCACGGTGCCGCTCGACGGCGCCTGGAAGTATCGTCCGGCGCCCGGCCAAGACTCGCCGCCGCGCGCGCCGTGGCAGACGGCCGCAGGTTTGTCGACGCTCTACAACGGCATGATTGCGCCGATCGGCAAGTACGGCTTCCGCGGCATGCTCTGGTACCAGGGCGAGTCGAACACCGGCGAAGCCGATCGCTACGCCGACTTGCTGCGCATGTGGCGCAAGGACTGGCGTTCGCGCTTTGGCGCCGACCTGCCGGTGCTGATCGTTCAGCTGGCCGGTTTTGGCATGCCGAAGACGCAACCGGCCGAAAGCGGCTGGGCTGAACTGCGCGAGGCACAGCGCATCGTCGCCAATGAAGATGCGCGCAGCGGCCTGGCGGTGGCGATCGACATCGGCGACCGTTACGACATCCACCCGTCGAACAAGCAGGAACTCGGTCGCCGTCTCGCTCGCGCCGCACGGCACGAGATCTATGGCGACAAGCAGCCGCCCTCGGGGCCAGTGCCAGCGACGGCAAAGCGCGAAGGCGATGCCGTGGTGGTGTCGTTCGCCGATGTCAGCGACGGCCTGGTCGCCTTCTGTGCAGACGGCCCGGTCGGATTCGAACTGTGCGGCGCGGCGAAGGACAGCTGCCATTACGCCGATGCCCGCATCAGCGGCAACAACGTGAGCCTGCGCGCCCCTGCGGCGGTGGGTGTCACGCGCGTTCGCTATTGCTGGGCCGATGGCCCGGTCTGCACCCTCTTTGACGGCGCCGGCCTGCCGGCCGGTCCGTTCGAAACCCCCATCAAGTAATGCATCCAGCCGAGTGATTCGATGATGAGCACCAGCCACCAAACTGAAACCACGACACATGGCTCTTCGCGCGACCGCGAGATCGTCGACGCGCGCGTCATCGTCACCTGCCCGGGACGCAACTTCGTCACCCTGCGCATCGAAACCCGCTCGGGCGTCGTCGGCTTGGGCGACGCGACGCTCAACGGCCGCGAGCTGGCGGTGGCGTCGTACCTGCAGGACCACCTCGTGCCGAACCTGATCGGCCGCGATGCCGGCCGAATCGAGGACATCTGGCAGTTCTTCTATCGCGGCGCCTACTGGCGCCGTGGACCGGTGACGATGACCGCCATTGCCGCGGTCGATGTCGCGCTGTGGGACATCCTCGGCAAGATGGCCGGCCTGCCGCTGTACCAGCTGCTGGGTGGACGCTCGCGCGAAGGCGCGCTGGTCTATGCCCACGCCAACGGTCGCGATATCAGCGAGGCCAGCGAGGAAGTCGGCAAGTACCGCGAGAAGGGCTTTCTCGCCGTGCGCGCGCAGTGCGGCGTACCGGGTGTGAAGAAGGCCTACGGCATCTCCAGCGGCGGCAAGCCTTATGAGCCGGCCGAGAGCGAGCTGCCCGCCGAGACCGTGTGGTCGACGCCGAAGTACCTGGAAGTCGTGCCGAAGCTGTTCGAGCAACTGCGCGCGGACCACGGCAACGATGTCGAGCTGCTGCACGACGTGCACCACCGCCTGAGCCCGATCGAGGCTGCGCGCCTGGCCCGCGACGTCGAGCCTTACCGCCTGTTCTGGCTGGAAGACGCCACCCCGGCCGAGAACCAGAAGTCGTTCGAGCTGATCCGCCAGCACTCGGTCACGCCGTTGGCGGTGGGCGAGATCTTCAACTCGATCTGGGACTGCAAGCACCTGATCGAGAACCAGTTGATCGACTACATCCGCACCACGATTGTCCACGGCGGCGGCATCACCCACCTGCGTCGCCTGGCCGACTTCGCCGGATTGCACCAGGTGCGCACCGGTTTCCACGGCGCCACCGATCTCTCGCCGGTGTGCATGGGCGCGGCCCTGCATTTCGACACCTGGGTGCCGAACTTCGGCATACAGGAGTATATGTTCCATTCCGAAGAGACCAATGAAGTGTTCCCGCACGATTACGTGTTCCGCGACGGTCGCCTGCATGTCGGCGACACGCCGGGCCACGGCGTGACCATCGACGAGAAGCTCGCCGCGCGTTACCCGTACTCGCCCAAGCAGCTGCCCATCGCGCGCCTGGAAGACGGCTCGATGTGGGACTGGTGATGACGATGCGGCAATTGTCGAGGCGGGTGGTTTCGTTGCTGCTGGCGTTGTCGGGGGCATCGGTGCAGGCGAGCGAGCCGGTGATGTTCGACTGGTTCGAGTACCGCGGCAACGACGCCACGTTCGAGCAGCCGTTGCCGGAAGGGAGCTTCCGCAACCCCGTGGCTGCCGGGTTCCATCCCGATCCGGCGGTGGTCCGCGCGCGCGACCGCTACTACCTGGTCAACTCCAGCTTTTCCTACTTCCCGGGCATTCCGGTATTCGAAAGCCGCGACCTGGTGCACTGGAAACAGATCGGCAACGCGATCGAGCGGCCGTCGCAGCTGGACTTCGACGGTCTGGGCATGTCGCGTGGCGTGTTCGCGCCGACCATCGCGTATCACGACGATACCTTCTACGTCGTCAACACCGCGGTCGACAACGGCGGCAACTTCCTGGTGACCGCGAAGGATCCGGCCGGCCCATGGTCCGATCCGGTCTGGCTGCCGACCATCGACGGCATCGACCCGTCGCTGTTCTTCGACGCCGACGGCAAGGCCTACCTGCTCAACAACGGTGAGCCGCAAGGCAAGCCGCGCTACGACGGTCACCGTGCGATCTGGATGCAGGAGTTCGACCTGGCGCAGCGCAAGCCGGTCGGTCCGCGCAAGGTGTTGATCGATGGTGGCGTGGATCCTTCGAAGAACCCGATCTGGATCGAAGGCCCGCACATCTACCAGCGCGAAGGCTGGTACTACCTGGTCTGCGCCGAAGGCGGCACCGGACCGGACCATTCGCAGGTGGTGTTGCGCAGCCGCAATGTGTGGGGCCCATATGCGCCTTACCCGGGCAACCCGATCCTGACCCAGCGCGACCTCGATCCGGCGCGCGCGAACCCGATCACCAACGCCGGCCATGCCGATCTGGTGGAAGGACTCGATGGCAGCTGGTGGGCGATCTTCCTGGCCAGCCGCAACTACGGCGGCGTGCACTACAACACCGGGCGCGAGACCTACCTGCTGCCGGTGACGTGGAAGGACGGCTGGCCGGTCATCCTCGACCACGGGCGCGCGATCCCGCAGGTCCTACCGGGGCCTCGTTTCATGGAGCAAGGCAAGTCGCAGGCACCGATGACCGGCAACTTCACCTGGCGCGACGAGTTCGACAAGCCCGCGCTCGATCGTGCTTGGATGTATGTGCGCGTACCGAAGCAGCCCTGGGCCGATCTGGCCGCGAAGCCTGGCCAGCTGGCGATCCATCCGCTGACGGAAGGCCTGGACACGTTGCGCAATCCCTCTTTCCTGGCACGGCGGCAGCAGCACCTGGCCTTCGAGTCGAGTACCGCGCTGACGGTGCCGACGGAAGCTGGCACGGAAGCAGGCATCGTCGCGTTCCAGAACGAACGCTACTGGTACTTCCTCGGTGTTCGTCGCGCTGGCGCCGGCCTTGAGCTGTTCCTGCAGCGCAGCAGCGACGGCAAGGCCGGCACCGTCGCCACGAAGACCATTGCGAATGCGAAGAATTTGAAACTGAAGATCGCCGGCGACCGCGGTGCCTACTCGTTCGCCTTCGATGCCGACGGCAAGGGCTGGCAGTGGCTGCGCCGCGATGACGACGGAACCATCCTCAGCACCGATGTCGCCGGCGGGTTCGTCGGCGCGGTGGTGGGGCCCTATGCGCGTGTGGAGGGAAGCCGATGAAAGGGATGAACATGAAGGCAAAGTCGCTGGGTCCCCGCCTGCGCGGGGATGACGGGAAGAGGGCGGATCGAGCACGTTCGCTGCGGTGGGCCATCGCTGGCGTGCTTCTGGTCGCCAGTGCACAGGCGCTGAGCGCGACGCCGACCGACGCCAAGGCGCCGGCTTACCTTGATCTCGACCGCAGCTTCGAGGAGCGCGCCGCCGATCTGGTTTCGCGGATGACGCTCGAGGAAAAGGCCGCGCAGATGCAGAACGGCGCGCCCGCCATCGAGCGCCTCGGCGTACCGGCCTACGACTGGTGGAACGAGGCGCTGCATGGTGTCGCCCGAGCCGGCGCGGCGACCGTGTTTCCGCAGGCGATCGGCATGGCGGCGACCTTCGACGTCCCGCTGATGGGCCAGATCGCCACCGTCATCAGCGACGAGGCGCGCGCCAAGCACCACGAGTTCGCGCGGCAGGGACAGCATGGCCGCTACCAGGGCCTGACGTTCTGGTCGCCCAACATCAACATTTTCCGTGACCCGCGCTGGGGCCGTGGCCAGGAAACCTACGGCGAGGATCCCTACCTCACCTCGCGCATGGGCGTGACGTTCGTGAAGGGCCTGCAGGGCGACGATCCGAAGTACCGCAAGCTCGACGCCACCGCCAAGCACTTCGCCGTGCACAGCGGCCCGGAGGCGGACCGCCACACCTTCGATGCGAAGCCGAGCCCGCGCGACCTCTACGAGACCTACCTGCCGGCGTTCGAGGTGCTGGTGAAGGAAGGCCAGGTCGATGCGGTGATGGGCGCCTACAACCGCGTCTACGGCGAATCCGCCAGCGCCAGCAAGTTCCTGCTGCAGGACACGCTTCGCGGCCAGTGGGGCTTCAAGGGTTACGTAGTCTCCGATTGCTGGGCCATCGTCGACATCTGGAAGCACCACAAGATCGTTGCCACGCCGGAGGAAGCCGCCGCGCTGGCGGTCAAGAACGGCACCCAGCTCGACTGCGGCGACACGTACACGCCGTCGCTGCCGGTGGCGGTGAAGAAGGGCCTGATCACCGAGGCCGAGATCGACCACGCGCTGACGCAGCTGTTCATCGCGCGGATGCGCCTTGGCATGTTCGACCCGCCGGAGAAGGTGCGCTGGGCCGGAATCCCGTACTCGGTGAACCAGGCGCCCGCGCATGACGTGCTGTCGCGCAAGGTTGCGCAGGAGTCGATCGTGCTGCTCAAGAACGACGGCGTGCTGCCGCTGTCGCGCGATATGAAACGCATTGCCGCGATCGGCCCGACCGCCGACGACACCATGGCGCTGCTCGGCAACTACTACGGCACGCCGGCCGCCCCGGTGACGATCCTGCAGGGCATCCGTGAGGCCGTGCCGAATGCGCAGGTCGTGCATGCGCGCGGCGTCGACCTGGTGGAAGGTCGCGACGATCCGGCGGCCACGCCGCTGATCGAACCGCAGTACCTGCGACCGGAGAAGGGCTCGAGCGAACGCGGCCTGCGCGGCGAGTACTTCCGCAGCCGCGACCTGTCCGGCAAGCCGGCGCTGGTTCGCGTCGATTCGCAGATCGGCTTCCGCTGGGACCGCGGTTCGCCGACCGACAACCTGATGGCGCGCGGCGAGGCGCACGGTGGGCAATCGGTGCCCTCTGACAACTTCAGTATCCGCTGGAGCGGCCAGCTGCTGCCGCCGGTGTCGGGCACCTACCAGATCGAAGCTTCGGCCAACGACGGCTTCCGCCTCTATCTCGACGGCAAGCTGCTGCTCGACCAGTGGAAGGACAGCGACCGCCTGCGCGCTGACAGCGCCACCGTGAAGCTGGAGGCCGGACGCAGCTACGACCTCAAGCTCGAGTACTACGACGGCGAGCGTGACGCTGGCGTACGCCTGGCCTGGCGCATGCCCGGTGCCAAGCCGCCGTTCGAGGAAGCGCTGCAGGCCGCGCGCGATTCCGACGTGGTGATCTTCGTCGGCGGCCTCACCGGCGACGTCGAAGGCGAGGAGATGACGGTCAGCTACCCGGGTTTCGCCGGCGGTGACCGCACCGACATGCGCCTGCCCGCAACACAGCGGAAACTGCTCGAAGCCCTGCACGCGACCGGCAAGCCGGTGGTGCTGGTGCTGACCGCGGGTTCCGCGCTGGCGGTGGACTGGGCCAAGCAGAACCTGCCGGCGATCGTGATGGCCTGGTATCCGGGCCAGCGCGGCGGCAACGCAGTGGCGGACGTGCTGTTCGGCGATGCCAACCCCGCCGGTCGCCTGCCGGTCACGTTCTACAAGGCCGACGAGAAGCTGCCGGCATTCGACGATTACTCGATGCAGCGACGCACCTACCGCTACTTCGAGGGCGAGCCGCTGTATCCGTTCGGCCACGGCCTGTCGTACACGACGTTCGCCTACTCCGATCTGCGACTCGACCGGCCCAAGGCCGGTCCGAAGCAGCCGGTGACGGCGACGGTCAAGGTGCGCAACAGCGGCAAGCGCGCCGGCGACGAGGTCGTGCAGCTGTATGTGCACGCGCTCGATCCGAAGCAGCCGCGTGCGCGCAAGGACCTGCGTGGCTTCCAGCGCGTGAACCTGCAGCCGGGCGAGGAGCGCACGCTGACGTTCAAGCTCGATCCGTCGGTCGACCTGCGCTACTACGATGAAGGCGTGAAGGCGTACGCGGTCGATCCGGGCAGCTATGAAGTGCAGGTCGGCGCGTCGAGCGAAGACATTCGCGCGAAGACAAAGCTGAGCGTCACGAAGTAAGTGTCACCGTCGTTCCCGCGAAGGCGGGAACCCATGGACGTCAACGACGCAACAGCAACGTCCCTGCATCCCGGCTTTCGCCGGGATGACGATAGAGATGCGTCCCCGCCTGCGCGGGGATGACGGGGTGAGTTCCCTGAAGGAAATGTATGTCCCACCGCTTGAGCCAATCCGTACTCGCCACCTTGCCACCCGACGTCGTACGCCCCGCATACGACCGTGCCGGCACGCGCATCGGCATCGTCCACATCGGCGTCGGCGCGTTCCATCGCGCCCACCAGGCCGTCTACCTGGACGACGTGCTCGCCAGCGAACCGGACTGGGCGATCTGCGGCGTCAGCCTCAACAGCCGTGACGTGCGCGACGCGCTGCAGCCGCAGGATGGTCTGTACGCTTTGGCGCTTCTCGGGCAGAACCCGTCGCTGCGCGTGATCGGTTCCATCCGCGAACTGCTGTTCGCACGCGAGCAGCGCGACGAAGTGCTCAGGCGCCTGGCCGACCCACTGGTGCGCATAGTCACCCTGACCATCACCGAGAAAGGCTATTGCCTGGCGGGTGCGGACCTCGACCTGAGCCATCCCGAGATCGTCCACGACCTTGCCTCGCCGGACGCGCCCAATGGCGCCATCGGCTACGTGGTGGCCGGTCTCGCCGCACGACGCAAGCTGCGGCTGCCGCCATTCACCGTGCTCAGCTGCGACAACCTCCCGGAGAACGGTCGCAAGCTGGGACGGGCAGTGGTCCAGTACGCACAGCAGATCGATCCCGAACTCGCGCGCTGGATCGAGTCGGAGGTGGCCTTCCCGTGTTCGATGGTCGACAGCATCACGCCGGCCACCGACGACGCACTGCGCGAGCGGGTCGCCGCGCAGCTGGGCTGCACGGACGCGTGGCCGGTGCAGCGCGAGGCCTATACGCAGTGGGTCGTCGAGGACAGCTTCTGCAACGGTCGGCCCGCATTCGAGCGGGTCGGCATCACCCTGAGCGGCGACATCGCCGGCTACGACCGCGCCAAGTTGCGCTTGCTCAACGCACCGCATTCGGCGCTGGCCTACCTGGGCTCGCTGATGGACATCGAGACCGTGGCGCAAGCCATGGCCACGCCGGTGCTGGCCGGTTTCGTCGAGCGGCTGATGCACGACGGCATCGTGCCGAACGTGAAGGCACCCGCCGGCTTCAACGCCGGCGCCTACGTCGAAGCGATCCTGGCGCGCTTCCGCAATCCAGCGATCCAGCACCGGTTGCTGCAGATCGCCTGGGACGGTTCACAGAAGCTGCCGGTGCGCTTGCTCGGCACGATCGGCGATGCGCTCGCCGCGGGCCACCCGATCGACCTGCTGTGCCTGCCAGTGGCGGCGTGGATGCAGTTCGTGCGACGACAGGCACGCAATGGCGTGGCGCTGGTGGATCCGATGGCGGAGGTGCTGGCAACGGTTGGCCGCGCCACGACCGGCGATATCAATGAAGACGTCGCACGGTTCCTGGCATTGGATTCGGTGTTCGCACCGCTCTCGGCCGATGAGCGCTTTGTCGATGCGGTGCGCGAGGCCTATGCCCGCCTGGGCGACGGCACGCCAGCCGCGGTTTGGCGCGCCCTGTCGGACTGATGGCTGCTACTGGAACCCCAAGCCGGTGACCGCCACCCGCACGCGGGCGACGAACGTGTGCGAGGTCAGGTACAGCGTGCGGCCATCGTCGCCAAAAGCGCAGTTCGACACCCGGCTGCCGGTCTCGATCAGGCCCAGCCGCTTGCCGTTGGCGTCCATCACCAGCAGGCCACCGGGCGCGCTGGCGAACAGTTGACCGTCGCTGGACAGGCACAGCCCGTCCGGTGCGCCGCTGGCGCCAGAGGCAACCATGTCGGACGCATCGGCGAGCACGCGCCGGTCGAGCACGTTGCCGCGATCGTCCAGCCGGTACGCCATCCACACCGGGCGCTTCTCGTCCGAGTTGGCCACATAGAGCGTGCGTTCGTCGGGTGAGAGGGCGACGCCGTTGGGGAAGCGCAGGCCGCCTTCGATCAGGTGCACGGAGCCGTCGCGGTCGAGGCGGTAGACGCCGTTGGCGGGCTGTTCCTTCAGCGGCGACTCGTCGATGCCCTTCAGTCCGTACGGCGGATCGGTGAAGTACACCGAGCCGTTACCGCGGCGGACGACATCGTTGGGGCTGTTAAGACGCTTGCCCTGGTAAGCGGAGGCAAGCGTGGTCTTGGTCTTTGTCGCAGGGTCGAGGCGCGCGATCAGGCGCGAACCGGAGTCGGCGAGCAGCACCGTGCCTTCCGGCCCGGTCTCCAGTCCGTTCGCCCCGGCCTCGCGCAGGCCTTCTACATCGGTGCCGCCGTAACCGGAGGGCTTGAGGAATACCGACAGCCCTTCGCGCGCTGACCAGCGGTACATCGTGTTGCCGGGCACGTCGTTGAACAGCAGGTAGCCGCCGTCGCGCATCCACAGCGGTCCTTCGGACCAGGTGAAGCCCTCCGCGATCCGCTCGATGCGCGCATCCGGCGCGACGATCGCGCGCAGGGCGTCGTCATACACGGTGATGCGTCCGACGGTCGGGTAGGCGTGCGTGGCAACCGTATCGACTGCTGGCGCGCACGCGCTTGCGGTTGCCAAGAGCGTGGCGACGACCGCGGCCCGAAGAAGCCGGCGGCGCATCAGCGCACCTGCACGGTGGTTTGCGCGGCCTGCAACTGCGCCGACTGCGCCCGCACCGTCACGGTGCCGGTCTGCCCCGGCTTGCTGCGCAGAATCACCAGCGCAAGGCCGTTGAACGCGTTGCGCTGGTGCGACGGGAACGGCGTCATGTCGGTCGGATCTCCATTGTCTGTGGCGACGATCTCGGCCGGGCCGTCGACGCTGAACGCTATAAGCGATGCGGCATCGGGCACGGGCTGTCCGTCGCCGTCGAGTATGCGCAATGTCACGAACGACAGGTCGCTGCCGTCGGCGCGGATCTGCTGGCGATCGGCCTGCAGCTCGAGCTTCGCCGGCGCGCCGGCCGTGCGCGTGCTCGCCTCGGCCCATGGCTTGCCGTTCCGGTAGGCCTGCACGCGTAGTTCGCCGGGTCGGTAGACCACGTCGTCCCAGCGCAAGCGGTACTCGTACGGCCCCTTCTTCCTGCGACCCTGCGACTTGCCGTTGACGAACAGCTCCGCCTCGTCGCCGGAGGTGAATACATGCACCGGCGTGACCTGGCCCTCGCGGCCTGGCCAGGTCCAGTGCGGCAGCAGATGCGCCATCGGCAGTTCCGGCCGCCAGCGCGCCTGGTAGAGGTAGAAGCGGTCTTTCGGAAAGCCGGCAAGGTCGACGATGCCGGAATAGGAGCTGCGCGAGTCGTAGTACGGCGTCGGCTCACCCAGGTAATCGAACCCGGTCCAGACGAACTCGCCGGCCACGTAGGGATTGCGATCGAACGAGGCGAAGACCTTGTCGGCGCTGGAGCCGAAATCGACCGCGTGAAGTTCATACGCGCTGACCTGGCGGATCTTCGAGTCGCCGCCACGGCCGTCACGGACCGGCGCGCTGGTCTCCTTCGTTACCGGGAACAGGTACACGCCGCGGCTGCTCAGCGCCGATGCGGTCTCGGTGCTGATGATGGCCTTGCCCGGGAAGCGCGCGTGGAACGCCGGGTACTGCGGCGGCGTGCGGATGCGCTCGGTGCCTTCGAACTCGGGCGTGTCGCGGATGCCTTCGCCCTGGTAGTTCAAGCCGATCACATCGAACACCGCCGGCAGTGGCATGTCCGGCTTGGCCCAGTTCATCGCATTGGTGGTCGGGCGGGTCGGGTCTTCCTCGCGGACGATGTCGTGCAGGCGCCTGGCAATCGCCGCGCCGGCCTCGCCGGTGTACTGCTCGCCGACTTCGTTGCCGACGCTCCAGGCAATGATCGACGGATGGTTGCGGTCGCGGCGCAGCATCGAACGCAGGTCGGGCTCGTGCCAGTCCTTGAAGATCAGGTGGAAATCGAGCGGCGTCTTCTTGCGCTCCCAGGAATCGAAGACCTCGTCGATCACGAGGAAACCCATCCGGTCGGTCAGTTCGAGCAGCTCCGGCGCCGGCGGGTTGTGGCTCATGCGCACGGCGTTGGCGCCCATCTCGCGCAGGATCTCGAGCTGGCGCTCCGCTGCGCGGACGTTGAAGGCGGCACCCAGCGCGCCCAGGTCGTGGTGGTTGTTGACGCCGCGGATGACGATGCGCTCGCCGTTGACGATCAGGCCCTCGTTGGCATCGAAGCGGACGGAACGGATGCCGAACGGCGTCTCGTGGCGGTCGACGATGCGGCCGCCGCGCGAAACCGAGGTGATCGCGACATAACGGTTCGGCCGCTGCGTCGGCGGCGGACCCCACAGTCGCGGGTGGGCGAGGGTGGTCGAGCCAGTGACGCTCGCGCTTGAGCGCGCCGGCACCTTGATGCGTGTCGGCGCGATGCGGGCGACCACGTCACCGGTCTGCCGACCGGAATCGTCGAGCGCCACGATCTTCGTGGCCACCTCGACCTCGGCGGCACGCGCGGAGTCGTTGTCGACCGAGGTATCGAGCTGGATGGTTGCGACGCCAGCAGACACCTGCGGCGTCGTCACCCGCGTGCCCCAGTGCGCCACATGCAGCGGATCGACCTTGCTCAGCCAGACATTGCGATACAGACCGCCACCGGGATACCAGCGCGCCGAATCGGGCGGGTTGTCGAGGCGGATGGCCAGCTGGTTGTCGCCACCGGGCCGCAGGTAAGGCGTCAGGTCGACGCGCCACGAGTTGTACCCGTACGGCCAGCCGCCGACGAGATGGCCGTTGAGCCACACCGTCGCGTAAGACATCGCACCGTCGACATCGAGGAAGACCGAGCGGCCACGGTCGCTCGCGGGGATCTCCAGCTTGCGCCGGTACCAGCCGATGCCCCAGCTCGGCAGCCGGCCCATGCCGCCGTACGGACCTTCGCGCAGGAACGGGCCGGCGATGGCCCAGTCGTGTGGCAGCGTGACCTGCTGCCAGGCGCTGTCGTCGAAGTCCGCCTGCACGAACGCCACGTCACTTCCCGGATCTCCCGCAGGCCGGACGTGGCGTTGAGACGGGTCGCCGATGAAGGCGTTGCCGCTGGGCAGGATCCAAGGCTTGAGCACACCCTGCGCCTGTGCGGCGAGCTGCTCGGCCTCCTCCGGGCGCGCATCGGCGGCCTTGCCGTCCTGGTTGTCCGTCACCTTCGGACGCACGTCGTAGTCCAGCCGCGTCGACAGACCCGGCGGATCGCCCGCGTGGAATCGCCAGCCGCTGTTGATCGAGATGCGCTCGCCTGGTGACGCATCACCGGCATGCGCTGCGCCAAACGCAGACAGCACAAGCACCGGCACCACCGCCAAGCGCAGGAAGTGCCGCAACCTCACAGCTTGTAGGCCCGCTTCGGCAAGCGATAGGCCAGGTCCACGGCTAGCTCGGCCGCTTCGTCCTCGTCCATGCGGTGCTCGCTGACCAGCTTGGCCAGGAATGCGCAATCGACGCGGCGGGCGACATCGTGACGGGCAGGAATCGACAGGAACGCACGCGTGTCGTCGTTGAAGCCGACCGTGTTGTAGAAGCCGCCGCTGCTGAGGGTCTGCTCGCGGAAGCGCCACATGCCCTCGGGCGCGTCATGGAACCACCACGCGGGCCCGAGGAACAGCGCCGGGTAGTGGCCGGCCAGCGGCGCCAGTTCGCGCGCGTAAGTGCTCTCGTCGAGGGTGAACACGATAACCCGCAGCCGCGGATCGTTGCCGAAGCGGTCGAGCAGCGGCTTGAGCGCGTTGACGTAGTCGGTGCGCATCGGCATGTCCGCGCCCTTGTCACGGCCGAAGCGTTCGAACAGGCGCGCATTGTGGTTGCGGAAGCAGCCCGGGTGGATCTGCATCACCAGGCCGTCGTCCAGGCTCATTGCCGCCATCTCGGTCAGCACCTGGGCGCGGAACAGCTCGGCTTCGGCCGCGCTCGCACCACCGCGGGACACCTTTTCGAACAGGCGGCGCGCTTCGTCGGCGGGCAGGTCGGCGGTGGCGGCAGTCGGATGGCCGTGGTCGGTCGAGGTCGCGCCCATCGCCGCGAACGCGGCCCGGCGCTGGCGGTGCGCGCGCAGGTAGCCATCCCAGGTGTAGACGTTCTCGCCGGTGATCTCGCCGAATCGCTCAAGCGAAGCGGCGAACTCTTCATGCTCCGGGTCGACCACCGGGTCCGGGCGGTAGGCGGTGACCACGCGGCCCGGCCAGCCACTGGCGCGGATCGCGGCGTGATGCTGCAACGGGTCGAGCGGCGATTCGGTGGTTGCCAGCAGTTCGATGCGGAAGCGGTCGAACAACGCGCGCGGCCTGAACTCCGGCTGCTGCAGCGCGGCGGTGATGTGGTCGTAGTAGCGGTCGGCACTGCCGGCATCCAGGCGCTCGCGCAGGCCGAACACCTCGTGGAAGACGTGGTTGAGCCACATCGACGACGGCGTGCCGCGGAACAGGTGGAAGTTGGACGCGAACAGGCGCCAGGCCGCGCGCGGATCGACGGATGAGCGCGAACCGTCGCGGCGCGGAATGCCCAGCGCGTCCAGCTCGATGCCCTGGCTGTAGAGCATGCGGAACACGTAGTGGTCCGGAACCAGCAGCAGCTCGGTGGCATTGGCGAAGGCCTCGTTGCCGGCGAACCACGAGGGATCGGTGTGGCCATGCGGGCTGATGATCGGCAGTTGCGCGACCTGGCCGTACAGGCGTCGCGCGATCGCGCGTGCGCCGGCCTCGGCGGGGAACAGTCGGTCCGGGTGCAGGTCCAGTGCTTTCGTGGTGTTCATCGTGCGGAGTCTCGTCGTTGCATTCACTTCGCGGCGTCGTTGGTGGCCGATGGCCCCGTCACGCCACTCACATAACCTCGCAGCCACGCCATCGCCGGCCGTTCGCTGCCATCCTTGCGCACCAGATAGGCCTTCTCCTTGCTGCGCCACATGCCCGGACGGAAGCCCCACAGCGTGATGCCCTTGACCGCCGGATGCTCCCAAAACACCGGGAAGATCCGCTGGTAGTCCTTGAGCTGCTGCGCGTCGGTGGCGCCGTCGATGTCCAGCTCGGTCACGTAGATCGGCAGGCCGGTCGCGGCGAGGCGATCGAGGTTGGCGCGGTGCACCGACATGGGCGTATCGGAATTCGTCGCGAAGGCGTGGCCCTGCACGCCGATGCCATCGACCAGGTTGTCCTTTCGCAGCAGCTCGATGATCTCGAGGTAGCGCCGCGTATTGTCGTCCTTGTTGGTGATGTTGTAGTCGTTGATCAGCAGCTTCGCGTGCGGGAAATTGCGGCGGGCGAGGCGATAGGACTCGATGATCCAGTCCCAGCCGCTGGCGCCGCTGCCGCCGAGCGCGTTGATGTAGTTGCCGCCGCCTTCGTCGTCCTTGCTGGGCGGGTCATTGAGCGGCTCGTTGACCACTTCGACGTAGTCCAGGTCCGGGTAGCGCTGCGCGACGGCTGCGAACCACTCTTCGATCTCCTCGCGCTGTTCCTTGGGCGGCAGCTTCTCCATCCACTCCGGCTGCTGGTTGCCCCAGACCATCACGTGCATCTGGAACGGGAAGCCGTGGCTCTTGGCGAACTGGTACGCCGCGTCCAGGCCGGACCAGTCCATCTGGTCACGCACGGCTTCAACCGAGCCCCACTTGCCGGCGTTTTCCGGCGTGACCTTGTTCCAGTAGCTGGCAAAGCCGGGCAGCTGTGTCGGGCTGTGGACGCTGCCCAGGAACTTCGACTGCCCGGCGGCCAGCGGTGCGCCTTGCGCCTGCAGCGCCAGCGGCATTGCGGCGAGGAGTGCCAGCATCAGTGCTTTCATCTTTGGGTCACCCTTGTTTGATCCAGCCTTGAAGACATTCATGCGGCTGCGCCGTCCTGCAGCTGCGCCGGCTCGAGGCGCGGCGCCAGCAGGTGCACGACTACCAGAGCGATCAGGTAGGCCGAACCGGCCATCAGGAACACCGGCACGTAGCTACCGGTGGTCTGCAGCAGGAAGCCGGTAAAGGTGGCGATCATCATGCCGCCGACGGCGCCGGCAAATCCGCCGATGCCGACCACGGACGCCACCGCGCGGCGCGGGAACATGTCGGACGTCAGCGTGAACACATTCGCAGACCAACCCTGGTGGCCGGCTGTCGCCAGCCCGATCAGGCCGACCGCGAGCCACAGGTTGTCGGCGTTCGCCGCGAACACGATCGGCACCACGGCCAGGCCGCAGATGCCCATCGCGGTCTTGCGCGCGTGATTGACGCTCCAGCCCATGCGGATGAAACGCCCGGCGAGCCAGCCGCCGAAGATGCTGCCGACGTCGGCCATCACGAAGATCACGATCAGCGGCAGGCCCAGGCCGAGCAGGGTCAGGCCGTACTCGGCGTTCAGGAACTTCGGCAGCCAGAACAGGAAGAACCACCAGATCGGGTCGGTGATGAACTTGGCGGCGACGAACGCCCACGCCTGGCGATGGCGCAGGATGCGCGACCACGGCACACGCACCGTCGGTTCCGGCGGATCGCTGCGGATGTAGGCCAGTTCGCCGGCACTGAGTTTTGGCTGGTCCTCCGGCGTGCGGTAGATCAGCAGCCACGCGACCAGCCAGGCCGCGCTTAGCGCGCCGGTGACCAGGAACGCCGCCTGCCAGCCCCAGGTCGCGGCCACCACGGGCACCATCATCGGCGCAACGATCGCACCGATATTGGAGCCGGAATTGAAGATGCCGGTCGCCAGCGCCCGCTCCTTGCGCGGGAACCATTCGGCCACGGTCTTGATCGCGGCCGGGAAGTTGCCGGCCTCGCCGAAGCCCAGGACGAAGCGAGCGGCGGCAAAGCCAATCACGCTGGCGGCGAGCGAATGGCTCATCGCCGCCAGGCTCCAGATGCTGATCGCGATGGCATAGCCGACGCGGGTGCCCAGCCGGTCGATGATCGCGCCGGCGCAGAGCAGGCCGATCGCATACGCGGCCTGGAAGGCGGTGACGATGTAGCCGTACTCGATCTCGTTCCAGCCGATCTCGGTCTGCAGGAACGGCGCCAGCACGCCAAGCACCTGGCGGTCGATGTAGTTGATGGTCGTGGCCAGCAGCAGCATCGCGCAGATGCGCCAACGGTACATGCCGACCTTCGTCACCGGCGCCGCGGCGCCGGCGGTTGTGGTTGCTTCGCTCATGCCACCCCCGCCCGGACCGGGCCGTGTGTCCGGGCCTGCGCCAGTGTCGCCGCAGCGCCACCCATGCCGGGAGAAATGCTGCGGTGCAGCGCGTAATGCGTGGGTCTGGCGAAACGTGTCATCGCGTTTTTCCCCGCGTTCTTCAACGCGGTCAGTTAAATGTTAGCGCTAGCATTAGCACACGGATCGGGGACCGGGCTACTGCCTTTCGACGGCGGTCACAAACTGAAAATCGCTATAGGTTCCGGGGTTTGCGTAATCAGGCATCCGGCAGCTGCCCGCCTGAAGGGGGCGAAAGTGCTCATGTTGCTATGCAGCGTGCGGTGAAAAAATGGTAGCGCTACCATCCGCCCGGACCGCGTCAGACGGATTTGTAGCGTCACCAGTGAAGTAACCACAAAAATTCCAGCCAATCGCACGCCGCGGCCACACGTCGCGCGCTGCCGAAACACCAGAAACGGGAGGGGAGTACGGTGCAAATCCTTATTGCTAGAACGGCCTTGTCGCGCGCCTTGGGTATGGCGCTGATCGGCATGGCGAGCACGTCCGCCATCGCGCAGCAGGCTCAACCGGCGCCGCAGGCGCAGGTCGAAACACCGGCGCAGGCGTCGCAACAGACCACCACCGCGGCGCCTACGGCGACCGCCGATGCCGCTGCCCCGGCGAGCAGCTCCGACCAGATCAGGGAACTCGATCGCGTTGTCGCCACCGGTTTTCGCCAAAGCCTGCAGTACTCGACGCAGGAAAAGCGCGACTCGACCGGCTTCACCGATTCGATCTTCGCCGAGGACATCGGCAAGTTCCCCGACGTGAACATCGCCGAGTCGCTTGCCCGCATACCGGGCATCCAGCTCAATCGCGACGTCAACGGCGAAGGCCTCAACATCGCCATCCGCGGCCTGCCGTCCAGCTTCACGAAGACCACCATCAACGGTGCCTCGGTCGCCACTGCCTCCATCGGCCTGGATGGGACCAACCAGAACCGCGAAGTCGACCTGAACCTGTTCCCGACCGAGTTCTTCAGCCAGCTCAAGGTCTACAAGTCGCCGACCGCGGCGCAGACCGAAGGTGGCGCGGCCGGCACCGTCGACATGCGCAACGTGCGCCCGTTCGACAGCTCCAAGTCGCAGGTCACCTATGCGCTTGAGGCCGGTTACAACACCATCAGCGAGAACGTCGACCCGCGCGGCACGCTGATCGGCAGCTGGATCAACGACGAAGGCACCTTTGGCGTGCTTGGCGGCATCACCTCGCATCGCGGCTCGATGGGCGTGGAAGGCTACGAGACCGTCGGCTGGACCAACCCCAACCTGACCAACGCGCAGTGCGGAAACGGCGGCGCAGCCGCAGGCTTCCCGGCCCTTGGCACTGCCTGCAACATGACTGGCGGCAATGGCTGGCGCATTCCGGACGCAGTGCCGAACAATCCTTCGACGATCGCGGCCGGCCTCACGCCGACCCAGGCCATCAACGCCCAGTGGCTGCAGGACCACAACCCGGGCCTGACCACCGCACAGATCGGCGAAGCGCTGATTCCGCGCCTTGGCCGTCCGGTGCACATGTCCGGCGATCGCGACCGCGACTCTTTCCTCGGCTCGATGCAGTGGCGTCCGAGCGAGAGCGCCGAGATGTACATGGACGTGCTGTACTCCAAGGCAAAGCGCACCAACGACCGCATCGACATGAACCTGATCGGCCGCAACGGCGGCATGATCCCGTTGGACATGCAGCTCGACGCCAACAATGTCGTCACCAGCGCCACGTTCACCAACGCCCAGTTCTTCCTCGAAGCACGTCCGTATACCGAAGACGTGCAGTACTGGCAGTTCACGCCGGGCGGCACGTTCTACTTCGACGAAGACGTCAAGCTCGACGTGCAGGGCAGCTACAGCCGCAGCTGGATGCGTCGCGATTCGCCGACCATCCTGTTCAACTCGCCTTTCACCACGCTGCAGTACAGCAACAACGGTGACATCCCGAGCTGGACCACCGACCTCGATCTGAACGATCCCAACCTCGGTTGGACCTGGACCGGCGGCCGCGTGTGGGCGCAGAACGAAAAGCGCGTGACCGAAACCCGCGGGCTCAACGCCAGCCTGCAGCTTGGCGACGACCGCAACAACGTCACCTTCGGCATGGCCTGGGACGAAAACTCCCGCACCATCCAGGGCTTCGGCGATACCGGTACCAACTGGCAGCCGTACGCGTTCTCGCAAGTGCCGAGCTCGGAGCTGCCCCAGTACATCTCGCCGGGCCCGTTCGGCTTCGTGACGGTGGACTTCGACCGCTTCATGGCGGACACCAACTATGCCTTCTACCGCGACGCGGCAGCCGAGGCCGGTGGCGCCAACACGGGCGCTCCCACCGGCGGCTTCGACGAGGCCAACACCGCTGCCTTCGTGATGGTCAACGGCGAGTCCGAGGTGTGGCACCGCAACATGCGCTACAACCTCGGCGTGCGCTACGCGTCCACCGACCAGGACATCAGCGGCCCGGTGACCATCGGCGGCGTGCGCCAGTGGCAGACGCTGACCGGTGACTACGCCGAATGGCTGCCGTCGTTCAGCGCAGCGTGGGACGTGGCCAAGGACGTCGTGCTGCGCACGTCGGCCTCGCGCACCATGACCCGCCCCAACCCAAGCTCGATGCTGCCGGCGACGACCTTCACCGACATCTCGGCGCAGGTGGCCACGCAGGGCAATCCGGACCTGGCCCCGTACATCTCGACCAACTTCGACATCGGTGGCGAGTGGTACACCGGCGAAGAGGGCTTCGTCGGGCTGACCCTGTTCAACAAGCGCATCGAGGGCTACACCTACCAGGGCGTGACCACGCGTCCGTTCACCGACCTGGGCATCCCCTTCGAAACCCTGGTCGACGCACAGCAGCAGGCGATCAACTCGCGCGGCGGCCCGAACGTGGCCACCGTCAACGTGCAGCAGCAGGTCAACGCCGACGCCGAGCTCGAGATCCGCGGCGTGGAAGTGATCTGGGTGCAGCCGCTGAGCTTCGTGTTCGAGGGCCTGGGCTTCATGGCCAACTACTCCAAGATCGACATCAGCACGATCGGCAAGGACGCGAAGGCGCTGGCCGGCAACGTCTATGGCGTGGCACCGAGCATGTGGAACGCCACCGCCTACTGGGAAAACGACGTCGCCTCGGTGCGGCTGTCCTACAACTGGCAGGAAGGCGCCGTCGGCACCGGTCCGAACCAGCAGGGCATCCCCTTCGCGCAGCTCTACGGCGAAGACCGCGGCCAGCTCGACCTGTCGTCCAGCTATACGTTCAACAGCATCAAGTCGTCGCCGCAGATCTACTTCAACGTGCAGAACATCACCGGTGAAGAGCGCCGTTCCTTCTTCGCCTATTCCAACGCGGTCAACGACATGTACGATCCGGGTACCACGTACATGGTCGGTGTTCGCGGCACGTTCTGATGCAATGGACCCTGCAATAAGCTGAGCAACCGCGGCCCGCTCCGGTGAATCCCACCGGGCGGGCCGCGTCGTATCGATAGCCGCTTTGCTCCACCTGATTGCCCCACAATGCCCGATGCACGACTCCAACCACTCGCCAGCGGCGGCCCATGAACAGCACTTCTGAAATTCTCTCCGTCAGGGAAAAGGTCGGCTACAGCCTCGGCGACCTCGCCGCGAACCTGATCTTCCAGACCCTGGTCGCCTTCCTGGCCTTCTTCTACACCGACGTCTACCGGATCCCGGCCGGTACGGCGGCGACCATCATCTTCATCGGCGGCATGCTCGGCGCGTTCGTGTTCACCCCGATCATCGGTTTCGCCGCCGACCGCACCAGCACGCGATGGGGCAAGTTCCGCCCGTGGATCCTGTGGACCGCGATCCCGTTTGGCGTGTTCTCGCTGCTGGCCTTCAGCACGCCCGACCTGGGCGAGCAGGGCAAGGTCGTCTACGCGCTGGCAACCTACATCCTGCTGGTGATGATCTACGCCGCCAACAACCTGCCGTACTCCGCGCTCAGCGGCGTGCTCACCGGCTCCATGGCGCAGCGCAACAGCCTGTCGTCGTACCGCTTCGTGGCGGTGATGATCGCGCAGTTCGTCATCCAGGTGCTGCTGTTGCCGCTGGTGCTGATCCTCGGTAGCGGCGACAAGGTGCGCGGCTTCCACAACACCATGATGCTGTTCGCCGTGGTCGGTACCGTCTTCTTCCTGATCACCTTCTTCACCACGCGCGAGCGCATCGTCGCCGCGCCGGAACACAAGTCGAGCATCAAGCAGGACCTCGCCGACCTGGCCCGCAACCGTCCATGGCTGGTGATGCTGGCACTGACCATCCTGGTGTTCGTGACCCTGGCACTGAAGGGCGGTTCGTACATCTACTACTTCCACTACTACCTGGATGCGGACGCGCTTGGCCGCTTCCTCGAGGACGTCGGCTTCAACCGCCTGATCGGCGGGTTGAACGCCGTGCTCACCGGTATCGGCCTGACCGAGTTCCAGTGGCCGAAGGACGCGCCGACCTCGGCGTACAGCATGTTCAATGCCGCCGGCATCATTTCGATGATCATCGGCATCGGTTTCTCCAAGCGCCTTGCCGACCGTTTCGGCAAGCGGGACGTGTTCGGCGGCGCGCTGTTCGTCTCCACGCTGTTCCTGCTGGCGTTCTTCTTCTACCCGCCGACGGCGGTCGCACTGGTGTTCGTCTCGCTGATCCTGCACGGCTTCTTCTACGGCATCACCATCCCGCTGCTGTGGGCGATGATCGCCGACGTCGCCGACTACTCGGAGTGGCGCAACTACCGCCGCGCCACCGCGATCATCTTCTCGGCCATGCTGTGCGGCCTGAAGATCGGCCTGAGTGTCGGCGGCGCGCTGGTTGCCGGATTGCTCGCCTACTACGGCTACCAGGCCGGCGAGCCGGTGCAGTCGGCGCAGACGATCGACGGCATCCGCCTGGCGGTCAGCATCTACTGCTCTATTCCGTTGCTGCTGTGCGTCGTGCTGCTGTTCCTGTACCAGATCAACAAGTCGATGGAGTCGCGCATCGAACAGGAACTGGGTGCGCGCAGGCTGCAGGCCGGTGCCGCTACCTGATTCCGCACCTCCAATTGCAACGCCCCCACCACGAAGGTAACCGTCATGGCTGACGACACCGGATCCGACGAGCTGAAAGCACTGGCCGCGAAGGCCATCTCGCAGCCCCTGGTCACCCACATCTACACGGCCGATCCCTCGGCGCACGTGTTCGACGGCAAGCTCTACATCTATCCGTCGCACGACATCGAGGCCGGCCTGCCGTTCGACGACGACGGTGGCCACTTCGGCATGGAGGACTATCACGTCCTGCGCATGGACTCGCCCACCGGCGAGGCCGTCGACTGCGGCCTGGCCCTGCACGTCAAGGACGTGCCGTGGGCGCAGCGGCAGATGTGGGCCCCTGACGCCGCCAGCAAGGACGGCAAGTACTACCTGTACTTCCCGGCCAAGCGTGCCGACGGAATCTTCCAGATCGGTGTCGCGGTGGGTGCCCGGCCGGAAGGTCCGTTCGTTCCCGAGCCGCAGGCGATCGTCGGCAGCTACTCCATCGACCCGGCCGTGTTTGCCGACGACGATGGCGAGCACTACATGTACTTCGGCGGCATCTGGGGCGGGCAGCTGCAGAAGTACCGCGACAACGCCTATGCCGCATCGCACGAGGAGCCGGCAGATGGCGAGCCGGCGCTGGGCGCGCGCATCGCGCGCATGAGCGCAGACATGAAGCAGTTCGCCGAAGTGCCGCGCGAGGTGCTGATCCTCGACGAGGCAGGCCAGCCGCTGCGCGCCGACGATCACGATCGACGCTTCTTCGAGGCGTCGTGGCTGCACAAGCACCAGGGCCGTTACTACTTCTCGTATTCGACCGGCAACACGCATTTCCTGTGCTACGCGGTGGGCGACAGCCCGTACGGTCCCTTCACCTACCAGGGCACGATCCTGACGCCCGTGGTGGGCTGGACCACGCATCACTCCATCTGCGCGTTCCAGGACCGCACGTACCTGTTCTATCACGACTCCATTTTGTCGGGCGGCGTGACGCACCTGCGCTCGATCAAGGTCACCGAACTCCACTACGACGACCACGGCAAGATCAGGACCATCCACCCGTATGGGGAGTGATCCTCGCGCCGACGCGATGGCGCCGTTGGCACCGGGACCGATCACCACGATCGGCACCGGTGCACTCGCAATCGACATTGCGCCGGAAGCGGGTGGGCGCATCGCGCAGATCCGTCTTGACGGCGTCGAGCAGCTGGTCGGGCATGGCGAAGGCACCAGCGCTGCCATCGCATGGGGCTGTTATCCGATGGTGCCCTGGGCGGGGCGGGTGCGAAGCGGCCGCTTCGCCAGCGAAGGCCGTCGCTACAATCTGCCGCTGAACCTGGGCGCGCACTCGATCCACGGTGTCGGCTTCACGATGCCGTGGCGACTGGAGTCCCATGGTGACGACCACGCCGAACTGGCGCTGTCGTTGCCGCAGGACGAGCACTGGCCCCTGGGCGGAACCTCGCGCCAGCGCATCGAAGTCGGCGACTGCCACCTCAGGCTGACCTTGTCGGCGACCGCGGGCGAGCGTGCGATGCCGGCGACGATCGGCTGGCATCCGTGGTTTCGCAAGCCCGACAGGTTGGCGTTCGAGCCGTGCAGGATCTACCCGCGCGACGCCGATGGAATTGCCATTCGACCGGTGGTCGCGCCGACGCCGGGGCCGTGGGACGACTGCTTCATCAACGACCGGCCGGTCGTCATCGAGCGCGAAGGTCATCGTGTCCGCATGACGTCCGACTGCATGCACTGGGTGGTCTACGACGCCGCCGCGCACGCCACGTGCGTCGAGCCGCAGAGCGGGCCGCCGGATGCCTTCAACCTGGAGCCGATGCTGTTGGCGCCACATACCTCGGTCAAGGCCTGGTTCCTGCTGGAATGGCTGTGACCTTCGCGGCATCGTGGCAAAGCTGAACACCACGCGCGCGTTCGATCCGTTTGTCACGTCACGCCAACACGGCCATCCGGACTCTGCACCTCCCTGATCACATAGGAGAGGTCATGCATCGCCTGATCCTTGCAGCGAGTGTTTCGATTGCGTCGCTGGCCGCGCCCGGCGTACATGCGCAGGCGCGGGCCAACACCACGGCCAATGCGCCGGTGCCTGCGCTGGACCTGCAGCGCTACAGCGGCGAATGGCACGAGATCGCGCACCTTCCGATGTTCTGGCAGCGCCAGTGCGTCGGCGACATCACGGCTACTTACACGCCCAGGCCCGACGGCACCGTCGGCGTGAGCAATGCCTGTCGCACCAGTGATGGCAAGCGCGATGTTTCCGAGGGCGTGGCGCGACCGGTCAATGGCAAGCCCGGGGAACTGGAGGTCCGCTTCGCACCGGAATGGCTGTCCTGGGTGCCGATGGTGTGGGCCGATTACTGGGTAATTGACCTGGATCCGCAGTACCGCTGGGCGGTGGTCGGCGGCCCGGACCGTGAATACCTGTGGGTGCTGTCGCGAACGCCCGGCATGGACCGCGCGCTGCTGGAGCAGATCAAAGCGCGTGCCATCGCCAAGGGCTATCGCCTGGACGAGTTGAAGGTGATGGCGCCGCTGCTGTGAGGGTGCGTGCCGTGAAGACGCATGAACGGACGTCGGAACCGGCGGCGCTATGATCGGCCGCACCCGCGCCGTGTATTGGCCGGCGCGGGGTTTGCCGCTGTCCTTCCCCCGGAGACCCAGGCCATGAGTGAGCACGTCTACAAGTCCCTCGAGCTGACCGGCTCGTCGAAGACCAGCTGCGATGACGCCATCCGCAAGGCGATCGAGCGTGCCTCGGGCACGGTGCGCAACATCGGCTGGTTCCAGGTGCTGGAAACGCGCGGTCATGTCGAGGACGGCAAGGTCGCGCACTGGCAGGTCACCATCAAGATCGGCTTCACGCTCGAGGGATGACCGGCGCGCGGCAGTCTGCTGCGTCGTAGCAATCCAATGGTTGGTCGGGCTTCCCAGCGGGTCGGGAGGTTTCCGCGTGCCTGGTCAGAAGGCGCGCGGCGGACCTCCAAGACTTGAGCCAGATTCAAAACAGGCTTGCCAAACAATCGCTTTTTCGCCGATTCGCCCGGGTCTAACGTTGCCTTCCACTCAAGGCAACAAGGACTTGGCCATGAACATCTACACCGGTTTGCTGTTCCAGCACGGTTACATCCAGAACCCGGAGTTGGCGCTGTCGCTCGCGCAGGACGGCGACGATGCGCAGGGCCCGGCGGACGGCGTGGCAGTGCCGCGCGACGGCGGCCAGCGCCGGCAGGGGCGCAGCGCGTTCCGTCTCGGCGCGCTTGCCGTGCTGCTCAATGAACTGATGATGCCGCGCTGACATGATCGCGCGGCTGTGGCACGGCATTACGCTTCGCGAGGACGCCGACGAGTACCTGGCGTTCCTGCGGCAGCGCGCCGTTCCCGACTACCGCGCCACCCCCGGCAATCTGTCGGTCAGCCTGATGCACCGTGTCGACGGCAGGCTCGCGCACTTCCTGATCCTCACCCACTGGCAGTCGCTGGCGGCGATCGAAGCCTTCGCCGGCAGCGCCGTGACCAAGGCCAAGTACTACCCGGAGGACGACCGCTTCCTGCTCGAGTTCGAGCAGGAAGTCGTCCACTACGACGTCGACGCTGCCGTCTAGAGCTGCGACTCGATCGGCAGCAGCTTCGTCAGCCAGGCCACGAATCGGCGGAAGCCGGAGGCCTCCGGGTCGCTCGTGAACGTCTGCGTGCCATCGCTCCATTGCAACTTGCCGTCCACCCGCTCTACCCGCCAGGCGTGACTGCCCTGCAGCTGCTCCTCGTAGATGGTTTCGAGTTCCTGCGCCAGTTCCGGGTGCGCCACCAGCACGCCCTGTTCGGTATTGATCGAGGTTGAACGCGGGTCCAGGTTGAAGGAGCCGATGAACACCTGGCGGTCGTCGATGATCACTGCCTTGGTGTGCAGGCTCGATCCGGACGAGCCACGCAGGCTGAAGTCCGAATCGGCGTCGTTGGTCGGCTTGAGTTCCCACACCTTCACGCCACCGTCGATCAGCTCCTCGCGGTAGCGCATGTAGCCGCCATGCACGGCGGCGACGTCGGTGGCGGCCAGGGAGTTGGTCAGCACGCGCACATCGATGCCGGCGATGGCCGAGGTGACCAGTGTTTGCGTGGCGACCGGGCCGGGTACGAAGTACGGCGAGATCAGGTGCAGTTCGCTCTGCGCGGCGCGGATTGCCGGGGCCAGGGTCGACAGAACGACCGAGCGATCCATGTTGCTTACATTGCCCTTGAGATCGAGCTTGAGCGGATCGTCGCTGGCGAACGTCCATTGCGCGGTCCAGTGCAGGCTGACGCCACCTGTTAGCAGGCGCTGCACGTCGGGGTCTTCGCGCAGCACATTGGCATAGGGACTGGCGGCCAGTTCGGCCGGCGTGCCTTGCAGGATGCCGCGCACTCTCTCCAGCGCCGCGGGGGTCACCGCGCCGGGGCTGACCGCGGCGATCGGGTAGTTGCTGTGCGCGTTCCAGTAGCGGTCGAAGCCGTCGCTGACCTGGCGCACGATCGGGCCGACCATGGCCAGGTCAAGGTCGACGAAGTTGCTCCCGGCGCTGGCGTTGAAATACTCGTCACCAAGGTTGCGCCCGCCGACCACCGCGACGCGATTGTCGGCGATCCAGCTCTTGTTGTGCATGCGGTGGTTGAGCCGTCTGAAGCTGGTGACAAGCTCGCCGATGTGACTGGCCTTGCCGCTGCGGCTGGCAAACGGATTGAAGATGCGGACCTCGATGTTCTCGTGCGCGTCGAGTCCGGCGAAGCCGGCATTCTTGGCCCGCGCGTCCATGTCGTCGACGAGGATGCGCACGTGCACGCCGCGGTCGGCCGCCGCCAGTGCACGCTGGGCGAGCATCTTGCCGGTGAGATCGGCGGTCCAGATGTAGGTCTGGATATCGAGGCTGCGCGTGGCGACCTGGGCGCTGTACATGCGCAGCGCATACGCCTCGGTGCCGTTGCTGAGCAGGCGGAAGCCGGACTGGCCCGGGTGCCGGGTTTCCGCCGGACCGGCGCGCAGGGCCAGCTCGCCCTGGGTGGCGGGCGGCGGTGCGAAGGCGTCGGGCAGGACCGGGCGTTCGGGCAGGCTGGAGCAGGCGGCCAGGGCCAGCAGGCACAGCGACAGGACTGCCCGGGTCAAGCGCGCCATGGTCGTTTCACCGGTTGGGTTGCAGTCGGATACCACAGCGCCTGGAGGGGCACAATGGGGCGCGCCGGGCCGGGCCGCGTGGCCCGGACAGCGTCGCGGGATTCGTGCCCTTGGCCCTAGAATGCCAATGCAGCCCGCAAGGTCTGCCGCCTCATCCGCCACCTGGCCGCCCAGCCATCTGGCCCAAGCAAGGAACCCTATGTCCCGCAATTCCAAGGTCAAGCGCGCGGTGCGCAGGAAGAACGAACCCAAGCGCCCCATCCGCCGCCTTGGCGCGTCGTTGCAACCACACGCCCAACTGCTGGACAGCAACGGCAATGCCGTCGGTGGCGTCGGCTGGCGCGACAACCAGTGGCTGCTGGTGCTGGCCGGGCAGGTGGTCGCCAGCAGCGACAGCGCGGCCATGGCATTGGCGATGCTGCGGCATGTCGTCGCGGTGCAGGCGCAGGCCGGCACGGAGCTGGAGCTGCACGCTTCGCCGCCGCTGCTGACCGCGGCCGCGCGTGAAGCCGCCGTGCACGAGCAGACACTGGAGGAATACCTGGCCACGCTCGAGCACGAGCGCCGCAGCCGTGACGAGGAAGACGCGCCGCCGCGTCCGTCGGTCGGCCTGGAAGCGCCAACGCGCCTGCAGTAGCCCACCTTACTTTTCGGCATGTCCTGCTGGCCTCCGCGCAGGGCGGGGCGCGTTGTTCCGGACACAGGGAACCGGAGCAGAACCATGCGCACTCAGGGAATGTGGCTCGCCGTCGTCTTGGCGGGCGCGGCAATGCCGAACGTGCCAATGACGGCGATCGCGCAGGACCTGCGTCCGGAGTCGCTGAAGCTGTATGGCGGCACCTATTCGCCCGATTGCGGCAACGCCGCCGCGCCGCAGGTGCACATCGCCGCCGACGGCCTGCAGATCAGCGCCAGCGGCAAGAACGTGAGCACGCCGGCGCGCATGGACTCTTACACCAGCTTTGGCGGCGCGCCGACTTCGGCCGTTCCTGAAGGCTACAAGGTCGAATTCATCGGCGACGACTTCTCGCTGTATGTCTTCGAGGACGCCAAGGGCACCTACGTACCGCTGGAAGGCTACGTACCCAGTGCCGCCGCGGTGGTGGGCGGTTCGGCGATGAAGTCGCGCTTCGGCCATTGCGCCGGCACCTGACCTGGGCGATCGCCAACCGATCGGTTGGCTCCCCATCGCCAAACAGACACGCTGAAGCACGCTTCCCCTGCGCGGCAGCCTGCGCGATGCTGTCGCCTCGCCAGCGCGACCCCACAGGCGAGGAGGCTGCATGGAACTTGGCATGATTGGATTGGGCCGGATGGGCGCCAACATGGCCGAAAGGCTGGTGCGCAACGGCCATCGCGTCGTCGGCTTCGACCCTGGTGCGCCTGCACGCGAGCAGGCCGCCACGCGCGGCATCGAAGCGGTGGCCTCGCAGGCGGAACTGATCGCCGCGCTGCCGTCGCCACGCGTGCTGTGGCTGATGGTGCCTGCCGGCGACCCGGTCGATCGCAGCATCGACGAACTGCTGCCGCAGCTCAGCGCCGGCGACACGATCGTCGATGGCGGAAATTCCAACTACAAGGACTCGATGCGGCGCGCACAGCGGCTGTCGGAACACGGCATCGCCTGGGTCGACTGCGGCACCAGCGGTGGCGTGTGGGGGCTGGCCGAGGGCTACAGCCTGATGATCGGCGGCGACGAAGCGGCAGTGGAGCGGTTGCGGCCGATCTTCAGCGCGCTGGCACCGACGCCCGACAGCGGCTGGGGGCGGGTCGGACCCAGCGGCGCCGGCCATTTCGCCAAGATGGTCCACAACGGCATCGAGTACGGAATGATGCAGGCCTATGCCGAGGGCTTCGCGATCATGCAGCGCAAAGCCGACTTCGGCCTCGACCTGGGGCAGGTGGCGCAGATCTGGCGCCACGGCAGCGTGGTCCGCTCGTGGCTGCTCGACCTCAGCGCCGGCGCACTCGAGCGCAACCCGCAGCTGGACGGCATCGCGCCCTACGTCGCCGACTCGGGCGAGGGCCGCTGGACCGTGGCCGAGGCCATCGACCTGGACGTATCGGCGCCGGTGATCACCCTCTCGCTGCTGGAACGGCTGCGCTCGCGCGAGGACGACTCCTTCGCCGACAAGTTGCTGGCGGCGATGCGCAACGAGTTTGGCGGCCACGCCATCCGCAAGAGCTGAGCGTCAGGCGCTCGTCCCGGGCTGCCGGGCGGAGCCCATGTCGCAGTGCGGCAACGCGCGATCCCGCGGCCGGGTAGTCTTGCCGCCGGGCATCCGCCCTTGGGGAGGAGAGACAAACATGACCACCGTTGTCGCGTCGTCGCGTCCCACCAGTTTCTGGATCATCGCCACGCTGGCGCTGGTATGGAACCTCATCGGCGTCTGCATGTTCTACCTGCAGATGACCTCGACTCCTGCGCAGCTGGCGGCGATGCCCGTCGAGCAGCGCCAGATCCTCGAAGCAACGCCTTCGTGCTCAACGCCGCCTATGGAGTGGCCGTGTTCGCCGGCGCATTCGGCGCGATCGGGCTGCTGATGAAACGGCGCTGGGCGGTGACCCTGTTCCAGCTGTCGCTCGCGGCCCTGGTGGTGCAGATTGCCGGCACCTTCGCAGTGACCCCGGCGTGGAGCTTGATGGGACCGATGGGCCTGGCCATGCCGGCGCTGATCCTCGTCATCGCGCTGTTCCTGCTGTCGTATGCGGGCAAGGCCGCGGCCCGGCGCTGGATCGGCTGAGCCTCTGTAAACGGCGCATCGCCGCGACCCGCGGCGATGCTGCCGAGCGATGTCAGCGTGCCATCTCGACCTGTCGCGGTGAGCTGCTGCCTTTGCGCGCTGAATCGTGCGCCGCGCTGACGGCGTGGCCGCTGCACCCCGCTGCCTCGTAGGTGGCCTGTGCGTCGGAGTAGGCATGGCGATTGCGTCGCGGCGCATTCGTTGCCTGTTCCAGGTTGAAGCAGTGGATGCGGGCGTCGTCCACCCGTCGATGCCCGTAGAACAGATTGGCCAGGTCTATCAGCGCCATCGCCGCCAGCGCGAGCGGCGCCACGCCACGCGCCTCGATCCGCCCGATCAGCGCCGTCACCGCCCACATCAGCAGCATCACGACCAGCGCCTTGATTGCGGGCGCGCAGTGCAGCGCAGCGATCAGGATCTCCATCCAGGTTCCCCGGTGCCCCGTGTCCATGGCGTGTGAGGATAGCGGCCGGTGTTCATGCTCGCGGCGCGACCAGGCCACGGTCGGACCACCGTCGCGATGCCGTGAAAGGCCGCTGTGAAACAATCCATCGGCCCGTCACCGCCACCGGCAATGGAACCGACCTGATGGCGATACAACTCCTGAGTAACCGCGCACTCAATCGCGCCCTGCTGGCGAGGCAGGGTTTGCTCAAACGCCAGCGCCTAGCTATTGCCGAAGTGGTCCATCGCGTCGGTGGCCTGCAATCGCAGGAGCCGCGCGATCCACACGTGGCCCTGTGGTCGCGCCTGACCGGTTTCACCGGCGAGAAACTGCAGGCTGCCGCGCAGCGCCGCGAGATCGTGCGCGGAAGTTATTTGCGCTCGACCATCCACACCGTCGCCAGCGCCGACTTCCTGGCGTTTCGCCCGCTGCTGCAACAGGTGATCGACCGCGAACTGGAGACCGCGCACTGGCGAGCAATCGGTGGCGGCTTCGATCCCGACCGGCTTGAGCCGCTTGCGCGCGCGCTGATGGCCGAACGAGCGATGAGCGCGCAGGAACTCGGGACCGCCTTGCTGGTGCATTTTCCCGAAGCGGACAAAGCCGGCCTGGGCCATTGGGTGCGCACGCGGGTGCCGTTGGCGATCGTGCCGAGCGACGACCGCTGGGGCTATTCGCGGCCGCCGCGATTCGTTCCGGTCGAGCAATGGCTGCAGCAACCACTGGCGCCTGCCGGCATCGCCGACCTGCTGTTGCATGGCATCGCCGCGATCGGCCCGGCCAGCTCCGCCGACCTGCGCAGCTGGTCGGCGCTGCGCGGCATCAGGCCCGTGCTTGAGTCGCTGCGTCCGCAGCTGCGCGTGTTTCGCGACGAGGCCGGTCGCGAGCTGTTCGATCTGCCCGATGCCGCCAGGCCGCGCGCGGAGACGCCAGCGCCAGTGCGCTTCCTGCCCGAGTACGACAACGTCTTCCTTTCCCACGACGACCGCGCCCGCATCATCCTGCCGCAGCACAATCACCACTTCACCCAGTCGGCGAACGGTCGGCGCCTGCGCGCGGTGCTGGTCGACGGCTTTGTCCGCGCCGGCTGGTCACATGCCTGCGACAAGGGCCGGGCCAGGATCCAGGTGCGAATGTTCGACCGCTTCGATGCCGACACGCGCGATGAGATCGCAGCCGAAGCACAGGCGCTATTGCGTTTCCTCGAGCCCGACGCGGATGATCATGCAGTCGAAATCACGCAGTCGAATTGAACTGAGCTGGAAGGAGATCCGGATGAAGTCGGTCATCGCGGTCGTTGCCATGGCGTTGACGATCACCGCTTGCGCGAGCGCGCCGCAAGTGGCGCCCAACCCGGCGCCCGAGTGGCATCCGTCGCCGAACTACGACGCCCGCAGCGCGCAGATGATCATCATCCACCAGACCGAGATGGAATCGGCCGAGGCGGCGCTGCTGACCCTGCAGACCCGCAATTCCGGCGGACGCGTGAGCGCCCATTACCTGATCGGAAAGGACGGTCGCCTGTACCAGCTGGTGGCCGAGTCCCAGCGCGCCTGGCATGCCGGCGCCTCGCGCTGGGGCAGCGCTACCGATCTCAACTCCGGCTCGATCGGCATCGAGCTGGACAACGACGGCGTCGCGCCGTTCAGCACCGCCCAGATCGACACGCTGCTGTGGTTGCTGGGCAACATCACGGGACGCCTGGACATTCCGCGCCACCTCATCATCGGCCATGGCGACATCGCGCCATCGCGGAAGCGCGATCCGAGCGCGCTGTTCCCGTGGCAACGCCTGGCCGAGGCCGGCTATGGCCTGTGGCCGCGTACGCCGCTGGCCCCGGTCCCGGCCGGATTCGATCCGTGGGTGGCTTTGCGCCTGGTCGGTTACGACCTGCGCGACCCGGCGGCGGCCGTGCGTGCGTTCCACCGTCACTACCGTGGAAATGAGGACGAGCAGTGGCTGCCCGGTGACGCCGAGATCCTCCACGACCTGCAGGTGCAGCTGATGGAGATGCCGTCCTTGTAGGCCGCTTATGCGTTGTCAGGCGCGCGTCGGAACCTGTAGACCACCGCGCCTACCAGCAGCGCAACTGCCGCGGCAAGCAGGTTGGCGATGCTGGCACTGGCGAGCAGGCCAAGGCTGAGCGCGATCGCCGCGAGCGGGATCAGCGGCCCACCTGGTAGTTGCAACGCACCGTCTTGGTGGCCGTGGCGCTTGCGCAGCACCAGCACCGAAAAGGCGGTGCCGATGTAGGTGCACAGTCGCGACACCACCGACAGCAGCGCCAGCTGCACGAACGAGCCCGACAGCGCCAGCGCGAGCGATATCGCGCCGATCACCAGCACCGCGACCGCAGGCGTGTGCAGGCGCGGATGGATCGCGGCCAGTGAGCGCGGGCCATAGCCATCGCTGGCCAGGGCCAGCAGGTATCGAGGCGCCATCATCACCGTGTTGCTGGTAGTGCCGAGGATGGAGATGCTCGCGCCGACGGTCATTAGCAGCGCCAGCGTTTCTCCGCTGAAGCCGGCAGCTGCCTGCGCCAGCGGTGTCGGCGAATGCGCAAGGCCGGGAAGCGTGCCCAGTGCCACCCACTGCACGCTGACGTAGACCAGGGTGACGGTGGCGATCATGGTCAGCAGGGCGAACGGGACATCACGTCGCGGATTGCGGTACTCACCGGCGGCGGCCGGCAGGTTCTCGAAGCCGGCGTAGGCGAACAGCAACAGCAGTGCCGCTTCGGCCAGGGTCCTGGTCGAGATCGGTACGTTGGCCGGCGAGGCCAGCGCGGCATCGACATGGAAGGCGCCGATGGCCACGAACAGCAGCAGCGGCAGGAGTTTGCCGATCGCCAGGACCACGCCGGTGCGAGCCGCGGCGCGCACGCCGATCACGTTGATCACCACCAGCAGGCCCAGCGAGCCGGTGACGATCGCGATCCGGGGCAGTCCCGATGCGGCCGCGGGCCAGTAGTGGGTGACCGCTTCAGCCAGGCCGTTGCTGAGCGCGGCTGCGGTGGCCAGGCGCGTGAGCAGCAGCATCCAGCCGACTTCGAATCCAATGAAAGGCCCGAAGGCTTCGCGTGCATACAGATAGCCGCCACCCGGGCCGTCGAAGTAGCTCGCGGCCTGGGCATAGCACAGCACCAGCAGGCTGACCGCGAACCCGGCCAGCAGCACTGCCCAGAGACTCGCCGGTCCCAGCAGCGCCGCGGCTGCGGCGGGCAGCAGGTAGATGCCGCTGCCGACCACGTCGTTGATCGAAAGTCCGACGATTTGCCAGCGGCTGACCGCACGCAGCGTGGTGGTGGGGCGTGCCGTTGCCTGCTGGTCCAAGGGCGTTGCCTGTGCGGGATCGATGCACCGAGAGTGCCTGATGCTGCGCTGCGATGGCCACTCTGGTCACCGTTCGTCCTGAGCGTAGCGCAGCGAAGTCGAAGGACCTGCTGGTGCGTATCGGGCTTGCTTCTGCGGAGCGGGCTACGGGCTGCATCTGCGGAGCGGCGTTGTCCGCCGGGCCGGGGATTGCTCCGCCCCTTCGTCGGACATCCTGTCC
>NZ_VLNV01000002.1 GCF_009765215.1 Lysobacter prati | reverse complement strand
GGAGCGAAGCGGAGGTTCGCGGAATACACCCCACCTCCTCCCCCACTGACCACGCACCGGCAATCCATGCCAACACAGGTACAAACCCTCCCCAACCACGGGTAGGCGCTTCAGTGGCACCAGCGCTTAGCGTTAAAGGGCAGTTAATTCGCCCAGAACGCAAAGCGGAGGTCCACCATGAGTCCTTGCCATTCGCGGCCGTCACTGCGGCGCGCGCCGCTGCCGGCCAGCATCGCCCTGGTCCTGCTGCCGGCGCTGGCCGGCGCACAGGAAGCGCCAGCCACTGAAGACACCACCACCACGCTCGATCGCATCGAAGTCACCGGCTCGCGCATCAAGCGCGCCGACATCGAGACCTCGCAACCGATCTTCAGCCTCAGCCGCGACGAGATCCAGGCGCAGGGCCTGACCTCGATCGGCGACGTGATCCAGAACATCACCGCCAACGGCTCCACGCTCAATTCCGCGTTCAACAACGCCGGCAACGGTGAGACGCGGGTGTCGCTGCGCAACCTCGGCTCCAATCGCACGCTGGTGCTGGTCAACGGCCGGCGCTGGGTCGGTGGCACCGGACTGGGCGGTGCGGTCGACCTCAACACCATCCCGACCGCAGCGGTGGAACGCATCGAAGTGCTGAAGGACGGCGCGTCCACCATTTACGGCTCCGACGCGATCGCCGGTGTCGTCAACGTGATCCTGCGCAAGGACTTCGACGGCGCCGAAGCCAATGCCTACCTGGGCCAGTACGACAAGGGCGACGGCTACCGCCAGTCGTACGACGTGCTGATCGGTTCGGTGTCGGAGCGCTGGTCGACGATGCTCGGCGTCGGTTACGTGAAGGAAGAACCGGTCATGGCCGGCGACCGTCCGCAATCAGCAGTGCCTGTCTTCGGTGCAATTCCCGGCACCGGCGGCAGCTTCTCGCCACCGGACGGCAACTTCTCGTTCTTCCGCCCGCCGGTGGACGAGAATGATCCGGGTCCGTTCTTCACCCAGCCCAACGACGACTACGGCTTCTTCGTGCCGACGCCGGGTGTGGGCCCCGGCTTTCGTCCCAACGCCGGCCTGGCCGACAACTACAACTTCGCCCCGGACAACTACCTGATCACGCCGCAGGAGCGTGTCTCGCTGTTCGGAAGCGGCACGCTGGAAATCACCGACGAGATCCGCTTCAGGACCACCATCACCTACAACCAGCGCAAGTCCGAACAGTTGCTGGCCGCGGTGCCGCTGGCCTTCGATGCCAGTTCCGGCGACCCCGAGTTCATCAGCGCCGACAGCATCTACAACCCCTGGGGACGTGACGTCAACGAGATCTTCCGGCGCATGGCCGAGACCGGCGGGCGCTCGTTCAACCAGGACGTGCGCACCTTCGCCTTCGATGGCGGATTCGAAGGCACGTTCGACGTCGGCGAGCGTTTCTTCGATTGGGAGGCCGGCTACTTATACGGCGACAACAAGGCCAACAACACTACCAACGGCCTGTTCCAGATCAGCAAGGTGGTCAATGCGATCGGGCCGTCGATGATCGATGCCACCGGAACGCCGATCTGCGTCAGCGTGGCCGGCGATGCGAGTACGGTCATCGACGGCTGCGTGCCGATGAACCTGCTCGGTGGTGCCGGCACGCTGACCCAGGACATGATCGATTACGCCACCTTCACCGCGCACGACGAGTTCTACTACAAGCAGAAGACCTACTACGCCAACGTCGGTGGCAACCTGTTCGACCTGCCCGGTGGTGCGTTCGGGTTCTCGTTCGGGCTGGAGCACCGCACCGAGTTCGGTTACGACGAGCCCGACGGGCTGATCAACTCCGGTGACACCACCGGCAATGCGCGAACCGCGACGCGTGGTGGCTACTCGCTCGACGAGGCCTACCTCGAACTGGCGATTCCGGTGCTGGCCGACCTGCCAGGCGCCAAGCTGCTCGATTTCAGCCTGGCCACGCGCTACTCGGACTACAGCAACTTCGGCGACACCCTCAACAGCAAGTTTGGCTTCCGCTGGAAACCGATCGATGACCTGATGATTCGCGGCAATTGGTCGGAAGGGTTCCGCGCGCCGTCGATCGCCGAGCTGTTCGCCGGCCAGGCCGACTCCTTCCCGGCGATCACCGACCCGTGCGCCGGCAGCCTGCAAGGCGCGCCCAATAACGACATCCCGGCCGGTTGCGCCGGCATCCCGCAATACAACCAGAACAATCCGCAGATCCGTATCACCGTCGGTGGCAATCCCGACCTGCAGCCGGAGCTGTCTACGTCGAAGACGCTGGGCTTCGTCTACAGTCCAAGCTTCGTCCAGGGCCTGGATATCTCGCTGGACTGGTGGCAGGTCGAGATCGACGACGCCATCTTCCTGCAGACCGGGCAGGCGATCCTCGATAACTGCTACCGCAACGGCACCGATGCGGCCTGCGCGTTGATCAGCCGCACTTCGTCGGGGCAGGTCAGCGACCTGCTGTCGATTCCCAGCAACATCGGCACGATCGACACCGAAGGCTACGACTTCACGGTCAGCTACCGGATGCCGGAGACGTCGTGGGGCAAGTTCTCCTTCGTCTGGGACACGGCCTACACCAGCGATCTGTTCATCGACGTCAATGGCGATGGCGTGTACTCGGCGGACCAGCTCAACGGCGAGTCCGGAAACAACGTCGGCGAGTACTTCGGCTCGACCTTCACCAACAACTGGCGGATCCGTTCCAACCTGTCGGCGCGCTGGGAACTGGGCGACTACGGCGCGACCTGGTACGTGCGCTACTACTCGCCGCAGGATGAGCTCTGCGTGGGCACGCCGAACGTGCCGGCGGCGCAGATCGAGCGGCTGTGCTCCGACCCCAACCGCTTCACCAACCTCGACGGCGACGGCCCGGACCTGTCGCCCGACGGTCCCGCGGCACGCCCGGAGAACAACATCCCCAGCGCGACCTACCACGACCTGACGGTGTACTGGAACGCGCCGTGGAACGCGAGGGTCACCCTGGGCATCAACAACGCCTTCGATCGCGACCCGCCGATCGCGATCACCGCCTTCGCCAACAGCATCGACCCGGCCTACGAGATCGGAGGACGGTTCTTCTACATGACCTACTCACAGAAGTTCTAGCCGGACGCGAAGCGTCCAGGTGCATGCTGCGCTCCGGCGCGGCAGCGGGGAAGGG
Source organism: Lysobacter prati (assembly GCF_009765215.1). GTDB lineage: Bacteria > Pseudomonadota > Gammaproteobacteria > Xanthomonadales > Xanthomonadaceae > Lysobacter_J > Lysobacter_J prati. The sequence continues at coordinate 118,227 of NZ_VLNV01000002.1, read as the reverse complement.
CGCACGTCCTTCCCGCTGCCGCGCGTTGCCTTGCATGACCTGCGCCAGTGGCGCTGGCGAAGTTGATCTAGAATCCTGCCAGGAGTCGTTCACACCGGTTCTGGCGCGCAATGCCCAAACAGCATCCAAGCTTGTTGCAGTCGTTGCCTTCCCAACGCGTTCGCGTGGGCGACAGCATCGTCGACGTCGCCGCGCGCGAGATAACGCCGGCCTCCGCTGGCGCCGATGGCACACCGCAACGGCTCAGTCTCAAGGCGATCGACCTGCTGGTGGTGCTGATCGGCCATGGCGGCAAGGTCGTCAGCCGCGAAACGCTGCTGGAGACCGTCTGGCCCGATACCTTGCCCGGCGACGACGTCGTCACCCAGGCGGTGGCGCAGTTGCGCAAGGCGTTCGGCAGCGACGAACCCTACATCGAGACCATCGCCAAGCACGGCTACCGCCTGCTGGCGCCGGTGCAGTGGCTGGATCTGCCCGAGGCTGTCGAGCAGGCGTCTGCAGCGCAGGCTCCAGCGACGCCAGTCCGAGCGCCGGCGCGTCCGGCATTGCGGATCATCGGCACGGTCGCGGCCCTGGCCGCGCTCGGTTTTGCGCTGTGGCTGGCGATCGGCGCCGACCGCGAACGCGCACAGCGTGTCGCCGGCGGCGGCGACGATGCCGCCCCGCCGTTCCTCAAGATCACCTCCGCGACCGGTGCGGAGTTCTCGCCGAGCCTGTCGCCCGACGGTTCGCAGGTGGTGTACAGCGGCTATGTCGACACTGACGGCAAGGGGCGCACGCAGCTGATGCTGCAGACGACCGCGCCGGTCGAACCGCGAGCGCTGACCCATCCGTTGGCGGGCGAGATGGACCTGATGCCGGCATGGTCGCCCGATGGTCGCCAGATTGCTTTCTATCGAATTCGTCGCGGCGCCAGTGGCGGTTCCAGTTGCCATCTGATGTTGATGGCGTCGGCCGGCGGTGAGCCGCACCCGGTAGCCAGCTGCGAAAGCGATCGCCTGCGCAAGTTCGGTTGGCACCCGGACGGAAAGCAGCTGGTGTTCGGCGCCAGCAATGCAGGGCAGCCGGGGGTGAATGCAATCGAAGTGCTGGACCTGGCCAGTGCTACATCGCGCAAGCTCGACTACACGCATGCCGCCAGCGATCTCGACCTCGCGCCGGCGTATTCACCCGATGGCCAATGGATCGCATTCCAGCGCAACGTCTCGCGCGGCGACCTGTGGCTGGTACCGGCGGCGGGCGGGCAGCCCGAACGGCTGACCCGGATCGAATCCAACCTCTATGGCCTGGCCTGGTCGCCCGATGGCAAGTCCATCGTCTTCTCCGCCTTCCGCGGCCAGGAGCCGTCGCTGTTGAGCCTGGACGTGCAGTCGCGCCGGATCACCGAGCTTGGCATCGGCAACGCGCGCTATCCCAGCGTCGCGTTGAAGGATGCGTCGGTCGCGTTCGTGATCGAGGAGATGCCGACGTCGCTGTACCGCGTCCGCATTCCTGCGCAGGGTCAGGCGGCTGCAGCGCCTGAAACGGTGTTCCCGTCCTCCGGTAGCGAACTGCTGCCGTCGGTGTCGCCCGATGGCCGCCAGATCGTGTTCGTCTCCGATCGCACCGGCGATGTACGTGTGTGGTCGGGGGAGATCGGACGCGCCTCCTCGCTGCGCCCGATCGAGAACTTCGTGCCGTTCCCGCGCCATCCCGCGGCCTGGTCGGCCGACGGCAAGACCGTGCTGATGGTCGGTGCCAACAACGGCATCGAAAACGGCAACGAGGCGCTGTTCGAGATCACCCCGGCCACCGGCGCGGTGCGCAAGCTGGCACTGCCGGAGGGACGGCCGACGTACGGTGCATACCTTGCCGAGCCCGGGCGTTTGCTGGTGGTGTCCGACCGCGGCGCCGGACGGCTCGGGCTAACCCTGTACGAGCGTCGCAGCGAGCAACTGCAGGCACTGGCCAGCCTCGACGACGTCGCCCTGGCGCGCTTCGATCCTTCGAGCCGGGGAGTGGTCTTCTTCCGTAATGCCTCGTGGGGGTTGTGGCAGGCAGGCCTTGCACTGGACGGTCCACGGCTTCTCGACGACCTGCATGCCGATCCCGGTGGCTCGTTGCCGCGGATCGTTCCCAGCGCCGGGTTCTACCTGCAGAGCCGGCGACTGGTGACCTCCGATCGCGGCAACTGGATTGTCGGTGCCGGCGACGGCTGCAACGTGCGCTGGATCGCCGTGAACGCGGCGGCCGGGAGCCGCAGCGGGCCCTGCCTGGATTCGCGCGGCGGCGAGTTGACCGGCGTGAGCTACGACCCCGGCAGCGGCTGGCTGTACTACTCCTACGGCACCGGCGACGCCAGCGACATCGGCTGGGCGCGACTGCCCCAGACACCTGCGCACTGACCGCAACGCCAGGCGGGGCAAGGGTTTCGGAACTTCATCAGGAATCCGATACCGCGATTTCAGCAAGAAATCTGCGCAACGACAGGACATCAGAACCGCGTAGTCGGCAAATCAGGGCACCCCACACGGAGCGGTGCCATGGCCAGTTCGCGGATGTCGAATCAGGTGCTGTCGATGCAAGCCACCCTGGCGGTCGATGCACTGGCCTTGCGATACGCAGGGCCGGCCGCAGGTATGCGTCTGGTTCCCGCCGCCACGACGCCGCTGTCGCCGCATCGGGTCTGGGCCCATGACGGCCAGTTCCGGGAGATCGCCGGGCTTGATTCCGGCGCGGTCCACGCGGGCGCGGACGCGCCGGCGCGGGTGTGCTGGGCGGCGGCGTCGCGACTGGGCAGCATCGCGTTGACGCGGCCCTCGTTCTCGCTGTGGATGCAGATCCGCGGCAGCGCCCAGGTGCATGCGGCCGAGGGCACGTTCCGGCTGCGCACCGGGGCATGGATCGCGCTCGACGCCGATTCGGCGCCGGAGGTGCAGGCCGACCACAACGGCCTGACCCTGGCCCTGATCGTTCCGGCAGACCTGATGCCGCTGCTCCAGGACGCCTATCTGTTCGTCGGCAAGGGCGCGATGACCTTGCGCGACCGCATCCTCGCGCTGCGGCTCTGGCACGGGGCGGTGCGGGTGCTGCAGGCGCATGAGCGCGTCCCCGACCGCACCCTGGTGCGGGCATTGCGGCCGCTGATCCTGCACTTGTCGGCGGTGCAGGCCCGCCACGTCGCCGCGCTCGGCCACTGCCCCGGCCACTCGCGTACGCGCAAGCGGCGCCTGTTCAATCGCCTGCAACGCGCGCGCCTGTACCTGGAAGGCAACGCCCACCGGATGGTGCGGATGAGCGAGATCATGGCGATCAGCAACTACTCGCTGTGGTACCTGTCGAAGTCGTTCCACGAGCTCTACGGCGAGAGCGTGCAGACGGCGGCCTCGCGATTGCGCATCGAGCGCGCCTACGACCTGCTTGAGACGACCTCGATGGACATCACCGAGATCGCCGAGTCCTGCGGTTTCGACAACGCCTGCAGCTTCGCCCGCGCGTTCCGCGCCAAGAGCGGCACCAATGCCACCCAGTTCAGGAGCGCGCTTCGAGACGCCGGCGGTCGTCGACTCAGACCGGTGATCTCGTCATGAGTGACGCAGGTCGCGCCTGACCGGGCCGGCGCAACGGACCGGGACCCCCCGGTCTTGCCCGGCGTGTCGATCTCTGGTTGCATCCGGGTATGGCCGATCACGTCCTCGACAACCCGATCTGGGAATCGCTGCGCAGCCGCCATCGCGACCTGGCAATCCGCAGCGGCGATGCCGCCCGCTATCCGGCGCAGGTGGCGCCGTTCCTCGGCGTTGCCGCCGACGGCGTCGATGCCGGCGCCGCGCTGGCGCGACTGGTTCCATCCGACGACACCGTGCTGCTGCTCGGGGTGACGCCGGCCGTGGCCGATGGCTGGCGCCTGGACAAGCTGGCGATGCTGGCGCAGATGGAATGCCCGCAGCACATGGCCGAGGTCGAAGGCCCGCCGATCATGGAACTGGGCGAGCCGCACCGGCAGGACGTGCTGGAACTCACCGCACTGGTGTATCCGCACTACTTCCGTCCGCACACCATGGACCTGGGCCGCTACTTCGGGATCTACCAGGACGGGCGACTGGCGGCCATCATCGGCGAGCGCATGGGCATGGACGAGTTCCAGGAGATCAGCGCGGTGTGCACGCATCCGGACTTCAACGGTCGCGGCTATGCGCGCCACCTGCTGGCATGGCTGAGCAACGACGTGCTCGATCGCGGGCGGACCCCGTTCCTGCATGTCGCCCACGAGAACCATCGCGCCAAGCAGTTGTACGAGCGCGGCGGTTATCGCGATCGTCGCGACATCGGGTTCTGGTCGCTGCGACGGGCGACGCCCTTGTAGGGGCGAGCTCCTACGATTGCGCGGCCGCCGCCAGTTCGCGACACAACTGCGCGGTCGCTTCGTCGACCGGGAAGCAGCACTCGATCCGCAGCTCGTCCAGCGTCACGTCGCGCGGCGTGCCGAAGGTGGTGATGGTCGAGAAGAAGCGGAACTGGCGGTCGTCGCGCTGCAGCACCGTGGTCAGCAACGGCGCCGGTGCGGTGTCGAGATCGCGCCTGCGCCAGCGTGCGGGAACGCCGGGGTAGGCCAGCACTTCGTCGAGCAGGTCGCGTGCGGCCAGGTCCGACGGCGCGGCCGCCACTTCGCTGTGCAGGTGGTGGATCAGGACGCCGGCCACTTCCTCCCAGTTCGCCACCGCCGCGCGCAGGTCGGCCGGATCGAAGATCTGCCGGATCATGTTGCGGTGCGCGCTGGCGCGACCGTGCATCACGTAACCGTTGACGCGCAACGCGGCGTCATTGGCCATCAGCACGTCCCAGCGGCGATTGAGGACGAAGGCGGGGTAGGGCTCCTGCTGGGCGAGGATGAACTCGATCGCGCGGCGGACCTGGGCGAGCTCCGGGGTCGCCAGCGCGGTTTCCGGATAGCGCGGCGCGAAACCGGCGGCCACCAGCAGCGAATTGCGTTCGCGCAACGGCATGTCGAGGGTGTCGGCCAGGCGCGTGACGACGTCGCGGCTGGGCTGCGCCTTGCCGGTCTCGATGCAGCTGAGGTGGCGCGGCGATATGCCGGCATCGAGTGCCAGGTCGAGCTGGCTCAGGCGCCGCGCCGCGCGCCATTCGCGCAACAAGGCGCCCACCTGGGGCCGGGACAGCGGATGGGCGAGATTGTTCACGGCCGCAGCATACGGCCGGCCTGCGCGCAGTTCCATGACCTCACAGGTCATGACGTCATGACCTGCGACTTCGTTGATCGCATGCCCTGTCAGGCGAATCATTTGCCTGAACAAACGGGGATGGACCCCGTGGAGACGACGATCATGCTTCGCAGGCAGTTCCTCTCGATGGCCATGGGCACGCTGGCGGCAGGCGCGCTGGGTGGATATGCATCGGCACTGGGCGCACGCCCCGGTGCGTCGGCCGGTGCTGGCGCGGCCGCGGCAAGCGGCGACGATGCCATCGCCGCGGCGGCGTTCCGCGCGGCCAGCCGCTTCATGAAGACGCCGTTCGGCAACATCGCCTATGCCGAACGCGGCAGCGGCGAGGCGGCCTTGTTCCTGCACGGTTTCCCGCTCAACGGCTACCAGTGGCGCGGTGCGTTGCAGCGACTGTCGCCGTACCGCCGCTGCATCGCGCCGGACTTCCTCGGCCTGGGCAATACCGAAGTCGCGCCCGGCCAGAGCGTGGCGCCGGATGCGCAGGTGGCGATGCTGGCCGACCTGCTCGACCGCCTCGGCATCGACAGCGTCGACCTGATCGCCAACGACAGCGGTGGCCAGGCCGCGCAACTGTTCCTTGCGCGCTATCCGCAGCGGGTGCGCACGTTGCTGCTGACCAATTGCGACTCGGAGATCGAGTGCCCGCCACCGGCGCTGCTGCCGGTGCTGGAACTGGCGAAGCAGGGCAAGTTCGTGCAGGAATGGCTGGCACCGTGGCTGGCCGACAAGACGCTGGCGCGTTCGCCGCAGGGGCTGGGCGGGCAGACGTTCACCTATCCGTCCCATCCCACCGACGAAGCCGTGGACACCTACCTCGGCCCACTGGTGCGCAATGCCGACCGCACCCACGCCTACGCGATTGGTTTGGACCGCAACTGGCTGCAGGGAATTGGCCCGACGCTGGCGCGCTTCGAAGGGCCGACGCGGATCCTCTGGGGTACCGGCGACAGCATCTTCTCCGAGCGCGGCGCCGAGCATCTGGAACGCAGCTTCGGCAACTCGCGCGGCGTGCGCCGCATCGAAGGCGCGAAGCTGTTCTTCCCGGAAGAGTTTCCGGACGTCATCGCCGAGGAAGCACGCGCGCTGTGGGGTGTCTAAGTCACGTCACGAGGCAAGTTGGTGGACCGCGCGCGCGGCGCGGTCCACTTCTTCCGGCGTGTTGACCAGGCTCGGTGCCAGGCGCGCGTAGCTGACGGCATACGGACTGGTGCTGGCGATGATCTTCTGCTCGAGCAGGCGCTTGACGACGTCCTCGGGCTTCATGCCTTCGATCTCGAATGCGACCAGTCCTGCCGACAGATCCGGCGACATCGGCGTGTGGATGGTGATCTTGCGGTTCTGCGCGAGGTTCTTCTTGAGCTGGCTGTTGAGGCTGGCGATGCGGGCAGCGACGCGTTGCCGTCCCATCGCCTGGTGCATCTGGAATGCGGCCGCCATGGCCCACTGGTGCTCGAAGGCGTGGAAGCCGCCCGGGCTCATCCGCGCGGCGTTGCTTGGCGTCTTCGGAACGCGGTTCTCGGCCCAGGCGTTGTACGACTCCCATTCGCTGAAGGTCGGCACGGTCGGGCGCAGCCGTGCCCAGTTGTCGTTGGTTGCCCAGACCAGCGCGGTCCCGCGCGGCGCGAACATCCATTTGTGGCAGCCGGCGCAGAAGTAATCGGCGCCCATCGTGGCGATGGTCTCGTCGGTCGAACCAATGCCATGGACGCCATCGACCACCAGCAGCGCGTCCGGGTGTTTGGCCTTGAGGGCAGCGGCGAGCTGGCGGATCGGCAGGCGGATGCCGGTGCTGGAATGCACCCAGGTCAGGCCGACCACGCGCGTGTTGGGTTGCACGCCCTTCAACAGGCGCTCGATCAGCTGGTCGGTGCTGGCTTTCGCGGAATCGTCGAACAAGGTGATCCTGCGCGTGCTCGCGCCGTTGCGGTCGCACGCCAGACGAATCGACTCGTGGTGCGAGTAGTGGTCGTGGACGGTGGTGAGCACGTCGTCGCCGGACTTGAGCGGGAGGCCGTGGTAGACCAGCGCGAGGCTTTCGGTGGTGCTGCGTGTCAGGCTGATCTGGTCGGGCTGGCCGCCCACGTAGGCGGCGATGGTCGCTTGCACCTGCAGCGGGACGTTGTGCGCTTCGTCCTCGAACAGGCCCTGCTCGATGACGAGGAACGGGTTCTGGTCGATGGAGCGACGGTAGCCCTCGATCGCCTCGCGCACCGGCGCCGGGTGGCTGGCGATGAAGAAACTGGCGAAATGGGCATACGCCGGATCGAGGACGAACTGTGCACGCACCTTCGTCCAGTCAGACAGGTCGGGCAGGGCGGGCGTTTCGCGGGCGAGCACGCCCAGCAGGCCGGCGGGAAGCAGGGCGGCAGCGCCGACGGCAGCGGGAATTGCCAGGAACTGGCGGCGCGAAACTGAGGGGCTCATGGCGGTCTCCGTTGCGGATCACACGCGACCGGCGCAGCCTGCGCCGGGGCGGGTTCAGATCAGGTCAATCCCTCTAACGCGATCCGGCGGCAGGGCCGGCGCATATGACCGCGGGTCGGAAGGGCCGACCGCCCGGCTGCCGTGAAGCGCCTCTTCACACCCGAACGGCATGGGTTCTGCCAGCCTCCTCGGTGCGGGACGCTTCGGGCCATCGCGGTCGGTCGCGGACACGGAGGAGCAGCGCATGGTGCCGACCGGACGACGTGCAGTGGGGGGGTGGCTTGCCCCAATCCTGATTGCGATCCTGGTTGCCGTACTGACCGCCTGTGGCGGCGGTGGTGGCGGCAGTCCGCGTGCCACTGTCCCGCCGCCGCCGACGACGCAAAATCGGCCGCCTGTGTTCACCTCGGGCGTTACCGCAACGGTTCCCGAAGACACCACCTCGGTCTTCTACACCGCCACGGCGAGCGACCCCGACGGAAATCCCATCACGTTCTCCCTCGCCGGCGGCGCCGACCAGGCCCGCTTGCGCATCACCGCACAGGGGGGGCTGTCGTTTGTCACCGCACCGGACTTCGAGAACCCCGTCGACGCCAATGGTGACAATGTCTATCTGGTGACGCTTGCCGCCAGCGACGGAATCGTCAGCGTGACGCAGTCGCTGTCGGTCACCGTCACCAACTCCGTCGGTGCTGCCTTCCGTGTGCGCCGGGTCGCGAGCGGACTCAACTTCCCGATCTTCCTGGCACCGATGCCCGACAGCAGCGGCCGGTTGTTCGTGGTCGAGCGCGAGGGCCGCATCCGCATCATGACGGCAAACGGCGCGATCACCGCCACGCCGTTCCTCGACATCACAGGGACCATCTCGACCGAAAACGAGCGTGGCCTGCTGGGCTTTGCGACGGCGCCGGATTTCTTCACCAGCGGTCGCTTCTACATCTTCGTGACCGCGCCGGACGGGACGCTGGAAGTGCGGCGCTACCTGACCGTCGCCGGCGACCTCAACCGCGCCGATCCCAGCAGCGGCGACGCGATCCTGCGCGTGCCGCATCCACGCAGCAACCACAACGGAGGCTGGATCGCCTTCGGCCCGGACGGCATGCTCTACATCGCCATCGGCGACGGCGGCGGTGCCGGCGACCCGGACAGCAACGGCCAGAACACCAACACGTTGCTGGGCAAGATCCTGCGCGTGGACCCCGCCAGCGACGCATTCCCGTCCGAGCCCGACCGCGACTACGCGATCCCTGCAGGCAATCCGTTCATCACCTCCGGCGGCGCGCCTGAAGTGTGGGCGTACGGGCTGCGCAATCCGTTCCGCAACAACTTCGACGCGCAGACCGGCAATCTGCTGATCGGCGATGTCGGCGAGGGTGCGATCGAGGAGATCGACCTGATGCGGCCCAGCGACGGCGGCGCCAATTTCGGCTGGCCCATCCTCGAGGGCACCGTGCCGTTCCGCGGCGGACCGACGACGGGCATGACGCCACCGGTGGCGCAGTACTCGCACGGGACCGGGCCGGTCAACGGCAGTTCGGTGACCGGCGGCGTGGTCTATCGCGGCCCGGTCGAGTCGCTGCTTGGCGAGTACATATTCGCCGACTTCGTCCGTCCGAACATCTGGTCGCTGCCGATCTCGCGGCTGGTGCCGGGCACGACGTTGCAGGCGAACGAGTTCACCCTGCGCAACGGCGACTTCACTCCCGATGCCGGCGCGCTGACCAACATCGTCAGCATCAATGCCGACAACAGCGGGCAGGTCTACCTGGTCGATTTCGATGGCGAGATCTTCGTGATCGAGACGGTGGTGCTGGGATCGCCGTTCGCGGCTTCGCAGATGACGCCGCAGCAGCTGGTGCGAGAAGGTATGGCCAGACGGCTTGGCAAGCGCAGCGGCGCCGGAGTCCGGCTTCCGCAGGGGATCCAGCCGTAAGTCGAGGGTCCGGCGGACCTTGCCGAGGCATTGATCTCGCGAGGCCTTCCGAGGCCTCGTCAACGTCGTTCCGCAGGCTTTTCGCGCCGCGCTAGGCCGACAGTCAGCCCGCGCATCGTATGCTTGTGTATACGTGCGCTGCGGGCGCGCATTCATCGACTGCCACAATCGGGACATCCTTGCGAAAGATGCTCAAGCACGCCGTGCCGCTGCTGTTGTGCCTCACGCTGGCGGCCTGCCAGCGGGCCGAGCCGGCGACCCATTCGGGCATGGTCATCGAAGAGGTGAACAGCCCGCAGGAGGGCGGTGCGATCAGTACCGCGCCGGTCAAGGTGCCGCCCGCCACGCCCGAACCGAAGGATTCGCCGCGCAAGGCCAAGACCAGCGTGCGTGAAACGGCCAAGGCCAGGAGCGAGGAAGCCCCGCTCGACTGGTCGCCGCTGGAGCTGACCTCGGGCGAGGCATCGATCAGTTGCGAGCTGGACTACGCGGCGCTGGGCGATGGCAACGTGCTGGCGAAGTTCGACCAGGCCGGCCTGCGCGAAGCCCTGCAGCCGTGCGTGGAACGCGGCGTTGCGCGCCTGCGCTACAAGGGCAAGATCAGCGCCGAGTTCGGCTCGTTGGTCGAGCGCGTCACCCATGTCGCCAACGAGGTGGGCATCCACAAGCGCGTGCTCGACGTCGATTCGGCCGGTGGCCAGGTCGAAGATGCGATCAAGGCCGGCGATTACATCGCCGAGTCGCGCTGGACCATCTGGGTGCGCGAGGGTGCGATCTGCCACAGCGCCTGCGTGTTCATCCTCAGCGCCGGCGACAACCGCATGATCGCCGGCCAGGTCGGAATCCATCGCATCATCCGCATGAGTTCGACCGCGACCACGCGCGCGCAGCTCAACGCCGAGTTGCGCGTGGTCTACGACCGCGTGCGCGACTACCTCGAGCGCAACGGCGCCGCGACCGCAGTAGCCGACCTGATGATGGCCGTGCCCAACCGGGGCCTGCGCCTGCTGACGGTCGAGGAGCTGGAGTTGTACGGGTTGGACGGCGTCAACCCGGCCCAGGACGACCTTGACCGCCTGCGCCTGATGCGCAAGTGCGGCGAGGACTTCGTCAGCCGCCGCGATTCGTTCGTGCGGGCCTTCGACAAGCGCTGCAAGACGCCCAACACCGAGCTGGACGCGCTCAACACCTGCGGCCTGAACCTGCGCAAGGATTACGGCTTCCCCGACCAGGCCTGCCCGGCGGAGAGTCCGCTGTCGGAGTTCGATCCGGGGACGGCGCTGGTTCCGGGTGCCAGCAAGCCCAACGGCGTGTCGCAGCAGTCGCCCAAGGCGAAGGCCGGCGAGAGCTGACCGCCGCCATGCGCTGCTGACCGGCCGAACCTCGCCGGCGGCCGCATGAGCCGGCCATCACATCACCCGCGGCACGATGCCCCGGCGCGCATACCGGTCGCGCCGGAGGGCTCCGCGATGAGCGATCAGCGCTATTCGTTGTTGCGTGGTGGCCTGGTGTACAGCGTCTCCAGGATCAGCGGCCTCGGCCGCCTCCAGCGCCGGCTCGCGCCGCTGGTCGCCATCGGCCTGGTCCTCATCATCGTGCTGCCGATGGTGTTGGCAGCGGCGCGCGATGGCACCCTCCTCGGCGGCGTGACCATTCCGCTGATTCGCGACTATTCGATCTGGGCGCGCTTCGTGATTGCCGTGCCGCTGCTGGTGCTGGCCGCACCGATGGCCGATGAACGCCTGTGGCGCGCCATCAAGCATCTGCAGGACCTGGTCGACGCGAGCGACCGTGACCGCTTTGAAGAGGTGCTGGCGCAGATGCGGCGCTGGCGTGATGCCAACACACCCGAACTGGTGCTGTTCGCGCTCTCCATCCTGGCCTCGTACCTGATCCCGGTACTCGGGCTGCTGGACAATGTCAGCGACTGGAAGGGCAGTGCCGAGTCGATGAGCTTTGCCGCGATCTGGCTGCAATGGGTCGCGATGCCGGTGATCCGCTTCCTCGTGCTGCTGTGGTTCTGGCGGCTGGCACTATGGACGCTGCTGCTGCTGCGCTTCTCGCGCTTCAACCTCGATCTGCATGCCGCCCATCCCGATGGCCGCGGCGGGTTGGCGTTCCTGGGTTATGCGCAGACCGCTTTCCTGGTGCTGCCGCTGGTCGGCGGCATCTCCCTGGCCGGAACGCTGGCGCTCGACGTCCAGTTTTACGGCGCCGACCTCAGGAGCCTGCGTTTCATCATGGCCGGCTGGATCGTGCTGGGCGTGGCGTTGATGGTTGCGCCGCTGCTGTTGCTGGTGCCGCGGCTGGCGGCGCTCAAGCGCAACAGTCTGCTGGCCTACGGCGCGCTGGGTACCGACTGCTCCGAAGGCTTCGAGCAACGCTGGCTTGGCCGCGCTCGCGGCGGCGCTTCGCCCATCCTGGAGGCCGGTGACTCGTCCGCGTTGTGCGACCTGACCGGGGTCTATGCCACGGTCAAGGAGATGGGGACGATTCCGCTGCAGCGTTTCCTGCTGACCCAGTTCGCGCTCGCGGCAGCGGTGCCGCTGTTGCCTGTCATCCTGATGAGGATGCCGTTGCGGGAATTGCTGGGAAAAATATTCTCGGCGCTGGCGTGAGCGCCATGGAGCTACGCGGCGTCGACGACGTGGATCTCGACGTCTTCAATGGTGACGACCTGTCCGGCGTGGATCTTGCAGGTCTTGCGCAGTTCCACCGCGCCGTCGACGCTGACCGCGCCGCTGGCGACGATCGCCTTGCCGGCACCGCCGCTGTCGCACAGTCCGACCAGTTTGAGCAGTTGGTTGAGTTCGACGTGGTCGCGGTCGAGTTCGAATTCGATCTGTTGCATGGCGATGGCGCGGGAAAGGGTGGTCAGGGTCGCAGTGCCGGTGGCGTTGCGCAATGGCCGGTTGCTAGGCGGCGCCGGCGCACAGCGCCCGTTTCTGCTCGGGCCGCAACTGCTTGATCGCGTATTCGGCGCGGCTGGCCGTTGCCCGATCGGGGTAGGGGAACTGCGCCAGCAGGCGAACCGGCGGTCGCGAGCGGGTATAGCGGGCCCCCTTTCCGGCTTCGTGCTCGGCATAGCGGCGCGCAACGTCGGTGGTGATGCCCGTGTACAGGCTGCCGTCGCGGCATTCCAGCAGATAGACATACCAGGCGTTCATGGGGCCGCAGCCTAGCCCAGGAGCGGTCGCGCTGGCGAGCGGGGCGCTGCACCGGCGATAGGCGGGGTCGCCATTGGCACCGCCGTCGCAGTTGTCGCCATGACTGACGACCATACGCCTGCGCACGTCATTGTGGCTGTCATGGCGCGCACCCACAATGCATCGTCCACACCGAGAAGTGCCTTGAGCGCCACAGCCTCCGCGTCACCCACCGCCGCCTCCCTTCGTCAGCTTTGCGCCCGCTTCGCCCGCCCGCACCTTGGCCGCGCGGTGTGGCAACTGATCAACACCCTGGTTCCTTTTCTCGCGTTGTGGGCACTGATGGCCTGGAGCGTGGTCGACGGCTGGGCCTTCGGCTGGACGCTGCTGCTGGTGCTGCCGGCAGCGGGCCTGTACGTGCGCATGTTCATCATCCAGCACGACTGCGGGCACGGTTCGTTCTTCGCCAGCCAGCGCGCCAACGACATCGTCGGTCGCTGCCTCGGCCTGGTGACGCTGTTCCCGTACGGCTACTGGAAGAAGACCCACGCCGTGCACCACGGCACTTCCGGCAACCTCGATCGCCGCGAGATGGGCGACATCGACACGCTGACCGTCGCCGAGTACCGCGCGCTGCCGCGCATTCGCCGACTGGGCTACCGCCTGTATCGCAGCACGCCGGTGCTGCTGGGCGTCGGCCCGTTCTACCAGTTCGTGATCAAGCATCGCTTCCCGTTCGATCTTCCCTTCACCTGGAAGAAGGAATGGGCCAGCGTGCTGCTCAACAATCTGATGCTGCTGGTCGCGTTCCTGGCGCTGGGCTTCAGCATCGGCTGGCACACCGTGCTGATGGTGCACATGCCGGTGGTGCTGGTGGCCGGCGCCGTGGGCGTGTGGCTGTTCTACGTGCAGCACACCTTCGAAGAAGCCTACTGGGCCCGCCGCGAGGACTGGGATTCCGGTCGCGCCGCGGTGGCCGGCAGTTCCTACTTCGACCTGCCGCGGGTCGTGCACTGGTTCACCGGCAACATCGGCTACCACCACATCCACCATCTCGCCAGCCGCATCCCGAACTACCGCCTGCGCGAGGCGTTCGAGTCGAGCCCGCTGCTGCAGGCCGCGCCGCGACTGACGATGTGGACCAGCCTGCGCAGCGCACGCCTCAAGCTGTGGTGCGAGGAAACCCAGCGGATGGTCGGTTTCCCGCAGCGCGCCAGGGCCTGACCGGCGCTGCTTGCCGGGCAGGTCACTCCTGCCCGGTCATTCCTTCTCGATCATTCCCGCCCGAACTGCGCGATCTCGTCGAGATACTGCTGGGCGCGCGTGACGCTGCGCCCGGCACTGCTGGCGTCGATCGCCTCGCCGATATGGCTGCGCTCGGGACGGCGTGCCCAGTTGAGGAACCATAGTGACGCCAGCAGGCCGGCTATGCCGAGCGGAATGCCGAGGTAGTACACCCCGGGATGCATCTGCATGCCGAAAAGCACCTTGAACGCGATTGCCGTCAGCGGCATCCACAGCAGCCAGAACGGAAGGCCAAGCCAAGGGGCCTTGCGCAAGCGCCACATCTGCAATTGCGCCAACGACTTCTGGATCGTGAGAACCGGACCGGCATAGTCGATCCGCGTGATCAGCAGCAGCTCCGTCACCGCCGAGATGATCAGCGCCACGCTCCAGGCATGCATCAGCAGGCCGCTGACGAGCAGCGCCGGCGAACCGGTATTGGCCACCCAGAAGTTCGCGAACGTCACCGTCAGCAGCACGCCCACGATCAGCTGGATCACCTGGCCGAACCACAGCGGCCGCAGCCGTGAGCGCACCTTGTCGATGCGCGCTTCGGTCAGCAGCTGCAGATTCAGCGCGGTCTGCTGCTGCAGGCGGCGGTCGAGGGTCTGCCAGGCGAGTTTGAGTTCATCGAGTTCCATGATCATTCCTTGCGCTTGGGGGCACCGTGCTCATGCGACGTCCTGGCGGATGCGCTGCTTGAGCCGGCTGATGCGGGTGGCTACGTTGGTTTCGCTGATGCCCAGGATCTCGGCGATCTCGCGGTAGCTGCGGTCTTCGAGGTAGAGCAGGAGCAGGGCGCGGTGCATCGGATCGAGTCCGGCGATGAAGCGCTGCAACACGTCCAGGCGCTGCTGCGCTTCGATATCGATGCCGTGCTCGTCCGGCAGGTCGTGGAGGCTGTCGTCGAGCGACACGGTGCGGCGGCGGCGCTGGCCTTCGCCGCGCAGCCAGGAGATCGCCACGTTCAGCGCGATCCGGTACATCCAGGTCGGGAACGGGCGCTGCGGGTCATAACCCGGGAAGGCACGCCACAGCTGCGCGGCGATGTCCTGGGCCAGGTCGGCGCGGTCTTCGGCGTGGGCGGCATAGGTCGCGGCGACCTTGAAGACGATGCCGCGGTGGGCCTGGAGCAGGGCCTCGAATTGCTGCCTGGTATCGGCCGTCATGCTGGCGGTGTGCTCCATTGCGAACGTGTCCATTGCCTGGTCGAACACATGATTCGCAGGCAGGGGCAAATCGTCACAGCCAATCCGGGCGCGGTCGCCCGGGCGCCTCAATCCAGATAGTCGTACAGGCGGTAGATCCAGCTCAGCTCGTAGACGATCGCGGCAACGACGAAGCAGCGGTGGAAGGTCTCCGAGCGTACTTTCATCGCGATCAGGCACAGGCCGATCATCACCACGTTGCGGATCGGGTATTCGACATTGAAACGGCGGTAGTACTCATGACCCTTGATCAGGGTGTCGCCGAAGTCGATCAGGTACAGCACCGCCATGATCCCGAAGAACCAGCCGCGGCGGGACTGGAAGTAGTCGCGCCAGCCGGTGTACTCGGCCAGGTCGTCGGGGAACAGCAGCGTGCACAGCAGGAACAGCACGACCACGTACAGGATCAGGAAGGCGTAGGCGACGAAGCTCCACGGATGGACGTGGCTGAGCCCGAACTCCCACCACCAGAAATGCACGAGCAGGATGAACATGGAGAACGCCCAGCCCATGTGCACCCAGTAGATGTGATCACGGCCGGGATGCTGGACGAAGCGGGCCATCCCTTGAGCAGCGTGGTCAGGCCCAGTCCCAGGACGATGCCGAGCACGATGCGGATATGCGTGAACAGCGGGTCGGTGGTCATGCACTGCGTCCAGGCAGGCCGTGGGCCGATGGCCGCAGCATAGCCAAAACCCCTCACCGTCATCCCCACACCGTCATCCCGGCGAACGCCGGGATCCAGGCCCGCACCCTTCCAACCCGGCACTACCGAGCCCGTGCTCGGCCGATAGCTGCGATCATGTCGGCATGAATGACCAGCTTTCCGACGATTTCGCCTCCCTGTCCCTGGATCCGGCCCTGCTGCAGGGTGTCCAGGCGCTGGGCTACACGAAAATGACCCCCGTGCAGGCCGGCGGCCTGCCGGCGATCCTCGCCGGGCGCGACCTGATCGCGCAGGCGCCGACCGGCGGCGGCAAGACCGCCGCCTTCGGACTGGGCCTGCTGCACCGCCTCGACCCCACCCAGGGCGCCACCCAGGCGCTGGTGCTGTGCCCGACCCGCGAACTGGCCGACCAGGTCGGCAAGCAGCTGCGCAAGCTCGCCTTCGCCATCCCCAACCTGAAGCTGTCGATCCTGTGCGGCGGCATGCCGCTGGGACCGCAGCTGGCATCGCTCGAACACGCCCCGCACGTCGTCGTCGGCACGCCGGGCCGCATCCAGGAGCTGCTGCGCAAGCGCGCGCTGAACCTGTCGGCGCTGCGCACGCTGGTGTTCGACGAAGCCGACCGCATGCTCGACATGGGCTTCGAAGAACCCATCCGCGAAATCGTCGGCAAGACCCCGAAGTCGCGCCAGGGCCTGCTGTTCTCGGCGACCTTCCCCGAAGCAGTGCGCGAGATCAGCCGCGGCCTGCTGCGCGAGCCGATGGAAGTGACGGTCGAGGGCGACGAGCAGCATGTCGCGATCGACCAGCGTTTCTATGAGGCCGAGCAGACGAAGAAGACGCAACTGCTGGCGGCGCTGCTGCTGCAGTACAAGCCCGAGTCGTGCGTGGTGTTCTGCAACATGCGCCGCGACGTCGACGAAGTCGCCGCGTCGCTGGCGCACTACGGCTTCACCGCGCTGGCGCTGCACGGCGACATGGAACAGCGCGACCGCGACGAAGTGCTGGTGCGCTTCGCCAACCGCAGCTGCACGGTGCTGGTGGCCAGCGACGTCGCCGCACGCGGACTCGACGTCAAGGAACTGGCGATGGTCGTCAACTACGACATGCCGCCGGATCCGGACATCTACGTGCACCGCATCGGTCGCACCGGTCGTGCCGGCAGCGAAGGCATGGCGTTGAGCCTGTGCGGACCACGCGAGCAGGCGCGTGCCAGCCAGATCGAGGAACGCCAGGGCCTGCCGTTGATCTGGTACAAGGCCACGCCGCTCGCCGGCAAGGCCTCGAACGTGCCCGCGGCGGCGATGGTGACGCTGCGCATCGATGCCGGCCGCACCGACAAGCTGCGCCCGGGCGACATCCTCGGCGCGCTCACCGGCGATGCCGGACTCAAGGCCGATGCGGTCGGCAAGATCGATGTGTTCGCCACGCGCTCGTATGTCGCGGTGACGCGCGCGCAGGCCGCGCCAGCGTTGGCACGTCTGCGCGAAGGCAAGATCAAGGGACGCAAGTTCCGGGTCAGCCGGATGTAATGGCATGCGAGCCCATGGCTCGCATGCAATGCCCGCTCCCCGCGCCGCGGGGAGGGGCCTGGATCAGATCAGCGCTGGTTGAACGCCCACTTGCCCGGTCCGAGCAGCGCGACCGCTGCAGCCGTGGCCAGGAACATGATCTGCAGTTCGATCGCCCAGCCACCTTGATCGTTGAGCCTGCCGATGTCGCCCAGGTGCACCAGGTAGAGCGCGAACAGCATGTTGATCACGACCAGGATGCCGCCGATGCGCGAGAAGAAGCCGGTGATGATCAGCAGCGGCGCCAGTACTTCGCCGATCAGCACGCCGTAGGCGAAGGTCCCGGGGAAGCCCTGTGCCTCGACCATCTTGGTGATGCCGTCCAGGCCACCCTCCAGCTTGCTGATGCCGTGCAGGAAAACCAGTACGCCTACTGCGATACGCAGGATCAGCTTGCCGATGTCTTGCTGGGTACTGCTGTTCATGGCGGAACCCCTTCGCTGGCTGGATGGTGGAGTGAATCGAATCGTACGGAGCAGGACCGGTAGAGCTGCGACCCGCTGATGGTCTCGCCAGCGCGGGCTTCGGCGCAACTGGTCAGCGGATGGGCAGCGCCAGGCGCTGGCCATGCCAGTTGAGGACCACGCTGTCGGCGCCGATCTCCTCGACCACCGCATCGCCGACCCGGTCGCCCTGGCCGACCCGGGCGCCATCGATGATCGCGAAACGCTGGTCCGGGGTCGGGCCCCACATGTGCATGCTGATCTTCAGGGCCGGCAACTGTTCGCGCTCGCCGGCCGAGAGGTCGGCCAGGCGCAAGGGCGCGGGGGCCGCCGGGGCGGTGACAGGCGCGGCCACGGGTGCCGGCGGCGCACTCGCGCTGGCTACCTGTACTGGTGCGGGCGGCGGCGGAAGTACGTGGTCGGTCAGGGGCGCCGGCGGGGCAGTGGGCGGTTCAGCGGTAGTCGCCACCGGCTTCGCGGCCGTCGTCACCGGTTCTGCGACCGCCGGAGCGGGGGCAAGGCTCGGCGCCGTCGGAGCGATCACGGCGGCGGTAGCCGGTACCGCAGGCGGCGCGTGCGCGGGCACCGCGATGGGCGCCTGGGCTGTTGCCACGGGTGCGATTTCCGGCGGCGGAAGGGCACTGGTGGCGGTCGAATCGGCGGTCGGCGCAATTGCCGCCCCCGCCATGGACTGGACATCGCGCAGCATCCACAGCGTGACCAGCACGGCCAACCCGCCGGCCAGCCACCACGGCCATGCCGGGCGGCGTGCGGCCGCGCGCGGGATCAGCGGCGGCAGCTCGGCATACAGGTCCGGTGCCTGGCCGCGACGGCGTTCGGCTTCGGATTTGCGCAGGGCGTCGAGGATCAGCGACATCGGATCTAGTTCCCGCCTTCGGGCGCGGTCAGGCGCGGGCCGTCGCTGCTGGTCGCAGCCAGAGCCAGCAGCGTCGCCGGCCCGACCAGTCCATCGCTGTCGAGGCCGCGATCGCGCTGGAACTGGCGCACCGCCTCCTGCATCGCGACATCGAAGGTGACCGCACCGGTCTGTGCTGTCAGATAGCGCGGCTGCAACCGCGCCCGTACCCAGTCGGTGGCGGCGCCCTGGCTGCCAAGGCGTGGTGTTTCGGCGAGGAACGCGGGGGCGCGCCACAGCGCGGCATGCTCGCCATCCCACAGTTGCTGCAATGCAATCCGGTCGACCGCAACGCTGTCGTTGCCAAGCCGCAGGCGCGCCTGCCGCACATCCGCGCCTTCCAGCAGCGCCCAGGTCTCGCTGTCGCCGTGGCGCAGGCGCAGCAGAGCCGGACGATCCTGCGCGATCAGCGCGTCAAGGGTGGTGCGGCCGCGCAGGCAGTACACGCCGGCGGCCAGCACCGATGGGCACGTTGCGGCGGCAGCGACGTCGTTCGCAGTCGACGGCAACTGCCACCGCTCCAGCAACTGGCCCCAGGCAACGGCTGGCGCGATTTTCGCGGCATCAAGGCGAGCGACGGCAGCGGTCGCATCCATTGTCGGCTGCGCGGTCGGCTTGGCCGGCTTCGCCACGACCGGCGCGGCCGGTGTCGAAGCAGTGGCAGGCGACAGTGCCGGAGCACGCGGCCACCACAGCGTAAGCGCGAGGGCGAGCAGGGCGATTGCGGCGACTGCCAGCGGCACGGTCACCATCGCCCTGGGCGGCCACCACGTCGCGGTGCGTCCGGGCAGCACTTCGGCCGCGGCGCGATCGACCCAGCGTGCATCGATGACACTTGCATCGTGCGCATAGCCGGCCAGCAGGCTGCGTTCGGCGATGTTGTTGATCAGTCGCGGCACGCCGCCGGAATGGGCGTGGATACGCCGGACCGCGGCGGCATTGAACGGGAAATGCTGGCCGCCGGCGACGCGAAAGCGATGACGCAGGTACTCGCCGGTTTCGGCGGCATCGAGCGGTGTGAGGTGGTAACGCGCGGTGATGCGCTGGGCGAGCTGGCGCAGCTCGTCGCGTGCCAGGATCGTGCGCAGTTCGGGCTGGGCCAGCAGCACGATCTGCAGCAGCTTCTGCGTCGGCGTTTCCAGGTTGGTCAGCAGGCGCACCTGTTCGAGTGCATCCACCGACAGGTTCTGCGCCTCGTCGATGATCAGCACGACGCGCAGACCCTGCGCGTAGGCCTCCAGCAGGTAGGCGTTGAGCGCATCGACGAGCGCCTTGATGCTGCCACGCATGCCATCGAGGTCGAGGTGCAGCTCCTCGCAGATCGTCTCCAGCAGCTCGACCGGGGTCACGCGCGGATTGAGCACCAGCGCCACGCGCGTGGTGTCGGGGATCTGCTCCAGCAGCAGGCGGCACAACGTGGTCTTGCCGGTACCGACTTCGCCGGTGAGCTGGACGAAGCCACCGCCTCCACCCTGGCCGATGCCGAACAACAGGTGCGCGAGCGCATCGCGGTGGCGCTCGCTGAGGAACACGAAACGCGGGTCCGGCGTGATCGAGAACGGCGGCTCGGTCAGGCCGTAGTGCTCGAGATACATGCGCAACCTGCAAGGGGTGATGGCGGTAAGCGTGCCATAAAACGCCGGTCGGGGCTGAAGCCTCTGCCGTTGGGCCAGTTCAGTCGGCCGCGCCCTTGGCCTCGGCCGTCCCCAGCACTTCCGGATGCTGCAGCCGCCTGGGCTTGCCCAGCAGCGGGTGCACGAACACCGCAGCCAGGATGATGACCACGCCGACGTAGAAGGTCGTGGTCAGTTCCCGCTGTTCACCCAGCAGCAACGCAGCGAGCACGATCGCGTAGACCGGCTCCAGGTTTACTGCCAGCTGCTGCGCGAATGCGCTCATGTGGCGCAACGCCACCAGCGACAGCGTGAACGGCAGCAGCGTGCACGCCAGTGCCAGGCCCAGCAGCAGGGTGATGTCGTGGCCGCTGGGGACGATCAGCAGCGGCCCGGCGAAGGCCGGGAACAGCAACGGCATCAACGGCGCGAGCAGGGTCAGCATCAGCGTGCCAGCACCCAGTTCCAGCGCGGTCACCGTGAGCGGGTCGCCATGTTCGACCAGCCGCTTGTTGAGCGAACCGAACAGCGCCACCAGCAGTGCCGACATCGCGCCCACGGCAATACCGGCGCGCATTCCGGCCGGCACGCCGCCCACCACCAGCACCACGCCCGGCAGCACCATCACGCCGAGCGCCAGCTCACGCTTGGAGAAGCGCGTGCGTGTCAGCCACGGTTCGATCATCGCGACGAACACCGTACCCAGCGCCATGCAGGTCGCGCCGACAGAAGCGTTGGACAGCTTGATCGCGCCGTAGAAGGTCAGCCAGTGCAGCGCCACCAGCGCGCCGATGCCGGCATAGGCCAGCATCAACCGCGGCGACATCGCCCGCAGCCCGCGCCACACCCGCGGCAGCAACGCCAGCGCTGCGACCACGATCAGCATCCGCCACCACACCAGCGGCAATGCCGGCAGCGTGATCAGCTTGCCGAGGATCGCGGTGAAGCCCCACAGCAGCACGCAGAAGTGGATTTGCAGTTGCGCCTTGCTGGTCGGGTTCATGCGGCTCTGATCGCGGTGAGGCGGTGGCGGGCGAGGGGAGCCTATTGTCGCCGCAGTTGCGCCCAAAGCGGAGACGACGCCGGGGGAGTGGGCGGGGTGCCCCCATGGAGCGCAGACTGTGCGGGTACGCGCAACGTCCGGGTCGCAAGTCCATGAGCCATGCCCTCATCGCCCACCTCCACGACCTGCTCGACGGGATGGGCCGGGTGACGTCGCGGGCGATGTTTGGTGGCCATGGCATCTACCTCGACGGCGCGCTGATCGGCGTGGTCCTCGAGGAAACCCTGTACCTGAAGGCCGACAACGAGACCCGCCTGCATTTCGAGGCCGCGGGCAGCGAACCCTACGTCTACCGGGGGCAGCAACTGCCGATCCGGATGAGCTACTGGTCCGTCCCGGAAGAGGCCATGGATTCGCCGCAGGCGATGAAACCCTGGGCGGAGCTCGCCTACGCGGCTGCGCTGCGCAAGACCCCGTCGAAGCGCCGCAAATAGCCATCCGCGGCCCGGCGTGGCGATGTCGAATTCGCCCGGGCCCATTCGTCATGACAGTGAAGGCCGCCATTGCGGATCGACCGCAGGCCGCCGGCATCCCATCCAATCCGGAACCCTGTCATGACTTTCCAACGCTCCGCTTCCGTCCGACTTGCCCTGACCGCGACCCTGCTTGCGATGGCCGCGGCCGCCACGGCCACGCCGGTTCGCTACGAGATCGACCCGGCCCATACCTTCCCGAGCTTCGAAGCCGACCACATGGGCGTGTCGGTGTGGCGCGGCAAGTTCAACTCCAGCCAGGGCGAGATTTCGCTCGACAAGAGCGCCGGCACGGGCTCGGTGGAAGTGACGATCGACACCGCCAGCGTCGATTACGGTCTGGACGTGATGAACGACAAGGCGCGTGAAGCCGACCTGCTCGATGCCGGCAAGTATCCGAAGGCGGTCTACAAGGGACGCCTGGCCGATTTCCGCAATGGCGCGCCCACGCGCGTAAAGGGCGAACTGACTTTGCGCGGCGTGACCCGGCCGCTGGACCTGGCCATCGACCGCTTCAAGTGCATCCCGCATCCGTTGCACAAGCGCGAACTGTGCGGCGCCGATGCGCTGGGCACGTTCCGTCGCGACGAATTCGGCATCGACGCCGGCAAGGACTATGGGTTCGACATGAGCGTGACGTTGCGCATTCAAGTCGAGGCGGTCCAGGTCGAAGCGAACAAGGCCGAGGCCGCGCAAGCGCCGTAAGCAGTTTCTTGCCGGCGCGCTAACAGCCCATGCCGGACCATGCGACTCACAGTCGCCCATGAAGGAGCAGCAACGATGGCTTTCTACGTTGATGGATATGTGATTCCTGTGCCGAAGAAGAACCTGGCCGCTTACCGCGCGATGGCGCGCAAGGCCGGAAAGATCTGGCGCGAGCACGGCGCGCTGGAGGTCGTCGAGTGCGTGGCCGACGACGTCAAGCCCGGCAAGGTCACCTCGTTCCCGCAGTCGGTGAAGCTCAAGGCCGACGAGGTGGTGGTGTTCTCGTGGATCACCTACAAGTCGCGCGCGCAGCGCGACAAGATCAACAAGCTGGTGATGGACGATCCGCGTCTTGCGTCGATGATGGATCCCAAGAACTCGCCGTTCGACGCCAAGCGCATGTTCTTTGGCGGCTTCAAGCCTATCGTTGCGCTCTGAGGCTCAACCTTCGGCCAGACACTCGGCCGCGCGCTGCCGCAGCAGCGCCTGTTCGCGCGCGTTGCGGGTCATGCCCGCGGCGCGCTCGAACTCTTCGTGGGCTTCGCCGAAGCGGCCGAGCTTGCGCAACAGGTCGCCGCGCACGCTCGGCAACAGGTGGTAGTCCTTCAGCAGCGGGTCGCCGGTCAATGCGTCAACCAGTGCCAGGCCGGCGGCCGGACCGAACAGCATCGAAAGCGCGACCGCGCGGTTGAGTTCCACCACCGGTGACGGCACTTGCTGCGCCAGTGCGCCGTAGAGGCCGACGATGCTGGCCCAGTCGGTTTCCTCGGCGGTCAATGCGCGTGCGTGGCAGGCCGCAATTGCCGCCTGCAGCGTGTACGGGCCGCGCGTCGGATTGCGTACCGAGCCGAGTTTCTCCGCCCGCTCCAGCCCTGCCAGCCCGCGATGGATCAGCAACTGGTCCCAGCGGGCGCGATTCTGTTCGAGCAGCAGCACCGGCTCGCCGTTGCTGTCCACGCGTGCGGCCGAGCGCGAGGCCTGGATTTCCATCAGCGCGAGCAGGCCGTGCACCTCCGGCTCGTTCGGCACCAGCCCGGCGAGGATGCGGCCCAGGCGCAGCGCGTCCTCGCACAAGCCAGGGCGCATCCAGTCGTCGCCGGCGGTGGCGGCATAGCCTTCGTTGAAGATCAGGTAGATCACTGCCAGCACCGACGACAGGCGCTGGGCCAGTTCATCGCCGCGCGGGACTTCGTACGGCACCTGTTTGTCGGCCAGCGTGCGCTTGGCGCGGACGATGCGCTGGGCGATCGTCGGTTCCGGCACCAGGAACGCGCGCGCGATCTCGTCCGTGCTCAGGCCGCCGAGCAGCCGCAGGGTCAATGCGACCTGTGCAGGCGTCGACAGCACCGGATGGCATGCGGTGAACACCAGCCGCAGCAGGTCATCGCCGATCGGATCGTCGAGCTTGTCCAGGTGGGCGTCACTGGCGCCTTCCTGTTCGGCCTCCAGTTCGCGCGCAAGTTCCTCGTGCTTGCGCTGCAGCAGCTTGCTGCGACGCAGGCGGTCGATCGCACGGTGCTTGGCGGTGGCCATGAGCCAGGCACCGGGCTGGTCGGGAACGCCGGTCTCGGGCCAGCGTTCCAGTGCCGCGACCAGTGCATCCTGCGCCAGTTCCTCGGCCAGGCCGACGTCGCGCACCATGCGCGCGAGCGTCGCAATCAACTTGGCCGATTCGATGCGCCAGACGGCGTCGATGCTGCGGTGGATGTCGGTCGCCGTCATGGCGACCGATCACACCACCGACGTTGTGTCGTTGCAAGTGCTCGAAGTGGCATCACGCGCCTTCCAGGCGCGGTGTCGCGCCGCCGTCATGCTCGCTCAGGCGCTTGAGGTTGCCGAGCCCTTCCTCGAAGGCCTTGCCGATCATGCGGTCCATGTTCACAAACACGCTGAACACCTTGGAGACATACGGCATGTCGCCATTCATCGCCCACGACACGTCGCTGCCATTGCCCTGCGGCACGATGGTGAACTGCGCGGCGCTGCGCGCCTGCATCGGGCGGGTGAAGTCGAGCTGCACGTCGATCCGCGAGGCAGGCACCGATTGCACGATCTCCATCCGTCCGGCGCCGGCCTTGTTGTTGCCGTCCCAGCGGTAGGTGGCGCCTACGCCCTGTTCGGCGCCGCCGATCTCGCGCTGCATCTGCGGGTCGAGCTTCTCGTACGGCGACCACGACCGCCAGCGGTTGAAGTCGTTGATCTGCGCGAACACCTGTTCCGGTGGCGCCTGGATATGGATGCGGCGTTCGACGCGGAACGTGTCCGGCCGGGTGGCGGCAAAGATGAGGATGGCCGCGATCAGTACGACGACGGCGATGGCGATGATCTTGAGCATTCGTAACTCCGTTCCTTGGGTTAATTGGAGGGCGAACCAGTCTGCTGCTGCATGTCGTGCAGACCGGCGGCCTTGCACACGTCGGCGGGGAAGTCTGCCAGTTCCATTACCTGGCGGATCTCGATGACTTCGTTGTTCGCGGCCGGGCAGCGCGAGGCCCAGGCGATGGCTTCCTCGCGCGACTTCACCTGGATCATCCAGTAGCCGCCGAGCACTTCCTTAGCTTCGCTGAAGGGTCCGTCGGTGACCTGCGGCTTTCCGTCGGTGAAGCTCACCCGCGCGCCCATCGACGGCGGATGCAGTCCGTCCAGCGCCAGCAGCACGCCGGCCTTATGCAGGGACTCGTTGTATTTCATCATCGTTTCGACGGCGTCGGCTGCGGGCAGGGTGCCCGGTGCGGCGGATTCGTAGCCCTTGGGAATCATCAGCATCATGAAGCGCATGGCGGCATCTCCGGGATGGGCAGGGTGATCAGCGACAGGGGACCGCTTCGGGCTTCATGTGGACGTACTCCCACAGGTGCCCGTCGAGGTCTTCGAAGCCGTGGCCGTACATGAAACCCTGGTCGCTGGCGTCGAAGTGGGTCCTGGCGCCGGCGGCCACGGCCTTGGCGACGATCGAATCGACAGCGTTGCTGCTGTCCAGGGACAGGCAGACGATGGCTTCAGTAGCCTTGGTCGCATCGTGCACCGGCTTGCGGGTGAAGGTCTGGAAGAACGGCTCGGTCAGCAGCATGACGTAGATGTCGTCGGACACGACCATGCATGCGCCTTGTTCATTGGTGAAGTCGGGGTTGAAGGAGTAACCCAGCTTCTCGAAGAAGTCGACGGAGCGGTCGAGGTCCTTGACCGGGAGGTTGACGAAGATCTGGCTGGCCATGGCGATCAGGCCTCGCTTTCGCAGTTGATCATCCACGACACGCCAAACTGGTCGACGAGCATGCCGAAGCTGGCCGACCAGAAGGTCTTGTCGAGCGGCATGATCACGTTGCCCTTGTCCGACAATGCCTTGAACGCGCGCTCGGCTTCGGCGACGGAATCGACATTGAGCGCGATCGAGCAGTTCTTGATGCCGTCGTAGCTGTCGTTGGGCATGCCGTCCGACGCCATCAGCACCTGGTCGCCGACCAGCAGGCGTGCGTGCATGATCCTTTCGCGATGGTCGGCCGGTACGTGGTCTCGCGCGGGGCTGTCGCCGAACGAGGTGATGGGGTCGAGCGTGCCGCCCAGCGCCTGCGCATAGAACCGCATCGCGGTTTCGCAGTTGCCGTTGAACATGAGGTAGGCGTTGATCTTCATGGTGGTCCCTGGTGGTGTGGGGCTTACTGGCGGGCGGCGATCTGTTCGCGCAGGCGGTCTTCCTGGGCGCGCAGTTCGGGCGTGAGTTCGGGGCCGAAGTCGCAGGTTTCGAAGATCTGGCGGATCTCGATCTCACAGTCCTCTTCGTTGTCGAACAGGGCGGGCGCGCGCTTGACCCATTCAACGGCCTCGGCCAGCGATCCGGTCTCGAACAGCCAGTAGCCGGCGATCAGTTCCTTGGTCTCGGCGAACGGGCCGTCGATGACGGCGCGCTGCTTGCCGGAGAAGCGTACGCGGGCGCCCTTGTTGCTGGGGTGCAGTCCTTCGCCGCCGATCATGACGCCGGCCTTGACCAGTTCCTCGTTGTACTGGCCCATCTGGGTCAGCAGTTCCTCGCTCGGCATCACGCCGGCTTCCGAGTCCGCATTGGCGCGGACGATCACCATGAAGCGCATCGTCGTCTCCTGTTTTCGAGCCGTCACATTGGGCTCTTGTCATGACGACGAACGGGCGCGGGCGAGATCGACAGGGGGCGGGATGAATTTTTTCGCCCGGGTGACCCTGGGGGCTAGTCCTTCGGCAACGCCAGCAACCAGTCCACAAACGTCTGCGCCGCCGCACGCAGCCGCCGGTGCGATGGGTACACCACGTAGTAGCCCCAGCGCGCCTTCACCGTCGGCACCGGCAGTTGCCGCAGGCGGCCGCTTTCGAGATAGGGGACGACGATGCGCGAGCGTGCCAGTGCGATGCCCATGCCGAACACGGCGGCGTTCATCGCGCCGGTGCTGTCGGTGTAGGTCAGGCGCTCGTCGAACTTTGCGCCGTGCACGCCGGCGGCGCGAAACCAGTCGTGCCAGCCCTGCCGCGAGTGGTCGGAGATCAGCGGCTGCCGGGCGACGTCGGACGGCTGCAGGATCTGCTCGATGCCCGGAAAGGCCGGGGAGACCACGGGCAGCAGCCCTTCGTCCATCAGGAAATGCGAGGTCAGGCCGGGCCAGTGCCCCGGTCCATGGCGGATGCCGAAGTCCGGGCCGGGATCGTCGAAGCGGGTCAGCGCTACTTCGGTGTCGATGCTCAGGCGCAGGTTGGGGTGCGCCTGGGTGAACTCGGGCAGGCGCGGGGTCAGCCAGGTGTAGGTGAGCGAGTGCAGGGTGGTGAAGCGGATGCGGTCGCTGTCCTCGCGGCCCGAGCGCAGGCTGCGCAGCACGCCGTCGACGTCGGCCAGGGCGCTGCCGGCGGCGTCGGCCAGTTTGCGGCCGTCGGCGGTCAGGGCGACCCCGCGCGCGTGGCGCTGGAACAGGGCCACGCCCAGCCGCGACTCGAGCTTGCGGACGTGGTGGCTGACCGCGCTGGCGGTCAGGTGCAGTTCCTCGGCGGCGTGGGCGAAGTTCTGGTGCCGGGCCGCCGATTCGAATGCCGTCAGGGCCGGCAGCCAGTCCGCGCGCAGTGCCATGTCGAGCCTCAAATCTGGTTTGTGTCTGACAGCCAAAGTATGCGCTTGTGCAGGGCGCGCAGGTCATCAGAATAGCGGTCTGGCACGAGCCAGATTAGTCGATGGGCGCCGATCCGGCGCCCGACCGCAGGAGCGGACGAATGGGCCATCTGCACGAAGTGATCCCGAAATTGCCGATGCAGGCACTGCCAATCGAGGCGGTCCCGGCGATCGAGGTCGGCCCCGGCTGCCTGCGCCGCGACCTGCCAGCCGGCCCCGGCCTGCGCATGTGGGTGGTGGACATGGCGCCCGGTGCGCAGTGGCCGGTGCTGGATCACCACGAGACCGGCGAGTCGTACTACGTGATCAGCGGCGAGGTCATCGAGGGCGAGACCCGCCACGGAGCCGGAACGTACGTGTACTTCGCACCCGACAGCCGGCATCGCCCGTACACCGAAAGTGGCGTACGCCTGATCGGAGTGAACCTTGGCTACGCCGCATTCCTTGCCGCAGGCGGGAGTTCGGAATCCATCACGCATTGCTATCACCCGACGCAGGGCTGAGTCCGGCCACGCGTCGACCTTCGTTTCCGCATACGTCCTCCCCCACGAGTACGTCCCCACACGAGGTTTGGTATGACCAGCGTTGCATCCACATCCAGTCTTTCCGATACCCAGGAACGCGGTTGGCTCACGCCGCTCGAACTGGGCCTGCTCGGCGCCATCTGGGGCGCCTCGTTCCTGTTCATGCGCGTGGCTGTCCCTGATTTCGGCGCGATGGCGCTGGTCGAGGTTCGACTTGCCCTGGGCTCGCTCGTTCTGCTGCCGTTCCTGTGGCGTGCGCGGGCGCAGTTCCCGGCGAAGCTGTGGCCCAAGTTGGCGATCATCGGCGCGTTGAACTCGGCGATGCCGTTCATGCTGTTCGCGTGGGCGGCCAAGACCGCACCGGCCGGTGTGGGCGCGATCACCAACGCGATGACGGTGTTGTTCACCGCGCTCGTCGGCTTCCTGTTCTTTGGCGAGAAGATTGGTGCGCGACGTGCGATCGCACTGGTTGCAGGTTTCCTCGGCGTGATCGTGCTGGCAAGCGACAAGACGGCCGGCGCGAGCATCGGCTGGGCCGTGGCCGCCGGTGCCGGCGCGTCGTTCCTGTACGGCGTCGGCATCAACCTGGTGCGTCGCCATCTGACCGGCCTGCCGCCGGCAGCGGTCGCCTCGGCCACGCTGGGCGTGGCGGCATTGCTGACGCTGCCGTTCGCGATCGCGAACTGGCCGACGCATGCGGTGGCGATGAAGTCGTGGTTGTCGGCGGGCATGCTCGGCGTGCTCTGCACGGGCCTGGCCTTCGTCATGTACTACCGGCTGATCGCCCGGATTGGTGCGGGACGCGCTTCGACCGTGACCTACCTGATTCCGGTGTTCGGCGTGGCCTGGGCGTGGCTGCTGCTGGACGAGCCGCTGACGTTGAAGATGGGCATTGCCGGTGTGATGATCCTGGGCAGCGTGGCGCTGAGCCAGCGTACTGCGAAGTGACCCCATGACCGACAAGCGCGTGGTTTTCGACTTCGATTTCGAGTTCACCAACGGCGGCGGCATCCAGGGCCAGGATTTCCGCCTGGACATCGACGGCGACGACATCGACGATGCCGCGCTGGTCGACTACATCGTCCGCGACCTGCGGTTGCTGATGGTCGGCCCCGCCCGCATCCTCAACAAGAGGATCATCACCGAGCCGCACAAGCGCAAGGCCGGAGGCGCCGAGAAAGGCCGCACCTACGTCGACCTCAGCCACGTCATCGAGGCCGGCCTGGTCACCTATCCGGGTCTACCCGCCGCGCGCATCTGTGACTACCTTAGCCGCGAGCAGTCGCGCGCAAAGTACGCCGCCGGCACCGAGTTCCAGATCGCCAAGATCGAGATCGTCGCCAACACCGGCACCTACATCGACTGCCCGTCGCACCGGTATGCGCATGGCCACGACCTGTCGCAGGTCGGGATCGCGGCGTTCGCCGACCTCGATGGCATCGTCATCCGCGCCGACCATCGGCAGGTGCGCGCGATCGACGCCTCGTGGTTCCGCGACAAGGAGCTGCGCGGTCGCGCCGTGCTCGTCCATACCGGTTGGGACGCCTACTGGCGCGATCCGGGCTATGCCGTCGAGCATCCGTACCTGACCGAGGACGCGGCGGCCTACCTGCGCGACTGCGGCGTCGCCCTGGTCGGTATCGATTCGATGAACATCGACGACACCCGCGGTGGCGAACGTCCGGTGCATACGACGTTGCTGGGCGCCGACATCCTGATCGTCGAGCACCTGTGCAACCTGTCCGCGCTGCCGGACGAAGGCTTCGCCTTCAGCGCCATTCCGCCGAAGGTGAAGGGCGCCGGCACGTTTCCCGTGCGCGCGATGGCGCGCCTGGGTTAGGCGGGCCGGTCGGGGGAAGAGGGCGCTGTTTCCAGCTGCTCGGCGATGCGTGACTGCGACCGCGCCAGTCCCGCACCCGTCACCGCCCAGGCCAACGCGATGCCCGCGCCAACCAGCGCGGCAATCGCCGGCTGCTGCGCCAGCATGTCGACAAATGTCTTGGCCCAGCCGCTCACGGCATCCGCGCCTCGGTAGACCACCGAGTCGATGAAGCTCTTGGCCTTGTACTTGGCCTCGGTCGGGACGACGGTGAACAGCATCTCGCGGCCCGGCCTGACGAACGCGTACTCGCCGAAGCGGCGCACCACCATCACCACCGCCAGTACGGCGAAGGTCGGCGCCAGCGCCAGCCACAGGAATCCGAGCACGGTCACCATCGGCACCGCCACCAGCAGCACGCCCAGACCGAGCCGCTGCACGAGCCGGCCGGTGAGGAACAGCTGCGAGGCGATCGTCAGGCTCTGCACGATCACGTCGATCATCCCGAACACCTGGGTCTGGTCGGCGCGATCGGGGAAGCGCAGCTCGATCAGCCGCGCCTGCTCGAAGTAGAGGAAGGTGCTGACGCTGGCCAGCAGCAGCACGAACGCGGAGATGCCAAGCAGGTACGGCGAGCGCATCACGGTGGTGATGCCGGCAAGCGGGCTGCCGCCCAGCGGTCGCGAGCGCGCGCCGGCGGTGAGTTCCTCGCGCACCGGATGCGCATCGCGCCAGCGTTGCAGGCGGCGGGCGGCGAAGATCGCGGCAATCAGCAGCGTCGCCGCCAGCCACAGCAGGCCGGAGTGGCCGATCACTTCAACCAGCGCGATGCCGAGCAATGGCCCGACCAGACCGCCCAGGCTCGCGCCGGAGGCCATCAGCGCGAAGATGCGCTTGGCCTGCGAGGTCGGGAACAGATCCACGCACACGCTCCACACCACCGACACCGCGATCAGGTTGAACACCGAGATCCAGATGTAGAAGGTGCGCGCGATCCACAGGTTCTCCGGATCGAGCTGGAAGCACACCGCGAACAGCGCCAGGTTGGCGGCGAAAAATCCGAACGTCCACGGCAGGATGTGGCGCCGCTTCACCTTCGCCGCGATCCAGCCGAACAGTGGCATCACCGCCAGCGTGGCGACGAAGGTGCCGGTGAACAGCCACTGCAGGTTGTCGACGCCACCGGCGACGCCCATCGTCTCGCGCACCGGCCGCAGCATGAAATAGCCGGCGAACAGCAGGAAAAACACCAGGGCGCCGGCCAGTACCGGGGGCGCCTCCTCTTCGGTCACGCCGAAGAGGGACGCGATCTTGTGCGACCAGTTCGCCATGGGCAGCGGTCAGGCCATCGCCGCGACGAGCGCGTCGCGTTGCTTTGCGTCGAGCAACTGGCCCGTGCCCGCCTTGAGGTTGTCGAGCTGGTGGCGGGACTTCGACGTCGCGGGGATCACCACCGTAACTTCCGGGGGGCTGAGCACGTACTTCAGGATCAGCTGTGCCCAGGAATCGGCACCGACCTCGGCCGCCCACGGTGGCAACGGCTTGTCGCGCATCTGCGAGATCAGGCGGCCGTCCTCGAAGGCGCGGTTGATCATTACAGCGATGCCCAGTTCCCGCGCCAGCGGAAAGATCGTCTTCTCCGCGCCGCGCGAAACCGGCGAGTAGTTGATCTGCACCCAGTCGGGCTTGTGCTGGCGCATCTCGGCGGCGAGCTGCGCCTGGCCGTCCTCGCGGTAGTGGGTGAGGCCGACGTAGCGGGTCTTGCCCTGTTGCTTGAGTTCGCGTGCGAGCGCGATCTGTGCGGCGGTGTCGCCAAGGTTGTGGACCTGCAGCAGCTCGACCTTGTCGGTCTTGAGGCGGCGCAGCGAATCGTTGAACTGTGCCAGGCCTTCCTCGCGGCCGCTCACGCGCGACAGCTTGGTCGCGATGAACAGCTTCTGCCGCGCCTTGGCATCGGCGATCAGGTCGCCGAGGACGTCTTCGGCGGTGGAGTAGGTCGGTGCGGTATCGATCAGCGAACCGCCGGCGTTGACGAAGGTGTCGAGCACCTCGCGCAGCGGCGCGCGGGAGGCGGCATCGGTGCCGACTTCGAAGCTGCCGGACGTGCCCATGCCGATGACCGGGATCTTCTCGCCAGTGGACGGCACTGCCCGCGTCAGTAACGGGCCCTTGAACGGTTTCGGTGCCGCAGCGGCAGGTGCGGCCGCGCTCGCTGCCGGTTCCTGGCTGCAGGCCGCCAGCGGCGCCAGGGCAATGCCCGCGGCGGTCAAGGTGGCAGTGGAGATGAACTCGCGACGGTTGGCCATGGCGTGATCTCTTCCGGGGATGAACAAGGATTGTGACGTTGATACGGGCGATGCGGTACGCACGACAGTGCCGATGGGCATGGAGCGACTGCTGGGCGCGCCGAGTCGTGTGCCGTCAGGCGCCCAGCCGGCGCAGCAGCGCCATCGCCGCGGCCGGGTTGCGCTCCTTCGCGGCGCTGATGAAATAGACGAAGACGTCACGCTTCTTGCCGTCCGCATGTTGCGCCGCAAGGTACGGGAGGTCAGCCGGTTGCCCGCCTTGCGACCATTCGCGCGCACGCGCGGCCCAGCGGTCGAGTTCGTCGTCGGGATAGCCATCGGCAATCTCGCTGCGCGTCTGCATCAGGCGCGCATAGACGAAGTCCGCGGTGACGTCGGCGAAGGACGGGTGCTCGGACGAATCGGTGAAGACGCCGGCCATGTTGTGTTCGCGCAGCAGCGCCACGTAGTCCTGGTCGACGAAGGCGTGGTCGCGCACGTCGATCACGTGGCGCAGCCGCCGGCCTTCGACCTGCGCGGGCAGCAGCGCGAGGAACTGCGCGAACGTGTCGCGCTGCAACGGCGGCCCCTGGTCGAACTGCCAGACGATCGGGCCGAGTCGGTCGCCCAGCGATGCAATACCGCCGACGAAGTCCTCGACCTGCGGGCCGGTCTTCGCCAGCGTTTTCGACTGCATGATGCGCATCGGCGCCTTGGCCGAGAACAGGAAACCGTCCGGCGTTTCCGCCGCCCATTTCGCGTAGGTCGCCGGCTTCTGCGAACCGTAGTAGGTGCCGTTGACCTCGATCGCGCTGAGATGGCGGCTGGCGTACTCGAGCTCGCGGCGCTGCACCAGACCCTTCGGGTAGAAGTTGCTGCGCCAGGGCACGTAGGTCCAGCCGCCGACGCCGACGCGGATGCCGTCGACCGGTTTCGGACCGCTACCGAACTCGTCCATCGCTCAGGCGTCCTTCCATGGGTCGTAGGTGCCGAACCACCACAGGTGGCCTTCGAGGTCGCGACAGGCATAGCCACGGCCGCCGTAGGGCTGGTCCGCGATGTCGATCACGATCGGGGCGCCGGACTTCGTTGCCTGCGCGTAGTGGGCGTCGGCGTCGGTGACGATCACGCAGATGCTCTGGGTCGCGCGCTGACCGGTCTCGTCGGGATGGATCATCAGCTGCGACCACTCGCCGTCCTTGTTGGCCGAGCCGAGCATGATCATGCCGCTGCCGTGGACGAGCTGCGCGTGGAGGACGACATCGCCGTCGGCATAGACCGCCTGGCGCTGGAAGCCGAACGCGTCGCAGAGCCAGTCGATGGCCTTGGGGGCGTCGCGGTAAACCAGGGTGGGGATGACCGTGCTGCCGGGGGACATGGCGGGATCCTCGCGTGGGAATGGCGAGGATAGCGCCTGGGGCAGTGAAGCAGATGAAGCCCCTCTCCCGCGTGCGGGAGAGGGGTTGGGGTGAGGGCCCGCGCTTCGCGCGTCTGGATCCCGGCTTTCGCCGGGATGACGTTCTGACAAAGCCACGCGCGGGGCGCGTGGGTCAGAACGTCACTTGATGGGCTCGTCCAGCATCATCTCGCGCACGAACCGCACCGGCGGCGCGCCATACGACAGCACCTGGTCGTGGTAGGCCTTGGCGTTGAACTTGTCGCCGAGCTTGGCCTCCACCGCCTTGCGCATGTCGAAGTGCTCCTGCGCGCCGACGAAGTACGTCGGCAGCTGCGCCGAGGTCAGCTGCGCGCGCACCCACTTGCCGGACGCTTCACGCTCCTGCTGGAAGGCCTGCTTGGTCATCAGCTCCATCGCCTGCTCGCGGCTCCAGTTGTCCACGTGCACGCCCTGGTCGAGGATCGCGTTGGCGATCGTGCGCAGGTAGAACTTCAGCTGCACCAGGCGGAACAGCGGGTCGTTATCCAGGTAACCCGCGTCGGCCATCATGTCCTCGGTGTAGACCGCCCAGCCCTCGGCGAACAGGCCCGAACGCAGCACCGAACGCAGGGTCGAATGCGACTTGGCCGAATGCGCGCCTTCCAGGTAGTGGCCCGGCATCGCTTCGTGGATCGACAGCAGGTGGATCATGCGGCTGTTGTACTCGCGCAGGAACGAGTCGGCCTGCTTGTCGTCCCAGTCCTCCGGGATCGGCGAGATCGCGTAGTAGGTGTCCAGGCCCTTGTCGAGCGGACCGGGCGAGTCGCAATAGGCAACCGCGACGCCGCGCTGGAACTCCGGCATCAGGATGATCTTGACCGGGTCGTTGGGCACGGTCACCAGGTCATGCTTGCCGGTGAAGTCGGTGGCCTCGGCCAGCGTCTTCTTGGCGAAGTCGACCACTTCGTTGCGGGCCGGCTTTTCGGCATAGGCCAGCTCGAGCGCGGCCTCGATCGCCTTCTGCTGCTGCTCGGGCGTCGGGTTGGCCGGCAGCTCCGGAGCGCCCGGCTTGTCCTTGAGCACGGTCTGGGCGATGGCGTACATCTCGCCGCGCACGCGCTTCAGTTCGGACTCGGCGCGCTGCTTGATCTCCGCGCGCGACAGCGAGGAGTTCAGCGAGAACTGCAGCTTCTCGTCGTACAGCGTCTGGCCGATGCGGAAATCACCCTTGGCGTTGGGCACCAGGGTCTTGTCGAGCCAGGTCTGCTGCTCGGCGACGGCCTTGCGCAGGCCGGCGACGGCGGCATCGAGCTGCTTGCGCTCTTCGCCCTTGAGCTGGTCGGCGTTGGGGACGATGAAGGTGTCGATCAGGCTGAGCACGCCGGCGTTCTGCTTGGCGACGGTCTCGGCGTGGATCGACGGCACGCGTGCCGGGTCGAGGTTCTCGCGCATCTGCGCATAGATCCCCGGGATCTTCTGCATGCGCGCGGTGGCCGACTTCAGCCGCTGCGGCATCGGCGCGAAGTCGCGCGCCATCAGGTTGTAGATCGCGCCACCGGCCAGGCCGCTGTAGACCTGCGGATCCCATGCCCAGCTCTGCAGCGTCTCGATGCCCCAGATGTCGCCGCGGATCTGGTTGCGCAGGATCGATGCGTCGATCTGGTTCTCGCGCGAGAGCTTGCTGGTGTCGATCGCGTCGAGCTCGGTCAGCAGCTTCTTGCTGAAGTCGACCAGCTTGGTCCGGCCGGCCGCGCTGAGGTCATCGACCTCGCTGTCGAAGTCGTGCTTGCCGATCTGCGTGGCGGTGACCGGGTTGAGCTGCAGCCAGCCGTCGAGCCAGCGCTGCGACAGCTCGGCGAAGCGGGCGTCGGTGGCCGCATCGGAGGCCGGCGCGGCGGCAGGAGCCGTTGCGGCGGTGTCGGCCGGTGCCGGCGGGGTCTGCGGCTGGCAGGCGGCCAGGGTCGCGCTGAGCACGGCGACGGCGAGGAGGGTGGGGCGCAACGAACGCATGGCAGGTCTCGGAACAGGCGGCAGGCCGCGATCCCCACAGGATATCGTCAGCGGCGCTTGGCCCGCATGGGTCGTTGGTTGAGTCGGGCCGCCGGTTGCCTTGCCGAATCTGTCGCAAACGGCCCGGACCGGGCCTCAGGTACCGGCGGCGGCGATGCCGCCGGGGTGGGCATAGACGTTGAGCTGCCCGCCGCGGGCGAAGGCCGCCAGGGTGATGCCGGCGGCCTCGGCGGTGCGGATGGCCAGGTCGGTGGGGGCAGAGATCGCCACCACTATCGCCATGCCCGCGGTTGCGGCCTTGTGCACGATCTCGTACGACGCCCGCGAGGTGATCACCAGGAAGCCGTCCTGCGCGCGCAGCGCCGGTGCCTGCGTCACCATCGCGCCGATCAGTTTGTCGAGCGCGTTATGACGGCCGACGTCCTCGCGGACCAGCAGCCCACCGCCATGGGCGAAACCCGCGGCATGCACGCCGCCGCTGTGCATGTTGAGCGGTTGCTGGTCGGCGAGGGCTGCGAGCGCGACATGGATCACCGCAGCGCTGATCGGCGTCGGCGTCGCCACGCGCGGCACCGGACGCAACGCCGCCTGCAGCGATTCGACCCCGCACAAGCCGCAGCCACTGCGGCCTTCGAGGCCGCGCCGCCGATCCTGCAGGGCGTCGAAGCGCGCTTGCGGAATCGCGGCGTGCAGGGCGATGCCTTCGTCATGGCGGACGACATCGACCAGGCGGAACTCTTCGGCGCTGGCGACGATGCCTTCGCTCAGGGCAAAGCCGAGGGCGAAGTCCGGCAACGATTCGGGCGTGGCCATCATCACCACGAACGGCTCGCCGTTGTAGAGCAGCGCCACCGGTGCTTCGACGATGACGCGGTCGTCGTGCTGCGTGCATGCGTCGCCGTGCAGGCGCAGCGCCTGCACATCGCTGAGCGATTGGCTTACACGGTCCCGCACAGCTGCCGTCCGCGCGAGGTGAGCCACAACAAGGTGCGATCGCCATCCTCGCGTTGCTCGACCAGGTCCAGGCCATCGAAACGCGGATCGCTGCCCAGTGCCGAAAGCAGTCGCTGCAGTTCGCTCAGGCCCAGCCCCAGGCGCTTGGCGACGCGGTGGATCGACTGCCCGTCCTCGTGCGCGAGCAACTGCAGCAGCGCCAGCGCAGTGTCCTCGCTCATGACAGCACGCTCATGCCGCGGGGCTCCGGCGCAAACGCACCGGGATCGATTTCGATGCGGGTGTGCGTGCGCGCTCGGCATGGTGGTCGAGCGGAACGAGCGCGTTGGTTTCGGGGAAATAACTGGCCAGGCAGCCTTCCGGGATGTCGTACTCGACCAGGCGGAATCCATTCACCGTGCGCTCGCCGTCGCTCCAGACCGAGGTGATGTCGACCAGGTCACCGTCATGGAAGCCGTGACGGCGGAGATCGGCGGCATTGATGAAACACACGCGGCGCAGGCCGTGCACACCGCGATAGCGATCATCGAGGCCATAGACGGTGGTGTTGTACTGGTCGTGCGACCGTACTGTCATGAGGGTGAACAACGTGCCGTCTGTTCCCCTGCCTTCATTCGCCGGCAGCAGCGGATGGGCATGGAACGTCGCCTTGCCGCTGGCGGTCGGGAACTCCCGCTCGCGCCCCGGATGGCGCAGGTGGAATCCGCCCGATGCGCGCACGCGCGAATTGAAATCGCTGAAGCCGTCGATGACGCGGGCGATGCGATCGCGGATGCGGTCGTAGTCCTCCACCAGCCACAGCCATGGCGTGCGGCTTTGCGGCAGCGTCGCCGCGGCCAGGCGCGCGACGATCGCCGGCTCCGACAGCAGCTGGTCCGAAGCCGGCGGGTTCATGCCCGACGACAGGTGCACCATGCTCATCGAGTCCTCCACCGTCACCGCCTGCGGGCCCGAGGCCTGCAGGTCGATTTCGGTGCGCCCCAGGCACGGCAGGATCAGCGCCTGGTGCCCGTGCACCAGGTGCGAGCGGTTGAGCTTGGTACTGACATGGACGGTGAGCTGGCAGCGGCGCAGCGCCTCGATGACGCGCGCGCTGTCGGGCGTGGCCGCGGCGAAGTTGCCGCCCATGGCGAAGAACACGCCGGCACGGCCGTCGTGCATCGCTTCGATCGCGGCGATGGTGTCGTGGCCGTGCGCGCGCGGCGGCTGGAAGTCGAACTCGGCGCCGAGGCGGTCGAGGAACGCCGGCGACGGCTGCTCGTAGATCCCCATCGTGCGGTCGCCCTGCACATTGGAATGGCCGCGCACTGGGCAGGGCCCTGCGCCGGGCCGACCGATGTTGCCGCGCAGGAGCAGCAGGTTGGCCAGCATCTGGATCGTGGCGACGCTACGCGCATGCTGGGTGATCCCCATGCCCCAGCACAGGATCGTCGCCGGGCTGTCGATGTACGTCTGCGCGGCCAGTTCGAGTTCGGCGCGGGTCAGGCCCGACTCGCTTTCCAGCGTGTCCCAGGAAGAGGCACGCAGCGAAGATGCGAAATGCTCGAAGCCGCTGGTGTGGGCGGCGATGAAGTCGGCATCGACCGCGCCGCGCTCGACCACGACCTTGGCCAGTGCCGTCGCCACCGCGAGATCGCCGCCGATGCGCGGCTGGTAGTACTCCGAGGCGATGCGGGTGCCGCTGCCGCCGAGCATTTCGGCCGGTGACTGCGGGTTGGCGAACCGTTCCAGTCCGCGTTCGCGCAGCGGATTGAACACGACGATGCGGCAACCGCGCCGTGCCGCGGTACGCAGCTCGCCGAGCATGCGCGGATGGTTGGTGCCGGGGTTCTGGCCGAAGATGAAGATCGCATCGGCGTGTTCGAAATCCTCCAGCGTGACCGAGCCCTTGCCACTGCCCAGCTGCTCGGTCAGCGCCACGCCCGACGCTTCGTGGCACATGTTCGAACAGTCGGGCAGGTTGTTGGTGCCGTACTCGCGCACGAACAGCTGATAGAGGAATGCCGCCTCGTTGGAGGTGCGACCGGAGGTGTAGAAGATCGCCTCGTCGGGAGACGGCAACGCATTGAGGGCATCCGACACCATCGCGAACGCGCCGTCCCAGTCGATCGGACGGTAATGGTCGCTGCCCGCGTCGTAGACCATCGGCTCGGTCAGGCGGCCCTGCGCTTCGAGCAGGCGATCCTCCCACTGCGCCAGCTCGCTGACGCTGTTTTCGGCGAAGAAGTCACGCGTCACCCGCTTCGACGTCGCCTCGTTGGCAACCGCCTTGACGCCGTTCTCGCAGAACTCGAACGTCGAGTGCACGTTGCGGTCCGGCCAGGCGCAACCCGGGCAGTCGAAGCCGCGCGGCTGGTTGGCACGCAACAGCGTGTTGGCGCCCTTGACCAGCACCTGCTGCTCGCGCAGGGCCTGCCAGGAGCTCTTCAGTGCGTCCCAGCCGCCGGCGGGCTTGTCGTACGGGTCGATGGGCTTGTTGTCGGTCATCTGCTGTCGATCGTTTGCCGGCGGCTGCGCCGGCATGCGCCGATGATAGGCCTGTTGCCGTCGCTCCGGGCTGAAGCCCCGCCCGGCTCGTGGCATAGTTCGCGCCGTCGATTCAAGAAGGGGCGGGGATGCGCATTCGTTTCGTGGTACCTGCAATGCTGGCGGTGGTCGTCGCGCTGGCGGCCTGCAGCCAAAAGCGCAGCGACATGGACGCGGGCGGTTCGCGCCCCGCGCAGGCCACCGCCAACCGCGCCGGCTCCATGCTGGCCTACGAACACAACGTCGTCGTCTGGCTGGATGCCGAACAGATTCCGCCGCGGCTGCAGGCCGTGCGAGATGCCTGCAGCCAGCAGCGCGTGGGTGAGTGCACCGTGCTCGATGTCGACCAGCAGGCCGGCGATACGCGCAGTGCCAGCCTGACCGTGCGCGTGGTGCCGGCTGGCGTCGAGCCGCTGATTTCCCTGGCCGGCAAGGACGGCGAGATCGGCCATCGCCGCACGCATGCCGAAGACCTGGCCGTGGTCGTGCGCGACAACGACCTGCAGCGCCAGCGATTGCAGAACGAACGCACCCAGCTCCAGGCCTTCCAGCAGCGACGCGACCTCGCCGTCGCCGACATGATCGCGCTCTCGCGGCAACTGGCCGAAGTGGAAGCGCAGTTGCAGGCGGCCGAGCAGGAAGGCGCGCAGCACCGCATGCGCATCGACACACAGAAACTGACGATCTCGTTCCTGCCGCCGGCCGGACAGAGCGGTCGCAGCGAGATCGGCCAGGCTCTGCGGGATTTCGGGCAGACCCTGGCCATGGGCACTGCATGGACCATCCGCGCCGCCGCGTTCCTGATCCCGCTGGGGCTGGTGGTGCTGGTGGCGGTGTGGTTGTGGCGGCGCCTGCGCCGACGGGGAGGGCGCTGACATGCGCGCGATGGTTTTGGCAATGACGCTGGCAGTCGCATCGACGCAGGCGTTCGCAGGCACGTGCCCGCCCGACGGTTGGAGCATGGAAAAGCTCGATGCGCTGAAACAGTCGCAGTTCGTGATCGCCGATGCCGGCGAGCGCTCGACGCTGGCCATGGCACTGCTGGACTGCCTCGGCCAAACCGATCCGCAACTGCGCGACGGCATCGCCTACGAGGCACTGGCGGCGTGGATGCGCAAGGGCGAACTGGCGCCGGAGACGCTGCGTCCGATGCGCGAGCGCCTGTACGCGATGCTGTCCGAGCCCGATCCCGAGGGCGTGCGTTGGCCGTTCGCGGCGCTGGTGCTCGCCGAGGTCGCACGCACCGACCGCACCACGCCATGGATGACGCCGGCGGAGCGGGCGACGATGGTGGTGCGCGCGGTGGCGTACTTCGAATCGGTACGCGACTACCGCGGCTTCGAGGCCGGCGTCGGCTGGCGCCACGGCGTGGCCCACGGCGCCGACTGGCTGATGCAGCTGAGCCTGAATCCGGCACTGGACGGACCGCAGTTGAACCGCATCGTCGATGCGGTGGCGGTGCAGGTGGTGCCCGCCAGCGGCCATCCCTACATCTTCGGCGAGCCGCAGCGGATGGCGGCGCCACTGGTGTATGCGGCGCAGCGCGGTGTCCGCGACGAGGCGGCCTGGTTGGCCTGGTTCAATGCACTGTTGCCCCGGCTCGGCGATCCGGCACTGGCATGGCGCGACAGCGCCTGGCTTGCGCGCCGGCACGATCTGAGCGCGTTCCTGGAGGCGGTCTACGTCGAGGCCGATCTGTCCACCGACCCGCGCGTCAGGACGCTGCTGCCGGGCGTGACCGCCGCGCTCAAGGCGATGCCCTGACGGCCGATGCCGCCAGGCTCAGTCCTCTTCGGTATCGAACTCCACCAGCACGTCGAGATCGAACGCGAGCGCTTCGACCGCGTCGCGCACCCGCGCCGCGGTGGCCAGGTTGGGGGCCTCGATCTCCAATGCGTGCTGCCCCGGCCCCTGGTCGTCGACAAGGCCGGCCGAACTCGAATCGTCGTCGTCCAGGTGCGACATCAGGTCGTCCACCTCCTCGATGTGTTCGATGCCGTCGAGGCTGGTGAGGAGGTTACTGATGGCGCGGACGCTGTCGTCGCTGCCGGTCACTCGTAGACGCATCAAGGGCATGGCGGGGGCCTTTCGGATGGGGCGCCTGTGAGGCTATTGAGCGGCGGGATAAGACGGCGTGATGGCGCGCCGGCTGCGTCCTGATGGCGCGTGATGGCGTCACGGTGATGGAGTAGGGTTGCCGCCATGGATATCGACACCAGAACTCCGCCCACTGGCGTAACCCTGCGGCCGCTCGAGCGCGGCGACCTGCATTTCGTCCACGTGCTCAACAACAATCGCAGCATCATGGGCTACTGGTTCGAAGAGCCGTACGAATCGTTCGTCGAGTTGGAGGAGCTGTATCGCAAGCACATCCATGATCAGTCGGAGCGACGCTTCATCGTCGAGGATGGCGCCCATGAACGCGTCGGACTGGTGGAGCTGGTGGAGATCGACCACCTGCACCGGCGTGCCGAGTTCCTGATCATGATCTCGCCCGAGCAGCAGAACCACGGCTATGCACGCGAGGCGACGCGGCTGGCGATCAGCTACGCCTTCCGCGTGCTCAATCTTTACAAGCTCTACCTGCTGGTCGACATCGACAATGACCGTGCGATCAGGATCTACGACGAAGCGGGATTTCGCCGCGAGGGCGTGCTGATCGACGAGTTCTTCAGCGATGGCCGCTACCACGACGTGGTGCGGATGTGCCTGTTCCAGGACGAGGCGCTCAATCGCGAACCCAGGCACGAGCGGACTGCGCCGTAGGCTTGTCGTCCCGGCGAACGCCGGGACCCAGGCCCGTAAGTCGTCAGCATCGTCACCGTCATCCCGGCGAACGCCGGGATCCATCTTGACCTCGCCTTTGCGAGGGTTCCTGCTCCGTCGTGGCGTCGTCCGCCGACCCGGGGATTGCTCCGCCCCTTCGTCGGACATCCTGTCCGAAGGCGGGGCGTGGGCCATCCATGGCCCACTGCTGCGCAATCCCCGGCCCGGCGGACGACGCTCTGCGATTTTGTTGCTCGGTCTTCGATAGCGCCTGAAAAACGCTGCAACACCTCATCCCGACTGCGCCGGGATGACGGGGTGAGGAGTCGGGCGTGGGGGATTAGCGCTTCGTCTTCGCCTTCGCTTTGGCCTTCGCCTTCGGTGCCGCTGCCGGCTTCACCGGCTTCGGCGGCGGTGCGCGCGTGGGCAGCGGCACGTTGCACAGGTCGATATGACCGGCCATGTGCTTGTACCACTCGTCGCGGCGGTTGCGGCGCGACTCGACCAGGTCGGTGAACAGCGGCGTGTCGGTGCGCAGCAGTTCGATCGCGACGCGGTCCTTCTTCGGCACATCTGCGGCCAGGCGCACCGACCGGATCGGCGTGCGCTGCGAAGGCTGCTCGTAGAAGCCCAGCGGGCCGGTGCCGCGCGGCAGCACCGACAGTAGCTCCATGCCCTTGATCACGCGGCCGACGAGGGTGATGTTGCGGTCGAGCTGGCGCGGCGACTGGCCAGTGACGACATACAGTTCGGTGGCGTTGCTGGAATCGGCGGCGACATCGCGACCGGCGCCGACGGCGCCGTAGCAGTGCGCCATCCAGGCGGTGTTGGTGGTCGGATCGCGACCGGCCGGGAAGCCGTTGGAGAAGCCGACCTGCGGTGCCCAGCCATCGACGTCGGGCAGGCGATCGAATGGCAGTCCGTCGGACTTGCGCGCGAACTCCGTCGGCAGCTTGGCCTTGGTGCCGCGGCCCAGCGGCTTGCGGTCCTTGTCTTCCTCGGCCGGGTCGCCCCACTGGACGACGAAGTTGTCCTGCGAACGGTTGATGCTCATCCCGTTCCAATAGCCGTTCTTGGCCATGGCGCGGATGTTGGCCACGTGCGCCGGTGCGAATGCCGGCGCCAGTTCGATCACGACCTGGCCGCTGTCGAGATCAAGGTAGAGGGTGTTCTTCGGGTCCGGGACGCGCCAGTCCGACGGCGCGGACGCATCGAGGATCTCCTGCATCGAGCGCGGCTTGGGCGCGGCAGCAGCCGGTTCGGGTTCGGCGGCGCCGGCTGCGGAGACCGCCAGCAGCAACGCCGACGAGAGCAGGGCGAACGACCATTTGTGTGCCCTGGAAAGGCGCGATTGCGACAGGCGTGACTTCGACACGACTTACCCCCTTAGATGAACAGGCAGATTCTGGCTCAGGCCCCGCGCTGCGACCAGCCCTTTCAGCCGCGCGGGAATGCCGGTGGTCAGGACGACGGCCGGACCGCTCCGTGCGTCCTCATCGCGACGCGCCGTTCGACCTCGTCCCTCGGCTGGCCGTCCGCTTGCGTACTGTCTTTCGCGC
Source organism: Lysobacter prati (assembly GCF_009765215.1). Classification (GTDB taxonomy): domain Bacteria; phylum Pseudomonadota; class Gammaproteobacteria; order Xanthomonadales; family Xanthomonadaceae; genus Lysobacter_J; species Lysobacter_J prati. The sequence continues at coordinate 74,613 of NZ_VLNV01000002.1, read as the reverse complement.
CGGTGTCTTGCGCGCGGTTTTTTTTGCGACTTTCTTCGTTGCCTTCTTTGCGACCTTCTTTGTCGCTTTCCTGGCGGGTTGCTTAGCTGCCTTTTTAGCGGCGGCCTTCTTCGTCGCCTTTTTGGCAACCTTGCTGGTGGCCTTCTTTGCGGTCTTCGTTGCAGCCTTCCTGGTGGCCTTCTTTGCGACCTTCTTCGCGCTCTTGCGGCCCGAGCCGGACTTCTTGCCACCGCCGTCCTGTTTGTTGACCGTCGCCCAGGCGATGCGCTCGGCAGTCTCCTCCGACCTGCCGCGCTCCCGTTCGCTGTCTTCGATGTGTTCGGCCTGGCGCTTCTGCTTGTCGGTGTAGGCGGATTTGTCACCCCGTGGCATCGCAAACCTCTCCCCGCCGCGCTGAGTGCGGCGCAAGGCCTTGATAACAGGGACGCAGTCGAGGGGGTGGCAAGGCCACAGCGGGCTCCTGACTGGCTCATGACTAATGGCAGGTTCTGTATATAGAACTTGATAGTAGTGTTGCCATCAGCATAGCGGGGCCCCCGCCCGCCAGACCGCTTGGACCCAGCGCCATGACCGACCTCGACAGCCAGCTGCGCAAATTCCAGAAGGAGCTCAGTGCCGGCACCGTGTCGCTGGTGCTGCTGGCGGTCCTGGCGGCGGCGAGCGAGCCGATGTACGGCTACCAGATCGCCAAGCGCCTGGAGCGGACCGGGGAGGGCGTGCTCAGCGGCAAGCAGAGCGCGCTGTATCCGGTGCTGCGCAATCTTGGCGCGTCCGGACTGCTCGATAGCCATGTCGAGCCGTCGATGTCGGGCCCGCCCCGTCGTTACTACCAGATCACCGAAGCCGGCCGTGCGGTCCTGCAGGAATGGATCACCGCCTGGCGCGCCACCCGTGATTCCGTCGATACCGTCCTTGAAGGACCTGACAAATGAACGCGTTCAACGCCACCAACGCCGTCCTGCCGAGCACCATCCCCGAGTACCTGGAACACCTGCGTCGCTCCCTCGCCGGAGCCGATCCGGCGCTGGTGCAGGACGCGCTGTACGACGCCGAGGAATACCTGCGCTCGGAACTGGCGGAGAACCCCGGTAAATCCGAGGCCGACGTGATCGTCGCCGTCGCCAGCAGTTACGGGGCACCGGACGAGGTCGCCGACATCTACCGCGACACCGAGGTCAAGGTGCAGACGGCGCTGCGGCCGCCGGCACCACCGCCGCGCAAGTCGGTGCTCGGCCAGTTCTTCGGCGTGATCGCCGAGCCGCGCACCTACGGCGCGCTGTTCTACATGCTGCTGTCGCTGGCCACCGGCATCTTCTACTTCACCTGGGTGGTCACGGGCATCTCGCTCTCGGCCGGCCTGGGCGTGCTGATCATCGGCATCCCGTTCGTGATCCTGTACTTCGGCTCGGTGAAGATGTTGTCGCTGGTCGAGGGCCGCATCGTCGAGACGATGCTGGGCGAGCGCATGCCGCGCCGGCCGCTCTACGGCAGCCGTGGGCAGCCGTTGCTGGAACGCATCAAGGACCTCTTCATCGATCCGCGCACCTGGGCCACGCAGCTGTACTTCCTGATGATGCTGCCGCTGGGCATCCTCTACTTCACGGTGACGGTGGTCGGCCTGACGGTGTCGCTGTCGATGATCGCGGCCCCCATCGCGCTGCTGCTCGGGTTTGGTTCACACCTGTATGTCGACGACATCATGGTGTTCGGCGCCGCCGAGCCTTGGCTGTGGCCGCTGGCGATACTGGCCGGCGTGGTGCTGCTGTTCGCGACGATGCACCTGGTGCGCCTGTTCGGCCAGATGCATGGGTTGCTGGCCAAGCACATGCTGGTCAAGACGGCGCAGTACAACTGATCTGTAGTTCCCGCGAAGGCGGGAACCCAGCGACTTGAGGTTGACGTGATTGCCCCGGGATCCCGGCGTTCGCCGGGATGACGTCAAGATGGATCCCGGCGTTTGCCGGGATGACGGTGAGGGAGGCCGGTAGGACGGCGAGTGGACTTCAGAAGTCGAACAGCTCGCCCAGCAGGTTCTTCTTTTTCTTGTGCCGGTGCTCGGAGTAGCCACCGTGCGAATCGCGTGACTGGTACGGCGACGGCGGCGGGCCGTGCTGTGGTCGCTGCGCCGGCTGGCGGCTGCTGTCGGCAGTGGCGCGCTCGATCAGCTTGTCGAGCTCGCCACGGTCAAGCCAGACGCCGCGGCATTGCGGGCAGTAGTCGATCTCGATGCCCTGGCGATCGGTCATCGCCAGTTTCACGTCGCGGCACACGGGACAGTCCATCGAAGGTTCCTTTGCTCGGCGGGGATACCTTCGTGATCTGGGCGCAACAGCTGCGAATCAAGTGCGTCAGGTGCTCGCCGGCGGCTCCGCGGTCGTTTCGCCCGCAACGGCATGGCGCGCAATGAAATCACGCACCTGCGGGTAGACCTCGGTGCGCCAGCGGCGACCGCTGAAGATGCCGTAATGGCCGGCGCCTTTGACCGTCAGGTGCTCGCGGTCGGCTTCGCTGACGCCCGTGCACAACGTGTGCGCAGCGCGGGTCTGGCCCTGGCCGGAGATATCGTCCAGCTCGCCTTCGATGGTCAGCAGGGCAGTGCCGTGGATGCGCGAAGGATCGACGCGCTGGCCACGCACGTCCCACAGGCCACGCGGCAGCAGATGCTCCTGGAACACGATGCGCACCGTCTGCAGGTAATACTCGGCCGGCATGTCGAGCACGGCGTTGTATTCGTCGTAGAAGCGGCGGTGTGCAGCGGCGTCCTCGAGATCGCCCTTGACCAGGTCCTGGTAGTAGTCCCAGTGCGAAGTGAAGTGGCGCTCGGGATTCATCGCGACGAAGCCGGCGTGCTGCAGGAAGCCTGGGTAGACGCGGCGACCATGGCCGGGGTAGTTCGCCGGCACGTGCTGGATCAGGTTGTTTTCGAACCACGCCAACGGCTTGTTGGTGGCCAGGTCATTGACCTTGGTCGGGTTCTGGCGGGTGTCGATCGGGCCCCCCATCATCACCAGCGAACGCGGCGTGTCCTCGCCACGCGCAGCCATCAGCGACACCGCGGCCAGTACCGGCACGGTCGGCTGGCAGACGCTGATCACGTGCAGCGACTTCGCGCCGATGTGGCGGATGAACTCCTCGATGTAGGCGACGTAGTCGTCGAGCGAGAACTCTCCGTCGGCGCTCGGCACCATGCGCGCATCGACCCAGTCGGTGATGTAGACCTTGTGGTCGCGCAGCAGCGTGCGCACGGTGTCGCGCAGCAGCGTGGCGTGGTGGCCCGACAGTGGAGCGACGACCAGCACCGGCGGGTCGTCCTTCAGGTCCATGAGGTTGCCGGCGTCATCGGCGTAGCGCTTGAAGCGCAGCAGCCTGCAGAACGGCTTGCGCAGCATCTCGCGCTCGACCACCGGGTAGGCGACGCCGTCGATGTCGATCGAGTGGATGCCGAACTCGGGCTTCTCGTAATCCTTGCCGATCCGGTACATCAGTTCGTAGCCGGCGGCGGCCTGCGCCGCGCCCGGCAACGACGACAACCATCCGCCGTTGGCGCCGAAGATCTTGGCGCTGGCTTCGGCCCAGTAGGTCATGGGGGCCATCCAGGCGCGTCCAAGCTCGTGCATCTGATAGAGCATTCGTTGAATCCGGTCAGGTTGGCGGTTTGCTGCGTCGCAGCATAGAGGATCGGCAGAGCTCGAAACTGAATCGGGCTTCCCAGCTCAGGCGGGACGTTCGAGGGCGACCAGCCGCTCGGCCAGCGCCGGCGCCAGCCACAGGTGCGATCCCAGCGCCGTCAGGCCCAAAGCCTGGAAGCGCTGGCGATAGAAGCGCGCCGGCCGCTGCTTGAAGTCGTGGTTGTCGCCGTCGGTTTCGTCTTCGCGGGTGAAGGTTTCCAGGAACGCGACGCCAGCGCACAGCTCGGCCAACGCCGGCAGGCCGCGATCGAGTTCGCGCGTGTCCAGGTAATGCATCACGTCGCTGCAGACCAGCAGGTCGACCGGCGGGCACGGGCGCAGGTGCTGGAAGTCGGCGAAGCGGGCCAGGTGCAGGTTGCGGCGCGCGCCGTAGCGGGTGACCGCATATTCGCTGCTGTCGAAACCCAGGTACTGCAGTTTCGGTCGCAGCTTCAGCAGCGGTGCGCGCCATGCGCCTTCGCCGCAACCGATGTCGAGCACGCTGCGGATCGGCCGTTCCAGGTGGTACTCGGCGGTGGCGACGGCCAATGCGACCTTGCGCGTCAGGCGCGCGCCACTGCCGACGGCGTGGTCCTTGCTGGCGCCCTTGCGGTACCAGCGGTCGAAGTAGGTCTGGTCGTACTGCTTGCTCATCGGATCGATCGATTGCGACTGGCGCGGGACGGGGCATCGTAATCGATCAAACCGGGGAGGGCGGGTATGCCATCCTATTGCCCGCATTTCGGAGCAGAACCCATGGCCTACCTCTGGACCAAGACCGCCCACCTCGTATTCGTGATGGCCTGGATGGGCGGCGTGTTCTACCTGCCGCGGATCCTGGTCAACCTGGCCGAGGCCGGCGACGACGCGGCCGTGCGCGCGCGCCTGGTGCTGATGGGCAAGCGTCTTTACCGCTTCGGCCACATCATGTTCGGCCTCGCCTTCGTGCTCGGCCTGACACTGTGGCTGCACTTCAAGATCAGCGGTGGCTGGCTGCATGCCAAGCTCGCGCTGGTCGTGGTGATGCTGGCGTACTTCATCGTCAGCGGACGCTGGCTCAAGGGCGTGGAAGCCGGCAAGGCGCTGCCCTCGTCGAAGACACTGCGCTGGTTCAACGAGCTGCCGGTGCTGCTGCTGGTGGCGATCGTGTATCTGGTGATCGCCAAGCCGTTCTGACCAATCCCCCAAACACCGTTCGTCCTGAGCGTAGGCCCGTAGGGCCGAAGTCGAAGGAAGGCAGTGCCGATGTGCGATCGGTGGCCCGGTCCTTCGACTTCGCTGCGCTACGCTCAGGACGAACGGTGGCTGGGGTGCGGGGTTTGAGTCAAACCCTCAGCGGAACTTCGCCGGGTCCGGCACCGTCACCGGCACGCCGTTGCCGTCGCAGTCGCCGGCCTTGCACAACCCGTCGCGCAGTTTCGGCATCGCCTGCAGCATGAAGTGGAATATCGCGTTCTGCTCGACGCTGCCGCGCACCGCCTCGCTGCCGGGGCCGCGCGCCCAGATGCCGACGTCATCGCCGCCGTGCGTTTCGGCGCCCATAGGCACCATCGCTTCCTGCAGGAAGTCCGGGTCCTGGGTGTCGACATTGCGCAGGTCGGGACGGCCGCGCTTGGGGATCTGCACGCCGCTGACCGAGTGCTGGAACTTCTTCGGACCCTCGGGCTGCTGCGCGCTCGCGCCGACGTAGCCCGGGCCATTGCTGTAGCTGAGCGTGGCGTAGGGCAGGCCGAGTGCGTCGATGGCGTAGTCGCCGTTCTCGCCTTCTTCGCCGCTGGCGCCGCGCACCTTGCCGAGGATCGGATTGCCGCGCACCGGGTAGCCGACAAAGCTCAGCGTGTGCGAGTGGTCGGCGGTGACCAGGATCAGCGTGTCGTCGGCCGACGTCGCCTCGGCAGCGGCCTGCACCGCTTCGCTCAGGGCGATGGTGTCGGTGAGCGCACGATAGGCATTGCCGTAATGGTTGGCGTGGTCGATGCGGCCGCCTTCGACCAGCAGCACGTAGCCATTGGAATTCTGCTGCAGGCGCGCGATCGCGGCGCGGGTCATCTCCGCCAGCGTCGGCTCGCCGGCGCCATCCTTCTGGCGGTCGTGCGAGAACTGCATGTGGTCGTACTCGAACAGTCCAAGCAGCGGGCCGTGCATCGGCGCCGCGGCGAACTGCTGCGCATTCCAGACATAAGTGCCATCGGGATGGCGTTGCTTCCACTGCGCGACCAGGTCGCGGCCGTCGAGGCGCTGGCCGACCTTGTCGTCGTATTCGGGGTCGGATTGCTGCGCGGTCATGAACTCACCGCGGCCGCCGCCCATCAGTACGTCCGGGCCGTGGCCGAACGGCGTTTCCACCAGCTGCCGCGCGATGTCGACGCAACCGGCGGCCTTGGCGTCATCGGGCAGGTCGGTGTCGTTTTCCCAGTTGCGATCGGCCGAATGGGTGAACGTCGCGCCGGGTGTGGCGTGGGTGACGCGGGTGGTGGTGACCACGCCGGTGCCCAGGCCCTGGCTCGCGGCCAGTTCCCACAGCGTCAGGATCGGTGCCTGCAAGGCCTGCGCGCAGTTCCGGCGCGCTGCCTGCTGGCCGATGCTGAGCACGCCGGCGCGCGTTTTCACGCCGGTGGCCATGGCGCTCATGGTGCCGGCCGAGTCGGGCGTCTGCGAATCGGTGTTGTAGGTCTTGCTCAGCGCCGTGGCCGGGAAGCGCTCCCAGCTCAGCCGGTTCTCCTCGCCCGAGCCGCCCTTGCGCTGGCCATCGAGGATGCGCGCGGCAGCGACCGTGGTCAGGCTCATGCCGTCGCCGACGAACAGGATCACGTTCTTCGCCTTGCCCGACATGCCGCCACGCTGGGCGGCCTGGGCGGCGCCGTCGCGGAACCACCAGGCCGCGGTTTCATCCTTGGGGTGCGCGATGACCGGAACGTCCACCGACACGGCGGAGGCTGCGGACGGGGCGCGAACGCCCTGGCTGGCGCAGGCGCTGGCAAGCAGGGTGATGGCGAGGGTGAGGCAGACGGGCTTGAGGCAGGCGGGCTTGAGGCAGGCGTGGGGCAGTCGGGACATCGGTTGGGGTGTCGGCGGGCAAACCGCGATTATGCAGTGCGTTATTGCAGTGCTGGGACACCGGCGTTGCACTGACGGGGTCGCCGGGCAGGTCGGGCTGGGATAAGGTGCAAAGCCGACATGTAATGCAAAGCGACGGTCCCGATGAAGGTGGTTTCGGCCTGGCTCCGCATCCCGTTCTGGCAGCGCGTGCTGGCGGGATTCGTACTGGGTGCGCTCGCCGGCTGGTTGTTCGGCCATTCCGCCGAAACCTGGTTCGGCCCGCTCGGCACGATTTACGTCAACGGCATCAAGATGATCGCCGTGCCGCTGGTGTTCTTCGCGGTGATGAATGCCATCAGCAGCCTGCACGGACAGAAGTCCGTGGCCGCGTTGGGCGGGCGCACCTTCGTCTGGTTCGCGATTACCGCAGCGCTGGCGGTCGGTGTCGGCCTGTCGGTCGGCTGGGTGCTGCAACCCGGGCACGGCCTGGCCGGGCTGACGGTGGCGCCGGACTACACCGTGCGCGAGGTGCCGTCGGCTACGCAGGTGCTGCTCGACGTCATTCCGACCAATCCGTTCAAGGCACTGAGCGACGGCAAGATCCTGCAGGTGATCGTGTTCGCCGGCCTGGTCGGCTTCGCCCTGGTCAAGCTGGGCGAGCGCACTGCGACGTTGCGCAAGCTGGCTTCCGAGGCCAGCGACACGATGGTGCAGGTAACCCGATTCGTGCTGGAGCTGACCCCGCTGGGCACGTTCGGCCTGATCGCTTCGCTGGTCGGAGCCTATGGTTTCGAGAAGCTGCTGCCGCTGGGCACGTTCGTGTTCGCTTTGTACCTGGCGTGCGCGCTGCACATCGTCTTCGTCTACGGCAGCCTGCTGCTGGTGCATGGCCTGAATCCGCTGAAGTTCTTCCGCGGCGCTGCGCCGGGCATGCAGGTGGCGTTCGTCGCCTCGTCGAGCTTCGCGGCGATGCCGGCGGCGATCCGTTCGGTGACGCACAACCTGGGTGTCGACAAGGACTACGCCGCATTCGCCGTGCCGCTGGGCGCGAGCATCAAGATGGACGGCTGCGGGGCGATCTACCCGGCGCTGACATCGTTGTTCGTCGCGCAGTACTTCGGCCTGCACCTGGAGCCGGGCCAGTACTTCACCATCCTCATCGCATCCGTGCTGGGCAGCTTCGGCACCGCCGGCGTGCCGGGCACCGCGATCGTCATGGTCACGCTGGTGCTGTCCGCGGCCGGCCTGCCGCTGGAAGGCATCGGCTATCTGGTTGCGATCGACCGCGTGCTCGACATGATGCGCACGATGACCAACGTCACCGGACAGATGCTGGTGCCGGTGCTGGTGGCCAAGGAAACGGGCCTGCTCGATCGCGAGGTCTACGAGGCCGCGTCGAGCAACCTGGGCATCGCCGAGGGCGAGCGGGCCGAGGTCGGACGGATCTGAGACCTCGATACCGCTGTCTTCGCGGGGGCGCCTCTAAACCCGCGAGTACGACCACGACTGCATGCGGCCATCGCGGTAGGGCATCACGCCATGGAACGAACGCTGATCGTCGTCGAACACCAGCGGCAGGAAGTTGCGGTCGCCTTCCCACATCGGCAGCTCGTGCAGCCGGTCCAGCGGCACCCACTCCAGCGTGCCTTCCGGGTTGCTCGCGTGCGGCGTGCCGCTGAAGCGGGTGATCACGAACACGAAGCCCAGCCAGTCCTCGCCGTGCTTGCCGAATCCGGGCCAGCTGATCGTGCCGCGCAGCTGCAGTTCCTCGCAGTCGATGCCGGCTTCCTCATGGATCTCGCGACGCATGCCGGCGACCACGTCCTCGAGCGGTTCGAGCTTGCCGCCCAGGCCGTTGTACTTGCCCAGCTGGTGATCGTCCGGACGCGCATTGCGATGGACCATCAGCACATGACTGCCATCGGGCGAGAGGACGTAACCCAGGGTGGCCACGATCGGCGTGTACGGCATCAGTGTTTCGCCTCTTCGGCCTTGAGCTGGTCATCGAGCCGGGTCGCGGCACGCGTTGCGTAGTCGGCGCACGTCATCGGCTGCGGATGCGGCGTGGCAGTGTTGCCCGGTGCCCAGCCGCTGGCATCGGGGTGGGGCGTGATCAGCACATCGCAGGGCAACGTACGCACGACGTCGATGCTGCGACGGTAGTCGTCGACAAGGTGCGGGTAGCGCGGATTGCCGGCAAGGTGATACCCCGGCGCCGACAGGCTGTCGACGTAGGCGATGCGCAGTGGTTTGCGCTTGTTCGTGTCGTCCCACGTCCAGCTCATGCTGCCCGGGGTATGGCCGGGCGTGAAGTGCACGGTGAAACGCATGCCGCCCAGTTCCAGCACTTCGCCATCGAGCACAAGGCGGTCCGCACGCAGCGGCGGAAACTGGATCTCGTCGCCGAAATGCAGGTCGGCGCTGCCGCCGCGGGCCAGCAGCGCATCCGACTCGGCGTTGCTCACCACGCGCGCGCCGGTGGCGCGCTGGATCGCCGCGAGCGGGCCGGCGTGGTCGGCGTGGGCATGGCTGTGCAGGATGTACTTGAGGTCGGACGGCGCCACGCCGAGTTCGCGCATGCGGGCAAGGATCATGTCGGCGGCCTGCGGCATGCCGCCGTCGATCAGCACGGCACCCGCATCGGTTTTCACCAGCAATGCGCTCAGGCCGGCGGTGCCGACGTACCAGGTGCGGTCGCCGATGCGGAACGGTGCGACCGGTTGCCGCCACTCTTCCTTCGTTTCGTAGGCCTTCAATTGCGGCAGGGCCGGTTCTGCTTTCTGCGCCGGTGCAGCGGCTGCAGACGAAGCGATGGCGATCAGCAGCAGGGAGGCGATTGCGGAAACGCGCGGCAGGGGCATCGGCGACGGCTCACATGGGGAACGCACAGTTTCGGCGATTTCGACGCGCCCGAGATGTGCCAGTGTTCACCCGTTGTGTCCGGATGCTGCCTACACCTTCGGTAGCATGTTGCGCCGATACACCAACCGCACCGCCAGCAATGCCACCGGGATCGGCAGCACCAGGCCGCATACCGCCAGCCAGCCCGGGTGCGGGATCTTGAGGATCATGCCGAGCACGCCCGACATCACCACCAGCGCGACCAGCAGCGCGGCGGCGGTCTGGTGGCGGGCGATCTTCGCTCCGGCCAGGGCGCCGGTGAACGTGCCCAGCACCCAGGCGAGCAGCACCATGAGCTTGGCGCCGAGCGGCATCTGCGCGATGAAGGCGGCGAAGGCGGCCTCGTTGGCCGGATCGGTGATGTCCAGGCCCGGCGGTGGTGGCCAGGCCGAGTGACCCAGCATTTCCACCAGCATGATCACCGCCACGGCGACCACCACGCCGACCAGCATGCCCAGGATCGTCCGCCCCATGATGTCGTCCTCGATTGCCTGGCCGCGAGGATCGCCCGCGCGCGGCCATGCCGCAAGCTCACGGGCGCCGCGCATAATCGACCTCCCCCCGTCCGACGCACCACGGAGCCAGGAATGCCTGCTGCTGTTCCACCCGCTTCTGTCCCACGTCTGCTCGCCTTTGCCGGAAGCCTGCGCCAGGGTTCCTACAACCGCCGCCTGATCCATGTGCTGGTCGAGGGGGCGCGCGCTGCCGGGGCCGAGGTGACCCTGATCGAGCTGCGCGACTATTCGCTGCCGGTCTACGACGGCGACATCGAGGCGGCCGGGATGCCCGAGGCGGTGCGCCAGTTGCAGGCATTGATGGCCAGCCACGACGGGTTGCTGATCAGCACGCCGGAGTACAACGGTTCGATGCCGGCGCTGGTCAAGAACACGCTCGACTGGATTTCGCGGCCGACCGACGCCGGTGGGTCCGGTGTGGCGTTGTTCCAGGACAAGGTCGCCGGCATCGTGTCTGCGTCGCCCGGTCCGCTCGGCGGTCTGCGTTCTCTGCTGGTGTTGCGCGATGCGCTTGCCAAGCTCGGGCTGCTGGTGGTGCCGCAGCAGGTCGCGGTCGGTCAGGCCGCCGACAAGCTGCCCGATTACGGCATCCTCAACGACGATCGCCTCAGGAACGGTGTGCACGGTGTCGCCAATGCCGTGGTGCGCCATGTGCGGGCGACCCTCGCCTGATCTTCATAGACCCTCTGATCCATAAAGCCACGCACCCCCAGCGGAGCCCAGCCATGAGCGGTAGACAGCGTGAACTGAACCTGCGTTTCCTCGCCGAGCCGTCGGACGTCAATTACGGTGGCAAGGTCCACGGTGGTGTGGTGATGAAGTGGATCGACCAGGCCGGGTATGCGGCGGCGGTCGGTTGGGCCGGGACCTACAGTGTGACGGTGGCCGTGGGCGGCATTCGCTTCGTCGCGCCGATCCGCATTTCCGACATGGTCACGGTGCACACCAAGCTGGTGCACACGGGCACGACCAGCATGCATTTCGCGGTGGACGTGAAGGCGCGCGATCCGATGGATGGGCCGGAGTGCGACAGGCTGTGCACGCACTGTGTGATCGTCTTTGTCGCGCTCGACGGTGTCGACGGCAAGCCGACGCCGGTGCCGCCGTGGACGCCGCTCACCGATGTCGACCGCCACCTGGGTGAGTACGCGCTCAAGGTGATGGAGCTGAGCAAGGGCATCGAGGCGACGATGGACGAGCTGAGCCAGGTTGCGCAGGTCGTCTGAGCGTTTCCGGGCGTTGGTCTTGAGGCGCTGAGGCGCTGAGGTGCTGAGGTGCTGAGGTGCTGAGGCTTCTGAAAGGCGCCGTCCGCCGGGCCGGGGATTGCTCCGCCCCTTCGTCGGACATCCTGTCCGAAGGCGGGGCGTGGGCCATCCATGGCCCACTGCTGCGCAATCCCCGTCCCGGCGGACGACGCTCCGGCATTTCGTTGCCCGGTCTTCGTCTTTAGCCGTCATCCCCGCGAAGGCGGGGACCCAGAGTCGTTGCAGTGGTGCCTCTGCGGGCCCACAAAAAAGGCCGCCCTGAGGCGGCCTTTCGGAAGCGTTGTCGCGTGGCTCAGATGCCGTCGAGTCGGCGTGCCTGCATGAACTTGCCGCTCCAGTAGCCGGTGTCCATGCTCGACACCTGGACGTCCTTGCCGCGGCTGGGGGCGTGCACGAAGCGGCCTTCGCCGACGTAGATGCCGACATGGTCGACGCGGCCACGACGGCCGAAGAATACGAGGTCGCCGGCGCTGAGCTTGGCGCGGTCGGTGACCAGTTCGCCGCTCTTGGCCATTTCGCGCGAGACGCGCGGCAGGTCGATGCCCAGGGCGTTGCGGAACACGTAGCCGACCAGGCCGCTGCAATCGAAACCCTTGTTCGGATCGGTGCCGCCCCAGCGGTACGGGGTGCCGAGCAGGGCCATCGCACGCTGCAGGACGGTGGCGATCTTGCCCTGCTGCGCCAGCGGCACGGAGGCGGCGGCGTCGAGGGCACCCGGCGCGAACAGGCGGTTGAGGTCGGTAGCCAGCAGCAGGGCGCGATCGGACAGGCCCATCGCTTCGGGCAGCATCGTGCTGGTAGCGGCAGCCGGCGCGTCGGCCGAGTCAGCAGCCAGCGACGAAGACGGCACCTGCTGGGCGAACGCCGGCACGGCCAGCATGGCCAGCATGGCGGCGAGGAAGAATTGGACGCGCGCCCGGAAGGGGCGGCGGGAGCTTACGGCGGCTTGGCCGGAGCGGGGCGGGTTGAGCGTCACGCGGTCATCACGAAGTCGTCGACCGGGGGATCATGCCTGCCAAACCCGTTGATTGGGTTTATTTTTCGTTAAAAAGTCATTAAGCGGACTGTGGATGGTCACAATTCATGCCACCGCTAAGTCCAAGTCCCCGTTCAGTAAAATTACTGAACCACCTAGTTCAGCACACGCTTGGCTCCGCTGTAGTGGTCACGCCAGTAGCTGCCGTCCAGGGTGTCCAGGCGGACGGTTCCGCCGGTGCTGGGCGCGTGCACGAAGCGGCCTTCGCCGACATAGATGCCGACGTGGCTGACATTGCCGCTCTGGCCAAAGAAGACCAGGTCACCGGCGGCAAGGCGGTCGGGGACGATCCGCGGGCCCTGGAAGCTGGCCAGGTCGCGCGAGGTGCGCGGCAGGCGCAGGTCGAGCATGTCGCGGTAGACATAGTTGACCAGGCCGCTGCAGTCGAAGCCGCCTTCGGGCGTATTGCCGCCGTACCGGTAAGGGGTGCCGACCAGGCTGATCGCCCGCATCAGCACCGCATTGGCGGCGACCGGGTCCTGGGGTTGCACCGCAGGCCACGACCGGGCCGGGGGCCGCGACTGGCGCACGGTCTGTTGGCTGCCACCGCAGGCGGCGAGGGCCAGGCACAGCAGCACGAGGGAAATGGTGCGCGCTCCGCGCAGTGGCGCGGGGGCGGTCTTGCCGGGATAATGCGGCGCTTTCGTCACGGCCATTAGCTTGGCCGTTCATGTTGCCGACGGTCAAGCCGTCGCTGCCCCCAGCCGCCGTATCGGTGGCATCCCATGTCGAGCCCCCTGCAATGAACATCGAGAAAGATCGCGTCGTCCTTTTCCATTACTCCGTTTCCGAGCAGGGCCAGGAATCGCTCGAAAGTTCGGAAGGCCGTGAGCCGCTGGCGATCCTGATCGGCCACGGCAACATCATCCCGGGCCTGGAGAAGGCGATGGAAGGCCATGTCGCCGGCGACAAGTTCGAAGTCGACGTCGCCGCTGTCGATGCCTATGGCGAGCGCCGCGAGGGCCTGACCCAGCGCGTGCCGAAGAAGCATTTCCAGGGTGCGCGCCTGGAGCCGGGCATGCAGGCCGTGCTGCCGACCAACTTCGGTCCGCGCGCTGTCACCATCCAGAAGGTCGGCATGAGCGTGGTCGACGTCGATCTCAACCATCCGATGGCCGGCAAGGATCTGCATTTCGCGATCGAGATCGTGGAAGTGCGCGAGGCTTCGGCGGAAGAGGTCGAGCACGGTCACGTCCACGGTGAAGGTGGCCATCAGCACTGATCGCTGAGGCCCTTTCAGCGAGAACCGACGGCCCGCGCAAGCGGGCCGTTTTCGTTTGTGCCCGTCGTCCCGGCGCCGTGTTGTCACCGTCGTCCCGGCGAACGCCGGGACCCAGGCCCGTACCTCGTACGACACGTCACCGTCATCCCGGCGAACGCCGGGACCCATTTCGACTTTGCCCTGGCCCGCCATGCCCATGCTTTAATCGGCGCTTCTCCTGGGGAGGGGTGCGTCGATGGCGGCAACTGGCTTGCACTGGGCGCGGGTAGTCGCGCTTGCACTGGCGATGGGCGGAGTCGCGATCGCGGATGCAACTCCGCCTGCGGTCCCCTCGATTACTCCAACCACTGCCGCCGAGGCAATCGCGCTGCCACCGCCGCGTGCAGTAGATGCCGCCGACCTGTCGGCCTATGTAGATGGCGTCATCGAGGGCTACATGCGCCGCCTCGGCATCGCCGGCGTCACCGTGGCCGTGGTCGACCAGCAGGGGCTGCTGCTGCTGCGCGGCTACGGCATGGCCGCGCAGTCGCCGCATCGCGATGTCGATCCGGCGCGCACGCTGTTCCGTGTCGGCTCGGTATCCAAGACCTTCACTTATCTGGAGGCGCTGAAGCTGATCGACGCCGGCAAGCTGTCGCTGGACGCGCCGGTCAACGATTACCTGCCGACCGACCTGCGCCTGCCCGATGACGGCTATCCGCCTGTGCTGGTGCGCCATCTGCTCACCCACAGCGCCGGCTACGAGGACACCGCCCTCGGCCACCTGTTCGCCAGCGCGCCGGAAACTTCGCTGAGCCTGCACGACTATCTGCTCAACCACCGGCCTGCGCGGGTGCGTGCACCAGGCACGCATGCGGTCTACTCGAACTATTCGCTGGCCCTGCTTGGCGCCGTGCTGGCGCGGGTCAACGACGCGCCATTCGAGGCGCTGGCCGAGCGTGACCTGTTCGGGCCGATGGGCATGCCCTTGACCACGTTCCGCGAGCCGCTGGGACAGGGCGACGCGCGCAGTGCCGATGCGCGCTTCCAGGGGTTGTGGTCACAGGGGTTCAAACGCGAAGGCGGCGGCTACACCAGCGAGCCGTTCGAGTACATCGCGCAGATCGCACCCGCCGGCAGCGTCTCCAGCAATGCCGCCGACATGGCGCGCTACCTGACGATGCTGGTCAATCGCGGCCAGCTCGACGGCCGCCAGATCATCCCGGCCGCGGCCTTTGCGCGCCTGGAAGGCGAGCCGCTGTTCCGCAACGCACCTGATGCCACCGGCTTCGCCTACGGCTTCTTCCGCAAGCGCTACGGCCAGGTGCAGAGCCTGGAGCACGGCGGGGCGACGTTGTACTTCCATTCCAACCTGGTGGCGGTGCCGGAGCTGGGCTTTGGCGTGTTCGTCTCGACCAATACCGACAACGGTGCGCGACTCGCTGCAGAACTGCCGCAGTTGCTGTTGCAGCGCTACTTCCCGCGTGCACGCGATGCCGCGCTGCCCGCGCCGCCGAAGGACTTCGCCACGCGTGGCCTGGTCTACGCCGGCAAGTACCTGGGTGAACGCCGCCCGTTCCGGGGCTTCGAGAAGCTGCTGTTGTCCAGTGCCGCCACCGTCGCGGTCACCGACGACGGCTACCTGACCCTGACCAGCGGCGGCGAGAGCTCGCGCTGGGTCGAGGAGAAGCCACACGTGTTCCGCGCCCTCCAGGGGCCGGGGCGCCTGGCCTTCCTCGTCGGCCAGGACGGTGCGGTCACCGGTTTCGTCAGTCCCGGTGGCCACGACGTCTACGACCGCGCCGGCACCCTCGATGATTCGCAACTGCTGATCGCACTGATCGTGCTGTCTGCGCTGACTGCGCTGGCCGTCATTACCGGCGCCTGGATGCGTCGCTGGAAGCGCCGCAACGGCGAAGCGATGGCGGCCATGCGCAGCGCGCAATGGCTGTACATCACCGCGGCCGCATGGCTGGTGCTGGCGGTGCTGCTGGCCGTTGCCGCGGTCGGCATCGTCCAGGGTGGCGATGCGTTGATGTTCAGCTACCCGGGATTGCCGCTGCGACTCGCGCTGTGGTGGGCACTGCCGGTCATGCTGCTGACGGCGGTGTGCATCGTGCAGCTGTGGCCGGCGTGGCGCGCGCGCACCTGGGGCTTCTGGCGCAAGTTGCGGCACACCGGCGCCGTCGCGATCTTCGCCTTCGCCGCCGTGCTGATGTGGTCCTGGAACATGGTCGGCTGGAAACTCTGAGGAGACTGTACGTGCTACGTCTGTCCGCAATCGCTTGTGCTCTCGCGCTGACCGGCTGCACCGGGTCGGCTCCACCGGATCTGCCGCGCTACGACGTGGTGATCCGCAACGGCCAGGTCTACGACGGCAGCGGTGCGCCGCCCCGAAGTGTCGATGTCGCCGTGCGCGGCGACCGCATTGCCGCGTTGCTCGCACCGGGCGCGCCCGCGCAGGCTACGAGGGAGATCGACGCGCGCGGCCAGGCGGTGACGCCGGGCTTCATCAACGTGCTGAGCTGGGCCACCGAGTCGCTGATCGCCGACGGCCGCGGCCAGGCCGACACGCGCCAGGGCGTGACCCTGGAAATCTTCGGCGAAGGCTGGTCGATGGGACCGCTGACGCCGGCGATGAAGACGGACGCTCTCAAGCAGCAGGGCGACATCCGCTACCCGATCGACTGGACCACGCTCGGCCAGTACCTGGAGCACCTCGAGCACCGCGGCATCACACCCAACGTTGCCTCGTTCGTCGGCGCCGCCACGGTGCGCATCCACGAGCTGGGCGAGGCCGATGTCCAGCCGGACCCGCAACAGCTGGCGCGGATGCAGGACCAGGTGCGCCAGGCCATGCGCGAAGGCGCGCTCGGTGTCGGCGGTTCGCTGATCTATCCGCCGGGGTTCTACGCACGCACCGACGAGCTGATCGCGCTGTCGCAGGCGGCCGCCGAATCCGGCGGCGGTTACGTCGCGCACATGCGCAGCGAAGCCAACGGCATGCTCGAGGCCCTCGACGAGACCATCGCGATCGGCCGCGCCACGGGCCAGCACGTCGAGGTCTATCACCTCAAGGCGGCCGGGCAGGGCAACTGGCCGAAGATGGCCGAAGCGATCTCGCGCATCGATGGCGCGCGCGGGCAGGGCGTCGACATCGCCGCCAACATGTACGCCTACACGGCCGGCGCGACCGGACTGGATGCAAGCCTGCCGCCGTGGGTGCAGGACGGTGGCCACGACGCGATGATCCGCCGGCTCAAGGATCCGGCCACGCGTGCCCGTGTCATCGCCGAAATGAAGCGCATCGACGGCAAGTGGGAGAACCTGCGCCTGCAGGCCGGTTCGCCCGAACGCGTGCAGTTCATCGGATTCAAGAGCGACAAGCTCAAGCCGCTCACCGGCCTGACCCTGGCGGAAGTCGCCAAGCGTCGCGGTACCGGTGTCGAGGACACGGTCATCGACCTGATCGTCGAGGATGACTACCGGGTCGACACGGCTTACTTCCTGATGAGCGAGGACAACGTCGAACTGGGCCTGCGCCAGCCGTGGGTGAGCCTGGGTTCGGACGCCGAGTCGTCGGCGCCGGAAGGCGTGTTCCTCAAGTCCAGCACGCATCCGCGTGCCTATGGCAACTTCGCCCGCTTCCTTGGTCACTACGTCCGCGACCAGAAGCTGATGCCGCTGGAGCAGGCAGTGTTCCGCCTGACCGGGTTGCCCGCGCACAACTGGAAGCTCAAGGACCGCGGCTGCCTCGCCGTCGGCTGTTTCGCCGACATCGCGGTGTTCGATCCGGCGACGATCCGCGACCACGCCACCTTCGCCAAGCCGCAGCAGTACGCCACCGGCGTCAGCAACGTGTTCGTCAACGGCGTGCAGGTGCTTCGCGATGGCGAGCACACCGGCGCCAAGCCCGGACGGGTGGTGCGCGGCCCGGGCTGGCAGGGCGCGGCACAGGCACAACCATGACGCAGGCGGTTGCGCTGGCGCCGGTCGACGCGCGCCAGCGTCTCCATACGCTCGATGTCCTGCGCGGGTTCGCGCTGTTCGGCATCGCGCTGATGAATGTGGACTACTTCGGCCGCCCGCTGGCCGACGTCGGCAGCGGCGTCGATCCGGCGCAAGGCGGCGTCGATTACGCCCTGTCGTGGCTGATCTACGTGTTCGTGCAGGGCAAGTTCTGGATCCTGTTCTCGCTGCTGTTCGGCATGGGCTTCGCGGTGATGGCCACGCGCGCGCAGGCCGTCGGCGGCGACTTCAAGCGACTGTATGTGCGCCGCAGCCTCGGCTTGCTGGCCATCGGCCTGGTGCACGCGCTGGCGATCTGGGGCGGCGACATCCTGGTCACCTACGCCATCGGAGCGCTGCTGTTGCTGCTGTTCCGCGATGCATCGCCCCGGAAGCAGGGGCGGTGGGGCGCGCTGCTGTACGGTGCGCCGGCGCTGGGCCTGCTGTTGATGTCGGCGGTCATGCTCGCCATGCAGGCGTCCGGGTCGACCGTGCGCGACCACGTCGATGCCGTGCAGGAGGCCGCCGAACAGGCCGCGCGTGCCGCGGAAATCGCGGCCTATTCCAGCGGCACGTGGTGGCAGGCGACCGTGGTCCGCGCGCATTACCTGCTGACCCACATCCCGGAAATGCTGGTGTTCCAGTGTTTCGCGCTGGGCATCTTCCTGATCGGTGCCTGGCTGCTTCGCAGCGGCGCGATTGCCGACCCGGCCGCGCACGCGGCGCTGTACCGCCGGATGCGCAACGTCGCCCTCCCGGCGGGACTGGTGCTGGGCTTGCTGAGCGCGGCGGTCACGGTGCACCTGGACTGGAAGGAAGACGGCGCGCGCACGATGCTGGCGATGGCGCTGATGCTGGCCGCCAGTCCGCTGCTGAGCCTGGGCTACCTGGCCCTGGTCGTCGGCGCGCTGCAGACCGCCTCGGGTGCCCGCGTGCTGGGCCTGCTCGCACCCGCCGGCCGGATGGCACTCAGCAACTACCTGCTGCAGTCGCTGGTCGGGACCTGGCTGTTCTATGGCCATGGGCTCGGGCTGTGGGGCAGCGTGCCGCGGCGCTGGCAGGTGGCCGGCGTAGTGGTCGGGTTCGCGCTGCAGGTGCTGCTCAGCCGGGTCTGGCTGGCGTACTTCCGTTACGGCCCGGCCGAGTGGCTCTGGCGGGCATGGACATATCGGCGCTTTCCGCCGATGCGCGCGCGCTGATCAACTCAACAAGTTTTCAAACGCAACAATCGAGAAGACCTTCGTCTGATGGCCGAGCCCACCCGAGCGACTAAACTTGCCCCCATGGAACAACGCGAAGATGTCCTGATCGTCGGCGCCGGCGTGATCGGCCTGGCCTGCGCCGTCGCCCTGCTCGAAGCCGGTCGAAGCGTGCGCGTGATCGATGCCGGCCGCGTCGGCGGCGGCAGCTCGCACGGCAACTGCGGCACGATCACGCCCAGCCATGCGCCGCCGCTGGCCGCGCCAGGGGTGGTGTTGAAGGCATTGCGCTGGATGCTGACCCCGGATGCGCCGCTGTATGTACCGCCGCGCTTCGATCCGCGCCTGTGGTCGTGGCTGCTGCGCTTCGCCCTGCGCTGCAACGAGCGCGACTGGCGCGCCAGCGCGGTGGCCAAGTCGGCGATTCTCAACGACTCGCGCGCGCGGCTGGCGCAATGGGTCGAGCAGTACTCGCTGGCGTGCGAGTTCGCACCGTCCGGCGAGGACTATATCTTCCGCACCCAGGACTATTTCGAGCACACGCTCGAAGAGGTCGGCCTGTTGCGCGAGCTGGGCGTTGCCGTCGATGTCGTCGACGGCCGTGCCTACGAGGCGATGGAGCCGGCGCTCAAGCCCGGCCTGACCGGCGCGATCCGCTTCAACGGCGATGCGGTGCTGCGCCCGGACCGCTATGTCGCCGAGCTGGCGCGCGTGGTTCGCGCGCGTGGCGGCACCATCGTCGAGAACTGCGCATTCGTCGGTGCCGTGGCCGAGGCGGGCGGCGTCCGCGTGACCACCGGGCAGGGCCGCCTGTTGGCAGGCGAGGTGGTCATGGCGCTGGGCGCCTGGTCGACGAAGCTGGCCGATGCCATCGGCGCGCCGGCACTGAAGCGGATCATGCAGCCGGGCAAGGGCTACTCGATTACCTATTCATCGCCGGCCCTGGTGCCCAGGCGCCCGCTGGTCCTGCGCGAGCCGCAGGTCTGCGTGACCGCGTGGGGCAGCGGCTACCGCCTCGGCAGTACCATGGAATTCAGCGGCTTCGACGACAGCCTCAATCCGCGCCGCCTGGCCGCGCTGGAGCGCGGCGCCGGCGCGTACCTGCATGAGCCCGTCGGCGCGCAGAAGCAGGAGCAGTGGTTCGGCTGGCGCCCGATGAGCTGCGACGACGTCCCGATCATCGGCCAGGTGCCGGGGCGTGATCACATCTGGTTGGCGACCGGTCACGGCATGATGGGCGTCAGCATGAGCGCGGCGACCGGCCAGCTGGTCGCCGACCTGATCACTGGGCGTGATCCTGCGATCGATCCTGCGCCCTTCCGCATCGAGCGATTCGAATGAATGCCAAGCCAGCCACTAGCGAATTCGACCTGATCGTGATCGGGGGCGGATCCGGTGGCCTGGCAGGTGCCTTCCGCGCCGCCGAGCATGGTGCACGCGTGGCGCTGCTCGAGCCGAGCCTGCTTGGCGGCACCTGCGTCAATGTCGGCTGCGTGCCGAAGAAGGCGATGTGGCTGGCCGCAGAGATGGCATCAAAGCTGAAGCTCGCGCCGACGCTGGGCTTTCCGCTGCAACCGACAGCGCTCAACTGGCCCGAGTTCATCGTCCACCGCGAGCGCTACATCGAAGGCATCCACGCCAGCTACCGGCGCCGACTGGACGCGGCTGGCATCGTGCTCGCGCCGATGCGCGCGCACCTGGTCGATGCACGCACGGTCGAATGCGAGAACGGGACGCGGCTGCGGGCCCGCCACCTGCTGATCGCCACCGGCGGACGCCCGGAGCGACCGGAGATTCCCGGCGCCAACCTGGGGGTGGTGTCCGACGACTTCTTCCAGTGGCGCGCCGCGCCCGAGCGCGTGGCCATCGTCGGCGGCGGCTACATCGCGGTGGAACTGGCCGGTGTGCTGCAGGCGCTGGGCAGCCGGGTCGAGATGTACGTGCGCGGTGCGCACCTGCTCAGGGGGTTCGATCACGACGTGGTCGCGGAACTGACCGAGGATTATCGCCAGTCCGGCGTTCGCATCTGCTTTGACCAGCGATTGGTCGCGATCGAGTCGGACGGTGGCGGGGTGCGCTTGCGCGGTGCCGATGGCAACGCCAGCGATCGCTTCGATGCGGTGCTGTTCGCCACCGGGCGCAGGCCCAACAGCGAACGGATGGGGCTGGAGGCCGTGGGTGTGGCCACCGATGCCGAAGGCCATGTCGTGGTCAACGAGCGCCATGAAACCAGCGTCGAAGGCGTGTATGCGGTGGGTGACATCACCGCCAATGCGCAGCTGACGCCGGTCGCGATCGCCGCGGCGCGTCGGCTGATGGACCGCGTCTACGGTGGCAGCCAGGCCGTACTGGACCAGCGCGACATCCCGACCGTGGTGTTCTCGCATCCGCCGTTCGGCCAGGTAGGACTGACCGAGACCGAGGCGCGCGCCGAGCATGGCGACGAGGCCGTGCACGTCTATCGCGCCGCGTTCCGGCCGATGTTGAATGCGCTGGCCGACGTACCGCAGCGCAGCCTGTTCAAGCTGGTCTGCGTCGGCGAGGATCGCCGCGTGGTCGGCATCCACCTGATGGGCGAGGCCGCGGATGAGATCCTGCAGGGCTTCGCGGTCGCCCTCAAGCGCGGGATCACGCTGCAGGACCTGCGCGATACCGTGGCGATCCACCCGACCAGCGCCGAGGAAGTGGTGCTGATGCGCTGACCAGCGCCGCAACAGGACATTTGGAAATGAACGACGACATCTACACCCTGCATCGCGGCACCGCGCCACTGCTGGTCAGCCTGCCGCACGACGGCAGCCATATTCCTCAGGCGCTTGCCGAACGCATGACCGAGCGCGCTCGTGTGGCGCCGGACACCGACTGGCACGTCTCGATCCTCTACGACTTCGCCCGTGAGCTGGGCGCATCGGTGATCGTGCCGCGGCATTCGCGCTACGTCGTCGACCTCAACCGCCCGCCCGACGACACCTCGCTGTACCCCGGCCAGAACACCACCGGCCTGTGCCCGGCCGTGCAGTTCACCGGCGAGCCGGTGTACCTGGAAGGCCAGGCGCCGTCGCCGACCGAAGTCGCGCAGCGCGTGGACACCTATTGGCGTCCGTACCACGAAGCGCTGCGCGGCGAGCTCGACCGCATCCACGGCGAGCACGGCCGCGTGGTGCTGTGGGAAGGCCACTCGATCCGCGGCAGCGACCTGCCGTTCCTGTTCGACGGACGACTGCCCGACCTCAA
Source organism: Lysobacter prati (assembly GCF_009765215.1). Taxonomy (GTDB): domain Bacteria; phylum Pseudomonadota; class Gammaproteobacteria; order Xanthomonadales; family Xanthomonadaceae; genus Lysobacter_J; species Lysobacter_J prati. The sequence continues at coordinate 52,547 of NZ_VLNV01000002.1, read as the reverse complement.
CCTGGGCACCTCCGCCGGTGCCAGCTGCTCACCGGCGCTGCAGCACCGCCTCGAGTCGGTGCTGGCCGCGCAGGACGAATACGACTTCATCGTCAACGGACGCTTCAAGGGTGGCTACATCACCCGCCACTACGGCGAGCCGGCGCGCGGCATCGACGCGGTGCAGATGGAGATCAGCCAGCGCAACTACATGGACGAGGACAGCTTCGCCTTTGATGCCGGCAAGGCCGCGCACCTGCGCAAGCTGCTGACGGCCCTGTTGCAGGCAACGCTGAAGCCATGAAGGCGGCGGCGTGACCGACGCCGTCGCGGTACTGACGCCGGCGCAGGCGCGCGCGCTGCACCTGACTGCGCAGGGCTTGGGCGCGCGCCCTCGTACCCGTGCACGCAAGAGCGACCTGATCGCCGCGATCTCGCGCATGCAGCTGCTGCAGATCGACACCGTCCATGTCGTCGCGCGCAGTCCGTATTTGGTGCTGTTCTCGCGCGTCGGCGCCTATCCCGCCGACTGGCTCGACGAACTGCTGGCACAGCGCGCCATCTTCGAGACCTGGGCGCACGAGGCCTGTTTTGCGCCGGTCGGCGACTACACCCTGCTGCGCAGCGCGATCGAGCACCGCGAGCATCACTGGGCGATCCGCAACGCCCGCCACCGCCACGCCGAGCACGGCGCGCAGATCGCGCAGTTGCTCGCGCACGTGCGCGAGCGCGGCGCGGTCAAGGCGGCCGACTTCGAGCGCGAGGCCGGCAGCGGCAGCGGCGGCGGCTGGTGGCAGTGGAAGAACGAAAAGCTGTGGCTGGAAGCCGCATTTGCCCTCGGCGAGCTGATGGTGAGCCGGCGCGAGAACTTCCACCGCGTCTACGACCTCGCCGAGCGCGTCATCGGCCAGGTGCAGCCCGACTGGAACAGCGCCGTAGTGGCGACCGCGCTGGCACGGCGCGAACTGCTGCTCAAGTCGGTGCGCGCGCTCGGCATCACCCAGGCGCGCTGGATCGCCGACTACTACCGCCTGCGACCGCGCCTGCGCGACGCCGACCTGGACGATCTGGTGGAGGAGGGCGCGCTGCTGCGTGTCGAGGTGCGCGGATGGGCGGCGCCAGGCTACGTCCATCCGGAGCTGTCGCCACAACTGGCGCGCGCCGCCGCCGGCCGCCTGCGCGCGACCCATGCCACGCTGCTGTCGCCGTTCGACCCGGTGGTCTGGGATCGCGAACGCGCCAGCGAGTTCTTTGGCTTCGACTACACGCTGGAGTGCTACACGCCCGAGCCCAAGCGTCGCTACGGCTATTTCGTGCTGCCGATCCTGGTCGGCGGGCGCCTGGTGGGACGGCTCGACGCCAAGGCGCATCGGCGCGAGGGCGTGTTCGAGGTCAAGGCGCTGTACCTGGAAGAAGGTGTCGTTGCCGACGAGGCGCTGGCGCAATCCGTGGCCCGCGCGATCGACGACTGCGCGCGCTGGCACGCGACGCCGCGGATCACGCTGGGGCGCTGTCGTCCCGCCGCGTTCGCACGACTGCTGAAGACGCAGCTCGCCGCGATGCGCTGAAGCGCACCGCGGCAAGCCGTTGGTTACTTCGCGGCGTTGGCCGAAGCCGTGCCTGCACCCGGACCGATGTTCTGGTTGAGGAAGGTCTCGATGCGCCGGTACACCTCGACGCGGTTCTCCGGCTTCAGGAAGCCATGGCCTTCGCCCTTGACCACCATCGTGTCGACCTTGACCCCGGCCTTGCGGAAGCCGGCGACCATCGCATCGAACTGCTCCATCGGCACGCGCCGGTCGACGCCGCCCTGGAACAGCATCACCGGCACCTTGATCTTGTCGGCATGGAGCGACGGTGAGTTGGCCGCAAGTTCCGCGGGGTCGGTGCCCAGTGCCTGGTCCAGATAGTCGCGGCCGGCTTCGCTGCCGCGCGCGTCGCCGACCTTCTTCATCAGCGCCAGGTCATAGACACCGATCGAGCCGATCGCGCAGCGGTACAGCTCCGGATAGCGGATCGGATTCATCAGCGCCGCGTAACCGCCGAAGCTGGCGCCATAAGTGCAGATGCGGTCCGGATCGGCGAGCTTGCTGTCGATCGCCCAGCGCACGCCGTCGGCGATGTCGTCCATCATCGTGCCGCCCCACTGGCGGTAACCGGCGAACTCGAAGGTGTCGCCACGGCCGGCGGAGCCGCGGAAGTTCACCTGCAACACCGCATAACCGCGACTGGCGAGGAACTGCACGTCGCTGTCGTAGGTCCACGTGTCATAGGCCTGGTGCGGACCGCCGTGCGGAATGACCACCATCGCCTGCGGGCCCTTGGCGCCAGCGGGCGGCGTGTAGAAGCCGTGCAGGGTCAGGCCGTCCCGGGTCTTGAAGCTGACCGGCGTCACCGAGGCCATGCGCTCGGGCTTGATCCACGGCTCGACCTCGTTGATCAGCTGGACCTTGCCGGCCTTGCGATCGAAGACGTAGTAGCCGCCCGGAGAGCGGTCGCTGTGGGTCTGGAACAGGACCTTGTTGTTGTCGCGGCTGAAGTCGTACATCGCCACCAGTTCGCCCGGGAACGCCTTCATCAGGCCGGCATGCAGCTTCGCCCACTCCGACGACGGATCCAGGTACTGGATCGTCGGAGCGGCAGCGTTGTAGTAGACGCCGAAGGGCGCGCCGCGATGTCCGGAGTAGAACAGGCCGGCAATGTCGATGTCGTCGCGGCCGGCCAGCTTCGTGCGCGTTCCGCTGGCCAGGCTGATCCGGTACAGCTGGGCCGGTTCGCCCTTGTCGGAGATCAGCGCGTAAGCGGTGTCGTCGTCGGCCACGTACTTCAGGTTCATCGAGCGACCGGCCAGGCTCGCCGGCACGGCAGTCCAGCCCGTGTCGGTGGGTTTCGGCCGGTAGAACAGGTCCGGTTTCTGCATACCGGGCCGAAGCACGATGCGCAGGCGGGCACGCGCCCTGCTGTCGAACTGGAACGTTGCGGCTTCTTCCGAGAACTCGATCTGGCGGCGTTCGCCAGTACTCGTGTCGACGCGGAAGATGGTGGTCGGCTGGAATTCGTCATCGTGGCGCGTGCGCCAGGCGGTGAAGTCGACCATGGCGATGCCGGGTTCGCTTTCCACCAGGTGCGCGATCTCGGCCCAGCCCTGGTCCTTGCGCCGGCCACCGACGACGCCGTCGTCGGGGATGTAGGCGAACAGGATTTGCTGGTTCTTGCCGTCGATGTCGGTGCCGACCAGCTCACCCTGGCTGACCGGTTGTGCCCGCAGGGGCTCCATGTTCGCGCGTGACACGACTACGCGGGTCGGGCTCGTCCAGACGATGTCGGTGACGTGCTGGCGCTTGCCGAACCGGAGCGTCTGGGTCTTGCCCGTGCCGTCGAGCGGCACGATCAATAGCTGGGTTTCATTGCCATCGTCGGCCGGCACGGTCATCGCGACGTTGCGCCCGTCGGGCGACAACGCCACTTCCTGGACTTCGACGTGACGCGCGAAGTCCTCCACCGGAACCACTTGCGCTGCTGCCACGACCGGCAGCATCGATACGAAACCGGCGATCAGCCGGCGACTGACTTGGTGCATCGGGTGGCCCTCCCCAAGGCCTGGCGATCGGCCCAAGCATATCGCCTGTGACGGACAACGGCTGTGGTTGCCGCACCGCCCGGCTTGCGGGCGGTGCCATGAGCCTCAGCGCGTCTTGAACGCGACGATCCGCTTGAACGCTACCTGCGGGTCCCCGGCGAGCAGGTACAAGGTGCGATTGGCCGAGATCAGCGGGTTGCCGGACTCCGGATAGCTCCACACGGTCTGCATGGTGGCCCTGTCGACGGCGTACGTGTACCCAGCCCCCGCGAACGAGGACGTGCTGACAATCACCAGGTTCCTGGTGGCGACGACGTTGGTGGTGGAGTATTCCTGCGCATCGCTGGCCGGCGGGCTCCAGGTGCCGACGACGTTGCCCGTGGCCTCGTCGATTGCATTCAAGACCGGCACCGGCGTTCCTCGACGGAGGGCATAGATCACGCCCGGAGCCGCTGCAAACAGCGTGCGGTAGTTGTCCTTCGTCGACCACTCCCAGCTTCGGGAGGCAATGTTGAAGCTGGTAATCCGGTAACTATTGAACCCCGGATTGTACGAGTTCACGATCACGTTGCCGCGGGACCCCAGCACCGGCACGGCCGTGGTGGGCTGGTCGAGGCTCCCCGACGAGGGATCCGCCACTGAGGCAACCGGGTCGCCCGTGAGGCGATCCATGATGTTCAGCGCGCCGCTCCCGAAGTAGTACGCGAAACTCTGATCCACCGCAGGCGTGGTGTTCACGTGGCCGATGCGCGGTTTCGACCACCGCTGCGCCCCGGTATCTGCATTGGCGGCGTGGATCTCGTTACCGTTGATGCCTGCGACGAAGTAGGCGGTGCCTGCGAAAAGGGTCGGGGCGATGAACTGCTGGGACGGCAACGTCGTTTGTGTGTAATTGAAGCGCACATTGCCGTTGTTGGCGTCGATGGCGGTGAAGTGACTGCTGCTGTTGGGAGTCGGGATGTAGATCAATCCGCCCGCGCCAGCGGGCCCGCCGGCATGGTTTTCAGGCAGCCTGGAGGTCCATTTCACCGCGCCAGTGTTTTCATCCAGCGAGAACGCCGAGACGCCATACATGTCTTCGTTGATGTCCAGGTTGCCGCCGACGAAATACACGGCGCCCGGTCCCGTTACAGGCCTCAGGATGAAGGAATCCGCGGCTGTAGCGTCCTGGGGGAAGGTCCATTCCCATGCCTTGGCGAAGCGCGTCGGGTCCAGCCGGACCGGCACATAGGCGTTGTGGGTGGCATCGCGCTGCACGGTCTCCCACTCGCCCACCGCGGCTACCTGCAACCGGTAGCCGAGGCTCGCCGACGCGTTGGTGTACAGCTGCGCACATGCCTGATCCATGCACGCGCGAACCGTCAGCGTGCCAGTGCGGTCACCGGCCTGGACGTTGGCGATCGTGTCCAGCGCATAGTGGAACGTGCCGTTCGCAGGGGCTGCCTGCACCGATGGCGTCGAGAACGTGCCGCCGCTGTCGGTGACCTGCAGGTATACGGCCGACGCGCCCAGGTTGCTGCCGCTCCACGTGCCGTCCAGCGACATGCTGAAGGCGTCGCCGTAGTCGATGTTCTGCGCCACCGGCGCCGAACTGATCGCGACTGTCACTGACGCTGTCGGCGCCGGCGGGGGCGGGGGCGGGGGCGGAGGCGGAGGCGGGGGCGGAGGTGCGGGTGCAGGCGGAGGCGCGACCGCGACCGATCCGCTCCTGGCTTTCCCACCGCCACCGCCACCACAGGCAGCCAGGGCCACGGCGACGCAAAGCGCCACCACTACGTGCTGCTTCGTCATCACAAGTCTCTCCCCAGAGCTTTGTGCAACTTCCCCAGTGTCGCCTGGCCACGTGTCCAGGCGGGTACTGCGCGCGGTGCGCTCTCGCGCACCGCCCTCGTTATAGAGGGTTGAGCGTCAAACCTCCAGCGTCGCCAGGTCGCCCTTGGTCTCCAGCCACTCGGCCGCGCCTGCAGCCGCCTGTGGGCCCGCACCGCCCGGCTTGCGGGCGGTGCCATGAGGCTCAGCGCAGCTTGAAGGCGACGATCCGCTCGGACGGAACCGAAGGATCCCCGGCGATCAGGTACAAAGTGCGGTTCGCCGAGATCACGCAGTAGCCGCCTTCCGGGTGACTCCACACGGTCTGCATGGTGGCCCGATCGATCGCGTACACGAAACCAGGATCCGTTCCCGAGAACGTGGTTGTGCTCACGAAGACTAGGTTCCGGGTGGCGATGATGTTGTTTGCGGAGTATCCCTGTCCGTCTGCGGACGGTGGGCTCCAGGTGCCGACGACTTTCCCCGTGGCTTCATCGATTGCATCCATGACCGGCACCGTCGTCCCGCCGCGGCGCATTGCATAGATCACACCCGGAGCCGCCGCAAAAAGCGTGCGATAGGAGTTCTGCGTGGCCCATTCCAACTGTCGGGAGGCCACGTTGAAGCTCGTGAGCCGGTACGAGCCTGAGCCCGTCGAGTTGTAGGAGTTCACGATCACATTGCCATGCGACCCCAGTACCGGGACCGTGGTGGTGGCCTGTTCGGGACTGGCCGACGACGGATCCGGCAGCGAGGCAACCGTGTCGCCGGTGAGGCGATCCATGATGTTCAACGCGTGGCCGCCGAAGTAATACAGGAAGTTCTGGTCCACTGCAGGCGTGGTGGGCACGCTGCCAACGCGTGGACGCGCCCACCGCTGCGCGCCCGTCAGTGCGTTGGCGGCGTGGATCTCGTTGCCATTGGTTCCGGCGATGAAGTAAGCCGTTCCTCCGAAAAGTGTCGGAGCCAGGAACTGTGACGACGGCAACACCGTCTGCGTGTAACGGAACCTCACGTTGCCGTTGCTCGCGTCAAGCGCGGTCAGGTGCGAGCTGGTGAAGGGGGTCGGGATGTAGATCAGTCCGCCCGCAGCGGCGGGCGCCGCCACAGTGTTCTCGGCCAGTCGCGAGGCCCATTTCACGCTGCCCGTGTTCTCGTCCAGCGAGAATGCCGATAAGCCGTAGCTGCTGTCGTCGGCTGCGATGTTGCCACCGACGACATACACAGCGCCCGGACCAGTTGCAGGCCTCAGCACGAAGGCGTCGGCAGCCGCGGCCTCGCGTGGAAAGTTCCATTCCCACGCCTTGGCGAAGCGTGCCGGATCCAATCGGATCGGCACATAGCCATTGTGGGTGGCATCGCGCTGCAAGGTCTCCCATTCGCCCACTGCGCCGACCGACAGCCGATACGTGACGCTCGCGGCGGCGTTGGAATAGAGCTGCGTGCATGCCTGGTCCTTGCACGCGCGGACCGTCAGCGTGCCGGTGCGATCGCCGGCCTCGACGTTGGTGATCGCGTTGAGCGCATAGTGGAACGCATTGTTCGCCGGTGCGGCCTGCACGGGCGGCATCGCGAACGTGCTGCCGCTGTCGGTGACCTGCAGGTATACGGCGGCGGCCCCCAGGTTGCTGCCGCTCCACGTCCCGTCCAGCGACGTGCTGAAGTCATCGCCGTAATCGATGTTCTGCGACACCGGCGGCGAACTTATCGCGACCGTCACCGCCGCCGCCGGAGCCGGCGCTGCGGGAGCGGGCGCACCCGATCCGCTCTTGCCGCCGCCACCACCACCGCCACCACAGGCGGCAAGGAACACAGCGGCGCAAAGCGCCGCCACCACGTGCTGCTTCGTCATCACAAGCCTCTCCCCAGAGCTTTGTGCAACTTCCCCTGTTCCGACTGGACACGTGTCCAGGCGGGTATTGCGCGCGGGGCGCTCTCGCGCACCGCCCGCTTTCATAAATGGTCGGGCGTCAGACCTCCAGCGTCGCCAGATCGCCCTTGGTTTCCAGCCACTGCTTGCGGTCGCCGGCGCGCTTCTTGGCCAGCAGCATGTCCATGAGCGAGTGGGTTTCGGTGTTGTCGTCGACGGTCAGCTGGACCAGGCGGCGGGTGTCGGGATGTATGGTCGACTCGCGCAGCTGCGAGGGATTCATCTCGCCCAGGCCCTTGAAGCGGGTGGTGTTGACCTGGCCGCTGAAGCCCTTCTTGCGGTCGCCCTTCTCGCGCTCGATCTTCTCCAGCAGGATCCGCTTTTCTTCCTCGTCCAGCGCGTAGAACACCTGCTTGCCCACGTCGACGCGGAACAGCGGTGGCATCGCCACGAACACGTGGCCGGCCGAGACCAGCGACGGGAAGTGCTTGAGGAACAGCGCGGTCAGCAAGGTGGCGATGTGCAGGCCGTCGGAGTCGGCGTCGGCAAGGATGATCACCTTGCCGTAGCGCAGGCCCGACAGGTCGTCCTTGCCCGGATCGCAGCCGATGGCCACGGCCAGGTCGTGCACTTCCTGCGAGGCCAGCACGCTGCCGGACGCGACTTCCCAGGTGTTGAGGATCTTGCCGCGCAGCGGCAGGATCGCCTGGAAGTCCTTGTCGCGGGCCTGGCGCGCACTGCCGCCGGCCGAGTCGCCTTCCACCAGGAACAGTTCGGTACGCGACAGGTCCTGGCTGCTGCAGTCGGCCAACTTGCCGGGCAGGGCGGGGCCCTGGGTGATCTTCTTGCGGACGACCTGCTTCTCGGTCTTCAGGCGCGCACTGGCGCGTTCGATCGCCAATTGCGCGATCCGCTCGCCCATCTCGGTGTGCTGGTTGAGCCACAGCGAGAATGCGTCGTGCGCGGCGCCCTCGACGAAGCCGGCGGCCTGGCGCGACGACAGCCGCTCCTTGGTCTGGCCGCTGAACTGCGGGTCGGTCATCTTGATGCTGAGCACGAAGGCGACGCGATCCCAGACGTCTTCCGGCGCCAGCTTGACGCCGCGCGGCAGCAGGTTGCGGAAGTCGCAGAACTCGCGCAGCGCATCGGTGAAGCCGGTGCGCAGGCCGTTGACATGGGTGCCGTGCTGCGCGGTCGGGATCAGGTTGACGTAGCTCTCCTGCACCAGCTCGCCTTCCGGGACCCACGCCACCGCCCAGTCGGCGGTCTCGGTGTCCTTGGTCAGCTTGCCGACGAACAGGTCCGGCGGCAGCAGTTCGCGGTCGCTCAGTTCGCCGCGCAGGTAATCACGCAGGCCGTCCTCGTAGTACCACTCGTTGCGCTCGTCGCTGGCTTCATCGTGCAGGCGGACCGTCAGGCCCGGGCACAGCACGGCCTTGGCGCGCAGCAGGTGGCGCAGCGAGCGCAGGTTGAACTTGGGCGTGTCGAAATACTTCGGGTCGGGCCAGAAGTGCACGCGCGTGCCGGTGTTCTTCTTGCCAACGGTTCCGATCACTTCCAGCGGCGTGGCGCGGTCGCCATCCTTGAAGGTCATGCGGTATTCGTTGCCGTCGCGCTTGATGCGCACGTCGACCAGGGTCGACAGCGCATTGACGACGCTGACGCCGACGCCGTGCAGGCCGCCGGAGAAGGTGTAGTTCTTGTTGCTGAACTTGCCGCCCGCGTGCAGGCGCGTGAGGATCAGTTCCACGCCCGGGATCTTCTCCTCGGGGTGGATGTCCACCGGCATGCCGCGGCCGTCGTCGCCGACCGAGCAGCTGCCGTCACTGTGCAGGGTGACCTCGATGAAGCGGGAGTGGCCGGCGAGGGCCTCGTCGACCGCGTTGTCGATGACTTCCTGCGCCAGATGGTTCGGGCGCGTGGTGTCGGTGTACATGCCGGGGCGGCGCTTGACCGGATCCAGCCCGGACAGGACTTCGATATCAGCTGCGTTGTAACGGGAACTCATTCGGGGCTACGACAGCGGGGACAGGAGCGGGGATGGTCTGCGCGTAGCGACGGAAATTCAACCGCGCCGTCCGGCGCACGGGGTGCGCCCTTGAAGCGTCAGGGTTCCGGCCTCATCTTGGGCTGGCACGGCGACCCCGCCGGAGCCACTTCGCGCGAGCCGTTCAGTCCCGGCTATGCATGGCGCCGCTAGGGTCGCCCCGTCGTCAACCGCGCGTCCCGTGACGCGTTATGCAATATGGATGGCGCTGTCGCTATTGTTTCCCAGGAGGTCTTACGCATGAATACCCGCAAGCTACTGCTCCCGAGCCTGATTGCCGCGATGCTGGCGTCGCCGCTGGCGTTTGCGCAGCAGCAGGACGCCCAGGCCGATGCCAAGGCCAAGGAACAGGCCGCGCAGGCCCAGAAGGCCGATGCAGCGCAGTCCGGCAAGGCCGACAAGGCCGGCAAGGCCCAGAGCGACAGCAACAAGGGCAAGAACGACAAGTCCAAGTCCCGCCCCGAGGTCGAACCCGAGGAAGAGGACGACCGCTGAGTCTTCTGGCTCAGAAAGGTTTGACCCGCGACGCCCCGGCATGCCGGGGCGTCGCTGTTTCCGGGTGCGCGCAGCGCATCTGAACGGCCCTGCGGGGCCCGGACGGCTCGCCGGAATCCGGCGCAGCCTGTAGACTATGGCTTTCCAGCGGTAGCAAAACCATGACTCCCCTGATTTTCGTCACCGGCGGCGTGGTGTCCTCGCTTGGCAAGGGCATTGCGGCAGCCTCGCTGGCGGCCATCCTCGAAGCACGCGGCCTGCGCGTGACGATGATGAAGCTCGACCCCTACATCAACGTCGATCCGGGCACGATGAGCCCGTTCCAGCACGGTGAGGTGTACGTCACCGACGACGGCGCCGAGACCGACCTGGACCTGGGCCACTACGAGCGCTACCTGCGCAACCGGCTCAGCCGCAAGAACTCGATCACCACCGGTCGCATCTACGACAACGTGATCCGCAAGGAGCGCCGCGGCGACTACCTGGGCGGCACCGTGCAGGTGATCCCGCACATCACCGACGAGATCAAGCGCTGCATCATCGAGGCCACCGAAGGCTTCGACGTGGCCCTGGTCGAGGTCGGCGGCACGGTCGGCGACATCGAGTCGCTGCCGTTCCTGGAAGCGATCCGCCAGATCCGCAGCGAGCGCGGTTCGGAAGGCGCGCTGTTCATGCACCTGACCCTGGTGCCGTACATCGCCGCCGCCGGCGAGCTCAAGACCAAGCCGACCCAGCATTCGGTCAAGGAACTGCGTTCGATCGGCATCCAGCCCGACGTGCTGCTGTGCCGCAGCGAGCAGCCGCTGCCCGACAGCGAGCGCCGCAAGATCGCGCTGTTCACCAACGTCCCCGAGCGCGCCGTCATTTCGGCCGTCGACCTGGACAACATCTACAAGATGCCGCGCCGCTTCCACGAGGAAGGCCTGGACACGATCGTGCTCGACCGCCTGCGCCTCAACGCCGGTCCGGCCGATCTGACCGAGTGGGACGAAGTCGTCGATGCCAGCGAGCATCCGGTCGACGAAGTGCGCATCGCCGTGGTCGGCAAGTACATCGACCACCAGGATGCCTACAAGTCGCTGGCCGAGGCGCTCAAGCACGGCGGCCTGCGCCAGCGCACCAAGGTCAAGCTGAAGTGGCTCGAATCGAGCGAGATCGAGGAGCAGGGCGTGGCCTCGCTCAAGGACGTCGACGGCATCCTCGTGCCGGGCGGCTTCGGCGACCGCGGTTTCGAAGGCAAGGTGCTCACCGCCAAGTTCGCGCGTGAGGCCGGTGTGCCGTACTTCGGCATCTGCTACGGCATGCAGGCGGCGGTGGTCGACGTCGCCCGCCACCTGGGCGGCCTCGACGGCGCCAACAGCACCGAGAACGACAAGGCCAGTCCGCATCCGGTGATCGGCCTGATCACCGAGTGGCGCACCGCCACCGGCGAGATCGAGCGCCGCAGCGAGGACAGCGACCTGGGCGGCACCATGCGCCTGGGCCTGCAGGAACAGCGCCTCAAGCCTGCCACGCTGGCGCGCGAGGTCTACGGCGCCGACGTGGTCGCCGAGCGTCATCGCCACCGCTACGAGTTCAACAACCGCTATCGCAGCCAGCTCGAGGACGCCGGCCTGGTGATCTCGGCCAAGTCGATGGACGACCTGCTGGTGGAGATGGTCGAGCTGCCGCGCGACAAGCACCCCTGGTTCCTGGCCTGCCAGGCGCACCCGGAGTTCCTGTCGACGCCGCGCGATGGCCACCCGTTGTTCATCGGTTTCGTCCGCGCCGCGCGCGAGCACAAGGCGCAGGCCGGCGGCAGGCTGCTGAAGGAAGCCACCGCGTGAAAGCTGCGCTCGCAGCAGCCACGTCGTCCCGGCGAACGCCGGGACCCACCTTGACGTTGTCTCTGACCGTCGTTCGCGCGATGACGGCAACCAGGAGTGATGCATGAAGCTTTGCGGATTCGAAGCCGGTCTCGACCAGCCCTTCTTCCTGATCGCAGGTCCCTGCGTGATCGAGTCGATGCAGCTGCAGCTCGACGTCGCCGGCAAGCTCAAGGAAATCACCTCCGAGCTGGGCATCAACTTCATCTTCAAGTCGAGCTTCGACAAAGCCAACCGTACCTCCGGCACCAGCTTCCGCGGCCCCGGCCTGGAAGAGGGCCTGAAGGTGCTGGCCGAAGTGAAGAAGCAGATCGGCGTGCCGGTGCTGACCGACGTGCACGAGTACACGCCGATGAACGAGGTCGCCAGCGTCGTCGACGTGCTGCAGACCCCGGCGTTCCTGTGCCGCCAGACCGACTTCATCCAGAACGTGGCGCGCACCGGCCTGCCGGTGAACATCAAGAAGGGCCAGTTCCTCTCCCCGTGGGAGATGAAGCACGTCACCAACAAGGCCAAGGCGACCGGCAACGAGCTGATCATGGCCTGCGAGCGCGGCGTCAGCTTCGGCTACAACAACCTGGTCTCGGACATGCGCTCGCTGAGCGTCATGCGCGATACCAACTGCCCGGTCGTGTTCGACGCGACCCACTCGGTGCAGCTGCCCGGCGGCGCCGACGGCAAGAGCGGCGGCCAGCGCGAGTTCGTGCCGGTGCTGGCACGCGCGGCGATGGCGGTCGGCATTGCCGGCATCTTCATGGAGACCCATCCGGTCCCGGACGAAGCGCTCTCCGACGGCCCCAACGCCTGGCCGCTGCCGAAGATGCGCGCGCTGCTGGAGACGCTCAAGCAGCTCGACGAGATCACCAAGCGCAACGGCTTCCTGGAGTCCGACGCCTGATCATGCCGGGCGCAGCCGTCCCCAACGACGTCCCTTGCGCCCCCTGGCGGGCGCCGCGACCGCGCGGCGCCGCCCCAACTCGGCTATCGTCCCCGGCTGGCGCCCGTCCGGCCATCCCTTCCCATTGACCACACCTTCGACGACATGACCACGACCATCGCCAAAGTCCACGCCCGCGAGATCCTCGACAGCCGCGGCAATCCCACGCTCGAAGCCGAGGTCACCCTGGCCGACGGCAGCTTCGGTCGCGCGATGGTGCCGTCCGGCGCCTCCACCGGCACCAAGGAAGCAGTCGAGCTGCGCGACGGCGACAAGACCCGCTACCTGGGCAAGGGCGTGCGCAAGGCGGTCGAGAACGTCAACGGCGCTATTGCCACTGCGCTTGCCGGTTTCGACGGCGCAGACCAGGCCGGTCTCGACCGTCGCCTGATCGACCTCGACGGCACCGAGAACAAGGGTCGCCTGGGCGCCAACGCGCTGCTCGGCGTGTCGCTTGCCAACGCCCATGCCATGGCCGCCTCGAAGAAGCTGCCGCTGTGGAAGTACCTGGCCGGTGGCCGCGAGGCCGTGCTGCCGGTGCCGATGATGAACATCATCAACGGCGGCGCGCATGCCGACAACAACGTCGACCTGCAGGAATTCATGATCCTGCCGGTGGGCGTGGACAACTTCGCCGAAGCGCTGCGCGCCGGCACCGAGGTGTTCCATGCGCTCAAGTCGGTGCTCAAGGGCCGCGGCCTGAGCACGGCGGTGGGCGACGAGGGCGGTTTCGCCCCCGACCTGCGCAGTAATGAGGAAGCGCTGGAAACCATCCTCGAAGCGATCGGCAAGGCCGGCTACAAGGCCGGCGAAGACATCCTGCTCGGCCTCGACGTCGCCTCCAGCGAGTTCTTCGAGAACGGCAAGTACAACCTCACCGGTGAAGGCAAGCGCCTGACCAGCGAGCAGTTCGTCGACTTCCTCGCCAACTGGGCCGCGCAGTACCCGATCATCACCATCGAAGACGGCATGGCCGAGAACGACTGGGCCGGCTGGAAGCTGCTGACCGAGCGCGTCGGCAACAAGGTGCAACTGGTCGGCGACGACCTGTTCGTGACCAACCCGAAGATCTTCCAGGAAGGCATCGACAAGGGCGTGGCCAACGCCATCCTGATCAAGGTCAACCAGATCGGCACGCTGACCGAGACCCTGGAAGCGATCGCGATGGCCGACGCCAACCGCTACGCCTCGATCGTCTCGCACCGCTCGGGCGAAACCGAGGACACCACCATCGCCGACATCTCGGTCGCCACCACCGCGACCCAGATCAAGACCGGCTCGCTGTGCCGCAGCGACCGTGTTGCCAAGTACAACCAGCTGCTGCGCATCGAAGAACAGCTGGGTGCCGCGGCGAAGTACGCCGGCCGCGACGCCTTCATCTCGCTCAAGCGCTGAGCCAGGAGCCCCGGCGCATGCGCGGCTTGCGACTGCTGCTGCTGGCACTGGCCGGGTTGCTGGTGTTCCTGCAGTACCGGCTGTGGGTGGGCGAGGGCGGCAGTCGCTCGGTCGCCCGCCTGCAGCAGCAGGTGCAGCAGCAGTCGCACGAGAACCAGGGCATGCAGCAGCGCAACGACGCCCTCGCCGCCGAAGTCGAGGACCTCAAGTCCGGCGAGGCGGCGGTCGAGGAGCGCGCGCGCAGCGAGCTGGGCATGATCAAGCCGGGCGAAACCTTCTACCGCGTGGTCGAGCCGGAAGGCGCGGCGCCGGCGCCGGAAGAAAGTGCCGAGCCGAAAACCGAGTGACCAAGTGATCTGGGCCGTAATTCCCGCAGCAGGCCGTGGCTCGCGCTTTGGTGGCGAGACGCCCAAGCAGTACCTCGAAATCGCCGGCCGTCCCCTGATCGCACACGCGCTCGATGCGCTGCTCTCGCACCCGCGCATTGCCGGTGCCATGGTCGCGTTGTCGAAGAACGACGCCCTGTGGCCCGGCTGGGCCAACCTGCACGGCAAGCCGGTGCTGCGCTGCGTCGGCGGCGGCGAGCGCGCCGATTCGGTGCTGGCGGCATTGCAGGCGCTTCCAGAAGAAATAAGCAGTGACACGCTGGTGCTGGTGCACGATGCGGCACGGCCGAACCTGCGCACCGAAGACCTCGATCGCCTGATCGCAGCAGCCAGTGCCCATGCCGACGGCGCCATCCTGGGCGCTCCGGTCCGCGACACACTCAAGCGTGCCGACGCCGCCGCGCACATCGCCGCGACCGAACCGCGCGAGCGCTTGTGGCGTGCGTTCACGCCGCAGGCATTCCGTCGCGGCGCCTTGACCGCCGCGTTGGAGCAGGCGCAAGCGCAGGGCATCGTCGTCACCGACGAGGCGATGGCGATGGAGCGCATGGGCGCCCATCCGGCGCTGGTCGAAGGCCGCGAGGACAACCTCAAGGTGACGACGCCGGCGGACCTGGCGTTGGCGCGATACCTGATTTCCAATCGCGGCTGAGGGCGACAGCCCTCAGCCCAAGGCAGAAAAGAAGACATGAACATCCGCATCGGCCAGGGTTTCGACGTCCACGCCTTCGGCTACGGCGACCACGTCATGCTCGGTGGCGTGCGCGTGCCGCATGAGCGCGGCATCGTCGCCCACTCCGATGGCGACGTGGTCATCCACGCGCTGTGCGACGCGATGCTCGGTGCACTGGCGCTGGGCGACATCGGCCAGCACTTCCCGCCGAGCGATCCGCAGTGGAAGGGCGCCGACAGTCGCGCCTTCCTGCGCCATTGCCAGGCCCTCATCGGCGAGCGCGGCTGGCAACTCGGCAATGCCGACATCACCGTGATCTGCGAACGCCCCAAGGTCGGCCCGCATGCGGCTGCGATGCGACAGCTGCTGGCAGGCGATCTGGGTTTGGAGGTGGACGCGGTCAGCATCAAGGCAACGACCACCGAGAAGCTCGGCTTCACCGGCCGCGGCGAAGGCATCGCGGCGATGGCCGTCTGTCTGCTGGTGCGCGCGTGAGCATGCAGGAGCCGACGCTGCCGCGTGCGCACGGGCCATCCGTGCTCAGCGCCAACATGCGCACCACGCCCGAGGACTTCCTGGTCGAGGAGCTGCCGGGCTTCGAGCCCAGCGGCAGCGGCGAGCACCTGCTGCTGACCGTCGAGAAGCGCGGCATGAACACCGCCTTTGCCGCCCGCCGCATCGCCGAATGGGCCGGTGTCGGCGAAGTCGCGATCGGCTACGCCGGCCTCAAGGACCGCAACGCCGTCACCCGACAGCGTTTCAGTGTCCACCTGCCCAAGCGCGTGGCACCGGACCTGGCGACTCTGGAAACCAGCGGCGACAACGAGCACCTGCGCGTGCTCGAGCACACCTGGCATGCCCGCAAGCTGCCGCGCGGCGCGCTGGCCGGCAACCGTTTCGTGCTGGTCCTGCGCGACGTGACCGGCGAGCGCGAGGCGATCGAATCGCGCCTGCAGGCCATTGCCGGGCGCGGCGTGCCCAACTACTTCGGCGAGCAACGTTTCGGCCGCGATGGCGACAACGTCGCCAACGCCATGGCGATGTTCGCCGGCCGCCGCGTGCGCCGCGAACAACGCACGCTGTTGCTTTCGGCGGCACGTTCGGAACTGTTCAATCGCGTGCTTGCCTCGCGCGTCGAGTCCGGCAACTGGGACCAGGCGCTGGATGGCGAGGTGTGGCTGCTCGATGGCAGCCGCAGCGTGTTCGGCCCGGAGCCATTCAGCGACGAACTCGCGCAGCGTCTGGCCGCGTTCGACATCCATCCCAGCGGCGCGTTGTGGGGTAAAGGCGAACTGCGCAGCCAGGATGCGGCGGCGGAATTGGAACTGGCCGCACTGTCGGGCGAAGACGCCGCTGCGCTGCGCGCCGGCCTGGAGGCCGAAGGGCTCAAACAAGAGCGCCGGGCGCTGCGCTTGAAACCCACCGACCTGGCGTGGGAGTGGCTCGATGGCGATGTACTCCAGTTGGCCTTCGGGCTTCCACCGGGTACCTACGCCACGGTAGTGCTGGCCGAACTGGGCGACGTGCGCGCGCTCGGCCGCAGCGCCTGAACGCGTAATTCCGACCGTTCGTCGGAAAGCATCTGCTGGCACTGGTGCCCCTCAAGCGCCGGCGTATAAGCCGAAATCGTACAAGGTGTTTTATTCGCCTTGGACCGTCGTACCCGCGGGGTGCGGCGATCACGTCATGGAGATGTCGTCATGAACGCATCGTTACGCATGGCTGTGTTGGTGTCGGTCGTTGGCCTGTCGGCCTGCGCCGGCATGCAGAGCAAGACCGCTTATGTTCCCGAGCCGAAGGCTCCGTCGATCATGGACGATGACGAGGCCTACATCGCCTACGTCGAACGTGTTGCCCGCCGTCGCGGTATCGAGGTGGTCTGGGTCAATACGCCGCGCAAGACGGCCGACCAGGTCGCCCAGGCAAGCAGTCAGCCGAAGTAGACATCACTGTCTCGCGTCCCGGCGACCGGGCTCAGGTTGAGCGCAGGCGACGGGGCGCAAGCAGTACCAGCACCGCTCCGGTGCCGCCCTGAGCGGGCGGTGCGGAGTGGAATGCGAGGACGTCCGCGCGCTGTCGAAGCATGCGGTCGACCAGGTTCTTCAGCACCGGCATGCCGCTGCTCGCGATCGTGGCGGCGCCGTGCAATCCCTTGCCGTGGACCACGCGCACGCAACCCACGCCGTGCAGGCGGGCGTCGTGCAGGAATGCGCGTAGCAGCAGCTCGGCCTCGCGCGTGTCGGCGCCGTGCAGGTCGAGTTCCTCCTGTACCGAGATCTCGCCGCGCTTGAGCTTCTGCAGGAGCCGTGGCGAGATCTCGTCGCGGCGGTAGGACAGCGCGTCACCGGCATCGAGCAGGCTTTCGTCCAGGGCATGGCGGAATTGCTCGCGCGCCTGGGCTTCGTCGCGCTCGGCCATGCGCGCCCGCGGCCGCGGCTTGGGCGTCGCCGGTGGCGGTGTGGTGTCGGGCAGCCGCCTGACCGGACCGATTGCGGCGCGGAACAGCTCGGCGTCGTCGTCTTCGGGATCGTCGGCCATGGCGACAGTCTAGGGGCTCCTCCGCGAGGCGGGCAGGGGTTGGCCGGGAGCAGCAAGGGTGAGGCAATCCCCATCGGCTATCATGGGTGCCGCACGGTCCGGCATGCGCATGCAGCAAGCGCCCGGACCCGTCACAAGCCCACGTTCCAAGGTTCGATCAAGGGAGTTCATGCGAGTTCTGGTCAGCAACGACGACGGCGTCGACGCCCCCGGTATCCGCGTCCTCGCCGAGGGCCTGCGCGCCGCCGGCCATGAGGTGCTGGTGGTCGCCCCCGACCGGGACCGCTCCGGCGCCAGCAATTCGCTGACCCTGGATGCGCCCGTGCGCGTCCAGCGGCTGGACGACTCCACCTGGCGCGTCTACGGCACCCCCACCGACTGCGTCCATGTGGCCATCACCGGCATGCTCGAGGTCGAGCCGGACATCGTCGTGTCGGGCATCAACAACACCGCCAACCTGGGCGACGACGTGATCTATTCCGGCACGGTCGCCGCGGCCATGGAAGGGCGCTTCCTCGGACTGCCGGCCGTGGCGATGTCGCTGCAGACGGTCGACCACACCGGTCGCCATTACGAAACCGCGGCGCGCGCGGCGGTCGAGATCATCGCCCGCCTGCGCTCGGATCCGCTGCCGGCCGACACCATTCTCAACGTCAATGTCCCCGACCTGCCCTGGGACGAGGTCCGTGGCTTCGAGGTCACCCGCCTGGGCAATCGCCATCGCGCCGAGGCGTGCATTCCGCAGCACGATCCGCGCGGCCGCGAGTGGTGGTGGATCGGGGCGGCCGGCCAGGAACAGGATGCCGGCCCCGGCACCGACTTCCATGCGCTGCGCACCGGCAACATCTCGATCACGCCGATCCATGTCGACCTGACCCGCTACCAGGCGCTGGACCAGGTCGCGAGCTGGGTGGATGGGCTGGCGGTATCGCTCGATCGCGGTGCAGTCCGTCAACATTCGGAGCACAGCGCATGACGCTGCGCATGCGCCTGCAGCCCGAAGCCATCGGTTCGGGCATGACCTCGCAGCGCGTCCGTGACCGTCTGGTCGACCGCCTGCGCGAGAACGGCATCCGCGACGAGCGCGTGCTCAACGCGATCCGCACCGTGCCGCGCCACCTGTTCGTCGACGAAGCGCTGGCCACCCGCGCCTACGAGGACACGGCGTTGCCGATCGGCCACGGCCAGACCATCTCGCAGCCGTGGGTGGTGGCGAAGATGACCGAGGCCGTGCTCGAGGCCGAACCGAAGAAAGTGCTGGAGATCGGCACCGGCTCGGGCTACCAGGCGGCCGTGCTGGCCGCACTGGGGCTGGAAGTGCACACCGTGGAGCGCATTGGCGAGCTGCTGCGCACCGCGCGCAAGCGTTTCCGCCAGCTCGGCATGAACATCCGCAGCAAGCACGACGACGGTCGCATCGGCTGGTCCGAGAATGGCCCGTTCGATTCGATCATCGTCACCGCGGCCGCGCCGGCGCTGGTCGAATCATTGACCGCGCAGCTGGCTCCGGGCGGCACGCTGATCGCGCCGGTAGGCGGCGCGTCGTCGCAATCGCTGCTGAAGCTGCACAAGGACGCCGATGGCGTCGTCACCCAACACACGCTGGCTCCGGTCGTATTCGTGCCGCTGCTGTCAGGGATGATCGATTGAACACCGCAGGGACCGACACCGCAGTGACATTCTGGAAGGACTGGCGTTGAAGATATTTGGACCGTTGTACGAGCGCACCATCTCCTGGGCGCGTCATCGCCATGCCCCCGCCCTGCTGACCGGCCTGAGTTTTGCCGAGGCAGTGGTGTTCCCGGTGCCGCCGGAAGTGATGCTGGCGCCGATGTGCCTGGCCGATCGCCGCCGCGCGTTCTGGTTCGCCACGCTGAGCCTGGCCGGTTCGATGGTCGGCGCACTGCTGGGCTACGCGCTGGGACACTTCGCCTACGAACTGGTCAAGCCGCTGCTGACATCGCTGGGCTGGATCGACCGCATCGACGCGCAGGTCACGCAGTTGCGCGAGATCGCCGCGAACTCCCCCTGGAAAGCGTTCTGGCTGCTGGTTCTGGCCGGGTTCACGCCAATTCCGCTGAAGATATTCACCTGGGCGTCGGGCATCGTCGGTGTACCGGTACTGCCGTTCATGGCCAGCATGTTCATTGGCCGCGGCAAGCGCGTGTACCTGATTGCCCTGGCAATCCGCCTCGGCGGCGAGCGCGCGGAAGCGGCGCTGCGCCGTTACATCGAGCCGATCGGCTGGGCCGCTTCGGTCCTGTTGCTGGCGGCACTGGCATGGCTGATCTGGAAGGCACAGTTCGCAGGATGAGCGCACGCACGACACGAGCACGAATGTCCGCCGCACCGCGCCAGCTCCTGGTGGCGGCGCTGGTCGTGGCCGCGCTGGCCGGATGCGCCAGCACCAAGGTGACCCGCACGCCCGGCGGCGGCACGACCACGGTCAAGCCATCGGTACCCAGGTACGGCAAGACCGCAGTGGTACAACGCGGCGACACGATGTATCGCGTGGCCTCCAGCAATGGCATCCGCGCAGTCGACCTGGCCGCATGGAATGGCATTCCGGCGCCTTACACGATCTACCCGGGTCAGCGTCTGCGTCTGTATCCGTCGCAAGGCGGCTCCGCGACCACGAGCACGGGCGGCGGCACCGTTGCGACGCGGCCGGTGACTGGCACCAAACCGCCTGTGTCCACGCCGCGTCCGCCGGCTGCCACCGCACCTGCGCCCGCGCCGCAGGCGGCACCGGTCGCCAGCGGTTTCAACTGGCGCTGGCCAGCCGATGGCCAGCTGATCGGCCGCTACGTCGCGGGCGAGCCGACCAAGCAGGGCATCGATATCGCTGGCAGCAGCGGTGCGCCGGTACGTGCGGCCGCCGACGGAGTGGTGGTGTACTCGGGTTCGGGTCTCGTCGGTTACGGCGAGCTGATCATCATCAAGCACAACGAGCAGTGGCTGTCGGCCTATGGCCACAACCGCAATCGCCTGGTCAACGAAGGTCAGCTGGTGAAGGCCGGCCAGCAGATCGCGGAGATGGGCCGCAGTGGTGCGCCGCGCGAGATGCTGCACTTCGAGGTTCGTTACAACGGCAAGCCGGTCGATCCGCTGCTGTATCTGCCGAAGAAGTAACGAAGCCTTTCACCGTCGTCCCGGCGAACGCCGGGACCCACAATGACGTTGCCCTTGGCCTTACGCGAAGCAACAGCAACAGCTTCCGCCACTAAGCGGCGGGTCACTTTTTCTTTGCTGGCCCAAAGAAAAAGTAACCAAAAAGAAACGGCCTCCTTGACACCCCAGTCCTACGACCGGAGTGCTCGAGGGGATTTTCCGACGGGACATCCTGTCCCGACGGAAAACGCCGCACGTCCTGTGCGGCGCCCTCCGGGTCTGGCACTGCTGCTGGCGACGAGGGTCACCTCGAAGGCGTAAGACGAAGCCAAGAGCCAGCAAGCCAGAAGGTAAAGCCAACGTCCTTGGATCCCCGCCTGCGCGGGGATGCCGGAGAGGTGTGCCCGTCATTCCCGCGAAGGCGGGTACCCAGCGTCGTTGCTTTAGCACTTGCCGAAGACCGCGCAACGACTTGCCAGAGCGTTGTCCGCAGAGGCGGGGAGTGCGCAGCAGCGGGACATGGATGTCCCGCGCCCCGCCTTCGGACAGGATGTCCGACGAAGGGGCGGAGCACTCCCCGCCTCTGCGGACGACGCCGCTCCGAAGCAAAGTCAACGTCAAGATGGATCCCGGCGTTCGCCGGGATGACGGCGGGTGGCTAGCCGTCAGGGCGTCTGTTCGAACACGAATGCCGCGACCACGCGCCGGCCTTCGCCGGACAGCACGTTGAACGTGCGTGCGGCGGCGGCGTTGGTCATGGTCTCCAGGCCGACACCGCGGCCCAGGCAGGCGGCCATGACGGCTGCGGTCGGGAACACCTGGGTCGCACCGCTGCCGAGCAGGATCACTTCCGGATCCAGCGCCAGCACCGGTTCAAGGTCCTGCGGCGTGATCGCCTTGACCTCACGCACCGGCCAACCTTCGATCAACTGGTCCGGCGAGAGAACGAAACTGGCGTACAGACGGCGATCGTTGACCAGCGCCGAAGTGCCGTCGGCGGCACGCAGGTAAAACGACTGGTCGGGATGTTCGAGATTGAGCTGCATCGGCGACTCGATGACCCGGCGGCCGTATATCAGGCCCGCGGCAGCACGATCTGGCGACGGTCCTGGCTGGGCTTGTACAGGATCGCGGTATGGCCGATACGCTGCACCAGGGCCGCTTCGGTGCGCAGGGCGATCTCGTCGATCATGGCGTCGCGGGCGTCGCGATCCTCGGCGGCGACCTTGATCTTGATCAGCTCGTGATGCTCCAGGGCCAGGGCGACCTCGGCGATCAGCGACTCGGTCACGCCCTTGCCGCCAACCTGCAGCATGGCCTTCAGATCATGGGCCTGGCCGCGCAGGAAACGGGTCTGGGCGGCGGTCAGGACGGTCTGCATTGGGGCACGGGGAGCATGGGGGTGGGTTGCGCAGGGTATCATGACCACCCCCACGGGCCCCACAGCCCACTCACGCCGGCCCCCACGCCCGATGGCGACTCGCAGCAAATCCAGCCAGCGCTGGCTCAAGGAACACTTTTCCGACCCCTTCGTGAAGAAGGCCAAGGCGGAAGGGCTGCGTTCGCGTGCCGCTTACAAGCTCGAGGAGCTGGTCGAGCGTGACCGGCTGCTGAAGCCCGGAATGATCGTGGTCGACCTCGGTGCCGCCCCTGGCGGATGGTCGCAGTGGCTGCGCGGGGAGCTCGACCGCCTCGATCCGGCCCGGCCGGGCCGGGTGATCGCCCTGGACATCCTCGAGATGCCCTCGCTGGCCGGCGTGGAGTTCCTTCTTGGCGATTTCAGGGAGGAAGAGGTCCTGTCGCGGCTGGTAGCCTCGCTGGACGGCCAGCGCGTGGACCTTGTCCTGTCGGATATGGCCCCCAATAAGAGCGGTGTGGATGCGGTCGACATGCCGCGGGCGATGTACCTGTCCGAACTGGCGATGGACTTCGCCGACCAGCACCTGCGTACCGGCGGCAACTTCCTGATCAAGCTGTTCCAGGGGGTGGGGTTCGACGAGTACGTGAAGGAGCTGCGGCGGCGCTATGACAAGGTCGTGATCCGCAAGCCGGAGGCGTCTCGCAAGCGCTCGCCCGAGGTGTACGCGCTGGCACAGGGCAAGCGCGCGGTTATGAAGTAAGGTGCGACAACCCCGAGATGTACAGGCGCTCCGGCGCCGCCCCGCTGTAACAACGCCATGAGGGCGACAGGTAGGAATTGATGAACGACTTGGCCAAGAATCTGCTGCTCTGGGTAATCGTCGCCGTCGTATTGATGGTGGTGTTCCAGGCGTTCGGACCGCGCGCGGCAGGCAGCGAAACGCTGGCCTACGACCAGTTCGTCCAGCAGGTGCAGCAGGACCGGGTGAAGGAGGTCAAGATCGGCGACGATCGGACCACCATCAACGGTGAGCGCAAGGACGGCAGCAAGTTCGTCACCTACAGCCCCGGCGACGAATACCTCATCAACGACCTGATCTCGCACAAGGTCGCCATCGACCAGGCGCCCCCGCAGAGCGGGCCGTCGCTGCTCTACATCATCATCAACGTCCTGCCCTGGCTGCTGTTCATCGGCATCTGGGTGTATTTCATGCGGCAGATGCAGCAGGGCGGCAGCAAGGGCGCGATGAGCTTCGGCCGTTCGCGCGCCAAGCTGCAGGGCGAGGACCAGGTCAAGGTCACCCTCGCCGACGTCGCCGGCTGCGATGAAGCCAAGGAAGAAGTCGGCGAACTCGTCGAGTTCCTGCGCGACCCGTCCAAGTTCCAGAAGCTCGGCGGCAAGATTCCGCGCGGCGTGCTGATGGTCGGCCCGCCCGGCACCGGCAAGACCCTGCTTGCCCGCGCGATTGCCGGCGAAGCGAAGGTGCCGTTCTTCAGCATTTCCGGCTCGGACTTCGTCGAGATGTTCGTCGGCGTTGGCGCCAGCCGCGTACGCGACATGTTCGAGCAGGCCAAGAAGCACGCGCCGTGCATCATCTTCATCGACGAAATCGACGCGGTCGGCCGCCATCGCGGTGCCGGCCTCGGCGGTGGTCATGACGAGCGCGAGCAGACCCTGAACCAGTTGCTGGTCGAGATGGACGGCTTCGAGGGTGGCGAGGGCGTGATCGTGATCGCCGCGACCAACCGTCCCGACGTGCTCGACCCGGCGCTGCTGCGCCCGGGCCGTTTCGACCGCCAGGTCGTGGTCGGCCTGCCGGACGTGAAGGGCCGCGAGCAGATCCTGCGCGTGCACATGCGCAAGCTGCCGCTGCACGACGACGTCGAGCCGATGACCATCGCCCGTGGCACCCCGGGTTTCTCCGGCGCCGACCTGGCCAACCTCTGCAACGAGGCGGCCCTGTTCGCGGCGCGCGAGAACGCCAAGGACGTGCGCATGGAGCACTTCGACAAGGCGCGCGACAAGATCCTGATGGGTGCCGAGCGCCGCTCGATGGCGATGAGCGAAGACGAGAAGAAGCTGACCGCCTACCACGAGGCCGGCCACGCCATCGTCGGTCGCGTGGTTCCCGAGCACGACCCGGTCTACAAGGTGACGATCATCCCGCGCGGTCGCGCGCTGGGCGTGACCATGTACCTGCCCGAGGGCGACAAGTACAGCTACAACCGCACCGCGATCGAGTCGCAGTTGTGCTCGCTGTACGGTGGCCGCGTTGCCGAGGAGCTGATCTTCGGTGTCGACAAGGTCACCACCGGCGCCTCCAACGACATCGAGCGCGCGACCAAGATGGCGCGCAACATGGTCACCAAGTGGGGCCTGTCCGAGCTGGGGCCGATCACCTTTGGCGAGGAAGAGGACGAGGTGTTCCTGGGCCGTTCGGTGACGCAGCACAAGAACGTCTCCAACGAGACGGCGCGCAAGATCGACGAGGTCGTGCGCGACATCCTCGACAAGGCTTACGGCCGTACCACCGAAATCCTCAAGGGCAACCTCGACAAGCTGCACGCGATGGCCGATGCGCTGCTGCTGTACGAGACCATCGACGCGCACCAGATCGACGACATCATGGCCGGCCGCGTGCCGGGCCCGCCGGCTGACTGGTCGAAGTCGGGCAAGACGTCGAAGGACGACGGCGAGCGCCCGGGGGCGATTGGCGGGCCTGCGGCGCAGACCTGATCGGATCGGTGACGATGCAATGAGAGGGCCGGGGTGATTCCCGGCCCTTTTCTTTGGGCGCTCCTTCGACTTCGCTGCGCTACGCTCAGGACGAGCGGTGTGAGTGAAGGATTCCGTTCGTCCTGAGCGTAGCGCCGCAGGCGCGAAGTCGAAGGACCCGGCAGCCGCCGGAGGTTCCGCCAGCACCGCCCCCGGGCTACCCTGCGCAAGCACTGTCCCTGGAACCCAAGCATGTTCGACACCACCCTCACCCTCGACTGCAACGGCCGTCTGCTGGTACTCGATCGCCCGCGCGTCATGGGCATCGTCAACGTCACCCCGGATTCGTTCTCCGATGGCGGCGCGCACGACACGCTGGAAGCGGCGGTCGCACACGGATTGCAGCTGGCGGAAGAGGGCGCCGACATCCTCGACATCGGCGGTGAATCGACCCGTCCCGGTTCCGATGAGGTCCCGCTCGAGG
Organism: Lysobacter prati; assembly: GCF_009765215.1. Taxonomy (GTDB): domain Bacteria; phylum Pseudomonadota; class Gammaproteobacteria; order Xanthomonadales; family Xanthomonadaceae; genus Lysobacter_J; species Lysobacter_J prati. The sequence goes on along the minus strand of NZ_VLNV01000002.1, from coordinate 27,303 downwards.
AAGAGCTGCGTCGCACGATTCCGGTGATCGAGCGACTGGCACGCGAAACGATGTTGCCGATCAGCATCGACACCTCCAAGCCCGAGGTGATGCGCGCGGCCGTGCAGGCCGGTGCCGGCATGATCAACGACGTCTACGCGCTGCGCCGCGAGGGTGCGCTCGATGCCGCGGCCAGCCTGCGCGTGCCGGTGGTGCTGATGCACATGCAGGGCGAGCCGCGTTCGATGCAGCAGTCGCCGCAGTACGACGACGTCGTCGCCGAAGTGCATCGCTTCCTCGCCGAGCGCATCTTCGCCGCCGAGATGGCCGGCATCTCGAAGAAGAACATCGTCGTCGATCCGGGTTTCGGATTCGGCAAGGACACGCAGCACAACCTGGCGTTGCTCGCGCAACTCGAGCGCTTCGCCGAACTCGGCGTGCCGGTCCTTGCCGGGCTCTCGCGCAAGAAGACCATCGGCGAGATCACCGGACGTGCGCAGCCGTTCGAACGCGTGCATGGCTCGGTGGCTGCACACCTCATCGCCGCGCAGCGTGGTGCGAAGCTGGTGCGCGTGCACGATGTCGCCGCGACCGTGGATGCACTGAAAGTGTTGAGCGCGCTGTCGGCACAGAAGCTGCCGCGGGTGAAATCCACACCATCGATGCCGAAGTGGCCTGACGACGAGTAGCCGCGCGAGGCGAACAAGTCAACGTTTTTCGCTGGTCAAATCTTCGCCAACCCTCTTGCGTCCCTTGTGTCGCAAGGCCTGCAGCATTCGCTCCACACTACTGTCCGCAGGTTTGTCCACAGGCGTTGTGGATAGAAGCGTGCGTGCTGCATGGGCGACTTGCGCCGATGCCGAATCGGCAGGGCAAGTCAACCTTTTTCGCTGGTCAATTGTTCGCCACCCCTCTTGCAACGCTTGCGCAGCAAGGCGCGCAGCGTTGTCTCCACACAACTGTCCGCAGGTTTGTCCACAGGGTTTGTGGATAGAGTGTGTGACGGACCGGGAGGGGCTTGCGTACTGACGTTTTTTGTCGGGTGACGTCGAGGTTGAAGTCCCTTCAGCACACATGCCGAATCCGTGCGCCAAGTCAACAAATTTCGCCGGTCATTTTTTCGCCAACATGGCGAGAGCCCCGTCGCAGCAGCCTGTCCGCGATCTGCACACATCACTGTCCGCAGGCTTGTCCACAGGGCTTGTGGACAGCGCGACAGGGCTGGCGAAAAAATGGACAAACGCCCGGGAAGCGTTGCGGGCCAAGGCGTGGAGCACGTTATCAACAGCCTTGCCCCAGTGCTTGCCCACAGCATCTGTGGAGGGCGGCGCCGATGCTGCGTTGCGACACGGTTGCGCCGGCAACGGTTCCGCCAGGACGGTGCCTGTGCGAGGCTACGCGCCTCCGCTGCACCCGTGCCGCCATGCCCGCCGATTCGCGCCCGATTGCGATTGCCCTGATGGGCCCGACCGCTTCGGGCAAGACCGCGCTTGCGCTGGAATGGGCCGAACGCCACGGCGGCGAGATTGTCAGTGTCGATTCCGCCCTGGTCTACCGCCGGCTCGACATCGGCGCGGCCAAGCCCAGCGCCGAGGAACTGGCCCGCGTACCGCACCACCTGGTCGACCTGCGTGAACCCTGGCAGCCGTACTCGGCCGCCGAGTTCGCCGCGGACGCGCGGCGGGCCCTGGACGACATCGTCGCCCGCGGCCGGTTGCCGATCCTCGCCGGCGGTACCGGCCTGTATTTCCACGCGCTGCTGCAGGGGCTGTCGCCGATGCCGGAGGCCGACCCGGCCACGCGTGCGCAACTGGAGGCCGAGGCGGGGGAGCGGGGCTGGGCGGCACTGCACGCCGACCTGGCCGCGATCGACCCGGAGGCGGCGGCGCGCATCCATGCGACCGACGCCCAGCGGATCCAGCGTGCGCTGGAGGTCTTCAGGCTGTCCGGCCGCAGCATCAGCGACTGGCGGCGCGACCGCGCGCAGGTGCCTCGCCTGCCACTGCGGGTGCTCAAGCTGGTGCTGGCACCGGACGACCGCGCGCTTCTGCACGCGCGCATCGAGCGCCGCTTCGACCAGATGCTGGCCGATGGCTTCCTCGACGAAGTCAGGGCCCTGCGGGCGTTGCCGGAACTGGCCGCGCAGCCGCGACCGCTGGAGCTGCCGGCCTTGCGCGCGGTCGGTTATCGGCAGGCCTGGGAGCACCTGGACGGTGCAAGTTCGGCGGCACGGATGCGTGAGCTGGGCATCTTCGCCACCCGTCAGCTGGCCAAGCGGCAGCTGACCTGGCTGCGCGGCGAGCTGGATGCGCAATGGTTCGACCCGCAACGGCAGCGTCCGGCACTGGAGCAGGCCAGAGCGATGTTCATGGACGCCGCGGCCGGGGTTTGACCGGCGCGAAAGGGTGCAGCCGGTGCGGGTGCGCCAGGGGCGATTGCGCTACCATCGAACCCGGTCGCCGCTGTGGGGACAGGTTCCGGCGACTGCGGCCGGCTTCGCCACGCCGCCCTTATAACTAGAACGAGTTGGGGAACTACACCATGTCCAAGGGACAATCTTTGCAGGATCCTTTCCTGAACGCGTTGCGCCGCGAACGCGTGCCGGTTTCGGTTTACCTGGTCAACGGCATCAAGCTGCAGGGCACCATCGAGTCGTTCGACCAGTTCGTGGTGCTGTTGCGCAACACCGTGAGCCAGATGGTCTACAAGCACGCGATCTCCACCGTCGTGCCGGCGCGCAATGTCCGCGTCGGGCCGGGCGGCGGCTACGTGCAGTCCTCCGAGGGCGAAGGCGAAGGCCCGGTCGACGAGACCGAGTAAGCCCGCGGTTGGATCTACTCGGCCAGGTTCATTCGGCCAGATTTGAAGAGCGGGGCCATGCGCCCCCTCGCACCTGTCGATCTCCAGCCTGGAGCCCCTCCCGTACAGGGCAGGGGCACTGTGCCCTTGTTTGGCGGGCCTGCCATGCCCATCTTGTGATCCTGTCCCCCGCTCAGGCTTGACCCCGCTTGTTTGAAAGATCCCGAAAAGGCGAACACGCGCTATTGATCCAGCCCCATGCCGGCGGTCCGCCGGACGAGGGGCTGCTGGAAGAGTTCGCCGACCTGGCCCGCTCGGCCGGTGCCACGGTGGCGGCGGTGCTCACGGCGCGCATCGACCGGCCAAACGCGGCGATGCTGATCGGCAGCGGCAAGCTGGAAGAGGTCAAGGCCGCGGCCGAGGCCACCGGCGCCGACCTGATCCTGATCAATCATCCGCTCTCGCCCGGCCAGGAGCGCAATCTCGAACGCGAACTCAAGCGCCGCGTGGTTGACCGCACCGGCCTGATCCTCGACATCTTTGCCCAGCGTGCGCACAGTCACGACGGCAAGCTGCAGGTCGAGCTGGCGCAGCTCAAGCACATGGCGACGCGGCTGGTTCGCGGCTGGACCCACCTGGAGCGCCAGCGCGGTGGCTCGATCGGCCTGCGCGGTCCGGGTGAAACCCAGCTGGAAACCGACCGCCGCCTGCTGCAGAAGCGCCTGGAGCAATTGCAGAAGCGCCTGGAAAAGGTCGAAGTGCAGCGCACCCAGATGCGCCGTGCACGCATGCGCAGCGAAATGCCGCGCGTGGCCCTGGTCGGCTATACCAACGCCGGCAAGTCGACGTTGTTCAATGCCATGACCGGCGCGGAGGCCTACACCGCCGACCAGCTGTTCGCCACGCTCGATCCGACCGTGCGTCGCATCGAATTGTCGGGCGGCAACGTGGTGCTGGCCGATACCGTCGGCTTCGTCCGCGACCTCCCGCACGAACTGGTGGCCGCGTTCCGCTCGACGTTGTCGGAAGCGCGCGAGGCCGACCTGCTGATCCACCTGGTCGATGCTGCCGACCCGCTGCGCGACGAGCGCATCGCCCAGGTCGACGCCGTGCTCAAGGACATCGGCGCCGGCGACCTGCCGCAGCTGCTGGTGTTCAACAAGATCGACAAGCTTGGCGGAGGCGAGGGCGACGAGCCGGTGCAGCCGCGCCTGGATCGCCCGGCCGAAGGTCGCATGCGGGTGTGGCTGTCGGCGCGCGACGGCCGCGGCCTGGAACTGCTGCGCGAAGGCCTGGCCGAAGCGCTGGAACTGCGTCACGTCAGCGGTGAGCTGCGCCTGCCGCCGCAAGCGGCGCGCCTGCGTGCACGCCTGCACGAGTTGGGCGCGGTCCGCGCTGAGGATCACGACGAGCACGGTTGGGTGATCAACGTCGACCTGGCTCTGGCCGACGCCCAGCGTCTGTTCGTACAGGCCCATGGCGAGGTCCTCAGGCCCCTTTTGCCGCCCGAAGAGAGCGATGATGCCGCCTGAGCGGGCCATCGCCTTGCTTGAGCCCTGTCGCACCCCCACCTAGAATCGACCCACGCCCGCATTGCTGAACGCGGTTGCGGACGTATCCCCCTCTTGGAGCAGGCATGGCCTGGAACACACCTGGCAGTGACAATTCCGGCGGTTCGAATGGTCGAACCCCGCGGCGCAGACCCAATGGCCGCCTGGATGCCTTGCTCGACCCCTTGCGCGGCCTGTTCGGCGGCGGCGCGGGCGGGGGCGGCAACATCCTGCGCTGGGTGGCGATCGCCTTCGGCCTGTGGCTGGTGTTCAACTGCTTCGTGCTGGTGACCGAACAGGAGCGCGGCGTGGTCCTGCGCTTCGGCCAGTTCTCGCGCGTGCTGCAGCCGGGCCCGCACCTCAAGGCGCCGTGGCCGATCGAGCGCGTGACCAAGGTCAACGCCACCCAGAGCAACGCCTACAGCGATACCGTGCCGGTGTTCACCCGTGACGCCAACATGGTCAACGTCGAGATCAACGTGCAGTACCGCATCGGCGACCCGCAGCTGTACCTGTTCGGTTCGCGCGATGCCAGTCGCGTACTCAGGGAAGCGGCGCAAAGTGCCGTGCGCGAACAGGTTGGCCGTTCCGATCTGGACACCGTGCTCAACGCACGTTCGGAGCTGACCGTTACCGTGCGACAGCGCCTGCAGGCGTCCTTGCAGGACTACCGCACCGGCCTGATCGTGACCGAGCTGAACCTGCCCAACGCGCGTCCGCCGGATGAGGTCAAGGACGCGTTCGACGAGGTCCAGCGCGCCGCTGCCGACAAGACCACCGCAATCAACCAGGCCCAGGCCTACGCCAAGCAGGTCGTGCCGGAGGCACGCGGTGAAGCGTCGCGCATCCGCACCGCCGCCGAAGGCTACAAGACCTCCTCGGTCGCCCGCGCGGAAGGTGACGCCAATCGCTTCTCGTTGCTGGTCGACCAGTACAAGGCCGCGCCGGAGGTCACCCGCAAGCGCCTGTGGCTGGACACGCTGGAGCAGGTGCTGACCGACAACCGCAAGATCATCGGCGGCGATTCGCGCCAGCTGATCTACGTGCCAATGCCCGACAAGCGCAGCGGCCCGGCCGCGTCGGGCGCACCGCTGCTGACGCCTGACCTGTTGCCCCCGACCATTACCACCGAGCCCGGCGACAGCGGTCGCAGCGCACGACCGAGCCGGCCGACCGGTCGCGATGAGGTGACCCGATGAGATTCTCCCTTTGGATTGCCGCGGTGGTCGCAGCGCTGTTCGCGCTGCTCGGTTCGATGTTCGTGGTCACCGAGGGCCATACCGCGATCGTGCTCAACCTCGGTCGCGTCGTGCGCACCGACCTTGGCCCGGGCCTGCACTTCAAGTGGCCGCTGGTGGAGACGGCGCGGGTGTTCGACCAACGCCTGCAGGTGCTCGATGCCGAGCCCGAGCGCTACCTGACCGCCGACAAGCAGAACGTCAGCGTCGACTTCTTCGCGCTGGGCCGGATCGAGAATACGCGCGCGTTCTACCGCGCCACCGGTGGCGACGAGGTCACCGCGGTCGATCGCCTGGCGCCGATCATCAAGGATTCGCTGCGCAACGAGATCAACGCGCGCACGCTGCAGCAGGTCGTTTCCGGCGATCGCACGTCGGTGATCGGCAAACAGCTCGACGCGATCAACGTCGGCGCCGCTACGCTCGGCGTGAAGATCGTCGACATCCGCATCAAGCGCATCGAACTGCCGCAGGACAGCAACGTCCTCGGTTCGGTCTACAACCAGATGCGCAGCCAGCGTCTGCAGGTTGCCAGCCAGCTGCGCGCCGAAGGCGTCGAGCAGGCCCAGGCGATCCGCGCCCAGGCCGATCGCGAAAAGCTGGTGATCGTGGCCGAGGCCGAGCGCGATGCGCAGAAGCTGCGCGGCCAGGGCGATGCCGAAGCCACGCGCCTGTATGCGCAGGCGGCCAACAAGGATCCGGCCTTCTATGCGTTCCAGCGCAGCCTGGAGGCGTACCGCAAGGGCTTCGCTGATGGCGAGGGCGTGATCGTGCTCGACCGCGACGATCCGTTCCTGCAGTACCTCAAGTCGGATCGCTGATCGGGCGCGCCTGAGCAATGCTGCTGGAGCTGTTGTCGGCGGTGTGCCTGGTGGCGGTGCTGGAGGGGTTGTTTCTCTTCGTCGCACCGCGCGGTTGGAAGCGCGCCGCCGAACAACTGCACGCGCTGCCGGACCGGCACCTGCGCGTGGTCGGGGCGGTCGTGGTCGGGCTGGGGTTGCTGTCGTTGTGGCTGGTGCGGCTGTAGCCATGTGACGGCGGCGCGAAGACCCCACCCAATCTGTCCAATGCCGCTTTCGGGGTGGCCCCCGCCCCCTAAAACCCGGATAATGCACAAAAGCCGGACGGGGCCCTGCGCCCCGCCGGCTTTCTTGCTGTTTGCGCGTCCCTCCCGATGAGGCGTCCGCGACAGCCCGGCCTTGGGCCGGTTCTCAATGCAACGTCAGGAGCTTGGCAATGGGTCAGTCAGTCGTCGTTCTCGGTGCCCAATGGGGCGATGAAGGCAAGGGCAAGATCGTCGATCTGCTCACCAAGGAGATCGGCGCCGTCGTGCGCTTCCAGGGTGGCCACAATGCCGGCCATACCCTCGTCATCGGCGGCAAGAAGACCGTCCTGCACCTGATTCCGTCCGGCATCCTGCGCCCCGACGCGCTGTGCCTGATCGGCAACGGCGTGGTGCTGTCCCCGGCCGCGTTGAAGAAGGAAATCGGCGAGCTCGAAGGCAACGGCGTGGAAGTGCGTTCGCGCCTGAAGATCAGCCCGGCCACGCCGCTGATCATGCCGTACCACATCGCCCTGGACCAGGCCCGCGAGAAGGCCGCCGGCGGCAAGGCCATCGGCACGACCGGCCGCGGCATCGGTCCGGCCTATGAGGACAAGGTGGCGCGTCGCGGTATCCGCATTGCTGATCTGCATTACCCGCAGCAGCTCGCCGAGAAGCTGCGCAGCACGATGGATTACCACAACTTCGTCCTGACCAAGTACCTGGGCGTGGACGCGGTCGACTTCCAGCAGACGCTCGACGAGGCGCTGGCTTTCGGCGAGTACGTCGAGCCGATGAAGTCCGACGTCGCCGGCATCCTTCACGAGCTGCGCAAGCAGGGCAAGCGCGTGCTGTTCGAAGGCGCGCAGGGTTCGCTGCTCGACATCGACCACGGCACTTATCCGTACGTGACTTCGTCCAACACCACCGTCGGTGGCGCGTATGCCGGTACCGGCGTGGGCGCGGACGCGATCGATTACGTGCTCGGCATCGCCAAGGCCTACGCCACGCGCGTGGGCGGTGGTCCTTTCCCGACCGAGTTGGACGACGACGTTGGCCAGGGTCTGCGTGACCGTGGCCAGGAGTACGGTGCCACGACTGGCCGTCCGCGCCGCTGCGGCTGGATGGACATCGTTGCGCTGCGCCGCGCGGTCGCCGTCAACGGCATCACCGGTCTGTGCATCACCAAGCTCGACGTGCTCGATGGCATGGAGAAGCTGAAGATCTGCATCGCCTATGAGTACCGTGGCAAGCGCACCGAGTACGCGCCGCTCGATGCGGCCGGCTGGGAAGAGTGCACGCCGGTGTACCTGGAGTTCCCGGGTTGGGAAGAGAACACCCACAACGTCACCGAGTGGGACAAGCTGCCGGCCGCTGCGCGTGCTTACCTGCGCGCGCTGGAAGAACTGGCCGGTTGCCCGCTGGCGATCGTCTCGACCGGTCCGGACCGCGACGCCAACATCGTGCTGCAGGATCCGTTCGCCTGATCCGGTTGCGCGTGTAGAAGTAGAAGAAGCCCCGCGAATGCGGGGCTTTTTTTATCAACGTCATCCTGGCGAACGCCGGGATCCAGCTTGACGTTGCGTTTACTTCGGCGTCGCCGCCTTCGTTTCGGATCGGCGTCGCCTTCGCTTCAGAGCGGCGTCGCCTTCACTTCAGAGCGGCGTCGTCCGCCGGGCCGGGGATTGCTCCGCCCCTTCGTCGGACATCCTGTCCGAAGGCGGGGCGTGGGCCATCCATGGCCCACTGCTGCGCAATCCCCGACCCGGCGGACGACGCTTCGGCATTTCATTGCCCGGTCTTCGTCTGTAACCCGTCATCCCCGCGAAGGCGGGGACCCAGCGACGTTGCTCTTTAATCGTCATTCCCGCGAAGGCGGGAACCCATGGACGTTGCTCCTGATCCGTCATCCCGGCGAAGGCGGGGATCCGGCGACTTTCGCTCGATCGGCGCAGTCAGTGCTTGGGATAGAGCAGCGTGAACACGAACCGCAGGCCCCAGTCGGCGCCACCATCTGGTGCTTCGGCGTAATAGCGCACGCCGCCGGCGTAGCTGACCAGTTGGCTGCCGATCTTGCCCACCTTGCTATAGGTGAAGTTGATCGGCACCGTCCACTGCTCTGCCTTCCAGTCGTAGGTCGACTCCAGGTTGGCGGTCAGCGTGCGGCCCTGGCCCAGGCCTTTCGACAGGAACGGTTGCAGGAAGGTGTTGCTGATGTCGGCGCGATTATCGTCGCCGGCGAAGGACCACACATGATTGACCAGTGCGCCGTAGGTCCAGCCGGCTTCGGTCTGCTTGAGAACGACCGCGGTCGGGCCTGCGCCCCACTTGTCGGCGCCGAGCAGGTCGTCGCTGGCGGTGGGCAGGTAGAGCACGGGACCGACGCCCCAGATCCAACCGGAACCGGTCGGCGCCTTGGGCGAGAAGAAGAACGACTGCGTTACATCGCCGATTCCGGACTGGCTGCCCGCGCCGGGGAAGATCTCGTTCTGGTACACGATCGGGACGATCGTGCGCGAGATCAGGTTCCAATCTTCGCTGATCGAGATCGGGATCACCGGCTGCACGTTGAGGGTGGTCTTGCTGCCGTCATCGTCCGGGCCGATGCCATCGTCCCAGTTCAACTGCAACGGCACGCTGATCAGGCTGGCGACGGGATTGGACAGCTGCTTTGCCAGTTCATCTGCGTCCTGTGCATGCACCGCAGGACAAGACGCTGCCGCGAACAGCGCGAGTGAGGTGACCGCTGCAATCGCTTTCATCGTGACTTCCCTTGTCTACTGAGCCGAGCGTACCCGGCGCTGCAGCCGGTCCGCTTCACAGGAGAATCACGACGCCTTGCTTCAGCGCGGCGGCTGTCCTGTCAGGCCCTGCTCGACGATGCGTAGCACGTCGGCCAGGCTGACCCCGAACGAGCCGGCCTTGCCGGCATCGAAGGCCTGCTTCCACTCGGCATAGCCTTTGAGGTAGGCCGGGTAGGGCGGCTGCTCTCCCTCGTAGCCGATCGCGCTGGCTTCGAGCGTCGCCCGCGTAACCGGCAGATGCGGCAGTTCGGTCAGCATTCCCGACGGCAGGCCCGGATGCCGGATCTTCACGTTGCGGACGGTGACGTGGAAGATCTCGCCGCCGAGCGGATGGACGTCGACACGGTTGATCAGAAGCGTCGGTGTCTCGGCGAGCGTGCGGCCGGTGCAGCGCCAGAGCTGGCCTGCGGCGAAGTCGGGGGTCGTGCTCATGCGGAAGTCCAGGTGGATCGTGACTTGGAATGATGCCCCGGCCCGCCACGGCGGCGCGATGCCGAAACGGTCCGAATGCCGGGGTGACGTGCTTCGCCGCGGGACTGAATGGACCGCGGCACGGCCTCAGCTTCCCGAGGGTGGCTGCTGCGCCGGCGCCGGCACGCCTTCCCAATGCGCCCGCCCGACCATCTTCGGCTGCTCCGGGTCGGCTTCGTAGTTGGGCGACATGATCTGCACGCCGGCCTCGTTGAACGCGTCCTGGATGTTGGCGTGCAGTTCGGTCAGCACGAACGGACGCAACACCGGTTCCAGGATGCGCGCGCGCAGCTTGTACTCGACGTAGAAGTCCGACAGCGCGGTCTGCAGCACATACGGTGCCGGCGTCGCCTGGATCTTTTCAGTCCTGGCTGCGGCATCGAGCAGCAGGCGGTGCACCTGGCGCCATGGCGAGTCGTAGCCGATGGTCACGCCGGTCTCCAGCCACAGTCCCGGACCGTCCGGGTTGCGCGAGTAGTTGTGCAGCTGGCCGCCGAGCACGACGTTGTTGGGAATGCTGATCTCCACGCCCATCAGATTGCGCAGGCGGGTGGTGAACAGGCCGATCTGCAGGACCACACCATCGACCTCACCGATCCGCACCAGGTCGCCGACCGCCATCGTGCGGGCATAGAGCAGCGTGAATCCGCCGGCTGCCTGGCCGACGATGCTGGACGCGCCCAGCGAGATCATCAGGCCGACCAGCACGCTCAGGCCCCTGAACGCGTCGGTCTGCGCACCGGGCAGGTACGGATAGGCCATCGCCACGGCGAACAGCCAGATCACCGCCACCAGCAGTTTGCGGGTGGGTTCGGCCAGTTGGTCATCGATGCCGAACAACTGGAAGCGACCGCTCTGCACTGCGCGGAAGGTCAGGCTCAGGGTCTTGGCGAGCACGCGGGCGAGGAACAGGATCACGAATGCCGCAACCAGACCGGGGACGGCGCCGGCAATCGCCTGGCCCCAGCCCGCCAGCAGGTCGACGATCCAGCCGGTCATGCGTTGCGACCACGGCTGGGTAAAGCCGAACTGGCCGAACACGAACCGCAGCCACTCCTCCAGCACCAGCAATGCGAGCAGCCACAGCACCAGGCGTTTGAACCAGTTGACGAAGGTGCGCAGGCTGGTCACGACGTGACGCGTGGACTCCTGGCGCAGCGTCCGTATGCGGATTTCGATCCAGCGCTGGAACCGCGATTCAATCTGCCGACGCAGCCACAGCAGCACGAGCATCGCCAGCGCGGCGACGCCGGTCGCCAGCAATGACATGAGCACGCCGTTGAGCAGTTGCCGCGGCGCGCGGTCGCGTTCGGCCGCGCGCACGGCCTCGGTGAGGTTGCGTGCGATCTCGGCGCGGGCCTGGGCCATGGTCTGCTGGTTCAGTGCGTCCAGGTCGGCGGGCGTGACCATTGCCACCAGTTGCCCGCCCAGCAACACCAGCGATCCCTGCGGAATGTTTTCGAAGGCCACCGTGGGCGTGCCCGGCCGCTGCACCACCTGCTCGATGTTGGCTTCGGCGGTGCGCGCGCGCAGCTCGGGCGGGCGGCCGAGCAGGGTGCTGCGCAGGGTCAGGATGTCGCGGTTGAAGAACCTGACCGTCGCCTCGGTGGCAGGCGGTGGTGTCGCCGCTGCCGTTTCCGTGGTGCCGGTCTGTGCGGGGGGAGGGGCTGCGCTCGCGGTCAGCGCCAGGCCCGCCAGCAAGGCGGCGAGGATCAGCGCACTCGCGCGCCGGCCAGGTCCAGGTCGCGCGACAAGATCGTTTCCTGTGCTCACCCAACGTCCTGGCATTGGAATCCCCGGAGGCGCGTGGCCGCGGTCACGTACCGCGACGGCACGCCCTGTTTACCGCACAACGACGTCAAGGGCGCGTGGCGACGGCCAATGGGGCTCAGTCGATCCGGTACACCCTCGCCTTGGGCATGTCCTCATCGACCTGCAGGAACCAGCGTCCGGCCAGGCCGGGGACGACCACGATCTCGGGCGCGTCCAGGGGCTTGCGCAGCTTCATGCTGCCCTTGAGCACCTTCCACTGCTGGCCGTTCTCCAGCTCGAACACGGTGCCGGGCTCCCAGCCATCGACCGATCCCTTGAGCCGGCTACGGATGGGCTGGCCGCCGAGTTCGGCCGATTCGTGCTGCGCCGCAGCCTCTTCCCGAGCGGCGGCGGGCGCCGGTGTCGGGGCGGCGGCGGTGTCCTGCGCCGGGGTCTCGCGCAGCAACCGGTTCAGCGTTTCAAGCTGGGCGGGCGACAGGCCGACCTCGCGCAGTTGTGCGGGAGTGAGGCGCTGCTCGATCGGAACATAGGCCTGCTGTGCCGCCGCCGCCCAGGGAGCGAGCAACGCCAGGGTCAAAACCACCATCGCCTTGAACCGCATGGAGCCTCCGCCGGTCGGGACCGCCCGATCATGCCAGCGGCGGGCGACACCCGCATGGCAATGTGACCTCGGGCTGCCCGGGCATGACTTCCGGTGCTGGTCTTCCGGACCGATTTGCGCTCAGCTGCCAACGGGCAGGATCGGCACAGCCGGTCTGGGGCAAGTTGCTGAGTGGGGACGCAGCTGTCGTCGCCTCGACCCAATACAGGCTCCTAAGGGCCGATCACACCGTAGATCATTCAGGGGGAAGTTGATGCGTCGTTTTCTGGTTACCGCTATCACGCTGGCACTGGCCGGCAACTGCGTCACCGCCATGGCAGCTGCACCCGCAACCGTGTCGAATGTCGCCGCCGCGCAGGCCACCACCACGCAGTTGCCGCGCAACGTGCGCCCGACGCATTACGACGTCGCGATCGCGCCGCATGCGCAGACGATGACCTTCGACGGCCAGGTGACGATCACGCTGGACGTGCTGGAACCGACGACGACCATCATCCTGCAGGCCGTGGACATGACCTTCGCTTCGGCGAAGCTGTCGCCCGCCACCGGCAAGGGCAAGGCTGTTGCGGCCAAGGTCGGCGTCGACGCCGATGCGCAGACCGCCACCTTCACTTTCGACAAGCCGCTGGCCGTGGGCAGCTACCGCCTGGCGATGGACTACACCGGCAAGATCGGTACCCAGGCCAACGGTCTGTTCGCGATCGACTACGAAACCAAGGCCGGCAAGAAGCGCGCACTGTTCACGCAGTTCGAGAACTCCGATGCGCGCCGCATGATCCCGTCCTGGGACGAGCCGTCGCACAAGGCCACCTTCACGCTCGAAGCGACCGTGCCGAGCGGCGAGATGGCGGTCAGCAACATGCCGGCGACGGCGACCACCGACCTGGGCAACGGCCTGACCCGCGTGCGCTTCGCCCAGTCGCCGAAGATGTCGACCTACCTGCTGTTCTTCAGCGCTGGCGAGTTCGATCGCGCCACCGCCAGGATGGGCGAAACCGAAGTCGGCGTGATCACCCAGAAGGGCGTGGTCGACCAGGCGCGTTTCGCGCTCGACTCGTCGGTGGACGTGCTGCGCGAGTACAACGACTACTTCGGCACGCCGTACCCGTTGCCCAAGCTCGACAACGTGGCTTCGCCCGGCGCCAGCCAGTTCTTCAGCGCCATGGAAAACTGGGGCGCGATCTTCACCTTCGAGCACACCCTGCTGCTCGACCCGGCCTTCTCGACGCAGTCCGACAAGCAGCGCGTGTTCTCGGTCGCCGCGCATGAGATCGCCCACCAGTGGTTCGGTGACCTGGTGACGATGAGCTGGTGGGATGATCTGTGGCTCAACGAAGGCTTCGCCACCTGGATGGCTTCGCGCACGACGCAGAAGCTGCATCCGGAATGGAACACCCAGCTGTACGCCGTGTCCGGCCGCGAAGGCGCGATGAGCCGCGATGCTGTGGCCACCACCCATCCGGTGGTGCAGCACGTGGAAACCGTCGAGCAGGCCAGCCAGGCCTTCGACGCCATCACCTACCAGAAGGGCGGTGCGGTGATCCGCATGCTCGAGGGTTACGTCGGTGAGGATGCGTGGCGCGAGGGCGTGCGCAACTACATGAAGGCGCACGCTTACGGCAACACCGTGTCGGACGACCTGTGGAAGCAGGTGCAGGCTGCCGCCGGCAAGCCGATCCTCGACATCGCTCACGATTTCACGCTGCAGCCGGGCATCCCGATGATCACGGTGCAGTCGGCGACCTGCAGCAACGGCAAGACCACGCTGAAGCTGGCCCAGGGCGAGTTCACCAAGGACCGTCCGGACAAGCAGTCGCTGTCGTGGCGCGTGCCGGTGATCGCGCAGTCGGTCGGTGGCGAGCCGGTGCGTACGATCGTCGAAGGCGGTGCAGGTTCGCTCGACGTGCCGGGTTGCGGCCCGGTTGTGGTCAATGCTGGCCAGAGCGGTTACTACCGCACGCTGTATTCGCCGGAGCAGTTCGCCGCCATCCGCAACGGTTTCGCAAAGGTCGCACCGATCGACCAGCTCGGCCTGATGGGCGACACCTGGGCGCTGGGCCTGGCCGGCCTGCAGTCGCCGGCGAACTACCTCGATCTGGTCAAGGCCACGCCGGCCGCTTCCGATCCGCAGATCTGGGGTGACATCGCCAGCAAGCTCGACAACCTCAACGACTATTACCAGGGCGATGTCGCTCGCCAGACCCGCTTCCGCAAGTTCGCCATCGCGCAGCTGGCGCCGGTGTTCGCTCGCGTCGGCTGGGACGAGAAGCAGGGCGAGGCCGATCCGGTCAAGATCCTGCGCACGCGCCTGATCGACACGCTCAGCTCGCTGGGCGATGACAAGGTGGTCGCCGAGGCACGTCGTCGTTACGCGGCGCAGGACTCGGACCCGGCCGCGGTGCCGGCGGCATTGCGCAAGACCATCCTCGCGGTGATCGCTCGCCACGCCGATGCTGCCACCTGGGACCAGCTGCATGCCGCTGCACAGGTCGAGAAGACTCCGTTGATGAAGGACGAGCTGTACCAGATGCTGTCCTCGAGCGAGGACAAGGCGCTGGCGCAGCGTGCGCTCGAGCTGGCTCTGACCGATGAGCCGGGTGCGACCAACAGCGCCGGCATGATCCGCGCCGTCGCTTCGCAGCATCCGGAGCTGGCGTTCGACTTCGCCGTCGAACACATGACTGACGTCAACAAGCGAGTCGACTCGTCCTCGCGCAGCCGTTACTACCCGGGCCTGGCCAATGCTTCGCTTGATCCGGCGATGGTTGGCAAGATCCAGTCGTATGCGGAGCGCAACCTCGCCGCCGGTTCGCGTCGCGACGCCAACACCGCGATGGCGAACGTCACCTACCGGGTGAAGGTACGCAACGAGCGGTTGCCGGCAGTGGATGCGTGGTTGAAGAAGAACGGCAGCTGATCGGTTCAGTTTGAAGGAAGGGCCCCGCATTGCGGGGCCTTTTTTTTCGTGTCGCTAGTGTCTGCGGTGGCGTCGTCCGTTGTGGGGTTTGCGTCTGCGGAGCGGCGTCGTCCGCCGGGCCGGGGATTGCTCCGCCCCTTCGTCGGACATCCTGTCCGAAGGCGGGGCGTGGGCCATCCATGGCCCACTGCTGCGCAATCCCCGGCCCGGCGGACGACGCTTCGGTTATTCGTTGCATGGGCTTCGGCGGCGCTCGAAAAAGAGCCGGTTTGCTTCGGTGCTACATCGGCGTGGGGCTAAGGATGGCCGACAGTTCGCGCGCCAGTTGTGCGTGGTCGATGGGCTTACGGAGGACCGTTCGCAACATGTTGGCCGGTAGTGCCTGCTCGCTGACACGGTCGGCCAGGCCGGTGTAGAGCAGCACCGGCAGATCCGGTGCGACCGACTGCAGCGACTGCGCCAGCTGGATGCCGGTGATCGACGGCATCGAGTGGTCGGTGATCAGCAGCTGGTAGTGCGCGGGCGCTTGCTTGACGCGATCGAGTGCCTGCGCGGGCGCGGCGACGAAGTCCGCCTCCAGACCCCAGCTCGACAGCAGTTCGCACATGAATTCGCCAACGCTGCGCTCGTCGTCGACCACGAGCACGCGGCCCTGCAGTCGCGGGTTTGTCGTCGGTGCGCTCGCGCGTTGCTGGCGGACGACTTCGTCGGCGTCGGCCTGGCAGATCGGCAGCAGCACCCGGAAACAAGTGCCGCGGCCGGGTTCGGATTCGACGACAAGGTGCCCGCCGTGCTCGTGGACGATGCCGTGCACGGTCGCCAGGCCCATGCCGGCACCCTTGCCGGGTGGCTTGGTCGAGAAGAACGGATCGAAGATGCGTTCCAGCACGGCCGGTTCGATGCCGGGGCCGGAGTCGGCGATGGCGATCTCGACGAACTTGCCGGACACCGGTTGCTGACACGCGCTGCACTGCCGACCGTCCTCGATGGCTTCATGCAGTCCGATCTCGAGTCGACCCCGGCCTTCCATCGCATCGCAGGCATTGAGGCACAGGTTGAGCATGACCTGGCCGAACTGCACGGGGTCGAAGCAGATGGCGCCGGCATCGGCAACGGTATCGACCACTACGTCCACATCGCATGGAATGCTCGGGCGCAGCACCGCCAGGTTCTGCTCGATGCACTGGGCCGGGTCGAGCAGTCGCGGTTCGCCCTTCTGCCCGCGGCTGAACATCAACATCTGCTGGATCAGGTCGCGTGCGCGTTCGCAGGACTGCAGGGCGTGGCCCAGATAGCTTTCAAGGCGCGCATCGCCGCCACCGGCGCTGCGTTCGCTGGCCATGGCCACGTAGCCCATGATGCTGGCCAGCAGGTTGTTGAAGTCGTGTGCGATGCCGCCGGTGAGGTGGCCCAGCGCTTCCATCTTCTTGGCCTGCAGCAGCTGCGCCTCGAGCCGGGCTCGGCGCTGTTCGGCCTCGATGCGTTCGGTGATGTCGCGCAGGTAGCCGATGAAGATTCTCCCCGACGGGCTCTCGTCGACGCCGATGGCCAGTTCCGCCGGGAACTCGCTGCCGTCTGCGCGCAGTGCGGTCACTTCCAGGCGCCGCTGCAGGTACGGGCCGGGGCCGCCAGAAAGGAAGCGCTGCATTCCCTGGCGATGCCGCTCGCGGTAGCGCTCGGGGATGATCAGTTCGGCCAGGGATTGGCCGAGGGCTTCGCGCTCGCGATAGCCGAAGCACGTTTCGGCGGCCGGGTTGAACTTGATGATCGTGCCGTGCTCGTCCATGGCGATGATGCAGTCGAGCGCGGCGCTGACGGTGGCGCGCAGGTGCTCGGCGTTGCGTTGCGCGGCCTCCTCGGCGAGTTTGCGTTCGGTGATGTCGCGGGTGAAGGCGAGGATCCGCGGCTCGCCGCCGATGCTGGCGGACTTGAGGAACACCTCGTCCCAGTACAGGCTGCCGTCCTTGTTGCGACGTCGCCATTCGAAACGGGACGAGCCGAGTTCATGGGCCTGTTGCAGGTGGCTCGCCGCATCGGCGCCGGTGTAGGGCGCCTCGCCCGAGCCGAGGTTGTCTACGGCAATGTGCAGCAGTTCATCGTGACTGTAACCGGAGGTCGTGCAGGCCTTCGGGTTGACGTCGACGATGCGGTCGGTGGCCGGGTCATAGACGACGATCGCGTCCTCGCTGGCCTCGAAGATCTGGCGGTAACTGACCTGCGAGGCCAGCAATGCCGCGTCTGCACGCTGGCGCTCGATCTCGGCCGAAGCGCGCACGGCGAAGATCTTCATCACCGACTCGATGAATTCCGCCTGCTCCAGCGGGCGCCGAGAGACGATCGAGATCAATCCCAGCGGTCGGCCCTGGGTGTCGGTGAGCGGGTAGCCGGCATAGCTCTCGGCGCCGAGTGCGATGAAGTCGTCATCCAGCGGGAACAGGCTGCCGAGACCCGCCGGATAGATGCGGAAGCCGTGGCCGACGACGGTGTCGCAGGCGGTGTTGGCCAATGCGTATTCGAAGTTCTCGCGCGGTGAGCTGTCGGCGACGAAGGAAAGCACGCGCATCATGCCCGGGTCTTCTTCGCGCATTTCGGCGATGAAGGCGACTTCGACGTCGAGGATCGCACCGAGGTAGCGTGACAGTTCGACGAACAGGTCGCGTCCGCGCGCACTCGACACCGCCAGCGCCGAACTGGTCAGCGCGGTTTCGATCTGCTTGCGGCGGGTGATGTCGGTGGAAATGCCGCAGACGGCGTAGGGCGCGCCATCGCAGTCGAGCAGCGGGAACTTCGCCGAGAGGTAGGTGCGCTGCTCGCCGGCGAACACGCCGCTCTCCTCGAACTCCATCGCCCGCGCCTCCAGCAGCACGCGCATGTCGTTGCGGCGCAGGCCGGCGGCCTGCTCGGCGGGGAAGATGTCGCGGTCGCTGCGTCCGATCAGCGCTGCGGCACTGTGTCCTGTGAGGCGCTCGAACTCGCGATTGACGAACAGGTAGCGGCCGCTGCGATCCTTGGCGAAGACCGCCGCGGACGTGTTGTCGAGCACCTGCTGCAGGCGCAGTTCGCTGTCGCGCAGTGCGCGCTCGCGGTCGTCGGCGAGAACAATACCGGGCAGATCGCCGGACTTCATGGCGTGACTCCGCTGCAGGCGTGGATCGAGTATAGGAGCGCCAAACGCAGGCGCGGGCCGCTGTTACGCGGCAGAAACAATTCCGTCCGCGGCCGTTACGCAGCCGGCACGAACATGTAGCCGACGCCGCGGACGGTGCGGATCGCGCGCGGGTTGTCCGGGTCGATCTCCACCTTGCGCCGCAGGCGGGCGATGCGGATGTCGATCGAGCGGTCGAACGGCTCCCATTCACGGTTGTGGGTCAGGGTCAGGATCTGATCGCGCGACAGCGCCCGGCCCGGGTGTTCGTACAGCACCCGCAGCAGGTCGAATTCCATGTGCGTGACCATGACTTCGGTGCCATCGGCGTCGAATACCTGATGGGCGCCCAGGTCCAGCGTGCAGCGGCCGAAGGTGACGCGACGGCCACCGCCACTGGCTACGGGCGCTTCCGGTCGCGCCTGGATACGGCGCAGGACGCTCTTGATGCGTGCCATCAGCTCGCGCGGGTCGAACGGCTTGGCGACGTAGTCGTCGGCGCCGATCTCCAGGCCGACGATGCGGTCGATCACGTCGCCGGAGCCGGTGACCATGATGATGCCGACGTCGTAACGCTCGCGCAGGAAGCGTGCCAGGCTCAGGCCGTCCTCGCCCGGCAGGCGGATGTCGAGCAGGACGATGTCGGGCGCCTCGCGCTCGAGTTCGCTGCGCATGGCCGCGCCGTCGCCGGCCTGCAGGGCACGGAAATCGTGGGTGCTCAGCGCTTCCACGAGCATCTCGCGGGTCGCCTGGTCGTCGTCGACCACCAGAACACAGGGCGTATGCGCCATCACCTGCTCCTGCCTCCATTGCCGCGCCGACAGTATCGGCCGTCGTTACCAGCTGTTACAAACCCGCCGCGCGCAGACATCCGATCGATACGCGCGCTATCTAGATTGGCCCCCATGCCGCCGCACAAGGCGACGGCAACACCAGGGAGGCCGTCATGGGCCGTTGTCCGCTCACCATCGACAGCAATCGGCTGAACCAGCAGGTCCGCGTCGTCTATGAGCGCGTCGCCCGCGATCCGGCCAGCGGCTTTCATTTCCACACCGGCGCAGCCTACGCGGCGCATCGGCTGGGCTATGACGCCGCCGCGCTGGCAACGCTGCCGGCGATCTGCACCGAGCGCTTCTCCGGTGTCGGCAACCCGCTGCGGATTGGCACGATCCCTGCCGGTGGCGTGGTCCTCGACCACGCCTGCGGTTCGGGCATGGACCTGTTGCTGGCGGCGCGCGCGGTCGGCCCGCGCGGGCGGGCGATCGGGGTCGACCTTACCGGGGCCATGCGCGCCTGCGCGATGGCGGCCGCGGCGCAGGCCGGCTTGCTGGATCGTCTGGAATTGCATGAAGGCACCTTTGAAGACCTGCCGGTTGCCGACGCCAGCGTCGACATCCTGATCTCAAACGGAGTGATCAACCTCGCACCGGACAAGCCCCGGCTGATGTCGGAGGTGGCGCGGGTGCTGCGGCCCGGCGGTGCGCTGTACCTGGGTGCCGTCGCCCTGGACCGCGAGCTGGCGGCCGTTGCCCGTGGCAACGCCGACCTGTGGGCGGCCTGCATCGGCGGCGCATCGACCGAGGCCTCGCTGCTGCAGCTGATCGCCGACGCCGGCCTGGCGCAGGCACGCGTCTGCGAACGCTTCGAATCCTTCGTCGGCACGGGTATCGATCGCAAGTTCCACAACCGGCTGCACGCCTATGGCGTGAACGTGCATGCCGTCAAACCGAACGCCACTGCTGCTTAACGCAACCGGAGAAACACCATGCTCAGGAAGTACGTCATCGAAAGAAACATCAGCGGCATCGGCAAGGAGCCTTACGAGGCACTGTGCGATGTCGCCCAGCGCTCCAACCAGGTGCTCGACGAGCTCGGCACCGGCGTGCAGTGGCTGCATTCGTATGTCGCCAACGACAAGACGTATTGCGTCTACCTGGCGAGCGACGAAGCGCTGATCCGCGAACACGCGCAGCGTGCGGGATTCCCTGCCGACTCGGTCGTCGAAGTGCAGTCGGTGCTTGATCCGACCATGTCGCCTGCTTGATCCCGCTGTTCCACCCCATCCACCGCTAAGCGCTTCACCGCTTCAATGCATGGCCATCTCGGCCCCCGGCCCAGGGAAAGCGGGCAGGGCATCGCCGTTCGGCCACGAATAAAGGAATTCCACCATGAACGTGATGACCCTGGTTTCCGCACTGGCAATGATCGCTGCCACTCATTCGATCGCGACCCGCGTGGTTGCACAGCCCGTGGGAGATGGGCCCGTCCAGACCATGCAGATACACGACCTGCCTGGCGTGCGCGTGATCGCCACGCTCGAGCCGGAGCTGACGCCCCTGCCGAACGAGGCGCCTGCCGTGGCCATGGAAGCAGAGCCGGAACGCGTGTTCGATCTGCCGACCGTGAGCGTGTATCCCAGCCATGAGCAGGTCATGCAATTCCGCATGGCACGCTCGCGTACGGCGCTGGCGGTGCCTGCGGCGCGGACACGTCGTGGTGCGACGCCGCAGCGCACGCCGGCCAGCCAGTCGAGCAGCGTGTACGCCAGCGCCGAACGCAGTGGCCGCTGGCAGGCCGTGGCCTGCATCGCCCGCATGCGGTTGTCGCGGGTGTGGCCGGTGTCGCGTTGCGATATCGCCGACAACGCACGGGCCGCGGCGCGTATCGGGATGGCCCTGGCCAGCAATCAACCGGTGCCGGTCCGGCGACCTTGATCCCGTCGGCACGTCGCACAAACAACGAGGCCCCGCAGTGCGGGGCCTCGTTGCGTTGCAGTCATTGGCGCTGAACGCTTACGCCTCGACCGCCTCGTCCTTGTACGCATCCACCGGGATGCACGCGCACATGACGTTCTTGTCGCCGTAGACGTTGTCGACGCGGGCGACCGGCGGCCAGTACTTCTGCAGCTTGAGGCTCGGCAGCGGGAACGCCGCCAGCTCGCGCGGGTACGCGTGGGTCCACTCGCTGGCCGTGACCGCGGTGGCGGTGTGCGGCGCGTGCTTGAGCGGATTGTCCTCGCGGTCCAGCTTGCCGTCCTCGATCGCGCGGATTTCGTCGCGGATCTGGATCATCGCGTCGATGAAGCGGTCGAGCTCGTGCTGCGACTCCGACTCGGTCGGTTCGACCATCAGCGTGCCGGCGACCGGGAAGCTCAGGGTCGGGGCGTGGAAGCCGAAGTCGATCAGGCGCTTGGCGACGTCCTCGGCCGACACACCGGTGGCGTCCTTGAGCGGGCGCAGGTCGAGGATGCACTCGTGCGCGACCAGGCCGTTGCGACCGGTGTAGAGCGTCTCGTAGTGCGGTGCCAGGCGGGTGGCGATGTAGTTGGCGTTGAGCAGGGCGACCTGGGTCGCCTTGCGCAGGCCTTCGGCGCCCATCATCGTCACGTACATCCAGCTGATCGGCAGGATCGAGGCAGAGCCAAAACTCGCCGCCGAGACCATGCCGACATCGCCCTCACCACCAAACGTGCGCGGCAGGAACGGCGCCAGGTGCGACTTCACGGCGCACGGGCCGACGCCCGGGCCACCGCCGCCGTGCGGGATGCAGAAGGTCTTGTGCAGGTTCAGGTGCGACACGTCCGAGCCCCACTTGCCGGGCTTGGCGACGCCGACCAGGGCGTTCATGTTGGCGCCGTCGGTGTAGACCTGTCCGCCGTGCGTGTGCACGATCTCGCAGATCTTGACGATGTCTTCCTCGAACACGCCGTGCGTGGACGGGTAGGTGATCATCAGCGCGGCCAGGCGCTCGCTGTACTTCTCGGCGGCACGCTGGATGTCGTCGACATCGACGTTGCCGTTGGCGTCGCACTTGGTCACCACGACCTGCATGCCGCACATCTGCGCCGAGGCCGGGTTGGTGCCGTGCGCCGATTCCGGAATCAGGCAGATGTCGCGGTGGTCTTCGCCGCGCGAGCGGTGGTAGGCGCGGATCGCCAGCAGGCCGGCGTATTCGCCCTGCGCGCCGGAGTTCGGCTGCAGGCTGACGGCGTCGTAGCCGGTGCACTCGACCAGCATCGCTTCCAGGCCGTCGATCAGCTCCTTGTAGCCCTGCGCCTGCGCGGCCGGGGCCAGCGGATGCAGGTTGCCGAACTCGGGCCAGGTCACCGGGATCATCTCGGCGGTGGCGTTGAGCTTCATCGTGCAGCTGCCCAGCGGGATCATGGTGCGATCCATTGCCAGGTCCTTGTCGGCCAGGGCGCGCATGTAGCGCAGCAGCTCGTGCTCGCTGTGGTGGGTGTTGAACACCGGGTGCGCGAGGAAGCCGCTGCTGCGCTTGAGGCCGGCCGGCAGGGCGTCGGCGGTGGCGCTGTCGAGGGCGTCGATGTCGCTGATGGTGGCGCCGAACAGCGCCGCCAGTGCGATCACGTCCGCTCGCGTGGTGGTCTCGTCGAGGCTGATGCTGACGCTGTTGCCATCGATGCGGCGCAGGTTGATGCGCGCGGCCTCGGCCTTGGCGTGGACCGCGGCGGCGTCGACGCCGACCACGTGCAGCGTGTCGAAGAAATCCGGACCGACCGTGAGGCCGGCCTGGCGCAGCGCGCCGGCGAGGATCGCGGCGAGGCGATGGGTGCGGCGGGCGATGCGGGTCAGGCCTTCGGGGCCGTGGTAGACCGCGTACATGCTCGCCATCACCGCCAGCAGCACCTGTGCGGTGCAGATGTTGGAGGTCGCCTTCTCGCGGCGGATGTGCTGCTCGCGCGTCTGCAGGGTCAGGCGGTAGGCGGCCTTGCCCTCGGCGTCGATCGACACGCCGATCAGGCGGCCCGGCATCGAGCGCTTGTAGGCGTCACGGCAGGCCATGAACGCCGCATGCGGGCCGCCGAAACCGAACGGCACGCCGAAGCGCTGGGTGTTGCCGACGACGATGTCGGCGCCCCATTCGCCCGGAGCGGCGATCAGGGTCAGTGCGAGCAGGTCGGTGGCCACGGCGACCAGGCCGCCGCGCGCGTGCACGGCATCGGCCAGCGCCTTGTAGTCGTGGACCTGACCGAAGGTGTTGGGGTACTGCAGCAGCACGCCGAAGCTGTCGATGCTGATGGCTTCGGCGTCGTCGGCGACGACCAGCTCGATGTCGAGCGGCTCGGCGCGGGTGCGCAGTACTTCGAGCGTCTGCGGATGCACACCGTTGGAAACGAAGAACACGTTCGACTTCGACTTGGCCGAGCGCTTGGCCAGGGTCATGGCTTCGGCGGCCGCGGTGCCTTCATCGAGCAGGGACGCGTTGGCGATCTCCATGCCGGTGAGGTCGGCGCACATCGTCTGGAAGTTGATCAGCGCTTCCATGCGGCCCTGGGAGATTTCCGCCTGGTACGGCGTGTAGGCCGTGTACCACGCCGGGTTCTCGAGGATGTTGCGCAGGATGACGTTGGGCGTGTGCGTGCCGTAGTAGCCCTGGCCGATGAAGCTGCGGAAGACCTGGTTCTGGTCGGCGATCGCGCGGATCTTGGCGATGGCCTCGACCTCGGTGATCGGCGCCGGCAGTGCCAGCGGCGACGGCGACTTGATGTTGGCCGGCACGATGGCATCGGTCATCGCATCGAGCGAGTCGTAGCCGACCACGCTCAGCATCTGGGCGATTTCAGCGTCGTTGGGGCCGATGTGGCGCTCGAGGAAGGCGTCGTGGTGCTCGAGGTCGCGCAGGGAAGCAGGCGTGTTCTGGCTCATGGAGGCATCCGGTGTGGCTTGATGAAAGCCGGGCGTGCGCAAGCGCGCACATGGAATGCCCCTCTGTCCTTTTGCCTGAGAGTTTGGAAGCGCGGAGTCGGGGGAGGTGAACCCCGCTTAGCTTCTTGCCCCTTCGGCGCCGGTGTTGCCCACGAAGGGCATCCGGTCTCTCCAGAGTTTGAGCCGACGGCGGTTGTGGGGCCTGAGCGATTCCGGGCGTTTGCGCCTTCGGCAGCGGTCCATCCCGTTGAGGGGCGTTCCGCTTCTCCCACCGTCTGCTTACGACACCAATTATAGCCGGTAAGGCCATCCGGACGGAGCGTCGGGGCTGCGCAAGGGCACCACGCAAGGGTCATTTGCTGCCGGAACGGGATTGGCCAGGCTGAACCAATTATGAAAATTGCCGGGGAAAAAGTCCCGCGAGGCCGTGAGGAAAGGGTCGCCGAGTAGGTCGGCGCGAAATAGGACGATCCCCATACCCGCAAAAAAGCCGGTTCCTAGGATTCGCACCAGCCAAGCCTACCGCGGCTCTTTCCTACTCCTCTGGTGCCCACTCTATGAACAAGATCTTCCGAATCGTCTTCAATACCACCACCGGCCGCTGGGTCGTCGCCTCGGAGATGGCCAAGGGCCGCACCAAGGGATCCTCGTCAAGCAAGGTGAGCGCGGCCATGGCCGCGACCCTGGTGGCGACGTTGGCCGCGTCGGGTATGGCCAGCGCCGGTTCGGTCGATGGCGGCACCGCCACCGGCACCGACAGCGTTTCGGTCGGCCCCGGTTCCACCGCCACCGACGGCGGTACGTCGGTCGGCTCGGGCGCCAAGAGCACCGCCACCAACGCCACCGCGATCGGCCTGAACGCCGTCGCTTCGGGCACCAACTCCGTAGCCCTGGGTGCCAACTCGGTCGCCACTCGGGCCAACACCGTGTCGGTAGGCACCAGCGGCGCCGAGCGCCAGATCACCAACCTCGCCAGGGGTACGGCCGACACCGATGCAGTCAACGTCTCGCAGCTCAGGCGTGACCACCGCGCTCGGCGGCGGCGCAAGCGTCAATGCCGACGGCACGATCAATGCGCCGACCTACAATATTGCCGGTGCCAGCTATCGCAACGTGGGTGACGCATTCACCGCAGTCGATAACAACTTCGTCAGGAATAAGTTCTTCAAGCTGACGCAAGACGCCGTTCCGGGCCCGGATGCGATTGTCAGCGGTCCCAGCAGCATCGCCATTGGTTCGGGTTCGAATGCCGACTCGTTCTCTACCGCCATCGGTTCCAATTCGAAGTCCGCCCAGACGGGCGTCGCACTGGGTTACAACTCGGAGGCAGGTGCCCTCAGCGCCACGGCCGTCGGTGCTACCGCCTTGGCTGGAAGCGTCCGCTCCGTGGCGATTGGTTCGCTGTCCACCGTCGATGCCACCGCCGACCTGGGCGTCGCGATCGGCCGCAACGCGCATGCGATCGCCGATAATGCCGTTGCCTTGGGTGCAAACTCGACCGCCGATCGCGACAACAGCGTCTCGATCGGCAAGTCCGGCAGCGAGCGCCTGATCACCAACCTGGCCAAGGGCACGGCCGACACCGACGGCGTCAACGTCTCGCAGCTCAAGGGCGTGACCACCGCGCTCGGCGGCGGCGCGGGCGTCAATGCCGACGGTACGATCAAGGCGCCGTCGTACACGGTCCAGGGTCAGTCCGGCATCGCCGATGTCGGTACCGCGCTGGGCAGGCTCGATACGGCCACGACGACCAATACCACCAACATCACCAACCTGGGCGGTCGCGTCACCACCGCCGAAGGTGACATCAACACCATCGAGACCAACGTGACCAATCTCGGCGGCCGTGTGACCACGGTCGAGGGCAATGTCACCAACCTGACCACGCAGATCACCAACTGCACCATCGGTCTGGTCAAGCAGGATCCGACCACGCGCACCGTCACGGTGGCCAAGGACAGCAACGGCAAGCTGGTGGACTTCACCGGCACCGCCGGTGTCCGCAAGCTGACCGGCCTGGATGCCGGCACCCTGTCGGCCGCCTCGTCCGATGCGGTCAATGGCGCGCAGCTGTATGCCACCAACCAGAACGTGGCCAAGAACACCACCGACATCACCAATCTGGGCGGTCGCGTCACCACCGTCGAGGGCAATGTCACCAACGTGCAGAACACGTTGAACACCATCAACAACGGTGGCGGCATCAAGTACTTCCACTCCAACACCGCGCTGGGCGATTCGGTGACCACCGGCGCCGACTCCATCGCAATTGGTGGCAACGCCGCTTCCGAAGGCAAGTGGAGCCTGGCAGTGGGCACCAATTCCAAGGCCAGCGGCGACAACAGCGTCGCTCTGGGCAACAGCTCGCTGGCCGATCGCGCCAACAGCGTTTCGGTGGGCAACTCCGGCACGCAGCGCCAGATCACCAACCTGGCCAAGGGCACGGCCGACACCGATGCGGTCAACGTCTCGCAGCTCGAGGGCGTGACCACCGCGCTCGGCGGCGGCGCAACGGTCGACGCGAACGGCAACGTCAAGGCGCCGTCGTACACGGTCCAGGGCCAGAGCGGCATCGCCGACGTCGGCACCGCGCTGGGCAAGCTCGATACGGCCACCACGACCAACACCACCAACATCACCAACCTCGTGACCACGGTCGAGGGCAATGTCAACAACCTGACCACGAAGGTCAACAACGGCACGATCGGTCCGGTGCAGCGCACGGCTGCCGGTCAGCTCTCGCTGATCGCTGCCGGTGGCGATGCCACGGCCCCGGGTGCCGCGCAGGTACTGGCCAACGTTGCCAAGGGTACGGTCAGCGCCAGCTCGACCAATGCGGTCAACGGCTCGCAGCTCTTCGCTCTGGCGGACTCGGCGGCGGACGCCCTGGGTGGTGGCTCGACGGTCAACACCGATGGCTCGATCAGCGCGCCCAGCTACACGGTCGGCGGAACCACGGTGAACAACGTCGGCGCTGCCATCACCAACCTCGATGGCCGTACGACGCAGAACACGACCAACATCGCGGGCAACACCACGGCGATCAACAACGTCACCAACAACATCAACAACGGCACCATCGGCCTGGTCAAGCAGGATCCGACCACGCGCACGGTCACCGTGGCCAAGGGTACCAACGGCACGCTCGTCGACTTCGCCGGCACCGACGGTGTCCGCAAGCTGACCGGTGCCGACAACGGCACGCTGTCGGCCAACTCGACCGATGTCGTCAACGGTTCGCAGCTGTATGCCACCAACCAGAAGGTCGCCGAGAACACCACCAACATCGCCAATCTCGACGGTCGCGTCATTTTTTAA
>NZ_VLNV01000027.1 GCF_009765215.1 Lysobacter prati | reverse complement strand
GAAAAAAGCCAACAAAGAACACAACAAGACTATACAAGCGAAGTTGATAGACCTAGAGAAACAATGTTACAAAAACCTAACCAAGAAATCCTTACTAATGCCCCTAACTTTCATCATGGGTCTATTCATCATGGGAGCAATATTAGTGGGGGCATACTTCCTTATCATTCTACCAAGCAGGGACAAGGAATTAGAGCTTTTACGGAAAGAAAATTTGCAACTCAAACAGCGAATAGACCAATTAGACAACGCCAATCTGCAAAGATTTTACCAATCAATACCGACCAAGAAATAAGGAGAAAAAATGCAGAACGATTGCTTAAACAAGTTGCAGAGCACTTTAATCAGCGAAGTAGAGAACTTACAGAACGAGAAAGAGATCTTACTCAAAGAAAAGAACAGCGAAATAGAGAGTTTAGAGAACGACAAAAACGAGCTATTGATCAAACTAGAGAAAGTTACAGCAGAATTTCAAAGGCTAAGCAACGATTACTTGAAATTAGAGGCAGAAACCTTGAACTTGAAAGAGAGCTACGAAACGCTATTGCAAACGCACAACACATTATTAGCCAAATTTCAAGCTTTAGAGAGAGCAGAGAGAGCCGAATTAGATCAAGTGATGCAAACCTTAAAACAGAGAGAAATCTCGCTCAAAAACGATTTACAGAGCATGTGCAATCAGATTTTACAACAAGAATTACAGAATGCTCAAATCAAAGAGCAAGAGACTTCACAAGCTCAATACAAAGAATTGAAAACACAATTAGAGATTTTAGAAACAACGCTCAAGCAAGAGCTAGAACAATCCTACACAACCTTTATGCAAGAACACGAGATGCAATTAATGCAATTAAAAACATCTACAGAAACGCAAAAGAACGAATTAGAGAATTCTTTCAAAGAGCAGATGAACGATTTTCAAGGCGAATGGAACAAGAAACAAGAGAGCTTCATGCAAAAACAACACAGCTGGATAGAAAGATTAGAGAACACAATCAAAAAATAGAAAACAAGAGAAGTTATAGTCGTGGGTATGAGTGGTAAGGGTTAAAAAATTCTTTTTTTATATCTGTAAAAATTACTTTAGTGCCACCTTATCGTGCAAAATATACCCAAACTACAAATAAT
>NZ_VLNV01000026.1 GCF_009765215.1 Lysobacter prati | reverse complement strand
ATTTGAGAAATTGGTTCAAGAAACACTATAGGTGAAAAGACAGATGCATTTGACTAAATTTAGATACTAGGACAAAGTGATGGATTATAAAGAATTACTAGAATTTGATGATTACGCTATGGATCTGACCATTCGCATGGCACACCACAACTCCGCTATGGAGGGCAACAACCTGACTTTGGGCGATACAATGAGTATCTTAATAGACAGAAAGACCCCTATCAAGTCGGTGAGCTTAGATGAAGTGCATGAGATAGAAAATTATCGCAATTTTGTTCCCCTTATTTTAGAGTTTTTAGAAAGAGATAAGGTCATAGATGAACATTTGATTGGCCATTTCCATTCTGTTTTGATGCGTAATATCCTGCCTGATTTTGGAAAATTCAAAACCACTTATAATGAGATCATAGGGGCTAAAAAACCGACTGCAAGTCCAATAATGGTGCAACCCAGAATCAATGATCTGTGTTTGAAAATACAAGATGAAGCGCTATTGAATTTGAGCGGTGAAGAAAAAATAAAAAAGATAGCAGAACACCACATAGAATTTGAAGAGATACACCCTTTTAGTGATGGCAATGGTCGCACAGGAAGAGCCTTGATGTTCTACCAAACCATAAAAGCTAATTTAACGCCCTTTGTGATTGAAGTAAGCGCTAGAAGCGAATACATGCATGCTATGAGGGAACAAGACGCTAACGCTCTAGTTGGCATCATTAAGAACTGCCAAAAAATAGAACTAGAAAAGATTGAGCGATACGCTGCCATTTTGAAAGAAAGGCGAGCGGCAAATTTTTCTGTCAAAAAATCATGAGCACTTGAAAAATTGGTTCAAGAAACACTACAGGTGAAAAGACAGATGCATGCTAACTAGACTCATAGAAAAACTAAATCACGAAAGAAAGAATGCTAGTGAAGCACCAAAACGCTAAAGCGGTTGGGCTTCCTCGGCTGATGTTGCCCATAGGGAAAGTTTGGTTCTCACTCTGTGTCCCTAATCATAGGGATTTTACAGAGTTTGATCTCCAACGCATTCCCTACAGGTCTCACACATCATATCTCCAAAGGCGTAACTTTGCGTACTTCCTACGCTAGATACAAATGTATGGGGGTATTATACTACAAATTAAAAACGATTTTAAATTTTTACTTTGTATAGGAATACACATGTCAAAATAAGCG
>NZ_VLNV01000004.1 GCF_009765215.1 Lysobacter prati | reverse complement strand
AAACCCCCAGCCAACAGGCTGGGGGTTTCTTTTTGGGCGTTCGGAAAGTTAATGCTGGCGCTGGGGCAGGATTATCCGGCGGATTATCTCGAGCGGCTCAGCGGCTCATCGGCCATCGGGACTTACCGGCGACCCCCTCATCCGCCTGCCGGCACCTTCTCCCGCCAGCGGGAGAAGGGTTGCTGGCGGTCAGGCCGCGGCGCGTAGCGTTACCACGAGCACGTCGCGATGCGACGGCTGCGTGGGATCCAGTGCTTCCACGGCGGTCACGCCGTGGAACACCCGCGAATCATCGACCAGCGCCGCATCCATCGCGTGGGTGAGCGTGAAGCTGCCCAGCTCGCGGCCATCGGCGGCGTGGATCGTGGTGGTTCCGCTGACGATGTTGTGTCGATCGATCAGCAGCACCAGGACGTAGTTCACGCCATCGCGGTGCACGCCTTCCGGTGTCGGTTGTCCGGGCTCGCCGGGGCGGGCCTCGATGCGGAATTGGTGCAGCTCGATATGCCAGGCCGCGACCTCCGGCGACAGCGCGCCATAGAAATTACGGCAGAACTCCAGGATCGTGCGCAGGCTGAAAGATTGGGCGATCTCCGGCAGCACCGGTTCGAACCAGCGCTCGATCCCGCCCTGCAGATTGTTGTAGTCGCGGCTCTGGTAATGCGGCTGGTGCGGCTGGCGGACGATGGCGCCGCTGTCGCTGGCCGCGAACACCGCGTATCGACGGCTGCGGTTGTGGCCCACGCTGGCCAAATAGGCATCCGGCGCCAGGTCGTCCCAACTCGCGGCGAAGCGCGCCCAGTCGTCGAGCGCATGGTGCTGCTCGAACAGATTTCGCATCACCTCGCCGGCGACAAAGCTGAAGCCGTCACGCCTGAGCGTTTCGTGCAAGGCGGACAAAGTGGTTTCGGCGGGGGTTTGCATGTGGGGGCGACAGGCAAGGCGCGGCTGGATCGCCGCGCGCGGTTACGGTGATGTCAGGGAGTGATGTTCAGCGCCGCCTGCACCAGCAGCCACACTACGCAGACAAGACCGGCGAACCAGGCGGCGCTGCGCAGCATATGCCGTCCGCTGATGTAGAGCAGGCCGTGCAGAACGCGAAAGACGATGAACGCGATCGACAGCGTGCCGATCTGCGCGTGCGGCACGCCCGCCAGCTGGGCCATGACCACACCCGCGGCGAACGGCGCGAACGCTTCGTAGCTGTTGAGCTGCGCGGCGCTGGCACGAAGCGAGCGCTGGCTTTGCTGGCGCTCCTGCCATCGGCGTGGGTCGCGGTTGTCGTAGCGCTCGCCACTGGCTTTGGCAATGGCGACCCACAGGTAGGGCAATACCGCGGCGATCAGGACACAGACGTAGGCAGTGGCAAGCGTCATGGCGTTCCCCGGCTGAACGAGGCGCCAGCGTAGCCGAAAAGACAACGGCGCCCCAATCCGGGGCGCCGTCGTCGGCCGTGCAACTGCGGGCAGGTTACTTCGCCGCGGGTTTCATCAGCTTGTCGTGCGCGGCGCGGAAGGCATTGCCCTCATACCAGTTGGGCCACTGTTCGCTGCCCGCCAGGGTCTTGCCGACACCGTAAAGCGCGTCCAGGTCCTGGATTACGCCCTCGAGCTTCCACGAAGGATCGTACTGATCGCCGGGCTTGTGATAACGGTTGTCGCGGTAGTCGACCTGGGCCTTCTGTCCGGCCTCGATGCCACCGTCGATCAGGTCATCGCCGCCCTTGGCATATAGCGCCGGCACGCCGGCCTTGGCGAAGTTGAAGTGATCGGAACGGAAGTAGAAGCCATCCTCCGGCGTTGCCTCGGCATGCAGCACGCGCTGCTGGCCATCGGCGACCGTCTTGAGGATGTCCTCGAGCTCGGAGCTGCCGAAACCAACCACGGTCATGTCGCGGGCCTTGCCGATCACCGGCATCGCATCGAGATTGATCACGGCCACCGTCTTGTCGAGCGGAACGGTCGGATGGGCGACGTAGTACTTCGAGCCCAGCAGGCCTGACTCCTCCAGCGTCACCGCCAGGAACAGCAGCGAGCGATCCGGTGGCGGCTGCTGCTTGCTGAAGGCTTCGGCGATCTCGAGGATGCCGGCCACGCCGGTCGCGTTGTCGACGGCACCGTTATAGATGTTGTCGCTGCCGGCGGGTGCGGCTTCGCCGTGACCTTCATGGCCGTGGTTGCCCAGGTGGTCCCAGTGCGCCATGTAGACGACGGTCTCGTCCGGGCGCTTGGCGCCGGGCAGGCGTGCAACCACGTTGCGCGACGACTTCTCGCTGATCGTGCTCTTCAGGTCGACCGACAGCTTCGCCTGCAGCGGGATGGCCTTGAATCCGGGCTTGCCGGCGGCCTTGTAGAGCTGGTCGAGGTCCTGACCGAGCGACGACAACAGCGTGCGGGCGACATCGCCGGTGATCCAGCCCTGCACCGGCAGGCGCGGCTCCGGATCGTCCTTCGCCGGCAGGTCGAACTGCGCGCCCGACCAGGAATTCCTGACCACGTCCCAACCGTAGGAGGCGCCGTCGCTGTCATGGATGATCAGCGCCGCCGCCGCGCCCTGGCGTGCGGCTTCCTCGAACTTGTAGGTCCAGCGGCCGTAATAGGTCATCCGCTTGCCTTCAAACAGCTTCGGATCCTGGCCATGGAAACCGGGGTCGTTGACGAACATCACCACCGTCTTGCCCTTGACGTCGACGCCGGCGTAGTCGTTCCAGTTCTGCTCCGGTGCATTGACGCCGTAGCCGACGAACACCAGCTCGCTGCCGTCGACCTTGACTTCGTTCTTGCCGGTACGCGTGCCGATCACCATGTCGCTGCCGAACTTCAGTTCGCGCGGCTGGCCCTTCACGTCGAGCTTGAGCACGGTGCCTTCGTTGGCGACGGTCTCCACCATCGGCACGGTCTGCACATAGCTGTCGCCGTTGCCGGGCTGCAGGCCAATGCGCTTGAACTGCGCTTCCAGGTAGGCGACGGTCTTGTCCTCGCCGGCACTGCCGGGGGCGCGGCCTTCGAAATCGTCCGACGCCAGGGTCTTCACGTGTTCGGCGAAATCGGCGGCGTTGATCGTGTCGCCAAACGGATGGCTGCTGCCGGGGTCGGCAGGAGCGGGGGCGGGCGTCGCCGCCGTCGGCGCATCGGCCTCGGGCTTGGAGCAGGCGGCCAGCGCCAGCGTGCCGACTATGGCGGCGGTGAGCAGGGAAGTGCGGGTCATGAAACCTCCGGAATGGACCAACCGCGCCAGGCCGTGAGACGGCAGGTGCGGATTTCCATTCTAGGCCCCGGCTCCGGGGCGGCGACGTGCCCGGTCCGACAGTTTGTTGCGCCTTCCCGGCCCTGCTGTCGTCCCCAACGAAGTGAGGGACCTGCTTCTGCGCGGCTGACGCAGAAAACAGATCCCTCGCTGTGCCCGGGACCCCGTGTACCCGGGGCTCGGGAGCTGACTTACTCCGGCGGCAGGGCGCCGTCGTAGCGCACCGCGGTGGCACCCGTGATCGCGCCGGTCTTGGCGGTGTTATGGACGTACAGCGTGACCTTGCGCTCGAACACCAGCGGGCCGTCCACGACGGCATTGGGTCCGATGATCACCTTCGGATCACGCTTGTTCATCGAGAACCAGCCCTGGCTCGGCTTGGTGTAATGGATGCGACCCTTCACGTGCGAGTCGACGCCCACGGTGAGGTCGCCGTTGACGGTGGTGATGTCGCCGCCGACATCGGTGTCGACCAGGCCGATGGCACCATTGACGGTCTCGATGCTGCCGCGGACGTCGCCGTTGCGGTCCACGAACACGCCACCATTGACGGTTTCCAGCTTGCCGTCGAGGCGCGACTTCTCGCCGACGCGGATGCTGCCATTGACGGTTTCCAGGCCGCCGGCCTGGACGTTGTCGCCGGCGCGGATGCTGCCGTTGACGGTTTCGGCGTCCCCGGCACGGGCGCCAGTGCCGATGTTGATGCTGCCGTTGACGGTCTCGAGCTTGCCGACCTCCTGGCCGGCGTCGACGGTGATGCTGCCATTGACCTTGTCGATGTCCTGGGCGGCAAAGGCCGCAGGGGCGGACAGCACGAGGGCGAGAGGGAGGACGAGAACTGGGCGGATGCGCATCGTTCGGGATTCCGTTAGGGGACAGGCTTCAATGCAGGAGATGCGGTGAGGGCGGCTTCGGTTTACGCCGCTTCGCTACAATCGCAGCCAGCGCCGGCCCCGGCCCGTGCCCGAAGTCACCTTGCGTAGAGTTTCACCCTTTTTAACGACCCGCCTTCCACCGACCAGGGAATTCCCGACGTGTCAGCCTCCCCCGTGCGCCCCAAACCCGTTGTCCTGCTCATCCTCGACGGCTGGGGCCACCGTGAAGACCCGACCGACAACGCCCTGGCCCAGGCCACTTTGCCCAACTGGCACGCGCTGCTGGGCAGCGCCCCGCACACCCTGATCCACACCGAGGGCCGCCACGTCGGCCTGCCGGACGGGCAGATGGGCAACTCCGAGGTCGGCCACATGAACCTGGGCGCCGGCCGGATCGTCTACCAGGACCTGACCCGGGTCGATGCGGCGATCGAGGACGGCACCTTCTTCGGCAACGAAGAGCTGCGCGCGGCCTGCGCGGCCGCCCAGAACAACGGCGGCACGCTGCATGTGATGGGCCTGCTCTCACCCGGTGGCGTCCACAGCCACGAGAACCACATCTTCGCGATGCTCGAGCTGGCCCGCCAGGCCGGTGTCGCCAAGGTCGCGGTGCACGCCTTCCTCGACGGTCGCGACATGCCGCCGCGGTCGGCCGAGCCCAGCCTCAAGCGCCTGCTCGACGTCTGCCGCAAGCTTGGCAATGCCCGTGTCGCCAGCGTCAGCGGCCGCTACTACGCGATGGACCGCGACCAGCGCTGGGACCGCGTGCGCCGCGCCTGGGACGCGATGGTCGAAGCGCGCAGCGAGCACGTCACCACCGGTCCCGTGGAGGCATTGCTGCAGGCCTACGCCCGCGGCGAGAACGACGAGTTCGTTGCCCCGACCGTGATCGAGGGCAGCGTGCCCATGGCCGACGGCGACGCGATCGTGTTCATGAATTTCCGTGCCGATCGCGCGCGCCAGCTGACCGCAGCGTTCGTCTCGCCGACGTTCGATGGCTTCCAAGCGCGCCGCCCGGCGCTGTCGCGCTTCGTCTGCCTGACCGAGTACGACGCGCGCCTGCCGGCGCCGGTCGCGTTCGGCCCGGACGATCTGCGCAACACGCTTGGCGAAGTGCTGGCCGCCAACGGCCTCAAGCAGCTGCGCATTGCCGAGACCGAGAAGTACGCGCACGTCACCTTCTTCTTCAGTGGCGGCCGCGAGGATCCCTACGAAGGCGAGACCCGCATCCTGATACCGAGCCCGAAGGTCGCCACCTATGACCTGCAGCCGGAAATGAGCTGTCCGGAAGTCACCGCGCGCCTGACCGCGGCGATCCGTTCCGGCGAGATCGACGTCGCCATCTGCAACATCGCCAACCCCGACATGGTGGGCCACACCGGCGACATCGCGGCAGCGATCAAGGCGGCCGAGGCGGTCGACATCGCCATCGGGGCGATCGCCCAGGCCGTGCGCGAGACCGGCGGCGCGCTGCTGGTCACCGCCGACCACGGCAACCTGGAAATGATGCGCGACGTCACGACCGGGCAGCCGCACACCGCGCACACGGTCGGTCCGGTGCCGTTCGTGTACCTGGGCCCGCGCAAGGCCACGCTGCGCAGCGGCGGCGCCCTGCGCGACGTCGCCCCGACCATCCTTGACCTGCTCGGACTGCCGCAACCGGCGGAGATGAGCGGCACGAGCCTGCTGGCGGACTGACCGCGCCGATGCCCACTTCCTCGACGGTGCGACTGCTGCGTGCGTTCGCCATCGTTGCCTTCTGCCTAGCCGCGGCGCTGGCGACGCCGGTCGTCGCGCAGAGCAGCAGCGAGGCCGAGCGCAAGCTGGAAAAGATCCAGCGCGAGTTGAAGGCGGTGGCCGACGAGCGACGCGAGATCGAGGGCAAACGCGGCGATGCCTCGCGCCAGCTGCGCGATGCCGACGAAAAGGTCGGGAAATCCAATCGTCGCCTGCGCGAGATCGAGGGGCGGCTGGCACGCGAGCAGTCGTCGCTGCAGCAACTGCAGCACGAGCGTGAATCACTGCAGGCGCGGATGGCGGCCCAACGCCAGGAACTGGCGCAGCTGCTGCGCGGCGCCTACCTGCAAGGTCAGGACGCGCCGCTCAAGCTGTTGCTGGCGCAGGACAGCGTCGCCGAGGGAAGTCGCACGCTGGCCTATTACGGCTATCTGCAGCGGGACCGCACTCGCCGCATCGCCGAACTGAACACGCAGCTCAAGGAACTCGACACGCTGCAGGCGCAGATCGTGCAGCGCAGCAGCGAACTCGACAGCACGCGACAGCAACAGCGCAGCCAGCTGGGCGAGTTGCAGTCCGATCGCAAGCAACGCGCTGCCCTGGTCGCCTCGCTCGACCAGCGTTACAAGGATCGCAGCACGCGCGAGCGCGCACTCGGCCGCGATGCCAAGGGCCTGGAGCAACTGCTGAAGAAGTTGCGCGTGGCCGCCGCCCGCGCCGAAGCACAACGGCGCGCAGCCGCCGAACGCGCCGCGCGCGAAGAAGCGCGCCGGGGCAGTGGCGAGGCGCCGCCACGCAAGCCGGTAGTGGTGGCCAGCGCGCCGGCGCCGCAGGTGGGCGGGCTGGGTTGGCCGGTGTCGGGCGCGCTTCTCGCGGGCTTTGGCGCGACCATGCCCGATGGCCGCGGCAGCGATGGTCTGCTGATCGCGGCCAGTGCCGGCACTCCGGTCAAGGCCGTGGCCGACGGCAGCGTGGTCTACGCCGAGTGGATGACCGGTTACGGCCTGCTGCTGATCGTCGACCACGGCAATGGCTACATGAGCCTCTACGCGCACAACGACGCGCTGCTCAAGGACGTCGGTGCCAGCGTCAAGCGCGGCGATACGGTGGCCACCGTCGGCAATTCCGGCGGCCAGGGCCGGCCGGCCCTGTACTTCGAACTGCGCCGGAACGGCGCGCCGGTGAACCCGGGCACCTGGCTGCGGCGCTGACGCTGAATGCACGTCGCCGCCGGTCCGGCGGATTAACGAAAGGCTTCCATTGCCGGCCGCCAACGTGCCCATAATCGTCGTCAGCGCGGCCGTTCCCTGGGCGGCCCACGCCGCCCAACTATGAAGTCCTGCCGGACGTACCACCGCGGAGTTTCCTGCATGTCCCTGCGCCACCTGGTTCTGGTTCCGCTTGCCCTGGCCATTGCGGTCGCGCTCCCGGCTGCGGCACAGGAAGCTCCTGCCCAAAGTGGCGGGCCAGAAGCGGCGGAAGCGCCGATCGAATCGCCTGACGCCGAGACCGCCGAGTCGAAGGTCCCGCTGGAAGAGATCCGCCGCTACGTTTCGGTCTACAACGCGGTCAAGCAGGCCTATGTCGAACCGGTCGGCGACGACAAGCTGATGCACTCGGCGATCCGTGGCCTGCTGTTCGACCTGGACCCGCACAGCGTCTACCTCGACAAGGACGACGCGGAAAGTTTCGAGGAGCAGTCGCGCGGTGCCTACGACGGCGTCGGCGTCGAGCTGATGCGCCAGCCCGACGGCAGCCTGCGCGTGATCGCGCCCATCGACGAAACACCCGCGGCGCGTGCCGGCATCAAGGCCGGCGACGTCATCACCGCGATCGACGGCAAGCCGTTCAAGCCCGACGAAGGCGACAACTCCGGCCCGCTGCGCGGCAGCGCCGGCAGCAAGGTCACCTTGACCATCGTGCGCGAAGGCAAGGACAAGCCGTTCGACGTGACCATCCAGCGCGAGACCATCCGCATCGCCAGCGTGCGCAGCAAGATGCTCGAGCCCGGTTACGGCTACATCCGCATCAGCGCGTTCCAGGCCGACACCGCAGCCGATTTCGAAACCAAGATCGAGGCCCTCAAGGCGCAGGCCGGCGGCAAGCTGCGCGGCCTGGTCATCGACCTGCGCAGCAATCCGGGCGGCCTGCTGACCTCGGCGGTGCAGATCGCCGACGACCTGCTCGGCAGCGGCAAGATCGTCAGCACGCGCGGCCGCATCGCCATCAGCGACGCCGAATTCTCCGCCACGCCGGGTGACCGCCTCGGCGGCGCGCCGCTGGTGGTGCTGGTCGATGCCGGTTCGGCCAGCGCGGCCGAAGTGCTGGCCGGTGCGCTGCGCGACAACGGCCGTGCCCGCATCGTCGGCAGTCGCACCTTCGGCAAGGGCTCGGTGCAGACCGTGCTGCCGCTGGACAACGGCGACTCGGTCAAGCTGACCACCGCGCGTTACTACACGCCCAGTGGCAAGTCGATCCAGGCGCTGGGCATCACGCCCGATGTGGTCCTGCATCCGCCCAAGGATGGCGACAAGAGCGTGCGCAACCTCAGCGAGGCGAGCCTGCCGGGCCACCTGCGTGGCGATGAGGAGGGCGACGGTCAGCCAGGCGACAATGCTGGCGACGTGCTCGACGGCGATGCGCCGATTACTGCGGCGCTGGTCGAGCTGAAGAAGCCGGTGGCGAGCAACGCGAAGCCGGCAGCAAAGCAGTAACCGTATTGTTGTGGGAGCGAGTTCGCTCCTGCAATGTCGGTGGCCTCAGCGCGGCTTTGCCGGCAGCGGAAACGGCGTGACCACTTTCTCGCCAGTGGTCGCATCGCGGATCGCCGACTGGCCTTTGCGCTCGACTTCCTCGACCCGGACGATGCTGTGCATCGGCAGGTGCAGCACGCGGGTGTTGCCGAACTCGTCGCGCAGGCGCTCCTCGGTCGGATCGATCACCACGCCTTCGTGGACATCGAACACCAGCTCACCGACTTCGGTGAAACCCCACAACGCACCGGAACCGACGTGACGGGCATACAGCTCGTACACCTTGCCGGCGTTGAGGAAGGTCACTTTGTAGAGCGGCTTGGCCATGGTGCACGTGTGTCCGACAGGGGGATCCGCCTGCGCTGGCGGCGACGGTTGTCATGACAATGGGGCGGCTACCGCGCCTTCTCAAGTTCGGACAGCACGTCGGATGCGGCGGCGTTGCCTACAGGCCGCGCTTTCGCCGCAGTCGGCGGGCGATGCCCGCGCGCGCAATCAGCGCGAACGCGCCGCCGAAGGCGAAGCCCGCCAGATGCGCCGACCAGGCCACGGCACCAAAGGCCGGACCGATGAAGGTGAAGAGTAGCTGCAGCAGGGCCCACACACCGATCAGCAGCGGTGCCGGCACCTTCACGAATTGCAGGAACAGGCCCAGCGGTACCACCACGCCGAGCTTGGCGTTGGGGAAAAGCGCCAGATAGGCGCCAATCAGCGCCGACACCGCGCCGCTGGCGCCGATGATCAAGCGGTCGGGCGTGCCAATCGCGATCACCGCGGCGAGATTGGCGACCGCGCCGCCCAGCAGGAACAGCATCAACAGCCGCCACGGTCCCATCGCCCGCTCGGCCGGCAGGCCGAAGATCAGCAGGAACACCAGGTTGCCCAGCAGGTGCGCCCAGTCGGCGTGCAGGAACAGCGCGGTGAACAGGCGCAGCAGGACGCCGCTGTGCAGCGACGCCCACCATTCCTGGGGCGAAGTCAGTCCGCCCGACAGCGCGCCCCATTCCAGCAACAGGCGACGCTGGTCGGAGTCCGGTAGCAGCTCGACGCCGATAAAGCACAGCCACAGAACACTGAACAGGGCTGGCGTGGCCCAGCGGAGCGGGGTGCGCTCGCGCGTCGGGATCGAGACGAACACCCTCAGGCCCCCCAGGCTGGGAGGCGCATGACGGATCGCGTTTTGGGCTGCGTGCAAGTGCGGACGGGCATGCCGGCTATTGTTAGCTTCGGGTTAACTGCCGCGCTATAGTGCATACGGCGTCGTACGTCGGGAGGGGTTTCCGGCGCGCATCTGGCGCCCGAATCGGCCGGGTGCCAAGGCAATGACGGCCGCGGAAGACATAAATACTCCAATGGAGACTACACGCATGCAACACGTTCACCGCTTCACCCGCCTGTCGGCGCTGGCTCTGGGCATCACCGGCGCACTGGCAATCGGTCAGGTTCACGCTTCTGCGTTCCAGATCAAGGAAAACAGCGTCAAGGCGCAGGGCCGTTCGTTCGCTGGCTCGGCGATCGCCCCGGGCGACGTCTCGGTTGTGTCCAACAACCCGGCCGCCATGGCGCAGTTCGAAGGCACCTCGTTCCAGGCTGACGTCACCGTGATCGACCTCGGGTTCGAGTTCACCGGCGGCGGTCAGGACGCCCTCGGTCGCCCGATCACGGGTGGCGACGGCGGCGACGCCGGCGACGTGATCCCGGTCCCGTCGATGGCCTTCATCCACAAGTTCGACAACGGCATTGCCCTTGGCGCCCAGGTCGATGCACCGTTCGGCCTGAAGACCGAATACGAAGCAGGTTGGGTTGGCCGTTACTACGCCGACAAGTCCGACCTCAAGACCGTCGACCTGACCCTGTCGGCCGCGCTGGACATCATCCCGGACAAGTTCTCGGTCGGCATGGGCCTGATCTACGAGCGCGCCGACGTGACGCTGTCGAAGGCCGTCGATTTCGGCACCCTGCTGTTCGCCAACCCGGCCACGCGCCGGCTGCCGTTCGCAGTCCCGCAGGCCGCTGACGGTCACGCCGAGATCGAAGGCGATTCCACCGGCATGGGCTGGCTGATCGGCGCCACGCTGCGTCCGACCGAGAAGCTCGGCATCGGCCTCTCGTACCGCTCGGAAATCGACCACGAGATCGAAGGCACCGCTGACTGGACCGTTCCGGGCAACGTCGCCGCCGTGTTCGGCGCAAGCCCGACCACCCGTCCGCTGTTCCAGGACGGTCGCGCAAGCGCCGACCTGACCACGCCGTCGGTCATGACCGTGTCGGTGTCGTACCAGTTCACCGACCAGTTCACGCTGCTGGCTGATTACTCGGAGACCGGCTGGGAGTCGCTCCAGGAAATCAACATCAACTTCGCCAACCCGGATCCGAACTCGATCGAGGTCTTCAACTGGAGCGACACCCGCTTCTATTCGCTGGGTGGCGAGTACAAGTTCAACGACCAGTGGACCTTCCGTGCCGGTTGGGCCTACGACGAGACCCCGACCACGTTCGCCACGCGCACCCCGCGCCTGCCGGACGAGGACCGCACCTGGTACTCGGTCGGCGCGAGCTGGCAGGCGAGCCAGAACCTCGAGGTCAACTTCGCCTACACCTACCTCGACGTGAGCAATCCGCAGATCGGTCTGCGCGACGCTGCCCACTCGCTGTTCGGCGAGTACGACGCAACGATCAACCTGTACGGCGTTTCGGCCAAGTACAACTTCTGATCCAAGCGTTGCGGCACACGCGGGAGTCGCGACGGCTCCCGAGGTGTCGACACTGCATTGAAGAACGGCCCGTCATTTGACGGGCCGTTTCTTTTTAGGTGATCGCGATGGCGGCGGTTGCCTGGCAATGCCCGCGTCGGACGCGACAGGAGCGGGTGCCGGAACTGCCAAGAGAGCATGGTTTCGAAAAAAACCAGCAAAGTCATTCGCTTGTCATCGCGCTGTTATCGATTTGTGATGCGGCGCCGCCGCATTTTGATGGCCGGTTGAAGTCATCCGGGCCAGGGCGGAGCAGGTTTGGAGCAGGGAGTTTCGGCAGGGAAGGTCTGCGCCGGGGCCGTCCCAGTCCATTCCTTTCGAGAACCGTCATGTCCGCGAAACTGCCGCACCTGCATCGCCTGCAACGCCATGCCCTGACTGCCGCCCTCCTGTCGGCCCTTTCCTTGCCGGCATTCGCTGGCGGCAATTGCCAACTGGTCGACGACATGGGCGCGCCCATCGCGGTCGACAGCGCGGCTCCGGGCGCCGAGGCCCTGGCTTGCGGTCCCGACGCGAAGGCCAACGGTGCCGGCGCGACCGCGGTCGGTGACGAGACCACCGCCACCGGCAAGAACACGACCGCCGTCGGGTCCTGGATCGACCTCGACAGCGACGGTCTGGTCGATGCGAACGAGATCACCTGGGCCAACGGCGACAACGCCACCGCCGTCGGTGCGGCCGCCCAGGCGCTGGGCAAGGGAACCGTCGCCCTCGGCGTGCGGTCCGTGGCCAACCTCGACAACAGCGTCGCCATAGGCAGCCAGGCGCAGACCCAGGCGGTGGGCACGAGCACGGTGACCACCCGCGAAGGCGCCGCGCGCACCGGCGCCGGAACCGTGGTGACGACCAACCCGTCCACGTCGCTTCCCGCCTCGGGCAGCAACAGCGTCGCCATGGGCTCCCAGGCCCGCGTCAACGGCACCAACAGCATCGTGATCGGCCCCAACGCCAGCGCCGAAAAGATCAGCAACTCGTTCTCGGTGGCAGCGGCGCCGACGGGCAGCAAGGAAACCCAGACCACCACGGTCGGCACGGTCAACAACACCGTGGTCATCGGCAACGCCGCGCGCGCCAACGGCGATGGCATCACGCTCATTGGCGCCGGCGCCCTGGCCGAGGCCTCCACCCGGGTGGCCCTGAACGGATTCGGTGGCTCGTATGTCGTCACCAATGTCGTGGCGCCGGCCACGAACTCCACGGTCGTCGGCAGTGGTGCCGTCTCCAAGGGCCCCAACAGCGTGGTGATCGGCAACGGTGCCTCGACCCAGGGCGACGGCCTTGATGCCACCGGGACGATCCTGTTGAAGGACCAGAACAACACGGTGGTTGGCACGGGCGCGGCAACCGTGCGCGGCTGGGGTACTGCGATGGGCTATCGCGCGTTTGCCTACGGCTACGGGACCACCGCAATCGGTACCGGTACCTACGCTGTCGGCACGGGCTCCACCGCGGTCGGCGGCTGGTTCGACGTCAATGCGGCCTTCGGCGCAACGCCTCTCAACACACCGCCCAGCGGCTTCTCGTTCGGTACCAACACTCCGGGCCTGGCATCGCAGGCGTTCGGCGCCAACGCCCGCACCTGGGGCAATTACGACACCGCCCTGGGCCCGGCGGCCAGGACCAGCGATTTCAACAGCGAGTCCGGCAACAACGTGCGGTACCAGTCCAATGACCAGAAGGTCATCAATGGCTCGATCGCAGTGGGTTTCATCGCCTATGCCCAAGGCCAGAGCAGCATCGCAATCGGCCAGCAGAGCACGGCCCACGACTCCTACGCCACGGCCATTGGCAGCGAGAGCGTGGCCTGGGGCATCAGCAGCATTGCCCTGGGCAACAGCGCCATCGCCACCTGGCACGAGGACATCGCCATCGGCAACGGTGCCGAAGTGTGGGGCGGCTTCGGCACGGGCAACACCGCATTGGG
The DNA here is from genome assembly GCF_009765215.1 of Lysobacter prati. Taxonomy (GTDB): domain Bacteria; phylum Pseudomonadota; class Gammaproteobacteria; order Xanthomonadales; family Xanthomonadaceae; genus Lysobacter_J; species Lysobacter_J prati. Next base: position 407,393 of record NZ_VLNV01000004.1, on the reverse strand, counting down.
TAATGGTGCACACGTCGGCGAGAGCGGCGGTGCGGACATCAACAACGCGATGGCCTTCGGTGGCGACGCCGAAGCGATGGCCGATTGGGCATCCGCGTTCGGTAACTCCAGCCAGGCGCTGGGCCTGTACTCCTCGGCCATTGGCGCGTACGCGTATGCCGGCGCCGACTACGCCACCGCTACGGGCACCAACGCATTCGCGCTCGGCCTGAACAGTTCGGCGTTCGGCTACAACAGCGCCGCGCAGGAAGACGACAGCGTTGCCATCGGTGCGTACTCCGTGGCCGACCGCGCCAACACCGTCTCCGTCGGCTCGATCGGCTACGAACGCCAGATCACCAACGTCGCCGCCGGTACGGAAGACACCGACGCGGTCAACGTCAGCCAGCTTCACAATGCGCTGGTCGCGGTGGGTGCGAGCACCGTCGCGCAGCTCGACACGGTCGCCGCCGCACTCGGCGGTGGCGCGACGATCGGCGTGGATGGCACGTTGACGATGCCTGGTTACGCGTTCGATGGAACCACCTACGGCAACGTCGGCGCCGCATTTGATGCCCTTGGCAGCGCGTTCGGTACGCTGAGCACCCGCATCGGACAGCTCGAGCAGACGCCGGGCGTAGGCATGCCGGTCGGCAGCGGCGACGGCCTGGCCATCGGCGATGGCAGCCATGCGCAGGACGCCAGCGACAGCGCGTACGGCCACGGCGCCACCGTCGCTGCCGACGGCAGCACCGCAGTGGGCAGCAACGCGACGATCAGTGTCGAGGCGACCAATGCCGTCGCCGTCGGCGCCGACAGCAGCGTGACCGCCGCCTCGGGTACGGCGCTAGGCCAGGGTGCATCGGTCAGTGCCGACAACGCGGTTGCGATTGGCCGTGGCTCGGTGGCCAACCAGGCCAATACCGTGTCGATGGGCAGCGCAGGCAGCGAACGCCGCGTGACCAACGTCGCCGCCGGTGCGGCCGCGACCGATGCCGCCAACGTGCAGCAGATGCAGGCCGGCGACGCGCAGGCAGTGGCAACGGCCAATGCCTATACCGACACCACCGCGACGCAGACGCTGACCCGCGCCAACAGCTACACCGACAGCAAGCTGCAAGCGTTGGACGACAACTTCAGCGACCTCAGCAACGAGATCGGCCTGCGCCTGGGCAAGCAGGACGAGCGCATCGACCGCCAGGGTGCAATGAGCTCGGCCATGATGAACATGGCGATCAATGCCGCCAACGCGCGCACTCCGCGTGGCCGCGTGGCGGTCGGTGCCGGCTGGCAGAACGGCGAAAGCGCACTGTCGGTGGGCTACTCCAAGGCGGTCGGCGAGCGCGCCTCGTTCTCCATCGGCGGCGCCTTCAGCAGCGACGACAGCTCCGCCGGCGTCGGCTTCGGCATCGACCTCTAAACCTCACGCATCGATCGCGGTGCCCTTGCGGGCACCGCGACACTTCTGACTACACCGGGAATCCGATCATGATCCTTCGCCGTACTGTCCTGAGTCTTCTCCTCGCCAGCGCCTGCGTGCCGGCGTTCGCCGCCGACGCGCAGATCGACTTCGCATCCATCAACGATGCGACCATCTCGCCGCGATTCATCGTCAAGTACCGCAACGGCAGCGCCGAACGCGCGCAGCCGGCCGCACGCCAGCGTGCCCTCGACAGCGCGACCGACCGCGCCCGCCCGCAGATGGGCGCGAAGTTCACCGCGCAACGCGGCAGCGCGATGCTGCGCATGCAGGCGTTGCGCGCGACCACTGGCGGCAAGCATGTCGTCAAGGCTTCGCAGCGCCTCACGCGCGGCGAAGCCGAAGCGCTGATGCGCTCGATCGCCGCAGACCCGAACGTCGAGTACGTCGGCGTCGACAGGATCATGCGTCCGAGCGCGATGCCCAACGATCCGGTCTTCCTGTCGCACCAGATGTGGCACTACGGCACCGGCGTCGGTGGTGCACGCGTGACCGCAGCCTGGGACGGTGGCGCGACGGGCGCAGGCGTGGTCGTCGCGGTGCTCGACACCGGCGTCACCCACCACGAGGATCTCGAGCCGAACCTTCTGCCGGGCTACGACTTCATCACCGACGGCGAAATGTCGCGACGCGGGACCGACGAACGCGCGCCGGGCGGCTGGGACCTGGGCGACTACGCCGCGGCAGGCGATTGCGGCTCGGGCAGCCCTGCAGGCAACAGCTCCTGGCATGGCTCGCATGTCTCCGGCACCATCGCCGAAGTGACCAACAACGGGATCGGCGGTGCGGGCGTAGCCCCGAACGCGAAGATCCTGCCGGTGCGCGTGCTTGGCCGTTGCGGTGGCTACACGTCCGACATCAATGACGCCATCGTCTGGGCCGCGGGTGGTCACGTCGACGGCGTGCCGGACAACACCAATCCGGCGGAAGTGATCAACATGAGCCTCGGCGGCGCCCACGCCTGCGAAGCCGATACGCAGGCCGCGATCAACACCGCGGTGTCGCTGGGCACGACCGTGGTGGTCGCGGCTGGCAACGACAACTCCGATGTGACCGGCCACGCGCCGGCAAGTTGCGCAAATGTCATCACCGTAGGTGCGACCGGCGCGAGCGGCCAGCGCGCGAGCTACTCCAACTATGGCGTTGGCGTCGACGTGTCCGCGCCGGGCGGCGCCGGCGTCGAGGGCGTTCCGCAGGGCTACATCTGGTCGACCGTGAACTTCAGCCAGCAGGCACCGGACGACGGTGCGACCGGCGATCGCTACGGCGGCATGACCGGCACCTCGATGGCCTCGCCGCACGTGGCCGGCGTCGTGGCCCTGATGCAGAGCGTGGCACCGTCGCCGCTGCCGCCGTCCGCGGTCGAAGGGCTGCTGAAGGCCTCGGCGCGCCCGTTCGGCGTGCAGCCGGAAACAGGCAAGCCGATCGGCGCCGGCATCATCGACGCCGCCGCGGCAGCCAATCGCGCCCGCACCTATGGACAGCCGCTGTCCGGCACGCCGCTGGCGCTCAACGTCGCACAGGCCGTGCCCGCGCTGGCCTTCGGTCAGTCGGTGCAGTACGCCGTACAAGTGCCCGACGGCACGAGCCGCCTGGAGATCACGACCACTGGTGGTCGCGGCACGGTAGTCCTCTACGCCGCCTACGAGGCCGAGCCCACGGCCATCAACAATGCCGGTGCCTCAACGCGACCGGGCACCAACCAGATCATCAACATCAACTCGCCCGGCGCCGGCCACTACTACATCAAGGTTTCGGCAACGGCGGCCAGCTCTGGCGTGATGGTGCGCGTCAGGACGCTCTGATCGAAGCGGCAGCAGTCGACCGGAGCGGACCCGTGTCCGCTCCGGTCTGTACCACAATGGAGACGTGTCATCGCAATCTGGTCGCTTCGCGGGGCGAGTGTGGGGATGTTGTTGTCACTCGCCGCATGCCAGCCCTCACAGGAACATTCGCCGGATACGTCGCGCGCGCAGGTTAAGCAGACAGCGCCCATGCTCGACATCGGCATGGCGAACGCAGTCGATCCCATCCGTCTGCAGGTCGGCCAGGTCCTGCGAATCCACCTTCCGGCCAGTCCGGCCACCGGCTATGGCTGGGAGCTGCAACAAGGGCCGCCGACGTTCCTCAGCATCGAAGCCGATCCCGGCGGCGACCCGTTGACCTTCGCGCCGCCGAGGTCGAACTCGGGAATCATGTCGTGGCGCTTTCGCGCAAGGGGAACCGGCTCGGCCCTGCTCAAGTTCCGCTACACCCGGCCCTGGGAAACGGGAGCGTCCGACGCGCGGCTCGAGACCTTCCGCATCGAGGTTCGCTGACCGCGTACGCGGCATCACCGCGATACATCGCTTAGCATCGGGAGGTGCTGCCTGACCCTCTGTCGGGTAACGACAGGAACAGACCGGCCTCATGCGCCTCCCCAAGTACCGATTCGGCATGTTCGAGCTCGACGCGGCGTCGCGCGAGCTCTTTCGCAACGGCGAACTCGTCGCGTTGCCGCCGAAATCCTTCGAATGCCTGGCCTACCTGATTGCCAATCGCGACCGCGCCGTCGGGCGTGATGAACTGATCGCGGCGGTCTGGGGGCGGGTCGAAGTCAGCGATGCGGTGGTGGCACAGACGCTGCTGCGGGCGCGCAAGGCGCTTGACGATACGGCGGGCAAGCAGTCGTTGATCCGGACGGTGCCGCGATTTGGTTATCAGTGGGTCGCACCGGTGCAGGAAGGACCAACGCCGGCGGACCCTGCACCAGCGAGGGAGGCCGGGGGCCTCGCCGTGGAAGCGCCATCCGACAGCGCTGATGCCGTCCAAATCGCGTCGCCGCGCGCAACGCAGTCACGCCGGGTGATCTGGCCTTGGCTGTTGGTCGTGTCGCTGCTGGTAGCGGTGGCCGTTGCAGCCTTTCATTTCTGGCCTTCGCCGACGCCAGTCGCGCCGCAGACGGCAAGCCGTGATGTCGTGCTGGTGCTTCCAGTCGCGATAGCGCCGTCCGAGGGCGACGATGCCTGGGTTCGGCTCGGCGCCATGGACTACATCGCCAGTCGCCTGCGCAGCAGCGGTCTGACGGTGCTGCCCAGCGACCAGGCCATGCATCTGTCGAAACGGATCGGCGACCGCGATCCGTCGCTCGACCGCGAAGGCTTGAAGGAAATCGCGCAGGTCAGTGGCGCGGGCGTGATCGTATGGCCGCAAGCGACGCGTGACGGCGGTGGCTGGCGCGTGCGCTTGAACCTGCACGACGCCAATGGGGCGCGCGCCATCGACGCGCACGGCAATACACCGCTTGCCGCGGCTGCGGCGGCATCCGATTCCTGGTTGCGCAGGCTCGGCCGCCAGCTCAAGGGCGGCAACACCGGTCCCAGTGCGCTGACCGAGCGCGTGCAGCAGATCGATGCGGAGCTCATCACCGGCCAGCTCGATACGCTGCGACGGCTGATCGACTCGGCACCGGCGAGCGAGCGAAACGACCCGAGCCTGCGCGTGCGCGAAGGCCAGCTGGAGTACCGCGCCGGGCGCATGGACAAGGCCGCCGGGATCTTCCAGCAGCTGCTGGACCGCAAGCCCGGGGTGCCGGGCGACATTCGTGCAAGGGCGCTGATGGGCAAAGGGGCCATCGCCATACGCCGTTCCGATCCGGTCGCGGCTGAAAACGACTATGCCCAAGCGCTCGCGGTGCTAGAGGACGGTGCCGTGCAGGAGCGCGATCCGGCATTGATCGGCAACGCCTACAACGGTCGCGGCGTGGCTCGCATCCAGCAGAAGAAGGTCGAGGGCGCCGTCAGTGACCTTGGCATGGCGCGCATCGCCATGCAGCGGGCAGGCAGCACCGTCGAGGCCGCCGCGGTCGGCACCAACCTGGCGCTGCTGGAATTCCAGCGCGGCCACCATGCACAGGCGTTGCAGGAATTCGATCGCGCCATCGCCGTGTTCGAGCGCTTCGAGGTGCGCGATTACCTGGTGGCGGCGTTGATGAGCAAGGCCAATGCGCAGCTCAGGCTGGCACAGCCGGCCAATGCCGCCACCACCATCGAGCGTGCCGATGCGTTGAGCCAGTCGCTGGAAGACAAGGAACTGGCGATACGGTGCGCGCAGGTTCGCGTCGAGGTCATGTTGGCGCTTGGACGGCTCGCCGAGGTCCAGCGCGGCATCGACACCTTGCGTGAACGGAACGTTTCCGATCAGGCGTTGCAAAGCGCGACGATTCGACTGCGCCTCGCGCAAGGCGAGATCGCGCGAGCGCGCGAGCTGTCGCGACAGCTGCCACAGGCCGAAAACGGCGTACAGGACTCGCTGGTGCTGGCCGCCGTGCAGGGCGCCTTGAAGGGCCAGGACCTGGCAACGGCAAAGACGTGGCTCGGGCGCGCGGGCGCCGCGTCCGATGATTCGGCAATGCTGCAGCTGGCGCGAGCCATGGTCGCCCGTGCAGAGAACCATCTCGACGCCGCGACGAAGTTGGCGCACGAGGCCAACAGGATGTCGGTCAATGGCGGCATTCCCGACGGCAGGATCCAGGCCGGCGTACTGCTGGCGCGACTGTTGCTGGAACAGGGCCGGACCGACCAGGCTTCGGCAGTGCTGGGTGATCTGGATGCGTTCGCCGCTTCCGACTACCGCGTTGCGTGGACGACGTTGGCCCTGTACCGCGCGCTTGGCGACGAGGCCATGGCGGCGACCGCACTGGGCCAGGTGCAGGCGTTGCGTGGGGAGCGTGATCCGGCGACGGAGCCGGTGCTGTAGCGGGGCGAGCCGCGCCGTCGTGGCATGCAACCCCGCGATGTCATCGCTGCACGTCGAACTTCACCGCGACCCTGCGGTTGGGCAACAGGCATTCGTGCAACGTCTTCGCCGGCACGCCTTCGCACGACTGCACCGGTTCGCTGTCACCGCGCCATTCGTAGCTGATGACGTCCGAGGCAATGCCCTGCGCGACAAGGTAGTCGCGCACGGCCGCGTCTGGTTGCGACTTCACGCCATTACCACTTTCCCCAGCCGATGCTGGCGCGATTCTGTTCGTGCGGCCTATCAGGAGCTGTTATGGAAGTCCCCGCCCCGCCGCAGCTTCCCGCCGACATCGCCTCCGAGATCGATGGCAAGCCGGACGTCGCAAGCTCGTCGACGCGGCTGTCGATCTATCGCACGCGCCTGTCGGTGTACCGCACGCAGGTGTCGAACCTGCGCTCGCACCTGGCCAACGAACGCACCCACCTCAGCTACCTGCGCACGACCGTGTCACTGGTCGGCTTCGGCATCACGCTCAACCGCTTCAGCATGTACCTGGTCCAGCAGAAGGAACTCGCCGAACACCACACCCGGCATTTTCTCCGCGACGCAGGAAACGCTGGCCTGGGCATGGTCGTGCTTGGACTGCTGCTGCTGATGTGGTCGATCTACCGGTACTGGGCGGTAGGCAGGGACATCGAGCGTGGCCAGTACGTCTCACATCAGAGAGGAACGATCGCTGCGAGCATCGGCCTGCTTCTGCTTGGCGGCCTGACCGCCGTGTGGCTTTTCGTGCGATGAGGTGACGTGATGCTTCAGCAGGCCCCGCAGGACACTGTCTACGTCCTTACAACGGCCAACGTGATGCTGCTGTTCTTCATCATGCTGGGGCCGGTGAAGATACTGGCACCCTTCCATCGCGCGACCGCGACGATGGAGCCAAGGGCGCAACGAAGGATGGCGATCAAGGTCGCGGTGATCAGCGCGATCACGCTGCTGATCGCCGGGCTGATTGGCAGCGCGATGATGCAGAAGTGGCGCATCACCATTCCGGTGATGGAGCTGACTGGCGGAATCGTCTTCTTGCTGGTTGCGCTGAAGCAGGTGCTGGAGCAGTACGGCGATCCCCCACCGCCTGCGGATGGCGCCGAGCCACGACTCATGCACCTGGTCTTTCCGATTGTCGTCACGCCTTACGGCATCGCCGCGCTGATCGCGCTGATGGCGCTCAGCAGCGACACTGCGCGCTCTACGACGCTGCTCGCCGGCGTGATGGCGGTCATGGCGATCAACCTGGTGGCGATGATGTTCGTGCGCCAGGTGATGCGTGGCGTCGGGCCGATGCTGCTGCAGATATTCGGTGCGGTGCTGGCCGTGCAGCAGGTGGCGTTGGCGCTGCAGCTGGTGGTGGTGGCGTTGAAGGGGATGGGAGTGGGGTAGTCGCTCCCCCTCTCCCTGGCCGCCTATGGCGACCTGTCCCTCTCCCACAAGGGGAGAGGGAAACCCTCGTGATCCTGGCGTTGCCCTCTCCCCTTGTGGGAGAGGGACAGGCGCAACGCGCCAGGGAGAGGGGAGTCAGTCGCCCAGCGTCAGCAGCGACGCATTGCCACCCGCCGCCGTCGTGTTGACGGTGATCGTCTTCTCGGTTGTGAAGCGCGGCAGATAGTGCGGGCCGCCCGCCTTGGGGCCGGTGCCGGACAGGTTCTGGCCGCCGAACGGCTGCACGCCGACCACCGCGCCGATCTGGTTGCGGTTGACGTAGCAGTTGCCCACCTTCACCCGCGCGCTGATCTTCTCGATCGTCTCGTCGATGCGCGAGTGGATGCCCAGGGTCAGGCCGTAGCCGGTTGCGTTGATCGCATCGATCACCGCGTCGAGCTGGTCCGCCTTCCAGCGGATCACGTGCAGCACCGGGCCGAAGACTTCCTTGTGAAGCTGGTCCAGCGACTTCAGCGCATACGCACGCGGAGCGAAGAAGCTGCCGTGCGCGCTGTCGGCGTCGACGGCAACCTCGCCGATCTTCGTTGCTTCCACGTCCATGCGCGCGGCATGGTCGACCAGCATCTTCAACGCGTCCTCGTCGATCACCGGGCCGACGTCGGTCGACAACAGGCCCGGGTCGCCGACCTTCAGCTCGGCCATGGCACCCGCCAGCATCGAGGTCACCTTGTCGGCGATGTCGTCCTGCACGAACAGCACGCGCGCGGCCGAGCAACGCTGGCCGGCCGAAGTGAAGGCCGAACCGATCGCATCCTTGACCACCTGCTCCGGCAGCGAGGACGAGTCGGCGATCAGCGCGTTCTGGCCGCCGGTCTCGGCGATCAGCACGCCGATCGCGGCGTCGCGCGCGGCGAGAGCGCGATTGATCGCGCGCGCGGTGTCGGTCGAGCCGGTGAAGGCGACGCCGGCGATGCGCGGGTCACGGGTGAGCGCGGCGCCGACGGTGGCGCCGTCGCCCGGCAGGAACTGCAGCACGGCCTCCGGGATGCCGGCTTCGTGCAGCAGCTTTACGGCGTAGTAGCCGATCAGGTTGGTCTGCTCGGCCGGTTTGGCGATGACGGTGTTGCCGGCGGCGAGCGCCGCGGCAATCTGGCCGGCGAAGATCGCCAGCGGGAAGTTCCACGGGCTGATGCAGACGAAGACGCCGCGGCCGGACAGCTGCAGCGTGTTGGACTCGCCGGTCGGACCCGGCAGCGCTTCGACCGCGAACAGCTTGCGCGCCTGGCCGCCGTAGTAGCGCAGGAAATCGACCGCCTCGCGCACTTCGGCGACGCCGTCGGGCAGGGTCTTGCCCGCTTCCTTGGTGCACAGTGCCAGGTACTGCGGCATGCGCTGCTCGAGCAGGTCGGCGGCGTACTCGAGGATCGTGGCGCGGCTGGCGGCCGGCAGGGTGTTCCAGGCGTCCTGCGCGGCGACGGCATTCTTCAGCGCCAGCTCGACCGTGGCGGCGTCGGCGGCCTGCCACTGGCCGACGGTCTCGCGACGGTCGGCAGGATTGGTCACGGCAATGCTGGCGCCGCCGATGGTCGCGCCCGGCACGAGCGGGGTCGCGCGCCAGTCGCTGCGCGTGGCCTGGTTGACCTGCTCGGAGAGTGCGCGCAGTTGATCGTCGTTGGCGAAGTTGATGCCCATGGAATTGGTCCTGTCGATGCCGTAGCTGCGGTACAGATCGACCGGCTGCGGGATGCGCGGGTGCGCGATGGAGTCGAAAGAGGAAACGGTGGCGACCGGATCGTGGATGAGGTCATCGATGGCGATGTCCTCGTCGGTGATGCGGTTGACGAAGCTGGAGTTGGCGCCGTTCTCGAGCAGGCGGCGCACCAGGTACGGCAGCAGGTCTTCGTGGCTGCCGACCGGCGCGTACACGCGACACGGCACGTCCAGGCGCTCGGCCGGGATCACTTCGGCGTAGAGGTCGTCGCCCATGCCGTGCAGCTTCTGGAACTCGAAGTGTTTCGCCCGGCCCATCGACTTGGCGCGCTGATGAATCGTGGCGATCGTCTGCGCGTTGTGGGTGGCGAACATCGGGTAGATGGCGTCGCCGGCCTCGAGCATGCGGCGCGCATTGGCCAGGTAGCTGACGTCGGTGTTGGGCTTGCGCGTGAACACCGGGTAGCCGGACTGGCCGTCGACCTGGGCGCGCTTGACCTCGCTGTCCCAGTACGCGCCCTTGACCAGGCGCACCGGGATGCGGCGGCCGTGGCGGCGGGCGAGGTCGGCGATGAAGGCGATCACTTCCGGCGCGCGCTTCTGGTAGGCCTGGATCGCCAGGCCGTAGCCTTCCCAGCCGTTGAGCGAGGCGTCGGCGTAGGCGCCGGCGATCACGTCCAGCGAGAGTTCAAGGCGGTCGGCTTCTTCGGCGTCGATGGTGAAGCCGATGCCGTAGGACTTGGCCAGCTGCGCCAGTTCGAGCACGCGCGGGGTGAGTTCGGCGAACACGCGCTCGCGCTTGGCGTGCTCGTAGCGCGGGTGCAGCGCCGAGAGCTTGACCGAGATCGACGGTGCGGCGAACACGTCCTTGCCAACAAAGTTTCCGCTCTTGCCGATCGCGTGGATCGCATCGCGGTACGCCTGCAGGTAGCGCAGCGCGTCCTTGGTGGTCAGTGCGCCTTCGCCGAGCATGTCGAAGGAATAGCGGTAGCTGGCGTTGGCGCCCTTGGTCGAGCGCGCCAGTGCTTCGCCGATCGTCCGGCCCATCACGAACTGGTGGCCCATGATCTTCATCGCCTGGCGCACGGCCAGGCGGATCACCGGCTCGCCGACGCGGCCGAGCAGGCGCTTGAAGGCGCCATGCACGTCGCGCTTGGTCTCGTCGTTGAGGTCGACCAGGTGGCCGGTCAGCATCAGGCCCCAGGTCGAGGCATTGACCAGCACCGAGTCGGACTGGCCCATGTGCCGCTTCCAGTCGGCATCGCCGAGCTTGTCGCGGATCAGCTTGTCGGCGGTGTCCTGGTCGGGGATGCGCAGCAGCGCCTCGGCCACGCACATCAGCAGCACGCCTTCTTCGCTGCCCAGGTCGTACTGGCGCATGAAGGCTTCGATCGCGCCCTGGTCCTTGGCGCGGGCACGCACGCGCTGGACGATGCCGGCGGCGGTGGCCTGGGCGGCCTCGCGCTCGGCGTCGGGCAGGCGCGCCAGTTCGAGCAGGGCGCGCACGTGTTCGGCCTCGTCGCGGACCCAGCCGGCGGTGATCGCGGCACGGGCTGCGGCCGGGGCTGGCGGGAGTTCGGGGCTGAGCAGGGTGCGAGTCGGCGGCGGACCGTCGCTGGCGACGGCGGGGGAAGCGTTGATGGTCATCGGGCCCGGGGAGACTGCCGTGGGGAGCCCGATAGTTTAGAGGCTATGGGCATCAATGGCCTGTGCGCCGGGGGTCGGACCGGCCATCTGCCTGTGGAAGGGCCTTCAACCCCGATGGCCGGATCAAGCAAGCATCGGGGCTGAAACCCCTCCCACGCCCTCCCGCCACACCCTCCCGCGGTGCCTTCGTGTGCGGAAGAGCCGTTTTTGCAAGGTCCGTGAGCGCCGTAATGCATCGCGCGGGTTGCCGCAACAGTGGTCGACCGCTACCATTTCTCAGTTATCCGTAGCGCTATGGGGCTGTCCGCCCCGGCGTGATGGGCCCCGAATCACGTATCAGGGGCTCGCCAGCCACCTCCGTCCGGACGGTCCCCGCGTGTTGCGCGGCCGGTGCCGGGCGAGGCAGCCCGCGGAGCACGACAATCAACCTTGCTCGGTTGCTTGCTCGGTTAATACTTCACCTAGGTTAGATATTTCTGGGGCTCGAACAGATGAAAGTCGGTCGTTTCAAGCAGTGGGCAGCGGGCATCGCCGCAATGGCACTGCCGGTCCTTGCGTTCGCGCAGTCGGCCGATCCCACGCGGTGGCAGCTGAACATGGGCAGGGGCGTCACCGCCCAGTCCGTCAATGCCTACGAGGCCCACATGCTCGCGCTGTGGATCTGCGTGGTCATCGGCATCCTGGTGTTCGGCGCCATGGCCGTGGCCATGTTCAAGTTCCGCCACTCCAAGGGTGCGGTGCCGGACAAGGATTTCACCCACTCCACCAAGCTCGAGATCGTCTGGACCGTGGTCCCGGTGGTCCTGCTGGTGGCGATGGCCTTCCCGGCGACCAGCAAGCTGATCAAGATGTACGACACCCGCAATGCCGAGATGACCGTCAAGGTCACCGGCTACCAGTGGATGTGGAAGTACGAGTACCTGGGCGAGAACGTGGCCTTCACCAGCCGCCTTGACCGCAAGAGCGACGAGGTCCGCCAGAGCAGGGCCGTCCCGACCCTGGCCGAGATCCCGCACTACCTGCTCGACGTCGACCACGTCCTGGTGCTGCCGACCGACACCAAGGTCCGCTTCGTGATCACCGCCGACGACGTGATCCACGCCTGGTGGGTGCCGGCCCTGGGCTGGAAGCAGGATGCGATCCCGGGCATCGTCAACGAGGCCTGGACCGAGATCAAGAAGCCGGGCATCTACCGCGGCCAGTGCGCCGAGCTGTGCGGCAAGGACCATGGCTTCATGCCGATCGTGGTCAAGGCCGTGCCGAAGGCGGAGTACCAGCAGTGGCTGGCGTCGCAGAAGGCCAAGAACGCCCCGGCCCCGGCTCCCGCCGCGCCTGTCCCCGCTCCCGCCGCGCCTGCCGCTGCACCGGCCGAACAGCCGCAGCCGGAAGGCACCACCCCGAACACCGAAGCCGTCGCCGCTGTCGCGGTTGCGGGCTGATCGGCCCGCGGCATCTAGTCAAGAATTCTCTGAGGTAGGCCATGGCCGTCACGCACGCTGACACCCATCACGATGATCACGCCCACAAGCAGGGCTTCATCGAGCGTTGGTTCTTTTCGACCAACCACAAGGACATCGGCACGCTGTACCTGATCTTCAGCTTCATCATGTTCATCATCGGCGCGGCAATGTCGGTGGTGATCCGGACCGAGCTGGCGCAACCGGGCCTGCAGCATGTCACCCCCGAGTTCTTCAACCAGATGACGTCGATGCACGCGCTGGTGATGATCTTCGGTGGCGTCATGCCGGCCTTCGTCGGCCTGGCCAACTGGATGATCCCGCTGCAGATCGGCGCGCCGGACATGGCGCTGCCGCGCATGAACAACTGGTCGTTCTGGATCCTGCCGTTCGCCTTCAGCCTGCTGCTGATGACGCTGTTCCTGCCCGGCGGCGGCCCCGCCGGCGGCTGGACGCTGTACCCGCCGCTGTCGCTGCAGGGTGGCAACAACGTCGCCTTCACCATCTTCGCCATCCACATGATGGGCATCAGCTCGATCATGGGCGCGATCAACGTCATCGCCACCATCCTCAACATGCGCGCCCCGGGCATCGACCTGCTGAAGATGCCGATCTTCTGCTGGACCTGGCTGATCACCGCGTTCCTGCTGATCGCCGTGATGCCGGTACTGGCCGGCGCGGTGACGATGCTGCTGACCGACAAGTTCTTCGCCACCTCGTTCTTCAACGCGGCCGGCGGCGGCGACCCGGTGATGTTCCAGCACATCTTCTGGTTCTTCGGTCACCCCGAGGTCTACATCATGATCCTGCCGGCGTTCGGCATCGTGTCGGAGATCATCCCGACCTTCAGCCGCAAGCCGCTGTTCGGTTACCAGGCGATGGTGTACGCCACCGCCTCGATCGCCTTCCTCTCGTTCATCGTGTGGGCGCACCACATGTTCACCGTCGGCATGCCGCTCGGTGGCGAGATCTACTTCATGTTCGCCACCATGCTGATCGCGGTGCCGACGGGCGTGAAGGTGTTCAACTGGGTCACCACGATGTGGCGCGGCTCGATCTCGTTCGAGGCGCCGATGCTGTGGGCGATCTCGTTCGTGATCCTGTTCACCATCGGCGGTTTCTCCGGCCTGATGCTGGCCATCGTGCCGGCTGACTTCCAGTACCACGACACCTACTTCGTGGTGGCGCACTTCCACTACGTGCTGGTGACCGGCGCGCTGTTCGCGATCATCGCCGCCGTGTACTACTGGTGGCCGAAGTGGAGCGGCCGCATGTACAACGAAGGCATGGCCAAGTTCCATTTCTGGTGGACGATGATCTTCGTCAACCTGCTGTTCTTCCCGCAGCACTTCCTGGGCCTGGCCGGCATGCCGCGCCGCATCCCGGACTACAACGTGGTGTTCGCGGACTGGAACCTGGTCAGCTCGATCGGCGCGTTCGGCATGTTTGCCACGCCGTTCATGATGGCCTTCATCCTGTTGCGCTCGAAGGCGGCTGGCGTCCAGGCCGAAGCCCGCGCCTGGCCGACCGCGCGTGGCCTGGAGTGGACCGTGCCGAGCCCGGCGCCGCACCACACCTTCACCACGCCGCCGGTCATCCGTGACGGCGACCTCGCCCACGGCGACATCACGCACTAAGAGTCGATAGACATGACCCCGATCACCGACCCCACAGACGTTGCAGCGCGCCGCAAGGCAGCGCGTCGCACCGCCGTGTGGATGGCGGTGGTCGCGGTCACGATCTATGCGCTGTTCCTGCTCAGCGGAGTGCTCGGCAAATGAGCGACGACGTGCAGCAGAAGAAGAACAGCGCCGGCCTGGCCAAGATGGTGGTCGTGGCGATTTTCGCCTTCGGCCTGACCTTCGCGCTGGTGCCGCTGTACCGCATCGCCTGCGAGAAGGTCTTCGGCATCCGCCTGGAGCGCACCGCGGCTGAAGGCGTCGCAGACGCCAAGACGCCGCCGGCCAAGCGCGTGATCACCGTGCAGTTCGACGGTGGCGTCAACTCCAAGCTGCCGTGGGACTTCACCCCCAACCAGGTCACGATGCAGGTCGTGCCGGGCGAGCAATACGAGACCACGTACCACGCCCGCAACACCGCGCAGCGCACGATCGTGGGCAGCGCGGTGCCGTCGGTCGCGCCGGCGCGCGCCTCGGGTTATTTCAGCAAGACCGAATGCTTCTGCTTCACCGCCCAGACGCTCCAGGCCGGTGAAGTGCGCGAGATGCCGGTGCGTTTCATCGTCGACCCGAACCTGCCGGTCGACGTGAAGACGATCACCCTCTCGTACACCTTCTTCAAGAACGACACGCTCACCGCACAGGCGCAAGGCACGGCGAAGGCCGCGACCACGCCGGTGTCGGCACCGTGACGCTGCCCTTTTCCTCGTAATCGCACCACTCAGACGGAACGCCGCCATGGCCCAAGCCCATTCGCCAGACGCCAGCCACTATTACGTGCCGCACCACAGCCGCTGGCCGTTCCTCGGTTCGATCGCGCTGTTCATCACCATGATCGGCATCGCCGCCTGGTTCTCGGAACTGGGCACCTGGGGCAAGCCGGCGTTCTTCTTCGGCCTCGCGCTGATGGTCGGCGTGCTGTTCGGCTGGTTCAGTGACGTCGTGCGCGAGTCGCTGCGCGGCCACTACAACAAGCAGGTCGACACCTCGTTCCGCATGGGGATGATCTGGTTCATCTTCTCGGAAGTGATGTTCTTCGGCGCCTTCTTCGGCGCGCTGTTCTACGCTCGCCAGCTGGCGATGCCGTGGCTCGGCGGTGAAGGCGACGGCGTGATGACCAACGCGCTGCTGTGGCCGCAGTTCAGCGCCGCATGGCCGAGCAACGGCCCGGGCGCGATCGGTGGCGTCTACCAGACCATCCCGGCCTGGGGCCTGCCGCTGCTCAATACGCTGATCCTGCTGACCTCGGGCATGACCGTCACCATCGCGCACCATGCGCTGAAGGCCGGTCATCGCAAGCAGCTGCTGGTGTTCCTCGGCCTGACCGTCCTGCTCGGCGCGCTGTTCCTGTTCTTCCAGGCCGAGGAGTACATCCACGCCTACAAGGAACTGAACCTGACGCTGGGCTCGGGCATCTACGGTTCCACCTTCTTCATGCTGACCGGCTTCCACGGCGCGCACGTCACGCTGGGCACGATCATGCTGGCGGTGATCTGGTTCCGTTGCCTGAAGGGCCACTTCACCAAGGACAACCACTTCGCCTTCGAGGCAGTGGCCTGGTACTGGCACTTCGTCGACGTGGTCTGGCTCGGCCTGTTCCTGTTCGTCTACGTGCTGTAAGCACCGCGACCCGGACCAGGGTTCGCAATCGGCTACAGCGGCGTCGAAAACCTGGTCCAGCAAAAAAGCGACGGCATGCCGTCGCTCTTTTGTTTTTATCGGGGACTGTTTCTAAGTCGTACTGGCGGTCACGGACCGCCGTGGAACTTGATCCAGCCCATGTAGTTGGCCAGCACCACCAGCAGTATCAGCGCGATGGACAGCGCAATCCGGCGGGTCAGCGCATTGACGGTGCGCTTGCTCTCGCCCTTGTCCACGAGCATGTAGTAGAGGCCGGCGCCCAGGTTCCAGAGAATGACGATCAGGAAGGCGATGATCACCAGGGTCTTGAGTGAATCGTTCATGGCGGCCTCCAGTCGGCTCCATGGCAGGGCGAAGCGTTCATTATTGCAGCCGCGCGGAGCGAGCGCGTGAGCAGGCGCCGCAACCTCGTCGTCGGCTGGGTCCTGGCCGCGCTCGTCATCGCCGGGTTCGTCCGCCTGGGCCTGTGGCAGACACACCGCGCGGTCGAGAAGGAAACGATGCTCGCTGCCGCCGCGAAGGTGCTCGAACGGCGCGATCCGCAGTCGCTGGCCGTGGCCGACGACGTCGCGCGCTCCCATGCCTACGACTGGGCACTGGGCCGTGGCGAGTTCGACAAGCGCGACGTGCTCCTGCTGGACAACCAGCAGCGCAACGGCCAGGCGGGCGTGCGCGCCTACCGGATCTTCCTGCCCGAACACGGCGGCCCGTTGCTGGTCGATCTGGGCTGGCTGCCGTTGCCCGGCGACCGCAAGCTGCCACCGGTGCCGCGACCGGAGGGCACGCTCGAGTTGCGTGGCCTGCTGGCGCCGCCGCCTTCGACCGGGCTGGCACTGGGCCCCGGGCTGGGTCGCGACCACGAGGCGTGGCTGATGACGCGTGTCGACCTGGGCGCGATCGAAAAGGCCACCGGCCTGTCGGTGCCGCTGGCGCCGCGGGTGCTGCGCCTGGATCCGGCGATGAAGATGGGCTACGAGCGCGACCTGGAGTTGCTGCCCAACACCCTGCCGCCGGAGAAACACCGCGGCTATGCCGTGCAGTGGTTCGCACTGGCACTGGCGGTGCTCGCCACCGCACTGACCCTGACTTTCCGAAAGCGCCGCCAGGCGTAAAGGGCGAAACATGCCAGACCAACAACACGCCGACCCCAACGCCCACGAGCACAACCGCAAGCGCAACCGCGTTGCCTTGCTGCTTATCTTCGGCCTGTTCTTCGGCACCATGCTGGTCGCCGGATTGCTGCGCTTCTCGGGTTGGCGCCCGCAGGGCAGCAAGAACTACGGTGAGCTGCTCCAGCCGCCGGGCGACCTGCGCGCGCTGTCGCCGCGCCTGCTCGATGGCGGTGAGTACGTGTGGAAGAGCGGCGAGCGCACTTGGCGCATCGTGGTCGCGCCGCCGGCCGACTGCGGCGACAAGTGCAACAAGCTCGCCCACGACATCGATACGGTGTGGCAGCTGTTCGGCAAGGATGCCGACGACGTGCACGTGCTGTGGTCGTGCGCCACGGCCGATTGCAAATGGCCGGCGAGCACGCCGGCGCCGGCCACGCTCAAGTTGCTGCAGCCCGATTCGCGCCTGCGCGCGGGCCTGCCGCGCCTGGACGAGCGCGTGTCCGGCAAGGACGGCGATCTGCCGGTCTACGTCGTCGATCCGTACGGCTTCGTCATTCTGCGCTACCCTCCCGGCTTCGATCCGGCCGGGCTGCGCGCCGATGTCGCCAAGCTGCTCAAGCTGAAGTGATCTCATCAAGACGCCAACCATGAACCAAGCCGTGGATTCCAAGCCAGCCGACAACCGCGCCCCGCGCGCGGTGAAGTATCGGCCGGCTACGTACCGTCACTTCCACCGAATCGCCTGGCTGGCCGTCGCGCTGGCCTTGGGCGTGATCGTGTTCGGCGCGTTCGTGCGCCTGTCCAATGCCGGCCTGAG
Organism: Lysobacter prati; assembly: GCF_009765215.1. Lineage (GTDB taxonomy): Bacteria > Pseudomonadota > Gammaproteobacteria > Xanthomonadales > Xanthomonadaceae > Lysobacter_J > Lysobacter_J prati. Next base: position 389,712 of record NZ_VLNV01000004.1, on the reverse strand, counting down.
CTGCCCGGATTGGCCGACCTGCTACGGCCGTGCCGCGTGGCCAACCGTCGCCCACGAGATCACCGACCACGCCGCCACCGCGATCCGCCCGGTCGAGGTGCACAAGGCCTGGCGCGAGCAGTTCCACCGCATGATCGCCGGCGCGCTCGGCCTGCTGACCTTGACCCTGGCGCTGCTGGCCGCGCGCAAGCGCCGCTTCGGCATCGCCCAGGTGCTGGCCGCGGCCGCGCTGGTCGCGATCGGCATCCCGATGTACATGCATGGCGAACACGTCGCCGCCTCGGTGCTGGCGATCGCCGGCGAGGCGATCCTGCTGTTTGCCGCATTGCGCTGGAGCAACCTCGACCTTGCCCGCGTCGCGGTCATCACACTGGCGGTGATCATCTTCCAGGCCCTGCTCGGCATGTGGACGGTGACCTGGCTGCTCAAGCCCATCGTCGTGATGGGCCACCTGCTCGGCGGCCTGCTGACGTTCTCGCTGCTGCTGTGGATGGCCTGGCGCGCAACTGACCTGCCGATCCGCCTGGCCGAAGCGGTGACGGTGCGCCGGCTGGTGATCGCCGGCATCGTGCTGCTCGGCGTGCAGATCGCGCTTGGCGGCTGGACCAGCGCCAACTACGCCGCGCTCGCCTGCGGCAACGACTTCCCGCGTTGCGTCGGCCAGTGGATGCCGGCGCATGACTTCCGCGAGGCCTTCGTGCTGTGGCGTGGCATCGGCGTCGATTACGAGGGCGGCATCCTCGACGGCGAGGCGCGCATCGCCATCCAGCTCGCGCATCGGTCGATGGCACTGGTCGTGTTCGTCTACCTGATGTGGCTGGCGCTCAAGCTGGTGCGCACGCCGGGCATGCGCGGCTGGGGCTCGCTGCTGGGCCTGCTGACGCTGGCGCAGGTCGGCCTGGGCATCGCCAACGTCAAGCTCGGCCTGCCGCTGACCGTGGCCGTGCTGCACAACGCCGGCGCGGTGCTGCTGCTGTTCGTGCTGGTCTCGCTGCTCGCGCGTCTGCGCACACCGGAGCCGTGATGGCTACTTCAATGCCCCAAGCGCCGCACGGCACCGTCAAGCAGTACTGGGACCTGACCAAGCCGCGCGTGGTCGCGCTGATCGTGTTCACCGCGCTGGTCGGCATGTTCCTGGCCGTGCCGGGCCTGCCGCCGCTGAAGGAATCGGTGCTGGGCTTCCTCGGCATCTGGCTGGCGGCCTCGAGCGCGGCGGCGATCAACCAGCTGCTGGACTCGCGCATCGACGCCAAGATGGCGCGCACCTCGTGGCGCCCGATCGTCGCCGGCCAGATCACGCCGGCGCAGGCGCTGGTGTTCGCGCTGATCCTGGCCGCGCTGTCGATGACCATCCTGGTGGTGTGGGTCAACACGATCACGGCGCTGCTGACCTTCGCCTCGCTGATTGGCTACGCGGTGGTCTACACCGTGTTCCTCAAGCGCGCCACGCCGCAGAACATCGTCATCGGCGGCATCGCCGGCGCGGCACCTCCGCTGCTGGGCTGGGCGTCGATCACCGGCATGCGCGGCGAGTGGGACTGGCCGCATGCGCTGCTGCTGGTACTGATCATCTTCGTCTGGACGCCGCCGCATTTCTGGGCGCTGGCGATCTTCCGCCGCGCCGACTACGCGCGCGCCATGGTGCCGATGCTGCCGGTCACGCACGGCGTGCAATACACGCGCTGGCAGATCCTGTTCTACACCGTGCTGCTGGTCGCCGTGACCGTGCTGCCGTGGGTGGCTGGCATGAGCGGCCTGTTCTACCTCGGCGGCGCGCTGGTGCTGGGCGTGGTGTTCCTGGGCTACGCCTGGAAGCTGATGAACCCGCCCGACGAGCTGTATGCGATGAAGGTCTTCAACTACTCCATCGTCTACCTGATGGCGCTGTTCGCCTTCCTGCTGCTCGACCACTGGCTGCTGCCGTTCCTGCAGCCGGCTGCCGTGATGGAACTGCAACCGGTACGCTAGGCCAATCCTTCCAACCCGACCAACGGAATCGCCAATGCCGAAGCAGCGAGATCGCCTGACCCTGTCGTTGTCCTCGCTGTTTGTTGCATTGGCCTTCGCCGGCGCCGCGCCGGCCCAACCCGTCACCCCCGGCCAGCCCGCCGAAGGCAAGGGCGAGGTGGTGGTGACGGCACAGCGCCTGTTCGACGCGCGCAGTGGCCGCTATGTCGACAGCCCGCAGGTGCTGATCCGCGACGGCCGCATCGTCTCGGTCGGCCATGCCGGTGATGCCGCGCCGGCCGGTGCACGCCGCGTCGACCTGCCCGGCATGACCCTGCTGCCGGGCCTGATCGACATGCACGTGCACCTGGACAGCGACCCGAGCTACGGCGGTTACACCGGCCTGCAGTTCAACGACCGCTTCTGGTCGATCCTGACCGTGCCGCACGCGCAGAGCACGCTGATGGCGGGCTTCACCACGGTGCGCAACGTCGGCTCCGATGCCTGGAACGACGTCGGCCTGCGCCAGGCCATCGAGGAAGGCAAGGTCGTCGGCCCGCGCGTGGTCACTGCCGCCTATGCGTTCGGCGCCACCGGCGGCCATTGCGACTCGACCTTCTTCCCGCCGTCGATGCACCAGCAGAGCGAGTACAACGCCGACAGCCCGGAAGAAGCGCGCAAGCGCGTGCGCGAGCTGCGCAAGTACGGCGCCCAGGTGATCAAGATCTGCGCCACCGGCGGCGTGTTCTCGCGCAACACCGAGCCGGGCCAGCAGCAGATGAGCTTCGAGGACATGAAGGCCGTGGCCGACGAGGCGCACCTGTGGGGCCTCAAGGTTGCGGCGCATGCGCACGGCGCCAACGGCATCAAGGACGCGATCCGCGCCGGCATCGACACCATCGAACATGCCAGCCTGATCGACGACGACGGCATCCGCCTCGCCCGCGAGCGCGGCGCCTGGCTGTCGATGGACATCTACAACACCGAGTACACCCAGTCCGAAGGCAAGAAGAACGGCGTGCTCGAGGACAACCTGCGCAAGGACCGCGAGGTCGCCGACATCCAGCGCGAGAACTTCCGCAAGGCCAACAAGGCCGGCGTGAAGATGGTCTACGGCACCGACGCGGGCGTCTATCCGCACGGCGACAACGGCAAGCAGTTCGCGGTGATGGTCCGTTACGGCATGACGCCGGCGCAGGCGATCCAGGCGGCGACCGTCAACGCCGCGCAGGCGCTGGGCCGCGACGATGTCGGCGTGGTGGAGGCCAATCGCTATGCCGACCTGATCGCCGTCAGCGGTGATCCGATCCAGGACGTGAGCCTGCTGGAATCGGTGCCGTTCGTGATGAAGGGCGGCGTTGTGGTGAAGGGCGCTGCCGCGCAGTAAACGCAGTTCGCCAGCGTCGCGGTGCTAGTACGCCGCGACGGTGGCCGCCGGCGAGCCGACGATGACCGGCTTGGCCGAGACCAGGCGCGCGGGATCCAGCAGCGCGCCCATGGTCGGATCGTTCGGATAGCGCGTGCCGTCGAACTCGAGTGCGACCTGGCCTGACTCGCCCTCGCTTCCGACGGTCACCAGCAGGTCGCGCCAGCCGCGGTTGCGGCGGTCGGCGACCGCGATCGGCGCACGCGTGGACACCGAGTCGCTGACCAGCTGATAGCCGGCCGCGTCGCCGCGGAATACCAGCAGCGTGCAGCCGCCGGCATCGCACCAGTTCGGGTCGTCCAGCAGCATCAGCAGGTCATCGATGCCGTCGCCGTCGAGATCGACCTTGCCGTCGCGATGCGCCGGCACCTCGCGGATACTGCGTTTGGCAAGGAAGGCGGTCAGTGCCGCCTGCGCGCGCTCCTGATCGTTCATCGGCGCCGGTGCCTGAATGGCGAGGGGGACGGTGGTGGTCGAATGCTTCGCGCAGCCGCCGACCAGCACACTTAACAGGGGAATGAGCAACCACAGGTTTCGCATGGCCGCACTCCAGGGAATGCGGCCAGAGTAGGCGCCTGCATGTCGCGGCCGGGTCAACGTCGGCGACGTCGACCCGGCGCTGGATCACTCGACTCCGATCAGGTTCTGCTGCCAGAACAGGATCGAGGCGGCGCCGAAGTAGTCGACGTTGGACTTCTTGCGGAAGCCGTGGCCCTCGTCGTCGAACAGCAGGTACCAGACCGGCTGGCCGTTCCCGCGCACCGCCTTCACGATCTGCTCGGCCTCGCTGTAGGGCACGCGCGGATCGTTCTTGCCCTGGGCGACGAACAGCTTGGAGGCGATGCGGTCGGCATGGTTGAGCGGCGAAATCTGCTCGAACACCTGCGCCATCTGCGGGTCGCGTTCATCACCGTACTCGGCCCGGCGCAGGTCGCGGCGGTAGCTCTCGGTGTTCTTCAGGAAGGTGCCGAAGTGGGAGATGCCGACCACGTCGATGCCGGCCTTGATGCGGTCGCTGTAGTGCATCAGCGACGACAGCACCATGTAGCCGCCGTAGCTGCCGCCGTACACGCCGACGCGCTTGGCATCGAGCTCGGGCCGCTGGCCGACCCAGTCGAGCAGGGCGCCGATGTCCTTGACCGAGTCCTCACGCTTGGCAGCGTTGTCGAGGTCGAGGAAGGTCTTGCCGTAGCCCTCCGAGCCGCGCACGTTCGGCAGCAGCATCGCCACGCCCAGTTCATTGGCGAGGAACTGCGCGGTCGGGTTGAACGTCGGCAGCGACTGGCCTTCCGGGCCACCGTGGATGTTGATCACCACCGGGATGCGCTTGCCGGCCGGCACGTTGGCCGGGCGGTAGTAGAACGCCGGGATCATGCGCGGCTTGCCATCGACGCTGTCGAAGGTCGGGTAGTGGACGAGGGTCGGGGCGACGAACTTCGACGGGTCCAGGCCGCCGACTTCGCTTTGCGTCCAGCGCGTGAGCGATGCCTTGCCCAGGTCGACCACGTGGACATCGCTGGGCGAGGTCGCCGAGTTCATCGTCACCGCCAGGCGCTTGCCGTCGGGTGAGAAGCCAAGGTTCACGACCAGGCCGATCGGAAGCTCCGGCAGCTTCACCGGCTTGTGCGAGGGCAGGGCGAGCACGTGCAGCTGGTAGATGCCGTCCTCGTTGGTGGTGTAGGCCAGGTGGCGGCCGTCGTCGGCGATCTCCAGGTCTTCGACGTCCCACGGCGTGTTGGCGGTCAGGACTTCGAACTTGCCGGTGGCCGGATTGTGGAAGCGCAGGGTGTGGAATTCCTGCGGCTTTCCGTCAATCGGCTCGTTGGAAATGAAGTACACCGACTTGCCGTCCGGCGCGAACTTGAACCCCTTGAACGACGCCTTGCCGCCGTCGACCGGGAACATCGTCAGCTTGCCGCTGTCGACGTCGACCAGGCCCGGATAGGCTTCGGCCGCCGAGACGTACTTCATCACCAGCAGCTGCTTGCCGTCCGGCGAGAAGTCCATCGCATTCCACAGGCCGCCTTCGGTGATCAGCGCGCGCGACTTCTTCGTCGCGAAGTCCATCACCCACAGGTCGGTGTCCTTGCCGTTGCGCGCGGTGCTGCTCCAGGCGAAGCAGCTGCCGTCATGGGAAAACAGCGGCCCCTGGTTGCGTGCCTTGCCATCGCTGAGCAGCGTGGTGGCGCGTGTCTTCAGGTCGAACCAGTGCAGCTGCCAGAACTCGTTGCCGCCGACGTCCTTGCCGAAGACGAAGCCGTCGAGCTTCGACGCGGCCGGCGCGGTTTCGATCGCGGCGAGCGGTTCGGGATAGAAGGTGAGCTGTTCGCGCATGCCCAGCGGCTGGCAGACGCGGTGCGCCTGCGCGGTCTCGGCGAAGCGCGTGCTGATCAGCATGCAGTCGACGCTCCAGCCGGCGAAGGTGGCGCCGCGGGTGTTCTGGTAGCGGTTGAGCTGGTCGATCAGCGCCGGCGGAATCGCCGGGATGTTCTCGCTGGTGCGGTTGCCGACCTGTTCGCGTTTGACCTGCGGCACCGTCGACTGCGCAGCCGCAGGCAGGGTACAGGCCAGCAGCAGCGCGGGCAGGAGGGTGGAAAAGCGTGGCGTCATCGCGTCGGTCCCCAGGGATGAAGGGCCGAGCTTATCGCGCCTTCGAAGGGCCGCAGAAGGGATGGACCTTGCCGAAGCAGCCCGCGCGGGACAGGGGCGCGAGAACCTAGCCGCGGGGGCCTAGCTGCGCGGGATCGCCCGTGCCCGGCTTGCGCGCAGGCTCAGCAGTTCGCGCATCTCGTGCTTCTCGGCGTCGTCCAGCTCCGAGGTCCGTCGCGACTGCAGCGCCTCGATGCGCTGCTGGATCGCCTGCTCCTCCAGGCGCGAGACCGCATCGAGGAACGACTGCTGGCGCTTGTCGGCATCGTCGAGAACGCGCGCATCCAGCGGTGTCGCCGCCGTGGTCTCCACAGCGCGCGCGGTCGCCAGCTTGGTCAGCGCCGGCGCTTCGCTGCGATCGGAGAAGTGTTCGAGGATCAGCCCGGTCGAGATGTCGGGGCGCTCGTGCACCAGCTCCACCAGCTCCACCAGCAGGCCGACGCCAGGCTGGTCGAGCGAAGCGAAATGCAGCGACGACGGCACCGCCAGCGCAATGGCCGGCTGCTGCAACAGCATCGTGATCGCGCTGCGCACCAGCGAGGGCTTGTTGGCCGTCGGCGTGCTCGCGCGCTGCGGGCGTTGCGCAGTCGACTCGGGACTGTTGGCGCGCGCGCCGACGCCGGTCAGCTCGGTCAGACGCTGCTTCATCAGGTCGCCGAAGGCGCCGTCGGGAATCTGTGCCAGCTGCGGCTTGGCGCGCTCGGCGAGGCGGCCGCGGCCTTCCAGCGTGCCGAGGTTGACGTCGCTGGAGAGCGAGTCGAAGAAGAACTGCGACAGCGGCGTGGCGTCACGCAGGCGCAGCTCGAAGCCGTCGCGGCCTTCCTTGCGCACCAGCGAATCGGGATCCTCGCCTTCGGGCAGGAACAGGAAGAACGCCTGGCGGCCGTCCTTCATGCGCGGCAGCACCGACTCCACCGCCTTCCATGCGGCGCCACGGCCGGCGCGGTCGCCGTCGAAGCAGAAGTACACATCGGGCGCGTTGCGGAACAGCAGCTCGGCGTGGTCGGGCGTTGTCGCCGTGCCCAGCGTCGCCACGGCGCAGTCGACGCCGTGCTCGAACAGCGCGACGACGTCCATGTAGCCTTCGACGACGATCAGCTTTTCAATTTTGTTGTGCGCCTGGCGCACCTGCCACAGGCCATACAACTCGCGGCCCTTGTGGAACAGCGCGGTCTCGGGCGAGTTGAGGTACTTGGGGCCGGCGTCCCGGCCGTCATTAGGCGTGGTGAGGACGCGACCACCGAAGGCGATCGTGCGACCGCGACGGTCGTGGATCGGGAACATCACCCGGTCGCGGAACTTGTCGTAGACGCGGCCGCTGTCGTTCTTGGAGAACATGCCGGCACGTTCGAGCAGCGACATGCGGCGCGAGTCGGTGCCGAGCGCGTCGCGCAGCGCGTTGAAACCGTCGGGCGCGTAGCCGATGCCGAACTGGGTGCGAACCGCGGCGCTGACATCGCGACCATCGAGGTAGGCCTGCGCCTTGGGGCTGCCGGCGAGCTGCTTCTGGAAGAACTTCGATGCGGCCTCGACGGCGGCATAAAGGTCGACGCTGTCCGGATTGACGTTGCGCTGCTGGGTGTCGCGCGGCACTTCCATGCCGGTGCGCTTGGCCAGCTCTTCGACCGCGTCGAGGAACTCGAGGCGGTCGTAATTCATCAGGAAGCTGATCGCGGTGCCGTGCGCGCCGCAGCCGAAGCAGTGATAGAACTGCTTGGTCGGCGAGACCGTGAAGCTGGGCGAGCGCTCGTCATGGAACGGGCAACGCGCCGAATACTCCTTGCCCTGGCGCTTCAACGGCACACGCGACCCGATCAGCTCGACGATGTCGGAGCGGGCGAGCAGGTCGTCGATGAATGCGTCGGGGATGCGGGCCATCGGAGCTTTGTACCGCGTCCTGCGCTGGTTCGGGAGGTGGGGTTCCGACTCCGCAGCAAGGGCGGAGGGTAGTAACCCGTTCGCCCTGAGCGTAGCGCAGCGGAGTCGAAGGGTCCGCTACCTGCAGGCCCTTCGACTTCGCGCCTTCGGCGCTACGCTCAGGGCGAACGGGTTCTTTTACTCAGCCCGCCAGGCGCTTCTTCACCAGCACCGACACCTGGCCCATGTCGGCCTGGCCGGCCAGCTTGGCCTTGAGCGGGCCCATCAGCTTGCCCATGTCGGCCGGGCCGGTGGCACCGGTCTCGGCGATGGCGGTGTCGATCGCGGCCAGGATCTCGGCCTCGCCCATCTTGGCCGGCACGTAGCGCTCGATCACCACGATCTCCTCGCGCTCGACCTGGGCCAGGTCCTCGCGGTTGGCCGCCTCGAACTGGCTGACCGAGTCGCGGCGCTGCTTGATCATCTTGTCGAGCACGGCAATCACGGCGGTGTCGTCGAGCTCGATGCGCTCGTCGACTTCACGCTGCTTGATCCCGGCGTTGATCAGGCGGATCACGCCCAGGCTGTGCTTGTCGCCGCTCTTCATCGCGGCCTTCATGTCATCGGTGAGTCGCGTCTTGAGGCTCATCGGGCAGCTCCCTGGCTGGCGTCCGCCCGGTTGGGGCGGCGCGAGGTGAATGGTGTGAATCCAGAATCGCGGAAACACAAAAAGCCGGCGGCGCATGGGCGCGGCCGGCTTGTGTGATGCGCTCGATAACGGGTCCGCGCGTTGCGCGGGGCCCGCTGGGGCGATCAGTACAGGCGCTGACGCTTGGTCACGTCGCGCGAGGCGCGACGCGCCTGGCGCTTCACCGCTGCGGCGGCCTTGCGCTTGCGTTCCTGGGTCGGCTTCTCATAGAACTCGCGCTTGCGGGTCTCGGCCAGAACGCCGGCCTTCTCGCAGGTGCGCTTGAAGCGACGCAGAGCAAACTCAAAAGGCTCGTTTTCGCGGACTTTGACGCTGGGCATACGTAATCTCGTTTCGGGAACCGGCCCGGGCAGGCCGGGGAAGAGCCGCGCATTATAGCGATGGCCGCCTTGAAGGTGCAACATGGTTCCCCCATCAAGTGCGCAGGCGCTTGATTTCAATCCGGAACCGCCTCTGTGGGCGCTGCCGGAGCATTTTACTCCCCCCGGAACCCGACCTTTGAAAGTCCTAGGCATCGAAACCAGCTGCGACGAGACCGGTGTGGCCGTCTACGACACCGACACCGGGCTGCGCGCGCACGCCTTGTACAGCCAGATTGCCCTGCACGCCGAGTACGGCGGCGTGGTGCCCGAGCTGGCCAGCCGCGACCACGTCCGCAAGCTGCTGCCGCTGGTCCGCCAGACCCTGTCCGAGGCCGGCCTGGACACCACCGATATTGATGGCGTCGCCTATACCGCGGGCCCCGGCCTGGTCGGGGCGCTGATGGTCGGGGCCGGCGTGGCCCGCGCCATGGCCTGGGCGCTGGACGTCCCCGCGATCGGCGTCCACCACATGGAAGGCCATCTGCTGGCCCCGCTGCTGGAGGACGACCCCGAGCGCGGGCGCCCGGAACCGCCGTTCGTGGCCTTGCTGGTCTCCGGCGGCCATACCCAGCTGGTCCACGTCGCGGCGATTGGCCAATACCGCCTGCTCGGCGAGACCCTGGACGATGCCGCTGGCGAGGCCTTCGACAAGACCGCCAAGCTGATGGGCCTGCCGTACCCGGGTGGCCCGCAGCTGGCCGCGCTGGCCGAACAGGGCCGGCCCGGGACGTTCAGGTTCTCGCGGCCGATGACCGACCGGCCTGGCCTGGATTTCAGTTTCAGCGGCCTCAAGACCCAGGTGCTGCTGGCCTGGCGCGACAGCGACCAGGCCGAGCAGACCCGTGCCGACATTGCCCGCGGCTTCGAGGATGCGGTGGTCGAGACCCTGGCCATCAAGTGCGGGCGGGCGCTGGATGCGGCCGGCTGCGAGACCCTGGTGGTCGCTGGCGGCGTCGGCGCCAACAAGCGCCTGCGCGCGCGGCTGGAGGAGATGGCAGGCAAGCGCGGTGGCCGCGTCAGCTTCCCGCGACCGGCGTTCTGCACCGACAACGGCGCGATGATCGCCTTCGCCGGCGCGCTGCGGCTGCAGGCCGGGCAGCACGGTGACCTGGCCGTGCGCGTGACGCCGCGCTGGGACATGGCGACGCTGGAAGTCGTGGGTTCGCCGTAACATTCCCCACCCCTGACACCGTTGCGGCCATTGCCCCCATGGACCACGTCTTCATCGAAGGCCTCGAGATCGAGGCGCTGATCGGCATCTACGACTGGGAGCGGCGCATCCGCCAGCCGCTCGTGTTCGACATCGAGATGGCCTTCGACAACCGCATCCCGGCGGCCAGCGACGCTATCGAAGACACGCTCAATTACAAGGCGGTCAGCAAGCGCATCGTCGACTACGTATCGCAGTCGGACTTCGGCCTGGTCGAGACGCTGGCCGAGCGCGTGGCTGCGATCATCATCGAAGAGTTCGGCGTGAAGCAGGTCCGCCTCAAGCTCAGCAAACCCGGCGCGGTGCGCGGTGCGCGCGCGGTCGGCGTGTCCATCGTCCGTCCGGCCGGCTGAGCTTCGAATGAGCCTTGCCTACGTGAGCCTCGGCAGCAACGTCGACGCCATCACCCATCTGCGCGCCGCGGTCGCGGCACTGCGCGAGCGTTTCGGCGACGTCGTGCTGTCGGCGGTGTATCGCACCCGCGCGGTCGGGTTCGATGGGCCCGATTTCTATAATGCCGCGGCGATCATCGCCACCGACCTGGAACCGCAGGCGCTCAACACCTGGTTGCACGAACTGGAAGACCGGCACGGTCGCGACCGCAGCGGTCCCCGCTACGGCGATCGCACGCTCGATATCGACATCGTGCTGTTCGACGACCGCGTGCTGGAAGGCAGCGGCAACCTGCGCATACCGCGGCCGGAACTCAAGCACGCCTTCGTGCTGCGGCCGCTGGCGGAGATCGCGCCCGACGTGGCGGTGCCCGGCAGCGGCCAGACGCTGGCGCAGCTTTGGGCGGCACATCCGGAGCATGCCGCGGTGTGGGAGGCGGTTCCGCTCTAAGCCCGACGCCGTCATTCCCGCGTAGGCGGGAATCCAAGGACGTGCGCTGTTGCGTGGTGGCAGAGCCAGCGACACTGGGTTCCCGCCTTCGCGGGAATGACGGGCAAAGGTGACGTCCTTGGATTCCCGCCTACGCGGGAATGACGGGGGCAAATGGGCCCGCCGTCCGGTTTTGGCCCCCACCCCACTTGCCCTCGCCGCCGCGCGGCCCGAGGATGCGCTCTCGGTCCATGGGGGATCAGCAAGGGGATTGCGATGTTCGAGAAGTTCTCGCGCAGTTGGGAGCTGGTGAAGGCGAGTGCGGCGGTGTTGCGCTCGGACAAGGAGCTGATGATCTTCCCGATCGTGTCGGCACTGGCGACGCTGGTGGTGCTGGCGACGTTCATGGTGCCGATGCTGGGCTGGCGCATTTTCCAGCACGGGTTCGGCGTGACCGGCATGGTCTGGATGTTCATCTTCTACTTCTGCCAGTACACGGTGATCATTTTCTTCAACTGCGCCCTGGTCGGCGCGGCGATGATCCGCCTGGAAGGCGGCGATCCGACCCTGGCTGACGGCATCAACGCCGCCAAGGCGCGACTGCCGGCGATCCTGGGGTATGCCGCGATCGCGGCAACGGTGGGCATGCTGCTGCAGGCGCTGCGCAACAAGGAGAACAACTTCCTCGTGCGCATGCTCGGCAGCGGCCTGGGTGCGGCGTGGACGCTGGCGACCTTCCTGGTCGCGCCGGTGCTGGTCAGCGAGGAGATCGGTCCGGTCGAAGCGCTGAAGAAGAGTGCCGGCCTGCTGCGCCATACCTGGGGCGAAAACGCCATCGGCAATGTCGGCATCGGCCTGGCCTTCAGCCTGATCATGTTCGGCGTGGTTCTGGTCGGTGCCTTGATCGCATTCGTCGCCGCGCAGTTGTCGATGGGCCTGGCGGTCGTGATCGTGGTCGTGTTCGTGATCGCGCTGCTGCTGCTGGGGGTCTACCAGGCGGCACTGTCGGGTATCTACTCGGCTGCGCTGTATCGCTATGCGACGCAGGGTGAGACGCCGCCGGAGTTCCAGGACCTGCGCCTGGAGCACGCGTTCGCGGCGAAGTAAGCACAAGCCTCCCCTCTCCCTGCCATGGGGAGAGGGGCTCAGGCGTTCAGCAGCCTTCCGCCATCCAGATGCAGCACCTGCCCGGTGCTGTACCGCGCATCCACCAGCAGCCAGCGCACCGCTTCGGCCACTTCCGCCGGCGTGCCGGTACGCCCCATCGGCGTGCGACCCAGCATCGCCTCCTGCGCAGCGGCATTGGCCGAGTCCTCCGGCCACAGGATCGCGCCCGGCGATACCGCATTGACGCGAACCTCGGGCGCGAGCTCGAGCGCCAGCGATCGCGTCATCATCAGCAACGACGCTTTGGCCATGCAGTACAGCGAATGCCCGCGCAAGGGACGCTCACCGTAGATGTCGGTGAGATTGACGATGCCGCCGTGCGCCGCGCGCAGGTGCGGGGCCGCGGCCTGGGCGAGGAAGAACGGCGCGCGCGCATTGCTGGCGAACACCTGGTCCCATTGCGCCGGCGTCGCCGTGCCGATCGGGGTCGGGGTGAAACTCGAGGCGTTGTTGACCAGCGCGTCGAGCCGGCCAAAGTGGCCCACCGTCTGAGCGATCAGTTCCGGCAGACGGTCGAACTCGCCCAGGTCGGCCTGCAACAGCTGCGTGCTGCCGGCGCGGACGCCTTCCAGTTCGCCGGCCAACGCCTCCACATCGGCGCGCGAGCTGCGGTAGTGCAGGGCGAGGTCGTAGCCGGCGCCATGCAGGGTGCGCGCGATCTGCGCGCCGATGCGCTTGGCGCTGCCGGTGATCAGGGCGACGGGGTGGGCTGCTGGCATGGCACCGATTCTAGGGTGCCTGCATCTTTCCTGCGTCCGGGTCGGGGATAATCGCGCCCATGTCGTCACTTCCTCCCCCAGACGCCGACGCCCTGGCGCACAGCGCCCGCCTCGACACCCTCATCCGCGCCCAGATCGCCGGCAACGGCGGGGCCATCCCGTTTTCGCGCTTCATGGAGCTGGCCCTGTACGCGCCCGGCCTGGGCTACTACAGCGCCGGCGCCAGCAAGTTCGGCGAAAGCGGCGACTTCGTCACCGCGCCCGAGATCGGCCCGATCTTCGCCGCCTGCGTCGCCGCAAGCGTCGCCCCGGTGCTGCAGCAGATCGGTGCGGGCGGACGTTTCCTGGAGCTGGGCGGCGGCACCGGTGCCTTCGCCGAGGTCGCGCTCAAGCGCCTGATGGAACTCGATGCGCTGCCCGACCGCTACGCCATCCTCGAGCCGAGCGCCGAGCTGCGCGAACGCCAGCGCGAGCGCCTGCAGGAGCGACTGACGCCGCCGTTGTTCGAACTGGTCGAATGGCTCGACGCGCCTTTCAACGACGACTGGGACGGCGTGCTGTTCGCCAACGAAGTCATCGATGCCCTGCCGACGCCGCGCTTCGCCATGGAGGCCGGCGAGGTCTACGAGGAACACGTGGCGATCGAGGACGGCGCGCTGATCCGCGTGCTGCGCCCGGCCGACGCGTTCCTGGGCAATGCCGTGCGCCATCTCGAACGCAACCTCGGGCGCGAGTTCGAGGCCGGTTTCCGCTCCGAGACGCTGCCGCAGTTGCCCTACTGGGTGCAGGCGGTGTCGGGCGGCATGCGCAGCGGCGCGATGCTGTTCGTCGATTATGGCTATGTGCGCGGCGAGTACTACCTGCCCGAGCGCAACGACGGAACGCTGCGCGCGTTCTACCGCCACCGCATGCACAACGAGCCACTGCTGTGGCCGGGCTTGCAGGACCTGACCGCATCGGTCGACTTCACCGCGCTGGCCGAAGCAGGCGTGTCGGCCGGTTTCGATTTCGCCGGCTACTGCTCGCAGGCCAGTTTCCTGCTCGGCAACGGCCTGGCCGAGGTGCTCGAGCGCATCGAGCGCATCGCCGACGAAGGCGAGCGCCTGCGCCGCACCCAGGAGGTCAAGCGCCTGACCCTGCCGAGCGAGATGGGCGAGCGCTTCCAGGTGATGGGCTTCGAGAAGGGGGTCGAGTTCGGCGCCGCCTTCCTCGCCGGTGACCTGAGCTTCCGCCTGTGACGGTCCCGTCGGTGGCGCCTCCGTCCGGGAAGTTGTTCCGCGACTTGCGCTGGCCCTGGCTGTGGTCGGGCCTGTGGCTACTGATGGTCGCAGCGGTGGTGGTGACCTCGCTGCTGGCGGCCTCCGACCTGCCGACGCCCCCGTTCGACGGGGTCGACAAGCTCGAACACTTCCTCGCCTATTTCGTGCTCAGCGGCTATGCGGTGATGCTGTTGGAGCGGCGCCGGCTGCAGGCGCTGGTCGCCGTTGCCCTGATCGCCCTGGGCGTCGGCCTGGAGGTCGCACAGGGTGCCCTGACAGTCTCCCGCCGCGCAGATTCGGCCGATGCCCTGGCCAATTCCCTCGGCGTCCTGGCCGGTCTGGTGCTCGCGGCGACCCCGGTTTCACGCACGCTGCAATGGCTGGAAGCCCGATTCCGCTAGTGTGACGGGCGTCATTCGGCGATAAAACCGCCATCACAGCAGACATGGCAAAGCTTGTGAAGGTATTGCGCAAAGGTTAAAAGGTGGTTAAAGCTCTGGGTCGGGCTCAACAGGGGGAGTCCGCCCACCCTGAGTGAAGGAAGCACCGATGCCTGTAATCACCCGCAACCGATTGGCCTTGGCCGTGACGGCCAGCCTGGCCGCCAGCTTGTTCAGCCCCGCTGTCATGGCCCAGGACCCCACTGCGGCCGAAGTCCGCGCCGAGGCCACCACCCTCGATCGCATCCAGGTCACCGGCTCGCGCGTGCGCGGCCGCACTGCCGAAGACACGGCCGCACCGGTCGACATCATCGGCAGGGAAGAGCTCAACGCCACCGGCGCGATGGAGCTCGGCCAGATCCTGCAGATGCTGGTGCCGTCGTTCAATTTCTCCCGCACCTTCGTCAGCGACGGTACCGACATCCTGCGCCCGGCCACACTGCGCGCGCTGGGTCCGGACCAGGTGCTGGTGCTGGTCAATGGCAAGCGTCGCCACCAGCAGGCGCTGGTCAATGTGCAGCAGACCATCGGCCGCGGTTCGGCCGGTACCGACATCAACTCGATCCCGGTGTCGGCAATCGAACGTGTCGAAGTGCTGCGCGACGGCGCCGCGGCGCAGTACGGCTCCGACGCCATCTCCGGCGTGCTCAACATCATCCTCAAGGAACAGACCGACCACACCGACATCTCGGTGGAAGGTTCGCAGTACTACGCCGGCGACGGCGAGATGATCCACGGCTCGGTCAACACCGGCTTCAAGCTCGGCAGCGAAGGCTTCATCAACCTGTCGGCCGAAGCGCGCAACCGCAACGAGACCAACCGCGCCGGCCCCGACAGCCTGCGCGTGGATCCGCCGCGGGTGACCCAGCGCCTGGGCGACGCCGATGCCAAGGACTACTACCTGTGGTTCAACAGCGGCCTGCCGCTGGCCGGTGGCGAGCTGTACTTCTTCGGTGGCGCGTCCAAGCGCGAGGGTGACTCGTCGGGCTTCTTCCGCAGTGCCGGCGACAACCGCACCGTGCCGGAGCTCTATCCCAACGGCTTCCTGCCCAACATCCTGACCACGGTCGAGGATGCCTCGATCGCGGTTGGCTTCAAGCAGCCGATCAACGAGCGCTGGGACTGGGACGTGTCGGTGGTCACCGCGCGCAACAAGTTCGGGTTCGAGGAAGGCAACTCGGTCAACGTCAGCTGGTGGTACGAGCCGATCAATCCGGCCAATCCGGCGGGCCCGATCTTTGCCGCCTCGCCGACCAAGGCCGACACCGGCGAGCTGCAGAACGACCAGACCACGTTCAACCTGGACTTCAGCGGTTACGTCGACGGCATCGGCGGGACGCCGCTGTACCTGGCGACCGGCCTGGAATTTCGCCAGGACGATTACAAGATCCGTCCGGGCGATCCGGTGTCCTACACCTACGGCCGCAGCAACGATCGCAACATCGTCATCGTCGGCCAGACCGGCGACATCGCCCAGCCGGGCATGCAGGGCTTCCCGGGCTTCTCGCCGACCGAAGCGGTCGATGACGGTCGCGACAGCTGGGCGGTCTACCTCGATGCCGAAACCAACCTGAGCGAGAAGTTCCTGCTCGGCGCGGCGGTGCGCTTCGAGGACTATTCGGATTTCGGCAACACCACCATCGGCAAGCTGTCGGCGCGTTTCGACGCGACCGAAACCTTCGCCGTGCGCGGCACGCTGTCGACCGGCTTCCGCGCCCCGGGCGTGCAACAGATGTTCTACAGCCAGCGTTCGACCAACCTCAACTCCGACGGCGTGCTGACCGACACGCTGACCGCGCGCCAGGACAGCGATGTCACGCGTGCGTTCGGCATCGAGCCGTTGCAGGAAGAAACTTCGACCAGCGGCACGCTGGGCTTCGTCTACACGCCCAGTGATCGCCTGTCGGTGACCCTGGACGTGTTCCAGATCGACATCGACGATCGCATCATCTTCTCCAGCAACATCGCGCCCGAGTCGGTCGGCACCGACGGCAATGCCTGCACGCCGACCAACAGCAACTGCCCGATCCACGCGATCCTCGATCCGATTGGTGTCGGCCAGGTGCTGTTCTTCACCAACGCCATCGACACACGCACCACCGGCGTCGACCTGACCGTCAACCACAACACCGCCTTCGCTGGCGGCAGCACGCTGAACCTGACGGCACTGGTCCACTTCAACGACACCGAAGTGCGCTCGCGCCGTTCGCAGTCGCCGATCCTGTCGCCGACGCAGCTGTTCGACGACACCCAGGTGACCCTGCTCGAAGAAGGCCAGCCGGGTGCGCATCATCTGATCCAGGCGATCTGGGAAGACGGCCCGTGGCAGCTGACCGGCCGTACCAACTACTACGGCTCGGTTTCCGGCGAGGGCTTCACGCCCGGCATCAAGCAGACCTGGGACGGCAAGTGGCTGTTCGACGCGCAGGTGCGCTATGCCATCAACGAATCGATGGCGGTGATCGTCGGCGGCAACAACATCTTCGACCAGTACCCGGACAAGTGGGATCCGGTGACGGGTGCGCCGTTCCCGCAGCTGGGCTTCAAGTACGGTTGGGAGACGATGCCGTTCGGCATGAATGGCGGTAGCTATTACGTTCGGTTTGACTACCGGTTCTAGGACCGGTTGCGGGGGAGTCGGCCTTCCGGGGCCGGCTCCGCCTGCGCTGCCTCAACGCTTCCCGGTCGCCGCCGCAATCGCTTCAATCCGCGCCTTCTGCATCGCCTCGCCCACCGCCGGCCCGCTCATCCCCGCCGCCACCTGATCGGCGCGCACCGCCATCGCTGCCGCATGCGCCTCGCGCAGCGCGCGGCCCTGCGGGTAGTCGTCCTCTTCGTGCCCGGTACGCCCGCGCTTGTCCGCCTCGCAGGCGATGGCCAGCTGGGCGATGCGCGCGGGTTTGCGGAAGCCATCGCAGCGGCTGATCAGCTCGTACACGGTCTTAGCCTTCAACTCGTCGAAACGATGCACGTTGAGGTGTTCGCGGCAGACGGCTTCGGCCAACTGGCGGTGTTCGGTCGGGACCTTGAGGCGTTCGCACAGGGCCTTGAGCGGTTTGACACCGGCGTGTTCGTGGCCGACGTGGCGCGGCAGCTCATCGGTCGGCGTCAGCGCCTTGCCGAGGTCATGGGTGAGCGCGGCGAAGCCGATCAGTTCGTCGCCGGGCGCCAGTCGCGCGGCCATGTC
This sequence comes from Lysobacter prati, assembly GCF_009765215.1. GTDB lineage: Bacteria > Pseudomonadota > Gammaproteobacteria > Xanthomonadales > Xanthomonadaceae > Lysobacter_J > Lysobacter_J prati. The sequence goes on along the minus strand of NZ_VLNV01000004.1, from coordinate 371,958 downwards.
GCAGACCAGCTCGATGTGGACTCCGGTGTCGACCTCGGGATGGAACTCCGCGCGCTGCGGCACGCCGTACAGCGATTCGACCTCCGGCAGGACGACGGCGAGCGCGCCCGCATCGTGCAGGGTGCGCAGGAACGCCGACGGCGCCGGGCTGGTGATCGCGCGCCGCAGTTCTTTCCAGACGCGCTCGGGTACCAGTGCGGACAGCTCGCCGGACTCGACCATCTCGCGCATCAGCGCCATCGTTTCCGGCGCGACGGTGAAACCGAGCGGGGCGAAGCGGGCCATGAAGCGCCCGGCACGCAGCACCCGCAGCGGGTCCTCGGCGAACGCCGGTCCGACATGGCGCAGCACCCGCGCCTGGAGGTCACGCGCGCCGCCGTAAGGATCGACCAGCTGGCCGTGTTCGTCCTGGGCAATGGCGTTGATGGTGAAATCGCGGCGCTGCAGGTCCTGTTCGAGCGTGACCGAGGGGTCGGCATCGACGACGAAGCCGCGGTATCCGCGACCGCTCTTGCGCTCGGTTCGTGCCAGCGCGTACTCCTCGCCCGTGTCCGGGTGCAGGAACACCGGGAAGTCGAGGCCAACCGCGCGGAAGCCGGCCTTTTCCATCGAGGCCTGTGTTTCGCCGACGACGACCCAGTCGCGGTCGCCGGGCGGCAGGCCGAGCAGGCGGTCGCGGACGGCGCCGCCGACGAGATAGGTCTTCATGGCAGGGGATCTTAGCGGAGGCGTCTTCCCCGCGAAGGCGGGGACCCAGTGACGTTGCGGCGGGTCAGCAGCCTGCGAGTATCTCGGGCAGCTTCGGCTCGATCGCCGTCGGCGTGATGCCAAGTCTGCGCAGCCCATCCTCGAAACTCACCGAGTCGAGCTGCAGCGAGCGCCAGTTGTCGCGGCTGATCGGCTTGCCCGGGAGGAATTCGCCGATGCCGGCCTGCAGCTGGCCCAGCGTCTGCGGCAGGCCGAGGACGACGCGGTAGCGACCGCGTCCACGCGCGGCCAGGCGCACGATGCGTCGCAGCGACATCACGTCCGGGCCGACCAGGTCGTAGCTGTCGCCGATGCTGCGGCGGTCGTCCAGCGCCCGTACGAACGCATCGACCACGTCGCCGACCCACACCGGCTGGAAGCGGGCGTCGGCGCGGCCGATCGGCAGCACCGGGGCGAACCGCAGCAGGCCGTCGAAACGGCAGAACAGGCCATCGCCGGGACCGGCGATCACCGAGGGCAGGAACAGGGTCCAGTCGAGCCCGGAGGCGCGCACGCGCTGTTCGGCGCGACCGCGTGATTGCAGGTAGTGGCTGTCGCCGTGGCCGGCATTGAGTGCGCTCATCTGCAACAGGCGACGCACGCCCATGTCCTTCATCGCCGCGATCAGCGACTCGGTGATGCCGACGAAGACGCGTTCGAAGCCGTCGCCACGATCGCCTTTCTCGTTGAGGATGCCGATCAGGTTGACGACCGCATCGGCGTCGTCGAGCACGGCCGACAGGAAGCCGCGGTCGCTGACATCGCCTTCGATCAGGCTGGCGCCCGGTGGCCGCAGTGCGCGCTTGCCGGCGTCGACACCTCGGCTGAGCACGGTGACGCGTTCGCCACCCTGCAACAGGCGCGCGACGAGATGCCGGCCGACAAAACCGGTTCCACCCAGGATGACGACGTGACGTTGTGCCATGCCGCGAGTTTAAGGTCGCAAGGCCTTCAACGCTGTGATGGGCGACGTGATTGGGCGGCGGGTTGCGGCGGCGCCGGTGCCGCCGGCGACGCCGGCTGCGGACAGACGAACTGCGTGCGCTCGCCGTCGACGCGGCCGCGCATGCGGTCGCTGACCCTGAGCGCGTCGCCGTTGAGTCGCCAGTCGTAGAGGACGCTGAAGGCGAGCACGCGTGCCACGTAGTCGCGTGTTTCCTTGTAGCTGATCGTCTCGATCCAGAAGTCCGGGTCCATGCCAGGCCGCTGTGACTGCCAGCGCGACAGCGGCGACGGCCCGGCGTTATACCCGGCAATCACCTGGTACGGCTGGCCGCCGTACTTGTCGAGCAGCTCTCGCAGGTAGGCGGTGCCGAGGATGATGTTGGTGTCCGGATCGTAGAGGCTTTCCGCGCCACCCCAGGGTTGGCCGATGCGGCCGGCAACGCCGGCGCCGGTGCCTGGCAGGATCTGCATCAGCCCCATCGCATTGGCGCTGGAGCGCGCGCGCGGATAGAACACGCTCTCGGCGCGGATCTCGGCCGCGACCCAGGCCGGATCGAGGCGATTGGTCGCCGCCTCGCGCCGGATCGTGGCTTCGTGGTGCAGCGGGAAGCGAAGGCCGTACAGGCGCAGCTCGTCAGCATTGCCCTTGCCCAGTGAGAACACCGCGCGGTCGAACCAGCCATTGCCCTGCGCGACTTCCACGGCGATGCGGCGCTGCTCGTCGTTGAAACGCGACAGTGCATCGTCCCACTCGCGCACCGCCCAGCCGACACGATCGATCTTGAACAGTCCCATCGCCCGCACGATCGCCGGATCGCGGGCGATCGCCGCCTGTGCCGAGGCGCTGTCGTTGGGCAGCCACGGACACAGCGCATAGGGGAGGCCGAGCCGGTCGGCGGCCAGGAAGCCGTGGAAGTCGGGCTTCTTCGCCGCCTCGCGGAACAGGCGGTCGGCCGCGGCCTTGTTGCCGGTGCGCTCGTTCAGTCGTGCCTCGAAATACATCCAGCGCGTGTCGGCGCGCTGCTTGGCGCCCATCTTGTTGATCGCCCCCAGCGCCGCCGACCAGTCCGAGCGCGCCATCGCCTCGCGCACGCGCCACTCATGCAGGCGGTCGTCGAAGGCGACTTCCGGAACGGCGTTGAGGCGCCGCGCCGAATCGGGGTCGTAGGACGCCACTGACCACAGCGCGATCTGGTACAGCGCGCGACCGCGCTCTTCGTCGCTCAGGCCCAGCGCGTCGGCGTAGCGCGGCAGGATCGCTTCCGCCGCTGCCGGCGACGCCTTGCCGTACTTCGCCAGTCCATGCGAGGCGATGGCGCGACTGCGCGCAGTCTTCGGCCAGGTCAGCGCGCGCTCGTGCGGCGTATCGAGGAAGGCGGCGTAGTCGTTGGCCAGCGCCAGCTGATCGGCGGGCAGGCCGCGTGCAGCGGCGCGCATCACGCCCGGCTGCCATTCGGCGGCGGCCAGATCGATGCGTTCCCAACGCAGCTCCGAAGGGAGACCGCCCTGCGCGGCCAGTGTCGCCATCGGCGCGTCGCATTCGTCCGGCAGCGATTTGCCGGTGCTGCGCCAGATCGCCTGCGCATCGCTCGTCCACTGGGCATCGGCGCGACCCTGGGCCTGGCGTGCGCTCAGTTCGCCACAGCGCAGTGCCGGACTCTTGATCTGCGGGCTCCACGCGGCAAGAAAGGACGCCCAGTCCTGGCGGCGGGCGGTCGCGGTGAGCCAACTCTCGCGGAACGATTCGGCGACGGCCTGGCCGCGGTAGCGGGACAGGAACGACTGCGCCTGGCTGGCACTGAGGTTGTCGATGTCACGACGCAGGTTGGCGTACTCGACCCAGCCGAACAGCGGATGGCGTGCGATGTCGGCGTACTGTCCGGCATCGAAGCGGCCCAGCTCGGCCGCCTCCAGTGCGGCGCGCACGCGCGGCAGCTGCGGATCGACGGTGGCCTTGGGCAATGCGGGCAATTGCACCGGCGGTGCCGCTGCCGTGCTCTGTGCACATGCAGTTGCGGCGACCGCTGCAATGGACGCAGCGAGTACGATTGTGAACGGGCGGGGGAGCATGCGTGGGACTATAGCCCAGCGCTGTGAAGTGGCCGTCGCCACGACGTGCGATGCAGTCAGTTGCCGTTGTCCTCCGCAAGAAAATTCTCAGGGAGTTCCATGATCACCTCACTGCTCATCTTCCTCGCGCTCGGCTGCATCGCCGGCGTCCTCGCCGGTCTGCTCGGCGTGGGCGGTGGTCTGGTGCTGGTGGCGGCACTCGCATGGCTGTTGCCGGGGATGGGTGTTCCGAAGGAGTCGGCCATGCACGCAGCATTGGCCAGCTCGCTTGCCAGCATCGTCCTGACTGCGGCGGCATCGGCGCGCGCACATGCATCGCGCGGCAGCGTGCTGTGGCCGACGGTGGCGTGGATGGTGCCGGGCCTGCTCCTTGGCGGCTGGCTTGGCAGTGGCCTGGCGGTGCGCGTGGACGACAGCGTGTTGCGCTGGATCGTCGCCGGCTACTGCTTCCTCGCTGCTGCGCAGCTCACCTTCGGTCGCAGCCGCAGCCAGGGCGATGTCGCCATGCCGGCGCCGACCGGCGCGGCGATGACGGCGGCCGGGCTCGGCATCGGTGCGGTATCGGCAGTGGTCGGCATCGGCGGCGGCAGCATGACCGTGCCCTTGCTGGTCTGGCGCGGAATCGCTCCGGTGCGCGCGGTCGGCACCTCTTCGGCCTGCGGCGTTGCCATCGGCCTGGCCAGTGCGGTGGGCTATGCGCTGCACGCGCCCCCCGGAGCCTTGCCCGCGCACGCGATCGGTTACGTCTACCTGCCTGCTGCGATCGGCGTGGCGGCGGCGTCGGTGTTGGCGGCGCCCTATGGCATGCGACTGGCCCACCGCCTGTCAGGCGACACCCTCAAGCGGGTCTTTGCCGGATTCCTCGCCCTGGTCGGCACCAGCCTGGTGCTCGGCGGCTGATCGCAGCGCGACTTCCCGACGTACGGCGACGTTGACGCCACGCTCACAAACCTGAGCAACAAGTTCCCGTTTCGGTCGAATTTCCATACGCCTGATGTTCAAAGGGTTTGGAACTCCCGGCCTGACGGCCTTTGCCGCCTGCCAAAGCGTGAAATCCGGCGTGCTGTGCCGGAAGTGACGCTGACTCTTTGCCGCTTGTGGCGGCTTTACGAATTGTTTACAACTCTGGAACGCCGCCCGTAGGGGGGGAGGGCGCGTACAGCTGTTCAGCCTGATTTTTTCTTTTTTTGGAGAGAGTCGATGAAAGCACTACGCCGGCAGTCCCTAACCAGAGCCATACAACTTTCACTGCTGCTCAGCCTTCCTGGCATCGCCGCCGCGCAGGACGCGGCAGCACCCGCGCCGCCAGGTGCCACGACCCTGGACACGGTTACCGTCACCGGCAGCCGCATCAAGCAGACCAACGTCGTCACCGCGCAGCCGGTGTTCGTGCTCGATCGCAGCAGGATCGAAGCCACCGGGCTGCAGAGCGTGGGCGACCTGCTGCAGCAGCTCAGCTCGAGCGGCAAGGCGCTCAACGCCAAGTTCAATTCCTCAGGCAACTTCGGCTATCCGCCTGACGGTGGCGGCATCGGTGCCGGTTCAGCCCAAGTCGATCTGCGCAACCTGGGTTCGCAGCGCACCCTGGTGCTGGTCGACGGCGTGCGTTGGGTCAATGAGTCCTCCGCGTCGGGTGTGAGCGGCAGCGCCGACCTCAACACCATTCCGCTGGCCATCGTCGAACGCATCGAAGTGCTGGAAGACGGCGCCTCGGCGATCTACGGTTCCGATGCCATCGCCGGCGTGGTCAACATCATCACCAGGCGCAAGTTCGACGGCGCCGAAGTGCATGCCTATTACGGCGAGTACGAGGACGGCGGCGAGACCACCGAAGCCAGCCTGACCATCGGCGGCAGCGGCGAGCGCTGGTCGGGCATCTTCACTGCCAGCTATTTCGACCAGCAGGAGATCAGCTCGGGCAGCTGGGAGCAGTCGCGCTATCCGACCCCGGGCACCGGCAACCGCGGCGGCAGCTCCGGCATTCCGCAAGGTCGCTTCTTCTTCTGCGACCCGACCCGCGCGACCACCGGCGTGGGCGGCTGCGACGCCGACACCGAGAACTGGTACGACGTGACCTTGAACAACGGCACCACCACGCCGGTGTTCGATCCCAACAACCCCAACGGCGGTACCTACAACCAATTCGACCTGTCGGACCGGTTCAACTTCGCGCCGTACAACTTCCTGCTCACGCCGAGCAAGCGCAAGTCGATCTTCGCCAGCGCCACCTACGATCTGAGCGATGACGTCCGCCTGCACGTGAAGGGCCTGTACAACAACCGCACCTCGACCAACCAGGCCGCACCCGAACCGATCTTCGTCGGCCCCGGCGCCGGCACCGGCGGCATCGCCGACACGATCAGCATCCACCAGGACAACCCGTTCAATCCGTTCGGCTACACGCTCGATGCGAACTCGAACCTGCTGGTGGTGACGCGTCGCCCGGTCGAAGTCGGCCCGCGAATCTTCCACCAGGATGTCGACACGACGTACTTCAACGTCGGCCTCGACGGCACTTTCGGCGTCGGCGACCGCACGCTCGGCTGGGACGCCAACTACGCCCACTCCGAGAACAAGGCCACGCAGGAGTTCCTCAACGGCTACAACGTAGCCAAGATGAAGCTGGCGCTGGGTGATCCGGCGATCTGCGCACTAGTCGCCGGCTGCACGCCGCTCGACCTGTTCGGCGGCCAGGGCCGGCCGATGACGCAGGACCAGATCGATTACATCCGCACGCGCCAGATCGACTCGAGCAAGCAGGTGCTGGATCTGTTCCAGGGCAACATCACCGGCGACATGTTCAACATCGGTGATCGCACGGCCGGTTTCGCCGCGGGCGTGGAGCACCGTCGTTACCGCGGCGACTTCAACCCCGATCCGCTGCGCCAGACCGGCGAATCGCAGGACTCGTTCGCGGCGCCGGTGTCGGCCTCGTATGACGTGGACGAAATCTATACCGAGTTCAGCTTCCCGCTGCTTGCGTCCCTCGATGTCAGTGCCGCGATCCGCTATTCCGATTACTCGACCTTCGGCAACGAAACCACCGGCAAGGTCGGTTTCCGCTGGCAGCCGATCGAGGACATCGTGCTGCGCGGTACCTACTCGACCGGCTTCCGCGCCCCGAACCTGGGCGAGCTGTTCGGTCTCACCCAGTTCGGTGCGACGCTGGTCGATCCCTGCGGTTCTACCGGCCGTCCGGGCCCGGCGTCGCCTGACCTGGCAGCAGGTTGCGCGGCACAGGGTGCGCCGCCGAACTTCGTCCAGGCCAACACGCAGATCACCACCTTCACCGGTGGTAACCCGGATCTGCAGCCTGAGACGTCCGACAGCTGGACCTTCGGCGTGGTCTATGCGCCGAGCTGGGGTACGGACCAGGCGTGGTCGGACCGCATCGACTTCGAAGTGGGCTACTACAACATCGAGATCGAGGACGCGATCCAGGCCCGCGACCTGCAGGCATTGCTGGAGACCTGCCTGCGCGCGGGCGGCGTCAACTCGGTGAACTGCACGCCGTTCACGCGCGGCGCCGGCGGCAACCTCAATCCGCCCAACAACTTCCTCGACAACCTGGGCTCGATCAAGACCGACGGCGTCGACATCAAGGCCAACTGGACCGGTCCGGAGTGGAGCTGGGGCCGCCTGAATGCATCGCTGCAGTCGACCTATGTGAACGACTACGAAGCCATCGACGTCGATGGCAACCGTTCGCAGCGTGAGGTCGGCATCGAAGTCGACGACAGCGCCATTCCGGAATGGCAGACCAACGTGCAGCTGGGCTGGACCCGCGGCGATTTCAACGCCGGTTGGACCCTGCGCTACATCTCGTCGGTCAAGGAGGATTGCAGCAACGTGCCGGTCGCCGGTGCGCCGGGCTGCCTGGGCGGTGCCGAGTTCAACGAGCTGGGTTCGACCACGTTCAACGACGCGCAGTTCAACTGGGCCAATGCGTTCACCGAAGGGTTGAAGCTGACGGTCGGCGTGAACAACATCTTCGGCAAGGAACCGCCGGTGTGCCTGACTTGCTCGCTCAACGGTTACGACGCAGGTACCTATGACCTGCCGGGTGCGTTCTGGTACGTGAGCGCTGACTACCGCTTCTGATGGTGTGTGCTTCTCGAACCCCTCTCCCGCATGCGGGAGAGGGGTGGAGCCAAAGCAAACGGGCCGCCATGCGGCCCGTTTGCTTTGGAGGGCGTGATGGACCTGTCCCCTTGAAAAAGGTCTGGCCGGATCTGAGGATGTCTGGCCGATCTCGGGGCAGCCTGGCCCGAATCATCCAGGGGAATCCAAAGCGCTATGAAAGAGTACGAGCGGAACATCCTCGACCACATCCAGCAGCATGGATGCAGCGTTACCTCGGTGTGCGACCCCGACGAGGCCGAACCGCCATTCACGTACTCCATCGGCATTGCGAAACAGACGGGCGCGCCCGAGCTGATCGTTGTCGGCCTAAGTTCAAAGTTGGGCCACTGGCTCGTGAATGAGTACAACCGTCGGGTCACTGAGGGTGAGAGATTCGCGCCGGATGTTCTCTACCTCGGCTTCCTGGAAGGCTTCGCAGTGCAGTTCGGCCGAGTGGCACGACCGCATCGCGAGGAATACATGCGTTCCGCGTGCTGGCTTCACGCCGGCCCGGATTTCGACGCTCTTCAGCTCATCTGGCCTAGTACTTCCGGCGTCTGGCCATGGGAGTCCGAGGCATCGGAATGGTTTCGCACCAATCAACCGGTTCTGTCCGGCGTAACAACGTGACGCGCCACTTCGACAACTCACTCAAGCCGCTTGGCGGCCCGCCTAGGAAAACCAATGACAGACCCGTACAACTCCTCAGCAACCCGCTCGGTGCCATCGCTCCTGAATGACACGATGGTCACTACGGCGCTTGAACTCCCTGGCTATCGGATCGTTCGCAATCTTGGTCTGGTGCGCGGCATTACCGTCCGGTCACGCTCGATCGTCGGCAACTTTCTTGGCGGGTTGCAGACCATCTTCGGCGGCAACATCACCATCTACACGGAGCTGTGCGAGCAGGCCCGTCACGAGACCTATCGAGACATGGTGCAGCACGCCAGGCAGCTGGGCGCCAACGCGATCATCGCTGTCCGGTATGACGCCACCGAGCTGATGGCCGGGCTGACAGAGGTGCTGTGCTATGGCACGGCGGTGGTTGTCGAGCCGCACGGCGCCTGAAAGTCGGCGTTGGCAGATATGAAAGCAATCATCTCGACGTTCCTTGCCACACTTGCGGCCGCGCTAGTCGCGGTGGCGTGCACACTCGCGGCCGAACTTGCCACCATGCCGAGCGGCTTCCGCCCGGCGCTGTCATCGCTTCCGTTGTTGTCTGGCCTCGCCTTGGGTTATGCCGCATGCATTGGATTGCCTGCAGCTTGGATTTCCACCCGCATGGGCGGCTTTGGTCGCCGTGCCTTCGCATGGGTTGGCGCGGCTGCCGGTTTGCTGCCTTGCTTCGCCATCGCGGTTGCTACCGGGATGTTCGCAGGTGGCGAGGACGGTTGGAGCTTTGTCTTGTTCTTCCTGGTGATCGGGGCCGTCGTTGGCTGGTTCTCCGGGCTGGCATTCGGAGCCGTCCTGCAGCTGATGGCCGCTAACTACTCATTGACGTCGAAGAGGCAACGCGGCTCGGCTTGATCTGGTTCAAGAGCCACGCCGATCGTGGCTGACCGAAGTGCGGCCTCGACTTCTCGTAGGTTCCTTCGGTTCGGTTCGGTTTCTTTCCAGCGTTGTCCGCGCTTCAGCTGCCGGACAGTCTGGGCGCACCGCGTTCACATCGCGGGCAGAAGCCACCACGCAGCATGCTGGCGAGCCCATCTGCCAGGTCCTCCATGAAATCGATGCTCCGAGCCGCGGTCCTGTCCGCCCTCATCCTGCCCACATTCTCCTTTGCGCAGATCGTGCAGACCGACGCAGCAGCGCTGCTGAGCGTCGTCGATCCATCCCGGATTCAAGGCGACCTGAAGGACGACGCCAACGCCGCCATGCGCCTGCGCGTGCAGATCCTGCTCGATCGCATGCAGTTCGGGCCAGGTGAGATCGACGGGCGGTGGGGCAGCAACACCGAGCGCGCCATCGCTGCGTTTCAGCGAAGCCGCGACCTGGAAGCGAGTGGTTCGCTCGATGAGGCCACGTGGCAGGCGCTCAACACCGACGCCGCGCCGGTGCTCGTGGAGTACCGCCTCACCGCGCAGGACGTCGCCGGACCCTACAGCGCATTGCCGGATGACATCATGGCCAAGGCGGCGCTGCCTCGGCTGGGTTTCGCCTCGCTCGCCGAAGCGTTGGGCGAGCGCTTCCATTCCAGTCCGGCGCTGCTGAAGGCGCTCAACCCCGACGCGGATCTGACGCGCGAGGGAACTGCACTGTGGGTGCCGAACGTGCAGGTCGCCGGTCCGGCGAAGGCGGCTTCGGTGGTCGTAGACGAGTCGGATGGATCAGTGATACTTCGCGACGAAAAGGGCCGCGTGTACGCGCGTTATCCCGCTTCCACAGGCAGTGAGCACGACCCGTTGCCGATCGGGAACTGGACGATCAAGGGTGTCGCCCGCGATCCGCATTTCCAGTACAACCCCAAACTGTTCTGGGATGCGGAGCCGGGGCATGCCAAAACCAGGATCGCACCCGGTCCGAACAATCCGGTCGGCGTGGTGTGGATAGACCTCAGCAAGGATCACTACGGCATACATGGCACCGCGGAGCCGGGCAAGGTCGGCAAAAGCGAATCGCACGGATGCATCCGCTTGACCAACTGGAATGCCGCTGCACTGGCAGATTCGGTGGCGCCGGGAACGGCCGTGCTGTTGCAGCTATGACGCGCTGATACGACGGAGGTGCGTGTGCCAAGAACCCTGCTGGTGTTCCTCCTTCTCATCGTGCTGGCAGGCGCGAACGTGGGCTTGTATCACTACTGGCACCAGCGCCCTGCCGGTCTCGCGATTGCCGAATCGATTTCGCCGGCGCCTGCCGTTACTCCGATCAAGGCCTCGGCGACAACTGTCTCCGCGCGGCCTGCATCGGTGTCTGCAACTACGGACACACCGGCCGCCCGGAATACCAATTCTGCACCTCAACCGGCCGAGCCGGCGCAAGTCGCTCCACGCTACGCCGGCACCGGGCTTCTGGTTCCCGTGCAAGGCGTCACCGCCGCGCAGCTGCATGACACCTTCAGCGACGCTCGCGCGGCGGGCCGCGTGCATGAGGCCATCGACATCATGGCCCCGCGAGGAACCCAGGTGCTCGCAGTGGCCGACGGCACGGTCGAGAAGCTCTTCACCAGTGTTCCAGGCGGTCTCACCATCTACCAGTTCGAGCCCAGCGGCCGCTACGCCTACTACTACGGGCACCTGGACCGCTACGCCGAAGGACTGCGCGAGCATCAGGCGATCCGACGCGGCGACGTGATCGGTTACGTCGGCAGCACCGGCAACGCCGACCCTTCCGCACCGCACCTGCATTTCGCCATTTTCGAACTCGGCCCGGAACGGCAGTGGTGGAAGGGCGCGCCGATCAATCCGTACCCGGTGCTCAAGGGTGCTCAATAGGCTCGACGGGATGAGGACTCAGCATATGACCGCATCCTGTCGCGCCTTGGCGACGATGTCCCCGCTGCCCCGGCACGCGCGCGCGACGAGCGGCACTTGCCGAAGGGCCGCCGCATGAATCCGGATTGGGTGGGTTGGGCCGCTTCCATGGTCCTGATGGCGACCCTGATCCGTCAGATCGCGACTGTGGCTCGCGACCCTGATGCAGGTGGTGTCTCACGTTGGCTCTTCATTGGGCAATGCGTAGCCTCATGCGGATTCATCGCGTACAGCGTGCTGGTGGGAAATTTGGTGTTCATCGTCACCAACAGCTGCATCCTGCTTACCGCGATTGCGGGCCAATGGGTGGTCACTCGCCGCAAGCGAGCCGCCAAGCACGATTCGATGCCGGTCACGTGACTGCGGGGTAGGTGGAAGCATTCAGGTCGTACACGCGTCATGCACCGGGCCATTGCGATTGTGGCCGCTATCGAATTGACGATGATCTGAAGATGACACGCGAGATCCTGAAGGGGCACCCAGTTAACACTGGGGTCTGAGTCAACGTTCGTGACGGGTGATACAGGCCTGGTAATGCGTCATCACCGCGCGGCGTGGCGCGCAGAACAGATTGGGTGGATCGTGATGGCGCTGCTATTGACTGCCGCCCTGCTTGGGACCTTCGGTGATGGTCCTTTGAGTAAGGCAAAGGTGCGTTCGGACATGGGATGGAGTCTGGAGTACGAGCGCTTGCTTCGCTCAAACGCGCCCAGCCTGTTCCGGTTTCATATACAGCCGGCGCTCACCACTTCCGGGGAAGTTCGTCTGCGACTGGACCGCTCTCTACTCGATCACATGGAGATCGAATCGATCGTGCCCAACCCGGAGCGGGAAACGGTGGGACCCGGCTACGGGGAGTTCGCCTTCCTGCTCGCGCCGGGTGACCAAGCCGGGACGATCGATCTGCGGTATCGGCCGGCGACTTTCGGGCACCGGCGAGGTCGTGTTTCCGTATCCGATGGGCAGGCCTTGTTCATTGACCAGTTCGCCTTTCCCTAGGCGTTCGCATGGAATCCGTCGTCCGCGGCGTGGCCGTATACATCTTCCTCTGGCTCGTGTTCCGCATTTCCGGGAAGCGAACGCTGGCCGAAACGTCCCCCTTCGAACTCGTCCTGCTACTGATCATCTCCGAGGTGACGCAGCAGGCGATGGTGGACAGCGATCACTCCGTCACGAACGCGTTCGTACTGATCATCACGCTGACCGGGATGAGCGTGCTCCTGTCTCTCATCAAGCATTACTCCCCGTCAGTCAGCCGCTGGCTGGAAGGTCTGCCATTGCCGCTGATAGAGAACGGAAAGCCGATCCAGGAGAACATGGACAAGTCGCGCGTCGATGAGGAAGAGATCCTCATGTCGGCGCGATATACGCAGGGTATCGAACGAATGGAGGACGTCAAGGCGGCCAGGGTCGAGAACGACGGGAAGATCTCGGTCATTCCACGCGAAGGATGATCGAACGGCGACTGCGATACCAGGGCGGGATCGATCTTCGCGTCGCAGTGATGCACTGCGCGCGCGATCGAAGATGTGATTCAGCTACGCAGCTTCCAATCACGGTGCTGTCATAGCGGCGGACCTACTGTCGATTCACCTCGACCGCTCTTTGAACCTGGATATCGGAATGAAAGCACTGACGTACCACGGCAAGCACGACGTCCGCGTGGAAACCGTTCCGGACCCGGTGCTCGTCGAGAACGATGACATCGTTCTGCGTGTCACAGCTACCGCGATCTGCGGTTCCGACCTGCACCTGTACCGCGGCAAGGTTCCAGGATTGGAAGACGGGGACATCCTCGGCCATGAATTCATGGGCATCGTCGAAGACGCGGGTTCCGGCGTTGCGAAGCTGCGCCGCGGCGATCGAGTGGTGGTGCCGTTCACCATCTCGTGCGGGGACTGCTTCTTCTGCAACCGCGACCTGTACTCGGCTTGCGAGAACACGAACCCGGGCCGTGGCGCGATCATCAACAAGAAGGATGTCCGCTCCGGCGCGGGCATGTTCGGCTATACGCATCTCTATGGCGGATACGCCGGCGGACAGGCCGAGTTCGTGCGCGTCCCCAAGGCCAATGTCGGGCCACTTCTGCTCCCGGAAGGATTGACCGACGAGGAGGTGCTGTTTCTGTCCGACATCCTGCCCACCGGCTACCAGGCGGTTCTCAACGCAGAAGTCGGTCCCGGGTCGACGCTGGCCATCCTGGGTGGCGGACCGGTCGGCATGATGGCGGCCGCCTGCGCGCGTCTGCTCGGTGTCGAACGGATCTTCATGGTGGACCGGCACCCGTACCGGCTTGCATTCGCCGTCGCTACCTACGGGGTTGAACCGATCAATCTGGAAGAGAATGATGACCCGGCTGCCTATATCGTTGGCGCGACCGACAACCGCGGTGTCGACGCGACCATCGAGGCCGTGGGGTTCGAAGCCAAGGGCAGCGCCGTCGAGACCGCGCTGACCACGCTGAAGCTCGAAGGCAGCAGCGGCAGCGCGCTGCGGATGGCCATCGGTGCCACGCGTCGCGGGGGAGTGGTCAGTGTCCCGGGCGTCTACGCCGGCTTCATCCATGGCTTCCTGTTCGGCGATGCCTTCGACAAGGGCCTGGCGTTCCGCATGGGCCAGACCCATGTGCAGCACCACATGCCGACGTTGCTCAAGCACATCCAGAATGGTGAGCTGCAACCGGACGTGATCATCAGCCACCGCATGTCGCTGGCCGATGCCGCCGAGGGCTACCGCATTTTTGACGAGAAGAAGGAAGACTGCCGCAAGGTCGTGCTGACGCCTTGATCGGGGCCGGACCGATTGCTGCGTGTCTGCAACCGGAAACGTTCAGTCGCGACCCCTTCTGCGTCGAGTCAACTCGGCCTCCATGCGCTTGCGATCGTGGCCCCTTAAAGCAACAGCCTCTTCCCCGCGATCGGCAACCCTGAGTGTGTCCACAGCGGGCAGCACGCGTGAACGACCGGCGCCGGAAAACGGACTTAGCGCCTGCAAAAGCTTCATCAGACGAGCAGCCATCCGCAGCAACTCCTGGACAGGAACAAGAAGCCGCAGGGTGTTGCCAGAATGGCGGCCGTCGTCGCTCGGTCCCGGGACCGAGCGGTGACCCTACTCCGACGCCTGTCCTCCTGTGTGAGGAAAGGATCTCGTCGTACTGACCAGGCAGTAACAATCAGCGCACCGATTTCGCCCGCCGCAAGCGAAGGCTTGGACGGCGCGGCTGAAGCCGCTCCGACCGTCAGCGCAAAGCGCTGTCAGGCACGTCCAGCTGGATCGAAAGCGCGAGGTGGTCCGACTGCGCCGCCGGCATTGCGCGTGCGTTCGAGGTGCGCAGGCCGTCGCCGACCAGGATGTGGTCGATCGCGCGCTGCGGGCGCCAGCTCGGGAAGGTCGGAACGTCGCCTTCAGGCGGCTGCAGGCGGGTGCTGCGGAACAGCGCCTGCATTTCCGGGCGGTCGATCGAGCAGTTGAAGTCGCCCATCAGCACGGCGTGCGGGTGGTCGTGCAGCAGTTCGGCGATGAAGCCGAGCTGCGCGGCGCGCGACATGGCGCCGAGCGAGAGATGCGCCACCGCGACAAGCAATGCGGCATCGCCTTCGCCATAGCGCGCGAGCAGCACGCCGCGGCCGGAGATGCGGCCGGGCAGCGGATGGTCGATGACCTCGCGCGGTTCCAGCCGGCTCAGCAGGCCGTTGGCGCTGGAGGCAACGCCACCGACGCGACGGTTGGGCTGGTGGCTCCAGTAGTCGAAGCCGCCGCGCTGGGCCAGGTAGTGGGTCTGGTTGGTGAACCCGGAGCGCAGGCTGCCGGGGTCACTTTCGTTGAGGCCGACGATGTCGTGTTCGCCGGCCAGCTGCGCGATGGTATCGAGGCTGCCGCGCTTGTTGCCGGCCGGCAGCACGTGCGACCAGCTGCGCGCGACGTAGTCGTGATAGCCGCGCGTGCTGGACCCCGCCTGGATGTTGGCGCTTAGCAGGCGGAGCCGGCGCGTCTCCATTCGGACGGGGTTGCCCGATCAGCCGCCGGCCGGAGCCGGAGCAGCGGACTTGGCGCGTTCCTGCGCGACCAGGTGGTCGGCGATGCGCAGGCTGTCCTCGAAGCTCTTGCCGACAACCTTGTACTTGCCGTTGACCACCAGCGACGGGGTCGAGTCGACGCCGGCGCGGGTGATGAAGTTGCCGGCACGCTTGAGCTTGGCATCGACCGCGAAGCTGCTCATCGTGCTTTCGAACTGCTTGGGATCGACGCCGTACTTGGCGTAGAAGCCGGCGATCTGGGCATCGGTCGGCAGCGGCTGCACCGGCAGGGTGTGGTCGACGTGGATGGCGTTGAACATCGCCTCGTGGGTCTTGTCGAGCACGCCCATCGCCTGCGCGGTGTAATACGCCTTGGCGTACGGCATCCAGTAACCGCCGAACGGTGCGGCCAGGGCGACGAACTTCACGTCAGCCGGCTGCTTGGCCTTCCAGGCCTCGACCAGCGGTTCGAAATGCGCGCAATGCGGGCAGGTGTAGCCGAACACTTCGATGACTTCGATCTTGCCGCTGGTGGGCTCGTAGGTCTGGCCACCGGCGATCTCGATGTAATCGGTGCCGGCGACCGGCGCCGGGCCCTGCGGCGGCGTGGCGGCCGCGGCCGGAGCTGCGGGAGCCGGGGTCTCGGCAGGTGCGGTTTCAGTCGGTGCCGGAGCGGCAGGCGCCGTCTCGGCCGGAGCGGTGGTGGTGGCGGCCGGTGCAGCCGGTGCCGCGGTATCAGCCGGTGCCGGAGCCTGCTTGGAGCAGGCGGACAGGGCGAGCAGGCCGGTCAGAACCACGGCAAGGTGGGGCAGGCGCGAGGTCATGGATCGAATTCTCCGCAGGTGGCTATTGCTGAAGGTGTGGCCGGCGCGCGGACGCGCCATGCAAGAGGTGTTGCCGCAAGAATACCGGCCGCCGGGGCTGACCGGTATGGCGGGTTGCGCAGTCAGCGTGTCGCGGCTTCGCGAGCGACGAGCTGATCTGCGATGCGCAGGGTGTCGTCGAAGTTGCGGCCGAGAATGCGGTACTTGCCGTTCACGACCAGCATCGGCGTGCCTTCCACGCCGCTGGTGCGGATGAACTGCTCGGCCTTGTCCATGCGCGCCTGCACCTGCGGGCTGTCGTAGGTGCTGGCAAAGCGCTGCGCGTCGATGCCGTAGCGCGCATAGAACGCGGCGATCTCGTCGACCGACGGATTGCGCAGCGGCAGGGTGCCGTCGGTGTGCAGTGCCAGGAACATCGCGTCATGGCTGCGCGCGGCCACGCCCAGCTCCTGCGCGGTATAGAAGGCCTTGGCGTAGGGCGTCCAGTAGCCGCCGAACGGCGCTGCCATCGGCACGAAGCTGACCTGCTTGGCGTTGGCGGCCTGCCACTTGGCGATCTGCGGCTGGAAGTGCGCACAGTGCGGGCAGGTGTAGCCGAACACCTCCACCACCTCGACCTTGCCCTTCACCGGTGCAAAGGCCTTGCCGCCGTCGATGACCTCGTAATCGGTGCCCTCGACCAGGGCCGGTGCGGGTTTGGCGGCCGTCGCGGCGGAGACCAGCGCCGCGGCAGGCAGCAGGGCAAGCAGAAGCAGTGACTGCAGGAACGGACGACGGCTCATTGATCGGGGTCTCGTCAGGGCTGGCGATTGGAGGGGTGAATCGTAGTGCCCGAAAGCAAAACGCCGGTCGTGTGGACACGACCGGCGCAAGCGAACAACAGGAGGAGAGGATCGCTGTGACCGTGGGCCACCGGCGAAAGTTCCCCTTTATGAACCGGTGGCGGGCGCCGCCGGCTCCTGGGTCGGGGCGGGCGCCGGAGCGGGCGTCGCCGCCGGGGCGGCCGGAGCCGGGGCCGGGGCCGGAGCTGCGACGGCCGGGGCCGGCGCCGGCGAATTGGCCGCGGCCAGGTCGTCGTGGCTCGCGTGCAGGCCCTGCAGATAGCTCGACAGCGAACCGATTTCCTCGTCGGTGAGCTGCTTGGCGACCGCCGCCATCACGTTGAAGAGGTGCGCATCGCGTTGCGGCGTGGTGCCGGTGCGGTATTCCTCGAGGCGACGCTGGGTGTAGGCCGACTGCTGGCCCGCGATATGCGGGTAGGCCGGACCGGGGTTGCCGGCGCCGTCGGGGCCGTGGCAGGCCATGCAGGCCGGGATGCCGCGGGCCTTGTCGCCCGAGCGGAACAGCTGCTGGCCGATCTCGAAGAACTTCTTGCCCGAGTTCGGGCCGGTCGCGATGACCGTGTCGTCGGCGACGCCGGCACCGGCCTTCTGGGTGGCGAAGTAGGCGCCGATGTCGCGCGCGTCCTGGGCACTGAGGGCGTCGGCGAACGGCTTCATGACCGCGGCCATGCCGGTGTTGCGCTCGCCGCTCTTGAACAGGGCGATCTGGTGGGCGATGAAGCGCTCGCTCTGGCCGGCCAGGCGCGGGTACTGCGGATCGGTCGGGTTGCCGTCCAGGCCGTGGCAGGCGGCGCAGGTGCCGGCCTTGGTCGCGCCAGCCTTGGCGTCACCCCAGACGACCTTTTCCGGCGCCGTGTTCAGCGCAGCGGCCTGGACCGGTGCGTTGTCCGGGACCGGGGTGACGGTGGTCTGGGCGTAGGCGACGGCAGCGGCCGCCATTGCGGCGAGGCCGATCATGCCGAGGACGCGGGCTTGGCTCATGTAGCTGGGCTCCGAAACACTTTAAGAGGCGGCCAGGATTGCGGACGCCGGAACCGCGGAATTATCGTCGCCGCTCCCGGTCGGGTCAACGCGGATTAAGCGCACGAGCTGCCCGAGTCAGGCGTTTTGCTGTGTTTTCGGCCTTTTGCGTGGGTCGCGATCGCCGGTTTGGCGGCAATTCCGGCGGTCGGGGGCGTCGCCATGCGATCCTATGGCATGGCCAATCCCTTCGTTCGCGCCCGCTACCTGCTGGCGGCGCATAACCACAAGCAGCTGCCGCCCGAGGGCGGAACCGAGGTCGCCTTCGCCGGCCGCTCCAATGCCGGCAAGTCCAGCGCGCTCAATGCGTTGTGCCAGCAGAATGCGATGGCGCGGGTCTCCAAGACCCCCGGCCGGACCCAGCAGCTGGTCTATTTCGACATCACCCCGCCCAGCGAGGAGCCGGTCCCCGGCAACTATCTGGTCGACCTGCCCGGCTATGGCTACGCCAAGGTGCCGCAGGACCTGCAGGCGCACTGGCAGGCCTTCATCCACCAGTACTTCCAGACCCGCGAATCGCTCAAGGGGCTGGTGGTGGTGATGGACATCCGCCATCCGCTGCGCGAGTACGACCGGCAGATGCTCGGTTACGCGGTCAATCGTGGCCTGCCGGCGCATGCGTTGCTGACCAAGGCCGACAAGCTGGGGCGTGGGCAGCAGACGCAGACCTTGCATGCGGTCAGGCGCGACCTGTTCAGTGCCTTTGGCGACACGGTCAGCGTGCAGACGTACTCGGGCGAGTCGAAGCAGGGTGTGGAAGAAGCGCGCGCTGTAGTCGCGGGCTGGCTGGGCCTCTGACGTTTCCGTCGTCGCGGCGTTCGTCGGGATGACGAACCAAAAAAACCCCGCCGGATCGCTCCGGCGGGGTTTTGTTCTTCAGCCCGGGAGGGGTATCAGAACCTGTACGACGCGCCCACCAGGTAGGTGCGGCCCCACTCGATGTACTCGAGCGGACGGTCCTTGCTGCTGGCGTAGGTCTGGTACGGTGAGTTGGTCAGGTTGCTGCCCTGCAGGAACAGGCTCAGGCCCGACATCGTGCCTTCACCGAACTCGTAGCTGATCTGCGCGTCCAGCTGGTCGTCGCCCACCACGTAACGCAGCGTGCGGTTGCCGTTGAAGTTGCCGATCTCGCCGATGAAGTCCGAACGCCAGCGCTCGCTGACGCGAGCCTCGAAGCCGCCATTCTGGTAGTACGCCGTGAAGCTGTACACCTCATCCGACAGGCCCGGCAGCGTGATCGGATCAGAACCGACGCTGCTCGCGCTGTCCGGATCGACGATCTCGATGTCGCTGTCGTTGAAGCTGGCGTTGGCGACGATGCCGAAGCCTTCCAGCGGCTCCCACAGCAGATCCAGCGGCAGCGATGCACTCAGCTCCAGGCCCTGCAGCATGCCGCCCTGGCCGTTGAACGGCGCAGTGAAGTTGCCCGTGGTCTGGGCCGGTACGCCACCCGGCGGCGGCACGTAGTCAGCGACGAAGCTGCTGAAGTCGAAACCGTCCTGCGTCTGCTTGTAGATGTAGCTGCGCAGATCCTTGTAGAAGTACGCCGCCGCCACGTAGGCACGGTTGTCGCCGAAGTACTTCTCGTAGGAGATGTCGAACGCGTTGGCACGCCACGGATCAAGACGCGGATTGCCGCCGCTCGCGCCGGGCTTGCCGGTCGCGGTGTCGACGCCGAACTCGAGCGAGGCACGCAGGTCGTCCACGCGCGCGCGGGCGACCTGGCGGGCGAGGGCGACGCGCAGGACCTGGTCACGCGCGAACGAGAACGCCAGGTTCATGCTCGGCAGCACGTCGGTGTAGGTCGTACCGTCCTCGAACGGCTTGGCTGCACCGGCGCCACCGTTGGCGGTGCCGTCCCAGTAGTTCGCATTCGACGACTGGTCGGTGTGCTGGATCTGCACGCCGATGTTGCCGCGGACACCGACCGAACCCCATTCGGTGTCGACGTCGCCCTGCACGAAGCCGGTGGTGATCTTCTCGTTGACCGTCCACGCCTTCGACACCAGGTACGACAGGTCGGACACCGGATTGAAGGTCATGTAACGACCGACCGCGCCCGGGACATTCCACGACGGGATGTAACCGACGCCGGCGAAGCCGAGGTTGACCGGGTCGAACTGCAGGTTCGACGCGATCGTCGTGTCGCCCTGCGCGCCGAGGTTGATGTTGCCTTCAGGCTGGGTCTTCTGCTTCTCGCGATCGGCGTAGTTCAGGCCGATGTCGATGTTCGACAGCCAGCTGGTCACCGCCGGAGCCGGCAGCGAGACGACGACGCGTGCACCCTTGAGCTCGTCTTCGACGCTGGGAACCTTGCCGTAGCCCGAACCGTAGATGGTGTTGGTCAGGTACAGCATGTTCGGGTCGGAGTAATCCAGGCCCGGGTTCAGCTGCGAGAAGTCGCTGTTGCTGAAGCCCAGGTTGACCGTGTCGAGCTGCGGTGCCGGCAGGCGCTGGGTGTTGTTCTCCAGGTTCAGCTCGTCGCGGCTGGCCTTGGAGTAGCTGAGGTCGGCGTTGACGCGGGCATTGCCCACGGCGAAGTCGTTGTTCCAGCCGAACGCGTTGATCTCGTCTTCGCGCTTGTTGTACATGCCGCGGACCAGCGGGTACACGCCGCTGGCGCTGCCGCCGACGAAGGTGTTGTTGCCATTGACCTGGGCGTTGGCGATGCTCAGGCCCGGAGTGAAGTTGCCGTTGTAGCCGCCGATGTGGACTTCGAACTGGTTGGCGGTATCGACCTGCTCAGCCTCGGTGTGGAACACGTCCAGGGTGCTGGTCCAGGCGTTCGACGGGCGGTATTGCACGGTGGCCATGACACCGTCGCGCTCGGCATAGCCGGTGCGGCGCAGGGCCTTGATGCCGTCGGAGTAGTACGTACCGGCGGGCACGCCCGGCCGCGCGCCGGCGCCGACTGCCGACCACGGCTCGTACAGGCCGACCTGCTCTTCCTGGATCGGCGTCTCAAGGTGCGAGTAACCGAGCGAGATGCCCAGGGTGTTGTCGAGGAACTGGCCGATGTAGCTGGCGTTGATGCGGTTGCCGTCGCCGTCGCTGTCGGCTGCCGACCCAAGCGAGTTCTTCTGGTAACGCGCGCCGAACACGGCCACCGGCTCGCTGTAGCTCAGCGGACGCACGGTCTGCATGTCGATGGTGGCCGACAGGCCCTGGCCGACCAGCGATGCGTCGGGGGTCTTGTACACGGTCACGCCGTTGAACAGCTCCGCCGGGTACTGGTCGAATTCGACGCTGCGGTTGTCGCCGGTGCTGACCACTTCGCGGCCGTTGAGCAGCGTGGTGGCGAAGTCGGGCGACAGGCCGCGGACGCTGATGACCTGCGCGCGGCCGGCCACGCGCTGGGCGGCCAGGCCCGGCAGGCGGGCGATGGATTCGGCGATGCTGATGTCAGGCAGCCTGCCGATGTCTTCGGCCGAGATGGCTTCGACGATCGAGGTCGATTCCTTCTTGGTCGAGATGGAGCTTTCGATACCGGCGCGGATGCCGGTGACGACCACCGAGTCCAGCGTCGTGGCGTCCTGGCCAGGCGTGCCCGGCTGGCTCGTTTCCTGCGCCTGGGCGCCTGCGGCGATCAGCATCGTCGCCGATGCCAGTGCCACGCTCAGCAGATTGCGCTTGAGTTGCATCTCCCCTCCCACTGCATAGTGTTTTTATAGTCGGCTTGCGTACGTCGCGGCGATTGCGCCGCCGATCGTCGAAGCCCGCGCGCCAGGATTGGCAATATGAAAGACCGTTCCAGAACGTAGCGCGATGGTAGACGCAGGCATCGCTGCACAAATTCCATTGCATACGTATTCATCGCCACGGCGTGCATGCAGTTGGGGGGTGCAAGCGTTTTCCGGACGCACGCAGCCGGCGCCGACCCTCTTCAGGGCGGGCGGAGCGGGAGCTGCACCGGACGTGCGAGGCCGGTCTGCGACTAAGTCGCAGGCGTTGGCGCAGCAGGTGCCGGCAGGTAATCGCGACAGCGCGGCATTGCGCTCGCCGCAGGCATTGCGTAGGCCCAGTGCAGGAATACAGGCAGCATGCGCGCCCACGACGCCTGGTCATGGCGGCCGTCTGCGAGCAGCAGGAAGTCGATGTCGGGCTGCGGACGGCACGGCGCATACGCCAGCGACACCCGATAGCCCAACCCCTCCATGCCCCGCAGATCGCGTTCGCCGTCGCGGCCGCCGCGGATCAGGGTGAGGGCATCGTCGAGGGCATCGAAGACGCCATCGTGGTCCCGATCGTCAGTCTCTTCAGCGCTGCCGACCGCGATGAACATGCGCAGGCCCTCGCGCCTGGGGCCCTGTTCAACCATCGCTTGCGCCAGCCGTTCATGACCCTGCCCGCTCAACGGAGGCAACCAGAACGACGGCGAGAATGCGCCGACGCGCCCGAACAGTTCCGGGTATTGCCAGCCCATGTCGAACGCCTGCAACGCGCCCAGCGACCAGCCGAGCATGGCGCGGCCGTAGGCCTCCGGAACGGTGCGGTAGTTGGAATCGATGTACGGCACCAGCGTGCCCGCCAGCCATTGCGCGTAGTCGTGCGCGCGCGTGCCGATCGGACCGAAGCGGGAGCGGCCGGGGAGGCTGGTGTCGGCCGCGCGGTCGGACAGGCCATAAGTGCCCATGCGATCGGTGAGCATGTCGATGGCGACCACGATCACCGGTTCGATCGCCTGCTGCGCGTACAAGCGCGACAGGGTCGATTCGAGCCCGACGGCAGGCATGTCCTGGCCGTCATTGATATAGAGGACGTCGTAACGGCGGTTGTCCTGGTCGCCGTAGCCCGGCGGCAGGTACACCGAGACTTTCACCCGCTCGGGCGCGAAAGCCGGCGCATCCAGCTGCACGCGCACCGGTTCGGCACGCAGCGGCAGCGCGAGCGATGCGATCAGCGCGAGCGCGGCAAGGGCAGCACGCGCGCGCATCGATCGGTCAGCCGATTCGCGCGTAGAACACGCCGTGCGCCGGCAGGTGCAGTTGGCCGGCGTCAACTCGCCCGGCCAGCAGACCATGGTCTTCGACCGGCGCAAGCGAGCCGAGGTGCGCGGGAATCGCCCACTGCTGCGGCTGCGCCGACAGGTTGAACACCACCAGCAGGGACTCGTCCTCGCTGCGACGGGTGAACGCCAGCACCGGCTCCGGCGCATCGACGAAGGTGATGTCACCAGCGACCAGCGCCGGCTGCGCCTTGCGCCAGCGCATCAGGTGGCGCACGCCATTGAGCACAGAATCGGCTTGCGCGTCCTGCACGGCGACGCTGCGCGCGCTGTGCGTTTCGGCCACCGGCAGCCACGGCTTGCCGTCGCTGAAGCCCGAATGCGTGCCGCCGTTCCACGGCATCGGCGTGCGGCAGCCGTCGCGACCCTTGAAGTTCGGCCAGAACGCGATGCCGTAGGGGTCCTGCAGCGACTCGAACGGAACCTCCGCTTCGGTCAGCCCCAGCTCCTCGCCCTGGTACAGGCAGACCGAACCGCGCAGCGAGCACACCAGCGCCACCAGCTGCCTGGCGAGGGCGTCGGGCGCGTTGTCGCCGCCCCAGCGCGTGACCGCGCGGCGGACGTCGTGGTTGGAGATCGCCCAGCACGGCCAGCCGCGGGTCATCTTCGCTTCCAGGTCCTCGACCGTGCCGCGGATGTAGGCGGCGCTGAAGTCATCGGTCAGCAGCTCGAAGCTGTAGCCCATGTGCAGGCGCTGCTCGTTGACGTACTCGCCCATCGTCGCCAGCGAGTCTTCCGAGGAGATCTCGCCCAGCGTGGTCGCGCCCGGGTAGCGATCGAGCAACGCGCGCAGGTCCTCGAGGAAGTCCAGGTTCTGCGGCTGCGTGTTGTTGTAGTGGTGGTACTGGAACGCGTACGGATTGTCCGGGCTGAAGCCGCGCCCGGTGCGCAGTTCGGCCGGCTTGGGCGGGTTGTCGCGCAGCTGCTGGTCGTGGAAGCAGAAGTTGATCGCGTCCAGGCGCAGGCCGTCGACGCCGCGGTCGAGCCAGAACTTCACGTTGTCCAGCGTCGCTGATTGCACGGCCGGGTTGTGGAAGTTCAGGTCCGGCTGCGACGACAGGAAGTTGTGCAGGAAGTACTGGCCGCGGCGCGGTTCCCAGCGCCAGGCAACGCCGCCGAACAGCGACAGCCAGTTGTTGGGCGGCGTGCCGTCGGGCTTGGCATCGGCCCAGACGTACCAGTCGGCGCGCGCGTTGTCGCGGTTTTCGCGGCTTTCCTTGAACCAGGCGTGCTCGACCGAGGTGTGGCTGAGCACCTGGTCGATCATCACGCGGATGCCGAGCGAGTGCGCCTTGGCCAGCAGGCGGTCGAAGTCGTCCAGGGTGCCGAACAGCGGGTCGACGTCGCGGTAGTCGGCGATGTCGTAGCCGAAGTCGGCCATCGGCGACTTGAAGAATGGCGAGATCCAGATCGCATCGACGCCCAGGCTGGCGACATAGTCCAGCCGCTCGATGATGCCGGGCAGGTCGCCGACGCCGTCGCCGTTGGTGTCGAGGAAGCTGCGCGGGTAGATCTGGTAGATCACCGCGCCGCGCCACCATGCTGCGTCCTGCCGCATTGTTGCCTGCCTGTCCGTTGTGACTGCCGCCATCGTCATCCGCGCGCCGCTTGTGTGTCGTTGGGCGCATCGGTCGGATGCGCGCTGGTGCGCACTATTCCATGCTCCGTGCCCGCCGGGATTGCCAGGTCCGTCTGCTTGGCGATGAATACGTATGCAGCAAGCGCTTGTGCATCGACGCCGCGAACTACCATGGCCGCTGTTCGAAAAGGGGCGATGCATGAGTCAAGCCGCAAGGGCAAGGGTCCCGGCCAGGATGGCGGCCTGCCTGATAGCCATCGCCTGCTCGGCCGCGCTGGCGCAGGAACCAATCGCGCCAACCGATGCTGCATGGCAGCACGGACTGGCCTGGCGCGGGCAGTCGGTGACCATGGCCCAGCAGGGCCAGGGCTACGTCCTCGCCGGCGCTGCGAGGCCGAGCACGATCCCGGCGCAGTCCCTGCGCAGCCAGACCGCGAGCCCGTTGTTCGACGGACTGTTCGCCCTGTCCCAGCTCGAGTTGCAGCTGGCACAGGTCGAATCGATCACCGACAGCGCCTTCGACAACGGCAAGCCGATCGCCTGTCCGTGCTTCGAGACTGGCGAGAAATGGCGCTACGTCTGGACCCGCGACCTCTCTTACGCTGCAGACCTCGCCCTGGCGCGGGTGTCGCCTGAGCGAACGCGCGACTCGTTGCGCTTCAAGCTGTCCGGCACCAGGCCGCCCGCGGCCGCCGGCGGATTCTTCGTCGCCCAGGACACCGGCTCGGGTGGCAGCTGGCCGATCAGCAGCGACCGCGTGGTGTGGTTCCTGGCGGCGCGTCACTTGATCGACGGTACCGATGCCGACAGCAAGCGCTTCGCCGACGAGACCTGGCGCGCGCTGGTCGACACGCTGGCGCAGGACCGGCAGTTCGTCTTCGACGATAACGTCGGGCTGTACCGCGGTGAGGCGTCCTACCTCGACTGGCGCGAACAGTCCTACCCGCGCTGGACCGCGAACGATGTCGGCTTCATCGCGCAGTCGTTTGCACTGTCCACCAACGTCCTGCAGTACCAGGCGCTGCGCTTGGGCGAACAGATGGCCAAGCGTCGTGGCGATGCCCGCGCGGCGACCTGGTCACGCCAAGCCGATGCGCTTGCCAAGGCCATCGACCGCGCGTTCTGGCGCGAGGACCGCGGCCTGTACATGAGCTACATCGGCACGGCCGAGCACCGCGTCCCGTTCGAGGCGTACGACCTGCTCGGCCTGTCGCTGGTGATCGAAAGCGGCATCGCACCGCCCGATCGCGCCCGCCGTGCGCTGTCGCGCTACCCCGCGCTGGAAAGCGGCAGCCCGGTGATCTGGCCGCAGCAGCCCGACACCGCGATCTACCACAACCGCGCAATCTGGCCGTTCGTCAGCGCCTATTCGCTGCGCGCCGCGCGCACTGTCGGGCATGCGCCGCGCATTGCCCACGAGATCCGCTCGCTGATGCGCGGTGCCGCGCTGGCCGGATCGAACATGGAGAACTTCGAGCTGGTCACGCAGGCGGTGCACGTCGACGACGGCGCGCTCAGCGGGCCGGTGGTCAATTCGCCGCGGCAGCTGTGGTCGGTGGCGGCGTACCTGGATATGGTCATCGAAGGCGTCTTCGGCGTCGGCAAGGACGGCAGCGTCAAGCCAATGCTGCCGGTCGAGCTGGTGCCGATGCTCTTCGGCGACCGCGACGAGATCTCGCTGCAGCTTGCCCAGCGCGAGGTCACGCTGCGTCGCCCGCGTGCGATCGACGGCGACCTGCTGGTCGCAGGCACGACGCACGTCGATGGCGCGAATACGGTGGTCGATCTGGTCGCTACCCGCAGCACGCCGGCAACGCTGGCCATGGAAGCGGCGACATTCGCGCCTGCTTCGCCACAGGCGCCGCTGGTGCACGCGGCCGGCACGCAATGGCGAGTCACGCTGCCGCCCGGCACGCGGCTGTACGTCGACGGCCAGCGCCGCGCGGATGCCGGTACGTCGTCGACCGCGGTGACGCTGGCCCGGCAGCCGTACCAGCAGTGCCTCAGCCTGACCCGGATCGGCGAGAGCGGCGTCGAGTCGCTGCACAGTCCGACGCATTGCATCGCTGACGAGAGTCGGGTCGCCGGTGACTGGCCGCGCCAATGGACGGCGACGTCGGGCGGCCGTTTCTCTGTGCGCCTGGACTTCGTCAACCCGCACGGTCCGATCAACACCGGCATCACTGCGGCGGTGAAGACGCTGGTGGTGGACTGCCCCGGCCAGCCGCAGCAGACCGGGACGCTGGTGATGCCGCACGGCCAGGCCCGGCAGCTTTCCAGCGCGGTCGTGTTCGACGCCAAGGCCGGCGCGGCATGTCGCTTCGACCTGCGCGACGGGTTCAACATGAGCTACCTGAGCCACTTCGCCCATTACACGGGCGGGAACGGTGGCGCGGCGGGGGCGTTGAACTCGGCCGAACTGGGGGAGTTGCACGTGGTCCCTCTTGCTGGTGTCCCCGCTGAGGCGAGGTCCCAGTGACTTCCGCCGTCATCGACGTCAAAGTCGCCGGGTTCCCGCCTTCGCGGGACTGACGGTATCCATCCAAGGGGGATCGGCGAAATGACCACCAAACCGCAGCTGTCGTTCTGGCAGATCTGGAACATGTGCTTCGGCTTCCTCGGCATCCAGTTCGGATTCGCCCTGCAGAACGCCAACGTCAGCCGCATCTTCCAGACGCTGGGCGCCAGCGTCGACGAGATCCCCGCGCTGTGGATCGCCGCGCCGCTGACCGGGCTGATCGTGCAACCGATCGTCGGTTACCTCAGCGACCGCACCTGGACCGGGCTGGGACGGCGCCGCCCGTACTTCCTGATCGGCGCAGTGCTGGCAACGCTCGCGCTGTGCGCGATGCCGAACTCGCCGACGTTGTGGATCGCCGCCGGACTGCTGTGGGTGCTCGACGCGTCGATCAACATCTCGATGGAGCCGTTCCGCGCGTTCGTCGGTGACCAGCTGCCGACCTCGCAGCGCGCCAGCGGCTTCGCCATGCAGAGCTTCTTCATCGGCGTCGGTTCGGTGATTGCCAGCCTGCTGCCGTGGTTCCTGGCGCAGGTTGGCGTCGGCAACACCGCCGGCCCGGGCGAAGTGCCCGACACCGTGCGCTACGCCTTCTACTTCGGCGGCGCGGTGCTGATGCTCTCGGTCGGCTGGACGATCGTGCGCACCCGCGAGTACCCGCCGGAGGTGCTGCGCGCGCACGACACGCTGCAGCGCGCGCCGCAACGCACGCTCGATCACGCGCGCGCACGCCGCAACGGTGCGGTGTGGCTGCTGCTCGGTGCGGCCGGTGCCTACGTGGTGATGCACTACAACCTCGACCGCCAGCTGTACGTGCTCGCCGGCCTGGCTGCCGGCTACGGCCTGGCCCTGCTGGTGGTGACGCTACTGCGGCGTGACAGCGCCTTCGCCCACATCATCGGCGACATGCACGACATGCCCGCCGAGATGCGCCGATTGGCGGTGGTGCAGTTCTTCTCCTGGTTCGCGCTGTTCGGCATGTGGATCTACACCACCGGCGCGGTGACCGGCGTCCACTACGGCACCAATGACACCGGCTCGGCCCTCTACAACGAGGGCGCCAACTGGGTCGGCGTGCTGTTTGCCGCCTACAACGGCTTCGCCGCGCTGGCGGCGGTGGTGATCCCGTGGATGGTGCGCCGCATCGGCCTGCGCATGAGCCACCTGATCAATGTGTGGCTGGGTGGCCTGGGCCTGATCTCGTTCCTCTTCATCCGCGACCCGCACTGGCTGCTGCTGTCGATGGTCGGCGTCGGCTTCGCCTGGGCCTCGATCCTGTCGCTGCCCTACGCCCTGCTGGCCGACAGCGTGCCGGCGGAGAAGATGGGCGTGTTCATGGGCATCTTCAATTTCTTCATCGTGATCCCGCAGCTGGTCGCGGCCAGCCTGCTGGGCTTCCTGCTCAAGACCTTCTTCGGCGGACAACCCATACAGGCACTGACGATCGGTGCCGCCAGCCTGTTCGTCGCCGGCCTGTGCGTGCTGCGCGTGCAGGACCCGCGCGCGGCCACGCTTGCCGCCAGCCACTGAGACCCTTGCCGATGCCGAAGTTCCGACCGCTTGCTGCCACGCTGCTGGCCATCCTTTCCGCACAAGCCATGGCAGCTGACGCGGCGCCGGACTACTACGGCACGCTCGAGCCGTTCGCCAGCGAGGCGGTGTACTTCGTCGTCACCGACCGCTTCGTCAACGGCGACACCGGCAACGACCATCGCGAGCAGGGTGGGCCGGATCCGGCTACGCACAGCTTCGATCGGCCGGTGCCGGGGCCGAATGGCGAGACCGACAACATCGGTTACCTCGGCGGCGACTTCAAAGGCGTGCTCGACAACGTCGGCTACATCCGCGACATGGGCTTCACGGCCGTATGGATCACCCCGATCGTCGACCAGCCCGATGCCGCCTTCACCGGTGGCAAGCCGGTCAGCTGGGGCAGCTTCTGGACTGACCAGGGCAAGACCGGCTACCACGGCTACTGGGGCGTCAACTTCTACAAGCTCGACGAGCACCTGCCCAGCCCGGGCCTGGACTTCGCCGGCTTCACCAAGGCCATGCATGGCCAGCAGATGAAGGTCGTGCTCGACATCGTCGGCAACCACGCTTCGCCGGCGTTCACCATGCCGAAGAGCCAGCCGGAGTTCGGCAAGGTCTACGATCGCGACGGCAAACTGCTCGCCGATCACCAGAACCTGCCGCCGGAGAAGCTTGATCCGGTGAACAACCCGCTGCATGCGTTCTTCCGCTCGCCGGCGGAAATCGCCGAACTGGCCAGCTTCAACGACGGCAATCCGGCCGTCCTCGACTATCTGTCGGGTGCCTACCTGCAGTGGCTGGGGCAGGGCGCCGACGCATTGCGCATCGACACCATCGGCTGGATGCCGCACGAGTTCTGGAAGCAGTTCGCCGACCGCATGCGCGCGCAGCGGCCGGGGCTTTTCATGTTCGGCGAGAACTTCGAGTACGACCCGGACAAGATCGCCCCGCATACCTGGGCAAAGAACGGCGCGATCAGCGTGCTCGACTTCCCGATGAAGGAGCGCATGGCGCAGGTGTTCGGCCGTGGCGACAAGCCGCACGGCTTCGAGAACCTGCAGCCGCGGCTGTACCTCCAAGGCGGGCCGTACGCCAATCCGTACGACCTGATGACCTTCTACGACAACCACGACATGCCGCGCCTGGATGCGAGCGACGAAGGCTTCATCGACGCGAACAACTGGTTGTTCACCGCGCGCGGCATCCCGGTGGTCTATTACGGTTCCGAAGTCGGCTTCATGCGCGGCCGCGCCGAGCATGCCGGCAACCGCAATTACTTCGGGCAGGAACGGGTCGATGCCGCGGTCGGCAATCCGATTCGCGAGCACCTCAAGCGCATTGCCAAGGTCCGCGCCGCCTCACCGGCGTTGCAGCGTGGCGTGCAGCTGGATGTGGAGCTCAAGGGTGAACGCGCCGCGTTCTACCGCGTCTACCAGCACGAGGGCTTGTCGCAGATTGCGCTGGTGCTGCTCAACAAGGGTGACCAGCCGGCGCAGTTCGAGGTGAAGCGCTGGTTGCAGGCGGGGCGCTGGAAGGCGGCGATGGGCGGCGGTGAGGTCAACGTCGCCGCAGGCAAGGCCCTGACGGCAACCGTGCCGGGGCATGGCGTCGAGGTTTATCTGCTGGATGGGCCGGTGCAGCGGGCCGACCTTCGGCGTGAGCTGGATACGGCGATGCGGACTAAGCGTCCGCAGTAGAGCGACCCCTCTCCTTGGCCGCTGCGCGGCCTGTCCCTCCTCCGGACCCCGGCCGCCGCGCATAGCGCGGGGGCGTTCGGCGATGCGCGAGCCGGTGGCTCGCAAGCAGCATCACCTCATCCCACAAGGGGAGAGGGTTTTTAGCTCTTCCTTCTCCCCTCGTGGGAGAAGGTGCCCGAAGGGCGGAAGAGGGGGGTGCTTTTTGCTGTTGCCGAATCAGGCGCCGCTCGACTTGCGCACCACCAGCGAGGCCGGCAACGTGATGCTCTGCGTCGCCTCGCCGTGCACCTGGCGCATCAGCGTCTCCACCAGCAGTTCGCCGGCGCGCTTGGTGTCCTGGAACACCGTGGTCAGCGGCGGCGTGGCGAAGCGCGCCATCGGGATGTCGTCGAAGCCGACCACGGCGACGTCTTCCGGCACGCGCAGGCCGGCATCGGCCAGCGCGCGCATCGCACCAATGGCGATCAGGTCGCTGGCGGCGAACACCGCATCGAAGGCGCCACCGCGCTCGATCAGTTCGGCGGCGGCGTTGTAGCCGTCCTCTTCCGAGCTTTCCGCATCGACCTGCAGGATCGCCTCCATGGCCGCACCGACTTCGCGCAGCGCGGCGTCACAGCCGCGGAAGCGGTCGAAGAATTCCGGGCAATGGCTCGACGCGCCGCCGAGGAAGGCGATGCGACGACGCCCGAGGCCCACCAGGTGCTCGCCGGCCAGACGTCCGCCGTTGAAGTTGTCGCAGCCGATCGACTGCCCCGGCTGGTCCGGCAGCACCGCGCCCCAGCGGACGAAGCGCGTGCCCTGTTCGACCAGCTTCTCCAGCTTGCCCTGGTAAGCCAGGTAGTCGCCGTAGCCGAGCAGGATCAGGCCGTCGGCCTTCATGCTGTCCTCGTAGTCGGCGTGCCAGTCGTCGGACAGCTGCTGGAACGAGATCAGCAGGTCCTGGCCCTCGCGCGCGCAGGCGCGGGTGATTGAGCCGACCATCGACAGGAAGAACGGGTTGATGTGCGACTCGTCCGGGGTCGGGTCCTCGAACAGCAGCAACGCCAGGGTGCCGGAGCGCTGCGTGCGCAGGCTGGAGGCGTGGCGGTCGACCTTGTAGTTGAGCTCGCGGACGGCGTCCTCGACCCGGCGCCGGGTCTCGGCGTTGACCAGCGGGCTGCCGCGAAGCACGCGCGATACCGTCGCCTGCGAGACACCGGCCCGGTGGGCGATGTCGAGCGAGGTGGTCTTGGTCTTCTTGCTGCGACCGGCGAACTGCAATTGGGACATTCGGCCAGTGTAGGCAGCACTGTCCCGTAAGGCATGCCGCAGCGCAGCGCAGGAGGTGCGTGCCAGCTGGCCGGGTAAGGTCGAAAGCCGTACCCGGCTCGCCGTCCACACCAAATGACGACCTACAGCGTTTCAGGGCCGCCATTGTTCCAAACGCGCCCACCGCTACACTGCGCAAGGCTTGCTATCAGGGGTTATGTCCCCAACATGCAGGTCAGGTGGGTGCCTTCACGTCGCTTGCGAGCGTAATCGCGACACTGCACCGCCGTTCCGCGCCTTGGCCACATTGCGCGAGCAGGGCATCTGCCCTGCAGAGATGGATTTCCCCCACGAGGTGCACGTGTCCGGTCCCAGTCATGTCAAGGAAGTAGCCATTGAGGGCCGAGCCGACCTGGTCGAGTTCCTCAGCTCCGGCGTGCGCCCGCGCGAGGACTGGAAGATCGGCACCGAGCACGAGAAGTTCGGCTTCCGCACCGACGACCTGCGTCCGCCCACGTTCGACGGCGATCGCGGCATTGAGGCGTTGCTCAAGGGCCTGACCCGTTTCGGTTGGCAGCCGGTCGAGGAGCACGGTCGCGTCATCGCGCTGACCCGCGACCAGGCCTCGGTGTCGCTGGAGCCGGCCGGCCAGCTCGAGCTGTCCGGCGCGCCGCTGGAAAACCTGCACCAGACCTGCAGCGAGACCGCCAGCCACCTCAAGGAAGTGCGTGCGGTCGCCGAGCCGATGGGCCTGGGCTTCCTCGGCATGGGCTTCCAGCCCAAGTGGCGCCGCGACGAAATGCCGTGGATGCCCAAGGGCCGCTACAAGATCATGCGCGAGTACATGCCCAAGGTCGGTTCGCTCGGCCTGGACATGATGAGCCGCACCTCCACCGTGCAGGTCAACCTGGATGTCGGCTCCGAGGCCGACATGGTCAAGAAGTTCCGCGTCTCGCTGGCGCTGCAGCCGATCGCCACGGCGCTGTTCGCCGACTCGCCCTTCACCGAAGGCAAGCCCAACGGTTACCTCAGCTACCGCTCGCACATCTGGACCGACACCGATGCCGGCCGCACCGGCCTGCTCGATTTCGTCTTCGAGGACGGCTTCGGTTACGAGCGCTATGTCGACTACCTGCTCGACGTGCCGATGTACTTCGTCTACCGCGATGGCGAGTACATCGATGCATCCGGTCAGTCCTTCCGCGATTACCTCGACGGCAAGCTGCCGGCCTACCCGGGCCAGCGCCCGCTGCTGCGCGACTGGGCCGACCACAGCACCACCGCCTTCCCGGAAGTGCGGTTGAAGAAGTACCTGGAGATGCGCGGTGCCGACTCCGGCCCGTGGAACCGCATCTGCGCCTTGCCCGCGTTCTGGATCGGCCTGCTCTATGACGATGCCGCCCTAAACGCCGCCTGGGACCTGGTCAAGGACTTCACCCTGGAAGAACGCCATGCCCTGCGCGATGGCGTGCCGCGTCATGCGTTGAAGCTGCCGTTCCGTGGCGGCACCGTGCTCGACCTCGCACGCAGGGCGCTGGAAATTTCCGCGCACGGGCTGGCCAGGCGCGCGCGCCTCAACCGCAATGGTGCTGACGAGTCGATCTACCTGGATCCGATGATGGAGTTCGCTGAAGCTGGCATCACTCCGGCGGAGCGCAAGCTCGAGCTGTTCCATGGTCCGTGGGGCGGCAATGTCGATCCGGTGTTCACCGAGTTCGCCTACTGACCCCGTGCAGGTAGGCTAGGCGCCACTGACCGTTGACCGGGGTGGCTGCAATGCACGGAGTCCGACGTGGCTGGTGGCTGGCACTGCTGTTGTTGACCGGCGCGGCCGATGCGTCCGAACGCATCGCCCTGGTCGGCGGCACGCTCGTCGATGGCACGTTGCGCGAACCGATCCAGGACAGCGTGGTGCTGATCGACGGCGAGCGCATCACCGCCGTAGGCACCGTCGCCACGCTGCCGATACCGGCGGGCACGCGCGTGATCTCGACCGAGGGCATGACCGTCCTGCCCGGGCTGTGGGACATGCATGTGCACCTGATGATCAACGGCCACGCCGACTACGAGCATTGGGACAAGACATACCCGGACCGCTTCCGCAACGTGATCATGCCGGCCTCGGCCAAGCAGTTGCTGCTGGCCGGTGTCACCGGCGCGCGCGACCTGGGCGGCCCGCTGGAAGACAGCATCGCGGTGCGCGATGCGATCAACGCCGGAACCATCCCCGGGCCGACACTGTTCGTGTCCGGGCCCTTCATCCAGAAGAAGCCCTATCCCGGCACCGAGCAGTTCCGCTGGGGCGTCGACTCGCCGTCGGATGCGCGCCGCAAGGTGCGCCGTCTGGCCGAGGCCGGCGTCGACGTGGTCAAGCTGATCGACCAGGATCAGATGAGCGAGGCCGAAGTCGAGGCCATCGTCGACGAGGCCCACAAGCACAAGTTGCCGGTGGTGGCGCACGCGCATCGCCCGGAAGAGATCCGTCGCGGACTCAAGGC
The DNA here is from genome assembly GCF_009765215.1 of Lysobacter prati. Taxonomy (GTDB): domain Bacteria; phylum Pseudomonadota; class Gammaproteobacteria; order Xanthomonadales; family Xanthomonadaceae; genus Lysobacter_J; species Lysobacter_J prati. The sequence continues at coordinate 337,821 of NZ_VLNV01000004.1, read as the reverse complement.
CGGCGTGGATTGCTTCGAGCACACCGGCCTGGGCGCATCGCCGGAATATCCGGACGACGTCATGGCCGCGCTGCGCGAACGCACCGGCAACATGGCCGCCGGGCCGATGTTCTGGACGCCGACGATCGAAGGGCTGTTCAACTTCCCCTACACCGTGCGCAACCACGAGTTCATCGACAGCGACGCCTGGCACGAAGGCCTGCCGCCCGACATCGTCGCCGACATCCGTCACTCACTCGAACACCCCGAGCGCATCGCCTACTTCCAGCAGACGCCGCAGCGCTGGCCGACGCTGAAGCGCAAGTTCCAGCAGCTGCGCGAATCGGGCGTGGTGATGCTGGTCGGCACCGACTCGGGCATCCCTATGAAGTTCCACAGCGGCAGCACCTGGAACGAACTGGACGTTTGGGTCAACCAGCTTGGCGTCCCGGCGGTCGACGCGATCCGCGCGGCGACGTACTGGCCAGCGGTGGCGATGAAGGCCGACAAGGATTACGGCAGCGTCGTCGAGGGCAAGTACGCCGACATCATCGCGGTGAAGGGCGATGTGTTGAAGCAGGTGGCGCTGCTGCAGCGTGTCGACGTGGTCATCAAACACGGCAAGCAGGTGAAGTAGGAGCGAGAACACTCGCTCCTGCCAGGCGCATCAGAACCGCGAAGCCGCCAGCTTCACATCCGCCCATTCCCACGCCGCCGTATAGCGCCGCTCCGTCTCGCTCGCATCGAGCTTGAGCTTCTTCTGCGCCTGCGCCAGGCCGTACAGCGACCAGCCGTTCTCGGGGTAGGTCTTGAGGTCTTCCTCATAGACAACCACCGCGTCCTTGGCGCGTCCGGTGTCGAGCAGTGCCGCGCCCAGGTACGGCCGCACCGGTAGCGGCCAGTCCGGCGGTTCGTTGTAGTTGAGCTTGTCCTCGGCGGCGACGGCTTCGCGCAATGCGGCCAGTCCCGGCTTGCGCTGCTTCTGCGCCAATGCGATCTCGCCGCGCAGCATCGGTTCGGCCACGGCCAGCACGCGGTCGGCACTGTTCATGCCGAACAGTCCGACCTTCGCCAGTTCCGGGTCCTTGGCGATCGCCTGCAGCGCTTTCAGTTCCTTGAGCGCGGCGGCCGGCTTGCCGGTGCGCACCAGTGCCATGCCGCGGGCGAAATGCCAGACGCCGCGCGGGAACGGCAACGCCGCCGGCGCCTCCTCTGTCGCCAGGATCGCATCCCACTCGCCGAAGCGGACCTGTGCGAACAAGGGCGTGACCAGGAACTGCTGCATGAAGCTCATCGCTTCCATCTGCGGCGGATCGACCCGCTTGGCGGTCTGCTCGGCGGCCTGCATCGTCAGCGTGCGCGAACCGTGCAGCGCCGCGGACATCGCCGCGAAGTGCCAGTTGTGCGGTACGTAACCCAGCGGGTAGGCGCCATTGCTGCCGCGGCACACGGCCAGGAAGTCCTTGTCGGCGGTGCTGGCGGCGAAGTTGCTCAGGGTGGCGTCGTGGTAGCGGCCGACGCGGATGTAGACATGCGCAGGCATGTGCACCAGATGACCGGACCCCGGTGCGAGCCCGGCGAGCTTGTCGGCATAGCCTTCGGCACGCTTGGGGTCGTTCGATGCTTCGACGGCATGGATGTAGTAGTGGGCCGCGCCAATGTGGTCGGGATTGCGTTGCAGCACCTTTTCCAGCATGGCGACCATGGTCCCGGTGTGGGGGCCTGGCTGGCCGTTTGCGTCCCAGTACGCCCAAGGCGACAGGTCCATCAACGATTCGGCGTAGAGCGTGGCGATGTCATCGTCGTCCGGGAACTGCGCCGCGGCCTCGCCCATCGCCTTCGCATAGGCCTCGTCCAGCGGCTTGCGGTCGCCGGGAGCGGGCGCGGTGTAGCGCTTGGCCAATGCGGCGATGAGCGCGCGGTCGGCTGGCTTGGCGTTCTTCGACAGGTCCTGCGCGCGCGTCGCCAGCAGCGTCGCGTCCGCGGCGAGTTCGGGCGGCATCGGCAGGTTGATGTTGGGGCCCAGCACCAGCGCCTGGCCCCAAACGCACATCGCGCAATTCGGGTCGAGGCGTTCGGCTTCGGCGAACGAGCGGCCGGCCGCTTCATGGTTGAAACCGAAGGCCAGGCGCAGGCCCTGGTCGAAGTAGCGCTGCGCCTCCGGCACGCGTGTGCCGATGTCGCGGTGCAACTGGCCGAAGGTGTCGAACAGTGGCGGTGCCGCCGCGGCCTTCTCGTCGCGGGTGATCGTGGCTTCACAGGAGAGCAGGACGAAACAGCTGAGCAGGAGGACAAGAGCTCGAGTCATGGCGGTCGCGCGGATAGGGGCCGGGAGTATTAAACGTCAGACCAGGCCACGGCAGGCCGAGGGGCGCCGTGAACAGGCCCGGGAGGCTCCGGCCATCCGTTGCGACTGAAACCGTCGCCGTCAAATGTTGCAGTGCGGTAGGCTCGGCGGATGACCATGAGCCGCGCCGTCGAGTCCGCCTCCGAGTCCGTTGCGGAGCCCGCCGAAGAACCCCTGCGAATCGTCGAGTTCGCCGAGTCGGACGCCCTCCTGCGCGAGGACGTCAAAACCGTCGGCGCCCTGGTCGGCGAGATCCTGGCCGAGCAGCGCGGCCCGCAGTTCCTGGCCGAAGTCGAGCGCCTGCGCCGCGCGGCGATCCGTCGTCGCGAAAGCCACGCACCGGTGTCCGAGCTGACGCAGGCCTTGTCCGGCATCGAGCTGGCCCGTGCCGGCGACCTCGTGCGCGCCTTCGCCACGTACTTCCAGGCCGTCAACGTCGCCGAGCGCGTGCATCGCATCCGCCGCCGCCGCGATTACGAGCGCCGCGGCGCCGGTGCGCAGCCGGGCAGCCTGCGCGAGGTGCTGGCCTCGCTCGCCGCGCAGGGCGTGAGCCTGGACGAAGTAGTCGCGCTGCTGTCGCGGCTGCGCATCGAGCCGGTCTTCACCGCGCACCCGACCGAAGCAGTGCGGCGTGCACTGCTGGAAAAGGAACGGCAGATCGTCACCTGCCTGATCGACGACATCGACCGCAGCCGCACGCCGTACGAGCACCGCGCCGACCTCGAGCGCATGCGCCTGGCGCTCACCGCCGGCTGGCAGACCGCCGAAGCGCCGCCGGTAAAGCCGAGCGTCGCCGACGAGTTCGAGCACGTCGGCTTCTATCTTTCCGAAGTGCTGTACCGCGTGTTGCCGGTGTTCTATGAAGTGTTCGAGGACGCCCTGCGCGACACCTACGGCGAGGCCACGCCGGCGCCGGACGTGATCGGTTTCGGCACCTGGGTCGGCGGCGACATGGACGGCAACCCCAACGTCGGCGCCGACACCATCGCCGCCAGCCTCGCGGGCCAGCGCAAGCTGGTGCTGGGCGCGTACCGCCAGGAAGTGGCTGCACTCGGCGAGCTGCTGAGCCAGTCGCTGGGCCGCGTCAGCGTCGCCGACGAGGTCATGGCGCGCATCGAGGAATACCGCTATCTGCTGCCCAAGGCCGCCGCGGCGCTGCGCCCGCGCCATGCCGACATGCCCTACCGCAACCTGCTGGCACTGGCCGGTGCGCGCCTCCGCGCCACCGCCGAGGACCATGTCCACGGTTACCCGGATGCGGCCACGTTCCTGGCCGACATCGCGATGATCGAGCGCAGCCTCGACGCGCACCAGGGCGAACACGCCGGCGGCTTCGCCGTGCGCCGGCTGCGCCGCCGGGTCGAATGCTTCGGCTTCCACCTCGCCAGCCTCGACCTGCGCCAGGACTCGGCCACGCACGACGCGGCGCTGGCCGAACTGCTTGCCGATCCGCACTGGGAGTCGCACAGCCGCGAGCAGCGTGCGCAACGCCTGCACGCGCTGCTCGATGGCAGCGCTCCGGCGCCGACCACCGGCAACGGCAGCGCGCGGCCGACGCTGGATGTGTTCCGCGCGGTGGCGCGACTGCGCCCGCGCTATGGCCCGCGTGCGTTCGGCCCATACATCGTCAGCATGAGCCGCAGCGCCGCCGACGCGCTGGCCGTGCTGGCACTTGCGCGCATCGCCGGCTGCATCGACGGCGACGGCCGCGTACCGCTGGATGTCGCGCCGCTGTTCGAAACCGTCGACGACCTCGATGCCGCACCCGACACGCTGCGCGCGCTGTTCGCCGACCCGGTCTATCGCGCTCACCTCGCTGCACGCGGCAATCGCCAGGTGGTGATGCTGGGCTACTCCGACAGCGCCAAGGACGGCGGCATGCTGGCCTCGCGCTGGGCGCTGCAACGCACCCAGATCGCACTGGCCGCGCTGGCGCAGGAAAGCGGCGTGCGCATCGCCTTCTTCCACGGTCGCGGTGGTTCGATCAGCCGCGGTGGTGGCAAGACCGAACGCGCCGTCATTGCCGCGCCGCGCGGCTCGGTCGACGGCTACCTGCGTCTGACCGAGCAGGGCGAGGTGATCCACCGCAAGTACGGCATCCGCGCGATCGCACTGCGCAACCTCGAGCAGGCCACCGGCGCGGTGCTGCGCGCGACCTTGCGGCCGCGTCCGCCGGAGCCGCGCGAGGCCAGCTGGCGCGCGATTGCCAACGAACTGTCGGCCAGCGCGCGCAGCCACTATCGCGCGCTGGTGCACGAGCACCCGGACTTCCCGGCGTACTTCCGCGCCGCCACGCCCATCGACGTGATCGAGCGCCTGCGCATAGGCTCTCGCCCCAGCAAGCGTGCCGGCGACGGCGACGTGTCGTCGTTGCGGGCGATCCCGTGGGTGTTCGCGTGGTCGCAGAACCGCGCCGGTCTGACCGCCTGGTACGGCGTCGGCAGAGCGCTGACGCAGGCGCTGGAGACGCATGGTCGCGAGATGATGGCGGAGATGGCCCGTGACTGGCCGTTCTTCGGCACCCTGGTCGACGACCTGGAGATGATGCTGGCCAAGTCCGACCCGGCCATCTTCGAGCAGTACTCGCTGCTCGCAGGCGAACTGCACGAGCGCTTCCATCCCGGCATCGCCGCCGAGTTCGAGCGCACCCGCGCGGCGGTGCTGGCGATCAAGGGCAGCGACGAACTACTGGCGGGCGACTACCGCCTGCGCCTGTCGATCCGCCTGAGGAACCCGTACGTCGATCCGATCAGCCTGCTGCAGGTCGACCTGCTGGCCCGCTGGCGCGCCGCCGGCCGCCCCGACGACGAACTGCTGCAGGCACTGGTGGCGACGGTCAATGGCATCTCGGCGGGGATCCAGAACACCGGTTGACGGCAGGGGAGGAGCTCACGCGCCAACAGAGGAAACACAGGCTTTACGTCGCAGGCCTAGAATCATCGGCTGTTCCCGCTCCGGATCCGCCTCCCATGAAAAGCCGTGCCGCCGTCGCCTTCGCCCCGGGCCAGCCGTTGCAGATCGTCGAAATCGACGTCGCCCCACCCAAGGCCGGCGAAGTGCTGGTGAAGATCACCCACACCGGCGTCTGCCACACCGACGCGTTCACGCTCAGCGGTGACGATCCGGAAGGCATCTTCCCCAGCGTGCTCGGCCACGAAGGCGGCGGAGTCGTGATCGAAGTCGGCGAAGGCGTCACCAGCGTCAAGCCCGGCGACCACGTGATCCCGCTGTACACGGCCGAATGCCGCAAGTGCAAGTTCTGCCTGTCGGGCAAGACCAACCTGTGCCAGGCGGTGCGCGCGACCCAGGGCAAGGGCCTGATGCCCGACGGCACCACGCGCTTCTCCTACAACGGCCAGCCGATCTACCACTACATGGGCACCAGCACCTTCAGCGAGTACACGGTGGTGGCGGAAGTCTCGCTCGCCGTGGTCAACCCGCAGGCGCCGCTGGAAAAGGTCTGCCTGCTCGGTTGCGGCGTCACCACCGGGATTGGCGCGGTCCACAACACCGCCAAGGTCAAGGCCGGCGACAGCGTTGCCGTGTTCGGCCTCGGCGGCATCGGCTTGGCGGTGATCCAGGGCGCGGTGCAGGCCAAGGCCGGGCGCATCGTCGCCATCGACACCAACCCGGGCAAGTTCGAGCTGGCGCGCAGCATGGGCGCGACCGACTGCATCAACCCGAAGGACCACGACAAGCCGATCCAGGAGGTCATCGTCGAGCTGACCGACGGCGGCGTCGACTTCAGCTTCGAGTGCATCGGCAACGTCGAGGTGATGCGCGCGGCGCTGGAGTGCTGCCACAAGGGTTGGGGCGAGAGCGTGATCATCGGTGTCGCCGGTGCCGGCCAGGAAATCCGCACGCGTCCGTTCCAGCTGGTCACCGGTCGCGTCTGGCGCGGCTCGGCGTTCGGTGGCGTCAAGGGCCGCACGCAGTTGCCGGGCATGGTCGAGCAGGCGATGAAGGGCGAGATCCAGCTCGATCCCTTCATCACCCACACGATGCCGCTGGAGCAGATCAACGAGGCCTTCGACGTGATGCACGAAGGCAAGTCGATCCGCACCGTGATCCATTTCTGAGGGAGCCACGCACGGGGGCGCACACGCGTCGCTGCGAACCTGCGACGCCACGATTGGAGGTGAACCATGAACAGTGCAGTGGCCATCCATCCGGCCGTCGACCAGGGCGTGGTCAAGGGCGGCGCCGCCGATTTCGCCGGCGGCACGCTGCAGTGCAAGTGCGCCGACAAACCGGTCAAGGTCCGGGTCTCCTCGCAGACCGCGCACAACCATGTGTGCGGCTGCACCAAGTGCTGGAAGCCGGAGGGCTCCGTGTTCTCGATGATCGCCGCGGTGCCGCGCGACAAGCTCGAAGTGCTCGAGAACGGCGACAAGCTGGCCGTGGTCGACGACAAGGCGACGATCCAGCGCCACGCCTGCAAGGGTTGTGGCGTCCACATGTTCGGCCGCATCGAGAACAAGGAGCACGCCTTCCACGGACTCGACTTCGTCCACACCGAGCTGTCGAAGGACACCGGCTGGTCGGCGCCCGGCTTCGCCGCGTTCGTGTCCTCGATCATCGAGTCGGGCTACGCCCCGTCCGGCATGGAGGCCGTGCGTGCGCGTTTGCGCGATCTAGGGCTGGAGCCGTACGACTGCCTGTCACCGACACTGATGGATGCAATGTCCACGCACGCGGCGAAAAAGTCCGACGTGCTCAAAGCCTGAACTGAAGAGCCTCACCGAAAGGAAAACGATGGAACGGATCGAACGGCATGCCTGCTTCGGCGGGCAGCAGGAAGTGTGGAAGCACGCCTCGACGTCATTGGGCTGCGAAATGCGACTGGGCGTCTACCTGCCACCGCAGGCGACGCAGCGCCGGTTGCCGGTGCTGTACTGGCTCAGCGGCCTGACCTGCAACGAGCAGAACTTCATCACCAAGGCCGGGGCCCAGCGCTACGCCGCCGAGCACGGCGTGATCCTGGTCGCGCCCGACACCAGCCCGCGCGGTCCGGGCATCGCCGACGCCGACGGCTACGACCTTGGCCAGGGCGCCGGCTTCTACGTCGACGCGACGCAGGCGCCGTGGGCCTCGCACTTCCGCATGCACGACTACGTCACCCGCGAACTGCCGGCACTGGTCGAGGCGCACTTCCGCGCCAACGACGCGCGTGCGATCAGCGGCCATTCGATGGGCGGTCACGGCGCGCTGGTGGCGGCGTTGCGCAATCCGGGGCGCTATCGCAGCGTGTCGGCGTTCTCGCCGATCGTCGCGCCGAGCCAGGTGCCGTGGGGGCAGAAGGCCTTCGCCGCGTACCTGGGCGATGACATCGAGGCGTGGAAAGCCTGGGATGCGAGCGAGCTGGTGGCCACTGCGAGCGAACGGCTACCGTTGTTGGTCGACCAGGGCGAGGCGGACGAATTCCTAGTGACGCAGTTGCGGCCGCTGCTGTTGCAGGACGCGTGCGACGCCGTGGGCCATCCTCTCGAGTTGCGCATGCGCCCGGGTTACGACCACAGCTACTACTTCATCGCCACGTTCATCGGCGAGCACATCGCCCACCACGCGCGGGCGCTGGGCGACTAAGCCAACAGAAAGTCGGCGTAGGCAAATCGTTCGTCGCGCAGCACCTTCTCGCCCGCCTGCAACGCAATGGGCCGACCCAGCATCGGCCCGGCATGCACCAGCGTGTGGAACTCGCCGTTCTCGCCGCACGGGTCGCAGGACGGCGGCAGCGCGGCCAGCAGGGTTTCGTCGAACGCGCGTCCGCTGAACTCCGCCGCCAGCTGCTGCGTATCGACACAGCACAGCTGCGCCTGCAGTCCGCCCGCGATCATCTCGCGCGCTAGCGCCGTGGTATCGGCGCCGAACAGCGGCGTGTCGATCGTCCAGCCCAGTCGCGCGCATGAGGCTTCGCGCCAGGCACGCACGTCGGCCAGGTAGAGGTCGCCGAAGGCGATGCAATCCAGCTCCGGCCAGTGGCCGCGTGCCTGCTCCAGCGCCTGCGCGAATGCCGCCTCGTAACCGGCGTTGTCGCACTTGGGCGGGATCATCGCTTCGATCAGCGGCAGACCCGCCGACTCGGCCTGCGCGTGCAGGATGTCGCGGCGGATGCCATGCATGGCCACGCGCTCGTAGCCGCTGGTGACCGTGGTCAGCAGCGCCACGACCTCGATATCGGCGCTTTGGCGCAGGGTGTGCAACGTCCAGGCCGCGTCCTTGCCGCCGCTCCACGACAACAACCGCTGGCTCATGCCGAGGTCACGTCCCGCAGTTCCCAGCCGCTGCCGGCCAACAGGCGCAGGCGGTGCTTGAGCACCGTGCCGGAGATGGTCGAGGTCACGACCAGGTCGACGTGCAGGTCTTCCTGTTCGCCGTGCACGGTGGCCGCGGCGTCGGTGGCGCCGAGCGCCGGATCGACTGCGTCGGGATCGTCCTGGCGCGCCTTCCAGCGCTCGAACAGCGCGCTGTCGCGCAATGCCGCCTGCAACTGTTCGGCGAAACCTTCGGCGCTGACGGCACTGAAGGAAAACGCGGCATCGCTGCCGCGCGCGCGCGTCGCATCGGGAAGGCGGATGTAGTAACGAGTGGCCATGCACGATTCCGGTGTGGGGTCGCGACTACCTTACTCCGACACCGTGACGGCGGTGATTAGCCGTGGAACTTCTGTCCCTCGGCGGCAAAGCCGACCACCACCGCGCCCTTGCCGACATTGACCATGCCGGTCAGGCTCATCACCGATTCGAACAGCTCGATGTTGTTGTTGGTGCAGGCATGGCGCAGGCGCTCGTAGCCGGGCAGCTTGCGCATGTCCTCGAGTTCGCCGCCGTAGCTCAGGCACATCGTCGGGGTCAGCAGTTCGCCGGCATCGACGCGCTGCGCCGCATGATCGAACAGCTTCTCCACCGCCGGCTCGAAGCCCTTGATCTTGGCGACCGGGGCAGTTTCACCGCGATTGCAGTGCAGGACCGGCTTGATGTCGAGCGCACTGCCGAGCGCGGCGCTGATGAAACTGACGCTGCGGTCGCCCTTGCTGCGGGCGCGGTTGCGCAGGTAGTAGAGGTCCGGCGGAACCATGTAGCCCTGGGTGTGCAGGGCCAGGTGCTCCAGGCGCGCGCGGATCTTCGGCGCGCCTTCTCCGGCTTCGCGCAGGCGCACCGCCTCGACCGCGCCGATGCCCTGGGCGGCGAACAGGTTCTGGCTGTCGACCACGCGCAGCGCGAACGGGGTGTTGTTGCCCGCGGCCGAACGCGCGGCCTTGTAGTCGCTGAGGATGGCGAAGCTCGCCTGCTGCGCGTTGTCGAAGATCGGGCTGCGCGTCTTGGTGATCGTCATGCAGAACACGTAGTCGTAGTCGATCACCAGCCGGCTCAGGAACAGGTCCTGGATCTGCTGCACGGTGAACGGCGTGGTCTGCGCTTCATGGCCGCGCTCGGCGACGTGGGCGTGCAGGAACTCCAGCGTCGCCTGTTCGTTGCGACGGTCGGCCAGCACGGCCTCACCGATGCGCACGGTGATCGGCAGCACATCGACGTTGTGTTGTTCCAGGTACCCCAAAGGCAGATCGCAGGCCGAATCGACCACGAGTCCAATGCGCATGTTCCCCCTCCCCAAATTGCAGCGCTGGCTTCGAATTGTGACGCGCAGCATACCTGCTTCGGGGCCTGCGTCTCGCTGCGGGTGCAGCAAAGCGATGCGCAAAAGCCTGCCGGGGAAGCACGGTGGGGAAGTCTGAATGGGCGGGTCGGATTCGACCCGCCGCTGCGGCTCAGCGTCGGCGCTGCAATCCGACCGGCAGCTGCGATACCCGCCGCATCTCGGCGTCGTCGAGGACCGCCGGTTCGCGCAGCGTCGCCAGCGCGAACTCGTGCGCGTCGTTGCCCCAGAACAGCTCGCCACGCACGGCCAGGGTCGGCACGCCGTAGACACCGGCGGCGATGGCCGCGTCGGTGTTGGCACGCAGCGCCGCCTTGGTCGGCGCCGCATCGAGGTCCTCGGCGGGCACGTTCAGCACCGCCATCAGCGGCACCAGCGCTTCCATGCTGTCGCCGGCGCGGCCCTGCGCCCACAGCCAGTCGTAGATCGAATCGACCGCTTCGGGTGTGTTGCCAGCGGCGATGCTCAGGCGCAGCGCCGCCAGCGGATTGAACGGATGCGCCGGCGGAAACCGCAATGGCACGCCCTGCTGGCGCGCCAGCCACAGCACGTGGCGGTAGGTGAATTCACGCTTGCCCGGGATCTCGGCCGGACCCTTCTGGCCGCAGGCGTCGAGCACCGCGGCGAACACGATCGGCACCAGCTGCACCGGCGTACCCTCGCGCTCGAACTCGCGCAGCAGCGGTTTCAACTTCTGCCACTGCAGGTACGAGAACGGCGAGATGAAGTCGAAATACCAGACCAGCGGTGCCTCATCCATGGCGAAGGTTCTCTCAGTGCCAGGCGCCGAGGATCAGCCCGTAGAGGCTGAACTGCGCGATGTGGTAGCCGGCGTCGATCATCCACATCTTCACGCTGCGCTGGGCGAAGGCGTAGTTGATGCCGAAGCTCATGGCGACGAAAAACAGGCCGACCACGAAGCCGGCACCGAAGCCATCGGCCGGACCGGCTTCCGGCGGCAGCGCAATGGCGAACATCAGCGCCGCCAGCAGGCTGCAGCCGAAGGCGGTGGCGAAGGTCAGCTTCGGATGCGGCGGGGCGCTGTTGGGGTCGATGCCGGCCTCGCGGCACCAGACCTGCTTGAACAGCGGCCCGTACCAGATCCCGCCGAGGACGAAGGCGGAGACGGCCGCGGCGATCACCGCCAGCCAGTTGAAATCGATGTGCGGCAAGTTCATCTAAAGGTTCTTCGTCTGGTGCGGGATGGAGGCAGCATACCCGTCTGCTTTGCCGATGTTGGCGTCAGCCCCGAACCGTGGCGGTGTCGGGGCTGGTTGGAACGGTTCAGCGTCCTGTCGGCTGCGGATACGCGCGCGGCAGCCCGCCGTTCTCCGCCGGCGTGGCCGAGTGGATGTAGCGGTCGCGCAGTTCGGTCTGGCGGCTGCGCATCTCGATCGCGCGACCGTCCATCCACACCTGCAGGGCCACCGCGCTGACTTCGAGCGGATCGCCGCTCCACAACACCAGGTCGGCGCGCTTGCCCGGTGCGATGCTGCCCATGCGATCGGCGACGCCGAACGCTTCGGCCGGGACCCGGGTCAGGCCGGCCAGGCCATCGTCCCAGGGCAGGCCATTGGCGACGGCGTTGCCAGCCAGCTGACGGATCTTGCGCGCGTTGTGCGAGGCATCGCCCGACTGCGAGAAGCCCACTGCGACACCGGCGGCGCGCAGGCGCGCGGCGTTGAGCAGGGTCGCGCCGATCTGGTCGAAGTCATAAGGCAGGTTGCCGAGCGGATTGACGAACACCGGCACCTTGGCCGCGGCCAGCTGCGGTGCCATGCGCCAGGCCTCGGCACCGCCGGCGATGGCGATGCGGACATTGTGGCGGGCCGCCCAGCGCAGCAGCTGGCGGATGTCGGCGGCGCGGTCGACCGCGACCACCACGCGACCACCGCCGCCGATGTAGCGCGACAGCGTCGCCCGACCGGCCGGCGTCAGAAGCGCGGCGTTGGCGTCGGCCGGAATGCGACCGCGCACTTCGTCGATCAGCTGGTCGAGGATCATCCATTGCGCCGCACGCGAGTTGCCGCTCAGGCCGATCGCGTCGCCACCGATACGCACGAACAGTTCGCGCGGCCCGACCGGATCGGCGCTGCCGTCCAGTCGCATCACGCCGCCCTGGCCGGCCACGATCGAGCCACCGGCACCGGTGCCGGCGCCGAGCAGGGTCCAGCCGATGCCTTCGATTCGCGTCACCGGCACCAGCACCGAGTCGGGGTTGTAGGCCAGGGTCACGTCGAACTCCGGGCGCACCGTCATCTGCTTGGTTTCGGCGCCGAGCGTCAGGGTCTCGTCGCTGGTGGCCTTCTCACCGGACACCTCTTCCAGGCCGATTTCGGTGATGCCGCCAAACAGCGTCGGCGTCAGCGGTTTGCCCTGGGCATCGATCACCTGCGCGCCGGCAGGCGCGACCAGGCCGGTGCCGACGGCGCGGATGGTGCCGCCACTGACCAGCACGTCGGCGTTGTTGAGCGTGCCCTGTGCGGAGGCGGTGTGGACGGTGGCGTTGCGGATCAGCAGTTCCTGGGCGGTGACCACCGCAGGAGCCAGCGCCGCCAAGAGCACCGTCATTCCCGCGAAGGCGGGAATCCAAGGACGCGGGTTCCGGTTCACAGCACACCTCCCTGCGCCGCGGCGCCCTGTCCCAGCATGAAGTCCGATACCGGCTGGCGGTTGCGGTCATTGCGATCGAACACGCGCGCTCCGTCGATATACACCTGCTCCGCGTGCGCATACACGCTGAAGGGATTGCCGTTCCAGACCACCACGTCGGCCATCTTGCCCGGCTCCAGCGTGCCGGTCCGGTCGAGGATACCCAGCGCCTGTGCAGCGTTGTGGGTCAGCCAGCCGATCGCGCGCTCGGGCGCGATGTCGATGCCGGCGAGCCTGGCGTGTGCCATCGCCTTGGCCGCTTCCTGGTTGAGGCGCTGGATGCTTTCATCGGAATCGGAGTGGACGATCGCGCAGCTGTTGGCGGGGCGATCGACGATGGCGATGTTCTCCTGGATGCCGTCGAAGGCTTCCATCTTGAAACCCCACCAGTCGGACCACAGCGCCGCGCAGACGCCTTCGCTGGCGAGGCGATCGGCCAGCTTGTAGGCCTCCACGCCATGGTGGAACGCGGCGACCTTGAAGCCGAACTCCTTGGCCAGGTCGAGCATGATCGCCATCTCGTCGGCGCGGTAGCAGTGGATGTGCACGCGGATGTCGCCGTTGATGGCACCGGCCAGCGTGTCGAGCTTGAGGTCGCGCTTGCCGCCGGTGTCCTTTTCGCTGTCGGCAGCGTTGCTGCTCGACTGCCACCAGCGCTTCTTCTTCGCCGCCTCGTCGTTCTTCTTGCCGCCGCCCCCCCTGTTACCGGAATTTTTGCGCAGGTATTCGCTGGCATCGATGAAGGCGGCGCGGTAACCGGCGACATTGCCCATGCGCGTGGCCGGGCCGCTCTTCTGGCCGTAGACGCGCTTGGGGTTCTCGCCGCAGGCCATCTTCACGCCCCACGGCGCGTCCGGAAACTTCATCGCCTGGTAGGTGGTGGCGGCGACGTTCTTCAACGTCACGCCGCGGCCGCCGACCAGGTTGGCCGAGCCCGGCAGAACCTGCAGCGAGGTGATGCCGCCGGCCAGTGCGGCGGCGAAGCCGGGATCCTGTGGCCAGATCGAGTGCTCGGCCCAGACATTTGCCGTGACCGCGCCGGTCATTTCATTGCCGTCGCCGTGCGCGCTGACGCCGGGGGTGGGGTACACGCCCAGGTGCGAATGCACGTCGATGATTCCCGGGGTCACCCACTTGCCGGTGCCGTCGACGCGGGTGGCATTGGCCGGGGCCTGCAGCGCGTTGCCGACCGCGACCACCTTGCCGTCCTGCAGCAGCACGTCGGCGTTGTCGAGGCGCTGGCCGGTGCCGGTGAGCACCGTGGCGTGTTCGATCAGGACCGGGCCGGACGCGATCGAGCGGTAGGTGCTGGGGTAGGGGTCTTCGACGAAGCGGGATTTTGAGGAGGTCGGCTTGGAAGCGGGCGCGTCAGGCGCGGCCGCATGGGCGACGCCAACGGAAAGCACCGCGGCGAGCGCGGCGGCCAGTGGTCGGAACATGGTTTTCCCCGGAGGTGGCACGAACAACGAATCCGCACCCTAGCCGCGGCGGCGAATCCGTGCAAACCCGACGAAGGTCATGGCCGGGCGTGAGAGAATGCAGATCCAGAGCCCCGCCCTGGTAGGCGCCAGCAAGGCTGGCGACCGGGCGTTGGAGCTTGTCATACGTGCCAGAACGCTGGCCCCGGCAAGAGACAACGCGAGGAAGACGTACGTGAAAGACAAGGAACAGATCGTAGACAACTGGCTGCCGCGCTACACCGGCGTGCCGTTGGACCAGTTCGGCGAACACATCCTGCTGACCAACTTCGGCGGTTACCTGCACACCTTCGCCCGCCTGACCGGCGCCGAGGTGATTGGGCTGGACCGGCCGATGCCCAGTGCCACCGCCGACGGCATCACCATGATCAACTTCGGCATGGGCAGTCCGAATGCGGCGACGATGATGGACCTGCTCAGCGCGATCATGCCCAAGGCGGTGCTGTTCCTGGGCAAGTGCGGTGGGCTGAAGCGGAAGAACCAGCTCGGCGACCTGATCCTGCCGATCGCGGCGATCCGCGGCGAAGGCACCAGCGATGACTACCTGCCGGCGCAGGTGCCGGCGCTGCCGGCGTTCGCGCTGCAGCGTGCGGTCTCGACGATGATCCGCGACCTCGGCCACGACTACTGGACCGGCACGGTGTTCACCACCAACCGCCGGGTCTGGGAGCACGACGAGGCGTTCAAGGAGCGCCTGCGCACGATGCGTTGCATGGCCATCGACATGGAGACGGCGACGATCTTCGCCGCCGGCTTCGCCAATCGCATTCCCTGCGGTGCGCTGCTGCTGGTGTCCGATCAGCCGATGATCCCGGAAGGCGTCAAGACCGAGGCGTCCGATGCGCGCGTGAGTTCCGATTACGTCGACAACCACATCAATGTCGGCATCGAGGCGTTGCGGCTGATCCGTCGCAATGGCAAGTCGGTGCGGCATTTGCGCTTCGACGAGTAGCTGAGCGTTCGTCTGCGGCACGGCGTCGTCCGCCGCGCCGGGGATTGCTCCGCCCCTTCGTCGGACATCCTGTCCGAAGGCGGGGCGCGGGCCATCCATGGCCCACTGCTGCGCAATCCCCGACCCGGCGGACGACGCTCTGCCAATTCGTTGCCCGGTCTTCGTTTCTTAGCGCCGTCATCCCCGCGAAGGCGGGGACCGAGCGACGTTGCTCAATGAAAAAGGCCGGCATTTCGCCGGCCTTTTCCACGTGCTCGAACTACGACGCGATCAGTCGCAGTCCATCTCCCACTCGAAGCCCTGCGTTTCCTCGTTGAACACCGACACGGCCGTGCAAGCGCTTTTTGCGGCGGTCGACTGCGCGGGCGCGGTCAGCGCCGGTTGCTCAGCTGGCGTCTCGGAACTGGAGGTCCGCGAGCAGACCTTGTTGATCGGCGGCAGCGTGCCAGCCGGATAGCAGACCATGCGGGGCGGGTTGCAGAGCAGGGTGCACTGGATGCTCTGCGCGCCGGATGCGAGCGGAGCGAGCAGGCCTGCAAGCAACAGGGCTGCGACAACAGACTGCTTCATGGTAGTTCCCTCTAAAGTGACGTACGCGGTGGAAGCGTGGCGGTGGCCAGGTGACGGTCGCCTGAGCGCCCGGCGGGGGCGCTCACTCTTGTGCAGGTGGTGTGAAGGCCATGTGCTCGGCGATCCCCGGGGCTGCGCCAGCGAGTCTGGGGGTGGGTCATCGCAGACCCTGCGACGCCCGACGGGCACACTATCGGTCGGGAAGTTCGACTGGAGACGGGGAGGGAATATGGAGAAACTCATCTATCTGATCGCGGGTGCGGCGCTGACCTGGCTGTTCTATTTCGTCCAGCGCCGGGTCGAGCGTCGGGGCGCGGTCGAGGCGATCGAGCGCAACCAGAAGCTGCTGGACCTCAAGCAGGGCCTGGACATCGCCAATACCAACCTGGACGACCTGCGCCAGTTCGAGCAGCGCCTGATCGGCAAGGCCGAGACCGCCGCGCGCATCGCCGACAACTATTTCACCAAGGCCGAGGAGGTCGCCCGTCAGAGCGACGATGCCGCGGTGACGCAGTCCGACATGAACGCGCAGGCGGCCGGCGAGTTGCAGCGCGCCGAGGCGCGCCTGGCCACGGTGGTCGCGCACCTGCGACGCCAGCTCGACGGCGAATCGCTGGCCGTGTTCGACGAAGCCCACCGCAGCTGGCTGGCATTCCGCGACCGCTATGCGCGTTTCGTCTCGCAGTCGTACTCGGGCGGATCGATCCGGCCGCTGATCCACGCGGTGACGCTGGAGAGCGTGACCGAGCTGTGGATCAACGAACTGGAAACGCAGCTGGCGGATGAGTCGGTATAGCCGGCCACTTCAGCGCAACCCACAATCTCACCGTTCGCCCTGAGCGTAGGTGCAACGCGCCGAAGTCGAAGGGTGGCAGCACGTCAGCCCTTCGACTTCGCTGCGCTACGCTACGCTCAGGGCGAACGGTGATTCCGCCATTCCCGCACGGACCCGCGCATGCACATCGACCCGCACGACATCCTCACCTTCTGGCAGCAATCGGGCTACGAGCGCTGGTTCACGCGCGACGAGGCATTCGACGCGCACTGCCGCGAGCAATGGCTGCCGGCGCACCATCGCGCCGCACGCCGCGAACTCGAAGACTGGATGGAAACGCCGGAGGGCGCGCTGGCGCTGGCGATCCTGCTCGACCAGATACCGCGCAACGTCTTCCGTGGCAGCGGCCATGCCTATGCCACCGATCCGCTGGCGCGCCACTACGCTGCGCGCGCGATCGAGCGCGGCTTCGACCATCAGGTCGATCCGATGCTGCGCGTCTTCTTCTACATGCCCTTCGAGCACTCCGAGGCGATCGCCGACCAGGAGCGGTCGGTCGAGCTGGCGTCATCGATCGGCGGCGAGTCGGGCCAGAACTACCTCGACTACGCCCGTCGCCATCGCGACGTGGTCGCGCGCTTCGGTCGTTTCCCGCACCGCAACCGCGAGCTGGGTCGCATCAATACGGCAGAAGAGCAAGCCTACCTGGATGCAGGTGGCGGCTTCGCGTGAGCAATCCGGGCAGGAACAAGCTCCTGCCCGGATGCAGTCAGATCAGTACTTCGACACACCCGCGTCGATGTCCGCCCACGCGTCGATGCCGCCGACGACGTTGTAGACCTCGCGGAAACCCAGGTCACGAAAATGCTCGGCCGCCTGCTGGCTGCGACCGCCGTGGTGGCACAGGAAGGCCAGCGCGGTGTCCTTGGGCAGGGCTTCGAGTGCATCCAGGCCGTTGTCGAAACTGTCGAAGGCGACCGCGACGCTGGCCAGCTGGCGCTCCGGTGCCGGGCGCACGTCGACCAGGCGCAGCGTGCCCGCGGCGACGCGCGCGGCAACCTCGGCCGGAGCAATCGTCTTCACTGCCGGCGGCGCGTGCGGGTTATTCACTACCAGGCCGCGACCGCGTTCGTCATCGACCCAGTCGATGGTGATGCCGTCGGCGCGGCGCGCCTGCAGCCAGTCGGTCTGCACGCGCACGCCGTCGAGTTCGACCGCCACCGCATTGGCATCCACCGGCGCCAACTGCAGGCGGGCGTTGTGGCGCGCGTCGATGTCGAGCTGGACTGCGTAGCCGTCACCGGCATTGGCGATCGCGCCGCGCAGCATCTCGACCGCGGCGGGGGTGATGGTCAGTCGCGGCGGGCTACGGTCCGGCACCGGCAGGCCGAGCACGCCGTGCAGCTCGCCGCTGCCGGCCAGCTGCTCGACGATGTCGCTGCCGCCAATCAGTTCGCCGTCGATGTAGAGCTGCGGAATCGTCGGCCAGTTGCCGTACTGCTTGATGCCTTCGCGGATTTCCGCGTCCGACAGGACGTCGACATGGGCATAGCCCTGCGGAAGCAGTGCATTGAGCACGCCGACCGCCTTGGCCGAGAAGCCGCACTGCGGTGCCTGCGGCGCGCCCTTCATGAACAGGACGACGCGGTTGGACTGCAGCAGGGTTTCGATGCGCGAACGCAGGGCGGGGTCGAGGGACATGGAGTCTGGCCTTAAGGGGATGTGGTGCATGTGGGGGCGGAGAGCGCGAGAGGCAAGCCCGCTCGCTCCAAACGGGCCGCGGTCGCTACCATCGGGCGATGAACTCCTTCCATCGCCCGCCTCGTCACCCCCACGCCTGGGCGTGGCTATTCGCCGTCTCGCAGCTGGCGGTGGTCGCGATCTGGTGGCGATGGGGCTGGCAGCCGGGGCTGGCGGCACTGCTGGCCAGCCATCTGACCCTGGTCTGGGCCACGCTGCGGCCGCAATCGCGTCTGCTAAGTCCGGTGCTGACGCGCCTGCCGACGGCCGAGCCGCTGGTCTGGCTGACCATCGACGACGGCCCCTCCGACGACACCCGGGCGATGCTCGACCTGCTCGATGCCCGTAACGCTCGCGCGACCTTCTTCCTGGTCGGCGACCGCGCGCAGGCGCGGCCGGAGCTGGTTGGTGAAATCGCCCGCCGCGGCCACGGCATCGGCCAACACAGCCATACCCACCCGCAGGCGCGCTTCTGGGCGCTGCCGCCGATGGCGATGCGGGCGCAGATCGACGATGCCCAGGCGGCGCTGACGCAGCTGGCCGGCGCACCACCGCGCTGGTTCCGGGCGGTGGTCGGCATGGCCAACCCGTTCGTCGCTGCGGCGCTGAAGCGGCACGGGCTGGCGCGCGTGGCGTGGTCGGCGCGGGGCTTCGACGCGGTCATGCAGGAGCCGGCCGGCGTGGCGGCGCGCATCGAACGCGACCTCGCACCCGGCGCGATCGTGCTGCTGCATGAGGGGGCGCGCCACGGACGCAATGTCGAAACACTGGCGGCGGTGCTCGACCGGCTCGACCAGCACGGTTATCGAACCGTCCTGCCGGAGCAACTGGAATCGCAGGCGTAGACGCCGCAATCAGCCGGCGATGATCAGCCAGTTGTTGAACGGCGTGCGCCCGCGCAGCGAGGTGAACGTCGCTTTCAATCCCGCTTCGGCCAGGCGCGCACGCACGGCATCCGCGTCGGGATAGTTCAGCGGCGCGGCGTTCATCCAGCCGACGACCTTTGCGAAGACATCGACGAAGCGTGTGACGTGGGCGCGATGGCTGCCGTCAGCCAGTCCGGTGCGGATCACCAGCTTCGCGCCCGGCGTGAGCATCGCGATGGCCTGGTCGATCGCGTGCATCTGCGCCGCGACCGGTACGAACTGCAGGACGTCGAGCACGGCCACGCTGCCACGATGCGGCGGCACGCCCTCGGCCAGGTCGGCAGTCTCGAACGCCACATCGCCCAGGTCGCAACGTGCCGCGGCCTTGCGTGCCCGCAGGATCTTGCCGACGTCGTTGTCATAGCCGCGGTACGGCATGCGCTGGCCATCGGCGCGCAAGGCATGCGCGAGCAGGCCCAGCCCGCAGCCCATGTCGAGCAGCGGCGCCTGCGTGCCGCGCAGCGCCTCGCAGACGCCGGGGTAGAGCGGGTCGGTGCCGAACTTGCTCCACGCGTAGTAATAGTCGCGGCGGCCGTACCAGTGCTCGCGCGGCAGGAAGGCCGAAGCCAGTGCACGTGCCTGCTTGCCCGGCAGCGGCGCCGTTGCAGCCTGCGTCGTCGCGCCGGCGGAATCGCTCATCGCGCCAGCAGCTCGCGCGCAGCCGGCAGCGCCAGCGTGGCCCATTGCGTGTACATCGCCGCGGACGGATGCAGGCCATCGTCGGCGAGCATCTCCGCTTCGCCGCCGCGCTCGCGCGACACCGGCGTGATGTCGACGAAGGCCACGCCGTGCGCTTCGCACACCACCTGCGCGGCAGCGTTGAACGTATCGAGCTCGGCGGCAATGGTGGCCGGCGTGGCTTGGGTGGTCTTCACGAACGGAGTCACGCCCCAGTCCGGGATCGACAGCACAAGTACGTGGTCGGCGCGACCGCGGGCGAACGCGATTGCGCGCTTGAGCAGCGTCTCGAACTCGCCGCGGTACTCGACCGCACTGCGTCCGCGGTACTGGTTGTTGACGCCGATCAGCAGGCTGATGAAATCCCATTCACCCAGTGGCTCGGCGCCATCGATGCCCCAGGTCAGCTCGTCGGTGGTCCAGCCGGTGGTGGCGATGATGCGCGGGTCGGCCAGGGCGATGCCTTCCTCGCGCAGCGCATGCGCGAGCTGGTGCGGCCAGCGGCCGTCCGCGGCGACGCCTTCACCGATGGTGTAGCTGTCGCCGAGCGCCAGGTAGGACAGTGCGGTAGCGGGAACGCTGGCGGCCATTGCGATCAGGCCACGGCCGACTGCGCCTGCCCGGCCTCGCTGTCCGCGTAGCGGTCGAGCAGGCGTTCGACGCGGCGGAACACTTCGCGCAGGTCGTCGGGCTGCGGCAGCAGGGTGACGCGGAAATGGTTGCGATACGGCACGTTGAAGCTGGAGCCCGGCACCACCAGCACGTCCTCGGTCTCGAGCAGCTCCAGCGCAAAGCGGTGGTCGTCGAAGCCCTGGGCCGCCGCACCGGTCACTGCCGGGAACGCATACAGCGCACCGGCCGGCTCGACCAGCTGCAGGTGGCGGCTGTTGGCGATGCTGTCGATCACCGCCCGGCGTGCCTCGAACAAACGTCCGCCCGGCGCGCACAGCGGTGCGATGGTGTCCTCGCCATGCAGCGCCGCCTCGATCGCGAACTGGCCGGGCACGTTGGCGCACAGGCGCAACGCGCCGAGCAGGTCCATCGCGTGGTGCAGGTTGCCGCTGGCGACCGGGTCGCCCGACAGCACCGCCCAGCCCACGCGCCAGCCGCAGGCGCGGTGGACCTTGCTCAGGCCGCCGAACGACAGGCACGGCAGGTCACCGGCGATCGGCGCGATCGGGGTGAACTGGTTGCCGTCATAGAGGATGGAGTCGTAGATCTCGTCGCACATCAGCAGCAGCTTGTGGCGTGCGGCAATGGCGACGATCTTCTCGATCAGCTCGCGCGGGTAGGCGGCACCGGTCGGATTGTTGGGGTTGATCAGCACGATCGCGCGGGTGCGGCTGGACACCAGCGAGGCGATCTCATCCGGGTCGGGCAGGAAGCCGTTCTCGGGCAGACAGCGGTAATAGACCGGGCGGCCGTCGTTGAGGATGGTCGCCGCCGACCACAGCGGATAGTCGGGCGAGGGCAGCAGCACTTCGTCGCCCGGGTTCAGCAAGGCGCGCAAAGACAGGTCGATCAGTTCGCTGACGCCATTGCCGACAAACACGCGCTCCGGGCTGGCATTGGGCGTGCCGCGCTGCTTGTGGAAGCTGGCGATGGCTTCACGTGCGGCCGGCAGGCCCTGCTGGTGGGTGTAGGGGTCGGTGTCGCTGATGTGATCGGCGATCGCGCGCTGCAGGTGCTCAGGCGCGCGGAAACCGAACGCGCCGGGATTGCCGATATTGAGCTTGATGAGCTTGCGCCCCTGGCCCTCCAGTTCGCGGGCTCGCCGGGCCAGTTCACCGCGGATCTCGTAGCGGACTTCGGACAGGCGTTCGCGGGTCTTCACGGGGGACTGGGACATTGCTGCAGGCAAGATGGGGGGTCGGAAAGCCAGACTAGCCGAAACTGGCGCGAACGGCAGCGGAAAAGGCCCATTTACGCGCAACTTCGACGGTGTGAGCGGTAACCACCCGCTGCGCTCGGGACGACCAGGCCCAATGCCGATTGGGCGCTGCACTCGCGATGACGGCTAGAATCCCGGGCATGCACTCACTCGCCGCAAAGTCTTGATCCCCGGTTTCGACGCCCTGCAGGCCATCGGCTGGCCTCTGAAGGCCGGCTCGCCGGTTCCGGTCGGTATTTCCGAGTTCGACCAGGTCTGGCTCGACCTGATGGCCGAACACCCCAAGGCGCGGCCCGCGCGGGTCATCGAGCAACATCGCAGCGGCTACATCGTCTCCGACAGTCCCGACCATGGCTTCCCGGTCGAGTCCCTGCCCGAATGGCAGCGCCCGCCCGGTTACCGCAAAGGCACGGTCACCATCGACCAGCGCCCGGGCGTCGGCGACTGGCTGCTGGTGGAAGGCCGCAAGGCGGTGGCGCTGCTGCCACGCCGCAGCACGATCAAGCGCGGCGCCGCCGGCGAGCACTACCAGCAACAGCTGATCGCGGCCAACGTCGACACCGTGTTCGTGGTCTGCGGCCTGGATGCCGACTTCAATCCGCGCCGGATCGAGCGCTACCTGCTGCTGGTGCGCGGCGGCGGTGTCGAGCCGGTGGTCGTGCTGACCAAGGCCGACCAGGCCGAAGCGGCCGATGCCGAAGTGCTGCCCGGCGCGATGGCGGCGCTGGTCGAGCTGGCGGCGCAGGGCATTGCCGTACGCGCGGTCAATGCCCGTGATGCCGAAAGTGTCGCCGCCCTGAATCCGTGGCTGCAGCCCGGCAGCACCGCGGTGCTGGTCGGCAGCTCCGGTGCCGGCAAGTCGACCCTGACCAACACCCTGCTCGGCACCGAGCGGATGAAGACCGGCGAAGTACGCGAGAACGATTCGCGCGGTCGGCACACCACCACCCATCGCGCGCTGATCCCGCTGCCGACCGGCGCCTGCCTGATCGACACCCCGGGCATGCGCGAGCTCAAGCCGACCGGCGAGGAAGACGTCGCCGAGAACTTCAGCGACGTCGAGGCCCTGGCCGAGAAGTGCCGCTTCCGCGACTGCAAACACGCGCGCGAACCAGGTTGCGCGGTCCGCGAAGCGATCGAGGCCGGCAAGCTCGACCCGCAACGCTTCGCCAACTACCTCAAGCTCAGCGACGAAGTCGCCGGCGCCGCCAACCGCCTGGCCAACCGGCGCGCGCAGAAGGCTGAGGAAAAAGTGGCGAACAAGTCGCTCAGCAAGCGGCTTGACGAGAAGTATGGGAAGCACTGACCACAAGGCAGCATGACCGACCACGCGCCCGAGATTGCCCATCACGCCGCGCTCGACGCGCGCATGGTCGCGGCGGCGAAGGATGTGCGGTTGCTGGCCCTGGTCAGCTGGCCAGCGGGACAGGAGGCCGCGTTCCTGGCCGACTTCGCCCGCGGCGTGGTCAAGTTGCCGCAGATCGAGTACCCCAGGCTGGATTTCAGCGCCACGCGCGCCGAGATGGAGGCGATCGCCGTCGAGGCCGACCCGGACCACCCGCTGGGCCAGTACCTGATCGATTCGGCACGCAGCTGGTCGAAGGCCGCGGCACTGTGCGAGTCGCTTGGCACAGCGGCGGTCTGCGAGCACTCGATCGAGCTCTTCGGGCGCCCCGACGAGCCCCTGCCGGGCGACGGACCGACCACGCGCGAAGCAGCGCAGCATTTCATCTCGATCGCCGACGAGCTCGACCGCGAGCTGATGTCGCCGGCCGAGCTCGTCACCATTTCCTCCACCGCGTTGCAGTTGCAGTTGCAGCGCGAACTCGACGACTACTTCGACGGACGCGTGATCTCGGTCGAACTCGACCCCGACCTGATCGCCAAGGCCGCCGCCGGTGCCACCCGCATCCGCCTGCGCCACGGCGCCGCCTTCAGCGACTACGACCGCCACCAGTTGCTGCAGCATGAAGCGTTCGTGCATTCACTGACCGCGCTCAACGGACGCGAACAGCCGGTGTTGCCAAGCCTGGCCTTGTCGTCACCGCGCATCACTGCCACCCAGGAAGGCCTGGCGACGTTTGCCGAGCAGATCACCGGCAGCATCGACATCGGCCGCATGAAGCGCATCAGTCTCCGCATCGAGGCGGTGGCGATGGCGCTGTCCGGCGCCGACTTCATCGAGGTGTTTCGCTACTTCCTCGCGGCCGGACAAACGCCGGAGGACAGCTTCGCCTCGGCGCAGCGCGTTTTCCGCGGCGTGCCGACCACTGGCGGCCATGCCTTCACCAAGGACACGGTGTACCTGCGTGGCCTGGTCGGCGTGCACACGTTCTTCCGCTGGGCGTTGCGCGACAGGAAGCTGCAGCTGTGCCGCTGGTTGTTCGCGGGCAAGATGACGTTGACCGACGTGCAGCGCTTCGAGCCGCTGTTTGCCGACGGCGTGATCAAGCCGGCGCGCTGGTTGCCGCAGTGGGTGGCGCGTGCCAATGGGCTGGCGGGGATGCTGGCGTTTTCGCTGTTCGCCAACCGGATCCGGCTGGACAAGATCGTGGTGGATGGGAAGGCGCCGGAGCTCTGATCGACATCTTCGAGTCGAGCCACAAACTGGGCGGCACGGCTCAGCATCGTCACGTGCGTGGCGTCGGCTACCGGATCGAGCCCGGCAGCCGCGCCGAGTCAACTCAACGCAGCGGCGACAGCGCGCCGTCCTTGCCGATCACGTAGTCGGCCGGCGCATCACTGGCGACCAGCACCACGCGGTCGCCAATCGGCACGCCGGCGTAGCTCGGGATCTGATGGCTGAGGCGGAGGTATATCCAGTGCTGGCCTGGATCCATTGCACGGATCCGCACGGGCTTGTTACCCGAGGCGGCCACGGCGCGTGCCAGCGAGGGCGAGAAGAGTGACTGCAACTCGCCGATCTGGTGCATGCGGCGCATGACGTTGACGCCGTGCCAAGTGCTCAGCAGCGCCGCCAGCACTAGCACGATGCGGCCACCGCGACCGACTCGCGTCCACGCGGCGGCGCCCAGGCCGGCGATCGCAGCAGCGTAGCCGTAGCCGTACTGGTTGGCCGACTCCGCCAGGATCATCACCGGCCCCAGTGCCGCCGCCCCCAGCAGCAGGAAGCCCAGCAGCCAGCGCGGGCCGGCGCGCCAGAACGTCCACGCCAGCGCCAGCCAGACGCCCAGGCCGACCCACATCCGTGGCTCGGAGAAGCTGCCAGGCAGCAACCCGGTGATGCCCAGCCGGGTCGCCATCGGCGGAAACGCCTGGTACTCGAGCCAGCGCAGCGGAATGAAGGTAAGGCTCCACCCGTAGTTGGCGGCTTCGCGCGGCGAGAACAGGATCACGCCCAGCCGCAGCGACAGGTAGATCGCCGCCGGCACCAGCGCGCCGACGGTGGCGTACAGCCAGTTGCGCGGACGTCCCAGCAACAGCCAGGCGATTGCGGTCAGGGCCGGAATCACGATCGCCGACTCCTTTGACAGCAGGCCGATAGCGGTCAGAGCCGCGGCACCGGCGGCCACCCACCATGGCGACCGCGCGCGCTGCGCCAGCAGTCCGGTGGCCAGCGCGCAGCCGACCCAGATCAGGTCGCCCAGGGTGCCGACCCAGCCATGGGTCTGCATGGCATACGGGCTCAGGGCAAATACCAGCGCACCGGCAAAGGCAGCCCTGGCCGGGACCTCGAAGCGGCGCAGCAGTTGCGCCAGCATCACCGCGTTGAGTCCGCCCCAGGCAACCATCAGGCCGTGAAAGAGGTACGGACGGTCGAACAGGTGCTGCGACAGCCACAGCCACAGGCTGAAGGTCAGCGGCCGGTACTGGAAGCTGTCCAGGTCGGTCCACAGATAGCTGCGCGAAATCAGGCTGGCGTCTTGCCCGGCGAAGGCCGCCCATTGCAGCTCGTCATGACTGAAGTAGCCGGGATTGAAGACCAGAGGCGCCTGCACCAGCAGCACCGCGGCCAGCACCGCCAGCCAGAACCACGATTGCCGCCCATTCCTTGTGCCCATGATGTCCATCGCTTCCCTTTGAGGCGGGCATTGTGCGTAACCGCCGGGAACTGCGCCATACCGTGCCGTCCTCGGCTTTCACCGGAAGCGGCTAGAATCGACGGCCCGCCCGTGGTTCCGATCTGATGTCCGACAACAGCCCCGCCAACGACCTCAAGCAAGCCGCGCTCGACTACCACCGCCTGAGCCCGCCCGGCAAGATCAAGGTCAGCGCGACCAAGCCGATGGTCACCCAGCGCGACCTGGCCCTGGCCTACTCGCCGGGCGTGGCCTTCGCCTGCGAAGCGATCGTCGCCGACCCCAACTGCGCCAGCGAACTGACCGCGCGCGGCAACCTGGTGGCGGTGATCAGCAACGGCACCGCCGTGCTCGGCTTGGGCGACATCGGCCCGCTCGCCGGCAAGCCGGTGATGGAAGGCAAGGGTGTGCTGTTCCAGAAGTTCGCCGGCATCGACGTGTTCGACATCGAAATCGACGAGCGCGACCCGGACAAGCTGGTCGACATCATCGCCAGCCTGGAGCCGACCTTCGGCGGCATCAACCTGGAAGACATCAAGGCACCGGAGTGCTTCATCGTCGAGCGCAAGCTGCGCGAGCGGATGAAGATCCCGGTGTTCCACGACGATCAGCACGGCACGGCGATCATCGTCGGCGCGGCGGTGATCAACGCGCTGGAAGTGGTCGGCAAGGACATCGGCAGCATCAGGATCGCCACCACCGGCGCCGGTGCCGCCGGCATCGCCTGCCTGGACATGCTGGTCGCGCTGGGCGTGAAGAAAGAGAACATCACCGCCTTCGACCGCGAGGGCGTGATCTACGCCGGCCGCGACCACATGGACCCGGACAAGGCCCGCTACGCACGCGATACCGCGCAGCGCACGCTGGCCGAGATCGTCGAAGGCGCCGACATCTTCCTGGGCCTGTCCGCCGGCGGCATCCTCAAGCCGGAGATGGTGGCCACGATGGCCGACAAGCCCATCATCCTGGCGCTGGCCAATCCGTATCCGGAGATCCTGCCGGAGGACGCCAAGAAGGTCCGCCCGGACTGCATCATTGCCACCGGCCGTTCGGACTACCCGAACCAGGTCAACAACGCGCTGTGCTTCCCCTACATTTTCCGTGGCGCGCTCGACGTCGGCGCGACCGGCATCAACGAGGCGATGAAGCTCGCCTGCGTGCGCGCGATCGCCAAGCTGGCGCGGATGGAATCGTCCGACCTGGGCAGTGCCTATGGTGGTGAGGTGCCGACCTTCGGTGCCGAGTACCTTATTCCGCGCCCGTTCGACCCGCGCCTGCTGGTGGTGCTGGCCCCGGCCGTGGCCCGTGCGGCAATGGAGTCGGGCATCGCCAACCGTCCGATCGAGGACATGCGCGCCTACGAGGAAAAGCTCGGCACCTTCATCTACCGCACCGGCCTGGTGATGAAGCCGGTCTACGACCGCGCCCGCAGCGACCGCAAGCGCGTGGTCTACGCCGAGGGCGAGGAAGAGACCGTGCTGCGCGCCGTGCAGACGGTGATCGACGACGGCCTGGCCTTCCCGATCCTGATCGGCCGTCCGGACGTGATCGACACGCGCATCCAGCGCCTGGGCCTGCGCATGCGCGTCGGCGTCGATTTCGAACTGACCAACATCAACGACGACCCGCGCTTCAACGACTACTGGCAGACCTACCACGCCCTGACCGAGCGTCGCGGCGTGACCCCGGCAGCGGCGAAGAACCTGCTGCGCTCGCGCCCGGCCCTGATCGCGGCGCTGATGGTCGAGCGTGGCGAAGCCGACGCGATGATCTGCGGCCTGGTGGGTCGCTTCCACAAGAAGCTGGGCTACCTGCGCAGCGTGTTCGACTTCGACCCGGGCGTGACCGGCACGGCGGCCATGACCGGCGTGATCAACGACCAGGGCGTGTGGTTCTTCCTCGACACGCACGTGCAGTGCGATCCGACTGCCGAGCAGATTGCCGAAGCGACGCTGCAGGCGAGCTTCCGCCTGAAGCTGTTCGGCATCGAGCCGAAGGTGGCGTTGCTGTCGCACTCCAACTTCGGCAGCCACGACAACGCCTCGGCGGCGAAGATGCGCAAGGCTTTCCAGCTGATCAAGCAGCGCTTGCCGAAGCTGGAGATGGACGGCGAGATGCAGGCCGACTCCGCCTGGGACGAGGAGCTGCGCCACCGCATCTTCCCGAACACGCTGCTCAAGGGCCGCGCCAACCTGTTCGTGATGCCCAACCTGGATGCGGCCAACATCACCTACAACATGGTGCGGGTGATGACCGAAGGCGTGGCGATCGGGCCGATCCTGATGGGCTTGGACAAGCCGGCACACATCCTGACGCCGGCGTCGACGCCGCGCCGGGTGGTGAACATGACGGCGATTGCGGCGGTGGATGCGCAGATTCGCGCGTCGCTGGGGCAGGGCGGCTAAGGGCGGCCCCTCTCCCTGGCCGCCTTCGCGGCCTGTCCCTCCCCCGCAAGGGGGGAGGGTTGATGCACTTCCTTCTCCCCTCGTGGGAGAAGGTGCCCGAAGGGCGAAAGAGGGGTGCTTTTGCCTCTAAAGCTCCTCTTCCTCATCCCCCCGCAACACCTTCCTCTGCATCGCGTCCAGATACGCATCGGCCTCCGCCGCCGACGAGAAGATCTCGTTCAACGGCACCGCCTTCACCACGTCGAACACCTTCTGGATCTGCGGCTGCGGATTGAGCACCAGCACCTTACCCGAATGCCCCGCCAGCGCCTTGCGCGCGCGGAAGATCGAGCGGATCCCGGCCGAACTGATGTACACCAGCTCGCTCAGGTCGAGCAGCAACGACTGCATGCCGGGCAACAGCGGCTCGAGCTGCCGGTCGAACTCGGCGTAGCTGTGGGTGTCGAGGCGGCCGCCGAGGGCGACGCGCTGCGAACCGTTGCTGGGCGGATCGATGTGGATCTGGAGTTCCATGGGCGACCTCGGGTGGGGGACTTTTCAGCCTGCCTTCAATCAGCGTGTACGCAACACCACATGCAGCACGTTGTAAGGTTCCTCGCGGACATAGCGCACGCTGCGCGCCAGTTCGCGCACCAGGTGCACGCCCAGCCCGCCTATCGGCCGGTCGATGATGTCCGCATCCAGCTCTGGCGGCTCCTGGTCGAGCGGGTCGAATGGTTTGCCGTTATCACGGAACTCGACATGCAACCCGTCATCGTCCCGGGCGATGTCGACCGCGATCCGGCGCGGCGTGGGTTCACCATCGTCGCCGTGCTCGATGGCGTTGCACACCACTTCCTCGGCGATCAGGCGCATGTCGTCGCGCAGTTCCCTCGCGATCCCATGCTCAAGCAGCGACTGATCGATCGAATCGAGCAGCAGGCCCAACTGCGTGCGTTCGCACGGGATCTGCAGTCGCAGTCGCATCAGGCATTCCCCCCGGTCGATGGATCGAAACTCAGCGCCAGCACGGTGATGTCGTCGGACTGCGCGGCACCATCGGCGAACCCGTGCGCGGCCGCCAGCAGGGCCTCGCACAGACCCCGGGCATCGGCGCCGGCAGGCAGCGCCGACAGCAGGCGCTCGCTGCCGAAGGCATTCTGTCCGCCGTCGAGCGCCTCGCTGATGCCGTCGGTGTAGGCCAGCAACGCATCCCCGGGCTGCAACCGGCCGCGCCAGAGCGGGTAACTGTCGGCGATGTCGACGCCCAGCGGCGGGCCGGTCGGCACGTCGAGGTACTCGCGGCGGCCATCGGCGTGCAACAGCACCGGCGCTTCGTGACCGGCGCTGGCCAGCACCATCTCGCCGGTGCCGGCGTCGATCGCCCCGCACAGCACAGTGGCGAACATGCAGGTGTCGTTGCCTTCGACCAGTCGCGCGGCGGCGACACGCAAGGCCTTGTCCGGCGTGCCACCCAGGCTGGTGGCGACTTCCAGCACCGTCATCGCCCGAGCCATGAACAACGCCGCCGGCACGCCCTTGTCGGAGACATCGCCGATGACGAACCACAGCACGCGCTCGTCGCGGACGAAGAACGTATAGAAGTCGCCACCGACCGCCTTGGCCGGTTCCAGCAACGCATGCGCCTGCAGGCGATGGCCGTCGGCGTGCAGCGTCGGCGCTTGCGGCAGCATCGCCAGCTGGATGTCGCGCGCAATCGACAGCTCGCTCTCGAGCTTCTGCCGGCTGCGCGCCATGCGTTCGATCTCGGCCAGCTGCGACTTGATCGAGCTGCGCGCGCGGTCGTAAGCGCGTGCGAGCAGGCCGACTTCGTCGCGGCGGGTGGTGTGCGGCAAGGGCCAGTCGAACTCGCCGGCGGCGAAGTGGCCGGCCGACGAGGTCAACGCCAGCAGCGGACGCGTGATCGGTCGCGCGATCAGCCACAGCACCAGCACCAGGACCAGCACGGCGAGCAGGCCGCCGCCGATGACCACCCGCGTCGTGCTGCGCAGTTGCTCCTGCGCGTACTGCTCGGAGACCGACACCGCGACGGTCCAGAGGCTGTCGGGCACAGGTTGCACCAGGCCGATGCGGCGCGTGCCGGTGGTCGGGTCGAGGTAGGTGACGTCGGCGCTGCGGCGCTCGCGCACTGCGTCGAGCAACGGCTGCAGCATGCGGCCCTCGACCTGGTCGACGCGGTCGTCCAGACGCGCCTTCAGTTCCAGCGCCGGGGACGGATGCACGACGTACAGGTGTTCCGGGCTCAGCACCACGCGTTGCACCGGCGAGTCGGGCGTCTGCTGGCCGATCAGCGTCCGCAGGCGGCTGACCGGGACGTCGAGGCTGACCATGCCGACCGGTGTCGACGTCCGGTCCTCCGGGTCGCGCCGGATCGGCCGGTTGTAGGTGACGAACATCTGGTCGCCGGTGGCGGCGTTGCGGTAGGGCTCCGACCACCAGGCGCGACCTTCGCCAATGGTGCGTTTCCACCACGGCTGCTCGTGGTAGTCGTAGCCGCGCGAGCGCATCGGCTGGGTGTAGTAGCCCTTGCCCTCGCGGCGCACGTACCAGCTGTAGGCGGCATCGCCGTCATCGAGCGCACCCGGTTCCAGCACCAGCATCGCCCCGGCGATGTCGTCGTCGCCGGCGACGGTGGCGCGGAGCAGGGCATCGAGCGTGTGCGGATCACGGCCGACGCCGCGCACGGCCTCGCCTAGCGTGTTGGCGCCGACTTCGACCGACTCCAGGGTGGCGTGCAGGCCGAGCGCGGTCTGTTCGGCGAGCGTGCGGATTTCGCGTTCGCTTTGCGCGGTCAGCAACCGCGCCGAGCGCGCCTGCACGATGAGCGTCGCCGCCAGCAGCACGGCCACGCAGCCGACGCAGATCCATAGCACCAGGCGAGTGCGCAGGCTCCGGTACCAGGGCACCGCGCGACCGGACACAGGCAACTCGGCAATGAGCTGGGTCATGGCGGTACCGGATCGGGAGCCCCTTCGCCGCAGGATAGCGCTGGCGTGTGATGCCGGCGCTAACGCTCCACGGCCCCCTCAGGCCGTCATTCCCGCGAAGGCGAGAACCCGGCGTCGTTGCTTCCCCAGCCAAACCCGACCGTCAGCCCACGCCCCGCTCCCGGCTCGAAGTACCGCGCATTGCCCTCGTTGACGATCACCGACCCGGCAAACTCGCGATCGAACACATTGTCCACGCGCATGAACGCCCGCCACCCCGAAGCCGCCGCACGCCATTGCAATCGCAGCGCGAACTGCGCATAGCCCGGCGCGTAATCCGTATTGCGGTCGTCGGTGGCGATGCGATCGCTGGCGCGTGCCTCCAGCGCGGCGATGATCCGGCCACTGGCATCGTTCCAGGCCAGCTCCGCATAGCCATCGGCCTGCGGAATCCCTGGAATGCGATTGCCGGAATCCACTTCCTGCACCTGCTCGACGCCACCGCTGACCACGCGATAGCTGAAAGGCTCCGTGAAGCGTGCCCGCAACCAGTTGACGGTCAGCACGTAGGACCATCGCGGGTGCAAGCGCGCCTCGATGCCCGCCTCCACGCCTTCGCGTCGCGTCAGTCCAGCGTTGGCAAAACTCGCGCGACCACCGCGGTTGTCCGCCGGCACGATCTCGTCCTCGCCGTCGATGCGATAGGCCGCGATGCTGGCGTCGCCGGAACCGAAGCGCCAGCGCGCCCCGACTTCGGCGCTGTCGAAGTGAGCCGGCTGGAGATCGAAGTTCAATCCGGCGCCGCCATCGGGCCGGTACGCCAGCTCGGTCACCGTCGGTGTCTCGAAGCCGCGGCCGACGCTGGCGAATACTTCGCCATGGGAGAGCGCTCGCGCCACGCCCAGCGATGCCGCGGTCTCGCTGTAGTCGAGGCTGCCGCTGTCGTCGCCATTGCCCGGCGCGATGTAATGGTCGTCGGACGAGAAGTGCAGGCGCGCATGACGCACCGCGCCCAGCACCGTCCAGTCGTCGGCCGGCCGCAAATCGCCCAGTACGTATGCCTCGTTGCTGCGGATGCGGTTGTCCTCGTCGCGACGCAGCCGCCCGCGCACGCCGAGCTGCGTACCGACGAAGTTCTCGTAGCCACGACGCTCCTCGTGCAGCCAGCCGGCCTCCGCGCCGAGGGTCAGCGCGCCATGCTCGCCGTCCCAGCGATGCCCGGCTTCGACACCTGACGACTGCCGCCCCAGGTCGATGACGCCACCGGCACTGGTCGGCGCGCGCTGTGCCGCGATCGGGATCGCCAGGAACTGCACGACGTCGCGCGCGACGCCATATCCGCCCAGCCAGAACTCGCGCCCCGCGGCATACGCATCCTCCCAGCGCGCACCGGCTTGCCCGTTGTCGATGCGCTTGCGCGTGTCGAAGAGCTCCGCAACCGGATCGGTCCCGTGCGGATCTCGCTGCCATTGCGCTCGCGTGAGGCCGAGCGGATCGTCGGTGTAGGGCTGATGCAAACCGCCCGCGACCAGTCGCAGCCGCTGGCCTTCGCCAGGAATCCACTGCGCGATTGCATCGAGCTGCGCACGCTCGGCCGAGCTATGGGGCCGGTCGCCATCGGTGGTGAAGTAACTGCCCAATGCCCTCCAGCGCCATGCATCGTCGTCGCTGGCGCCTTCGATGCCGGTTGCGATCCGGCCACTGGTATTCGATCCGGCCCACGCGTCGACATCCATGCCGTGCCCGCCATTGAGCAGTGTCTCGCCAACGATCGCACCGCCCGCGGCATTGCCGTACTGCAGGGCCAGCGGCCCCCGCAGCACCTGGATGCGATCGAGCGCACTCAGCGGGAAGCTCGCCGCCTGGCCCTGTCCATCGAGCGCCGACGAAGGAATGCCGTCGACGATCAACTTGATCCCGCGAATCCCGAACGTCGAGCGAGCGCCAAAGCCGCGGCTCTGCACCTGCAGGTCCTGCGCGTAGTTCTGCCGATCGAGCACGGTGATGCCCGGTGCCCGCACCAGTGCCTCCGCCAGCGATACCTGCCGCTGCCCGGCACGCAGGGTGTCGCCATCGATGACGGTTACCGAACCGGGGAAGTCGGACAGCTCATGGCGCGCGCCGAGCACCTCGACCGTATCCAGGGTCGTGGCCGGCGGCGCCTGCTGCGCCATGGCCGGGGGCAGGGCGAGCAGGCAGGCCACGGCGATGGCCGGTGGCTGCCAGGCCCAGCGTGACAGCGCGCATACAGGGCGGCCGATACCGTGTGCCCAACTGTCGTCCCTGGGGGGTCCAATCATGAAAGCCGCAATCCGCCTGTTGCTGGTTCTGACCATTGTCGCCGTACCCGCCTGGCTCTGGGCGCAGTCGACGCCGCCACCGACGCCAGCCCCCGCGCCGGCGCCCGTGGCCGTCGCCGCACCGCCGCCGCCACCGAGCGACCCGATGCCGATGGACCTGGACGGCGACGGCGTGGTCACCGCAATGGAACACGCCGCCGGCGCCCGCTCGCTGTTCGAGCACATGGACGCCAACCACGACGAGCGCGTGACCCGCGAGGAGATGCTCAATTTCCAGCGCGAAGTGCTGGGCGTGCCGGTTGCGCCGCCGGGCAGGTAGGGCAGAAGCACATGGATCCCGGCTTTCGCCGGGATGACGGGGAAGTGTCCTGACGGGACACTAACGAAGCAGTAACGATCCCCGCCCGCGCCATTCGCGCCCGTAGGGATTTCAAGCTTTCAATCCCCCTTTCGTCGCAACGCTCCGGCCCATTGCAGCAGGCTGGTCCACCGGTGTCGCCCTGTTAGAATCCGGACTCTAAACCCCCGCCCCACACGAGGCGCGGCCAATAGGGGCCGCGATACGCATGACTTCTCTCCACGCCGCGATTACCGACATCCTCCAGAACGACCCGGACCCGACCGAGACCCGCGAGTGGATCGAGTCCGTCCAGGCCGTCATCGAGCGCGAAGGCGCCGAGCGCGCCCACCAGCTGCTCGAAGGCATGGTCGAAGTCACCCGTCGCGCCGGCGCGCACCTGCCGTTCTCGCCGACCACCGAATACATCAACACCATCCCCGCGCACCTGGAGGCCAAGAGCCCCGGTGACCACGCGATGGAATGGCGCATCCGTTCGATCCTGCGCTGGAACGCGCTGGCGATGGTCGTGCGTGCCAACCGCAAGCCGGGCGACCTCGGCGGCCACATCGCCAGCTTCGCTTCGGCGGCCACGCTCTATGACGTCGGCTTCAACCACTTCTGGCGCGGCGCCGACGGCGACCACCCGGGCGACATCATCGGCGTGCAGGGCCACAGCTCGCCGGGCATCTATGCGCGCTCGTTCCTCGAAGGCCGCCTGACCGAATCGCAGCTCGACAACTTCCGCATGGAAGTCGACGGCCGCGGCATCAGCTCCTACCCGCATCCGTGGCTCATGCCGGACTACTGGCAGGTCGCAACCGTGTCGATGGGTCTGGGCCCGATCGCCGCGATCTACCAGGCGCGCAACTGGAAGTACCTGGAAAGCCGTGGCCTGATGCCGAAGACCGACCGCAAGGTCTGGGCGTTCCTCGGCGACGGCGAGACCGACGAACCCGAATCGCTCGGCGCCATCTCGGTCGCCGGCCGCGAAGGCCTCGACAACCTGGTCTTCGTCATCAACTGCAACCTGCAGCGCCTCGACGGTCCGGTGCGCGGCAACGGCAAGATCATCCAGGAACTGGAAGGGCAGTTCCGCGGCGCCGGCTGGAACGTCATCAAGACCGTCTGGGGCAGCTACTGGGATCCGCTCCTGGCGCGCGACACCACCGGCAAGCTGCGCCAGCTGATGATGGAAACCGTCGACGGCGAGTACCAGAACTGCAAGGCGTTCGGCGGCAAGTACACGCGCGAGAACTTCTTCAACAAGTACCCCGAGACCGCCCAGCTCGTCGCCAACCTCAGCGATGACGACATCTGGCGCCTCAACCGCGGCGGCCACGATCCGCACAAGGTCTACGCGGCGTACCACGAGGCCGTGAACACCAAGGGCATGCCGACCGTGATCCTGGCCAAGACGGTCAAGGGCTACGGCATGGGCGCGGCCGGCGAGTCGCTCAACCCGACGCACCAGACCAAGAAGCTCGACGACGACGCTGTGCGCTTGTTCCGCGATCGCTTCAACATCCCGGTGTCGGATGCGCAGCTCGCCGACGGCAAGGTGCCGTTCTTCCACCCGGGCGAGAAGTCGCCGGAAGTGGAATACATGATGGAGCGCCGCAACGCGCTCGGCGGCTTCCTGCCCAAGCGCCGCCGCAAGGCCAGCACCTCGCTGGAAGCGCCGAAGCTGGAAGTGTTCGACCGCCTGCTCAAGGCCACCGGCGATCGCGAGATCAGCACCACGATGGCGTTCGTGCAGTCGCTCAACATCATCCTGCGCGACAAGGAAGTGGGCCCGCGTTGCGTGCCGATCGTCGCCGACGAAGCGCGCACCTTCGGCATGGAAGGTCTGTTCCGCCAGATCGGCATCTACGCCCAGCACGGCCAGAAGTACAAGCCGGTCGACCGCGACCAGCTCATGTACTACCGCGAAGACGAAGCCGGCCAGGTGCTGGAAGAAGGCATCACCGAAGCCGGCGCGTTCGCCAGCTGGATGGCCGCGGCCACCAGCTACAGCACCAGCAACCTGCAGATGCTGCCGTTCTACATCTTCTATTCGATGTTCGGCTTCCAGCGCATCGGCGACAGCGCCTGGCAGGCAGCGGACATGCGCTCGCGCGGCTTCCTGCTCGGCGCCACCGCCGGCCGCACCACCATCAACGGCGAAGGCCTGCAGCACGAAGACGGCCACAGCCACCTGGTGGCCAGCACCATCCCGAACTGCCGCAGCTACGACCCGACCTTCGGTTACGAAGTCGCGGTGATCCTGCAGCACGGCATGCAGCGCATGCTCACCGAGCAGCAGGACGAGTACTACTACATCACCCTGATGAACGAGAACTACAGCCACCCGGAGATGCCGGAAGGCTCGGCCGAGGGCATCATCAAGGGCATGTACCTGCTGCAGGATGCCGGCAAGGCCAAGAAGGGCGAACTGCGCGTGCAGCTGATGGGCTCGGGCACGATCCTGCGCGAAGCCATTGCCGCCGCCGAACTGCTCGACAAGGACTTCGGCGTCACCGCCGACATCTGGTCCTGCCCGAGCTTCAACGAGCTGGCGCGCGACGGCGAAGACGCCATCCGCCACAACCGCCTCAACCCGGAAGCCACCCCGCGCAAGCCGTACGTCACCACGCTGCTGGAAGGCCGCCAGGGCCCGGCGATCGTCGCCACCGACTACGTGCGCACGTACGTGAACCAGATCCGCGAGTTCGTGCCGATGCATTACACGGTGCTGGGCACGGATGGGTTCGGCCGCAGCGATACGCGTGCGAACCTGCGTCGCCACTTTGAAGTCGACCGGTACTACATCGCGCACGCCGCGATCGCGGCGCTGGCGGCGGAAGGGAAGATGACGGGGAAGGATGTGGCTCGGGCCATCAAGACTTATAAGCTTGATGGGGAGAAGCCGAATCCGATTGGGGTTTGATCAGGCCAATCAAGAAAAGGCGACCAAATGGTCGCCTTTTTCTTTTGTGGTCCTGGCTCAGCTATTGGCCAAGCTCGCGAAGACCAAGCGATCTGAGGTAATTGAAGGTCGGGTCGTAGAATTCGCTTGATCTAGTCGGGTCGGTTTCTGACCCGTCGGGAACTACCAGCACCATGCCCTGCCTTGCCCGGGTCAGCAGTACCCGATAAGCATTGAGTAGGTAGCGCTGCCGCTCCTGCTTCTTGATCCTGTTCCAGCGCGTGCCCCTGAACTCATGATGGGACCACGCGTCTCCACTGAATCGCAGGTCTCCATCCCAAACAACGCATGCCCAATCGAGCTCAAGTCCCTGAACCTGGAACTCAGTGGCAACTTCCTCCAAGTAGTAGGACGAGCGCGTGTCATCCTTGCCGTCCAGGAACCACTTGACCGGATCGGTCTTGGCCCTGACGTCGATCGCATGAGGCTTGAGTCGCTCGGCCTGAGAGGACACGACGATGCCGTATCGCTCTGATCCGCGTGCCTGTTCTCGTAGCCACTGCTTCGCCAGTTCGAGCTTCCTAGTGATCCTGATAGGGTATCGACTCGAAAATTCCTGAAGTGTCTGGGTCGCAGCAGAGACCTCGACATCCAAGACCTCGCGAACAAATCGACTGAGCGACTCCGCCCGGAACGATCGCATAGAGGTGGCTAGGTGCAGCTTTGGGTTCGGAGTGGTTGTCTGGAGTGCAAGAATCGCTTTCAGTGATTGGTCGCTCTGGTACTCCGATTCGCTCAAGTGGGGGGGCAAGTGGACGTCCCAGTCGCGAAACCGCTTCAGTACGGCATCCATCCACTCGCTGATGCCGGCTTCGCCGGTATTGATCTCCTGGCCGCCCCCGACAAGACATACAACCACTGCCCAGTCATCATGGCGATTGAGGCAAGAAATCAGGAACTCCGGTTCGGATTGGTCGAATCCGGCGCGACCTTTCTTGGTGGCCATGAACTTCGCTGTCTGATCGAGCGTCCATGCGCGCTGAGCCTCATCGAAGAGGACAACGTGTTCAGGCGGTGGACCGGGGTCCTTGAGGTACTCATCACGAAAATGGTGGACGTTCTGGATGAACGCCTCAACCTCTTTCCTTGCCATGCCCTTTCTCACTCGAGTGCCTTGTTCGGCAGCTCGTGCAACTGTGTCTCTAGCCAGGGCCTCCCGCAGCACTGACACCAGCGGTCCGTTCCCAGAGAGGAAGACGC
Organism: Lysobacter prati; assembly: GCF_009765215.1. Taxonomy (GTDB): domain Bacteria; phylum Pseudomonadota; class Gammaproteobacteria; order Xanthomonadales; family Xanthomonadaceae; genus Lysobacter_J; species Lysobacter_J prati. The sequence goes on along the minus strand of NZ_VLNV01000004.1, from coordinate 300,000 downwards.
TATACGTCGAGCTACCCGCGTCTAGATGTCTGTTCGCTACATCCAGGCCGACGAGTGTCTTTCCTGCGCCGGGTACGCCAGTAACGAAGCAAATAACCTTCCTATTCGATGCCTTGGCATCCTCGATAATGCGGTCGATCTCGCCCGAGGTTATGGATAGGTTGTGTGCGCCTGCATCGCTACGTGAGATAGTTTCAACGGCATGGCCCGCATAAAGAGCGCGTGCTGCCTCAATGATTGTTGGTGTGGGAAGGTAGCGTCCAGACTCCCAAACCTCGACGTTGATAGTTGAGCCTGAAGCGAACCGCGATACTGCAGTGATCGTCGCAGCAAGGTCGCCTGCGCTGGCTCTTATAGGGCGCATCAGCAAATCTTCGTGAAGCGTCATCTGTCCATCAATCTGCTGATGATTTGCTCTGGTTGCTATGAGAACGGGCGCAATGCAGATATCTCGGCTGGATTCATGAAAAAGCTTCAAATCCAACGCGTAATCCCAGACTTGGTCGACGGCAGCATGACCAAACTTGTCGTCGCCAACCTTGAACTCAATAACAAAGAGAACATGTCCAATGATCAGGATTACGTCGGCGCGCCGGCCAATCCGAGGAATCGTGAACTCGAAGTAGATCTTTGCGCCCGCCATCAGTGAGTGCGGGAGATCCATCGATTTTAGGATCGCGATCTGTTCCCCCCAAGCCCGAGCTTGCGTGTCCTCAACGCTACCGACAGACCTGCGCAAGAGCTCGCCGAGAATTGCGTCGTCATCCCTGGTCAGGAAATCTGCAAGAAGATCGGCGTACATCCAACGATGGATGGTGCCGGCGGTGGGCTCGGTGGCGCGGTCGGTCTCCATGGCAGCCAGGTTACCAGGTGGGATTCCATGCCTGGCCCAAGATCACTCCAGCGGCTGACAGATCCCGCAGTTGTAGTTCTCAGGCTCGCGCTTGCCTGCCTTCGCCAGCACTCGCCGGATATGGGCCTGCCGGGCACTCATCAGCGCGTCCCGCTCAGCCCCGTAAGTGACAGCCAAGTCGTAAAGCTCATCTGCGCTCTCGATTGGCCCGCCCGCCAGGTTCAACGTGGCCCAGTCGCGCATCAGGTTGGCGACGACCGGGTCGCGGGGCTTCACGAACTGCGTGCGCTCATACAGCTGATAGTTCAGTGAGAGGTTGAGCTCCCACGGCTTGAGCGGTTTGCCATCGTTGCCCGCAGGTATCGTGGTGGGTAGCGGCGGTACCACGGTCGGCGCAAAGGTGATGCCCGCTACGGATCGGCCCTCCAGGTATCGGGGGTCTTTTGCCAGGGCGATCTTGGCTTCCAGGATGCGTGCGTGCAGCCATTCGGACCGGTAGTGCTCCTCAGGATTGCGCTTCATGCCCAAGCGGATCCAACGAAGCGCTGAGGCATCGTGGCCGGCGAGCTCGAGTGCGGTGCCGAGGTTGGCGGCCGTTTCGTGGTGGCCCGGGAAGAGCTTCTCGATCTTCAGGAAGTGGTCGATCGCGAGCGTGTACTGGCCCTGGTAAATCAGCAGTACCCCGATGTTGGTGAGGTTCTTGAAGTTCGGTACCTTGCGGACTTCCTTGAGGGTCTCCTGTACCCAATACGAGCTCGTCCTCCAGGGCTGCTTAAGGAACTGTTTCGTCAAGTCTTTGCCGACGTAGAACATCGGCTCGAACCGACGACCGGCTACATCGGTCCCCACCGCGTTGATGCACGCGTTTGCGGCAGGCATCAGCAACAGCAGCGTCGCCGCCGCGATCGTCCTCAAGTACACGGTTCCCTCCCCAGGGTAGTCGTGGATTACTGTTTGGCACCAAGTCGTTTCAAGCGGTCCAACGCATCCTTGTTCATGCGTCGCGAATACCCCGGCAGCCGCTTGGCCTGCTTCAGCGCGCCATCGCACACGGCCTGCGCGCGTTCGCGCTCGCCCCAGTCGACCAGCGCCTGCGCGTAGTACGCCTGTGCTTCGAAGCCGCTGCTGTAGCCGATCAGCGTCTCGAACTCTTCCTTCGCCTTGTCTCGGTTGCCTTCTGCAGCGACCGCGCGCGCGTAGACCAGGTGCCCCTGCGCTGAGCGGAAGTCCGGCTTGCGCTTGATCAGGTCGTCCAGCAGCTGGCGCGCTTCGGCCGGCCGGCCGGATTCGAGCAGGGCCTGGCCCAGTCGCACCTGGATGTCCGGGTCGTCGCTGTGGATGCCACGCAGCGCATTGCGGTAGTGCTCGATCGCCTCGGCCGGGTGCTTGTCGCCGACCAAGGCATCGGCCAGACGCAGGCGGTTGTCGACGGTGGCGGCGACATCGAAGGCATCCTGGGCCTCGCGCAGTTCGCGGCCCGGATTGAGCAGCCGATCCACGCCACGTGAGACGGCGCGACCCTGCTGGGTGTAGCGCATCGATGGCAGCCAGATCGCCAGTGCGTACACCAGGCTCCCCAGTAGCGGGAACATGAAAAGTACCATCAGCCAGTAGCGGTCCTGTCCGCTGCGCACCGCGTGCACCGCAAAGCAGATGGCCACCATGATGTGCAGCCCTATCCCCAGAAACGGCATCCCCATACCCTTGCTGTGTCGGCAGGGCATGAGTCTGCCCGAGCCCTGCCGGCAACGGTAGTGGTAACGACGCGACGATCAGGTCGCTTTGACTCGCCGGCAAACGCCACCCCCGAGAATTCGTCCCATCCCCCACGCCATAGCCGTGCGGTACCCTCCGGCGGTGCCGGAAACCGGCACCACTACAGGGGAAAACATGAAGATCGCTCACAAGGCAGCGCTGGCCTTGGCGGCCTGCTGCGCGGTGGGGACCGCGTGCGCTCAGGAGTTCGTCAACGGCACTTACGGCATCGTCGGTGGCAGCTACAGCATCAAGGTCGAGAAGCAGGGCGATTCGCTGGTGGTGGTCGAGCCGAACAAGACTTCGACCTACGCGCCGCAAGCCGACGGCAGCTACCATTTCTTCAATCCCAACACCAATGCGACCTACGGTCTGCGCGTGGTCGATGGCGACACCATCGAGGCGTTCAAGCCCGGTGTCGATGGCAACGTGCCGACCCAGCTCGACCTCATCAGTGCCGCCACCGCCGCCGCGATCGCAAGCGATGACGGTGACAGCGACGGCGTCGGCTCGATTGCCGAGAAGTACGAGGCACTGGCCAAGAGCGACCCGACCAACGCGCACGTCTGGAGTGCATGTGCGACCGCGGCCTACTCGCGCGCCACATCCAACGACGCGGAGTTCGCCGAGTACGTCGGCCTGGTGACGCAGATGCTCAAGCCGATCATGACCGACACTGCAGGTACGCCGTGCGCGGATGCGATTCCGGCAAACCTCTGGTGATGGGCCGCGGTGGGCCGCCGTCGCTTCGATGGCGGCCCGACGGACGGCGAGCCGCCCGGCTTGTCGTCCTGACCTTTCCCTCGCGCTAAAGCCGTTGACTGACACATCCGGTTCGAGGCGACCCTCATGGATGTGGAATCGACCGCGAAGCTCCTCTCAGCCGTCGCCTCGCTGGCGTGGCCGCTGATCTTTGCGGCGATCGTCTACAGCCTGTTCGGGCCGATCAAGGGCCTGGTCGAGTCGGCGCGGACGCGCAAGTTCAGCATCAACGTCGCCGGCAACCAGCTGAGCATGGAGGAGGCGTCAGAGCAGCAGCGCGCGTTGATGAGCGACGTGCAGCTAAAGATCGCCGAGTTGCAGAAGCAGGTAGGCGATGGCGCAATGGCCATGGCTGCGCCCCTCGCCGCAACGGTCCGGTCGGGCAGGCAGACCTCTGGGTCGACGACCAGCCGAGGAACAACAGCTTCCTGATGGAAACGCTCGCATCCCGGGGTTTCAGGATCGACACGGCGCTCAGCACCGACGCAGCGCTGGAACGCGTCAAGGCAGCCTCGTACGACGTCATCATCTCGGACATGGGCCGCCCGGAGGGCGATCGCGCCGGAATCGACCTGGCGCGCAAGCTCAAGGCCATGGGCGTGGCCGCGCCGATCTATATCTTCTGCGGACAGCGGGGCGCCGCGAGCCTTCGCCAGGAAGCGCTGCAGGCAGGTGTCACGGACATCACGTCTTCGGCGACGACACTCCTTAGCCTGTTGCCGTTGCCAGGCAGCGACTAGCGTTCGTCGCGCAAGTCATCCCGCCCGCGGGATGTTCATTCCCTGAAACCCCCTCTTATCTGCTGTCGGGCCGACTCCAAGTCTTCCGGGAGCGGTGGCCAATCGCCATTGCCCTCTCTCACTTCCGGAAAAAAATCATGAGCAAGCTCGCAGGCAAGGTCGCCGTCGTTACTGGCGCATCCAAGGGCATCGGCGCCGCCATCGCCACCGCACTGGCCGCCGAAGGCGCGTCGGTTGTCGTCAATTACGCCTCCAGCCAGGAGGCCGCCGATGCAGTCGTGTCGCGCATCACCGCGGCCGGCGGCAAGGCCATCGCCGTGCGCGGCGACGTGTCCAGCAAGGCCGACGCCGAGGCGATCGTGGATGCGGCCGTCACGAAGTTCGGCCGGCTCGATGTCCTGGTCAACAACTCGGGCGTCTACAACTTCGCGCCGCTCGAAGAAATCTCCGAGGCTGATTTCAACCGTCACTTCAACGTCAACGTCCTCGGCCTGCTGCTGACCACACAGGCGGCCGCCAAGCACTTGGGCGAGGGTGGCAGCGTCATCAATATCGGTTCGCTCGTGACCCGCATCACTCCGCCCGGCAGCGCCGTCTACACGGCCACCAAGGGTGCGGTCGACGCGATCACCGGCGTGCTGTCGCTGGAACTGGGCCCGCGCAAGATCCGCGTCAACTCGATCAACCCCGGCATGGTCGAAACCGAGGGCACGCACGCCGCGGGCTTCATCGGCTCGGACTTCCACGGCCACGCCGTCGCGCAGACCCCGCTGGGTCGCATCGGCCAACCCGATGACATCGCGTCGGTCGCCGTCTTCCTGGCGTCGGACGACTCCCGCTGGCTCACCGGCGAACTTTTGAAGGCCGCGGGCGGCATGCGCTGACCGCTCGGCGGGGCGGAGGCGCCGCGGCTCCGCTCCGCCTGCTTGCGGGCCCCGGGCCGTGCGAACATGGCCGGGCTGACGCAAGGCCTGGGGAGGCCGCGCAGCTGTAGGGGCCATCGCGCCCCGCTGGGGGATCTCTTGAGAGCACGCATCGCCGTCGCGTGGATTGCGGTCGCCATCGCCCTTCCGCTTGCCGGGAGCTGCTTTGCCGCGGACCCGGTACTGCCGTCGGCGGCTCTGCCGCCGCCGCTGCTTCTGCCACCCCCGCCCGCTTCCGATTCAACCCAGTCTTTGCGGCTGCCTTCGTACGTTCCGCCCTTCAAGCTAAGCAACGAGCCACCCAAGCTCCCGGAGGAGGCGCTGTGCCGGCAGCTGACGGGACTGACCAAGCTGATGCTGACCATCTCGCCGGTAGGATCGGTGGTGGACGCCGTCGTCGAGAAGTCCAGCGGACATCCGTCTCTGGACAGCGCTGCCTACGCTGCGGCCTTGGAGTGGAAGTTCAGGCCGGCATTCGCGTCCGGTGTTCCCGTTCACTCGAGGGCACGCGTCCCGGTGGACTTTGTCGCTCCGGCAGAATGGCCGCACTGCAGCCAGGGCGTGCGCGTCCTGACCACCTATACGCTCCTCGCTGCAGAAGACACCGACACGGGCGCGACCATCCTCACGCCGATGTTTGCGCCGAGCGACAAGGTCAGCGCGGTCGTCGAGTACGTGCTGACGTCCCCGGACGCGGTGGGTGAGTCGCTGAGCGTCCGCTGGATCTACCTGGACGATGCCGGTCATCCGGTGATCCACCACGAACAGTCTTCGCCGCTGCAGGAAGGCGGACGCAAGCGTTTCGTCCTGTCCGGCACACAGCCTGGTGGTTGGAAGCCCGGGCGTTACCAGATTGAAGTGCGGCTCAAGGACGACGTACTCGGGCAGGGTGAGTTCGCCGTTCGTTGACGATGCTGCTGGCTAGCGCGTCAGCTCCGTCGACAGCGCCCGCAGCAACGCTGCCCCGTCCCCGCGCCACGCACTGCCGTGCATGCACGCCAGTGTGTGCGGATTGGTCTGCGCAAGCTTCTCCAGGATCGCGCCACTGTTGGTCGCGTGTGCGTAGTAATCCATTTGATGGCGGAACGCCTCGCTGGGCCCGAGTACATCCGTCTCGGTCAACGACAGGTGTCCGGTCCCAGGCTGGGTGAACAGATCGCCACAGAACAGCGTGGAGGTGTGTTCTTCCATCAAATAGCCACACTCCCAGCCATGTGGCAGGTGCGGTGCGTCGAACCAGCGCACGCGATGGCGGCCGAGCGACAGCACTTCGCCATCAGCCAGTGCGCGCGGCGGCCGGTCGGCGAGGTCGTTCATCGACACCATTGCAGCGATCGTCCCGCAGAGCGGCGCGGCCTGCGGCGCTACAGCCAGCCACTGGTTCATCGAGCCACATTCATCCGCCTCGACATGCGAGAACGCCACATGCCGCAACCGCTCCAGCAGCATCACGCTGGCGACGGCCTCGGAAACCATCGGGAACAACCCGCGCAGCCCGGTATGGAACAGCAGCGGCTCGTCGTCCACGACCAGGTACTGGTTGAACGAGAACGGCGTATTCCCCGGCAAAGCGACCGGCGTGTTGATCCGGTAGATGTGCTCGGCGATCTCGTGGACGTTGGTGCCCGACTGGCGGTTGGTGATGGTCATGGCGGCTCCGGGGGCGGCCGCGGGCGCAATCCGGGCCGACATTCCGTGTCAACGCAAGTACCCTGGCGAGGGGGTCAGCCCTGTCTTCAGGCCCGACGCCGCGGCCGAACCAGCACCCACTCCAGCACAACCAACGCAGCGAACGCGGAATAGGCCGCGACGAACGCCCACCACGGTGCTTCGAAGAAGATCACCCGCGACAGCCAGTGGGCGATGAAAGACTCGCGGTAGACCGCCTGCCCGGCGTGCTCGCGCAGTGCCTGCTCCCAGATGGTCAGGGGGCACAGCGCGCCCAGCCATGCCTGCGCGGCGACGAAGACCATCAACAGCACGTGCGCCAGCCGCCAGCGGAAGCTGCGCACCCAGGGCCATCCGATCAGGCCGCCGATCAGCACCGCCACGGCGCCCAGCACGACGAAGGCGACGATGCCGACGTGGAGCACCAGGATGGCGTCGGCCAGCAAGGCGGCGGTGGCGGGAGACATCATGTCCATGACCAAGACTCTACGGGTGGACGAAGGCGTCCTCCATATGCGGGCCGGCAGTCGCCGTCCGTCGCCGCTTGCTTCAAGATGCGGCGGTCCTCGCCAGGTCCGCCCCCAACACGTGAACTTCTGGAGTCTCGTCTTCCTGATCGGCGCCGCGCAGGCGGCGCTGCTGGCGCTCGCGCTATGGCGGCGGCCGGTCAATGCGCAGGCCAACCGCGTGCTCGCGGCGTGGATTGCGGTGATCGGCTTCGACCTGGCGGTGAAGGCGCTGTACTTCCACGGATCCCCGATCGAACTGCTCAAGCTGTATCGCTTCGTCGGGCTGTTTCCATTCCTGTACGGAAGTGCGTTCTACCTCTATGTCCGGACGCTGACCCTGGGCCGCGCCCCGGGTATGCGCGATTGCGTGCATCTGTTGGGCTTCGTCGCTGCGCTGGCGGTCAACGCGCAGTGGTTCGTGATGGATCGCACGCAGACGCAGGCCTTCCTGGCGGACCTGGCGGCGGGCGGATACTGGCCGGGTGCGCCGTGGCTGGACATCTTTCTGTTCGCATACAGCCTGTCGTACGTGGTGGCGGGGCTGGTGCGCGTGCGCCGCTATCGCCGCGAACTGCTGCAGCGTCGCTCCGATGCGGACCGCATGTCATTGCACTGGATCGATGCGATGGCGGCATCGCAGATCGTGATCTGGTGCATCGCCGTGGCGCAGTGGCAGCTGCGCATCCCGTGGATCGACTACCCGCTGATCTACGGCGCAGTCGTGGCGTGGGTGTTCGTGGTGGGCTACCTCAGCCTGAGCCAGGTGGCGGTTGCGGTGCAGGTGCCGCCGGCGGAGGAGCCCCCCGCCGGCATGCCGACCATCGACGATCCGCGCTTTGCCGAAGTCGAAGCGCGCCTGACGCAGTTGATGGAACGCGAGCAGCTCTACAGCGAGCCGGCCCTGACCATCGGCCAGCTGGCCAAGCGCAGCGGCTACCCGGAGTACCTGGTGTCGGCGGTGATCAACCGCCGCTTCGCCGGCAATTTCTGGGACTACATCAATCGCCAGCGCATCGAGGCGGCGCGCGCCTGCCTGGCAAATGCCGGCGACACGCGCACCATCCTCGACATCGCCTACGCCTGCGGCTTCACCTCCAAGTCGACCTTCAATGCCGCGTTCAAGCGGCAGCTTGCGGTGACGCCGAGCGCGTATCGCCAGACGCGGTCATCAACCGTGGCCGACGCCGACTCGCGATAGCGGGCGCGGGGACAGCCACTTCGCGCGGATCGACGGCCAGCGCAGCCACAGCTCGCACAACGCCAGATTGACCGTCCAGCAACTCCACGCGGCGAAGATGTAAACCGGCACGAACGGCAAGTGCAGGACGCCCTGGCCGATGCCGAGCGTCAGCCGCAGGGTGATGGCCGAGGCGGTGAGGGCGATGCTGCGGATCATCCAGCGGCGGTGCAGGGCCAGGTCGCCGGCAACCGCATGGCGTATGCCGATGCCGGTCACGCTCATCCAGACGATCGCGAGCAGGGCGAACGCTATCCCTGACGCGGCAGCACCGGTGGCATGCGTCGACAGCGACAGACCGCCGAGGCCGCCAATCAGCACGCCCGCGGTATACAGACCGCCACTGAGCCGGTGCAGGCGGGGCACGAACCGGCGGATCGACGCGCTCAGTTGCAGCGGCGCCAGCAACAGCGCCAGGCCGGCGCCCATGAAGTGCGCAGGCACGTCGAGGCCCGACAGGACGAACTTGGCCGACATGAAGTCCTGGGGGCCGTGGTAGCGATACATATAGGTGAAGGCATAGGCCGAGATGGCCACGCAAAGCAGCAGGAACAGCAGGGCCAGCGTCCAGCGCACTGCCCGGGATCCGAAATGTTGCCAACCGCGATTCATTGCCTGCCTCCATGGTGGGAAGGCGTGAGGTTGGGCGTCTCGAAGTGCGGGGTCGTCCGAATCGGGGGAGTCGTACGCCCTAGGGGGCCCCCGGCAGGACAAAGTCGCTGGGTCCGCGCCTTCTCGGGGATGACGGGTTAAGGGCGGCGGGGATATCCCGCCAACCGCCGCAACGCTGTGGCCCGCCAGTACGGCCCCGTCACATGCTGCAATGCAGCATAATGGCCACATGGCTGCCCCTCTCCCCCACGCCGCGCCCGCCGCGGCGCCGTCGCCCGTTCTTTCGCCGCGCCAGGTCGCCCTGATCCTATTCGCCCTGGCCCTGGGCGGTTTCGCCATCGGCACCAGCGAGTTCGTGATCATGGGGCTGATCAACGAGATCGCCCGCAGCATGGGCGTGAGCGAGCCGCAGGTCGGCCACGTGATCAGCGCCTATGCGCTGGGCGTGGTGGTGGGTGCGCCGTCGCTGGCCATCCTGGGTTCGAAGCTGCCGCGGCGCACCCTGTTGCTGGCGCTGATGGGCTTCTATGCCGTCGGCAACCTCGCCAGTGCAATGGCGCCGGACTACCACACGCTGATGCTGGCCCGCTTCGTCGCCGGCCTGCCCCACGGTGCCTACTTCGGCATCGCCGCGCTGGTCGCCGCGCGCATCAGCCGGCCCGAGCAACGCGGCGCCGCAGTCGGCCGTGTGATGCTGGGTCTTTCGATCGCATTGCTGGTCGGCAACCCGCTGGCCACCTGGCTTGGCCAGGCGTTCGGCTGGCGCTGGGCGTTCGCGCTGGTGTCGGTGATCGCACTGGCGACGGTGGCGATGACGATGCGCGTACTGCCGCGCGGCATGAACGCACCGCGCCCGGATGCGCTGCGCGAGTTGCGCGACTTCAACCGCAAGCCGGTGTGGCTGGCGCTGGGCATCGGCGCGATTGGTTTCGCTGGCATGTTCTCCGTCTTCAGCTACCTGGCACCGACGCTGGTCAACGTCACCGGCGTGCCCGAGACCTTCATTCCCTTCGGCCTGGTCGCCTTCGGCATCGGCGGCATCATCGGTACGGTGGCCGGCGGCTGGCTGTTCGATCGCTGGCAGTTCCGCGCGGCGCCGTTGGTGCTGGTGTGGTCGATCCTGGTGCTGCTGCTGTTCCCGCTGGCCGCCAGGTCGGTGTGGACGGTGCTGCCGGTGGTGGTCGCGGTCGGCACGATGGGCGCACTGGCGACGATCCTGCAGGCGCACCTCATGGACGTCGCCGCCGAGGCACAGACGCTCGCGGCGGCCTCCAACCACTCGGCCTTCAACATGGCCAACGCGCTGGGCCCCTGGCTCGGCGGCATGGCGATCACCGCAGGCTACGGCTGGACGTCGACCGGCGTGGTCGGCGCGATCATGGCGGTGCTCGGGTTGCTGATCTATGCGTGGGCGCGGCGTGATGCGGCGCAGGCACTCGACGCCGTTCCCGCGGACGCGACGAGCCAGGCTCGTTGATCAGAACGCCCACGACAGGAACAGCCGGAACTCCCAGACGTCGTTGTCGCTCTGGCCCAGGCTGAGGTAGCCCGCGCTTGCCTCCACGAACATCGCCTGCGACACCAGGGCGCGGGCTCCGACGCGCGCAGATCCCAGCCAGGCAGAGGTGGAGGCCAGGCGCAGGTCGGATGTCAGGATGCCGCCGTCCTGTGGGCGGATGAAGGCGTAGTTCGCGCCGATCTCGCCATAGGGAATCACCACGCTGCGCGCGGTATGGAAGTTCCTGCTCACTTCCAGGAGTCCTTCGATCGAGCCATTGTCGAAGCTGTCCCTGGCTACTTCCAGTGCAACTGGCGTGTCGAAGACGACGCCGGCTAGTTGGTAGGCATCGTTGTCGTAATGGCTGTAGCTGAGGGTGAACTTCGGGCGGAGCATGAACTCGCCCGACTGGTACTGCCCGGTGGCGTTCAACGCCAGCGACACGCGCGAGGAGTCGTAGCTGCCATCGAGCACGGCAATCCGGGAGTCGTTGGACAACCACGAGTACACCACCGAGGCATCCATCGCCCATCGCTGCGACAGCGGTTGCGCAACATAGGCGCCGATGCCATAGCCGTCCGTCTCCTGGTGGAGGTTGCCGTCGAATCCGTCGCTCTCGTTGCGCTCGTACGACACCATTGCGCCGACGACGACGTCGTTGCCGTAACGGCGGTCGGCGCCAAGGGTGAAGTAACTGCCGCTGCCGTCCGTATCGAGTCCATGTCGCTCATCGGAGGTGTCGAGCGCGCGGCCGTCGAACCACAGGTTCCAGCGCGTGGGCGCTGTGAACTCACGACCCGGCGTGACCGGGACGGATTGACCGAAGCCTGACTGCGCCTGCTCCGCAGCGTATGGATCGCAACCGGTGTCGTCCCCGGCGTCGTTCGCGCGTCCATCGCGCGCCCACTCCGGACAGTTCACGGCGCCTTGGGCCAGGGCCGCGCGGCGCGCCAGCATGGCGTCGTAGATCGCAGGTGCTGGCGTAACAGGGGTGGTCGGTACGGGTGGAACCACGACGCCCGGCGGTGCAGGGACTGCGGGCGTGAGCCCCGACGGCGGAAGCGTTGCCACGGGAGGCGCCACGCCGCCTGGCAACGCAGGGGTCACCGTCGTCGGTGGTGTGGTGGGCAAGCCTGGCGTCAGGCCGGACGGCGGCAGTCCGGCAATGGGAGGTGCGACACCGCCCGGCTGCATGGGCGTCGCGCCCGAAGGTGGCAGCGTAGCGATCGGAGTTTCAACACCGCCGGGAAGGGTGGGCGTCAACCCGGAGGGTGAAAGCGTGGCCAATGGTGGCGAGACACCGCCAGGCAGTGCCGGCATCACGCCGGAAGGCGGTGCAGCAGGGAGGGCAGGACCCGCGGGCGTAGTGCCGCCGGGTGGACGCGTTGCCATCGGTGGTGCGACACCACCGGGCAGCGAAGGCATCACGCCTGAAGGTGGCAGCGTTGCCATCGGTGGTGCGACACCGCCGGGCAGCGAGGGCATCACGCCTGAAGGTGGCAGCGTGGCGATCGGTGTTGCGACGCCTCCGGGTAGTGAGGGCGTCACGCCTGGAGTAGGCAATCTGGCGATCGGTGGTGCGACACCTCCGGGAAGCATGGGCATCGCCCCGGTGGGTGGAAGTGTTGCCACTGGTGGTGCGACAGCGCCTGGCCGTGAAGGCATTGCGCCTGAAGGCGGGGCTGCAGGAAGCGCGGGGCGCGTCGGCATGGCACCGGTCGGCGGGAGCGTAGCGGCGGGCGGCGCGACAGCGCCGGGCCGCGTCGGCATCGCGCCGGAAGGTGGGGCAGCAGGGAGACCGGGTCGCGTCGGCATCGCGCCCGACGGTGGCAGTGTGGCGATGGGCGCTGCAATGCCGCCAGACACCGAGGGCGTGAGCGTGGTGAGGTCGCCTCCGCCCGGCAGGCGGTTTCCCCCGGGCGGCCGAAGTTCGGGCAGCCGAATGAATGAAGGAAAGGTGATGCCACCCTTCTGGTTCTGCGAATCGATCATGCAGGGTCGATTGCCTTCGATCACGAGCAACTGATGCACGCCACCATTGCCGTTGGACACGACGGGCGACAGCGTCACGCGCAGGCCGCGTCGGCTGCGCTGCCACTGGTCGACCGTCTGGCTCCCCTGCGCCGACTCCAGCTCGAACGAGCCCGCGCCAGTGGCGGACAACCACACCGAGCGCGCCTCGTTGGCGGTGACGCCCAGATACGCCAGGCCGCCGCGGTCCTTGCACTGCTGTGCGCCAGCCACATCCGGTGCGATCAGCCACGCCGTGCCAACCAGCACCGCAATCGACAATGGCTTGTGGTCAAGGCAAGCCGCCGTGGCGATCGGGCGATCTGGCTGCGGGGCAGTGTCACCAATGATCGGCTTGCGCATGGCTCCCCCGACAAAACGGTGGTCTGCGCGACTCGGGCCCACGCTCCAAGCGAGTCGATGCAGGCCCGGATTCTTCTGCGAGGGCGATCATCAGCGCGTGACGGTTGCCGCGCAGGAGATCAGAAGAGGCTGAGTAGGGGGTGGCGAGCCCGCGCATCATCGCGACCGATACGCGCGAGTGCGACGGCCCCGCCCACGCCGCTATCCTTGCCAACATGGCCACCTACATCGCCCTGCTTCGCGCCGTCAACGTCGGCGGTACCGGCAAACTGCCGATGGCCGACTTGCGCGCCTTGTGCGAGTCCGCCGGGTTCAGGAACGTCCGCACCTACATCGCCAGCGGCAATGTCGTGTTCGACGCGCCGGGCAATGCCGGCAAGGTCAAGTCGGCGCTGGAGGCGGCGCTTGAAAGTTACGCCGGCAAGCCGGTCGGCGTGGCGATCCGCACCGCGGCGGAGATGGCGCAGGTGCTGGCCGACAATCCGTTTCCTGATGCCGCGCCGAACCGCGCGCTGGCCATCTTCCTCGACGCGGCACCGCCGGCCGACACGCTGGCCGGCGTGCGCCACCGCGGCGACGAGGACATAGCACTGGGCAAGCGCGAGATCTACGTGCACTACGGCGAAGGCATGGCCGCTTCGAAGCTGGTCATCCCGGCGGCGAAAACCGGTACGGCGCGCAACCTCAACACCGTGGCAAAACTTGCGCAGATGGCCGCGAAGTAGCGGCCAACCGATATATCACCCCGCTCCGGGGCGCACGTGGAATCCCAGTGCACCGGCAACGGCACGCAACGCTTCGTCGTCACGCTGCAAGGTCATGAAGCCGGCGTGCGTGTCGTGCCCGGTTTCCCAGGTCCACAAGGTGTAGTGGTGTTCGCGCAGGCGGTCGTAGGCGACGTTGATCAGCGACGGGACCTCGGCGTCGGACAGGAAGTCCTCGTCGGTCGGGTCTTCCACGCCCCATTCGATGCGCAGGTTGAACCGCGATGCCAGTTCGTCCAGCACCTCGATCAGTCCGGCCGGGTCGCTGTCCTCGACATGGAAACCCGACTTCCAGTCGATCACGTCGCGGATCAGTTCCACCGGATCCTCGCCTTCGTCGAGCGCATCGCGGCACGCCTGGAACTGCTGCGTCGCCGCGTCCTCGTCGCCGGGATTGATCAGCAGCAGGAGTTGCCACGCCACTGCTTCCAGCGCCGCTTCCTCGTCGATGTCGGCGTCGGCGCTGAATGAACGGGCGAAGTTGTCGTCGGGGTCGTATTCGGTGTGGGTGCTCATGGCGCGCTCCGCCGATTGGCCAGATCGACAGGATACGGCGATCGCACGCGTCGCGCTCCTGTCGGTGAAGAACGTACCTCACGTCGGGTTGCGTGCTGGCGGGCTATCTTCCGCGCAGGCACGGCAACAAGCTTGCCGTCTTCACGTGTATTCGACCGGAGGTGGTGGCATGGCATCGATCCGCAGGGAGATCCAGGTCGCCGTCCCGCCTGCGCAGGCCTGGGATGCGTTGCGCGACGTGGGCCGCATTCATGAGCGGCTGGTGCGCGGCTTTGTCACCCGATGCGACCTCGAAGGCGACGTCCGCACGATTACCTTCGCCAATGGCATGTCGGTGCGCGAGCGCATCATCGATGTCGACGACGGCGAGCGCCGGGTGGTCTGGTCGGCAATCGATGACCCGTTTGCCCATCACAACGCCTCGGTACAGGCTTTCGAGTCCGGCGACGGCGGCACGCGCCTGGTCTGGATCGCCGACCTGCTGCCTGACGCCCTGGAAGCGAAGGTCGCCGGGTTGATCGAGCAAGGCCTGGAGGCGATGAAGCAGACGCTCGAAGGCGTCGACTAGGGTTGCTGGTTTCAGAATCGGTACGCGAAGTCCACGCCGTACAGGACCGTCGAATCGACGTCTTCGTCGATGCGCAGGCCGTTGTCGTCCTCGAACTCGTGGCTGCGGTCGAACTCGTAGCCGACGATCGCGTCGAGCTGCCAGTGCGGCGTGATCGCCCACTGCGCCAGCAGCTGCGCGCGCCAGGCCTTGGTGATGTAGAAGAACTCGGCACCGTCGCGCTCGTCGCTGACCACATGCCAGCGCCCGCCGGCCGGGGCGACGTCGAGGCCGAGGTCGACGCTGGGATGCACATGCCAGTCGATGCGCGTGCGCGGCCAGCCCAGTTCGAGCGTGACCTCATCGCCATCGTGCAACAGCGCCAGCACGGGATAGGCGCGCTTGTCGCCGAACGAGTCGTCATAGGCCGCGCCTGCGCGCCAGCCCCAGCCACCGGAGGGAAGGCGTTCGATGCTGGCGTTGGCGTACAACGAGTAGTCGTCACTGCCGCCGCGCGAGAACAGGTCCTTGAAGACGTTCGAGGACGCTGCCGCGGTCGGGATCACCGCGA
Organism: Lysobacter prati; assembly: GCF_009765215.1. Classification (GTDB taxonomy): domain Bacteria; phylum Pseudomonadota; class Gammaproteobacteria; order Xanthomonadales; family Xanthomonadaceae; genus Lysobacter_J; species Lysobacter_J prati. The sequence goes on along the minus strand of NZ_VLNV01000004.1, from coordinate 284,672 downwards.
TCCGGGCATGGGTGGTCGAGGCACCGGTCCATGTCAGTGGCAGTTCCAGTCGATGCAGGTCGCGATCGCGCGTGGCCAGTCCGCTGTAGTCGTAATGCGTATAGGTGTAGTCGGCGGCGACGGCGAAGCTGCCGCCGGCGACGTCGAAATTCGGCGTGCGCAGCAGAAGGCCATCCTCGCGGCCACCGAGTTCTGCGTCGCTGCCGAAGTCGGCATCGGCCAAGGTCACGTGGCTCAGTTCGATCGCGGCCTGGGCATGCGCGGGGCCATTGGCCAGCGCCAAGACCATCGCAGTCCATAGTCCAAGGATTCGGAATGCGGCCATGCGGCCTCCGAAACAGCAACGCGGTAGCGGCAAGAATAACGCTTGGCGCGTCTTGTTCCCGCGCACATTCAGACGAATCTGATGGGGTCGCGGCCTTCGCTGCGCTCAACTTCTCGTCCCGTCAGAAGTGTTGTTGCAGGTCATGGGCGAGCGGGAACGTTTCTACGACGCGTTGTGCGGCTTCAATGGTTTCGTGCCGGTGCCGCTGCTTGCTGAACATGTCGACCTGATCCGCGAAATCCGCTTCGACTGGATGCCAACCGACACCGACGCCCCCTGCGTAAATCCGGTTACGCCGCTGCACCTGGACGAAGACGGCTTTGCGTCGCTGCGGCGCATGACGGCGCTACCGGACGAAAGCGATCGCCTGCGCGCCTTCCTCGAGGCCGCGTTCGCGCTGCCGGAGTTCGTCGAGAAGGCCAGCCTCGCGCCCGGCGACTACTACCTGCCGCGCGACATCGCGCAGTTCCTCGACGCCCCAGGTTCGGGCATGAATGGCGACTGCTTCCGCCTCACCCCGGAACACCTGAAGCTGCTCAAGGCCGCCTCGTGGCGCACCCGCCAGGTGTTCTCGCCCTTGCCCTACATCGCCCCGCGGCGCCCCTACGGCGACTTCACCGATGTGCCGATGGATGCGGCGCTGGTGCTGGGATGGCGCCGCAGCTACAGCGACCTATACACCGAGCCGCTGGAGCCGCTGAGCAAGGCCGAGCGCGCACAGCTGGCTGAACTGCACTACCAGACTCTGTCGGCGATCCACGCGTTCGTGCGCTACGCCCAGGTTTGACCACGGAGAGCCCGGCCCAGGCCCCCCCTTGAACTTAATATGATCGACGTCATATAACGCTTCATGCGCTATGACTCCGACCACAAGCTCCAGACCCGCCAGCGGGTGCTGCGGGCAGCCGCCCGCGCCATCCGCAGCGACGGCCCGACCCGGGTCGGCGTCGCCGGCGTCATGCGCGAGGCCGGCCTGACCCACGGCGGCTTCTACGCACACTTCCAGTCGAAGGACGAGCTGGTCGCCGCCGCGATCACGCAGATGTTCGAAGACTCCATCTCGCTTTGGCGCCACGCGCATGGCGGCAAAGGCGATGCGGACGGTCTGGCCGCCTATTTGCGTGTCTATCTGTCTGCGGAGCATCGTGATGCGCCGGGGCAGGGCTGCCCGATTGCCGCCCTGGCCGGTGAGGTACCGCGACTGGATGCTGCCGCCCGCGACGCGTTCAGTGAAGGCTCGCGCCGGTTGCAGGACGCATTGGCGGCCTCGCTTCAACGTCTCGGACACGACGACGCGCCAGCATTGGCCGCATCGGTGCTGGCCGAGCTGGTCGGCGCCCTGGCAATGGCACGGTGCGAACGCGATGACGCCCGCTCCGATGCCCTGCTGGCGGCGTCACGCCGGCAACTGAGCCGGCGCCTCAACGTAGAGATCGATGCATGAGCATGGTCGATGAAATCGGTGCCGGCCTCGATGCCACGGCGACTTCCACCTTAGCTTGTGATCGACCGGTCCACGCCGCCGTTGTAGCGGCGGCAGTCCCCTGCACCTCCCCCCAACGAGTTGTCCATGTCCTCTGCACACGACCCCATCGTCATCGTCTCCGCCGTCCGCACGCCACTGGGACGCTTCCTCGGCGACCTGTCGCCCGTGACCGCGCCGCAACTCGGTGCGCACGCCATCTCCGCGGCGCTCGACCGCGCCGGCCTGGCACCCGAGCGCATCGACGAAGTGCTCATGGGCTGCGTGCTGCCGGCAGGACAAGGCCAGGCCCCGGCACGGCAGGCGGCGCGTGCGGCCGGCTTGCCCGATGCGGTGGGCGCGACCACGGTCAACAAGGTCTGCGGCTCCGGCATGAAGGCGACGATGATCGCCCACGACCTGCTATTGGCAGGTTCCGCCGATCTCGTCGTTGCAGGCGGAATGGAATCGATGTCCAACGCCCCGTACCTGCTGTCGAAGGCGCGCAGCGGCTATCGCGTCGGCCACGACCGCATCTTCGATCACATGATGCTCGACGGCCTCGAGGATGCTTACGAACCCGGTCGCGCGATGGGCGAGTTCGGCGAAGCCGCGGTCGCCAAGTACGGCTTCAGCCGTGCCGACCAGGATGCGTACGCGGTGGCGACCTTGAACCGTGCCCGCGGCGCGATCGAAAGCGGCGCCTTCGCCGACGAGATCGTGCCCGTGTCCGTGCCGGTCAAGGGCGGCGAACGCATCGTCGACACCGACGAGCATCCGCTGAAGGTTTTACCGGAGAAGATCCCGTCGCTCAAGCCCGCGTTCGCCAGCGACGGCACCATCACCGCCGCCAGCGCATCGGCCAACGCCGACGGCGCCGCCGCGCTGGTGCTGACGCGCAAGTCGCTGGCGATGCGCGAGGGCCTGCCGATCCTTGCCGAGATCCGCGCCCATGCCACCCACAGCCAGGCGCCGGCCTGGTACACCACCGCGCCGATCCCGGCGATCAGCAAGCTGCTCGACAAGGTCGGCTGGAGCGTCGACGACGTCGACCTGTTCGAGATCAACGAGGCCTTCGCGGTCGTGGCGATGGCCGCGGCCCAGGACTTGGGCATCGACCGCGACCGCCTCAACGTCAACGGCGGCGCCTGCGCGCTGGGGCATCCCATCGGCGCGACCGGCGCGCGCCTGATCGTCACGCTGCTGCATGCACTGCAGCGCCGCGGTCTGTCGCGCGGCGTCGCGGCACTGTGCATCGGCGGCGGCGAAGCCACCGCCATCGCCATCGAACGTCCGCAGTAACCGCTATTCCCCAAACGCAACACTCCCCCACAGAGGTGCACGATGGACATCCGAAATGCCGTAGTACTGGTCACTGGCGCCAACCGCGGTCTTGGCCGCGCCCTGGTCGAGGCGCTGAAGCAGGCCGGCGCGGCCAAGGTCTATGCCGCCGCGCGTAACCCCGCTTCGATCGACGCCCAGGGCGTCACCGCTATCGCGCTGGACGTGACATCACCCGAAAGCATCGCCGCCGCCGCCAAGGCCTGCCCGGACGTCAACGTCGTGATCAACAATGCCGGCATCGCCCGCAGCGGCGTGCTGCTGTCGGAGACCGGCGAGCAGACCGCGCGCGAGGAAATGGACACCAACTTCTGGGGCCCGTGGCGGGTCACGCAGGCCTTCGCGCCGACGCTGGCGCGCAACGGCGGCGGCGCGCTGGTGAACGTGCTGTCGGTGCTGAGCTGGATCAGCCTGCCGGGCACGGCGACCTATTGCATCTCGAAGGCCGCGGCCTGGTCGCTGACCAACGGTCTGCGCAATGAACTGCGCGGCCAGGGCACGCAGGTGGTCGGCGTCCATCTGGGACTGATGGATACCGACATGACCGCCGGCTTCGACGCACCGAAGATCGCGCCGAAGGATGTCGCCGAGCAGATCGTGCGCGCGCTGCAGGACGGCAGCGACGAAGTCCTGGCCGACGACACCAGTCGCCAGGTCAAGGCCAGCCTGTCCTCGCCGCAGGCGGCGTACCTGTCGGCCGGTAGCGAATAAAGCTGCCACGCGCTGGCTGGAGACCGTGTTGTCTCCAGCCAGGTCAGCCGCGCCCGTAGTAGTCCGACCAGCGGCCAACGCGGAACACGAAGCGCATCAGGAACGCCAGCGAGCCCCAGCAGGCCATCGCGAACACCGGCACCGCGACCACAGTGCCCATCACGACGTGCAAGGTGCTGCCCCGGTACTCGAGCACCTCCAGCCGATCGAAGCGACCTGGCTGCGCCTTCGCGTAAGCCACCTCCACAGTCGATTCATCAGTGTCGAAGCTGGCGGAGTAGGGGATTCCATTGACGCTGAAGGTGTAGAGGTCCGTCGGCAGCAGTCGATCCAGCACCGTGTCCGCCTTGGCGGGAACTGCTATGGCGATGCCGTGATCCTTGAGGATCGCCCTGGCGTGCCGGTAGTCACGCAGCACGCCCTGGACGGTGTGCACCGACGCCATGATGAAGACCAGCAGGCACACGTGGCGCGCGACGACGCCGACTGCGGAGTATCCGTCTTCGGATAGTTCGACCTGCGGTACCCGTTCAAGCAGGTCGCCAAGGTGGCTGCGCAACCGACGAACGCGTCGCTGCGAGGGCTCGTCCCGTCCCGGGGTCATCGAGCGTACGTCCGTGTGTGGCCCGGCCGGATCGTTGCACGAAGGCCACTGCGCGCAGCGAAGAAAGCCGTCTGTCGCGGGCATGCCCTACGGCGATGCCCGCACAATTCCTACCGCTGTCATCCGAGCGCAGCGAGGGATCTGCCCGATCCCCGCTGCGGCCGGAACACGCCTATGACATCGGGTTACGGCAGCGGCAGCGGCGTGCCCTGGTCGGCAATCGCCAGCCAGCGGTGGCCGTCATGGCTGTAGGTCACGCCGGTCAACGCGCGCTGGCGAAAACCGATGCGCGGGATCTCATACATCGTCTCGTACAGGATGAAGGCCGAGTTGCAGCCATCGACCACCCGGTACTTCTCGGTCCAGCTCCACACGGCTTCGCGTCCGGCGAAGTGGCTGGCCAGCGCCGTCATGATCGCGTCGATGCCGTAGCGCACCGCGCCACTGCCGAAAATGGTGACTGCGCGATCGTCGTGCACGGCACGGAAGGTCTCTTCGTCGTAGTCACGGAAGGATTCCATGTCCATCTTCTGGGCCAGTTCGAACTGGCGGGCGCAGCCGCGGGCATTGCCATGGCCGTGGCCGCCTGCCAGCACGGCCGGCGCCAGCGAAAGGGCCACGAGGGCCAGGACTGCCGAAGCCAGGGGACGCAGGACGCGGCCAGTTGGGGTATTCCGGGTATTCATCGTCGACCTCTCCATGGGTTGGGGGAGCGCGGTCGACGATAGGAGCGCAGGCGGACCCATGCGAGAGCCAATAATGGCCATGTCGGCGGGGCCAATCGCACGGCTGGCCGGCCGGCGGCGCCTTGCCGTTTTGGAGTCAGGACTCGGCCCCGATCCGCATACTCTCGACATAGGCATCCAGCCACAGGAGCGCACGCATGACGATTCTCGTGACCGGGAGCGCCGGCCACCTCGGCGAAGCCCTGATGCGCAAACTGCGCGCGGCCGGCCGCCCCGCCGTCGGCATCGACATCAAGCCCTCGCCGTTCACCGACCACGTCGGTTCGATCAACGATCGCGACTTCATCCGCCGGCGCATGCCGCATGTGCAGGCGATCATCCACACCGCCACGCTGCACAAGCCGCACGTGGCCACGCACCCGCACCAGGACTTCATCGACACCAACATCAGCGGCACCCTGGTGCTGCTGGAAGAAGCCGTGGCCGCGGGTGTCGCCTCGTTCGTGTTCACCAGCACCACCAGCACCTTCGGCGCGGCATTGACGCCGGCGCCGGGCTTGCCGGCGGCGTGGATCACCGAGGACGTCGCGCCGATTCCCAAGAACATCTACGGCGTGACCAAGCTGTCGGCCGAGCACCTGTGCCAGCTGTTCTTCCGCAAGCGGCGCCTGCCGGTGGTGGTGCTGCGGACTTCGCGCTTCTTCCCGGAGCCGGACGACAGCATCGACATGCGCAGTGGTTATGTCACCGCCAATGCCCAGGCCAACGAACTGCTGTATCGAAGACTCGACATCGAGGACGCGGTCGATGCGCATCTGCTCGCAGTGGAGCGTGCGCCCGATATCGGCTTTGGTCGCTACATCGTGTCGGCGACGACGCCTTTCACCGAAGCGGACCTGGACGAACTCCGGCGCGATGCGCCTGCCGTGGTCCAAAGGCTGTTCCCCGAGGCCGCATCCCTTTACGCAGCGAAGGGCTGGCGGATGTTCCCGCAGCTCGATCGGGTCTACGTCAATTCGCGGGCCCGGTCAGAACTTGGCTGGCAGCCAGGCTACGACTTCCGCGGCGTGCTGGCGGCGCTGGGCAGCGGCGCGGAATTCCGCAGCGCGCTGGCCGAAGCGGTGGGAAGCAAGGGCTATCACGACACGGTCTTTGCCGACGGGCCCTACCCGGTAAGCGGCTGAGTCCGCACCGTGAAACCTCTCCGCACGGGAGAGGTTCACGGCGAGGGATCGATCAGCGGCCGCGCTTGATGTTGAACGCACCCACGTCCACGCCAAGGTTGATGCCTTCGCCGCCGCCGGCCAGTGCCAGCGACACCGGCCCCTTGGTCAGCAACTGTGCTTCGCCGGACTTGACGATGCCGGCATTGGCGCTGGCCTGGACATAACGACCGAGCACGTCGTTGATGCTGTGCACGTCGGTGAAGTTGCCTTTGCCATTGTCGATCTGCCATTTGCCCGCGGTCAGGCCGACTGCCTTGGCGCTGACGTGCACCGGCATCGACTGACCGTTGTCGCAGGTGACGGTGCCCTTGCCGGAGGTCTGCTTGTAGATGAAGGACCAGCCGTCGAGGTTGTAGGTGAGCTTGCAATCGAGGTCGGCGGCGCGCGCTGGTGTAGGCGACAACATGCCGATGGCGATCGCACAGGTGACGGCGGTTAGTGCGGCTGCTGGCTTGATGCGCATGCTGGACCTCCATGGTGAATGTTCCGGCTTCGAGTCTCCACTGCGCGTCTGAACGCGAAGAAACCTGCGCCGGCGGCCTTCAGCCCACAGTCGTGGAGGTGCTTGCGGCGTGATGGCCGCCCATGAAAAAGGGCGGCACAGGGCCGCCCGTCTTCATCACTGCGGGATCGACTTATTTCCGCGGATTGATCGACACCGCAGCCGCTTCGGTGAAGGCGATGCGAAGCATGTCGCCCACCTTCAGGGTCTTCAGGCGGGCCTGGTGCTCGGGCTTCTTGACGTCGAGGGTGACCACGTTGCCGCGCGGCCCTTTCACCGTGATGGTGTTGTTGACGGTGTCGATCGCTTCGATAGGGGCCAGCACCGTGACCACTTCCGCCTTGCCGTAGCGCGGCTTTTCCCCGGTCTTGGCGACGTCCTGGCCTTCCTTGATGTAGGCGCCAGGCTCGGCGCTGCCCGCGGGCTGGATGTCGATGGTCACCGCGTTGACATAGTCGATCTGGACCACGTCGCCGACGCGGACCTGGTCAAAGTTGCGCACGGTCTCGTCGGCGTGCACTTCGACCTGCTTGCCGTCTTCGCCCTCGATGGTGAGCAGGCGCGAAGGCGTGTCGATGTCGACGATCTTGCCGGTGGCTTGCACGCTCATCGCGACCGTCTCGCTCGGTCCTGTGCTGGGCGGGGCGCTGGTCGCGCAGGCCGTGGACAGCGCCATGGCCAGGGTGAGCGTCAGAACGGAGGGAAGGGTGCGCGACAGGGAGGATGTCTTCACTACGGTCTCCATTGATTGCATTGACGATGCGATCCGCAGGCGCGCTGCCGGACAGCGTGAGGGGACGGCCGCGGCGCGGCGGAGACCGGATGGGCCGGTCGGCGATGTGCCGTGCAGCAGGGCGCCCCGATTCAGTCTGAGCAGGGGCAAGTGAAGGCCGGGTATGCCCGCGGTCCGTAAGTGTCGATGCCCTTCCCGGGAAACAAAAAGCCCCGCCGGGGCGGGGCTTTTTGCATGTTGCGGTCGACCGGCGTCAGTGGTGCAGCAGCACGTCGGCAATGATGCCGGTGGCCACTGCGATCAGCACGTACTTGCCGTCGTCGCTGCGCACCCAGCGGTGACCGCGCGGCGGCTCGTGCAGCTGGTAGCGCGGGTAGTCGTCGACGTAGACGCGACGTTCGACATAGACCACGCCACGGCGGTACTCCTGCTTGTGGTGGCCCTTGTGCTTGCCCGGGTGGTGGTCGTGGTGGTCATCACGATGGTCACGGTCGTGATCGTCATGGTGGTGATGGTCGTCGCCGTGCTTGTTCTTGCCATGGGCGGAAGCCGCCACCGGCGCCAGGAACACGAAACCGATCATTAGTACGGACAGCAGACGCTTCATGGGTTCCCCTGTGGATTGCAGATTGCACGTGTCGAGTGCTGGTGCGCTGCGATCCTACGTCGGCGCCGGCGGGGGCAAGTCCCGCCATTCACGAACCATGACGGCCGTCGCTGTTTGAGGGCGATTGCCTTCATACGGCCTTTAGGTAAGCGCTTCCACTGCACGCAAAAGCCGGGGCGGCGGACAGGGCCCAGTCCGCACGCCGCCCCGCTGTCTCCCTGACGAGGAGGCGGCCAGTGTCGGCGCCGGCCGTCGCACCGGACGAGACGGCTGACCTACACTCGGTCGCGAATCCGGATCGGATGCCAAGGGGAACCCAATGAAGCTGCACGTCGCTGCCGCCCTCACGGGCCTGTCGCTCGCACTGTCCGCCGCATTGGCGGTCCACGCCCAGGAGCCCGCCAGCACGGCGGCGCCCGCTGCGCAGCAACCGGTCGTGCTGAAGGCCGCACATCTGTTCGATGGCCGCAGCGGACGACTGTCCTCGCCGGGCCTGGTAGTGGTGCAGGGCCAGCGCATCGTCGCCGTCGGTCCGTCGTCGCCGCTGCCGGCCAACGCGCGCGTGATCGACCTGGGCGAGGCGACGCTGTTGCCGGGCTTCATCGACGCGCACACCCACATCGCCTCCGACCACGACGACAACTGGGCGCAGGGCTTCTACGAGAACATGCTGCGCCTGCCGGTGGAGCAGTCGTTCCATGCCGCCCACAACGCCAAGCTGACGCTCGAGGCGGGCTTCACCACCATCCGTGAGGTCGGTGCGCCGGACTTCGTCGACGTCGCCCTGCGCAACGCGATCAACGCGGGGCTGGCAGAAGGCCCGCGCATGCTGGTGGCCGGGCATGCCATCGGCTCCACCGGCGGCCATTGCGACGCTTCGCCCTTTCCGCCGGGCCGGGTCACCCCCGCCGGTACCCTGGAAGGCGTCTGCAACGGTGCAGAACAGTGCCGCCTGGCGGTGCGAGAACAGATGAAGTTCGGCGCCGACCTGATCAAGATCTGCGCCTCCGGCGGCGTGCTGTCGGAAGCCGACCCGGTCGACGTACCACAGCTGACCCCGGACGAACTAGCGGCGATCATCAGCGAAGCCCACACCTGGGGCCGCAAGGTCGCCGCGCACAGCCACGGCGATCTCGCCGCCAAGCTGGCGGTCGAGGCCGGCGTGGATTCGATCGAGCACGGCAGCTTCCTCACCGCGTCGACGCTGCAGCTGATGAAGCAGAAGGGCACCTACCTGGTGCCGACGCGCATGACCCAGGTCTGGGTGGTCGACAAGGCCGACAGCTATCCGCCCAAGATCGGCGCCAAGGCACGTGCGGCCGGCGCCGCGCACACCAAGATGTTCAAGGAAGCGCTGCGCATAGGCGTGCCGATCGCATTGGGCACCGATGCCGCGGTCTATCCGCATGGCTTGAACGCCCAGGAGTTCGGCGACATGGTCGACCTGGGCATGACCCCGGCGGCCGCGCTGATGACCAGCAGCCAGGGCTCGGCGAAGCTGCTGGGCGTGGAGGCGGAAACCGGCACGCTGGAAGTGGGCAAGCTGGCTGACGTGGTCGCGGTGTCGGGCGACGTGCTGCAGAACATCCGCGCTACGCAGCGGCCTTTGCTGGTGATGAAGCAGGGCACGGTCGTTCGCGGCGGGGAGTAAGAGCTTCCCCTCTCCCTGGCGCCTTTGGCGCCTGTCCCTCCCCCGCAAGGGGGGAGGGATTTTGGGGTCAGGCGCCTACGCGTTCGCGTACCGCTTCCATGTCGCGGACCGGGCGTACTTCGATCGAGCCGACGCGGATCCACGGGAACGAGTGGGCGATCTCGAGTGCTTCGTCGATGTCCCGGGCTTCGATCAGGTTGAATCCGGCGAACACTTCCTTGGCCTCGGCGAACGGGCCGTCGAAAATCGTCGTGCTGCCGTTGCGTGCGCGCAGCGACTTGGCCGTGACCGGCGCCTCCAGCTGTTGCGCATCGAGCAGCGTGCCGCGGGCGCGCAGTTCATCGGCTTTCTGAAGGCAGCCGCGCATCATGCGGTCGAATTCGCCCTCGGGCAGTGCATCCATCAGCTTGGGGTCGGTGTACACCATCAGCAGAAACTTCACTGGCGCCTCCTGGCAGGGGATTGGATCGTCGGAACCGGCATTGTGGCCGATCGCGGCGGCGCCTCATGTGCCAAAGGCGACATATGTGCGATTCGCCCGCTCACGGGATGATTCTTCCCCCGATCAGTGACTTATCGCGGCAGCAGTCTCTGCCTACTCTGTCGACACCCCCCGCTGAACGAGCGCCCCACCATGTCGACGCCCGCCAACGCCCGCCCCGCATTCGTCCGTTTCCTGTCTTCGCTGGTTTCGCGCCTGGCTCGCGCGCTGGCCGCGCCGCCTGTGCGCAGCTTCGGAGCGATGGGCTGAACCGAGCCGATCGCACCACCGCAAGCGGCTCGTATGTCAGCGCGCTCGGTTACGATGCGGCGCTGACAGCCGTGCAAAAGGATCCACGCGTGCCACCGGTCATCGATGTCCGCAACCTCACCAAGACCTACGCGTCGGGTTACCAAGCGCTCAAGGGCATCGACCTGCAGATCCGGCGCGGCGAGATCTTCGCCCTGCTCGGTCCCAATGGCGCCGGCAAGACCACGCTGATCAGCATCATCTGCGGCATCGTCAACGCCAGCTCCGGCACGGTGCTGGCCGACGGCCACGACATCGTGCGCGAGTACCGCCAGGCGCGCAGCAAGATCGGCCTGGTGCCGCAGGAGCTGTCGACCGATGCGTTCGAGAGCGTCTGGGCGACGGTTAAGTTCAGCCGCGGCCTGTTCGGCAAGGCGCCCGATCCTGCCTACCTGGAGAAGGTGCTGCGCGACCTGTCGCTGTGGGACAAGAAGGACAGCAAGATCATGGCGCTGTCGGGCGGCATGAAGCGCCGCGTGCTGATCGCCAAGGCATTGGCGCACGAGCCGCAGATCCTGTTCCTCGACGAACCCACCGCCGGCGTCGACGTCGAGTTGCGCCACGACATGTGGCAGATGGTGCGGCGCCTGCGCGAGAACGGCACCACCGTCATCCTCACCACGCACTACATCGAAGAGGCCGAGGACATGGCCGATCGCATCGGCGTGATCAACCACGGCGAGCTGGTCCTGGTCGAGGACAAGGCCACGCTGATGCGCAAGCTCGGCAAGAAGCAGCTGACGCTGCAGTTGCAGTCGCACCTGGACGCGATCCCCGAAGGCCTGGCGGACTATCCGCTGGAGTTGTCCGAGGACGGCACCACGCTGGTCTACACCTTCGACGTGCAGGCGCAGGAGACCGGCATCGCCGCGCTGCTGCGTCGCCTGCACGAGCAGGGCATCGACTTCCGCGACCTGCATTCGAGCGAGAGTTCGCTGGAGGAAATCTTCGTCAGTCTGGTGCGCCAGGGCCGGGAGGCGCGGGCATGAACTTCCATGCGATCCGCGCCATCTACCGCTTCGAGATGGCCCGCACCTTCCGCACGCTGATGGAGAGCATCGTTTCGCCGGTGCTGTCGACGTCCCTTTATTTCGTCGTGTTCGGCGCGGCGATCGGCTCGCGCATGGGCGAGGTCGGCGGCGTCAGCTACGGCGCCTTCATCATCCCGGGCCTGATCATGCTGTCGCTGCTGAGCGAGAGCATTTCCAACGCGTCCTTCGGCATCTACATGCCCAAGTGGGCCGGGACCATTTACGAGCTGCTGTCGGCGCCGGTGTCGGCGTTCGAGATCATCATTGGCTATGTCGGTGCGGCGGCGACCAAGTCGCTGATGCTGGGTACGCTGATCCTGGTGACCGCGCGCTTCTTCGTGCCGTACGAGATCGCCCACCCGTTGTGGATGCTGTGCTTCCTCATACTGACCGCGCTGACCTTCAGCCTGTTCGGCTTCATCATCGGCCTGTGGGCAGACAGCTTCCAGCGGCTGCAGCTCGTGCCGCTGATGATCGTCACCCCGCTGACCTTCCTCGGTGGCGCGTTCTATTCGATCAACATGCTGCCGCCGGTCTGGCAAAAAATTGCGCTGTTCAACCCGGTCGTGTACCTGGTCAGCGGTTTCCGCTGGAGCTTCTACGGCATGGCCGACGTCAACGTCGGCATCAGCGCGGCGGCAATCCTGGGCTTCCTGGCGCTGTGCCTGGCGATCGTGTGGTGGATCTTCCGCACCGGCTGGAAGCTGAAGAACTAGGTCCGCGGAGATCCGATCTCACGCGTCAGCCAGCGGTCGATCATGCTTTTCTCGTAGCGCAGCAGGTCGTTGTTGTTGACTGGGTTGGCGCCGATCATGAACCCGGTATCGCTGAGCCTGCGCTCGCCTTCGCCCAGGACCGCCCCGTTGGCATCCGTGTGGCGGAAGGTGACGGTCATGCGCGGCGGATAGACGTCGCGGATGATGCGCGTGTTGTCGAGGTCGGGGCCGTGCCAGGGCTCGAAGGAACCGGCGCGGCGGATGTCTACGATGTCGACGTCCAGGCGCTGGCCCGGCGGCAGGCGCCTCTCGGCGCTCCTGCGCATGTGTTCGGCGAGTTCCTCTACCCAGTTGCCGCGAACGGCTTCCCAGCGATTGCGGCTGTAGCGGATGTCGGTGAACCTGGACGGGTCCTCCCAGCGCACGCTGACCGGTCCCTGCATGGGCAGCGCGCGTGGCGCATTGGGATCGGTGACGTTGCGTGTGCGCGCGTCGGCGGGCACGCCGGTGCTGACGATTGCCAGCGCGAGGGCAATGAGGGCGGGCCGCAGGTTCATGGCAGGCTCCGGAGAGGTACCGGTCTTGGTACACACCGATTGTCTGCCTGCACCCGCACGACCGCCATGGGTGACGCGGCGGTCGTACAGCGGCGGTTGCCGAACGTCAGCCCAGCGGCACGTCGGATCAGCGCGCGTCAGTCAGAAACCAGGCTTCGATCGTGCCCTTCATCTTCATCGTCATCGGATTGCCGTGGCGGTCGAGCGACTTGCCAACCGGCAGGCGCACCCAGCCTTCACTGATGCAGTACTCCTCGACATTGGTGCGCTCCACGCCGTTGACTTTGATACCGACGCCGCGTTCGAGCAGGGCTTCGTTGTAGTGCGGGCTGCGCGGGTCGTTGGAGAGGCGGTCGGGCGGGGCGGTGTCGGTCATGGTCGTCGTGGTCCGTTATGGCTGCTGCCGCGGCGGCAATGCGTCGCGGGGTCATAAAGGATACCGGCAGGAGCGAGGCCCGCTACGACGACCTCGCTATTTGAGGACGTAGCCGGCCAGGCGCCAGGTCCCGTCCTCGTCCTGCCGGAACGAGATCAGCTCGTGCCCGCTGCGGTTGCCCGAGAACTGGGTGTCGAACTCGACATTGGCGTAGGTGCCGGCCGGGAGCTGCTCCGTGCCGGCGGTCGAATGGCGGCTCACCAGGGTCCAGCGTCGCGCCGTAGTTGCTCCGAGAGGCTTGCGCTGCGCGGTGATGGAGTCGCTGAACTTGTTGCGGTCGACGCTGCGCTTGGCCACGGCCGAAGCGCCATCCCAGACCTCGCCGGCGCGACCGGCGTCGATCAGCTGCGCCGCCTGGATCCCGGCCGCGGCCAGGCTGTTGGGGTCGATGTCGCGTGCCGGTGCGGCTCGCTGGGCCGGCTGGGGCGGCGCCGGAGGGGCCGCCTGCTGCGCCAGCACCGGGATCAGCGCGGCGGTGAGGACCAGGCAGGCCAGGGCGCGGACTTTCCTCGGGGCGGTCATCGGGCGACTCCAGACGGGACGGGCGGAGTATGCCCAAGCGCCGATGAAAGGCCGTGAAGCTCGCGGGAGGGTGTCACGGGTGCTCGCCGCGGCCCTGCAGCTTGGCCACGTGGATGACGGCGCGGACCTTTTCGCGGTCGGTGTGGCGGGAGATGGCGACTGCGCCGAGGGCGATGGCGCGCTCGCGCAGCTCGGCCGGGACGTCGTAATGGGCGCCGGAGGTCTTGTCCTGGAAGGCTCTCCTGGGGATGTCGAGCTGGGTGGCCATGGTGTGCAGTTCGTCCAGGGTGTCGGCCATCAGGTGCGCCCAGCGGCGGCCGCGCCAAAGATGAACAGCGTCGTCGACGTAGACGGTCATGGCAGGCGGTCGGGGGTCATTCGGGGCCTCTGGGGGCGGGATCGGGGGCCAGTCTGAACAAAATTGCATCCAAGCCATTGCTTTGCGGGGCAATAGCGTCTAACGTTTGCCGCGCTGAGTTAGCCAAGGGTCACCGTGAATGTGGCCCGATGTAGATCAAGATTTACTCCATCGTTGCACCTCGTTTTCTCCTTGCAACCAGCCTCACGCCGCGAAAGCGGCAAATTCACCATGTTCCAAGGAGTAAACAATATGTCGAACCGTGAAACCGGTACCGTCAAGTGGTTCAACGATGCCAAGGGCTTCGGCTTCATCAGCCGCGAGAATGGCGAGGACGTGTTCGTCCATTTCCGTTCGATCCAGGGCTCGGGCTTCAAGTCCCTGCAGGAAGGCCAGAAGGTCACCTTCACCGTCGTCCAGGGCCAGAAGGGCCTTCAGGCCGACGCCGTGCAGGCGGTCTGAGTCTGACATCGTCGCGGCGCTAACGCGCTGACGAAGGAAAAACCCGGCTTCGGCCGGGTTTTTTTTGCCCGTCGTTCTGATGGGCTCCGGGCTTTGCTCTTCGGAACGGCGCCGTCCGCCGGGCCGGGGGGCGCGGGACATCCATGTCCCGCTGCTGCGCAATCCCCGTCCCGGCGGACGACGCTTCGGCAATTCGTTGCACGGTCTTCGTCCTCTGGCGCTAGCGCGAGGGCAGGTGGCGCGGGACCTTGGCCTTGAGCAGGCTTATCAGGTTCGGATCCATGAACTCGTACTCGTCCGGGATCTCGAGGCAGATCACGCGCGTGTCTGCCAAGTGCGGTTTGAACTTGGCCGAGAGCTTGCTTCGATGCGCGCGTTCCATCACGAAGATGATGTCGGCCCACTGCACCAGCTCCGGCGTGACCGGATTCTCGGCATCGTGCTTGAGCCCGGCCGAAGAAGTCTCGATGCCGGGCCAGTCAGCGAACACCTGTTCCGCGGTGGGGCTGCGCAAGCGGTTCTGGCTGCATATGAAGAGGACGTTGTGGCTCACGCGTGTGCTCAGGGCCTGACCACCCGCACCATCTTCGCCATCAGGTGTTCGATCGCCGAACCGACCGCAGGGCAGCGGCCCATGTGTACCGGCGAGGTCTGGATGATCGAGCTGCGCTTGGCGGTCAGCCAGTGGAAGCGCGCGCGCTGTGGCAGCTGGCCGATGGGGCCGCTGCCGGGTCCGCCGGCGCAGATTACTTCGATCGCGGCCAGGTGGCGGCGCACCGTTTCCAGGTCCACCTGCGGATCGACTGCAAGCAGGCGCGCTTCGTCCAGCTCGATCCGCGCTTCCAGGAACTTAGCGCCGGCGCACGACAGGATGATGCCGACGTTGACGAATTCCTCGCGCTCGACGCGCGGGACCACGCGGATCACTGCGTAGTCATACGTGTCGTGGCGTTGCGGGTCAGGCGCGTGCATTGACGGCCTCCTCGACGAAGCGCTGGCGCTGCGCCAGTCGTTGCATGAAATGTTCGACATAGGCGGCGCGGTGTTCGGCCGGGTCGGCAGGGGTGTCCGCACCCACCAGCCAGGCATCGGGCACCAGCGCCATGATCGCGGCAAAGTCCTCGCGCGCCAGTTTCGGCGCCAGTCGCGCATCGGCGCCGGCGATGTCGTCGGCGCGTGCCAGCAGCACGTGCTCGCGGATCATCGGGAAGGCGCTGCCGGCATGATTTTGAGATCCGCCGTCCCAGCCGTGATGGAAGTACAGCGCCGCGCCGTGGTCGATCAGCCACGGCTTGCGATGCCAGATGAGCAGGTTGGGATTGCGGAAGCTGCGGTCGACATTGCTGACGAACGCGTCGAACCAGACCACGTCCGAGGCCAGCGCGCCATCGACCTGCTCGGCGACGGGATCGAAGTTGACCGAGCCGGGAAGGTAGTCGAGGGCGAGGTTGAGCCCGGCGCTGTCCTTGATCAGTTGCTGGATCTCGGGGTCAGGCTCGGTGCGCGCCAGCTCGGGATCGAGTTCGACGAACACCAGTTCCGGAATCGGCAGTCCCAGCGCTCGCGCGATCTCGCCGGCGACGAGCTCGGCCACCAGCGCCTTGGGCCCTTGCCCGGCACCGCGGAACTTCAATACATACAGGCCGTCGTCGTCGCCCTCTATGACCGCAGGCAGCGACCCGCCTTCACGCAGTGGCGTGACGTAGCGGGCGGCAGTGATGGAACGCAGGGACATGATCGCGACCAATGAAAAGCCGCGACAGGTTACCTGCAACCCGCGGTCATGGCGTGGAATGAACTACCAGGTGTCTTCGAGCATGCGTGGTTGGCAGGCGAGCCAGCCGCCAACCAGCAGCACCGCCAGGCAGACCAGCAGGAAGGCGAAGGGCCAGGCCCAGCCGTGCGTCATCTCGTGCAGCAGGCCGAACAGCAATGGCCCCAGGCAGCTGAGGCTGTAGCCCACGCCCTGCATGAAACCCGACAGCTTGGCCGAGCCCACATGCGAACGCGTGCGCAGGTTGATCAGCGTCAGCGACAGCGGGAACGTGCTCGGCCCCAGGCCCAGTAGCGCGACCCAGAGCAGTGGCGCGGCCATCGGTGCAAACAGCAGGCCAGCGAACGCGGAGACGTAGGCGACGGCGCACGCGATCACGATCGGATAGGGATTGCTCACCCGCACCGCCACCGCCGGCAACACCAGCGCGCTGATCAGCCCGAGCGTCGAGAACAGCGCGACCATGCTGCCGCCCAGCGCCGGGCTGCCGCCGGCCTCGACCAGCAGCTTCGGCAACCAGGTGAACATCGAATAGGTGATCAGCGAGGTCATGCCGAACATCAGCGCCAGACCCCATGCGACGGGCGAGCGAGATACCCGCCCTGGGCAGGCAGGCTCGGCCAGCTCGGGCGCTTCATCGCCGACCTTCACCGCGCAGTCGTGCGCATCCGCCAACGCCCGTGCCTGGCGCGAATGGCCGAAGCGCTCCATCCAAAGCACCGCGATCCACGGCAACGCCGCCGCCGCCGCGACCAGCGACCAGCCGCCCAGCGAGACGCGCCAGCCCACGCTTTGCGCCAGCGGCACGGCCAGCAATGCCGGCAGGATCGTGCCCAGCTGCAGCACCGTGATGTAGAAGGTGCTGACCGTGCCGACACGGTCGGCGAAATAGCGCTTCACCAGCGGCGGCAGCACCACGTTGCCCATGCCCATGCCAGATAGGGCCACGGCCGAGGTCAGCAGCAGCATCCAGGTATCGCCGACGAAGGCGCGCGCGAACAGGCCCAGCGTTGCCAGCACCATCGACAGCAGCGCGGTGCGCTCCAGTCCGAGACGGTGGGCGATGCCGGGCGTCGCCACGCCGAACACCGCGAATGCCGCGGTCGGCACCATGCCGAGCACGCCAGTCATGGTCGATCCGAAACCGAGCGTCTGCCCGAGGCTGTCGAGCAGTGGCGTCAGCGAGGTCACCGCCGTGCGCAGGTTGAACGCCGACAGCACGATGCCGGCAAGCACCAGCGTGCGGTCGCGCCACAGCGGGCGCGCGATCGGCAATACGGCAGGAGTAACAGTCACGTGATGCACCGGTTCGTGCCTGCGGCGACAGGCGGGGGAGGAATGCGAGGCCCCTGGAACGACGGGGGCAGCGGCGAAGGGACAGCCGCGAGGGACAGGCGTGGCATGGAAAGTGTGCGCGCCGCGCGCGGGCGAAGCCAGCCGCGAGGGGGCAACACTGGGTTCCATCGCAATTCTCGCGTGCACCCGCACGCTCAACCGGCAGCCCCGGCAAAGTGGCCCGCCAGCCAGCGCCCGGGCCAATGGTCATGCTGGCCGTTGCCGCCCGGGGTGCCTAAGATCGGCGGACTCCAACTGGTAGAGCGTCCATGAAGTTTCCTGCCGTTTCCCTGCTGGCGCTGTCGATCGCGCTGGCCGTCCAGCCCGCGTCGGCGGCCAAGCCGACCGCCCCGACCTTCGATCCCCAGCGCCTGTCCAACGACGTCAAGGTGCTGTCCTCCGACGCGTTCGAAGGCCGCGGCCCCGCCACCGAGGGCGAGGTCAAGACCGTCGATTACGTGATCGCGCAGATGAAGGCCGCCGGCCTCAAGCCCGGTGGCGACCTCAAGGACGGCAAGCGCGAATGGACCCAGGCCGTGCCGCTGGCACGCGCCGAGATCAAGGGCGCGCCGCAGGTGTCGGTGAAGGTCGGCGGCAAGACGCAGGCCCTGACCCAGGGCGAGCAGATCGCCGTGCGCGCCGCGCAGAACGGCACCACCGCCATCGACATCGCCAACGCGCCGCTGGTGTTCGTCGGCTACGGCGTCAATGCGCCGGAGCGCAACTGGGACGACTTCAAGGGCGTCGACCTCAAGGGCAAGATCGCCGTGGTCCTGATCAACGATCCGGATTTCGAGAGCGGCGAGGGGGATTTCGGCGGCAAGGCCATGACCTACTACGGCCGCTGGACCTACAAGTACGAGGAAGCCGCGCGCCAGGGCGCCCTCGGCCTGCTGATCGTCCACGAGACCGCGCCGGCCTCCTACGGCTGGGCAACGGTGAAGAACTCCAACACCAACACCATGTTCGACGTCGTCCGTGACGACCCGGCCTCGGTCCATCCGACCATGGAAGGCTGGATCCAGCGCGACTTCGCCGCCCAGCTGTTCAAGAGCGCCGGCCAGGACTTCGACGCGCTGAAGAAGCAGGCCGCCACGCGCGACTTCAAGCCGGTCGAGCTCAAGGGCGCGACGCTATCGGCCAAGTACGACGTCAACCGCGAAGTCATCACCTCGCACAACATCGTCGGCCGCATCGACGGCGCCAAGCGTCCGGACGAGACCGTGATCTACAGCGGCCACTGGGACCACCTCGGTATCGGCCAGCCCGATGCCAAGGGCGACACCATCTACAACGGTGCGGTCGACAACGCCACCGGTATAGCGGCAATGCTCGAACTCGCGCGCGGCTTCGCCAAGGCGCCGGCACCGGACCGCTCGGTCGTGTTCCTGGCGGTGACCGCCGAAGAGAAGGGCCTGCTCGGTTCGGAGTACTACGCTTCCAAGCCGCTGTACCCGCTGGGCAAGACCGTGGCCGTGATCAACATGGACGCACTCGACCCGCACGGCCTGGCGCGCAACTTCACCACGTCCGGCAGCGCCAAGCAGGAGCTGCTCGACCAGCTGGTGACCACGGCCAAGCAGTGGAACCTGGACTACGTGACCGACCCGAAGCCGGAAGCCGGCCACTTCTTCCGCTCCGATCACTTCCCCTTCGCCAAGCGCGGCGTGCCGGCGATCTCGTTCGGCTCCGGCAACGACCTGGTCGACGGTGGCCTGGAAGCGGGCAAGAAGATCGAAGACGCCTACGTCGCCGATCGCTACCACCAGCCGGCCGACCAGTGGGAAGCCGACTGGACCTTCACCGGCATGGCCCGCGACCTGCAGCTGCTGTACACGGTCGGTCACGACCTGGCCGACTCGGACCGCTGGCCGAACTGGGATTCCGCATCGGAGTTCCGCGCTGCACGTGACGCGACCGCCAGCGATCGCAAGTAACGCCAGACTCCCTCTCCCGGAAGGTGGGAGAGGGTTGGGGTCAGGGCAAGGGCGAAGCAAATGCTTCGCCCTTTGCTTTTCAGGAGTTCGTGCGCGCCGGCCAGTACCGGCCCCCAGCGTCGCCGGCGTAATGCACTCGCCCGTCCCCTAGAATCGGCGCGCGGACGCCGCTCGGCGCCGCAGGGGAATGGAACCTAAAGGGGAATGACATGCGGAAGTTGATTTTGACCGTGGCCCTTGCGGCCTCGGCTGCGGGAAGCTGCGCCTTTGCGAAGGACGTCGTCGGTGAAGAGTTCCGACCGTCGGTCAAGGAACAGCTGGGCGAGCTCGCCGATGCGAACACGCCCGCCGGACGCGCCGAGGCGCGGATGGAAGTGAAACTGGCGGCCCAGGCGGCGCGTGAGCTCAATGACGTTGGCGACGCCGATTCCTTTGGGCGCAATGTTCGCTGGCTGGGTTTCGTGTCCAGTCCGCTGATCATGCTGCGCCAGGACTGCAGTCTGCTGCCGGGTGAAGATCCTGCGCGGTTGTGCATGACGGTGTCGCCGTACGATCAGGCCACCCGTTATGCCGAGTTCCGCGATGTTGCACGCATCACGCTGCCACCGCGTAGCGCCCATTCGATGCTGTGCCACTGGTTCACCCCATCGGTGCAGGTGACCTTCGCCAACTACACCGGCTTCGACAACCGTACCGCGCGCATGACGCTCGGGCCTTCGCTGACGGTCGAGAACGAAGCATTGAACGACCCGGCATTGGTGGACCCGGACTCCGGCGAGCCGCTCAACGGGAAGATGGAGATTGGCATCAGCTCGGCAATTCTGAGCAGCCTCCTGGATAACGGCGAGACGACCCAGCAACGACTCACGTCGACGCGGACGTGCGTTGGCGGCTACGTCAACAAGCGGGCGCTGGTCGAGGTCTACGGGCTCAGCGAGAAACAGGCCCGGCAGTTTTTCCGCAACGCCACCACGGTTCGGTTGAACCTCACGGTGTCCGCCAACGGCGTGCAGGACGGTGGCGCGGCACAGGCGATCCGTTTCGTCGGCGACTGAGCCTATCGTGCGAGCAACGGGGCGGGAGACCGCCCCGTTGCCTACACACGAGCTACCGATTGGCGAGCGAGAACTTCAGAATCAACCCAGCTTGCGGGACGCCGCGTACGACAGCAGGTTGCCCAGGCCGGTCATGCCCAGCAGCACGGCGACGACGCCGGGGGTGACCTCGGTCCAGCCGAAGGCTTCGATCAGGGCAAAGCCCAGGCCGAGGGCAACGAACAGGATGCCCCAGCGCAGGGAGGTGTGGCGGCGCTGCTGCGCTTCGGCCTGGACCAGCGTGCGGATCAGCTCTTCCGAACCGTTGCCGGCGATCAGCTTGGCGCGGGTGCGGGCATCGACCACCGACTTGATGGCGTAGGTGACGCAGATGAACAGGGTGATCGGGATCAGTACTTCGAAGTTCATGGCGGCTCTCTTGGCTCGGTGGTCGGGAAATTGTTCCGGGTTCAGGCCATCAGATACGGCCAGGCCAGGACCGGTTGCACCGTGCAGGGTGAGAATCGATTGCAACCATCCCGGCCCTCCACGTATCCACATAGCCATGACGGGTGGATTGCTGTGACACAGGACGACCGCAAACTGGTCGAGGACGTGCTGGGCAACGTGCCCGGCGCGTTCGAACGTCTTGTGCGCGAGTACCAGGGTCTGTGCTGGCACATCATCCAGCGCATGGTCCGCCAGCCCGAGGACACTCGCGAGCTGTGCCAGGAGGCCTTCCTGCGCGTGCACCAGTGCCTGCACCAGTACCGCGGCGACAGCGCGCTAAAGTCGTGGATCGGCCAGGTCGCGTATTCAGTGGCCAAGCGGCATCTGGAGAAGCGCCGCATCGCCATCGCCGACAGCGGCGACGACGAGGACGGCCTGTCCCTGCTCGATCAGGTCAGCGACGGCTTCGACCTGGAGGGCGCCTGCGCCGACGCCGAGATCGCCGCCGGCCTGCACGAGGAAATCGAGGCGCTGCCGCCCTTGCAGCGGACCTTGCTGACGCTGTATCACTTGGACGAAGTGCCGATCGTCGAGATCGCCCGGATCACCGGTCTCGCCGAAGGCACGATCAAGAGCCATCTGTTCCGGAGCCGGGCGCGCCTGCGTGAGCGCCTGCAGGCCCGGATGGGAGCCATCGCATGAACACCCCCGACGACCGCAATCCCTCTGGCAAGCCCGCCGATGCCCTGCGCCTCGAACGCGAGTGGCAGGCGCAGGAGCACGCCATGGAGCAGGAGCGCCGCGGCGTTCCGCTCGACCCTGCCGACCCGCGCATCGGCGAGTACCGCCTGATCGCCCGCGCGCTGCGCACTCCGGCGATGGAGCCGGTGCCGTACGACCTGGCCGCCCAGATCGTGCGCCGGGTCGAGGCCGCCCAGACCCTGGGCGAGCGGGTCGAAGGCTGGCTGCTGCGGATCCTGATCGCAGTCCTGGCGGTGGTGGCGGTCGGCGCGGTGGCGATCTATGGATCGGGCTGGGTGTCGGCCTTCGTCGCCCTGTGGCCGCAGCCGTCGCCGCAGGCCACCGGCTGGACGGGCCTGCTGCTTGGCTGCCTGGGGCTGTCGCTGGTCTGGCAGTGGGGCGGGCGCTTGCTGCACCACGACCAAGGTCACCCTGCCTGACGGCCGTTGCCGCCGGACGGTCACCGACGTACGGTGACCGCTGAACCCGGCGGTTGGCGTTGGCATTCCCAGCCCGGCCTCCGCTCGGGTATGCGAGGCCCCGCCATGAACCGTTCCGTCGTCACGGCCGCGCTCGCGGTCGCCGTTTGCACCGCGCTGGCGGCCTGCCAGAAGCAACCCGACGACAAGGCCGCCGCCGCGGCCACTCCGGCCACCGCAGCCACTGCCGCCACGCCGGCGACTGCAGCGGTGACAGCAGTGCCCAAGCGTTCGGCGACCGAGCTCGAACAACTCGCAGAGCGCCTGGTCACACAGTCGGCTGCGGTCAAGGAAGGCGAGGTCGTTCTCATCAGCGGCCGCTCGCAGGATGCCGAACTGATCGAAAACATCGCCGTGCAGGTGCGCAAGCTGGGCGCCTTCCCGCTGGTGACCTATGGCAGCGACCGCATGTCGCGACGGATGTTCTTCGACGTGTCGGACAAGTACGACGCGCAGACCGACAAGCTCGGGCTGGAGTTGGCCGACATCGCCGATGTCGCGATCGGCCTCAACAACGGCACCAGCGAGAACCTGTTCGAAGGCGCCGATCCCAAGCGGATGGCAGCCCGCGGCAAGGCCGACGAGGCGGTCAGCCAGGCCTTCCTCAACGAAGGCGTGCGGATCGTGGAAGTCGGCAACAACCTGTACCCGACGCCATGGCGCGCCGAACGCTACGGCATGACCGAAGCGCAACTGGCCGACGCGTTCTGGAAGGGACTCAACATCGACTATGCGCAGCTGCAGACCCGTGGCGAACAGATCAAGGCAGCGATCTCGGGTGGCAACGAGCTGCACATCACCAACCCCAATGGCACCGACCTGAAGCTGCAGGTGAAGGATCGCCGGGTGTTGGTCAGCGACGGCATCATTTCGCCTGACGACCAGAAGGCGGGCGGTCCCTCGCTGGCGGCGTTCCTGCCCGCGGGCGAGGTTTACACCACGCCGGTGCCGGGCACGGCAACGGGCAAGGTCGTGCACACGCGCACCTACTTCCGCGGCAAGCCCATCGACAACATGACCCTGACCATCGAGGGCGGCAAGATCACGTCGATGACCGGCGACGGCCCCGGCTACCCCGACTTCAAGGCCGAGTACGACGCGGTCGAAGACCCTCGCAAGGACCAGTTCGGCTTCGTCGACTTCGGCATCAACCCGAATGTCACGCTGCCCGCCAGCAGTACGGTCGGAACATGGGTGCCCGCCGGTGCGGTCACGGTGGGCACGGGCAGCAACACCTGGGCCGGCGGCGACAACTCGGTGCCGTACGGCGTCATCGCGTTCCTGCCCGGCAGCACGGTCACGCTGGATGGCAAGCCCATCATTGAAAAGGGCGTACTGAAGCTCTGAAAGCAAGAATCCCTCTCCCCTTGTGGGAGAGGGACAGTCGCGCCAGCGACAGGGAGAGGGGGAGAGCGCCCTCACCCCTTCACACACACCACCTGCCGCAACGTGTGCACCACTTCCACCAGCGCACCCTGCGCCGCCATCACCGCCTCGATGTCCTTGTAGGCGGCCGGCGACTCGTCGATCACGCCAGCATCCTTGCGGCACTCGACGTGCGCGGTCGCCTCGCGGTGCTGCTTGAGGGTGATCTGCGCACGCGCGGCGGTACGGCTCATGACGCGACCGGCACCGTGGCTGCAGCTGTGGAAGCTGTCGGCGTTGCCCTTGCCGCGAACGATGAAACTGCGCGCACCCATGCTGCCGGGAATGATCCCCAGCTCGCCCTCGCGCGCGCTGACCGCACCCTTGCGGGTGATCAACAGCGACTCACCGTGGTGCTGCTCGCGCTGCACGTAGTTGTGGTGGCAGTTGACCGCCTGCGCATCGAGCTGGAACTTCGGCAGGCGATGGCGCATCTCGTGCAGCACCCGCGCCATCATCGCCTCGCGGTTGGCGCGTGCGTAGTCCTGTGCCCACGACACCGCCTCGATGTAGTCCTCGAACAGCGGCTCGCCCTCGAGGAAGAACGCCAGGTCGCGGTCCGGCAAGTGGAAGCCGAGCACGCGCTTCTCCAGCTGGCGGCGCGCCAGCTCGATGAAGTACGTGCCGACCATGTTGCCGGTGCCGCGCGAGCCGGAGTGCAGCATCACCCACACCCGGTCGGACTCGTCCAGGCAGATCTCGATGAAGTGGTTGCCGCCACCGAGCGTGCCGGTCTGGCGCTCGACCTTGTCAGGACGGATCTTAGGATGACGCTCGCGGATCCGCGCCAGCCTTGCCATCAGCTGCGACTGCACCAGCTTGCTCTCGATGCTGTCGGGCAGACGACGGTGCTCGCCGCCGGGACCGTTGCCGACCGGAACGCCGCGCTCGATCGAGCTGCGCAGTTGCGCCAGGTCGTCGGGCAGGTCGTCGGCGCGCAGCGTGGTCCGCACCGCGGCCATGCCGCAGCCGATGTCGACGCCGACCGCGGCCGGGATGATCGCGCCGCGCGTGGGCACGACCGAGCCGACGGTGGCGCCGATGCCGAGATGGACGTCCGGCATCACCGCGACCCACGGCCCGACGAAGGGCAGGGTGGCGATGTTGCGCAGCTGCTGGCGCGCCTGGTCCTCGACCGGCACGCCGCGCACCCAGCCCTTGATCGGCGTGGCCGACCCGGGTGCGTGCAGCAATTCGTAATCGTGTTGCGTGTTCATGGTTCCTTCCTGTGCTTCTTTGAATCCATATCTTCTGGAATCCATGCGGCCGGATCCTTCCGTCCGCATGGAGCTTACTGCTTGATGTTGACCAACTGCTTCAGCACGCCATCCAGGCCGCCGAACACCGTCAGCTTGTCGACCTTCTCGGTCACCTTCTCCAGCGCCTCGAGCTCCTTCAGGCGCATCAGCACCGGGCTCTCTTCGATCAGGCGCGCGGTGTTGAGCAGGGAACGCGTGGCGTTCGCCTCCTCGCGACGACGGATCACGTTGGCCTGGGCCGCCTTCTCCGCCTGCACGACCGAGTTGAGGATGTCCTTCATCTCGCCCGGCAGGATCACGTCCTTGACGCCGACACCGAGCACCTCGACACCGAGCTCACCGACCTGGCCGCGCACGTAGCCGAAGATGTCGGCGTCGAGCGAGGCCTTGTCGCGGAGCAGTTCGTCCAGCGTCTTGGCCGAGATCGCCTTACGCAGGCCGTACTGCAACTCGCGGTACACGTAGTCGCCGTACTTGGCGACCCTGGTACGCGCGGCTACCGGGTCGGTGACGCGGATACTGGCGGCGAGGTTCACGCGCAGGCTGACCTTGTCTCGGGTCAACAACTCCTGACCCGACACTTCCAGCGACTGCACGCGCAACTCGATGGTCTCGACGCCGACGTTCTTCTGGAAGTTCCAGAAGGCGTAGGCACCGGCGCCCAGCGTGCGCTGCAGGCGACCGTCGACGAACACCAGGCCGGCCGACTCTTCCGGCACGACCAGCGACACCGCGACGCGCTCGAGCGAGCCGAGCTGGCGCAAGCGCCTGACGACGCCGGCATCGACCTGCAGGCTTTCGTCGATCGACACCGCCTGCACTTCGATCGCGACCAGCTCTTTCCAGTACAGCTTGCGGCTGCCCGGTGCGAGCACGTCCTCGAGCTTGCCGTTCTTCAGCACCAGGCCGACCTCGTTCATGCCGAGGTTGGCCAGGGCGAAGTGCGCGGACAGGCGGTCGCCGAGCGCTGCGATCAGCACGTCGGTGTCATTGCCGCCGTACTCGCTGCGGGAGATGTTGTGCACGTTGACCTCGACCCGCGCGAACGGGTCGAACCAGCGGTACACGCCCGGCGCGAGCACGCCTTCAAACTGACGGTTGCGATACACCAGGCCGCGCTCGCCGTCTCCGATCACGACCCTCTTGGTCCAGAACATGGGTGTCTCTCCTTGTTGGCTCTGGTGGTCCGACCCGAAGTGTTCAAGCGCGCGGTGGATCGGTTCCCGCGTGTCATTGGAATAAGTTGGAAACGCCCCTTGACGCCGATGCCGCGAAGCCCGCGCGCTGTCCGCGGGGTGGTCGCAGGTCGCGCATGCAGCACGCTGCACGTTGTGACCGGCGACTGGCCCGTCTTGAGGACGTGGGCCCGGCGACATCACCGCTGCGGCGTTCGTTGCGCGTCACGCGCGTGGCGCGACGCCTGGCGAAACACCGCACGGGGCGTTTCCTGTTTGGGCTTGCGCCCGGTGTGAACGACGTGACAGGTCGTTGTTGGAGCGGGATTTGAACCCGCGACTCTCAGCTTATTTGGCTGATGCTCTACCCATCTGAGCTATCCAGTGGTGGACGAACCGGAATCGAACCGGTGGCCAGCGGCTTTCGCCGCTGCTCTAACCTCTGAGCTACCGTCCGCTCTAGAAGCAGCGCTTCCTGGATCTCCGGCATACGCCACGGCACAGCCGCGCGCACCGGACGGGTGCGGCCTTCAAGCCGCGAACCCGTTCCGCTGGAAATCCATTCGTCGACGCTTCGCATTGGCGCCTGTCGCCAGGCGCCAATTCATTGGCAATGCATCCCCACCACCCGTGCCGAAGCATCCCGGCACAGCGCTGTTGCGCCTCGGTAGTGTTCCCTTCCTCGGACCAGCATTTCCGGATGCTTCGGGACGCGATGCACCGCGTAAACCGTGTCTCCTTTCGCTTGAACCACTTTGCGAACGGCATAAAAAAACGCCCCCGGGTGCTGGAACCCGAGGGCGTTCGCTTGCCTCGGGAGATCGGGGTGACCGATCTCCCATGTGTCAGGAGATCAGTCGATAGGGCCGGCTTCGTCGCCAATTCGCGGCGACAGCGCGAGCGCGTACAGGCCGTGGCCGGATGGCCGCAGCGCGTGACGCTTTGCAATGTCGAAATTGGATTTCATGACGAGGCGATGATCGAAAGAACGCTCGCAGGGAGCGAAGGGCGCGCACGTTACGCCGACGGATGAATGTTTGCAATACCGTTCATCGGGAAAGACGAATGGTCGTGCGTCGTTGCATGGTCTATTTCAACAACGGACCCAGCTTCGTCCACGCATGGTCCCGCAGCTTCGGCTGCGCACTCGCCACCGGATGCAGGTTGTCGGCCTGGAACGCATTGCGGTCCAGCGCGATCGGTTCGAGCAGGAACGGCAGCAGCGACACGTCGTACTGCTTCGCCAGCGAGCTGTAGTTGTCAGCGAAACCCTGCGTATATTCGCGACCGAGATTGGGCGGCATGCGCATGCCGATCAGCAGCACCTTCGCGCCGGCCTCCTTCGACGCGCGGATCATGCGCTCCAGATTCGCGCGCGATTGCGCAAGCGGCAGGCCACGCAGTCCGTCATTGGCACCCAGTTCGATCACCACCACGGCCGGCCGGGTGCGCTTGATCTCTCCGCCGATACGGGCCGCTCCGCCAGCCGTGGTCTCGCCGCTGATGCTGGCATTGACGACGCGCCAGCCCGGTCGATCCTTGGCGACGCGGGCGGCGGTCAGTGCCACCCAGCCCTGCGATGCGGCCAGGCCATAGCCAGCCGAGAGTGAATCGCCCATGACCAGGACCGTGCGCGCCGGCGCCGCAGCGGGCGTGGCGCGCGCGGCGGACTGTGCCAAGGCTGGCGTTGCGACGGCCAGTGCCAGCACCAGGGCGACACCCCAGCCGATGGCACATTGAACGCGCCGCCGCGATGCCGCATATCCTTCGTTCATGGCCGTAAATGACTTGGTGAACATCGTGACCCGGGCTCCGGCAGACAGTGACAACCCTTCAAGCATAGAGACGATCATGGCCGATTCAATGGAACTGCGCGGCAAACCACCGGCCACGGCGTCGGCCACGCTTCAGGTCGAAGGCCTGGGCAAGCGCGTGATGCTGCCCTCGGGCGAGCTGGTCATCCTCGAGGACGTCAGCTTCGAGATCGCCCGCGGCGACACGGTGGCGATCGTCGGTGCTTCGGGTTCGGGCAAGAGCACGCTCTTGTCGCTGCTCGCCGGGCTCGATACGCCCAGCACGGGTCACGTGGCGCTCGATGGTGAAGTGCTGTCGACACTCGACGAGGACGGCCGTGCGCGCGTGCGCGGTGAGAAGGTCGGCTTCGTCTTCCAGAACTTCCAGCTTCTGCCCTCGCTGACCGCCATCGAGAACGTGATGCTGCCGCTGGAGCTGCGCGGCGACCGCGAGGTCGAGTCGGCCGCGCGCACGATCCTGGAAAAAGTCGGACTGGCCCAGCGCCTGGGGCATTACCCGCGGCAGCTGTCCGGCGGTGAGCAGCAGCGCGTGGCGCTGGCGCGCGCGTTCGTGACCCGTCCCGGTCTTCTGTTCGCCGACGAGCCCACCGGCAACCTCGATACCCACACCGGCCAGGCGATCATCGAGCTGCTGTTCGAGCTCAACGCCGATGCCGGCACCACGCTGGTGCTGGTGACCCACGACGAACACCTGGCCTCGCGCTGCAGCCGCATGCTGCGCCTCGACAGCGGCCGCCTGGTGGCGTCATGAGACAGATCGGGCTGGCCTGGCGGCAACTTCGCCGCGACCTCGCCGCCGGCGATGTCCGCATCCTGATCGCCGCGCTGGTGCTGGCGGTGCTGGCAGTGACCGCGGTCGGCTTCGTCACCGACCGCGCGGAACGCGCGTTGGCGATCGAAGCCAATCGCCTGCTCGGCGGCGACGCCGTGGTGCGCGCCGACACGCCGATCACCGGCGTCGTGCGCGAGGCGGCCAACGACCCGCAACTGCAGCAGACCCAGACGCAGGAGCTGCAGACGATGATCCGCGTCGGCGAGCGCCTTCAGCTGGGCGACCTGCGCGGTCTCGGCGAGGGATTCCCGCTGCGCGGCAGTTTCCGCATCGCCGACGCCAGTGGCGTCGAGCGAGATGCGGGCGCGGTGCCCGCCAAGGGCGCTGTCTGGATGAGCCGCGCCGGCGCTGACACGCTCGGTGCCCGCCTCGGCGACGAGATCACCATCGGCGACGCGCAGTTCAGGCTGGCAGCGCTGGTAATGCAGGAGCCTGACGCCGCACTGGATTACTTCAACGTCGCGCCCAAGGTGTTCCTCAATCTGGCGGACGTGCCGTCGACCGGCCTGGTGCAGGAAGGCAGCCGCATCCGCTACCGGCTGGTGATTGCCGGCCCCGCCGCAGCGGTCGAGCGCTTCGTCGAGCGTGCGCGCCCGGCGCTGGGTCGTGGTCAGCGCCTGGAGACCATCGCCGATGCGCGCCCGGAGATCCGCTCCGCGCTCGATCGCGCTGGTCGCTTCCTTGGCCTGGCCGCGCTGGTATCGGTGGTGCTCGCAGCAGTCGCGGTGGCCATGGCGGCGCGTCGCCACAGCGAGCGCCATCTGTCCGGCACCGCGGTGATGCGTTGCCTGGGCGCCAGCCAGCGCACGCTGGTCGCCATCCAGGTCGGCGAACTGGTGATGCTGGGCCTGATCGCCAGCACGGTGGGCGTGCTGCTCGCCTTCGGCCTGCAATGGCTGATCGGTGGCTGGCTCGAGCAGGCGCTGAAGCTGTCGATTCCGCCGGCCGGCCTGCTGCCGGCCTTGCAGGGCTATGGCGTCGGTCTGGTCGTGCTGCTCGCCTTCGGCGCGCCGCCGGTGCTGGCATTGCGACGCGTGCCGGCACTGCGCGTGCTGCGGCGCGACCTCGATCCGACCGAGCCGAGCGCGTGGCTGGTGACCATTGCCGGCTTTGCCGGCCTGGCCGCGCTGTTGTGGTGGAAGGCTGGTTCGGCCGCGCTCGGGCTGTCGATGCTGCTCGGCATCGCAGCGACGCTGGTGGTGCTCGCGTTGCTGGCGTGGCTGCTGATCCTGCTGGTGCGCCGCGTGCGCTCACGCCTGCGCGGCAGCCTGCGCTACGGACTCGCCAACGTCAGTCGGCGCGCAGGCGCCAGCATCGCCCAGGTGTCGGCGCTGGGACTGGGCCTGATGGCGTTGCTGCTGCTGACGTTCGTGCGCACCGATCTGCTCGATCGCTGGCAGGTGGCGTTGTCGGCCGATGCGCCCAATCGTTTCATCATCAACGTGCAGGACGACCAGGTCGCCGATGTCCGTGCCTTCATCGAGCAGCAGGGCATTGCCGAGCCAACGCTGTACCCGATGATCCGCGGTCGACTCGTTTCGCATAATGGCAAGGCCGTCACCGGCGCCGATTACGAGGCGCAGGGCGAACGCGCGCAGCGGCTGGCCGAGCGCGAGTTCAACCTCTCGGTCACCGATCACCTGCGCGAGGACAACCGCATCACCTCCGGCACCTTCTGGGGCAAGCGCAAGCCCGCGCATCCGGAAGTGTCGGTCGAGGAAGACTTTGCAGAGAGACTGGGCTGGAAGATCGGCGATCGCATTGCGTTCGATATCGCCGGGCAACCGTTCGAAGGCACGATCACCAGCCTGCGCAGCGTCGACTGGGAGAGCTTCCGACCGAACTTCTTCGTGATTGCCTCGCCCGGATCGCTCGATGGATTCCCGGCCAGCCACATCACCGCCGTGAGCGTTCCGCCGGCGCGCACGCGCTTCACCGCCGATCTGGTCGAGCGTTTCCCCAACCTGTCGGTGATCGACATCGATGCCGTCCTCAAGCAGGTGCGCAGCACCGCCGACCAGGTGTCGACGGTGGTCGAGGTGGTGTTCGTGTTCTCGCTGGCAGCGGGCCTGCTGGTGCTGATGGCGGCGGTCAGCGCCAGTCAGGACGAGCGACTGCTCGAGGGCGGCGTGATGCGCGCCATCGGTGGCAGTCGCCGTCAGCTGCGTCTGGCGCAGGCGTCGGAGTTCGCAGCGATCGGGTTGCTGTCGGGCCTGACGGCCGCGATCGCCGCATCGGTGCTGGCCGGCGTGATCGCCACGCGCGTGTTCGACCTGCCGTGGAAGACCGACTGGCGCCTGGCCGCGGCCGGCGCCGCCGTAGGCGTGCTGGCGGCATTGCTGGCGGGCATGTTCGCGACGCGGCGCGTGCTCGATGCGCCGCCGTCAGTGACGCTGCGGGAGTTGCAGGACTGAAGGGTCGCTTGGAATGTCGTCCCGGCTGAGCTCGGGATGACAAATTCAACGCGCTACTGGAACACCGGCTGCGCCTTAGCACCGAACCGACGCGGATAGTCGCGTTCGCTGGCAACGCGATCGACCTCGTCGGTGGGTAGATCGGGGGCCCCGTACACCGCGTAGGCGATTTCGCCGTCGCGCATGCCGATCTGGTGCAGCCGGTAGCGCGATTGCCCCGTGCCGGTGTTCTCGGGGTAATGCAGGGGCGGCTCGGCGCCGTCCAGATCCAGCTCGCTGTTGTCGACCAGTCCGCCAACGAAAAGCGCGCGCATCGCCATTCTCCTTGCCTGAATCTGCCGCCATGGTGCCGCGCAAGGCGTTGATTCGGCATGAAGCTCGGACGTGATGGCCGTAGCACCGTGCGCGCCCGCGTAGAATTGCGACATGACCTTTGCGAAAACTCAGATAGGTGCCCGATATGCGCGCTGAAGGCGACGACGCGGCCCTGCAAGCCCTGCTGCTCCCGTTCGTGGACGGCGTACTGACCTGGCCGACCACCGGTGGCGCGCTGTTCCTGCGCGCGCGTGACGGCTGGCCGCTGCACCAGCGCCCGCTGCCCGGCCTGGTCTGCGAGCAGAGCTTCAAGCCCGAGGCCGAGGCGCTCGAGCGCTCGGGGCTGACCCTGGTCGAGGAGAGCGACGAGGGTCGCTACCCGCTCGTGCTGGTGTTGCCGCCGAGGCAGCGCGACGAGGCGCGGGCGCTGTTCGCGCGCGCCGTGGCGCATTGCGCACCGGGTGGTCGCGTAGTGGCCTGCCTGGGCAACAACGAAGGTGCCAAATCGGGCGAAACCGACCTTGCGCGCCTCGCCGGCCCGGTCGGAGTGCTGTCCAAGCACAAATGCCGCGTGTTCTGGACGGCGCCGCTGGACGGCCCGCCCGATCCGGAGCTGGCACGGCAATGGCTAAAGGCAGACGCGCCGCGCGCGATCGCCGACGGCCGCTTCCTCAGCCGTCCCGGGCTGTTCGCCTGGGACCGCATCGATCCGGCCTCGCGCCTGCTGGTCGAGCAACTGCCAGCCACCCTGTCGGGCGAGGCCGCCGACCTGGGCGCCGGCTACGGCTACCTCGCCAGCGAGTTGCTGGCGCGCTGCCCTGGCATCAGCGCGGTCGATCTGTACGAAGCCGAGGGGCGAGGGCTCGAATTGGCCCGTGCCAATCTCGCGCCGGCGGCATCCCGGGCCGCGCTGGGATTCCATTGGCATGACGTCACCCGCGGCCTGGACAAGCAGTTCGACGTGATCGTCAGCAATCCGCCGTTCCACGCGCAGGGTCGCGCCGACCGCCCCGACATCGGCCGCGCCTTCATCTCGGCGGCGGCACAGGCGTTGCGCCCGCGCGGCCAGCTGTGGCTCGTCGCCAATCGCCATCTTCCCTACGAGGAGATGCTCTCCGTGCACTTCGGTGACGTGCGCACGGTGGCGCAGCGCGACGGTTTCAAGGTGATCGCCGCGGTGGCCACGCCGCACGCGGCGCCGGCCGCGCCCGTGGCTGCACCTGGAAAGATGAGGAGCAAGAGCAAGGCCCGGGAAAGGAACTGGAAATGAAGCTGGTCAAGCTGATTGCCAATCTCGGATATGGCAGCCGCAAGGACGTCAGCGCAATGTTCCGCGAGGGACGCATCACCGATCCGGCCGGCGAGGTGCTCTACGCCGACGACAAGGTCGACCACGACGGCATCCGCATCGACGGCGAGCCACTGGATCCCCCCGCTGGCCTGACCCTGATGCTGCACAAGCCGATCGGCTACACCTGTTCGACCAAGGATCCCGGTCGCGTCATCTACGACCTGCTGCCGCCGCGTTACCGGCTTCGCTCGCCGATCCTGTCCAGCGTGGGCAGGCTCGATCGCGATACGTCCGGCATGCTGCTGATGACCGACGACGGCGCCCTGCTGCACCGGGTCGTGTCGCCCAAGGCCAGGCTGGCCAAGGTCTACGAGACCACGCTGGCGCAGGACCTGCGCGGCGACGAGGGTGCGTTGTTCGCCAGCGGCACGCTGGTGCTCGAGTCCGAAGACACGCCGCTGGCGCCGGCGCAACTGCAGGTCACCGACCCGCGCCATGCCGCGCTGACCCTGACCGAAGGGCGCTACCACCAGGTGCGGCGCATGTTCGCCGCGACCGGCAACCATGTTGACGCGCTGCATCGCAGCCGCATCGGCGGACTCGGGCTCGACGACTTGCCGGCCGGGGAATGGCGCCTGCTCGATGCCGGCGACATCGCGCGTCTGTTCGGAACGGCGGCATGAGCCTGCTGGCACCGGTGCAGTTCACGCCGGTCGCGGTCCTGTTCGACATGGACGGGCTGATGATCGAGAGCGAGCGCGCACTGCTGCAGTGCTGGCGCGAAACCGCGGACGAACTGGGGCTGCAGTTCGAGGATTCGCTGTGGTTGTCGTTCGTCGGCCTGTCCGACCGCGCCTGCCACGAGCTGCTGCGCACGCGCGTGGACGAAGACCAGCTGCAGGCATTGCTGCAAGGATGCCGCACGCGCTACGACGCCCACGTCGAAGCCGGCCTGCCGCTCAAGCCCGGCCTGATCGAACTGCTGGAGCTGCTGGCGCTGCGCGGCATCCCGCGCGCCGTGGTCACCTCGACCCGGCGCGAGCGCGCGATGCAGAAGCTGGAACTGTGCGGCCTGCTGCCGCACTTCGTCACGGTCATCACCGGCAGCGACGTCGTCCACTCCAAGCCGGCGCCGGACATCTACCTGCTGGCGGCGGAGCGACTGGGAGTCGCGCCGGAACATTGCGTGGTGCTGGAAGACTCGGTGCCGGGCGTGCGGGCGGCGCTCGCTGCAGGCATGACGCCGATCCAGGTGCCGGACCTGGTGGTCCCCGATGCGACGGCGCGCGCCTTGGGGCATCGCATCGTCGACTCGCTGGTGCAGGCGCGGACGCTGATCGAGCCGGCGTTGCGCTGACTCCCGTCACGGTCGTCCCGGCGAACGCCGGGACCCATTTTGACTTCTACGGCTCCAGCAACCGCCTGTAGCCCTCGATCCCCAGCTTCTCCAGCGTCGCGATGTTGCGCTCCACGATCACATCCGGATCCGGGAACGCCGCCACCGCACGGTCGATACTGGCTTCGCGCAGCAGATGCAGCATCGGATAGGGCGAACGGTTGCTGCAATTGCCCACGTCCTCGAACGCAGTGCCTGCAAACTGGTACTGCGGATGGAAGCTGGCAACCTGGATGTGCCCTTCCAGCCCCAGGAATGCGATCACCGAGTCGGCCTGGTCGAGGAAGTCGTTGTATTCGAGGAAATCGCCGAGCACCTGCGGATGGACCAGCAGGGTCGTGTCGGTCTGCTCCGGCTCCGTCGCTGCCAGCAGTGCCAGTTCGGAAGCGAGTTCCTCGCGCAGCGCCTCGGGCGTCGTCGCCTCGCTCAGCACGAACCGCACCTGCTCCTTGACGTACACCGCCTTGGCGAACGGGCACAGGTTCAACCCGATCACCGCGCGTTCGAGCCAGCGCCGGGTGGCAATGATGGGGTCTTCGCCGGTCATCAAAGCCTCAGTCGCGGAAGTTGTCGAACTGCAGCGGACGTTCGTACTCGGCGGACTTGAGCAGGGCGATGGCCGCCTGCAGGTCGTCGCGCTTCTTGCCATTGACGCGCAGTTTGTCGCCGTTGATCTGGCTGTCGACCTTGATCTTGGCGTCCTTGAGGGCAGCCTGGATCTTCTTGGCCAGCTCGCGCTCGATGCCCTGCTTGACGGTGATCTTCTGGCGCGCGCCGGCCAGATTGGTCTCGACGTCGCCGAATTCCAGGCAGCGCGCATCGATGCCGCGGGCGATCAGGCGTGCACGCAGGATGTCGTTTATCTGCTTGAGCTGGAAGTCGCTGGGCGCCGATTGGCTGATCACCTGGTCGTCCAGCTCGAACTTGGCATCGACGCCCTTGAAGTCGAAGCGCGTGCCGAGCTCGCGGTTGGCCTGGTCGACGGCATTGGTCAACTCGTGGGTGTCGACTTCGGAAATGACGTCAAACGAAGGCATGGCCGGCTCCAGCAGAACGCAAATTCGGGGGCGCAAAGCGTAGCGCAGGCCGCGTCGTCGCGCAGCCACGGCACGCTGCGTTGCGCCTGCGCACGCGCGGTGAGGCTCCGGCGGGGGCTAGACTGGCGGCCCACTCGTGCCCGAAAGATGCCTGGACGCACCATGCTCAAGACGCCCGCCTACGCCGTGGCCGATGCCCGTTCGCCGCTCGCCCCCTTCACCATCGAGCGTCGCGAACCCGGCCCGACCGAGGTGCTGATCGACATTCTCTACTGCGGCGTCTGCCACTCCGACATGCACCAGGTCCGGGACGAGTGGGGCAGTTCGAGCTTCCCGATGGTGCCGGGGCACGAGATCGTTGGCCGGGTCGCCAGCGTCGGCGCGCAGGTGGCGAAGTTCGTCGTTGGCGACAACGTGGGCGTGGGCGTGTTCGTCGACTCCTGCCGCAGCTGTGCCAATTGCCGGTCCGGCGAGGAGCAGTTCTGCGAGCTGGGCATGAGCGGCACCTACAACAGCTTCGAGCGCAACCCGGACGACCGCCGCTTCGACAAGTCGCGGCCCACCTACGGCGGTTACTCCACGCGCATCACCGTGGATGAGGCGTACGTGCTGCGGATCCCGTCGTCCATCCCGCTCGACCGCGCCGCGCCGCTGCTGTGCGCCGGCATCACCACCTGGTCGCCGCTCAAGCACTTCGGCGTCAAGGCGGGCGACAAGGTCGCCGTGGTCGGCCTGGGCGGACTGGGGCACATGGGCGTAAAGCTGGCGGTGGCCCTGGGCGCCGAAGTCACGGTCCTGAGCACGTCGGAATCCAAGCGCGCCGATGCGCTCGCGCTCGGCGCGAAGGATTTCGCCGCCACGCGCGACGGCACCGTCTTCAAGGCACTCGCGCAGCAATTCGACTACATCCTCGACACGGTCTCCGCCGCGCACGACTACAACCCCTACCTGGAGCTGCTCAAGCTCGACGGCACCATGGTCCTGCTCGGCATCCCCGATGCCCCGCAGGCGGTGGCGGCCGGGACGCTGATCCGCCGGCGCCGGCGCCTGGCCGGTTCGATGATCGGCGGCATCGCCGAAATCCAGGAGATGCTGGATTTCTGCGCCGAGCATGGCGTCGCCTCCGACATCGAACTGATCGGCATCGAGCAGGTCAACGATGCCTACGAGCGCATGCTCAAGGCGGACGTGCGCTACCGCTTCGTGATCGACATCGGCCGCTGGGCGTCGCAGGGCGATTGATCGTGCCCACCGGCCACAACCCACACCGCACCCGCGCCATGCTGACCATGCTGGTCGCCGTCGCGCTGTTCGCGATGATGGACGCCGGCCTCAAGCAGCTGTCGGCGCACTACCCGCCGTTCCAGGTTGCCTCGCTGCGTGGCGCAGCCTCGCTGCCGCTGGTGCTGGTGTGGGCGCTGGCCACGGTCGGTGTGGCGCCGCTGTTCCGCGTGCGCTGGTCGCTGCACCTGCTGCGCGGCGTGCTGGGCGTGGCGATGATGGCCGCCTTCGTCTACGCAGTGGCGCGTATGCCGCTGTCGACCACGTACTCGATCTTCTTCGTCGCGCCGCTGATCATCACCGCGATGTCGGTGCCGTTCCTGGGCGAGAAGGTCGGGCCGCGGCGCTGGACGGCGATTGCCGTCGGCCTGATCGGCGTGCTGGTGTTGCTGCGACCCACGGGCGAGGGGCTGGTGAGCCTGGCCGCGCTGGCGGTGCTGGTGGCGGCGCTGATGTACTCGGTCAGCGCGATCACCGTGCGCATCCTCGCGCGCACCGACAGCACTCAATCGATGATGGTCTGGCTGATGGCGATGATCGCCGTTGGCGCCGGCGTGCTGGCGTGGCCGCAGTGGGTGCCGATCCGCAGCGAGGACGTGTGGCTGATCGCCGGGATCGGCGTGGCCGGCGCGCTTGGCCAGTACGCCATCACCGAGGCCTTCCGCATGGGCGAGGCGTCGCTGATCGCGCCGCTGGAGTACACCGCCCTAGTCTGGGGGGTGCTGCTCGATCTCACGCTGTGGGGCGTTCTGCCCGATGCAATCACCTGGCTCGGCGCCGGGATCATCATTGCCAGCGGCCTGTACCTGCTGCGCCGCGAGCGCGTGCACGCTGAAGCCGAACACCCCTGAGCCGCGGCGAGGCGGTCAGGGGAAGATGGCGCGGCGAAGCGAGCCGCGCCTTCGATTCGATCGGCCGCGGTGAGGCGGCGGTTAGTTTTCAGTGCTGGCGTTGAGCGCCGCCGACAGGGCGGTATTGCCGCCGACCAGGTCGGCCCAGCGCACTTCATGGCCGTTGCGGCGACCCTTTTCGACCAGCTTGAGGCCATCGGCATCGATGGTCAGCGTATAGGGGCGTTCTTCGATCTGGATTTCGCGACGCAGCGGTTTGTCGAGCTTGGTCGTCATGCGTGACTCCTGCCTTTTGGAAACACCGCGACCCTAACTGTGAGCGGTGATTGCGGTGTGAACGCCTGTGGACCCGCGCTGTGGCGCCTGGCCGCGGTGTCATCGGCGCGTGAAGAACAACGGGCCCGCTCGGGGCCCGTTGTCGTAGCTTGCAAGTCGTGCGCTTAGAAGCGTGCGCCCACGCCCACGCCGAGCACGACCGGATTCAGCTCGGCCTTGCCGACCTTCGCGCCATCGACGGTCACGTCCGGCTGGCCGGTGGTGTCCTGCATGTAGCGCACATCGGCGCGCGCAAACCAGGTCGGGGTGATGTTGACGTCGACGCCGGCGGTGGCCATCGCGCCCTTGGCGGTGCCCACGCCAATACGCTGGCCGGCAAGCGCGCCGGTCGGCTCGGCCTTCTCGCCGTCGACGTTGGCTTCGAAGTAGCCCAGGCCGACGAACGGGCGAAGGGTGCTGGCGGGCGTGCCGAAATGGTACTGGCCGCTCAGCGCATACGGCTGGCTGTCGATGCTGGCGACCTTGCCGTTGGGCGTGCGTACGCGATTGCCGAACTTGTCGGCCGCGCCCCATGCCTCGATGGCGATGTTGTCGGTGGCGTACCAACTGGCGCTCAGCGTGGCGGCGCCGTCACCGTCGACATTGGTGCGGGTGCCGGCGATCTGCGGATTGCTGGTCGGTTCGGCCAATGCGTAGCCACCGACCACGGCGAAGCGCTTGCCGCTGGTATCGGTGCTGGTGTCCTGGGCGAAAGCGGCCGGGGCGATGGCGAGAGTGGCCACGACGGCCAGGGTCAAATGACGAAAATGCATCATGGAGAGGACTCCTCATTATTGAGAACGATCTGAGCCTTTGCAGGCTGCCTTGGGGGAAGGCGCGACTACCCTAGCCAGCGATGCATGAACCGTTCTTGCCCTGCGCTCGCACAGCGCGGAACTTTGGCGTGAAGCTTCGTGTTCACTGGCGTGCGCGCGTAAACATGCGGCGCATGAACTTTCGGTGACGGCCCGTCGGCGATGGCCGTTGCTGCATCAGGCGCGCGACGCACGACAGGGGACATCGCCGCTTGAAAGCTGCAAGATATGGCCTCCAGCAATCACGGGGGTCGGCCATGCGCAACTTGTCTTTGCCCGGTGTGCTCATTGCTCTGTCGTTGCCGGTCGCATGCGCGCAAGCCGCGGATGTGAACGTGGACATGTCGTGCAACATGGACAGTGACTACGACCTGACGCTCGACGAGCGCAGCGTCATCCTCACCCGTGACAGCGGCGTGCCCAGGGCGATCGTGATGCGCCAAGGCAAGCTGTTCGTCGATGACCGCTGGGTAACCCTGAGCAGCGCCGACTCGCAACGCATCGCCGATTTCGAGAAAGGGGCGAGGGCGGCGATGCCCGAAGCGCAGGCGATCGGACGCGAAGCAGCCGACATCGCCTTTACCGTGCTGGGCGAAGTCTCGGCCGGCTTCAGCAGCGACCCGAAGGCGGCACAGGCCAAGGTCGAGCGGGCGCGGGCGAAGATCGACACGCGGCTGGCGCGGTCGGTGACTGCCACGCGCTTCAACGGCGACGACCTGGGCCAAGGCATCGGCGAAGCGGTGGCCGAAGTGATCCCGAGCATGATCGGTGACATCGTCAGCGGCGCCCTGGGTGCCGCCTTCAGTGGTGATGCCAGCCGCCTCAAGCGTCTGGAGAACCTGGACGCACAGATCGAGGCACGGGTCCAGCCACGGGCCAAGGCATTGGAGCAGCGGGCCGACGGTCTGTGCCGACGCATGGTCGAGCTCGATCGGATCGACGATGCCCTGGAGTTCCGGTTGCCCAACGGGCAGCCGCTGAATCTGATGGAGGCCAACCGTCAGCCGCGCCCCGACAAGGATGATGCCAGCCCCGAACAGGACGCCGCGGCCGAGGCGGCCCGGGCCCGGGCGCGGTGACCTGGCGGCGCTGCAGGCCAATACCGTGACGTATGTCGCCTGCTGTTGGCGCAGTCGCTGGCAAGACGCACAATAGGGTTTTCGCGTACTGCCGGACCCCCACACATGGCTGACCTCAAAGAAGCGCGCGTTCCCGACATCGGGGACTACGACGGCGTGCCCGTGATCGAACTGCTGGTTGCCGTCGGCGACACAGTGAAAGTGGACCAGGGACTGGTCACGCTGGAGTCCGACAAAGCGACGCTGGAAGTCCCGGCGCCCTTTGCCGGTGTCGTGCGCGAGCTCAAGGTCAAGATCGGCGACGAACTGTCCGAGGGCAGCGTCGTTGCACTGATCGAACCGTCCGAGGCGGGCGCGGGAGCAACCGCTGCTGCACCGGCTGCCCCCGCCGCTCCGGCCAAGCCCGCCGAGCCGCCGCGCGCCGAACCGGCCGCGCCGTCGCAGCAGGTCAAGACCGCCGAGACCGGCACCCAGGTCGAGCCGGTCGTCGTACCGGCGCAGGCAGATCGCATTGCCCAGGCCTCGATCGACGCGCAGCGTCCGGGCACGGATCCCGAAGCGATGCCGCCGCGGACGCCGCCGGTGACCTTCGGCGCCGACGAACTGATGCCCGACAAGGTTCCCTATGCCAGCCCGGCGGTACGCCTGTACGCACGCGAGCTCGGCGTCGATCTGGCGCAGGTCGCGGGCAGCGAGCGCGGTGGGCGCATCAGCAAGGATGACGTGTCGAAGTTCGTGAAGGGCGTGATGGCGGGCGGCGCCGCACCGGCGGCAGCCGGAGCGACGGTGGCACTGGGCGGCGGCCTCAACCTGCTGCCGTGGCCGAAGATCGACTTCAGCAAGTTCGGCGAGACCGAGACCAAGCCGCTGTCGCGCATCCAGAAGCTGTCGGGTGCGAACCTCTCGCGCAACTGGGCGATGATCCCGCACGTCACCCAGCACGACGACGCCGACATCACCGACCTGGAAGAGCTGCGGGTCGCGCTCAACAAGGAAAACGAGAAGGCTGGCATCAAGCTGACAATGCTCGCCTTCCTGATGAAGGCCTCGGTGTCGGCGATGCAGAAGTACCCGGCCTTCAATGCCTCGCTAGATGCGAGCGGCGAGAACCTGGTGCTGAAGAAGTACTTCCACATCGGCTTCGCCGCCGACACGCCCAACGGCCTGGTCGTCCCGGTCGTGCGCGACGTCGACAAGAAGGGCGTGATCCAGATCGCCCAGGAAACCTCCGAGCTGGCCAAGAAGGCCCGCGACGGCAAGCTTGGCCCGGCCGACATGAGCGGCGGCTGCTTCTCGATCAGCTCGCTCGGCGGCATCGGCGGCACCAAGTTCACGCCGATCGTCAACGCCCCGGAAGTGGCCATCCTCGGTGTGTCGAAGTCGGCGATCCGACCGGTGTGGGACGGCAAGCAGTTCGCGCCGCGCCTGATCCTGCCGCTGTCGCTGAGCTACGACCACCGCGTCATCGACGGTGCCCTGGCCGCGCGCTTCACCGCGCACCTGGCGCAGTTGCTGGCCGACATGCGGCGCGTGCTCTTGTGAGGCTGCGCGTGCTGTACCTGATGGCGAGCCTGCTGGCCGTACAGGCAGCGGCAAGTGCGCACGCCGACGACGTGTGCAACCTCGACCTCGGCCGTGGCTGGCCGCCGGCGACCGAGAACTACGGTTCGGCGGTCGAAGGCCTGTTCGCCGCCGGCGCCAAGCCGACGCTGAGCATGACCCGCCTGCCGGCGCGCAGCGTCGAAAGCGGCGTGCAACTGTTCGCCGGTGCAGGCGATGGCGACTGGACGCTTCGCTTCAGCCAGGCCGATGAACGCATCCAGGTCTGGAGTGACGGCAAGCGCGAATTGCGCGTGGGCCAGCAGCCCGACGTGCAGCAGGTGCCGATGCCGGCCGCGCTGGCGCGGCGCATGGTCGCCGACTGGCAGCGTGCGCTGAGCACGCAGGTGCCGGCGGACCGCACCGCACAGTTCCACGACGACGAAGTGCTGCTCTTCGTCGTCGACGACCTGCGTGTCAGCGGTCTGCAGCCCGCCTGCGGGCCTGCCAGCCGACTGATGGAGCAGGTCGGCCTGCTGATCGAGGCCACCGACGACAGCGACGAAAAGCGCATCAAGCGCTGGCGCAAGCTCGAAGAGAAGCTTGACGAACTGGAACAATCGCTCACCGGCGCCACCGGTTGAGCGCAGGAGAATTGCATGGCGACCATTGAAGTCAAGGTGCCGGACATCGGCGATTACGACGGCGTGCCGGTGATCGAATTGCTGGTCGCGGTCGGCGACACGGTGAAGAAGGATCAGGGCCTGCTCACGCTGGAATCGGACAAGGCGACGATGGAAGTGCCGTCGTCGGCCGATGGCGTGGTCAAGGAGATCAAGGTCAAGGTGGGCGACAAGGTGGCCGAGGGCGCGGTGATCGCGATCCTCGAAAGCGCTGGCGCTGCTGAAGCAAAGGCTCCCGCTGCGGCACCTGCACCGGCCGCTGCTGCGGCACCGGCTGCGGCACCTGCGCCAACGCCGGCACCTGCGAGCGCTGCCCCGGCACCGAAGGCGGCGGCCGGCAGCGGCCGCAAGGCCGACATCGAATGCCGCATGGTCGTGCTCGGTTCCGGCCCCGGCGGCTATACCGCCGCGTTCCGCGCTGCCGACCTCGGCCTCGATACCGTGCTGATCGAACGCTACGCCGCGCTCGGCGGTGTCTGCCTCAACGTCGGCTGCATCCCGTCGAAGGCGCTGCTGCATGCGGCCGCGCTGATCGAGGAAGCCGCGCATTCGTCCGACATCGGCATCGACTTCGGCAAGCCGAAGATCGACATCGACAAGCTGCGCGACTTCAAGCAGAACAAGGTCGTCACCCAGTTCACCAAGGGCCTGGCCGGCATGGCCAAGCAGCGCAAGGTGCGCACGGTGCAGGGCTACGGCAAGTTCGTTTCGGCGAACGAGATCGAGATCACCGGCGACGACGGCAAGACCCAGCTGCTGCGCTTCGAGCAGTGCATCATCGCCGCCGGTTCGCAGGCGGTGAAGCTGCCGAACTTCCCGTGGGACGATCCGCGCGTGATGGATTCGACCGACGCGCTGGAACTGGTCGACGTGCCCAAGAAGCTGCTGGTGGTTGGCGGCGGCATCATCGGCCTGGAAATGGCCACGGTGTACAAGGCGCTCGGCAGTGAAGTGACCGTGGTCGAGTTCATGGAACAGCTGATGCCGGGCACCGACAAGGACCTGGTCAGGCCGCTTGCCGATCGCCTGAAGAAGCAGGGCGTGGCCGTGCACCTCAAGGCCAAGGCGACCACCGTCGAAGCGGGCAAGCAAGGCATCACTGTCTCGTTCGAAGGCGATGCCGCGCCGGCGCCGATGACCTTCGATCGTGTGCTCGTGGCAGTCGGCCGCTCGCCCAACGGCGGCAAGATCGATGCCGACAAGGCCGGCGTGCAGGTCACCGACCGCGGTTTCATCCCGGTCGACCGGCAGATGCGCACGAATGTTCAGCACATCTTCGCCATCGGCGATCTCGTCGGCCAGCCGATGCTGGCGCACAAGGCCACGCACGAAGGCAAGCTGGCGGCGGAAGTGGCCGCCGGCGAGAAGCGCGAGTGGGTGGCGCGTGTGGTCCCGTCGGTGGCCTACACCGATCCGGAAATTGCCTGGGTCGGCGTGACCGAGACCGAAGCCAAGGCCAAGGGCCTGAACATTGGTGTCGGCAAGTTCCCGTGGGCGGCTTCGGCGCGCGCGGTCGGCATTGGCCGCAGCGAAGGCTTCACCAAGCTGATCTTCGACGAGAAGACCCATCGCATCATCGGCGGCGGCATCGTCGGCGTGCATGCCGGCGACCTGATCACCGAAGTGGCACTGGCGATCGAGATGGGCGCAGAAGCGGCCGATATCGGCAACACGATCCACCCGCACCCGACCTTGAGCGAATCGGTGGGCATGGCGGCGGAAGTGTACGAAGGCACGATCACCGACCTGTACATCCCGAAGAAGAAGTAACGGACCCAGACAAGGCGAAGCCCCGGTAGGGAGACCGGGGCTTCGGAGTGCCCGCCGTAGCTTGCTTTGACGAGGAGTAGAGACTGGGCGGGCGATCGGTAGATGGGACCGGCGGAATCGGGAAAGGTTCCGCCGAAGATGTGCCGCCCGAGGCGGCTCGCAACTGACTGCGGCGTCAGATGCTCATTGCCGCGGCGGCGCCTTGCCGATCACGGCTCCGGCGCTGCTCGATGCGCTTCCAGATCTTCTCGTGGAAGTGGAAGGCGACCGTGTTGCAGGCCGGCTCGACCAGGGCTAGCGCGCCGCCGACCCAGACGCTGCCCGTCATCAGATAGCCAACCATGAATGCGACAGTGAAGTGGACCGCGGCGAAGCTCAGGGTCTTGGTCATGACACACCCGCCAAATGAGAATGATTATCGATTCTGCACGTTAGCGGTTGGGAGTCAAATTCAAAGTTGCACTGGCTCCGATAGGGTAGCGCTATCATCTGGCGGAAGCCCTGCAACCCTTACCTTTCAGGTAATTGAGTGCGCATGCCGCTGCCGGCACGCTGGCAGCCATGAAGCCGCCAGATGCCCTCCGTGCGAACCTGAACGGGCCGCGCACCCGTGCAAAACTGACTTGCAGCGGTTGCCGGGAACGCCGGCGACCTCTATACTTTTGCGGCTCTACCGGGCGCTTTGCGCCTGCCCCAGACCGACGAGTCCAGCGTGCACGATCCATTGTCCGCAGGTCGCCGGCTGGCGTCGCGCGCGACTGCCTGGCAGGCCGGCGCGGCAGCGCTGGTCGCGCTGGCCTTCCTCCCCTTCGGGGCGCCTTCGGCGCTGGCGGCGGCGGTCGGCGGTGGCGCGATCGTCGCGGGCAGTGTCGTAGCGGCCCTGATGGCCCTCGGAGGCGGTATCCAGCCGGCCGGGATGGCGGTGGGGCGGCTGCTGGCCGGGGTGATGTTGAAGTGGGTGGTGGTGTTTGCAGTATTAACGCTCGGCCTGGCCGGGTTCA
Organism: Lysobacter prati; assembly: GCF_009765215.1. Classification (GTDB taxonomy): domain Bacteria; phylum Pseudomonadota; class Gammaproteobacteria; order Xanthomonadales; family Xanthomonadaceae; genus Lysobacter_J; species Lysobacter_J prati. The sequence goes on along the minus strand of NZ_VLNV01000004.1, from coordinate 239,910 downwards.
AGCTGCCGCCGTTGCCAATGCTGGTGGGAGTGCTTGCGGGAACGCTGGCATTCGTCCTGGCCAACCTTTTGAAACGATAGGTGTCTTTTCGTGAGTGAACAGACCGGTTCGGGCGGCCTGAACGAATACATCCAGCACCACCTCCAGCAGAACTCGGTCGAGTTCTTCGGCGGTGCGTTCCATATCGACACCTGGGCGGTGTCGCTGGTGCTGGGCCTGATCTTCATCACCTGGTTTGGCTACTTCGCGCGCAAGGCCACCTCGGGCGTTCCGGGCAAGGGCCAGGCCTTCGTCGAGCTGATCCTGGAGTTCATCGATGGCCAGGTGAAGGACAGCTTCCACGGCGACCGCCGTTCGCTGACCCCGCTGGCGCTGACCATCTTCATGTGGGTCGTGATGATGAACTGCATGGACCTGCTGCCGCTCGACGCGCCGTACACGGCGATCAAGCTGGTCGCCGGCGCCGATGCCGCGCACGGCACCTATTTCCGTTGGGTCCCGACCGCGGACCTCAACACCACGCTGGCCATGTCGGTCGTCGTGTTCTTCCTGATCCTGTGGCATTCGGTGAAGGCCAAGGGCGGCTTCGGCTTCGGCAAGGAACTGCTGACCGCGCCGTTCCACGCGCACGGCACCGGCACCAAGATCGCGCTGGCACCGGCCAACCTCGGCCTCAACGTCATCGAGTACCTGGTCAAGCCGGTCAGCCTCGCGATGCGACTGTTCGGCAACATGTACGGCGGCGAGCTGGTGTTCATGCTCATCGCCGGCCTGCTCGGCGGCAGCCTGCTGATGTTCGTGCCGGGCGTGCTGTTCAACGCTGCCTGGGCGCTGTTCCACATCCTGATCGTGCTGCTGCAGGCCTTCATCTTCATGATCCTCACCGTCGTCTACATCGCCGGCGCGTACGAGAGTCACTAAGTCGTTTCCGTTTTCGCTTCACCCTTCCGCGCTTTATCTATCCAACCAAAACGTTTCAGTAGGAGAAAACCATGGAATTCATCGCCAGTGTGCAGGGCCTGACCGCTATCGCGATCGGCATGATGGTCGGCCTCGGCGCTATCGGCGCTTGCCTCGGCATCGCGCTGATGGGCTCGAAGTTCCTTGAGTCGGCTGCCCGTCAGCCGGAGCTGGTGCCGATGCTGCAGGGCCGTATGTTCCTGCTGGCCGGCCTGATCGACGCGGCGTTCATCATCGCGCTGGCCGTCGGCCTGCTGTTCGCCTTCGGCAACCCGCTGCTGGGCGAAGTGAAGAATGCTGCTGCCGCCACCGCCGGCGCCGCGCATTAATCAGCTCGTAGTTGTAGAAACACCGGAGCCGTCCGCACTGCGGACGGCTCTCCCGGGCATCACCGCCCGCAGCGTCCTATCGGAGCTGTCATGAATCTCAACATGACCTTCTTCGGCCAGATGATCACGTTCGCGATCCTCATCTGGTTCACGATGAAGTTCATTTGGCCGCCCCTCAACAAGGCGATCGAAGAACGTCAACACAAGATTGCCGAGGGTCTGGCCGCTGCAGAGCAGAGCCAGAAGAACCTCGCGCAGGCACAGCAGAGCGTCGACGCCGAGCTGCGCACCGCCCGTACCAAGGCCAATGAGATCATCGAGCAGGCGCATCAGCGCGCCAATCAGATCATCGACCAGGCCAAGAACGACGCGATCGCAGAAGCCACCCGCCAGAAGGCAGTGGCCGACGCCGAGATCGCAGCAAGCGCCAATCGCGCCCGTGAGGAGCTGCGCAAGCGGGTCTCCACGCTGGCCGTGACGGGTGCCGAGAAGCTGCTCAAGCGCGAAATCGATGCCAACGCCCACAAGGCGCTGCTCGACGAGCTGGCCGCAGAAATCTGAGCTGAGCGATGACCCAGGCACTGACCCTCGCCCGTCCGTACGCCCGTGCCGCCTTCGCGCTGTCGCGTGAAAGCGGCCGCACTGCCGCATGGTCGCAGGCGCTCGCGTTCGCCGCCCGTGTGGCGGCCGATCCGCAGGCGCAGGCGCTGCTCGGCCATCCGCTGATCAACCCGGTCGACGCCGTCGGCCTGCTGGCGATGGACGGTGCCGACGAAGCGTTCACCCGCTTCCTCGGCCTGCTCGCCGACAACCGCCGCCTCGCCCTGCTGCCGGAAATCACCGGCCTGTTCGAGGAACTGCGCGCCGATGCCGAGCGCGTGGTCAAGGCCAAGGTCACTGCTGCCAGCGAACTGCCGGCCGCCGAGCTCGATGCCATCAAGGCCGCGCTGGTCAAGCGCTTCGGCCGCGATGTCGAAATCGAGACCGCGGTCGATGCATCGCTGATCGGCGGCGCCGTGATCGACGCTGGCGAAGTGGTCATCGACGGCTCGCTCAAGGGCAAGCTCGCGCGCCTGCAGTCCACGCTGGCGCAATAAACGAATTCATCTGCAAATTCCGGTTAGCGCCGGATCAAGGGACTCCAACCCATGGCTACCACCCAGCTCAACCCGTCCGAAATCAGTGAACTGATCAAGACCCGCATCGAGAAGGTCAAGCTGACCGCCGAAGCGCGCAACGAAGGCACCGTCACCTCGGTGTCCGACGGCATCGTGCGCATCTACGGTCTGGCCGACGTGATGCAGGGCGAAATGATCGAGCTGCCGAACGAGACCTACGCACTCGCACTGAACCTGGAGCGCGACTCGGTCGGCGCCGTGGTCCTGGGTGACTACGAGCACCTGCGCGAAGGCGACGTGGCCAAGACCACCGGCCGCATCCTCGAAGTGCCGGTCGGTCCGGAACTGCTCGGCCGCGTCGTCAACGCGCTGGGCGAGCCGATCGACGGCAAGGGTCCGATTACCGCTACGCTGACCGCTCCGGTCGAGCGTGTTGCCCCGGGCGTGATCTGGCGCAAGTCGGTCGACCAGCCGGTGCAGACCGGTTACAAGACCGTCGACGCGATGATCCCGATCGGCCGTGGCCAGCGCGAGCTGATCATCGGCGACCGCCAGACCGGCAAGACCGCCCTGGCGATCGACGCGATCATCAACCAGAAGGGCACCGGCATTAAGTGCGTGTACGTGGCGATCGGCCAGAAGGCCTCGTCCGTCGCCAACGTCGTGCGCAAGCTCGAAGAGAATGGCGCCATGGCGCACACGATCGTCGTGGCCGCCACCGCGTCCGAGTCGGCCGCGATGCAGTACATCAGCGCCTACTCCGGCTGCACCATGGGCGAGTACTTCCTCGACCGCGGCGAAGACGCCCTGATCGTGTACGACGACCTGTCCAAGCAGGCCGTGGCCTACCGCCAGATCTCGCTGCTGCTCAAGCGTCCGCCGGGTCGCGAAGCCTACCCGGGCGACGTGTTCTACCTGCACAGCCGCCTGCTCGAGCGCGCAGCCCGCGTCTCCGAGGAGTACGTCGAGAAGTTCACCGAAGGCAAGGTCACCGGCAAGACCGGTTCGCTGACCGCGCTGCCGATCATCGAGACCCAGGCCGGCGACGTTTCGGCGTTCGTTCCGACCAACGTGATCTCGATCACCGACGGCCAGATCTTCCTCGAGACCGACCTGTTCAACGCCGGCATCCGCCCGGCCGTGAACGCCGGTATCTCGGTGTCGCGCGTCGGCGGTGCGGCCCAGACCAAGATCATCAAGAAGCTGTCGGGCGGCATCCGTATTGCCCTCGCCCAGTACCGTGAGCTGGCTGCGTTCGCGCAGTTCGCCTCCGACCTGGACGAAGCCACCCGCAAGCAGCTCGAGCGCGGCCAGCGCGTCACCGAGCTGATGAAGCAGAAGCAGTACGCGCCGATGTCGATCGCGCTGCAGGCACTGTCGATCTACGCCGTCAACGAGGGCTACATCGACGACGTGCCGGTCAGCAAGATCCTGTCGTTCGAAGACGGCCTGCACGCCCACTTCGTCAACACCCAGGGCGAGCTGGTCAACAAGATCAACGCCACCGGCAGCTGGAACGACGAGATCGAGGCGACCTTCAAGCAGGGTATCGCCGAGTTCAAGCAGACCGGTACCTGGTAAAGCGTCGCAAGGATGGGCTCCGGCCCGTCCCTGCGCCAATGGCGGGCTTCGGCCCGCTCGATGACGAACGCAAAGCGAGCGATACATGGCAGGCGGCCGCGAAATCAAAACCAAGATCAAGAGCGTGCAGAACACCCGCAAGGTGACGCGCGCGCTCGAAATGGTCTCGGCATCCAAGATCCGCAAGGCGCAGGACCGGATGAAGGTCTCGCGTCCGTATGCGCGCGTGATGAAGCAGGTGATCGGTCACCTGGCCCAGGCCAACTCCGACTACCAGCATCCGTACCTGGTCGAGCGCCAGGACGTGAAGCGCGTCGGCTACATCATCGTGTCCTCGGACCGTGGCCTGGCCGGCGGCCTCAACAACAACCTGTTCCGCAAGCTGCTGGGCGAGTTCCGCAAGTGGCAGGAGCAGGGCGTCGAGATCGACGTGGTCACCATCGGCCAGAAGGCCTCGGTGTTCTTCCGTCGCATCAACGTCAACATGGTCGGCTCGGTCACCCACCTGGGCGACCAGCCCAAGCTCGAGCAGCTGGTCGGCGTGATCAAGGTCATGCTGGACGGCTATAGCAGCGGCAACGTCGACCGCGTCTTCATCTGCTACAACGACTTCGTCAACACGATGACCCAGCGCGCGGCGTTCGACCAGCTGCTGCCGCTGCCCGAGTCGGACACGAAGGTCGCGCACCACGACTGGGACTACATCTACGAACCCGACGCGGCCAGCGTGCTTGAGCACGTGCTGACCCGTTACGTCGAGTCGCTGGTGTACCAGGCAGTGCTGGAGAACGTCGCTTCCGAGCATGCCGCGCGCATGGTCGCGATGAAGTCTGCCTCCGACAACGCCACCAAGCTGATCGGCACGCTGAACCTGGTCTACAACAAGGCCCGCCAGGCTGCGATCACCCAGGAAATCTCGGAAATCGTCAGCGGCGCCGCCGCGGTCTGACCGCGCCGGCGCAGGCACCACCCAATCCCGTGGGCGCGATCGTCGCGACCGCACACCAGTTTTAAAGTTACGAGGAAACCACCATGAGTCAGGGCAAGATCGTTCAGATCATCGGCGCGGTCGTCGACGTCGAGTTCCCGCGCGAGTCCGTGCCGAAGGTGTACGACGCGCTGAAGGTCGACAACACCGAGATCACGCTCGAAGTGCAGCAGCAGCTTGGCGACGGCGTCGTGCGCACCATCGCGCTCGGCTCGACCGACGGCCTCAAGCGCAACCTGGTGGCCAACAACACCGGCAAGGGCATCTCGGTGCCGGTCGGCGCCGGCACCCTGGGCCGCATCATGGACGTGCTCGGTCGCCCGATCGACGAGGCCGGTGAAGTCGCCGCTTCGGCACATTGGGAGATCCACCGCTCCGCCCCGTCGTACGAGGACCAGGCGTCGGGCAACGACCTGCTCGAGACTGGCATCAAGGTCATCGACCTGATGTGCCCGTTCGCAAAGGGCGGCAAGGTCGGCCTGTTCGGCGGCGCCGGCGTCGGCAAGACCGTCAACATGATGGAGCTGATCAACAACATCGCCAAGGCGCACGCGGGTCTGTCCGTGTTCGCCGGCGTGGGTGAGCGTACCCGTGAGGGCAACGACTTCTACCACGAGATGAAGGACTCCAACGTCCTCGACAAGGTGGCGATGGTGTACGGCCAGATGAACGAGCCGCCGGGCAACCGCCTGCGCGTCGCGCTGACCGGCCTGACCATGGCCGAGTACTTCCGCGACGAGAAGGACGCTTCGGGCAAGGGCCGCGACGTGCTGCTGTTCGTCGACAACATCTACCGCTACACGCTGGCCGGTACCGAAGTGTCGGCACTGCTGGGCCGCATGCCGTCGGCCGTGGGTTACCAGCCGACGCTGGCCGAGGAAATGGGCGTCCTGCAGGAGCGCATCACCTCGACCAAGACCGGTTCGATCACCTCGATCCAGGCCGTGTACGTGCCCGCGGACGACCTGACCGACCCGTCGCCGGCGACCACCTTCGCCCACCTCGACGCCACCGTCGTGCTGTCGCGAAACATCGCCTCGCTGGGTATCTACCCGGCCGTGGACCCGCTCGACTCGACCTCGCGCCAGCTCGATCCGAACGTGATTGGTCTTGAGCACTACGAGATCGCGCGCAAGGTCCAGTCGACCCTGCAGAAGTACAAGGAACTGAAGGACATCATCGCGATCCTCGGCATGGACGAGCTGTCGGAAGAAGACAAGCAGGCCGTGTCGCGCGCGCGCAAGATCGAGCGCTTCTTCAGCCAGCCGTTCCACGTCGCCGAAGTCTTCACCGGTTCGCCGGGCAAGTACGTCTCGCTGAAGGACACGATCCGCGGCTTCAAGGGCATCGTCGAAGGCGAGTACGACCACCTGCCGGAGCAGGCGTTCTACATGGTCGGCGGCATCGAGGAAGCGGTCGAGAAGGCCAAGAAGATCGCAGGCTGATCTTCAGTTCCCTCTCCCGCTAGCGGGGGAGGGTAAGGGTGAAGGCATGGCCTTCGCCCTCACCCCGAAAGCATCAAGAGAGTCCCATGGCATCCACCATCCGTTGCGACATCGTCAGTGCCGAGCAGGAGATCTTCCACGGCGAAGCCGAGCTCGTGGTCGCCACCGGTGAAATGGGCGAGCTGGGCATCGCGCCCAAGCATGCGCCGCTGATCACCCGCCTCAAGCCGGGCAAGGTCGTGGTGACCCTGCCGGGTGGCGAGCACCTGGATTTCGCCATCTCCGGCGGCATCCTCGAGGTGCAGCCGACCGTGGTGACCGTGCTGGCCGACACCGCCGTGCGCGCCCAGGACATCGACGAAGCCGCTGTCCGCGCCGCCAAGGAAGAAGCCGAGCGGATCCTGTCGAAGAAGGATCCGAAGATGAGCATGGAAGAAGCCCAGAGCCAGCTGGCCATGAGCATCGCCCAGCTCAGCGCGCTCGAACGCCTGCGCAAGAATATGAAGCACTGATCGCGCAAGCGACCAGCTGTTCCGCGACAACGCCGGCCATGTGCCGGCGTTTGTCGTTGTGGGGTCAGCGCTTGTAGACCCAGTGGCGCGACAGCACGAACTGCGCCGCCGCCAACCCCAGGTCGATGACCGGCTTGGCCAGCCAGGCCCAGTGCAGGCCGATGACGCGGTCGACATGGGCCACGCCCCAGGTGCTGATGATCGTCGTCACCGTCCACATGGCGAGGAAGCGCATGAGCTGGCGGCGACCGACGGCGGTGCCGGCGCCGGCAAAGGTGAAGCGGCCATTGAGCCAGAAGCCGAGCAACGCCCCGCCGACGCGGCCAAGGATGTTGGCCGGCTCGACCGCCAGCCCGAGCGCGCTGAGCGCGACGAACATCGCCCAGTCGACGAGCAGTTGCAGCAGGCCGATGATGAAGTAGCTGCCGCCCTGGCGGAGCAGCGTCGAATCCTGGAGGCGTTTGCGCATGTGCGGATTGTAGACAAAGCATGGCGTCGGGCCGGGGCGATGTTGGGCCCGGCTGCCATCGGGGTGTCAGGGCGACGGGGATTGCTAAGATTGGCGCCTGGCGCCGCCGACGGCGCAGCAATCGCACAGGAACCCGCATGAGCCAGTTGCACGTCGTCATCCTCGCCGCGGGCGAGGGCAAGCGGATGAAGTCCACCACGGCCAAGGTGCTGCAGAAGATTGCCGGGCGGCCGATGCTTGCCCACGTCATCGAAACCGCCAGGCGCGTGGGTGCCGACGGCATCCACGTCGTCTACGGTCATGGTGGCGAGCAGGTGCGGGCCGCCTTCGCCGACCAGACCGATCTGCACTGGACCGAGCAGGAGCAGCGCCTGGGCACCGGGCACGCGTTGCAGCAGGCCATGCCCGCCGTGCCGCAGGACGCCCGCGTGCTGGTGCTGTACGGCGACGTGCCGCTGATCGCGCCGGAGACCCTGCAACACCTGCTGGCAGCGCCTGGCCGCATTGCCGTGCTGGTGGCCGACCTCGACGATCCCACCGGCTACGGCCGCATCGTGCGCGACACGCAGGGGCGCGTCGGCCGCATCGTCGAACACAAGGACGCAGACGACGAGTTGCGTGCCATCCGCACCGTCAACACTGGCATCCTGGTCGCCGATGGCGAGGCGCTGCGGGGATGGCTGCAGCACCTGGGCAACGACAACGTCCAGGGCGAGTACTACCTCACCGACGTGTTCGCATCGGCCGCGGCCGAGTTCAATGCCGCCGAGATGGTGCATGTGCAGGATCCTCTCGAGGTCGAGGGCGCCAATGATCCGTGGCAGCTGGCCCAGCTTGAGCGCGCCTTCCAGCGCCGCGCCGCGCGTGCGCTGTGCCTGCAGGGCGCGCGACTGATCGACCCGGCGCGCTTCGACCAGCGCGGTGAAGTGACCGTGGGTCATGACGTCGAGATCGATGTCGACGTGATCCTCGAGGGCCGCGTCGAGCTGGGTGATGGCGTGCGCATCGGCCCGTTCTGCCGCCTGAAGGACGTGCGTCTGGGGCCGGGTACCGAATTGCGCGCGCATTGCGACCTCGATGGCGTGGTCGTCGAAGGCGCGGCGCAGATTGGTCCGTACTCGCGCCTGCGTCCGGGCACCGTGCTCGCCGACGGCGTGCACATCGGCAACTTCGTCGAGACCAAGAACGCGCGCATCGGCGTGACCAGCAAGGCCAACCACCTCAGCTACATCGGCGATGCCGTCATCGGCAGCGGCGTCAACGTCGGCGCGGGCACGATCACCTGCAACTACGACGGCGTGAACAAGTCGACCACGATCATCGAGGACGGTGCCTTCATCGGCTCGAACTCCTCGCTGGTGGCGCCGGTCACTATCGGCAAGGACGCGACGATTGCCGCCGGGTCGGTCATCACGCGCAATGCGCCGGAGGGTCAGTTGTCCGTGGCGCGCGCGCGACAGACGTCGGTGGAAGGGTGGCAGCGGCCGAAGAAGCAGCCGAAGCACTGAGCCCGTCGTCCCGGCGAAGGCCGGGACCCACCTTGATCTGCAGTTGCGGTTGCAACGGGCAAGTTCACGGAAGAGGCAAAATGGATCCCGGTTTTCGCCGGGATGACGGTGACGCAGCGGGAAGGGTGCCGGCCTGGATCCCGGCGTTCGCCGGGATGACGGGGAGGGGAGTTACTCCACCGGCACCGTCAGGCTCACCGTCAGCCCGCCGCCATTGCGATTGGCCAGCGCGATCCGGCCGCCATGGGCTTCGGCGATCTCGCGCGCCAGCGCCAGGCCGAGGCCGCTGCCGGTGCGCTTGGTCGAGTAGAACGGCACCAGCGCATTGGCCAGCACCGTTTCCGACATGCCCGGACCGCGGTCACCGACTTCCATGCGCACCATGTGGCCAATCTGGCGAACGGCCAGCGTGACCTGCTCCGGCGAAGACCCCGATTCGTGCGCGTTCTTGAGCACGTTGATCAATGCCTGCTCGATCTGCGCGGGATCGAACCGCACCGGGGTGTCCGGCGGATTGCCGTCCAGCTCGAATGCATAGTGCTGCTGCAGGCGCATCAGGAACGGTGACCACTGGATCGTCTCCAGCTCCGGCACCGGCAGCTTGGCGACGCTGGAATAGGCGCGCAGGAAGCCATGCAGGTGGCGTGCACGTTCCTCGATGGTGTCGAAGATGCGATCCAGCTTGCTGTAGTCCTCGCGACGCAGCAGCTCGGCACCGGAATGGGCGAGCGAGGTGATCGGCGCCAGCGAGTTGTTGAGCTCGTGGCTGATCACGCGGATGACCTTCTTCCAGGTCGCCACTTCCTGGCGGTTGAGTTCGGCGGTCAGGCGCTTGAACAGGTACAGCGTGTGCACGCGGCCGTTGAGATGGAACTCGCGGCGGGCAAGGTGGTAGGTCTCTTCCTGTCCGCCGTACTCGAAGGTGAAGAGCCGGTCGCGGCCTTCGCCCAGTGCTTCGCGCAGCGGTGCCGGCGTGCGTTCTACCAGTTGGGCGAAGCGCACGCCTTCGATCTTGCGACCGTCGTTGAACAACTGCCGCCCGGCCAGGTTGCCGTACACGATCGCACCGCCGGGCTCGGTCAGCACCAGCGCGGTGGGTGTGTTCTGCACCACCGTGTCGAGGAGCAGCTCGCGCTGGAACAGTGACTGCCGCTCCTGCCGCAGGACATTGCCAAGCTCATTGTGTGCCTCGACCAGGTCGTCGAGTTCGTCCTTCGATCGTCGCGCCAGGCTGAAACTGAAGTCGCCATCGCGGAAGCTGGCGACCGAGCCGGAGAGGGCACGGAACAGGCTCAGCTGCCGCGCCAGGTAGCGGTGCGCGAGCCATGGCGCCAGCAGCGCGCACAGCAGCGCCGCAAGCAAGGCGGCCAGGACCAGGTTGTCGAGCAGGTAGTGCAGCAGAGCAGTGGCAGCAATCGCGACCAGCGCGAACACGAACAACAGCAAGGCCAGCTTGCCGGACAGGGAGAAGCGGTGCGACGTCGGGCGCATGACGTCAGCGCGGAATGCCCAGCTTTTCCAGGCGCCGGTAAAGCGCCTGACGGCTGAGTCCCAGTTCGGCGGCGGCCTGGCTCAGCACGCCACCGGCGCGGCGCATCGCCGCTTCAATCGCATCGCGGCCAATCTCGTCATCACCGTGCGGTCGCGGCAGCGGCGGTGCGGTCGGCAGGCCGAGTTGCTCCGGCTCGATGCGCTCGGACTGGCCGAGCAGCAGGGCGCGCTGGATCGCGTTCTTCATCTCGCGCACGTTGCCGGGCCAGCCATGGCGCAGCAGCGCCGAGCGCGCGGCTTCGCCGAGCTGGCGCCGGCCTTCGAGGAAATGCTCGGCCAGTGGCAGGATGTCGCCGCGCCGCTCGGCCAGTGGCGGCACGCGCAGTTCGATCACGTTGAGCCGGTAATAGAGATCCTCGCGGAACGTGCCGTCGCGGATCATCGCCGGCAGGTCGGCGTTGGTGGCGGCGATCACGCGCACGTCGACCTGGCGTTCGCGGTTGGAGCCCAGGCGCTGGAAGCGGCCGGTCTCGAGCACGCGCAGCAGTTTCATCTGACCGGCAGGCGGCAGGTTGCCGATTTCGTCGAGCAGCAGGGTGCCACCGTCGGCGGCTTCGAACTTGCCCTCGCGCGACTTGTTGGCGCCGGTGTAGGCACCGGCGTCGGCGCCGAACAGTTCGGCCTCGATCAGTTCCGACGGCAATGCGCCGCAGTTGAGCGTCACGAACGGGCCGGTGCGCACCGACGAGTTGGCCTGGATGATCTCGGCGATGCGCTCCTTGCCGGCGCCATTGGGGCCGCTGATCAGCACCGGCACGCTGGCGCGCGCGACATGGCAGGCCAGGCTGATCAGGCGCTCGCTGGCCGGATCGTCGAAGATCACGCCGCGCAGGTCGTAGTCGCGCTCCAGTTCGCGGCGGCGACGACGTTCCTCGGCGCGGTGCTCGGCCAGGGCGCGGTTCGCCTCGCCCAGTTCGAGCAGGTTGGTGACCGCGGTCATCAGCTTGTGGTCGTCCCACGGCTTGCCGAGGTAATCAGCGGCCCCGGCTTTGACCAGTGCGACCGCGGACTCAAGTCGCGTCCACGCGGTCAGCAGGATGATCGGCAGGTCGGGGAAGCGGTCGCGGATGGTGCGGAACAGCGCGATGCCTTCCTCGCCGGACGTCGTGTCGGCGGTGAAGTTCATGTCCTGCACGACCAGGTCGATGACCTCGCGGTCGAGCAGCTCCAGTCCTTCGTCCGGAGACTCCGCGCTCAGCACGCGCAGGTCGGCCAGTGAGAACAGCACGTCGAGCGCGACGTGCACGGCATGGTTGTCGTCGATGACCAGGATCGTGCGCATCGGCCTAGCGTAGCAGTGGGTCGCGTGGCCGCAATGTGCCGGACGGCGGTCGCCGTCCGGCACAGCGGCAACAAGGCCTAGACGGTGCGCGTGGCCACTGCCGGCGACACCCGCGTGGCGCGCGTGGCCGGGCCGAACACGGCCAGCTGGCCAAGCAGCAACACGGTCAGTGCGCCCAGCGGCGCGTAGTACCAGGACAGGCGCGGCAGCTCGTAGTGCTTCATCAGCCACATGTTGAAGCCGTAGGTCAGCACCAGGCCGACGGCGACACCGATGCCGACCACGATCAGGTTCTCGATCATGAAGTAGCGACGGATGTCGAAGCGGCGTGCGCCCAGGGCACGGCGCGTGCCGATCTGCTTGATGCGGCGGGTGACCCAGAAGCTGACCATGCCGACGATGCCCAGGCCGGTCACGGCAAGCAGGGCGAAGATCACCGTGGTCAGCACCAGCGTCATCGCACGGTCCTGGCGGTAGCTGTCGCCGCGCACTTCCTCGATCGAACGCAGGCCGCGGACGATGCGGCCGGTGTTGATCTCGCCGAGCTTGCGTTCGGCTTCCTTCATCACTTCGTCGCGGCGGCCGGGCTCGGCGCGGATCAGGTAGCGCGAGCTGTTGGCGTCAAACTCGCCGAGGCTGTACTGCGGCACGATGGTCGTCTGCTCGACCTTGTCCCAGCCGACCCACGGCGCCTGCAGGCGCTCGACCACGCCGACCACCGTCACCGGCCCGTTTTTGCCGGGCAGGCTGCTGTAGACCGTCTTGCCCACGGCCTGGCCGCCCGGGAACAGCTTCTCGGCCAGCGCCTGGGTGATGATCACCGAGTGCAGCGTGCCCTTGTCGTCCTTGGTGCGGGGGCTGATATCGCCGGCGTTGAAGTCGCGACCGGCGATGAGCTTCACGCCGAGCGTGTTGAGGCCGTGTTCGTCGACCATGTAGACGGCCGAGCTTTCACGGATGCGCTTCTCCTGCGGCACGCTGTCGGGCTGGTCGGAGAGGCCCTCGCTCCAGCCGCCCTGCGACAGCGGCACCGAGTTGATGGTGGTCGCGTCGATCACGCCCGGGATCGAGCGCAGGGCGTCGAGATCCTGGCGCAGGCTGCCGGCCAGGTCGAAGTCCGGCGCGAAGCCGAGGCTGTTGACGGTGAACAGCCCGGCTTCCTGCATGCCGCTGGGACGGTTCACCTTCTCGATGCGCTGCAGGATGATGAAGACGCTGTTGCACACGATGGCCAGGGTGATGGCAACCTGCAGCACGATCAGCAGCAGGCCGGTCTTGTTGCGCATCAGCGCGTTTAGTACTGGACGGAATTCCATGGCGTGCTCCGTTACTGCGTCTTCAATTGCGTGGCGGGCTGCACCTGGCAGGCGCGCCAGGTCGGATAGAGCCCTGCGATCAGGCTGGCCACCAGCGCGATTACCAGCGACAGGCCGACCATGGTCCAGTCCAGCTGCGCCAGCTTCTCGATCGAGGTGCCGGCGTAGAGCTTGCGCAGTGCGAGCAGGCCCAGGCCGGTGAAGACCAGGCCAATCACACCGCCGGCGAGACCCACCAGGCCCGACTCGGTCAGGTACTGCGCGAACACCGCCGGCTTGCTGGCGCCCACGGCGCGGCGCAGACCAATCTCCGACGACTTGCCCATGAACTTGGCCAGCAGCAGGCCCACGGTGTTGATCAGGCATACAGCGAAGAAGGCGAACGCCAGCCACACCTGCGTGCGCGCATCACGGCTGACCACTTTCTGCGCGACCAGCCATTCCGAAACGCTGCGCAGCTTGTTGCTGAGCGGGCGCGGGAAACGACCGTTCTTCTTCTGGTCATTGACGTAGTTGTTGAGGAAGCTCAGGTAGCGCTGCGCATCGGCGTCGTCCTTGACCTGCACCCACAAGTCGATCCAGATGCATTCGGAGCCCAGAAGACCCTGGTAGCCCGGATCGGAGCGGTCTTCATAGCAGCTGTTATTGGAACCGCTGACGAGTTCCTTCTCGATGCCGATGCTCATCGGCACGAAGATCGCCTGCGGGTCGTTGAAGGCGCCGGCGGCGATGTGATAGACCAGCGGCGTCGGATGCCACTTCTCGAGGACGCCGACCACGGTGTAGTCCTCGCCGCTGAGGCGGATCTTGCGGCCGACGCTGTTCTCGCCGCCGAAGATCTTCTCGTTGGTTTCCTGGTCGATGACGGCCACACGCGCGGCATTGTCGTCCTCGGCCTGGCTCCAGCCGCCGCCGTACTTGAACGGCGGTTCGAAGATCGGGAAGAAGCCGTGCGTGGTGAACAACGCCTCGACCATGTACGGCTTGATTTCGCGCTGCGGCGGTTCCAGCGACAGTACGTTGGGGAAGAAGCCGGCTTCGTGCTCGGCCTTGTGCGCGGCGACCAGGTTGCGGACATCCTGGTAGGTCATCAGGTCCGGCGGTTCGGACGGGTTGTCCTCGGCCCAGGGATCGTTGGCGTCCCAGTTGTCCAGCTGGACGCGACGGACCTGCTCGTCCTTATGCGACAGCGGGTTGGCCGACATCATGTGCAGCACCGTCATCGAGGTCATCGACATGCCGATGCCGAGCGCGATGGCGGCGACCATCAGCGCGGTGAGGATGCGGTTGCGCCTGAGCGAGATGAGCGCCAGACGGAGGTAGTAACCGATCATGGCGGTGTCCTCAGTTGGCCGGAACGGTCGCGGGCGGGGTTGCGGTCGCAGCGGCAACTTCGCCGCCGAGGCGCGGCGAGTCGTCCAGGTCGGTGACCTGACCGTCGATGATGTGGACGTTGCGCTGCGCGCGCGCGGCCAGTTCCGGATCGTGGGTGACCATGACGATGGTCGTACCCTGTGCGTGGATCTCTTCGAGCAGTTCCATCACCCCGCGCGCCATCAGCGAGTCGAGGTTGCCGGTCGGTTCGTCGGCGAGCAGCAGGCGCGGCGAGCCTGCCAGGGCGCGTGCAATCGCCACTCGCTGCTGCTGGCCGCCGGAGAGTTCGGACGGGTAGTGCTTCATGCGAGACATCAGGCCGACGCGGCCGAGCGCATGCTCGATGCGCTGCTTGCGCTCGGCGGCGTTCATGCCGCGGTAGCGCAGCGGCACGTCGACGTTGTCGAACAGGTTCAGGTCGGGGATCAGGTTGAAACCCTGGAAGATGAAACCGATCTTTTCGTTGCGCAGGCGCGAACGGGCGTTGTCGTTGAGCCCCTTCACCGCCACACCGTCGAGCAGATACTCGCCGTCGCTGAACTCCTCCAGCAGGCCGGCGATGTTGAGGAAGGTGGTCTTGCCCGAGCCGGACGGCCCGGTGACGGCGACGAATTCGCCCTCGCGCACGTGGATGTCGAAGCCGCGCAAGGCGTGCGTCTCGATCATGTGGGTGCGGTAGACCTTGCTCAGGTGGGTCATCTTCAACATGTTCGTACTCCTGGGATCTGTGTCGTTGATCAGTTGTTGACCAGCACCTGGTCGGCGCCGTTGAAAGGGGTGATGTCGGAAATGACCACGCGCTCGCCCGGCTCCAGGCCGGTGAGGATTTCCACGTCGGACAGGCTGCTGGCGCCGACCGTGATCGGACGCTTGACCGCGGTGTCGCCGTCCATGACGTAGGCGATGCGGCCGCCGCCGGTGTCGAGGAACGGGCCGCGCTGCACCATCAGCACGTTCGGCTTCTCCTCGATCAACACGCGGGTGCTGACGCGCTGGTTCTGGCGCAGGCCCGACGGCCTGCCCACGCCCTCAGCACCTTGGACGGCCTTGTCGTCGGCGAAGCGCACGCGCGCCATGACCTGGCCGTTGACCACTTCCGGCGACACCGAGCGCAGCTTGCCGGCGTACTTGTGGCCGCCGTAGCTGATCTCGGCGGCCATGCCCAGGCGCAGGTCGTCGGCGAAGCTCTCCGGTACCGGCAGCTCGACCTCGAGCTCGCGCAGGTCGACCACGACCAGCAGCGGCTGGTTGGCCGGCACGACGGTCCGGTCGGTGATCGCGACGGTGCCGACGACGCCCTCGACCGGCGAGCGGATGTTGAGCTGGTCGACCTGGCGCTGCAGCTCGGTGACGATCGCCTGCTGGCGCTGGGCGAGCAGGTGCTTGTTGCGGGTGTCCAGGCCCACGCCCTGGTCCTGCAGGCTGTAGTCGTGCTTGGCGTGGGTCAGGCCGATGTCGGCCTTCTTGACCGCGTCCTGCGCGCGCGCCACTTCGACCTGCGACACCGCGCCGCCCTCAAAGCCGCGCTGGCCGCGCTCGAGGTCGCGCATCGCCGCGGTGCGGTCGATTTCGGCCTGGTCGAGCAGCTTGCGCGCGGTCGAGCGGGCGAGTTGGGCGTCGAGCGCGGCGCGGCGCGCTTCCGCCTCCAGGCTGGCCAGCGTCGACTGCTCCTGGACCAGGCGGCTGCGCAGCTCGGGGCTGTCGATCTCGGCCAGGGTCTGGCCCTGCTTGATGACGTCGCCGGCCTGCACCCGCAGCGTCACGGTGCCGGCAGCCGGGGCGTACAGGGTGGGGCTGACGGCGGCGACCATGCGGCCCTGCACCGCGACATCGCGGACCAGGGTGCCGCGGCGGACTTCAGCCACGCGCAGGCGCTCGCCGCTGACCGACTGTCCGGAGCCGAGCCAGCGGCCGAGGGTGGGTACGGTCAGGGCCAGCAGCAGCACCGCGGCGATGCCGCCGCCGATCAATAGCTGCTTGCGGCGCGGGTTGGCCGGTGCGGGGGCGATTACGCGGTCTTGTGCAGAGGTGTCGCGGATCATGCGGTGTTGGATGCGCGGAAAGGGGAATGCGCTTAAACAACGCAGGAACCGTGCCACCGGACCGTCCTTTGAAATCAGGGGCTTGGCTGGCACCCCGAGTGTCCGCGGTGTCCGCGCGGACACCCGGGTGTCCGCCGTACAGCGCCGGTAGGGCGGCCCCGGCTAAACTGCGCGGGCAAACAGGGAGTAACGCCGAATGTGTGGAATTGTTGGCGCGATCGCCGATCGCGACGTGGTGCCGGTCCTGATCGAAGGTCTCAAGCGCTTGGAATACCGGGGCTACGACTCGGCTGGCATTGCCGTGTTCGATGGCCAGGACATGCGCCGCGTCCGCCGCACCGGCCGGGTCTCGGAGATGGAAGCGGCCGCGCACGCCGAAGGCTTCCACGCCAGCCTCGGCATCGGCCACACCCGCTGGGCCACCCATGGCGGCGTCACCGAAGCCAATGCGCACCCGCACATCAGCTTCGGCGAGCTGGCCGTGGTCCACAACGGCATCATCGAGAACCACGAAGAGCAGCGTGAGCGCCTGCGTGGTCTGGGTTACACCTTCGAGTCGCAGACCGACACCGAAGTCATTGCCCACCTGATCCACTACTTCCAGTCGCAGGGCCGTGACCTGCTCGTGGCGGTGCGCTTCGCAGTGCGCGAACTCACCGGCGCCTACGCGATCGCGGTCGTCAGCAAGCACGAGCCGGGCCGCATGATCGCCGCGCGCATGGGCTGCCCGCTGCTGGTCGGCCTGGGCGAGGGCGAGAACTTCATCGCCAGCGACGTCTCGGCCATCATCCAGTCGACGCGCCGCGTGATCTTCCTGGAGGAAGGCGACACCGCCGATGTCCGCCGCGAAGGCGTCAGCGTGTTCGATATCAACGGCGAGCCGATCGAGCGCGAAGTGCACGTCTCCGACGTCTCGCTGGCCTCGCTGGAGCTGGGCCCCTACCGCCACTTCATGCAGAAGGAAATCCACGAGCAGCCGCGCGCGATCGCCGACACGATCGAAGCGGTGATGGACGGCAACGGATTCTCGCCGGCCCTGTTCGGCGCCAATGCCGCCGAGGTGCTCGGCGCGTGCGATGGCGTGCAGATCCTCGCCTGCGGCACCAGCTACTACGCCGGCCTGACCGCGCGCTACTGGATCGAGGCGATCGCCGGCATCCCATGCTCGGTCGAAATCGCCAGCGAGTACCGCTACCGCAAGGCGGTGGCGAACCCGAAGCACCTGATCGTCACCATCTCGCAGTCGGGCGAAACGCTCGACACGATGGAGGCGCTCAAGTACGCCAAGTCACTGGGCCACGACAAGAGCCTGTCGATCTGCAACGTGCCCGAGAGCGCGATCCCGCGCGCCAGCAAGCTGGTCTACTACACGCGCGCCGGCGCTGAAATCGGTGTCGCCTCGACCAAGGCCTTCACCACCCAGCTGGTGGCGTTGTTCACGCTGGCCGCGACACTGGCCAAGCTGCAGGGTCGCCTGTCGCCCGAGCGCGAAGCGGAATACCTGGAAGCGCTGCGCCACTTGCCGGGCAGCGTCCAGCACGCGCTCAACCTTGAACCGCAGATCGTCAGCTGGGCCGAGCGTTTCGCCCCGCGCCAGCATGCGCTGTTCCTCGGTCGTGGCGTGCACTACCCGATCGCACTGGAAGGCGCGCTCAAGCTCAAGGAAATCTCCTACATCCATGCCGAGGCGTATCCGGCTGGCGAGCTCAAGCACGGTCCGCTGGCGCTGGTCGACGCGACCATGCCGGTGGTGGTGATCGCGCCCAACGACAGCCTGCTGGAGAAGGTGAAGTCGAACATGCAGGAAGTGCGTGCACGCGGCGGCGAGCTGTTCGTGTTCACCGACGAGGACAGCCAGTTCGGCTCGTCCGACGGCGTGCACGTGATCCGCGCACCGCGCCACGTCGGCGTGCTGTCGCCAGTGGTGCATGCGATCCCAGTGCAGTTGCTGGCGTATCACGCCGCGCTTGCGCGCGGCACCGATGTCGACAAGCCGCGCAACCTGGCGAAGTCGGTGACGGTGGAGTAAGGGTCAGGCGTGGGTGCGGGAACTCAGGGTGGGCCCGAATGGGCCCTCCTGTCCGCGGCAATGTTCAGTCGATGATCGCGTGCGGTACGAACCGTGAGGTGTCCTGGGTGATCAGGGTGGCGTCTTCGCGTATACCCACACCGCTGGCCCGGTCGGCCACGATCCAGCTGCCTACCAGCGGATAGTTGCCCGCAAACGACGGCAGCGGATGATAGGCCTGCACGATGGCGGGCCCGTCGCCGTAGGGCCCCGGCGTGCTGAAGCGCTCGCCGGCGCCGGTCACCACGTCGACGTTGGCGCCCTCGCGCGAGAACAGCGGCTTGCGCACGTATCCCGGCGCCAGTCCGGCACCCGAAGTCGTCTCGAAGTGCGCCTCCAGCAGATTGGGATGACCGCGATGGCGCTCCCACAGCAGCGGCAAGACGCCCTTGTTGCTGAGGATCGCCTTCCAGGCCGGCTCCAGCAGCTGCATCCGGTTGGCGATGAGGCTGGGGCCGAATTCCTCTTCCATCATGAACTCGAGCGGGTACAGCTTGAACAGCGTCTGGATCACGTTGTCGTCGCGGTCGGTGAACCAGCCATCGGCGCTGAGGCCAATGTCCTCGACGGCCACCAGCGCAGTGTCGATGCCTACCTGGTTCGCGCAGTCACGCAGATACAGCACCGTCGCCTGGTCCTCCACCGATTCGCGTACGGCGGCGAAGTGCACGCGATTGCCGATGCGCTCCTGCATGGCCAGCGTCGCGAATGTCTCGCACAGCGCTTCCTGCACGCTGTTGTACTGGTCGGCGTGGGCCGGGAGGGCCTTGGCGTCGATCTGCTGTTCCAGCCACAGCCACTGGAAATACGCCGATTCGTACAGCGAGGTGGGCGTGTCGTAATTCAGCTCGTACAGCTTGGCAGGGCCCTTGCCGTCGTAAGCCAGGTCGATGCGGCCATACAGGTGCGGCTCGCCGGTGCGCCAGGAAGCGGCAATCCAGTCCCAGTACAACGGCGGGATATGCAGCCTGGTCAGCAGCTCTTCGCTCTCCACCACCTCGCCGACCAGCGCCATCGCCATGTCATGGAGGTCCTGGCTGGGCTGCTCCAGGTCGTCCTCGATCTGGCGCAGGGTGAAGGCGTAATAGGCCGATTCGTCCCAGTAGGGCTCGCCGTCGATGGTGTGGAACTGGAAGCCGAGCGTCTCGGCCTGGTCTTTCCAATCCGGACGCGGGGTGATGGGGATGCGTCGCAAGGTCAGCCACCGTATCCGCGCGAACCGAACGAACTGCGCGCCGCGGAGCTGGAGCCGAAGCCGGAACGCGACACGGTGATGGCGCGCGCCGGTGTGGCGATGCTGCCCCGTTTGCCAGTGACGGTGCCGGGCTGCCGGCTCACCATGTCGCCGTTCGGGTTGATGTAGCCGCCCCGGTAGTCGCGATAAAGGGGCACGCCGCCGGACACGCCGCGCATGCCGCCGCCGCTGAAGCCGCCGCCCAGCGCATAGCCCAGCAAGAAGCCGCCCATCGGCGGTACGTAGCTGGTGCGACCGCCTTCCTGCACCGTTTCGCAGCGGCCGAAATCCTGCTGGCATTGGACCGCGTCATCAAAGCGGGGCGCCAGGCGCTGATGCTCGGCGACCGCCTTGTTGTAGGCGGCCTCGCATTGCGCCACATCCACTTGCTGGGCGCGGCAGTCGGCGATCGAATTGAGCACTACGCCGGTAGGCTCGCCAGAGTCGCAGGCGACCAGTCCGGCGGGCACGGCGATGGCCATCAAGGTGAGCCTGAGGTTGCGGGAGCGCTTCATGGCAGGCGCCTCAGGGCGTGATCGCAGCGGCATTGATCAGGCCGACGCTGATGGCGATGGCGGCGCTGAAGATGCCGGCCGACGTAACGTTCTGATCGATCTGATGCGACAGCTTGCCGCTGGCGATGCGCGCGATCAGGAAGGCGAGCGCCTGCACGATCGCGGCGACCATGCCCCAGATCAGTGCATCGAGCAGGCTCACCGAATGGCTGATGGCCGAGTGGATCGGCAGGGCCAGTCCAATCAGGCTGCCGGCGAACGCGATGGCCGCGGCGCTGTTTCCGGCGCGGATCAGCTTGATCTCACTGTGCGGCGTCACCAGCACCACGAGGGTGGCTGCAACGAACAGCACGGCGATTCCCGCACCGAAATAGGTCAGGAAGGCGAGGAAGCTTTCCAGCGAGATGGCTTGTTGCATGGGCGTTCCTTGGAGTGGGCGGGTGGTCGCCATCGATGGCGACCAGGGAACTGCTTGCACCCAGGCGGCCATCGCGAACCGGCACGGTGCTCAGGTGATATCGATGTCGGCGATGGTCAGGTCCATGCCTACCGAATAGGTGACGCTGAATTCATTGGGGCCGGAATCCTCGGCCGATATCAACAGCAACTCTTCGCGCCCCAGTTCCGGTACGTCGCGACTGTAGAGCATCGCGTAGTGGGTCAGGTCGTCGTCGCGACGCGGCGGCTGGTGGCGATAGAGCACTTCGTCGTAAGCCATCGGCGGGATCCGCGCATCGCCGGCAGTGGTGTTGGTGACCCGCTGCCAGCGACGGCCGGCATAGTCGATGGCCACCGCGCCGAGGTGATCGCTTTCCATCACGAAATCGCGGAACGCCTGCTTGTTGGGCGGGTTCACGGTCTCATGGAACACGAAGCCCATGATCGCCTCGACCTCGTCGGCCACCGTGCTGACCTGCAGGAACGCGTCGTCATCCAGGTAGAAGCGATGCAATGCGTGGCCATCGCCCAGATCCACGTGGCCATAGCACGGCACGCCCTGGTAGCCGGCCGGCAGCTCTTCGGTCACCGCTCCGGGCGCGACGCTGTACATGGTGCGGTCGAACTGGACCCGGCCGCCTATCCGCAACCCCAACGGCAATGCGTGCGCCAGTGCGCCGGGATCCGGCAACACTGGCACAGGTACCGGTGTGCGGCCCAGCAGCCTGTCGAGAAAACTCATCGATGCAACTACTTCCGCTCGCCAAACAGCGATTCGGCGGCGAGCAGCTTCTGCGCATCCGGTGTCGTCGCCGTTACGTCGATGATGTTGGCGGTCTGCGGCTTGCGCAGGCGTTCGAGGATCCCATCGACATTGGCAGGATCATTCACCAGTCCGGCGCTCGCCAGCCGTGCCTGCAAGTCGCCATCGCCGGATTCGTGCTCCAATTGCTGGGCGGCATCCATGCGCGCGGCCTGCTCTTCCTGGCGCTGCTTGATGCGTTCCAGCGAATCCAGCGCCGTGCCGATCTTGCTGTTGGCGCCGGAATGGCGCGCGGCCACGGCGGACTGGGCGCGCTGCACGGCCTCGGTGGCCTTGACCGTGTTGATCTGCTGCTTGAGCCGGGTGAGCTGCGTCTCGGTGTTGCGGATCGCGGTCTTGAGCGATGTGATGCTGGCGTCCAGTCCCTGTACGTTGCTGGCCTCGCCCTGCAGGTCGCGCTCCACATCGGAGAGTTTCACTGCCACTTCGCGTGCCAGGTTCTCGTCGCCCTTGGCGAGCGCGCCCTGCACGTAGCCTTCGTACTCCTTGCGCTTGGCCAGCAGTGCACTGCCGCGGTTGGCGGACAACTGACGCTGCGCCATCACCCGGGTCAGCGCCTCTTTCGACTTGGCCAGCTCCGTGGCGCTGTCGCGCATCTCCTGGTCGAGGATCCGGATCGCGTTCTTGTCGACCACGGCCTGGCCGGCTTCGGTGGCCGTGCCGCGGAACAGGGTGAAGATCTTGGAAAGAATGCTCATGCGTGCACCAGGAAGGGCTTGAGGGTTTCGATGGCGTCGATGGCGTTGATGCCCAGCGTGCGGATCTCCAGAACGATCTGTGCTTCGGTGGAATCGGCCGACAACTCGCCGAACACTTCGTAGACATCTTCGCCATCGACCGTGGCAAGACCCAGGTTCGAGAGTGGATTGATCGGATTCAGACGCATGCAGGCGTCGTTGAAGGCCGCGCGGTCCTGGACCTGCGCGCCGGTGACCAGGGGCGTGGACACGAAGATCTGATCCTCGCTGACGACCAGCGTGATCTCCAGGTCGCCGGCTTCGGCCAGGACAACCTGCATGGCGCCTTCAGCATCCTCCAGCACGGCGACATTGGTGGCGCCGAAGTTCTCGGACAGGCGATGGTGCAGTTGGTCAGTGGTCCAGGTCGGCATGGGGTTCCTCGGCAATGCGGAGTAGAGCGAGGCGTCGATTATGCGGCATCCCGTGTTACGTGCGGATATGGTGTCGGACGCTGGTTTGGCGCCGTTCCGTCGACTGCCTTTACGAACCTTTTACGTCCGTGGAGTCTTGGACGGCCAGGAAACTCACGGGCACTGGCCGCCACTCCCCACCGAGCGACGACAGGCAAAGGGAGTGCGCCGACTACAGTCGGTTGAGGGCACGAACGCGCACTTCCGCGCGTTTGACACCGTGCGCGTCAGCGGCCTGCTGCTGGATGCGCGCAAGCACTTCGGCCGGGTCGAGTTCGGTACCCGGCGCGATGCAGTGAACGAGCGTGGTCTGGCCCCACACCCTGAAGCGGTCGCCCACCTGGATCTCGTAGTCGGCGAAGTAGCACAGTCGTTCGACAGGGTCAGATGCCGACATGGATGTCGTTCTCGCATTCAGCGCAGCCAAGGTGTTCCAGTGCGATCGAAAGCGCCAGCACGTAGCTTTGCGCGTTGTAGCCGTGGATCACATTGAGCGGATGGCCGATGCCCGGGGCGAGCGATGCCTCCAGCGCATCGAAGCTGTCGTCGTGGACTTCGATGTACGGCATTGACAGGTTCTCGAGCGCATGGCCGAAACGGCCGTCGCTGTGTGCGTGCGGGCCGGGATCGAGAAGGATGAACTCGGCGCCGTTGTCGCTGGCGGAGTGAAGGCATCGAAGCACGTCACGCGTGCTTGAGCAGCCGTGAACGGCGATTGTCTTTCCGGCCATCGCCGCGTGCTCGGCAAGTTGCGAAATCACCTCTCTCGGAATCCCGTGGGCGCCACTGTCGAGAGAACGTGGACCCGTTACGACGAAGATGGTCATGTGTCACTAGTGGATGGGCTCGCCGGAAATGGTGAATCGCGAGCGCGTAAATTCTCAATTCAACAAACCGCCCAACTGCGTAACTTCCGTGTAAAGGGCGTGGAGCCCGCCGTGCTCCGTGCTGTCGATGCGCCGGAATTTACGCAGACTTTACGGCGCGGCCCATTTCGACGAATAGAGAATTTACGGGCGCCAGGCCGAGACTGGCGATGTGGCCAGTCGGGCCTCGTTCTCCTACTCGGGTATCTGCAATGTCCCTCAATTCTGTCCGCGCACGGGAAGCCGCCATCCCGGCTGTATTCGTCGCCTGCGCGGGTATCGGCCTGCTTGCTCTGGGCAGTCAGGCCCACGCCGCGACGCTTTCCGGCAACGCCGTACTGACCAGCGACTACGTCTGGCGCGGCACCACCCAGACCCAGGGCGACGCGGCCGTCCAGGCCGGCTTCAAGCTCGCCGGCGATTCGGGCTTCTACGGGTCGGTGTGGGGTTCCAACGTCGAGTTCGCCCCCGAGACACACGCCAGCAGCGAGCTGGACTTCACGGTCGGTTGGGGCGGCGCTCTGTCCGACAAGTGGGCGCTGGACGTGAACCTGCTGCGTTACCAGTACCCCTCAACCACGGTCGATCTCAACTGGACCGAGCTCAACGGAACCCTGACCTACGACAGCAACTACTGGCTGTCGATGGGTTACTCGACCCAGGCGCTAGGCGGCGACGAGGACGGCCTCTACACGCAGGTCGGGGCGAAGTTCCCGATCAATGACGCTTTCCGCCTGGAGGGCGCCGTCGGCTACTACTACCTCGACGGTTACTCCGCAGCCGCCGACAGCTACCTGCACGGTCAGCTCAGCGCGGTGTGGGCAGTAAAAGCGCCGCTGGAGTTGCGCGTGACCGCGCACGCGACCGATTCCAACGCCGAAGACATCTTCGGTGGCGATTTCGCAGGCAACCGCATCGAAGCGGCCCTGCAAGCGTCCTTCTGAAGGAGAGATGACATGCCTGGCTGGCTTGCCCTGGTGTGCGGCGTCGCGGTGATCGTGGCCTCCGCCTACCTGCTGTACGTGGTTCTTCGTCCCGAAGATTTCTAAGGCAGCACAACAATGACCGAGACACTACTAGTACTGGTGCTTGCGATCGGCCTCGGCTGGCCGCTCGGACACTACCTCGCCCGCGTCATGCGCGGCGATCGTTCCTGGATGGACCGCGTCGTCGGACCGGTCGAGCGCCTGATCTACAAAGCGCTGGGCACCGACCCGCAACGCGGCATGAGCTGGAGCGGCTACGCCAAGGCTTTCGTGGTCAGCAACCTGGTCGTAGGCCTGGTGGTGTGGGTGCAGTTCATGACCCAGGCCTGGCTGCCGCTCAATCCCGACGACATCCCCAACATGCGCTGGGATACCGCCCTGCACACGATGGTGTCGTTCCTGACCAACACCAACCAGCAGCATTACTCCGGCCAGTCCCAGCTGAGCTACCTGTCGCAGATGGTCGGCATCGTCGGGCTGCAGGTCGCCACACCGGTGATGGGCCTGGCGATCGTCGTGGCCACGCTGCGTGGTCTGTTCGGTGGCCGCCAGGAAATGGCGCAGGCGGCTAGCAATACCGCCGTTGCAGGCCAAGCCGCACAGGAAGGCGCCGAGCGTGACGTCGGCAACTACTGGGTCGACGTGACCCGCGCGACGCTGCGCTTCATGCTGCCGTTGTGCCTGGTGTGGTCCGTGCTGCTGACCTGGCAAGGCGTGCCTTCGACGCTGCAAGCCGGCCCCAGCATCACGCCGGTCGACGCGACCGTCGAGATGAAGGAGCAGAAGATTCCGCTCGGCCCGGTCTCGCCGATGGTCGCCATCAAGCAGCTCGGGTCCAACGGTGGCGGCTGGTACGGTCCCAACAGCACGGTTGCGCTGGAGAATCCGACGCCGCTGTCGAACCTGATCGAAGTGCTGGGGATACTGCTGATCCCGATGGCGATCACCTTCATGGTCGGTCCGTTCACGCGCCGCAAGCGACTGACCGCGATGGTGTTCGGCACGATGCTGCTGATGTCGCTGGCTTCGACCGGCCTGTCGCTGTGGTCCGAGGTCTACTCGTCCACCGCGGCCGACCCGGCGCTGATGGAAGGCAAGGAAGTACGCCTGGGCGTGGAGTCGTCGGCGCTTTGGTCGGCCATGACCACGCAGGTCAACAACGGCTCGGTCAATGCGATGCACGACTCGCTGGCGCCACTGACCGGCGGCATGGCGATGGTCAACATGCTGATCAACTCGATCTGGGGCGGCGTCGGCTGCGGCCTGCAGCAGTTCCTGGTCTACCTGATGCTCGCCGTGTTCCTGGCCGGCCTGATGACCGGACGTACACCGGAGTTGTTCGGACGCAAGATCGAAGCGCCTGAAGTGAAACTGCTGGCGCTGCTGATCCTGCTTCAGCCGCTGGTGGTACTGGGCTTCTCCGCCATCACCCTGGTGTTCCCGCCGATCACCGGCAACTCCAATCCGGGCTTCCATGGCATCAGCCAGGTGTTCTACGAGTACACCTCGGCATTCGCCAATAACGGCTCCGGTTTCGAGGGTCTGGGCGATGCGACCTGGTGGTGGAACCTGAGCTGCTCGGTCGTGCTCGCCCTGGGCCGCTATCCCGCCCTGATTGTCCCGCTCGCCGTTGCCGGCCTGATGGCGAAGAAGCGTGTGGCTCCGGAAAGCAGCGGCACGCTGCACGTGGAGACGCCGACCTTCGCACTGACGCTGATCGCGGTGATCGTGATCCTGACCGTCCTGCAATTCATGCCCGCCCTGGTGATGGGTCCCATCGCCGAGCATCTGACGCTGTACGGCGCCGCTGCGGCTGGCCCGTGAGGTAATGAACGTGACTGACACTACACATCTGGGTACTGCTCGCCGCCAATCGGTGGCGGGCCTCGACGGCGCCGCGCTGCGCACGTCGCTGATCGATTCCTTCCGCAAGCTGTCGCCGCGCCAGGCGGTGAAGAGCCCGGTCATGGCCATCGTGCTGCTCGGCACGATCCTGTCGGCGCTCATCACTGTGGCCTCAATTGGCGGTGCGGTTCCGGGCAATCCCGCCTTCGGCCTCGCGGTGACGCTGATCCTGTTCGTGACGGTGCTCTTCGCCAACTTCGCCGAAGCGGTGGCCGAAGCGCGTGGTCGTGGCCAGGCGGCCTCGCTGCGTGCGGCGAGGCGCGACCTGGTCGCGCGTCGCCTCAACGGCAAGACTCGCGTTGGCGGCGAAAGCCGCGTCGCCGCGGCAACGTTGCGGCCGGGCGATCGCGTCATCGTCTCGGCCGGTGAACTCGTGCCGGCCGACGGCGAGATCGTCGAAGGCGTGGCCACCATCAACGAGGCGGCCGTCACCGGCGAATCCGCACCGGTGTTGCGCGAAGCTGGCACCGACCGCTCCGGCGTGATCGGTGGCACCAAGGTGCTGTCCGACGAGATCGTCGTCGAGGTCAGCGCCGAGCCCGGCCACAGCTTCCTTGACCGCATGATCGCGCTGGTCGAGGGCGCCAACCGGCAGAAGACGCCAAACGAAATCGCCCTCACCATGCTGCTTGCAGCGATGACCCTGACGTTCCTCATCGTGGTCACGACCCTGCCTGCACTGGCCGGTTTCGTCGGCGCCAGGATCGATCCGCTGCTGCTGATCGCGCTGCTGGTGTGCCTGATCCCGACCACGATCGGCGGCCTGTTGCCGGCCATCGGCATCGCCGGCATGAACCGCGCACTGCAGGCCAACGTGCTGGCGAAGTCGGGCAAGGCGGTGGAAGTCGCGGGTGACGTTGATGTGTTGCTGCTCGACAAGACCGGCACCATCACCCACGGCGACCGCCAGGCGACCGCGTTCCACCCGCTCGCCGGCGTCGACCTGAGCCAGCTGCGCGATGCAGCGCTGCTGTCGTCGCTGGCCGACCCGACGCCGGAAGGCAAGTCGGTCGTGCGACTGGCGCGCGAACTCAAGAGCACCGTGCCGGAGCCGGAGAAGGCCCACTACGTGCAGTTCACCGCACAGACCCGCATGTCGGGTGTCGACCTTGACGGCCGCGTGATCCGCAAGGGCGCCGGCGATTCGATTGCCCAGCATGTGCAGGCACTCGGTGGACAGGTCGTGCCGGAGCTGGCCGCGCGCATCGAGCAGGTCGCACGTGGCGGCGCCACGCCGCTGGTGGTGGCCGAAGGCCGCCACATCCTCGGCGTGATCGAGCTGTCGGACGTGGTCAAGCACGGCGTCAAGGAACGCTTCGCCCGCTTGCGTGCGATGGGCGTGCGCACGGTGATGATCACCGGCGACAACCCGCTCACCGCCGCCGCGATCGCCGCAGAGGCCGGTGTCGACGACTACATCGCCGAAGCCAGGCCCGAGGACAAGCTCGCTCGCATCCGCACCGAGCAGGCCGGTGGCCGCATGGTGGCGATGGTCGGCGACGGCACCAATGACGCGCCGGCGCTGGCCCAGGCCGACGTCGGCCTGGCGATGAACTCGGGCACGCAGGCGGCCAAGGAAGCCGGCAACATGGTCGATCTGGATTCCGATCCGGCCAAGCTGCTGGCGGTGGTCGAGGTCGGCAAGCAGCAGTTGATCACGCGCGGCGCGCTGACCACGTTCTCGCTGGCCAACGACGTGTCGAAGTACTTCGCGATCCTGCCGGCGCTGTTTGCCGCGGCGATTCCGCAGATGGCCGCGCTCAACGTGATGCACCTGTCGAGCCCGACCAACGCGGTGCTGGCGGCGCTGATCTTCAACGCGATCATCATTCCGGCATTGATTCCGCTGGCGCTGGCCGGCGTGCGCTTTAAGCCGGCCAACGCGGTGACGCTGCTGCGCCGGAACATGCTGGTGTATGGCGTCGGTGGCGTGTTGCTGCCGTTCGCCGGCATCAAGGTGATCGACCTTCTCCTTGTCGCAGTGGGGTTCTGACATGACTTCCGCAACTTCTGCTTCGTACGTTCCGCCGGTCGCGCACGCGGCCGTTCTGGAAGACCGCAGCCCCCTGCGCGCCTCATTGGTGTTCACGGTGGTGATCCTGGTTGGCTTCGGCCTGCTGTACTCGCTGGCCGGCACCGCACTGGGTCGCCTGCTGTTCCCGCACCAGGCCAGCGGCAGCATCATCCTCGTCGACGGCAAGGCGCGGGGCTCGGCGCTGGTCGCCCAGCCCTTCGCCGATGCCCGCTATTTCCAGCCGCGTCCGTCGGCCGCTGGCTACGATCCGATGGCGGCTGCGGGCAGCAACATGGCGCGTAGCAATCCGGACCTGCGCAAGCGCATCGCCGCGTTGACGCAGGAGGTTGCCAGGCGCGAAGGCATTGCACCGGCGCAGGTGCCGGGTGACCTGGTCACCCAGTCCGGCGGCGGCCTGGATCCGCACGTATCGCCGGCGGGTGCACAGGTGCAGATTGCGCGCGTCGCCAAGGCGCGCGGCCTGAGTGAAGGCGATGTCGGCGCCGTGGTGGCCGCGCATACAGAGGCGCCGCAGTTTGGCGTGCTGGGCGGGGCGCGGGTCAACGTGTTGCAACTCAATCTGGCGTTGGATGCGCTCAAGCCGTAGGTAACGGCAAGAGCGTCCCCTCTCCCTGGCCGCTTCGCGGCCTGTCCCTCTCCCACAAGGGGAGAGGGCATTCCCTTTAGCTCATGCAGGCACAATAACCCCATGACCGACACCCGCAGCGCCCAGGCAGACGCACTCATCGGCGAACTGCAACGCCAGGGTGCCGGCCGCCTGACGATCTTCCTCGGCGCGGCGCCCGGCGTCGGCAAGACGTACACCATGCTCAGCCGCGGGCGTGAACTCCATCGTCGCGGACTTGACGTCGTCATCGGCCTGGTCGAGACGCATGGCCGCGCCGAGACCGCCGCACTGGTCGAAGGCCTGGAGGTGTTGCCGCGAAAGCGCATGGACTACCAGGGCAAGGCGCTGGAGGAACTCGACCTCGACGCTCTGCTCGCACGCAAGCCCAAGCTCGCCCTCGTCGACGAACTGGCCCATCGCAATGTGCCGGGCAGCCGCCACGAACGGCGCTGGCAGGACGTGATCGAACTGCTCGACGCCGGCATCGACGTATTCACCACGATCAACATCCAGCATCTGGAAAGCCTCAACGACGTCGTCCACCGCATCACCGGCGTGCGCGTCAGCGAAACCGTGCCCGATGCCGTGTTCGATCGACTGCGTGACATCGTCCTGGTCGACCTGCCGCCGCGCGAGCTGATCGAGCGCCTGCAGCAAGGCAAGGTTTACGTTCCCGACCAGGCCGCACACGCCCTGCAGGCTTTCTTCTCGCCGAGCAACCTGACCGCCCTGCGTGAACTGGCGATGCAGACCGCCGCCGACCGCGTCGACAGCGACCTGCGCGAGGCGCAGACCGCGCGTGGTCTGCCTGGCGTCCCATTGCGCCGCGGCGTGATGGTCGCGATCGACGGGCGAGGGCAGTCGGAGTATCTGGTGCGCGTCGCCCGCCGCATCGCCGAGCGCCGGGACGCGCCCTGGACGGTGGTCTCCGTGCAATTGGGCGACCAGCCCGACGAGGCGCAGCAACTCGAGCTCGACCGCGCCTTCGCGCTCGCCCGCCGACTCGGTGGCGATGCACTGGTGCTGCACGGCAACAGCATCGTCGACGCCCTGCTCGATCAGGCCGCGCGCTCGGGCGCCAGCACGATCGTGCTCGGGCGCACGCGCGAGCGGCCGGTGGCGCGCATGTTCAACCGCACGCTGACCCAGCAGCTGATCCAGCGCGGTGCGCACTACGAGTTGACCATCGTCAGCACACCAGAAGCGCGGGCCCGCGCGCGTCGTTCGTGGCGCCATATCGGGGGCTACCTCAGCCGCAGCGATGCCGCGCTCGCCGTGGTCGCGGCCACGCTGGCCACGGCGCTTGCCTGGCTCGCCGAACGCTGGATTGCACTCGACGACCTGTCGCTGATCTTCATCGTCGCAGTGGTGTTGGTCGCAGCACGCACGCGCATGACCGCTGCCGTGATCTCCGCGGTGCTGTGCTTCCTAGCCTACAACTTCTTCTTCATCGAACCGCGTTACACCTTGATGATCGGCGCGCGCCAGGGCCTGACCACGGTGGTGCTGTTCCTGATCGCGGCCCTGGTGGCGGGGCGCCTGGCGTCGAAGCTGCGCATGCAGGTGGTGGCGTTGCGCGCCTCCAACGCACAGGCCACTGCCCTGCAAACGTTGGGCCGGCAACTGGCGACCGCCGCCGACCTGGGCCAGGTGCTGCGGGCTGGCCGCGATGCGTTGCGGCGCGCACTCGATGCCGAAGTGGTGATCCAGGCCGGCGACCAGTTCCTGCACGCGGACCTGCTCGGCGAGAAGGACCGCGCGGCCGCCGACTGGGCCATGCGGCAACGACAGGCTTCGGGCCGCTACACCGACACCCTGTCGGGCTGCGAGTGGTGGTTCTTGCCGCTGACCCTGGGCGAGCACCAGACCGGCGTGGTCGGCCTGCGCTTTCCCGCGCAGCTCCACCGCCTCGGCATCGAGCAGCGGCGCCTCGCCGAGGCGATGGCCGAGGACATCGCCCAGGCCGTGATTCGCACGCGCCTGGTTGCGGACCTGGAAGATGCCCGCATCGGTAACGAGACCGAGCGCCTTCGCTCGGCACTGCTGTCATCGGTCTCGCACGACCTGCGCTCACCGCTGGCGTCGATTATTGGATCTGCCAGCAGCCTGGACCATTACGCCGAGGCGATGAGCGCGCAGGACCGGCACAGCCTGCTTGAGACCATCCGCATCGAGGGCGAGCGGCTGGACCGCTATATCCAGAACCTGCTCGACATGACCCGGCTCGGCCACGGTGGCCTCGCCCTCAATCGCGACTGGATCGGTGTGGACGAGCTGATCGGCTCGGCGGTCACGAGGTTGCAACGCTACGAGCCCGACGCCAGGTTCGACATGTCGATCGAGCCCGGCCTGCGTCCGATCTGGGTGCACCCGGCGCTGGTCGAACAGGCCCTGTTCAACGTGCTCGAGAACGCGGCGAAGTTCTCGCCGCCGGGCGAGGCGATCACGGTGGTGGCGCAATCCGTCGACGACGACCAGCTGCGCATCGACGTGCGAGATCGCGGCCCCGGCATTCCCGAAGACGAGCGCAAGCGCATCTTCGACATGTTCTACAGCGTGGAGCGTGGCGACCGTGGCCGTCATGGCACGGGATTGGGCCTGCCGATCGTCCAGGGCATGATTGGTGCACACGGCGGAAGCGTCGAGGCATTGCCGGGTTCCGAGGGTCGCGGCACCACGATCCGGATCACATTGCCGCGCGTCGAGCCGCTCCACGGATCCTCGACGAAGTGATCGAGGGTCGCACCGCGCCGCCACCGGGCACACCGCCGCGCGTGCTCGTCATCGACGACGAACCGCAGATCCGCAAGTTCCTCGATATCAGCCTGCGTGCCAAGGGATACGCGGTTGAAACCGCCAGCACGGGACTCTCCGGCCTGCAAGCTCTGGCCACGCAGGGAGCCGACCTCGTGATCCTCGACCTCGGTCTGCCCGACCTTGACGGCAACGAGGTGCTGCGTGAGTTGCGGCACTGGTCGACGGTACCGGTCATCCTGTTGACCGTGCGTGCCGGCGAGGCGGAAAAAGTTGCCGCACTTGATGCAGGGGCGAACGACTACGTCACCAAGCCATTCGGCATACAGGAACTGACGGCGCGAGCACGCGCGCTGTTGCGGTCAAACGGATCCTCAGTCGTCGCCGCTCCGGAGTTCGACGATGGCCATTTGCGGGTGGATTTCGTCAGTCGCGATGTGGCCATGGACGGCGAGAAGGTATCGCTGACCCGCAAGGAGTACGCGTTGCTGGCGGTCCTGATCCAGCACGCGGGCCGGGTGGTGACGCAGCCACAGCTGCTCAGCCACGTCTGGGGGCCAGCTCATGATCACGACACGCATTACCTCCGCATCCTGGTGGGAAAGCTCAGGCACAAGCTGGGCGACGACGCGTCTGCACCACGCTACATTCATACGGAACCGGGCGTTGGCTTGCGTTTCGTTTCCGATTGACCCGTCCACGTTCAGCGCCCGTTGCCCTGCTTACACCGTTGTCACTTGTTGCCGCGGAGAGTCGAGGCTCCCCGTTTGGAATACAGCCATGACAACGCCGGAGCACAACGATCTCAATCGCGATCCCATCACTGGAACACCCGGATCCCATCCGGTCGGTGTAGGTGTCGGAGGCGCAGGAGGCGCCGCGGCGGGAGCCGTCATCGGAGCGCTGGGTGGCCCCATCGGCATGCTGATCGGCGGCGGCATAGGTGCAATCGCCGGGGCAATGGCTGGCAAGGCCGTAGCGGAGCACCTGGACCCGACGCTAGAGAACGAATACTGGAGCACGCAGTACAAGACACGCCCCTACTACGACCCCCAGTACGACTATCAGAGTGATTACGGCCCGGCGTTCGCCTACGGTGCCGCCTCCCGTGCCGAGTCTGGCGACCGTCGCTGGGACGATTCCGTTGAAGACGATCTGCGGCAACGCTGGGATGCAGCCAGGGGAAGCTCGCGGCTGGACTGGGAGGATGCGCACGGTGCCGTGCGTGATGCGTGGGACCGCAGTGACCGGACCCATCGGGCGTCGGAGGCGTCCGACAGCTACTACGAATCCCAATTCGACCAGGCTTCGTATCGCCGCCCTGAAGCGTCCTTCGACGATTACCGTCCGGCTTATCGCTACGGAACTGCAGCCCGCAGTCAGTATCCGCAACTGCCGTGGGATGATGCGGAGCCGAACCTCGAACGGCAGTGGGACAGTGTCAAAGGCAGCTCACGTCTGACATGGAACGAGGCCAAGTCCGCGGTGAAGGATGCATGGCACAACGTCGAGCGGGCCATCCCTGGCGATTTCGATCGTGATGGTCGCTAAAGAATGAGGACCGTGTTCGCGCCGCTTACAGTGTCATGTGTTCAGCTGCTCACGGCACTGTCATAGCGGCGCGTCTACGTTGATCGTCTGCACTCAAGTGGACGGTCTCAATGGCGACTCGCAAGGGAAAATCGAATACGACCAGCACCGGTGGGGCACCGCAGCTCGCTTCCGGTCCGGTGGCGGACCAGGCGCGTGAGGTCGAAGAGACCGCTTCGCTGATGCCGTTCAATGAGAACAAGGCATCGGAATTCACCCTCGAAGGCGCGCGCAATCCGCCGGAGGGAATCGTAGTGACCCCGCCTTCGGAGCTGGCTGGCGCCAGTACCGTGTCGGAAGGCCAACAGAATGCGAAAGTCGGAACGCCTCCGCAATCCGGGGCCAATCCGACGGTGGGGCCGTTGGATCGCGTCAGGGTGGATGGCAGTGGCCAGCGCCTGACCACCAATCAAGGCGTGCCGGTTGCCGACAACCAGAACTCCCTCAAGGCGGGCGTACGCGGGCCGGCGCTGCTGAAGGACTTCATCCTTCGCGAGAAGATCACCCACTTCGACCACGAGCGGATTCCGGAACGAATCGTGCATGCGCGCGGCTCGGGTGCCCACGGATTCTTCGAGTGCTACGAACCCATCGCCGACGTGACCCGCGCCTCGCTGTTCCAGGAGGCAGGCAAGCGCACGCCGGTCTTTGTCCGCTTTTCCACCGTGGCGGGTGAGCGCGGTTCGAAGGACACCGCGCGCGACGTGCGCGGATTCGCCGTGAAGTTCTATACCGACGAAGGAAACTGGGATCTGGTGGGCAACAACATGCCCGTGTTCTTCATCCAGGACGCGATGAAATTCCCGGACCTCGTGCATGCGGTGAAGCCTGAGCCGCACCATGGCATGCCGCAGGCGGCGTCTGCCCACGATACGTTCTGGGACTTCGTATCGCTGATGCCAGAGTCCACGCACATGCTGCTGTGGGTGATGTCGGACCGCGCCATCCCGCGCAGCTTCCGCATGATGCAGGGGTTTGGCGTCCACACATTCCGCTTCGTCAACGAGCAAGGCGAATCCACCTTCGTCAAGTTCCACTGGAACCCGAAGCAGGGAACGCATTCGCAGGTGTGGGACGAAGCGGTCAAGGTGTCCGGCGCCGATCCGGACTTCCACCGGCGCGATCTTTGGGAGGCGATCGAAACAGGCGACTTCCCCGAATGGGAGCTGGGCGTGCAGCTGTTCTCGGAAGAGCTCGCTGAAAGCTTCTCCTTCGATGTCCTCGATGCCACGAAGATCATTCCCGAGGAGCTCGTTCCGGTGAGGCCGATCGGCCGAATGGTGCTGGATCGCAACCCGGACAATTTCTTCGCCGAGACCGAGCAGGTGGCCTTCTGCACCGCGCACGTCGTGCCTGGCATCGACTTCAGCAACGATCCGCTGTTGGCGGGCCGGATCCACTCGTACGTGGACACACAGCTCAAGCGTCTGGGCGGGCCGAATTTCCACGAGATCCCGATCAATGCACCGATCAGTCCCGTGCACAACAACCAGCGTGATGGCATGCATCGGCAGGCCATTCATCGCGGCAAGGTCGCCTACGAGCCCAACTCCCTGGCTGGCGGATGCCCTTACCAGGCGGGCGCCGAAGGATTCGTGCCATTCCCCGAGCCCATCGATGCAGACGAGGTGCGCGGAAAGCCGGAGAAGTTCGCCGAGCATTTCAATCAGGCGACCTTGTTCTTCAATAGCCAGACACCTGCCGAGCAGGCGCACATCGCCGGAGCGTTCCGGTTCGAGCTGTCCAAGGTGACGGTGCCCGCTGTCAGGCGACGCGTCCTGTCCATGCTTCGTAACGTGTCCGACGACCTGGCCGTGCAAGTCGCCGATGGTCTGGGCATGGCCCTGCCCGAGGCGATGCCACGGGCGATCAAAGCCCCGACTCCCGAAATCGACCGCTCACCCACGTTGTCGTTGACGGCGCGTCCCGGCTCGGTGGGCATCCGTAGCCGCAAGGTCGCCATTCTTGTCGCACCCGGCGTCAATGCAGATCAGGTGGAGCAGTTCCGCGGCCCCTTGCTGAAGGCAGGAGCGGTGGTGCGCTTGGTCGGGCCCCGGATTGGGCCACTGAAAGCGTTGAAGGGTCAGGTACTCGAGGCGGAGGCGTCGCTGGAGAACGAACCGGCGCCGCTGTTTGATGCCGTGGTCATTCCCGGCGGCGCTGCGCACGTGGAAACCCTGAAGCTGGACGGGCGCGCCGCGGAGTTCCTGAAAGACCAGTACCGCCATTGCAAGCCGATCGCGGTCCTGGCCGAGGCGGTTGCGTTGGCAGAGGATGCCGGTGTGCTTCGTGATGACGCCGATACGGGGTTGTTCGTCGAGGACGAGGACGATTCCGCTGCCGTAGCGGGTTTCATCGAGGCCCTGGCCGCACATCGCCACTTCGTGCGGGAGAGGGATCCGCCGCTGGTGTAGAGCAACTGCGCGTCGGCGCAATCGCGCGGCGCGCGGACGCTCTATAGCTGGGACTTGAAGGGGATGACGAACTTTTCCAGCGCCTTCTCTTTCCAGGGCCGATTCACCCAGTGCTCCAGCGTGTACGGTTTTGACTGCTTCAGATCGTCTTCGAACACGCCGGTCATTTCGTGGGCAAACTTCGACTCGTAGACGTTCAGGCTTGCCTCGTCATTGAGCTGGAAGGATCGGGCGTCGAAGTTGGTCGATCCTACCGACACCAGATGCTCGTCAACGATCAACAGCTTCACATGCATCATCGTTGGCTGGTACTCGTAGATCTCCACGCCACGACTCAGCAGAGGTCCCCACTGCGCCTTGGAGGCCAGCCGGACTGCATCGGAATCGATGTG
The DNA here is from genome assembly GCF_009765215.1 of Lysobacter prati. Classification (GTDB taxonomy): domain Bacteria; phylum Pseudomonadota; class Gammaproteobacteria; order Xanthomonadales; family Xanthomonadaceae; genus Lysobacter_J; species Lysobacter_J prati. Next base: position 203,658 of record NZ_VLNV01000004.1, on the reverse strand, counting down.
CGGGCCAGGAACCAGGATACGAACGCGTACGCCACGCGCGCGTGCTTCGAGCAGGGCGCGTTGCGTGAGTTCATCGGGGACGAAATAGGCGGCGGCCAGGTCGATCGAGCGAGTCGCTGCCGCGATCGTAAGCAGGTACATCAGGTGCATGCTTTCGCTGCCGCCTGACGGCGAGCTCAGGAACACCTGCGCATCGACGTCTCCGGACCGGGCAACCTCGGGATAGTAGGGATCACCATTGAGGACGTGTCCCGTCATCTTGATCCAGTTGTCGCTAAAGGCCGCCTGCATCTGGGCCGCTGCGGGACCCTCGACCAGAAAATGGCTGTCGCGCCAGTGATCGGGATCCTGCGCGTGGCCTCCCCATTGATCGGCGATGCCAACGCCTCCGGTAAAGGCGGTGTGTCCATCTATGACCAGCAACTTGCGATGGGTGCGGTGGTTGATCCGGTCGAGGCTGTACCAGTTGAGGGGCCTGTATCGCTCGACCTTGACTCCGGCCTGTTTCATCTCCTCGATGACGCCGTCGTCCATCTTGTTGCTGCCCAACCAGTCCAGCGTCACATTCACCTGGACTCCGTTGCGCGCGCGTTCGGCCAGGGCAGTGCTGAACTTGCGACCGATGTCACCGGACCAGTAGATATAGGTTTCGAACGTAATGGTGTGCCGCGCCGACGCGATGGCCTGCAGCATGGCGGCGAAGATCTCGTCGCCGTTGCGCAGGTGGATAACGCGATTGCCAGGGACCACGGCCGGGCCCAGCATCACGCCCATCTCGCGACGGAATTGCGGATCTGCCACGGCATACCGATGCTGGACCACACGCTGGACGCGTTTGTCCGAGCCGGTGACATTGGCAAAGATGATGACCGCCGCCAGCGTTGCCAGAACGGTCAGTATGATCGTAGCGACCATGTGATCACGCATCCATTTGATCATCGGGCCACCCGGTCATAGGTCGGCTGGCGGGGTTGCCTAGTCCTGAATACACCCCGGGGGGTGCAGGCGCTGTCACTGTGGCGTCGAAGTCGCCGGTGGGGGATGGGCAACGGGCGCAACCAGTGGGTCCAACATGAATGGGCCAGCGTGCTTCGCCCGGCTAGGACCGCCTCCTCCCTCGGGTTGAATCCCGTTGGGAAGGTGTACCGTGTGGTGCCGCGTATGGTGTTGCCATTTCGCAGGACCGCCGTCACGACATACGTCTCAAAGGACGCTCATGCGACTTGCTGACTTCATCGAAGCCCAGACAGACACCATCGTGGACGAGGCCGAGGCGTTTGCTGCCTCTTTCGAGACACTCGGGGTGCATTGGGATTCGGCCGCGTTGCGTGACCATATTCCGGAGATTCTCGCTGCGATTGTTCTGGACCTGCGCACGCCCCAGAACGCAGATCAACAACTGAAAAAATCGCAGGGGCGGGCCGACAAACTCGATATCCCCAAGTCCGCTGCCAGTATGCACGGCCGCCTGAGGGCGAAAGGCGGTTTCAATATCGATCAGGTGGTGGCGGAGTACCGCGCGATACGGGCCGCCGTGCTTCGCCAGTGGATTCGTCAGGGGGGCCTGGACGAAGAGGCCTTTGAGGACCTGATCCGCTTCAACGAAGCGGTCGATCAGGCTGTCGCGGAGTCCGTTTTGGATTTCGCCGTGGAGGCCGAGTCGTGGCGCCAGGTATTCCTCGGGGTGCTGGGCCACGATCTTCGCGGGCCGCTGGGCGTCATCGTCACGACGTCCGAACTCATTTCGAGAATGACCCAGGACACGCCTTTCTCCGAGCACACCGATCGGATCATCCGAAGCGGAAAGAGGATGAACAAGCTGCTCGACGATCTGCTGGACCACAGCCGGACGGCGCTTGGAATGGGTATCCGGATCGCCAAGACCGACAGTGACCTGGCCACGTCCGTCGAAGAAGAGGTCGATCTGCTCCGGGCGGGGCTCCCCGGGGTGACCGTCAGCTACGACGCCCAGGGACTGACACAGGGGTGGTTTGACACCTCCCGCATCTGCGAAGCGCTCAGCAACCTGGTCATGAATGCGGCCAATTATGGAACGCCCGGGGCGGACATAGCGATCTCGCTGGAAGGCGATCCCGAGACAGTCGAGCTCATCATCCGCAATGAAGGGGCGTCGCTTTCCTCCGATGCGCTCAATGCCCTGTTCGAACCGCTGGCCCGTGGCCACGCCGCAGAAGCGAGCGGGGACAGCAGGAGCCTGGGGTTGGGACTGTTCATCGTCCGCGAGGTTACCAGGGCCCATGGCGGGGAAGTGATCGCACACTCGAACGAGCACTCGACCACGTTCACGATGCGCCTGCCCCGGACGCAGCCTCCGGCTTGATTCCAAGCGCGACGCCTTGGCCGAGGCGCTACGCGATACAGCGAAATTTCGTTCAGGCTTACACGTCGCGTGCACCGGCGCACTGCAATGGTGAGTCAACCTCACGATGAGTTGACTGACATGGCACGCGATATCCTCAAGACCCTCAAGACCGAACACGATGAGCTGCGTGGCCTGTTCGCCGAGTTGAAAGAAACGACCGATCGCGGAGTCAAGAAGCGTGAAGGGCTGCTGGAGAAGATCGAAGAAGCGCTGATTCCGCACGCCAAGTGGGAAGAGAAGGTGTTCTATCCGGCGTTCAAGGAGCGGGCGGATCGCGAAGGCCTCCAGACGCATGCCGAAGCGCTCGCCGAACATCACGCGGTGGAGAACTCCGTCATTCCGGAAGTGCATGCGGCCGATCCGGGCACGCCGGAGTTCGCCGGCCGGACCAAGGTCTTTGGTGAATTCATCGACCACCATGCCAAGGAAGAAGAAAAGACCATGTTCAAGATGGCGCGGGAAATGTTCTCGGCAGACGAGCTTGCGCAGTTCGACGAGCAGTACGAGGGCTGGAAGCAGTCCGGTGCGGCCGACGCCATGGTCGCCGCAGAGAAAATGAAGGCCAGCGTCAAGGGTGCAGTGAAGTCGATGACGCAGTGAGGTCCGGGCAGGGCCATGTCGGGCCTGGGCGGAACGACGCCGACTGAGAAGTTCGTCCATGGCCTCGCTGGCTGGTTGGCCAGCATCGTGATGCGACGTGACGCATCGCAAGGCATCGTGCCCAATGTGGTGGTCGGCATCCTGGGTGGATTCCTGGGCGGCTGGTTCCTGCCCATGCTCGGCCTTGGCTTCGGCGGCGGTTGGGTAGGTTTCCTCATCACCGCCTTCATCGGCGCGGCGGTGCTGCTGCTGATCATCAATCTGATTACGCGCGGGCGCGCGCGCTGAATCCAGGGGCGTCAAGCGAACTCGCCACCGACAGGTGGCGGGCTTCGTCGGTTGTTGACGCTTTTGGGATTCGTCCCATGGGCAGGACGTTGCGAAATCGCTACAACGTACTTGTCCGGCACCCGACAGCCCCCAGGAAAGCGTCATGTACGAAATCGCCCGTGGATCGCTTGATGCCGACAACAGCATCGAGCCCAGCGCACTCCGGGACGCCAGCCTGCGAATGGCACTTGCACTCGATGCCGGGCACGGCGAGCAGGTATGGCGCGCTGCGACCTAGCGGAAACCTGCCTCGATCTGCTCCAGCGACTTGCCCCTGGTCTCCGGCAAAAGGAACGCGGCGACCAGGAAGTAGACGACCGAACACCCCGCCCACACGAAGAACATGCTCGCGTAACCATGGTGGCCGACCACAGGCAGGAACACCGCGGCGATCGTCGTCGACACCAGCTGGTTGATCAGCAGGGCTATGCTCATGCCGTTGGATCGGATGCGCGTTGGCATCAGCTCGGACAGCGCCAGCCACACGCATACGCCCGGACCCACGGCGAAGAAGGCGACGAATACTAGGATGCAGACGGCTACCGCCCAGCCGTGCGCAGGAGATGGCACCGGGCCAACGCTGGCACGCTTGATCAGCAGCGGTGCCTGCGCGGCGGCAGCGGGATCCGGGAATGGATTGAGATGAGCCCGGCGGAAGAACGCACCGATCACACCATCGCCCTGCACGCTGGCATCACGCCGGATCACCAGCTCATCGGCATCGAGTGCATCGCTGCGCAGTGAACGCACGTTGGTGAATCCACCGTACGCATAGGAGACGGTCAACTGCTGCGGTTGCGTCGCGTCGGATGACCCCGCCAGTCGCCGCCAGTTCGCCGCGTCGAGCTTCAACGTCAGCGAGTCGGCGCTGGCCTGCTGCTGGAGCGTCGGGCGAATGTCGAGGCGGCCACGTTCGGCCTGCAGGAACAGCAGCGCCGCCGACAGCAGCGCAAGCGCGATGCCGCCGCTGCCGAGCATCAACAGGAACTTGCGCCCCTTGCGGTCGACCAGCAGCAGCGCGACCACGGTCATCACCGCATTGAGCAGCTTGATCGCCACGTCCGCGCCATTGGCCACCGCGCCGGGCAAGCCGGCCTGGTGGAGGATGGTGACGGCGTACGCCAGCACCGAGTTGATGCCGGTCGCCTGGGTGCAGGCAAGGATCAGGCATGCGAGCAGGAAGGGCCATGCATAGCGGCGGCTCAGCAGGCTGTCGCGATTTTCATTGGCATTGCCGGCTGAAGGCGTCTGCACCTGCATCGCTCGCAGCGTCGACTCCACTTCTTCGGCGGCAACGGTACGCTGCAACGCAAGTCGTGCCTGCGCGATGCGACCGCGATGGGCCAGCCAGCGCGGCGATTCGGTCAGCAGCATGACGCCGGCGCTGAACACCAGGCCTGGCAGCAGGCAGCTCCAGAAGATGGTGCGCCAGGCGTGGTCCTTCACCTCGAACAGGAGGCGACGCTGCTCGTCGCCAGCCAGCGTCTGCACCGAGGCGGTAGCAGCGTCGACCACGTGCGCCTGATACAGCCCGATCAAGGCCGCCAGTACCAGCCCCACGGTCAACAGCAGCTGGAACATCGCCGCACCGCGACCACGCTTCCCGGGGCTGAGCACCTCCGCCAGATACAGCGGCACGACGACGCCGATCAAGCCACCGCTGATGCCCTGCAGCAGCCGACCAAGCAGCAGTGGGACATAGCCCGAAGCCAACGCCATCACCGGGATGCTGAGGGTGAACAGCACACCCGCGAGCAGCATCGCGCCGCGGCGACCGATCATGTCGGCGATCGCGCCGGCGAACAGCGAGGACAGCACGCTGCCCAGCAGCACCGCCGCGACGACGAAGCTCAGCTGCTGGCTGGTCAGGTGCCAGCTCACACTGGCGGTGGACTCCAGGCACGGCAGCGCGCCGGCGATGATGCCGATGTCGATGCCATACAGCAGGCCGCCCATGCCGGCGATAAAGAGCAGGTAGCGGACCTGCCACAGCGGGCTCGCGACGCGGGCTTGCACAAGCATGACGGCGGAAGCATCGTTCATCGGGCCGGTCCTGGAGGAGAGGGGAATTCGTTCCCGCGCAATTGCGCCAGCGCGGTCAAGCCACTTCGAGGGCGTCGCCTTCGACGAAGACCTGCCGCACACGCAATTGCGCGTCGAGCACCACCATGTCGGCCCAGGCACCCGGTGTCAGACGACCGCGGTCCTGCAGGCCGAGGTAATCGGCCGGATAGAGCGACAAGCGGTTGGATGCGTCGTTCAGGTCGAGACCCAGCGACACCAGGTTGCGCAATGCCTGGTCCATGGTCAGCGCGCTGCCGGCGAGCGAGCCGGCAGCCAGCCGTACGCAACCCAGGCACTTGAAGACGCGCTGCGACCCCAATGGGTACTCGCCGTCGGGCATGCCGGTGGCGGCCGTGGCGTCGGTGACGCAGTACAGGCGCGGAATCGCGCGCAACGCGGTGCGGATCGCACCGGGATGCACGTGATGCAGGTCCGGGATCAACTCGGCGTACTGCGCATGCGCGAGCGCCGCGGTGGCGATGCCGGGGTGATAGTGGTCGACTCCGGTCATGCCATTGAATAGATGGGTGAAGCCGGCAGCACCGGCTTCGAGCGCGGCCACCCCGTCTTCGTAGCTGCCGGCGCTGTGGCCGAGTTGCACGCGGATGCCGAGCGCCTTCAGACGCGGAATCAGTGCGCGGTGGTTGCCGATTTCCGGCGCAAGCGTTAGCACTCGGATCGGCGCCAGTGCGTGCAACCGTTCGACCTGCTCAATCGTCGCCTCGACCACCAGCGGTGGCTGCGCGCCGAGGCGTTCGATGCTGATGAAGGGACCTTCCAGGTGCACGCCCAGCACGCGTGCCATGCCGGGTTCGCGTGTTTCAATCGCGCCCGCCAAGCCCTGCAGTGCGTGGACGATGTCGTCTTCGTCCGCGGTCATGGTGGTGCCGAGCAGGGCGGTGGTGCCGTGTCGCGCGTGTGTGCGGGCCACGGTCCGGGCAGCGTCGCCACCGAGCATGATGTCGACGCCGGCCGCGCCGTGGACATGCAGGTCGATGAAGCCGGGAAGGATCAGCGGCAGGTCGAAGTCTGGATTGCGGTCGGGCACGGCGCTGATGCTGCGCACGTGCTGGTCAAACTCGATGTTCCCTTGCATCCAGCCCGTTGCGGTGAGGATGCGGCCGTGCAGCGTGCGTGGTTGGGTCAAGGCGGTGGCTCGGCGATGATCACCTCGATGCCCAGGCGCTGCAGTCCCTCGCGGTACTCGCTGCTGATGCCGGCGTCGGTGATGACGGTGTGGATCTGGTCGAGTCGGCCAATGCGATGCAGGCTGACCCGGCCGAACTTGGAGGCGTCTGTCAGTACGACGACCCGCCGCGCGTGCTCGACCATGCGATGGTTGAGGCTGGCTTCGGCCTCGTGGTGGGTGGTCAGGCCGAACTGCAGGTCAAGGCCATCCACGCCCAGGAACAGGGTGTCGAAGCTGTAGGCATTGAGGCTGGCTTCGGCCTGGCTGCCCTGCAGCGACAGTGACTGCTTGCGCAGCAGGCCGCCGGTCAGCAGCAGCTCCACGCCTGGCGCATTGGCCAGCTCCCAGGCGATGTTGAGGCCGTTGGTCATCACCGTGATGTCGCGGTGCAGGTGCAGGTGCCGCGCCAGCGTCATCGTGGTCGAGCCGGAGTCGATGATGATGTTGTCGCCCGGCCTCACGAGTCGCGCCGCGTGCGCGCCGATCGCATCCTTCAACGGCAGGTTCAGTGCATCCTTCTCGTGGATGTTCTGTTCCGGTGGCGGCGTTCTCACCAGCGCGGCACCACCGTGGTTGCGCGTGGCCAGCCCCTGCGACTCGATGTGGGTCAGGTCGGCGCGGATAGTCACCGACGACACGCCGAAGCGCTCGACCAGCTCGGCGACCTGCACGTTGCCTTGCAGGACCAGCATCTGGAGGATCTGTTGCCGGCGTTGACGGGTGTTTCGCATGGCGGGCCTGTCGGTTCGATTCGGTTCGGAAGCTGGAAGCTTATCGTTCCGAAAGGGCAACCGCGGCGGAAGTTTCGTTTACGGCCCGCGGCGCGGCCTGGTTGCGGGCACAGGCACGGGCGTACTCGGCAAGGCACGAGGCGACTTTGTGCCGGATCAGCGCATGCGGGTCGGGCGACAGCCGGCCGGCCACCACTTCGCGGTACTGCTCGGGCATGTACTGGCTCAGCAGGGTCGGGGTGGGCGGGTGGCGTTGCAGGTTGGCGACCAGCTGGTCGACCGCATCGCGCACCCGCGGTTCGCCCCAGTAGTAGCGGCAGCGGTCGCTGAGCGCGTACTTGCGCAACAGGCGCAGCTGGTGCTCGTTGCCGCTGTAGTGATTGCGCCAGTGGCCCGGGCGCTCGAGCATGCTGCGGTCCAGTGCTTCGGGCAGCCGCGAAAGGTGCTCGCCCTGCGGCAGCAGCTCGTCCTCGATGGCCGCCAGCGCGAACAGGGCCTCGCGCAGCGCGAACGTCGCGGCCGGCCCGACCTTGAGGATCGCGAAGTGGTCGCGCACCAGCGCGTGCAGCGACAATTCGGTCTGGTAGTCGGTGGAGTGCGCCTCGAACACGATGCGCGGCTGGGCTTCGATGAAATCCGAAAGGGCGGCCGCGGCCTGGCGGTCGTAGTGGTGCACGTCGCTGTGGTCGAAGTCGACGCCCGGCTGCACCACCATCGCGATCACGCGCTCCCACGCCGACGTGAGCTCGGGCGTGGCGAAGGCCTGGCGATGGATTTCGAGCGTGCGCGCGGCGGCTTCCGGACGCGTCACCTGCAATCCGGCAGCGAGTGAGGCTTCGCCACCGGGCACCGGCACTTCGGTGCCGATCACGTACACCGGTGCAGGCAGGCCGGAGTCGCGGGCCGTTCGCTCGGCGATCAGCGCCAGTTCCGCCGAGCGCGCGGCGACGGTTTCGTCGGCCAGCGGCGTCGGGTCGTCGCCACAGGACATGCTGCAGTCGAGGTGGATCTTGTGGAAGCCGGCGGCGACGTAGGCGGCGATCAACTCGCGCGCGTGCGCCATCGCTTCCTCCGCCGGCTGCTTCTGCCACGCATTCGGGCCGAGGTGGTCGCCGCCCAGTACCAGTCGATCGACCGGAAACCCCTGCGTGTGCGCCAGGCGCAGCACGTAGTCGCGGAACTGCGACGGGGTCATGCCGGTGTAGCCGCCGAACTGGTCGACCTGGTTCGACGTGGCTTCTATCAGCAGCACGGTGTCGTAGCGCAGCGCGACCTGCATCGCCGCCACCAGCACCTGCTCGTGGCTGCAGCAGACGCTGTAGATGCCGCAGCTGTCACCGCGGCGATGGGCCGCGAGCAGGGCAGTGATCGGGGAGACGGGTGCGGACATGGGGATGGGGCTCCAATCTTCAGTCACTGGTCGCTGCTGCGCTGGCGGGCCAGCAGCGCGGCGCCGCGTGCACCGCCGGCATCGCCGAAGGTCGGCGGCAGGATCGGCGGTACCCGCACGCCCTTGAAGAGGTGCGCGGCCATGGCCGCCGGCAGGTCGCGGTAGAGCTGCTCGAACTTGGACAGACCGCCGCCCAGCACGATCACGTGCGGGTCGAAGGCAAGCACCACGCCGGCGAGGCCGTGCCCGAGCAGGTCGCGATGGATCTGCAGCGCCTGCAATGCGATCGCATCACCGGACTGGGCGCGGGCGACGACGTCGCTGGCCTGGACGTTATCGCCGCCGGCACGGTGGTGGATCAGCGCCAGTCCGCTGCCGGAGACGTACCGCTCCAGGCAGCCGCGCAGACCGCAGGCGCAGTCGAGAATCGGCAACGAATACCGTGCCAGCAACGTCGCCGGCACCGACCAGTGGCCCCACTCGCCGGCGATGCCGTTGTAGCCGGCGACCAGGCGACCTTCCACGCAGTAGCCACCGCCGGCGCCGGTGCCGAGGATGACGCCGAACATGCTGGCGTAACCGGCGGCTGCACCGCCGTGGGCTTCCGACAAGGCGAAGCACTGCAGGTCGTTGCCCAGGTGCAGCGGGCGGGCCAGCAGTCGTTGCAGGTCCGCGCCGACCTCGCGCCCGGTGAGGGCAGGCACGTTGGCACTGAGCTGACGGCCGCTGGCGCGGTCGACCACGCCCGGCACGCCGACGCCGACGGCGTCGCATGGCCGGCCGTGGTCGGCATCGGCGCCCTGCACCAGTGTGGTGATCGCGTGCAGGAAAGCGTCGTAATCCCGGGTCGGGGTGTCGATGCGGCGGCGGTAGCCGACCTCGAGATCCTGGCCGCACGCGACCAGTTCGATCTTGGTGCCGCCGATGTCGATGCCGTAGAAGGTCTGCATGGTCGCGCGCTCAACCGGCGCGATGGATGGTCACGCCCTGCACGACGCGGTTGACCGTGCCATCCGGAAACGGATTGTCGGGAGTGAGTCCGAGCCCAACCGAGCGCATCAGCGCATAACGTTGCGGCAGGGTCAGCCACAGCGGCGCAAGCCAGGCATCGGGCAGGGCAGGCACGTCGTCGAGGGCGAAATCGCCGGCGGCGCCGTCCCCGGCCTGCGGGCCGACCGACAGGATGCGACCGGCGATGCCATCGCGGCGAAGTTCGTCGAGCAGGTCCTGCTCATAGCGACGCGCCAGCGGCTGCGCGCTGCGCAGCACCACCACCAGCGTGCCGGCATCGACGGTGGACTTGGGGCCGTGGCGGAAACCGAGCGGCGTGTTGGCCAGCGCCAGAACCCGGCCCGCGGTCAGTTCCAGCACTTTCAACGCGCACTCGCGCGCGAGCGATTCGAGCGGGCCGCTGCCGAGATAAATCACGCGGTCGTACGCGGTGCCCGCCAGTTCGGTGGCGGCCGTTTGCCATTGCGTCAGTGCCTGCTGCCCAAGCGCGGCAATCGTGCGAAGTTGCTGCAGGCGCTGCGACCACGGTGCGGTGTCGAAGGTGGCGAGCGCGGCCAGCAGCATGCAGCTCAGGCTGCTAGTCATGGCGAAGGCCTTGTCGCAGCTGGCGGCGGGCATCAGCAACGTGAACGTGTCGGCGCGACCACGACCGCGCTGTGCAAGCTCGCCGTCGGCATTGCAGGTGATGTCGAGAAAACGCGCGTCGGCCACGCGCTCGCGCACCAGCTCGACAGCGGCGACGCTCTCCGGGCTGGAACCGCTGCGGCCGAACGACACCAGTAGGGTCGGACGGTCGCGATCGAGATAGAGCTCGGGATGGGTCAGCAGGCTGGTGGTGTGGATCGCACGCACTTCCGCCGGCCACTGTGCGTTGATCTGGTCGGCGGCCATCTCGGCGATGAAGCCCGAGCTGCCGGCGCCGGTCAGGATCACCCGCTGCGAGGGCTGCTGCAGGCAGTCACCGAAGAAGCGGTCGAGATCGCCGCGCACCTGCTCCAGCGAGTCCGCCAGCGAATCCCACAACACGGGTTGCTGCGCGATCTCCTGCGCGGTGTGGCCGCCGCCGAGGCGCTGCCAGGTGGACAAGTCGGGAGGCGAAATGGCGTCCATTCGTGATTCCTGTTGGGCGAGCGCACGATCTGCGTTTTCTTTCGAAATGTCAAATATCGAAAGTTAAGCAAAAGTTTGCGAGGGGCGAGGTTTCGGGTCCAGCTGGCAACGGGGCAGACTTCCTGCGATATCGCACCCGCCTGATCCGCCTACCGCCAGGGGATTTGGAGGATCAGCCTCAGCGATAGGAAAGTGGTGCTTTGCACAAAGTTTCGATTTGAAGAAAAATACCTTCCATTTTCTTTGCAATTCGTTGACATGTTTCGATCGGCTGTCCTAGAGTCGGCCGCAATGGTTTCGGATTCCCGCCATTCGCGGGCTTGGGGGCAAGTTGAAGATCCGCCGACGACAGCATGTAGGCCTGGCCATTGCGATGGCGTCTGCATGGCTGGCCATGTCCGCGCCCGCCTTCGCCGAGCCCCTGGGCAACCTGCGCCAGATCACTCCTGCCACCGGCAAGGGCGGCGAAGCGGGCTGGAACCTGACCACCGACAACGGCGCACGCTTGCGCATCGATCTGCTGCGCGCCGATGTCGTGCGCGTGCAGGCAGGGCGCCACGGCAAGCTTTTGCCGGCCGGTGACAAGGCCGCACCGATCGTGCTGCCGCAACCGGCGACGGCGGTGCCCTTCACCTTCGAGGAAGACGCTGGCGAGGTCCGCATCCGCACCGATGCCATGGTGTTGAGCATCCAGCGCCAGCCGCTGCGCCTGTCTCTCGCGCGCATCGAAGCCGGCAAGACCGTGCCGCTGTGGCAGGAACTGCAACCGTTGGACCTCGACGCGGCGCAGAGCGTGCAGACCCTGTCGAGCCAGGCCGACGAACACTTCTATGGCGGCGGCCAGCAGAACGGCCGCTTCGAGTTCAAGGGTCGCGAGCTCGAGATTTCCTATTCCGGCGGCTGGGAAGAGGGCGATCGCCCGAGCCCTGCACCGATGCTGTTGAGTTCGAACGGCTGGGGCATGCTGCGCAACACCTGGAGCGACGGCAGCTACGACCTGCGCCTGTCCGACCAGTCCACGCTGATGCACCGCGAAGATCGCTTCGATGCGTACTACTTCGTCGGCGCCAGCCTGCACGCGCTGCTCGACCGCTACACCGCGCTGACCGGCCGCGCCGGCTTGCTGCCGCGCTGGGCGCTGTCGTACGGCGATGCCGATTGCTACAACGACGGCGACAACGGCAAGAAGCCCGGGACCGTGCCTGAGGGCTGGAGCGATGGCCCCACCGGCACCACGCCCGATGTGATCGACAGCGTCGCGCGCCAATACCGCGAGCACGACATGCCCGGTGGCTGGATCCTGCCCAACGATGGCTACGGTTGCGGCTACAAGGACCTGCCGAAGGTGTCGCAGGGCCTGGCGCGCTACGGATTCAAGACCGGCCTGTGGACCGAGAACGGCGTCGACAAGATCGCCTGGGAAGTCGGCAAGGCCGGCAGTCGCGTGCAGAAGCTCGACGTTGCCTGGACCGGCAAGGGCTACCAGTTCGCGATGGATGCCAACCAGCAGGCGTTCAACGGCATCCTCCACAACTCCGACTCGCGTCCGTTCCTGTGGACGGTAATGGGCTGGGCCGGCATCCAGCGCTATGCGGTGGCCTGGACCGGCGACCAGAGCAGCAGCTGGGATTACATCCGCTGGCACATCCCGACGCTGATCGGCTCGGGCCTGTCGGGCATGGCCTACGCCAGCGGCGACGTCGACGCGATCTTCGGCGGCAGCGCCGAAACCTTCACCCGCGACCTGCAGTGGAAAAGTTTCACTCCGGTACTGATGGGCATGTCGGGCTGGTCGTCGGCCGCGCGCAAGCATCCGTGGTGGTACGACGAACCGTATCGCAGCATCAATCGCGACTATCTCAAGCTGAAGATGCGTCTGACGCCGTACATGTACGGACTGGCGCGCGACGCCGCAGCCAGTGGCGCGCCGATCGTGCGGCCGCTGCTGTGGGATTTCCCGGGCGATCCGCAGGCATGGACCGAGGCGCACAAGTACCAGTTCCTGCTCGGGCGCGAGCTGCTGGTCGCGCCGGTGTATCGCAGCCAGGCCGCCAGCCGCGGCTGGCGTCGCGACATCCACCTGCCGCAGGGCGGATGGATCGACTACTGGGACGGTCGCAGGATCACCGCCGGCGCACAGGGACGGCAGCTTGACCGCAAGGTGGAACTGGCGACGCTGCCGGTGTTCGTGCGTGCCGGCGCGATCGTGCCGATGTACCCGGCGATGCTGTTCGACGGCGAGAAGCCGCTCGACGAACTCACGCTCGACCTGTACCCGCACGGGCAGTCGACGTACACGCTGTATGAGGACGACGGTTCGACCCGTCGCCACGAGCAGGGCGAATTTGCCGAACAGGCCATCGCCATGCAGGCGCCGGAGCAGGGCAGCGGCGATGTGCGCGTGCGCATCGATGCCGTCCACGGCCAGTACGCGGGCCAGTTGCCGCAGCGCCGCTACGCGCTGCGCGTGCTGAGCCGCCAGCGACCGCAGTCGGTCGAACTCGACGGGCGCGCGCTGCCGGTGCTGTCCGATCGCGCCGCCTGGGAGGCCGCCGCGGAGGGCTGGTACTTCGACCAGGCAGAGCGTCTCGGCACCTTGCACGTGCGCACCGCGCCAGTCGACATCCGCCGCGCCGTGGACGTGCACATGGCCATTGCCACGGCCGCCGAACCGGCGGACGACGAGTTCCCCGCAGCCCCCGAGCTGGGCCGCGCATTGCCGTCCGACAGCCTGATGGTGGTCGGTCGCCCGGCCGAGGAACCCGGCCACGCACTCGAGAACGCCTTCGACGACGATCCGGCCACGTGGTTCCGCACCGTGCGCAACCAGGCCGTGCGCACCGGTGCGCACGAATGGGTGCTGGGCTTCAGCGAGCGTCGCCTGATCGACGGCATCGAGCTGGCGCCGCGCAACGACAAGAACTGGAAGCACGGACAGATCCGAGATTACGAGGTCTACCTCGCCGACAGCAATGGCGAGTGGGGCGAGCCGGTCAAGCGCGGTCGCCTGACGCTGCAGGAAGGAACGCAGCGCATCGACTTCCCGGCCCGTGCCGCCCGCCTGCTGCGTTTCCGCGTGCTGAGCACGCAGAACCCCGACGGTGACGGCGCCAGCAGCACCGATCCGATGGTGTCGGCTGCGCAGGGCGGCGGTGCGCGCGCGATCGATGCGCTGCAACCACGCGATGTCGGACCGATCACGCTGTCCACGTTCCGCGTGCTCGAGCACCAGTCGGCCGAGCGCCCCGCGCAACAGCTGTACCTGTCGGAACTGAAATGGCCTCCCGCCAGCGCCGGTGTCGCACTCGATAAGGCCTATGGCGGCGACGCGGGCATGGCCATGAACGGCATGCGCATGAACGGATTGCGCTTCCGTCGTGGTCTCGGCGTCGGCGTCGACAGCCGCATCGACCTGCAACTGCAGGGCGACTGGCGCCTGCTGCGCGCCGACCTCGGCATCGACGATGGATGTCGCGACGCCGGCGGCATGCAGTTCCAGGTCTGGGGCGACGATCGACTGCTCTATGACAGTGGCCTCGTGCGCGCCCCGGGCGTGGTCAAGCCCGAGCTCGACATTCGTGGCATGCACCGACTGAGCCTGCGCACCCTCGGTGCACAGGGCGCGCGACCGGCGCAGGTCTGCGGCAACTGGGCCAATGCCGCACTGATCGGACAGGAGGGCGACGCCGCCACGATCGCCTCGCCCTGACGTAGCGCTTTCAAAGTTCCCGACGCATTCGACTGCGGCCTGCAGGCCGCGGCCCGGGAGCGCTGTTGCCAGAAGCACCGCAATTCCCGCTTCCCCACGTCTTAGCCACGCCATCCGCCCGCAGCGCCGTGCGCTGCTGACCGAACAAGGAGCCACAGATGTTGCCTGCACGCCGTCGTCGCATCCCCGCCACCACCTTGTCCATCGCCCTGGCTGCCGCGCTGGCCGCCGGCCCGCTGTCGGCACAGACCACACAACCGGCCGCAGATGCGGCGGCCACGCCGCAACAGCCCGGGGATGACAAGACCACCGACATCGACCGCGTCCAGGTCACCGGTTCGAGCATCAAGCGCATCGACGGCGAAACCGCGTCGCCGCTGCAGATCATCACCAAGCAGGACATCGAGAACATGGGCGCCCGGACCTTGCTCCAGGTGCTCAACAACCTGCCTGCGAACCGACCCGGGCAGGTGGATTCCACGTCGCTGTTCACCGGCTCCGACGGCGCTTCGCAGGCCAACCTGCGCGGCATCGGCGCGCAGGGAACGCTGGTGTTGTTGAACGGCCGTCGCCTGTCGTACTACGGCGCGCCGGCGGGCTTCCAGACGCAGTTCGTCAACATCGACTCGATCCCGGCCGCGGCGATCGAACGCATGGAGGTGCTGACCGACGGCGCCTCGGCCGTGTACGGTACCGACGCGGTGGCCGGCGTGATCAACGTGATCACCAGGCGCGAGTACAAGGGGCTCGAGGTCACCGCGACCACCGACATGTCATCGCGCATCGACAGCTACGGCGAGCATCAGGCCAGCATCACCGGCGGCTTCGGCGACCTCGACCAGGACCGCTACAACGTCTATGGCACCGTCAACATGTACCGCCGCGACGCGATTCCGCTGAGCGACCTGTACGACAGGAAGCCGAACCAGTTCTACGTCAACAACCCGAACTACATCAAGAATCTTCGCCTCGACACCGGCAGTGCGCCGGGCGTGTTCAACCCCGGCAGCTATTTCGCGTTCGATCCGGTCACCGGCGCGCGCGTGCAGGAAGCAGCGCCGACCTGCAACAACGTGATCACCGAAGCCGCCGGAACGCGCTGCGTCTGGCAGACCTGGCTCAATAACGAGATCGACGGCGGCGCCGAGTCGGAGCGCATCACCGCCTACGTCAATAGCCACTTCCTGATTGGTGAGACCACCGAAGGCTTCGCAGAGGCGACCTATACCGACATCGACCTGCGCGCCAACGGCGGCACGCCGCGTGCTTACGGCACCACCACCGGCAACCCGACCAGCTGGTTCTCGCGCAACACAGGCAACAACGTCAACCAGTTCTTCTACCCGTACATGGGCCCAAACAACGTCTACAACCATGCCAGCCCCGAGCTGAAAGCGTTGATGGGCGGCGTGGTTGGCCTGCAGTACCTGCTGCAGGACGCGGGCGACAACTACTTCGGGCAGCGCAACACCGACAAGAGCTATCGTGCGCTGGCCGGACTGCGCGGCAGCTTCGGCGACTGGAACTGGGAAACCGCGTTCGCCACCGCCGGCTCGCATTCGACCACCTACCAGACCGTCAACGTCAACATCGACGGCTTCGAGAAGGCATTCGGCCCGTTCACCACGGACCCGGGCACGGGGCGCGTGATCATCTCCGACAACCCGGCCTACCAGTTCGGCGTGATCAGCGAAGCCAACGGAGCACTGCTGCGCGAGGCCTACCCGACCTTCGACATCCAGTCCTGGACCCGGCTGCACACCCTGGACGGAAAGGTCGATGGGACGGTCTACACCTTGCCGGCCGGCGAAGTGCGCGCGGCGTTCGGCTTCAACGTGAGCCGCGAGACCTTCTACACCCCGGGCAACGAGGACGCGGCCAACGGCCTGATCACCCAGCAGGGCGGTTCCTGGTTCGACGGTGCACGCAACACCTACGCACTGTTCGCCGAGGCCGTCGCCCCGATCACCGAGAAGCTGGAGCTGGAAACGGCGCTGCGCCTGGACAAGTACCCGAACTTCGATGCGAACATTGCCCCGAAGATCGGCCTCAAGTACCAGGCGCTGTCGCAGCTGCTCTTGCGCGGCACCTATTCGCAAGGATTCCGCGCTCCCAGCCTGGCCGAGTCCGGCACCGGCGGCGTGTTCGCCCAGCTCGGCGGCTTTCGCGACGAGACCCGCTGCAACGAAACCAACGCGATCGCCGACCTGCTGTTGCAGTCGAACCGCGCGGGCGACGTGGACCTGGGCAATACGCTGCTCAACTCCGATTGCGGCCGCACCGTGGCACGCATGACCCAGCCCAACCAGGACCTGAAGCCGGAGACGGCCGATATCGCCACGCTGGGCTTTGTGTACGAACCAACCAGCTGGTTGTCGGTGTCGGCCGACTACTGGTACATCAGCCGCCGCGACGAGATCGTCGCGCCGGACTTCAACAGGCCGGAAGACATCCTGTCGATGGGCCGCTTCCCGATCACCGATTCCGACCGCGCCAACGAGGCCGCGCTGGCCGCGATGTGCGCCGACCCGGCCAGCGGCGTGGCCTGTCCCGGCACGCTGCCGACCTATTCCGTGGGCAACGTCGCCAGCGTCATCGGCCAGTACAAGAACCGGGGCCGTACCCTGGTCGATGGCTTCGATGTCGATGCCCGCGGCCGTTTTGACCTGGGCGAATGGGGCGGCCTGAACATCGGCGTGGCCGCGACCATTGCCAATCGCAACATGTACAACTCCGACGATGGCAGCGGCTGGTACTACGGCAACTTCGTTGGCTACTACGGCAACCCGCGCCTGCGCGCCACCTTCAACACGGACTGGAGCCTCAACAACTGGACCACCAGCCTGTACGTCAACTACGTCGGCAAGACCCGGTGGGCCTATGAGCAGATCGATGCGCAGGACAACAATACGGAGACCTGCACCGGAGGCTTCGTGGACGTGTCCCCAAGCCAGTGCGACGGCGCGCCGTCGTGGTGGACGACCAACCTGGGCGTGAGCTGGAGGCCGACGGACAAGCTGACGGTGGGCGTCACGGTGAAGAACGTGTTCAACCGCCTTCCGTTCTACGATCCGAACGACTTCATGGCCTTCTCATCCGCCTACGCGAACAATTTCGGACGAATCTACAGCCTTACCGCCGGTTACAAGTTCTGACGGTTCCATCGCGCCGGCTCCTGCCGGTGCCTCGACTGAAGAGAATCAGCAATGAAGCGTAGAGATTTCCTCCTTGCAGGCGCCGCACTGGGTGCGGCCACCCTGCTGCCTTCCACGCCGGCCTGGGCGGCGGGTCGCCGCATCCGCCTGGGCCTGATCGGCACCGGCATGCGTGGCCAGGTGCTGCTGACGGAGCTGTTGCGCCGCGACGATGTCGAAGTCGTGGCGCTGTGCGACATCGAGCCGATCATGCTCGGCAAAGCCATGGAGATGGCGGCCAAGGCCGGCAAGCCCGCACCGAAAGCGTACGGACAGGACGGCGATGTGCACGGCTACCGGCGCCTGTTGCAGCAGCGTGGCCTGGACGCGGTGATCATCGCCACTCCGTGGGAGTGGCACGCACCGATGGCGATCGACGCCATGGAGGCCAAGGTCGCGGTGGGTTGCGAAGTGGTGGCCGGCATTACCCTGCAGGACCACTGGGACGTGCTGTCCACGCAACTGCGCACCGGTACCCCGTACATGCTGCTGGAGAACGTCTGCTACCGGCGTGACGTGATGGCCGCGCTGCAGATGGTGCGGGCAGGCCTGTTCGGCGAACTCATCCACCTGCAGGGTGGTTACCAGCACGACCTGCGCGCGGTGAAGTTCAACTTCGGTGATCCGTCGCAGCCGTACGGCAGCGGCGTCGAGTTTGGCCCCACCGCCTGGTCGGAAGCGCGCTGGCGCACGCAGCACTCGGTCGATCGCAATGGCGAGCTGTATCCCAGCCACGGCATCGGCCCCTGCGCGATGTACACCGGCATCAACCGCGGCAACCGTTTCACCCACATCAACAGCTTCGCAAGCAAGGCACGTGGCCTGCACGAGTACACCGTGGCGAAGAGCGGCGGCACCACGCACCCGAGCACGAAGGTCAAGTTCAAGCTCGGCGACGTCGTCACCACCACCCTGGCGTGCGAGAACGGCGAGACCATCATCCTGCAGCATGACACCTCGCTGCCCAGGCCCTATTCGCTGGGGTTCCGCGTGCAGGGCACGCGCGGCCTGTGGATGGACCTGAACCAGTCGATCCACATCGAAGGCCGCAGCCCGGCGCACAAGTGGGAACCGTTCCAGGGCTACCAGGACGAGTTCGACCATCCGCTGTGGCGAAAGTACGCCGCAGATGCCGCCAGTGCCGGTCATGGTGGCATGGACTACTTCGTCATCCACGCCTTCGTCGAGGCGGTGAAGGCGCGCGCGCCGATGCCGATCGACATCTTCGATGCGGTCACCTGGAGCGCGATCACGCCGCTGTCGGAGCAGTCGATCGCGGAAGGATTCAAGACGCTGGAATTCCCGGACTTCACCAAGGGCCTGTGGCAGTCGCGCAAGCCGATCTTCGCATTCGACGCCAAGTACTGACGGCCCGGATGACCGGGACGCGCGCCTCGCGGGGAGGGAGGCTGCGCGTGCCGGCAGGGGATTGGTTCCGCGCAGGCAACACGGTGCGCCCGCGACCAGCGCTACCGGGTGCGGCAGCTCGCGCGTAGGTTGAAGCCATGGTCACCCGCGGGACTGAAGCCATGACTGCATCGAACGGCACAACTGCCAAAGCGTCCTCGTCACTGCCAACGCGCCTCGTCGCCGGCGTGCCGGTGCCCGACACGCCGCTGGTCACACGCGCCATCGAGTTCGCCCGCGCGAATAGCGATCCGTTCCTGTTCAACCACGTCATGCGTTCGTGGCTGTTCGCCACCTGCATCGCGCAGAACAAGGGCGAGCCGTACGATGCCGAAGTCCTGGCGGTGTCGGCGCTGTTGCACGACATCGGCCTGACGCCGCTGGCAAGCGGTGCACTGCGCTTCGAAGTGGAAGGGGCAAACACGGCGCGGACTTTCGTTCGCGACCTCGGCGTCGACGAGCGCCGGTCCCAGCTGGTCTGGGACAGCATCGCGCTCAACTCCACGCCGTCGATCTGCCTGCACAAGGAGGCGGAAGCCGCGCTGTGCGTGCTGGGCGTGGCCCTGGATTGGGGTGGATGGGGCTTCGACAGCCTCCCGTCGGAACAGATCACGGCGATCGTGGCGGAGTTCCCGCGCCTGGAGATGAAGCAGCGCTTCACCCAGGCCGTCTGCGGCATCTGTGAGCGCCACCCGGAGACCACCTACGACAACTTCGCCCGCGACTTTGGCGAGCGCTTCGTGCCCGGCTATCGCGCGCCATCGATGGTCGACGCCCTGCACGGCGCGCCGTTCCTGGAGTAGTTCCGGGAGTCGGTCATTCCCGCGAAGGCGGGCGGCGACGACGCTGGGTCCCCGCCTTCGCGGGGATGACGGGTAAAGGTGGCTTCGCTGCCCTTAGCTGAGCTTCGATGCCTGGTTGGCGGCGATCCGTCGGAGCTTCTCCGGATTTCGCTGCACGTAGACCTGGGTGATGTGCTCGCCGTCGGTGTCGAACGACTGTGCCGACTCCAGCTTGCCGTCGATGTAGCGCAACACGCCGAGGCGGCCATTGATCGAGGTGAGCCGGATCTCCAGCGCGTCCTTGCCGCGCAGCGTGGCGGCGAACAGGAGCTGCGCGATGCGCTGTCCGCCGACCATGGGTTCGGGGAAGGTGGTGACGATCCCGCCGCCGTCGCCGACCAGCGTGGCCGACTCGGCCATCATTTCCTTCATGCCCTGGAAGTCGGCCTTGCTCCACGCTTCGGCGAAGCGCCGCATCAGGCGCTGGTGTGCTTCGGCCGACACCACGTAACGCGGACGCTCCTCGCGCAGCTGCGTCTTGGCCCGGTGCACGATCTGGCGGACCGCAGCCTCGCTCTTGTCGAGTGTCGCGGCGATGTCGCTGTAGTCGGCATCGAACACCTCGCGCAGCAGGAATGCAGCACGCGCCTCCGGAGAGAGTCGCTCCAGCACGGTCAGGAAGGCGATCGACAGGTCGCTCGAGGCTTCCTGGATCTCTTCGGGCGTGGTCGGGCCTTCCGTGAGTACCGGCTCGGGCAGCCAGATGCCGGAGTAGTGCTCGCGCTCGGTGCGCGCCTTGCGCAGGCGGTCGATCGAACGCCGCGTCGTGGTGGTGACCAGCCAGGCTTCGGGATCGCTGACCTCGGCCGGGTCAGCGTTGTGCCAACCGAGCCAGACGTCCTGGACGACATCCTCGGCTTCGGCCAGCGAGCCGAGCATGCGATAGGCCACGCCCAGCAAGCGTGGCTGCAATCGAGTGAAGATGTCGGTGGCGTCTTGCATGCGGCCCGGAGCGGGGGGCAGGAGACGCGATTGTGGCGGCAAAAGCGTTCGGCGGGCGTGCAGACCCGCCGAATCGGCTCCCGGCACGGGGCCGGTCAAGCGGTCAAGGGACCGGGATCAGCGCCGGCTTGCCCGCGTCCTTCAGCAGGAACACCACGAACTTCGCGGGCTTGTCCTTGCTGGCATTGCGCCCGACCGTGTGCACGTCCGCCGGACCTTCGTGGAACGCCTGCCCGGGCGTCAACGTGACTTCTTTTCCGCCCTCCACGCCCATGACGATCGAGCCCTCGAGCACGTAGACGAATCCGTGCGCATCGTGGCGATGCACCGGGTCGGCACCACCGGGCGGGTACTCCACGGTGATCATCAGCATTTCCTTGCCGGGGTACTCGGGCAGCGCCTGGGTCATGACCGGGGTGACGACGGGGGGAGGAGCGTCGTTACCTTGCAGGCCATGGGCCCCGACACTGCCCGAGAACAACAGCGCGGCCACGCTCAGACAATGGGGGATGCGCATCGCATGACTCCTGTGTGTGGTTGGCCCGGGCCGCTCATCCGCCGGGGATCACGGCAGGCTTGCCGGCGTCCTTGAGCATGAACACGACAAACTTTGCTGGCTTGTGGTTGCTCGCATTGCGGCTGACGGTGTGGATGTCGCCGGGCGATTCGCTCCAGCTCTGTCCGGCCGTCAACGTGACCTCCTTCCCGCCCTGCACGGCCATCACCACCGAGCCTTCGATCACGTAGACGAACGCATGGGCATCGTGGTGGTGCAGCGGCGAGGAGCCCCCGGGCGGATAGTCGACGGTGAGGATCAGCCCTTCCTTGCCCGGATACTCGGGCAGGGCCTTGGTGAGCACCGGCTTGACCACCGGCGCCGGCGCACCGTGGCCGGCGTGCTTGTCCTGTGCCAGAGCCGGGCCTGAAAGCAGCAGCGCGGCCAGTGCCAGGGAATGGTGAATGCGCATCGTGGTTCTCCTCTCAGGAAAGGCCGGCCTTGTCGAGGCCGAAGGCCTTGTCGGCCGTGCCCGGCTCGACGCGGAAGGCGACGTTGACGCGGTTCCAGGCGTTGATGGCCATCACGGCGTAGGACAGGTCGACGATTTCCTTCTCCGACAGCTGCGTGCGCACGCGCTCATAGATGTCGTCCGGCACGCCGAGCGGCGACAGCTGGGTCAGCGCTTCGGTCCAGGCCAGCGCGGCGCGTTCACGCGGGGCAAACAACTGCGATTCGCGCCAGGTTGCCACGTGATGCAGCCGCAGCGGGCGCTCGCCGTGGATGATGGCCTCCTTGATGTGCATGTCGAGGCAGAAGGCGCAGCCGTTGAGCTGCGAGGCGCGGATGTTGACCAGGTCGTGGATCGGCTGCTCGATCGTCGATTTGTGGGTCAGCATGCTGAATTCGACGAACTTCTTGAACAGTTCGGGGGATTGCTTCTGGTAGTCGAGGCGTTGGCTCACGGGCGGGCATCTCCGATGTTGAATGGGGGAGGACTGGCTGGCGGGTCCGGTCCTGCTTGGCCGTCAATCTAGGCACCCGGGCCGTGCCCCGGTAGATCACCCGCCGGACGCGCGGTGTTGAGCGCAGGGCACCAATGGGCTGTCACAAACCACGACAGGCGCGGAGTGGTCTGCCTTCGGCAGGCGTCCTGTCACAGACACGCTCGCTGGCACGACCTTGATGCATGACCACAGCCACAGGAAACCCAGCCCATGCCAACGAAGGCTGATCGGGTCTGGTCCGAATTCATGATCGCGCTGGACGCGATGGCGCCGGATATCCGCGCCGCGTACCTGCTGCACGAAGTATTCGAGGCCAGCTACGAGGAGATCGCGTGGCTGATCGGAGAGCCGGCAGACCTGTGCCGGGCCCATGTCGAGTGCGCCCGCGAATACGCGCTGGCGCACATGCAGCCATTGACCGAAAAAGAGGCGCCATCGAAATGAACGCAGTTCCGCGGATCGCCCCCCAGACTCCGCCCGACCGTCCGGACCCGTTGTCGTCCACCTTCTCGGCCAGCTACGCCGGCGTGGTGGCCTTCATCACGGTCGCCACCGAAGGCAGCTTCGCGCGCGCGGCCGACCGCCTCGGCGTCGGGCGTTCGGCCGTCAGCCGCAGCGTACAGAAGCTGGAAACCCAGCTTGGCGCGCGCCTGTTCTCGCGCACGACGCGATCGACGACGCTCACCGCTGAAGGCGAGCTGTTCTACGAGAACTGCCGCCCCGGCGTCGAGCGCATCATGCAGGCGCTGGAAGAGATGCGCGACCTGCGCGATGGTCCGCCGCGCGGGCAGTTGCGGATCAGTGCCACGCACGGATTCGGACGCAAGGTCATCGCGCCGCTGATGAGCGAGTTCCATATGCGCTATCCGGGCATCGGCATCGAACTACTGCTCGATGAGCGGACCCCGGACCTTGCCGTGGACCGGGTCGATGTCGCCTTCCGCGAAGGACGCCTCGACGACAGCCAGGTCATCGCCAAGCAGCTCATCCCGATGCAGATGCTGGTCTGCGCCTCGCCCGACTACGTGCGCAGGCATGGCCTGCCGGCTACGGTCGAGGAGCTGGAGGCGCACGCATGCATCAACCGGCGGATGCCGAACGGGCGCCTGCGCGGCTGGGATTTCAAGGTCGACGGCCACGCGCGCAGCGTCACGCCGCAGGCCGACATCGTGCTCAACGACGATGACCTGATGCTGCACGCGCTGCTAAGTGGCCAGGGCCTGGCGCAGTTGCCCGCCTTCGAAGTGCGCGACGAACTTCGCAAGGGCACGCTGGTGACCTGCCTGGCCCAGTTCGCGCCCGACGATCGCGGCCACTACCTGTGCTACCTGAGCCGGCGCCAGCTGCCCAAACGCATCCGCGCCTTCATCGACTTCATCACGACCGAGGTGCGCGCCCTGGACCTGGACTGCGCCACCACTGACCCACGGCTCCATGCCGACGTGGCTCCCGCAGAGCACGCACCAGTTGGCAACGTGCATCGCGGCAACGGAGCCGTCGCCCGGGCCTGATTGGCACAATCGGCACGATTGGTGCGCCCGGGGAAACATCGTGCATCCGGTCGGAGGGCTACTGCCGACCGGGTCACCCTCCTAGCATCGCAGCACACAACGGATCTCTGCGCGACAGGCATGCCTGTCGGCAGCGAAGGCGAGACGGCGCCGGCCAGAGCGGTTGCCACGCAGGGACGAGGCACGAAGGACGGATCTGTTTCGTGCATGACGACTACGACAGGGACACGCGCATCCCATGAGCCAGCTCAAGCCACCGCCGGTAAGCCTACTAGACAAGTACTACGGAGACGACGCGCAGACCATCTACACAGGACGCGTACGTGTCACCGGCGGCGAGGCGGCGCATGGCCGCGCGTCGGGTGTGGTCTGCTCCGACGACGGTGCGCTGCAGGTCAGCCTGCGCCTGCCGGTGGAGCTCGACGGGCCTGGCGGCGGAACCAACCCGGAGCAGCTTCTGGCAGCCGGCTACGGCGCCTGCTTCCACGGCGTGCTCAAGCTGCTGGCCATCCGCGCGGGCGTGGAGCTCACTGATGCAACGGTGGACACCGCGGTGACGTTCGCGCGCGATCCGGTGGATGGGCTGTTCCTGTTGTCGGCGGAGATTCGCGTCACGCTTCCCGGCGTCGAACGCGCGCTGGCGGCAGAGCTGGTCCGCAACGCCGAACGCATCTGCCCCTACGCAAAGATGTTCAGGGACGGCATCGATCACGTGGTGGCGCTTGCTTGCGAACACCCGTCGCCGTCCGGCGACGCTGACTGACGCGCCACGCGCGACAAGGCACTGCAATGGCATTGAAGATCGTCCGCATCTATCCGAAGAACCCGCTGCTGGCCTGGGTCGAGGACCGTTTGCCGGTCATCTCGTTTGTGGCGGCACACACCAGCCATTACTACGCGCCGAAAAACCTCAATATCTGGTACCTGTTCGGCGCACTGGCCGGGTTGACGCTGGTCAACCAGCTGGTCACCGGAATCTTCCTGGCGATGCACTTCAAGCCGTCCGCCACCGAAGCGTTCTCGTCGGTCGAGTACATCATGCGCGACGTCGAGTGGGGGTGGCTGATCCGCTACATGCATTCCACCGGCGCCTCGCTGTTCTTCGTGGTCGTCTACCTGCACATGTTCCGCGCCTTGCTGTATGGGTCGTACAAGCGGCCGCGCGAGCTGGTGTGGATCCTGGGCATGCTGATATACGTGGTGCTGATGGCCGAGGCCTTCATGGGTTACGTGCTGCCCTGGGGCCAGATGTCGTTCTGGGGCGCCAAGGTCATCATCTCGCTGTTCGGCGCGATCCCGGTGGTCGGCGAAAGCCTGCAGCAATGGGTGATGGGCGACTACGTGCCGGCCGATGCCACGCTCAATCGCTTCTTCTCGCTGCACGTGGTCGCCTTGCCGATCATCCTGCTGCTGCTGGTCACGGTGCATATCCTGGCGCTGCACGAGGTCAGCTCCAACAATCCCGACGGCATCGAGATCCACGACAACGAGGGGCCCGATGGCCTGCCGCTCGACGGCATTCCATTCCATCCCTACTACTCGGTCGAAGATGTGATGAGCGCGGCCATATTCGTGCTGATCGCCGCGTTCCTGATCTTCTTCGTGCCGACCGTCGGCGGGCTGTTCCTGGAGCACGACAACTTCACCGAAGCCAATCCGCTGGTCACGCCCGAGCACATCAAGCCGGTGTGGTACTTCACCCCCTACTACGCGATGTTGCGCGTCATCCCGCACAAGCTCAGCGGCGTGGTCGTGATGGGGATGGCGATCGTCGTGCTATTCCTGTTGCCGTGGCTGGATCGCGGCAAGGTCCGGTCGATCCGCTACCGCGGTGGCGCCTACAAGGTCGCGCTGGGACTGTTCGCCGTCGCCTTCGTGGTGCTTGGCTTCATCGGCATCGGCGGCATGGCGCAACTGCTGCCGCGCCTGCTCGGCGACGGCCACGACATCAACGCCATCGAGAACTGGATCGGCCGCGTGCTGGTCGCCATCTATTTCGGCTTCTTCGCATTCACCTGGGTGTACACGCGCTTCGGTTTCGAACGCACGCGCCCGCTGCCGGAACGGCTGACGTAGTGACGCAGGCAACGCCCGTCTGGCGGCAAATTCGAGTCACACCCCACTGGAGACAGACATGAAGATCGTAGTCATCGGCGGCACGGGCCTGATTGGCACCAAGCTGTGCAACAACCTGCGCGAGCTCGGCCACGAGGCGATTGCCGCGGCGCCCAACACCGGCGTCAACACCATCACCGGCGAAGGCCTGAAAGAGGTGCTGCAGGGCGCCGATGTCGTCGTCGACGTGGCCAACTCGCCGTCGTTCGAGGAGAAGGCCGTGCTGGAGTTCTTCCAGACCTCCGGCCGCAACCTGCTCGCGGCGGAGGCGGCGGCAGGCGTCAAGCACCATGTCGCGCTGTCGGTGGTCGGCAGCGACCGCAAGCCGGGCAACGCCTACTTCCGCGCCAAGCTGGCGCAGGAGAACCTGATCCGCGAGTCGGGCATGCCGTACTCGATCCTGCGCGCCACGCAATTCTTCGAGTTCCTGAACGCCATTGCCCACGACGGCGCCAAGGGCGAGGCGGTCCACATCTCCACCGCCGCGTTCCAGCCGCTGGCGGCGACCGACGTTGCAGCGGCGCTTGCCAAGGTGACCGTGGCCGCGCCGAAGAACCAGGTGGTGGAAGTGGCCGGGCCCGATCGCCGGCCGATGGTGGACTTCGTCAAGGACTACCTGAAGTTCTACAAGGAATCGCGCGAAGTGGTCGCCGACGCGAATGCGCCGTACTTCGGTACGCCGATCGATGACAGTTCACTGACGCCCGGTGACAACCCGATGCTGGGCTCGATCGGGTTCAAGCAGTGGCTGGAGACCTCGCCTCCGCCGCCGGCGCGCTGATTGGGCGATCCGCGGCAATCGCGATGTGGCCTAAAGCGCATCGCGTGAGCGTCGTGTTCGCAAAATCGAGGGCAATCAGACGAGTCTGATGGTGGGGGCAGCACGCGGCGACTAACCTGCGCGCCGCGTTGCTCCCCATTACCAGTGCTCACATGCGCGGCGACGAATTCAGCGTGCCCATCGCCACCGCCAGCACCGGGACATCGACCGGCGTGCTTGCACCGGGCGAGTCGCTCACGCTCGCCTGTTTGGGTTCGCAAACCGCAGCAACTACGAATACGGTCGCATACCGGTACTCCCAATCGTCGCGCTCGTAGTCGATCGGCTCGTGCGACCAGCGTGTCCACGGCCAGTCACCCTTGCTCGGGTCGGCGGTGTGGATCTCCTCCAGATACCGGGTCACCGGCTTGAGTCCGAGCGACTGCGTGACGCGCGCCTTGAGGTCCAGGTCGATCCCGTCCAGCACCAGCGTGCCGCCTGGAACGCCGAGCTTCACCACGTTTCTCAGGCATGCCTCGGCGATGGCATCTTCCATCGGGCCGAGCACGTTGCACGCGATTACGACGTCCTGTGGTCCCATCGTCGCCGCGAGCCCCGGATCGGTTGCATCGGCGACGGTCCAGGTAACGCCCTCGCGGATCCAGTCCCTGATGCGGAAGTCGCCCTCCGGCGTCACTTCCATGATGTCGCTCAACGCCTTTGGCACGGTGGTGAATGCCTTCGCCCCAGTGGGCTCGGGCGTGCGGTCCAGGGACGTTGGTGTCCACAGCCGGTAGACGCCCTTACGCGCCACTTCAATCACGGTTTCCGACACGTCCACTCCGCGGGCGACCACTTTCAACCAGGGGTGATGCCGGCGCAGCAGCCACAGCGTGGAGTAGAGCTCGGCGCCGACGCTGCATCCGATCGATGCGATCCGCAGCGGCTCTGCACGCGGATGCGCGGAGACAACCTCGTTTAGCAGGCGCAGCTGCGGGACGTTGCGCAGGAACCAGGTGTGGTGCGTCTGGTTCCGGTCGGTATCGCGAACGTAGTGATCGTAGAAGAACGCCCCGATCCTGCGGACTGGCCGGGTCTGGCGCAACGCGGCGGGAAGGCGCCGCCAGGTGTAACGGACAAACGGGACGAACGGTTTCAGTGTCAGTGCCAACAGGCTGCTCATTTGGGTTCCCCTCGACTCCCACGCCCCGCGATCGCACGGGACCGCAAAGGGCCGTGCGCCACGGTGGACATTGGTAGCCAGTAATCTTGGGATTCGACCGCGAGCGCAGTGGCGTGCGATTCGTGCCGGCTGCCAGTGACTGGCCGGTTCGCCCGAACGGAGCGCTGCCTTGCGGGTCAACGGAGGTCAGACCGTCCGGGGACGGCCTCCGGCCTCAGGCGATGGGTGGCCTGAAGGGCACCGCGAGTTGCAGCCGGGAAACCGCCACGCAATCAAGGCTGGGGACTGGCGATGTCCGCGCGTCCGCCAGCACGAATCGCGTGGCCGATGCATCGACCGATGCACCGGCAAAGTGCTGGTGCATCAGCGTGTGGGCACCCTTGGCATGCGCCTGGTCGCCATGTGGGGCAGGGTGGTCGCCGTGCGCATGACTCTGGCCGGTCACGCTGGTGCCATGTTCCATGGCGAGCAGATCGCACCCCAGCCCCGTTGCCGGCCTCGACATCAGCCCGAGCACCAGTAGCACTAGGAAACTGGCGCGCAACGCGTGGGAGAAGGGGCGGAGAGATTGGAGCACGGGTGTGGGGTTGCGAGCGATCGTGACTGCGGCACCGGTTCCAACGCTCTGGGGGGCGGGCATCGGCCACGATGCGTCAATCGCCGAAAACGCGTCGACCATGCCGATCTTGGCGACACGCATCAGGCTCATGCCTTCCACGCCGGCGTCGTCCCCTTCGCCTGCCCACGCCGGCAGGCGCCGACGCAGTCCACACTTTGGCGTATGCGCCACCGGGCGCCCCGGTCATATAGCCCGAACGTCACTTGACGGGCCGCGGGCCGCCTGAGCACAGTCGCGGGGGGCCTTTGCCTTCGTCTTTTGCCTGGTGCGGCAGCCGCTGCCGTGCCGGCCTTTCCGGGGAGTTACACAAGTGGATAGACGCTCATTCCTGTCGATGACCGGCGTTGGTGTGGCCGGGCTGATGCTGCCCTTCGGTCGTGCCATTGCCGCCGAGCAGCTGGTCGAAACCATCGACGTGGCCAAGAAGAAGGCGCTGGCCGACGCCGCCATGGGCGCCGCGACCGCCGCCGGCGCGTCCTACTGCGACGTGCGCATTGGCCGCTACCTGCGCCAGTTCGTGATCACGCGCGAGGACAAGGTCCAGAACGTGGTCAACACCGAATCCACCGGCATCGGCATCCGCGTGCTGGTCAATGGCGCCTGGGGCTTTGCCGCCACCAACGAACTGGGCACCCAGGGCGTGGTCAAGGCCGCCCAGCAGGCCGCCGCGATTGCCCGCGCCAACGCCAAGCACCAGACCACGCCGGTGCAGCTGGCCAAGGCGCCGGGTGTCGGCGAAGTCTCCTGGAAGACGCCGGTCCGCAAGAACTCGATGGAAGTGCCGCTCAAGGACAAGGTCGACCTGCTGCTGGGCGTGAACGCCGCGGCGATCAACGCCGGTGGCAGTTTCGTCAACTCGATGCTGTTCCTGGTCAACGAGCAGAAGTACTTCGCCTCGACCGACGGCAGCTACATCGACCAGGACGTGCACCGCATCTGGGCGCCGATGACGGTCACCGCGATCGACAAGGCCACCGGCAAGTTCCGCACCCGCGACGGTTTGTCCTCGCCGATGGGCATGGGCTTCGAATACCTCGATGGCGCCGCCGCCGGCAAGGTCGTCTCGCCCAACGGCGTGGTCAACTACGGCCTGTCGTACGACATGATGGAAGACGCCATCGCCTCGGCCAAGCAGGCCAAGGCCAAGCTGACCGCTCCGTCGGTCAAGCCGGGCAAGTACGACCTGGTGCTCGACCCGTCGCACACCTGGCTGACGATCCACGAGTCCATCGGCCATCCGCTCGAGCTCGACCGCGTGCTTGGCTACGAAGCCAACTACGCCGGCACCAGCTTCGCCACGGTCGACAAGCTCAAGGACAAGTTCAAGTACGGCTCCGACAACGTCACCGTGTTCGCAGACAAGACCCAGATCGGCAGCCTCGGCGCGGTCGGATTCGATGACGAAGGCGTCAAGACCAAGAAGTGGAATCTGATCAAGGACGGCACGCTGGTCGACTACCAGGCCATCCGCGACCAGGCCCACATCCTGGGCAAGGCCGAGTCCGACGGCTGCTGCTACGCCGACTCGTGGTCGAGCGTGCAGTTCCAGCGCATGGCCAACGTGTCCCTGGCACCGGGCAAGGACAAGCTTAGCGTCGCCAACATGATCAAGGACGTCGAGAACGGCATCTACATCATCGGCGACGGTTCGTTCTCGATCGACCAGCAGCGCTACAACGCCCAGTTCGGCGGCCAGCTGTTCTACGAGATCAAGAACGGCCAGATCACCCGGCAGATCGAGGACGTGGCCTACCAGATCCGCACGCCGGAGTTCTGGAATGCCTGCGTCGCCGTCTGCGACGACAGCGATTACCGCCTCGGCGGCTCCTTCTTCGACGGCAAGGGACAGCCCGGCCAGGTGTCGGCGGTCTCGCACGGCTCGAGCACGGCGCGCTTCAACGGCATCAACGTCATCAACACCGCCCGCAACCTCGGCTGATCGCCCCAATTTGCCCGTTTCCGCGCATGCGGAAACGGGACGGAGACATAAACAATGAGCATCTTCACCGAAGAACAGGCCAAGGCGATCCTCGACAAGGTCATCAAGCTGTCCAAGGCCGACCAATGCACGGCGCAGCTGGAAGGTTCGATCGACGGCAACATCCGCTTCGCCCTGAACAACATCTCCACCAGTGGCATCGTCGACAACACCGAGCTGGCCGTTGAAGTGGCCTTTGGCAACCGCGTCGGTACCGCCACCATCAACGAGTTCGACGATGCCGCGCTCGAGCGTGTTGTCCGTCGTGCCGAAGATCTCGCCCGCCTGGCCCCGGAAAACCCGGAGTTCATGCCGGCGATCGAGAAGCAGACCTACAAGCCCAGCCCAACCTTCAGCCCGGCCACCGCCGCGATCAACCCGGAATACCGCGCCCAGGTCGCGGCCAACTCGATCGCCCCGTGCAAGGCCGAAAAGCTGATCGCGGCCGGCTTCCTCGAGGACGGCCAGAGCTTCGTCGCGTTCGCCAACTCCAAGGGCAACTTCGGTTACCAGAAGGCCACGCGCTTCGACTACACCTGCACCGTGCGCACCGAAGACGGCCGCGGTTCGGGCTGGGTCGGTCGCAACCTCAAGGACTCCGACGACTTCAAGGCCGACCAGGACATCCGCACTGCCATGCGCAAGGCCACCGAGTCGGCCGAAGCCAAGGCGCTGGAACCGGGCAAGTACACGGTGATCCTGGAGCCGGCCGCGGCCGCGGGCCTGATCTCGTTCATGATGAATTTCTTCGATGCGCGCCAGGCCGACGAAGGCCGCAGCTTCCTGTCGAAGAAGGGCGGCGGCAACAAGCTCGGCGAGCAGGTCTACGACCCGCGCGTGAACATCACGTCCGACCCATGGGACGAGCGCGCGCCGGTGCTGCCGTGGGACGGCGAAGGCCTGCCGCGCGAGAAGATGGCGATCGTCGAGAACGGCAAGGTCGTGGCGATGCAGTACTCGCGCTACTGGGCCAAGAAGCAGGGCAAGCGCGCCGTTGGCGAGCCGGGCAACCTGCTGGTCGCCGGTGGCGACAAGACCACCGCGCAGCTGGTGGCCAGCACGCAGAAGGGCATCCTGGTCACCCGCACCTGGTACATCCGCATGGTCGATCCGCAGACGGTGCTGCTGACCGGCCTGACCCGCGACGGCACGTTCTACATCGAGAACGGCCAGATCAAGCACCCGGTGAAGAACTTCCGCTTCAACGAGTCGCCGGTGATCATGCTCAACAACATCGAAGAGCTCGGCAAGCCGGTGCGCGTGGCCGGTGACGAGTCCTCGTTCGTGATGATGATCCCGCCGATGAAGCTGCGCGATTTCACCTTTACTTCGCTGTCGGATGCGGTCTGATCAGTAATGCAACGCAGGCAATTTCTGGGTTACACCGGTGTGGGTCTCGCTGCGATGCTGCTGCCATTCGGCCGCAGCATCGCCGCCGAGGCACTGCTCGAACCGGTTGATGGTGCGCGCCGCCGGCTCCTCGCCGACGCCGCGCTGACGGCCGCCCGTGCTGCGGGCGCGCAGTACTGCGACGTGCGCGTCGGGCGCTACCTGCGCCAGTCGGTGATCACCCGCGAGGCGCGGGTGGAGAACATCGTCAACGGCGAGTCCTCCGGCATCGGCGTGCGCGTGCTGGTCGACGGCGCCTGGGGCTTCGCGGCGACCAACGTGCAGACCGCCGATGCGGTGGTGGCTGTTGCGCGCCAGGCTGCCGCCATTGCCAGGGCCAACTCGCGTCACCAGACCCGACGTGTCGAGCTGGCACCGACGCCCGGCGTCGGCGAGCTCAGCTGGGCCACGCCGATCCGCAAGAATGCGATGGCGGTGCCGATCAAGGACAAGGTCGACCTGCTGCTGGGCGTCAATGCCGCGGCGATGAAGGCCGGCGCCGACTTCTTCAACTCGACGCTGTTCCTGATCAACGAGCAGAAGTATTTCGCCTCGACCGACGGCAGCTACATCGACCAGGACGTACACCGGATCTGGCTGCCGATCACCGCTACCGCGGTCGACAAAGCCAGCGGCAAGTTCCGCACGCGCAACGGCCTGTCGGCGCCGATGGGCATGGGCTACGAGTACCTCGACGCGGATCCGGCCGGCAAGTTCAAGCTGCCCGGCGGCATCACCGCCTACGGTCGCAGCTACGACGTGATGGAAGACGCCATCGCCAGCGCCCGCGATGCCCGCGCCAAGCTCAAGGCGCCGTCGGTGAAGCCGGGCAAGTACGACCTGGTGATCGACCCGTCAAACCTGTTCCTGACGATCCACGAGAACGTCGGCCACCCGCTCGAGCTCGATCGCGTGCTCGGCTACGAGGCCAACTACGCCGGCACCAGCTTCGCCACCCTCGACAAGCGCGACCAGGGCTACCGCTGGGGCAGCAACGTCGTCAATTTCGTCGCCGACAAGACTCGCCAGGGCAGCCTGGGCGCAGTCGGTTACGACGACGAAGGCGTCAAGACCAAGCAGTGGGACCTGGTGCGCGACGGCATCCTCGTCGACTACCAGGCCACGCGCGACGAAGCGCATATCCTCGGTCACAAGGAATCGCATGGCTGCAGCTATGCCGACTCGTGGTCGAGCGTGCAGTTCCAGCGCATGGCCAACGTCTCGCTGATGCCGGGCAAGACCCCGCTGAGCGTCGCCGACATGGTCAAGGACGTCGAGAACGGCCTGTACGTCCACGGCCGCGGCTCGTACTCGATCGACCAGCAGCGCTACAACGCTCAGTTCGGCGGCCAGCTGTTCTACGAGATCAAGCAGGGCAAGGTGACCGGACTGGTCGAGGACGCCGCGTACCAGATCCGCACGCCGGAATTCTGGAACGCCTGCAGCGCGATCTGCGACGAGCGCGACTTCCGCCTCGGCGGTTCGTTCTTCGACGGCAAGGGCCAGCCGAGCCAGGTCTCGGCGGTGTCGCACGGATCGAGCACGACGCGCTTCAACGGCATCAACGTCATCAATACCGCGCGGTCGATATGAACCGCGCGCAGTTCCTCCGCCTGATGCTGGCGGGCGCGGCAGGGGCGCTGCTGCCTCCGCTTGCGCGCGCCGCCAGCGTCGAGTACGACTTCTGGCTGACGCGCCTGAAGTACGACTCGGGGGACTGGGATGTCGACCAGCGCATGCCGGCCAATCTGATCACGTCCTTGATCGATTACACCAACCTGCGCGTGGACCCGAAAGAGCACGTGCTGGCGCTGGCCGACCCGAAGATGCTGACTGCGCCGTTCTGCTACCTGGCCGGGCACAAGCTGGTCGAGTTCAATCCCGACGAGCGGCGCAACTTCGAACGCTATGTGCGCAATGGCGGCTTCGTCTTCGTCGACGACTGCAACCACGACATCGATGGGTTGTTCGCGCGTTCGTTCGAGGCGCAGATGGCGACGATCTTCGGGCCCAAGGCGCTGCGCAAGCTGCCCAACACGCACGCGCTGTACCGCAGCTTCTTCACCTTCAAGGACGGCCCACCGGCCACGGGCTTCGAGCTCAACGGCTGGGGCGACGACCTGGTGCACGACTACCTGCAGGGCATCGAGATCGACGGCCGGCTCGGCATCCTCTACAGCAACAAGGATTACGGTTGCGAGTGGGACTACGACTGGCGCAACAAGCGTTTCCTGGCCGAGGACAATACGAAGTTCGCGGTCAATATCGTGATGTATGCGTTGAACAGCTGATCGGCAACAGCAAACTGGATCCCGGCTTTCGCCGGGATGACGAGCAAGGAATCCAATGACCACCACCCCCACCGAAGCCGACATCCAGGCCCAGCTCGCCAAGCTCGGCACCCTGCGCACCGCCATCGCCCAGGCCATCGTCGGCCAGGAAGCGGTCGTCGAGCAGTTGCTGATCGGCCTGCTTGCCGGCGGCCACTGCCTGCTCGAAGGCGTGCCCGGCCTGGGCAAGACCCTGCTGGTGCGTTCGCTCGGCCAGGCGCTGGAGTTGCAGTTCCGGCGCGTGCAGTTCACGCCCGACCTGATGCCCAGCGACATCCTCGGCACCGAGCTGCTGGAAGAAGACCATGGCACCGGTCATCGCCATTTCCGTTTCCAGCCGGGCCCGATCTTCACCAACCTGCTGCTCGCCGACGAACTCAACCGCACCCCGCCCAAGACCCAGGCGGCACTGCTGGAGGCGATGCAGGAACGCACCGTCAGCTACGCCGGCGTAACGCATACGCTGCCGGCGCCGTTCTTCGTGCTGGCCACTCAGAACCCGCTGGAGCAGGCAGGTACCTATCCGTTGCCCGAAGCGCAGCTCGATCGCTTCCTGCTGCACATCCGCGTCGACTATCCGACCGAAGCCGAAGAACGCGACATCCTGGCCCAGACCACCGGCACCCGCCATTCCGAAGTGCCGCAGGTGATGCACGGCGAGGATGTGCTGGCCTTGCAGGCACGCGTGCGCGAAGTGCACCTGGGCGAGGACCTGCTCGTCTGGATCACCCGCCTGGTACGCGCCAGTCGCCCCGGCGATTCGGCGCCTGCAGAAGTGAAGCAGTGGGTGAAGTGGGGCGCCGGTCCGCGCGCCGGCCAGTCACTGGTGCTTGCGGCCAAGGCGCGCGCGCTGCTGCACGGGCGCCTGGCGGCAACGCGGGAGGACATCGTCGCGCTCGCCGCGCCAGTGATGCGCCATCGCCTGCTGCTGTCCTTCGCCGCCGAGGCCGAGCAGAAGAGCGCCGATGACGTGATCGCCGCGCTGCTGCGCAGCGTGCCGTTCGCGGGCTGATCGCAGGACGCGCGTGACCAAGCCAGGATCGAGCTTCGTCGACTTCATCCCGCCGCAGGTGCGCGCGCGGTTGAAGGACCTGCGCCTGACCTCGCGACGCGCGGTCGGCTTGCAGGGCATCGGCCTGCACCACAGCCGCAGCCGCGGCGCCGGACTGGAATTCGCCCAGTACCGCGCCTACGAGCCCGGCGACGAGTTGCGCCAGGTCGACTGGAAGCTCTATGCGCGCTCCGATCGATTCTTCGTCCGCGAGGCCGAGCGTGAAAGTCCGCTCGCGGTCTGGTTGCTGGTGGATGCCACCGCGTCGATGGCACAGGAAGACGTGGCCCGTCCCGGCTGGTCGCGCCTGTCGGCAGCGAAGGGCCTGGCCGCATGCGTCGCCGAACTGGCGCTGCGCCAGGGCGACCGCTTCGGCCTGGCCGTGCTGCACGGGGACGGCGTGCGCGTGCTCGCGCCCGGCAGCGGCCTGCGCCAGCGCGACCGCTTCATGCTCGAACTGCAGCGCGTCGATGCAGGCGGTAGCTGGCCGTCGGCGGAGCGCCTGCGTCCGTTGTGGGAACGCATCGGCGCCGGCGACCTGGTCGTGCTGCTCAGCGACGCCTTCGACGAAGGTGCGCTGGAAGTGGTGACGCGGCTGGCGGCCGCGCGCCGTGAAGTCGCGGCGATCCAGATCCTGACCGCCGAGGAGCGCGACTTCCCGTTCCGCGGTGGGCACGTGTTCCGCGACCCCGAAACCGGCGAAGAGCTGCGCGGCGATGGCGTGGCGATGCGCGATGAATTCCTGCGACGCTTCGAGGTCGCACGTCGCGAACTCGACGCGCGCCTGGATGCCAGCGGCATCCGCCATGCGCGTTACGTGCTCGACCAGGCACTGGACCTGCCGCTGCGGCGCCTGTTCGGCTCCCGCGACGCCGCGGAGTACGCATGAGCCTGGCATTCCTGTTGCCCGCCGGCCTGGCTGCACTTGCGGCGCTGTTGTTGCCGCTGCTGATCCACCTGGCGCGACGCAGCGAGCAACGACCGATCCAGTTCGCCGCGCTGCGCTGGCTGCGGCAGAAACCCAAACCGCGTCATCGCATCCGCTTCGACGAATGGTTGCTGCTGGCCCTGCGGCTGTTGCTGCTGGTCGCGCTGGCGCTGCTGCTGGCGCGGCCGGTGATGGTTGGCGGTGCCAGCGAGGCGCCGTGGATGGCCGTGGTGCCGGGCGTGGACCTGAAGCAGGCCCGTGCGCTACCCGCACCGCAGAACACCAGATGGCATTGGCTGGCGCCGGGATTCCCGTCGCTGGATGAGCCTGCGCCGACGGTGTCCGCGCCGGTGACCAGTCTGTTGCGCGAGCTCGATGCGGGCTTGCCCGAGGGCGCCCCGTTGACCGTGCTGGTGCCGGAGCAGCTGGCCGGCGTAGATGCACAACTGCCGTCGTTGAGTCATCGAATTGATTGGCGTGTATTGCCGGGGACGATGGCAGCCGGGCCCGCACCCATAGCGGCAGCATTCACCCCCAGCATCCGCTACGCCCCGCAGCGCGAAGCGGCGATGCGTTACCTGCGCGCCGCACAGGCGGCTTGGAAAGGAGACGGCGCGACCACCGCTGCTGCCTCCAGCGAGGCACTGATCACGCAGCCCCTGCCTGCCAACACTCGCCAGTTGATCTGGCTCGCGCCGGGAGCATTGCCCGCCGCAATCGATGCGTGGGTTCGCGAAGGCGGCGCCGCACTGCTCGATCGCGACACCACGCTTGCCAACCTTCCGGCCACCACGGTGCTATGGCGTGATGCCACCGGTGCCCCGCTGGTCGAAGGCGCGGCGTACGGGAAGGGGCGGGTGATGCGCTTCACTCGCGAGCTCACTCCGCAGGAACTGCCGGTGCTGCTGGAGCCCGACTTCCCGCAGCAATTGCGCACGCTGTTCGATCCGCCCGGAGTCGCACCGACGCGCGTGCTCGCCTCCACGCATGAACCACTGACCGGCGGTCCGCCATTCCCGCAATCGCCGCGCGATCTGCAACCGTGGCTGGTGCTGCTGATCGCGCTGCTGTTCCTGGCCGAACGCTTGCTGGCCACCGGCGCGCGCCGGGCGGTGGCGCCATGAGCGCGATGACCGTCCTGCAACGCGCCTTGCAACAGGCACGCTGGCGTAGTGGCCTCGATGCCGCATTGCGCTGCCTGCCGTGGTCGTTGGTCGCTTTGGCGCTGGCCTGGCGTCTGGGCGGAATTGCCGCGGCGTCGGCGGTGCTGGTGATCGCGGCCGCGGCAACGGCGGCCTTCGCCTTCCATCGCGCACGCACGCTCGACACGCGCTGGCTGGTTCGCGAGCTCGATGCCCGTCGTGCCGACATGGACGACAGCACCGACTTGCTGTTCGCGCCGACCGCCAACCTGACCGGCCTCGAACGGCTGCAACTGGGTCGTCTGCAACAGCGCATCGAAAGCGCGCTGCCACCGGACCTCCGTCCGCGCTGGTCGACGCGCGCGCACGCGATCGGCACCGGCGCAGCCGCAGTCGCGATCGCAGCGATCCTGCTGTGGCCCGCACGCCCGGGCGCGACCTTCGACGACGTGCTGACCAGCGTCGGCATCGCCCCCGCTGCGCCGACGCAAACGCAGATCCTGCAGCAACGCCTGCAGATCACGCCGCCCGGTTACACGCGACAGCCCGCACGAGACGACGCCACCCTCGATGCCAAGGCACCGCAGGGCACGCGCCTGCAATGGACGCTCCGCTTCGCGCCGCAGCCGACATCGGCGGAACTGGTCTTCCACGACGGCCGACGCCTCAAACTGACTCGCGAAGGCGACGACTGGCGCGGCAACGACGTGCTCACCCGCTCGGCGCTGTACCGCGTCGTCGTGCAGGGGACGCCACCGCTGCAGCCGGCGACGCTGCACCGTCTCGACGCGATCCCCGACCGCGCTCCGCAACTGCGAGTGCTCGAACCCGACCGCAGCCTGAGCCTGATGACACAGGGCCAGCGCAGCTGGTCGCTGGCGTTCGAGGGCAGCGACGACTATGGCGTCGCATCCACCGCAACGCTGCACATTACTCTGGCGCAGGGCAGCGGCGAGAACATCACCTTCCGCGAGCAGTCGATGACCATCGCCGGCAGCGGCAGTGCGACGGTCAAGCGCTTTGCCCACCGCCTCGACCTGGCCGCGCTCGGCCTGGCTGCGGGCGACGACCTGATCGTGCAACTGAGCGTCAACGACAACCGCACCCCGTCTGCGCAATCGGCACGCAGCGCCAGCCTGATCCTGCGCTGGCCGTCCGACCTTGGCACCGAGACCACCGGCCTGGAAGGCATGGTCAAGAAAGTGCTGCCGGCGTACTTCCGCAGCCAGCGCCAGATCATCATCGACGCCGAGGCACTGCTGAAGGAAAAGCGCAAGCTCGAGGCAGACCGCTACGTGAAGCGCAGCGACGAGATCGGCGTCGACCAGCGCATCCTGCGGATGCGCTATGGCCAGTTCCTCGGCGAAGAGGCCGAGGGCGAACCGAAGCCGCCGCCGACTAACGACGCCGGCGACACGCACGGCGCCGACGAAACGGCCGCCGCACCTGCCGACGAGCATGGCCACGCCGAAGCGGGCGGGGCAGGGAAGTTCGGCGAGGAGGGCGCGGTGCTCGAAGAGTATGGGCACACCCACGACCACGCCGAAGCGGCCACGCTGCTCGATCCCGACACACGCAAGCTCCTCAAGTCCGCCCTCGACGAGATGTGGCAGTCGGAGGGTCACCTGCGCCAGGGCCATCCCGACCTCGCCCTGCCGTACGCCTACCGCGCGCTGCGTTTCATCAAGCAGGTGCAGCAGGCGACACGCATCTACCTGGCCCGGGTCGGCCCGGAGCTGCCGCCGATCGACGAGAGCCGCCGCATGAGCGGTGATCGCGCCGGACTGGCGCGACGCGACGACGCGCTGGTGGCGGCCGACATTGCCGACCCGACGCTGGCGGCGCTGTGGAACTCGCTGGATGCATCACAGGTTCCGGCCGCCGCAATCGACTTCACCGCGCTCGAGCGCTGGCTGCGCGAGCACGAAGCACGCCTGGCCGACCCGCTCGCCTTCGTCGCCGCGATCGAAGCGCTGCGCGCCGACCCGGATTGCGCGACGTGCCGCGCCGACCTGCGTGCCTTGCTTTGGCCGCTGCTACCGCGACCGGCCGCGACCGTGCCACGGCGCAATGCCGGCGATGCCGCGGGACGACGCTACCTCGACGCGTTGCGCCAGGAGGTGCTGAAGTGACCGCGCCCGCTTTCAACGTGCCGCTGCTGGTGGCCGTACTGCTCGCCCTCGCGGTTGTGATCGCTTCCGCGAGATTGCTGCACCGGCAGTGGCGCGCGGAACCTGCGCAACGCTCGCGCGGCTGGCGACTGGCCTTGCTGCTGCTGGCGCAACCGGTGTGCGCGACGTTGCTGTACTTCGCACTGGTGCCGCCCTCGCTGCCGGGTGAAGCGGGCACGCTGGTCGTGGCAACTGCCGGTGCGACGACGGCGCAGCTGGGTGCGGGCCGAGGCGGTGAGGCATTCG
Organism: Lysobacter prati; assembly: GCF_009765215.1. Classification (GTDB taxonomy): domain Bacteria; phylum Pseudomonadota; class Gammaproteobacteria; order Xanthomonadales; family Xanthomonadaceae; genus Lysobacter_J; species Lysobacter_J prati. Next base: position 163,830 of record NZ_VLNV01000004.1, on the reverse strand, counting down.
TCGCCCTGCCTGAAGCACCGTCGCTGGCCGATGTCGAGCGCGTTCCCGATCTGGCCACGGCACTGCGCCAACACCCGGGCACCCGGCGCGTGCGGATCGTAGGCGCGGGTCTTGAGCCCCGCGATCGCGATTCGGTACGTGGCCTGGCACTGGAATTCAACGCCAGTCCATTGCCACGCGGACTGGTCGAACTGCAGGCGCCACGCCAGGTGGTCGCAGGTGCGGACTTCGTGGTCGCTGGCCGCGCGCACGATCTGCGCAACGGCTCGGCCGAACTGCTCGACCCGGGTCACCGCCGCGTCGATCGCGTCGCGCTGCCAGCCAATGGACGCTTCACCCTTACCGCGAGCCTGCGCGTCGCAGGCACGGCCAGCTTCACCATCCGCCTGCGCGATGCGAAGCAAGCGATCGTCGAAGACGTCGAACTTCCCCTGCAGGCGACCGCCGCCACCCCGCCCCGCGTGTTGTTGATGGCCGGCGCGCCGGGCCCGGAGGTCAAATACCTGCGTCGCTGGGCGCGTGACGCCATGCTGGCCTTGCAGACCCAGGTCTCGGTGGGCGGCGGCATGCAGCTGGGCGATGCGCCGATCGCCATCAATGCCGCCAACCTCGGCCGCTTCGACCTGGTAATCCTGGACGAACGCGCCTGGTCCGCGCTGGGCGACAACCAGCGCGCCGCCCTCAACGATGCGATCAACAACGGACTCGGCGTCCTGTTGCGGGTGACCGCCGCACCGTCGCCGGCCGAGCGTCGCCGCTTGCAAGCGCTGGGGTTCGCGGTGGCCGGCGGCAACGATTCGGCAGCGGTGAAACTCGCCGCGACCACACAGGACGAAGACGCCACCCGCGCACGCATCGGGCCCGGCACGCCGGGCGCGCCCAGGCTGCACGACGCCGCATTGCCCGACGTGCCTGTGCTGACGCGACGCGACCTGCGCATCCAGCCCGGCGACGCGGTGCCGCTGCTCCGCGACGACGCCGGCACCTGGATGAGTGCATGGCGTGCGCAAAGGCGTGGACGCATTGGCTTGTGGACACTGACTGACAGCTACCGCCTGGTGCTGGCCGGTCGCGACGACCTGCACGGCGAAATGTGGAGCACCGCGCTGGCCACGATTGGCCGCGCACAGGCTCGCAACGACCTGGTGATCGACGGCGAACCGCGCCAACACGATCGCATCGCACTGTGCGCGGTCGGCGCCGCTGCAAACGTAAGGACGCCATCTGGCGACATCGTCGCGCTGCTGCGCGACCCTGCCACCGGCCCGCGCAACTGCGCCGCGTTCTGGCCGCGTCATGCCGGCTGGCATCAGCTGCGATCCGGCCAGCAGTCGCTGTCGTTCTTCGTGCGCTCGCCAGCCGCTGCAACTGGCCTGCGCGCAGGCGAGTCGCGCGATGCCACCTCGCGACTGGCCGCCAGTTCCGCAGTCAATGTCGCGGCAGCGGGCTCGGTCCCGGGTCACCCCGGTGAGCGCTGGCCATGGTGGCTGGCGTGGCTGCTGGCAAGCGCCGCCACCTGGTGGCTGGAGCGCTCGCGCCTCGGGCGTCGCGCCTGATTTGTCTGATCAGGCAGCGCGGCCCTACTTCGACTTGCCGTCGTACTCGTGGACCGGGATGGCGGCGAGGTCGATGTCCTCGAGGCAACGCAGGTTGATCGCGGCGATGGGATTGCCCTTCGGGTCGGTGCCTTCGCCGTAGGGATGGATTCCGCACACCGGGCAGAAGCGGTGCCTGATCACGTGCTTGTTGAACAGGTACGTGCTCGCGGCATCCTCGGGGGTTTTCAGTCGCATCTGGTCGCGCGGAACGAACCACAGCAGCGACCCCTTGCGACCGCACATGGAGCAATTGCACGACAGGCCACTGTCGATGGTGCCTTCCACTTCGAACGCGACGCGGCCGCAATGGCAGCTTCCCTGGTAGTTCATCCGCGGACCTCCGTATTGAGGGGGGATTGTCGCCGGTGGCAGGCGAAGCCGGCGTGTGTGCCTTCCGGGCTGGTCCCGTTACTTGTTTTCCCGATGCCCGTAGCTGAGCACCCGGGTGATCTGCCACTTGCCGTTGTTGTTGTTCCACACGATCAGGAAGTCCGCCAGGCCCTCGCACTTGCCGCTATCGAACTGGCAGAAGCGATGCGAGCCCTCCTCGATGGCGCCGAAATCCTTGATCGGGTAGACCTTAAGCGTGCCCGGCACCAAATCGCGGCGGAAGTGGCCGCATACATACTTCTCCGTGCTGGCGAGCATCTCCTGCCGCGACCAGGTGACGCCGCCGGTGTCATGGTAGAACTCGACATCCGGGGCGAAGTAGCTGGCGTGCTTCTGAAGTTGCCCCGGCTCGCTGCAGGTGTTGAACGCTGCAAACACTTCGGTATCCAGCGCCGAGATGTTATCGAACAACGGATCTGCGGCTGTTTTGGCGTTGTCGGGCCCGGAAGCGAACGATGCTCCCGCAGCGGCAACGGCGATCAAGGCGGCAATCAACTGGATCGGCTTCTTCATGCGGGTCTCTGCGTAGATGACGAAGGATCAGGGCAGCAGCTGCGACCAGGTAACGGGCTTGGCCACCATCAGGTAGAACACCGCCAGCATCGCGGCGAAGGCAGGGTAGCCCAGCGCCTCCCACCATTTCGCATGGCGCCAGTAACTGGCCGGAAGCGCACTACCGCCCTCGGCGGCCGCGGTGGCCATGGCCGCCATCCGCAACTGCAGCCATACCACCGGCAACCACAGGGCGCCGGTGACCAGATAGAGGGCAATCGACAGCGCCAACCACGGCGTCGTCAGTGGCCACCCGGCCAGGTGCGCCATGAGGAAACCACTTGCAGGCTGGATCAGGACCGCCGGCGTGGTGAACCACCAGTCCGCGCGCACCACCAGCCGCGCGACCACCGCCTGCGCCTGCACGTTACCGCTGCGGTTGCCGAAGAACAGATAGAACGCAGTGCCGAATCCCGTGCCGACCAGCACGACGCTCGACAGGATATGGATCCACTTCACCAGCAGGTAGGTCGTCATGCGGCCGTGGCGTCCGGGATGGGTTCGGAAGCGGACGAGCATGCTTCATCGACGATGTCGGTCACCATCCCCCAGCGTGCAAACTCACCCCCGAACTCCGCCAGCGACAGCAGGCCGGTCGCGGTGAAAGCACCCGCCGGCATCGCGGTACCTGCGGCCAGCTTGCGGGCCAGCAGGATCGCGGGCATGCACGGAATCTCGGGGCCATGATCGTTGTCGGCGGCGATGTGCCATGCCCGGCGGGCAGGGCGTCCGTGCTCATCGAGGCCTTCGACGCGGACGACCATTCCGCCCAGGGCCGTGCCCAGGGAGTCGAACGCAACGGCGGTGCGATTCAACAGTCCGGCCCATCGCTCAGGCCGCCGCAGGAGGCCGTGGCCACGAAGCGATGCCAGCACCGCGAAGGCGCGCTGGGTGATTCCGACTTCCAGCGCTGCCCGGAACATCACGCGGTCACGCACGGCGTAGTGCGAGGGAAAGAGTTCGAGGTCGGGGATGTCGCACAGGGCGCCGATGCGCGAACGCATGCGCAGGAAATCCACGCGCTCCGGGTTGGCCCAGCCAGGCGCCTGGTCCCATTTCCCGCCGCGCCAGATCCGGATCGGCTCGCCGCAGTAACTGAGCACCGCCGCCAGCGTCGCCTTCCCGCGCGGTGCGGTCTGCGCAGGCGCGATGCAGATGTCGATCGAATCGATCGCAGTCCATCCCGCGCACAGATGCTCGACTACCGCCGACGACAGCGCCGGAACGGTGCTCGCACCCGTGATGCCGGTGCGCCCGGCGGCCTGGAAGCGCGCATGCAACGCTGCGGGGAAGTCGCAGACGAAGCGCCGGCCATCGGCCAGGTCGATGTAGTGCGCGCCGGCTTCCGCGGCCGCGTGCGCCACTGTGTACGTCTGCTGCTGGAACGGCCCGGCTGCATGCACGACGAGTCCGACGTCCAACTGCCTGACGGTCCGCACGAAGTCCGGTGAGTTGAAGTCGACGGCCACTGCGCTGGCGGCGCCATCGAGTGTGTCGGCCAGTTGCTGCGCCTGGTCGCGGTTGCGACCGGCCACCAGCAGGTCGATGGTCGGGTCGCCGGCGAGGGCGCGGCAAATGCGTGCGCCGAAGTTCCCATAGCCACCCAGAACCAGTGTTCTCATCGAGCCCCGCCCCAGCGCCGAACCAGTGGCGACAGTCTACCTGCCGCCATCCGCCCCGACCTGGCTACTCCGGCAGATTCGAACGAATCAGGGCCGCTGTTTCACTGAGTTGCCTGGCGGAAACTTGAACTCGCGCCCGACGCTGCGCATCCCCGCTTGGATCGTGCGAGGTACCTCTTTCGCGTCCTGCGCCATCGAATGTTGCGAGTTGAGGCGGGCCTATGCCCCAATCGCTGCCCTTCTGCCGAGGCACGACATGGAAATGGAAGTGCGGCGTTTCCTGTCCGCTATAGACCCCGTTGTTCTGGAACGTAAGTATTCCGAGGGGTCGATAAGCGTTGACGAGGGCCTCTGCGACTCTTTTAGCCGAGATCAGGATAGCCCCGCATTCCTGCCCGGAAAGATCGAGTAGCGTCGCGACATGTCGACGTGTGATAACGCAGCACTGGCCGACTTCGAACTGCCACGGATTGATCACGGTCAACGTATGTTCGTTCTCTTCGATGATCGCCCATCGTTCCTCGCGACCTGCCATTCCCTCGCAAAAGTCGCACGGATCTCTAATGGGAAGTTCGATCATTTGCCCTCTCCGATCAGCTGGAATGCCAAAAACACCAAGCCCGAAGCGGCTGGTGTTCGGCTGGAATGACTTGTCAGGCAGCTGGAGCGTAGCCACCGGGTTTGAAGACGCGTTCTGTCGATGCCGGGTTCCTTTCCAAGGCGCCACCGACGCGAGTAGGGCGCCTGGAGAACGAGCCGCCACAGTTGGGGCAGCGACCACCAAGCTTTGACTCAACGCAAGTGGTGCAGAACGTGCACTCAAACGAACAGATCCAGGCGTCCTTCGAATCCGGCGCCAGATCAACATTGCAGCACTCGCACCCTGGACGCATCTGCAGCATGTCGGACTCCCGTCATGAGGGTGCCAATTATTGCGCAGCCTAACGCCAGAGTTAACCCGGGCCGCGACAGCGACCTCGGCTTGATGAATTGTCAGGCCGCAACCAGTGCACTCACCATGACGTAATACCCATCAGGGTCTCGGAGCGCAAACTCCATGGTTCCGGTGTTGGGGTTCACGTCAGGCTCCTCTTCAAGGCGGGTGACAAGTGCACGTGCCCTGGCAAGGGCCTCATCAAAGTCGTCTACCCGGAAGAGCAGAAGTAGCCCATTGCCTGGTTGCGCATGGTCGGGGCTGCTCAGCGTCGGATGCTCGTGCGCTCCCCACTGGTGGAGGCAGAGTAAGACCGTCCCGTCGGTGTCGAGGATCTGGCCGAAGTAGGAGTGAGCAGGGGCCGTATCAGATAGCCCGAACAGCGACTGATACCACTTGAAGCTGCGAGCAACATCCGAAACTCCGATGATTGTCCATGTGCGCTTCATAGGGGCCACCTGCGGGAAAGCCTGAGTCATGCCGCGCCGCGGAGCGGTGTCGGCTTGAATGAATGGTTAGGCAGCATCTGTGTCGCCTGCACCGCCATACCCCGATATCGATTCTACTACCGGCAGCGGTGCCGGATTGTCTGAGTAGCTGTACACCTCTAACCCCGAAAGGCGGTCGTTGAGCGCCCAAACGATTAGCCCAAGATCCTCGCCATTGGGAGATCTGGCAACCGCATCAGCGACTATGTGAGCAAGCTGGCCAGGCGCAGGCCTGCAAAAATCTACAGAGGCGCATCCACACTCACACTTTCCAATAACTTGCAGCGCCGGGATCGACGCACGAAGTGCAGACGCGGACTCTTCAGTTGCCGCCACGGCAAGAGCACGCTCGACGACAGCGGCTTCTGCGTCCGAGATTGGCCTGACGGTCATCAGAGATCTTGGCATGCTGCCTAACGCCTGAGTTGAGCCGAGCCACGAAGTGGCTTCAGCTTGAATGAGTTGTTATCCCTCACCGGAGCTCGGCCAGGCATTGCTGTTTTACTGCTGCCAATGATGACTGAGAAACCGACTTCAGTGCAGCACGACGCAGCGACCGCTCCTGCACCCGTGCTGCAGGATTGTCCGCGAAGTCGGGACCCATGAAGGAAACGCCAAAGCAAGGCTTTCCCAAGGTCTGGGCCCGCAAGAATTCCGTCGGATTGATCCGCACATAGTGGCTAGAGATCTCAGCCAGATGCTCAAGGGATTCACCGGGCAATGTTTCCTGCGCCAGGGTCACGACCTGTTGGAATGCAGCGACATCACCGGAGTCAACGCGAGCGGAAGGGTCCGCCACGTTGGGATTGCCCGCGGCCGGAAACGCGGTAAAAGCAATCATTGAGCAGAGCAGCAGGGAACGCTTCATAAAGGCTAACACCCGAAATTAAGCCGAGCCGCGAAGCGGCCTCGGCTTGAATGAACGGTTAGCACCCATCCATGTGCTCAGGGAGTGGTGCATTTGTAACCACATTGATTGGCTGCCGGACGACCGTGACTAGCAATGCGTTGTAGCTGCGATGATCACAGTCCACGCCGGTGTGGTAGGAGTTGAGAACTACTGCAACGTGGCCAGTGGCACGGCGCGAACGAGTGGTTGCCAAGGATCTGCGCTGAGCTGGACCAAGGAAGGCCCGTAGTGCCGCATCAGTGTTCCGTAGCCATATCTCTCGAACCGGACCGCGTTGGGAATCGTGAGGCAGAATCTCTCGGCTGGGTTTGTCGGGCCTGATTAGAACGCGAAAGTAGCCGGGATCGTCCTCGCTACCCGGCTCCCAGATCACGTCGAAGGTGCCCGCAATCTGGACCTCGCCAGAAAAGGTCGTTTCGTTCGGCTTGATGACGCCAGTCTGCTTGAGTGGCGATGGGCGAGCAGAGATGAATCTGGCATCCTGTGCCCAAGCAATGGACGCGATGGCAGTTATCGGGATCAAAACAAGGGCGCGAGGTGCTTTCACTAGATTCCCCATTGTCGAACCGACGGACCGAGCGGACGATCTACCGCCATGCAAGTGCTGGGATCAGGGTCCTTAACTTGCCACGTCCGCGCAAGAGTGCAGATTCGATCCTTGAAGATCCGCTTGGCTTGGCACGAGCCAACTTTGGAAATGAGAAGTTGGCTCTTGTCGGCGCAGCTCATGACTCCAGGGTGGAGCGTGTCGTCCGTTTCGTAGCGCCACAAGCAGGCGTCGTAAGCCCAAAGGCGGGCATCGCCTGATATCTCGCAGCGTGACTCTGCACGAGCGCAAGGGAAGGCAAACAGAAGTATCAGGACGATCGTGTGGCGCATGTTCCAGTGCCTAACGCCTGAGTTAAGCCGCACCGCGGAGCGGTGTCGGCTTGAATGAATTGTTAGGGGGCGCCCGGTGCATCTTCGCCGCCGACATCGGAAACCATGACGGTGAGACCGCCCCCTAGCTTCATGAGGTAGGCCTTGTACACGAAACGCTTCCCTTCACAAGCCTCAATGGTCCAATACTCAGTTACACCGTCTCGATCCTTGCCGACGATCTCCGCAGCAACCGGTCGAACGAAGGGGCAGCTCGGATTCTGGCTGTTATGCCATCCCTGGACGTCGCGGGTAACGTAGTTGGCTGCTTGGCCGCAAACGGATGAACCCAGCGATCGATGCCATGCGTCAGCCCCCTAGCGCCTGAGTTAAGCCGCACCGCGGAGCGGTGTCGGCTTGAATGAATTGTTAGAGCGCACCAGCAGCACCAGGGCAATGATCGCGAACAAGTTGATGCCAACTATGTACTCCGTTACTCCGGTGCCAAAGAAGAAGTCTCCGTTTGCCCCGATGTTTGCGCCAAAGCCTACCTCTGTTGAGCCGCTCCCGAACTCGAGAGCTGGGCCGAAATTGGCCCCTGTGAACCATTGATACTTCAGGCCAGGGATGGCGAGCACAGGGATTTGGGAGGCGAAGAGGATTGGGGCCCATCTGCGACCGTAAGGTGTGCCCTGCCACAAGCGGACGCCGGTGAAGGCTGCCCAAGTAAAGACAGCGGCGAGGCCAGCCATGGGAACAATGAGCAACCAGCTTTGCTGGACGAGTTGGTAACCAATGATGGCAACTATGGCTATACCGATGGTGCCTCCGCCAATGAGCATGGCCGCAAAGAAGCGCGTTGTTCTATTGTGCTGGTTCACGAGCGAATCTCCCCTGTGCGCTCTAACGCCTGAGTTGAAGCCGCACCGCGGAGCGGTGTCGGCTTGAATGAATTGTTAGGGCCCACCCGTATAGCCGAACTGGCTGACGCAAAGTGCCAGGAGCCCCTCAAGAGACGTTGCCTCCGCCGGAACCTGCCCTCCAGAGGTGCGCTCCAGGAATGAGCGAAGCGCCTGCTCCAACTGGCCTTGATGGGGGCGGTTTGTCAGGTAGCCGGAAATGCTTACGATGGACTCGGTGGCAACCAGCTCGAGCAACGAGCCAGAGCTGTCATACGCGACGTACTCGCCGTTGCGTACATCAGTAGGCTCAACGTACCGGGCCGCCGCCTCGATCGACGGAAAGATGCTGATGTCTCCATGCTCGTAAAGGACTATGGGCGGTTGCATGTTCGATGTGTGCCCTAACGCCAGAGTTAAGCCGCACCGCGGAGCGGCGTCGGCTTGAATGAATTGTTAGACCTGCTACCCGTGACCATGACTAAAGGTGCCTTCGACATCAGACGTGGGGTCACCCAGTTCGCCATGGAGTGAGTCCAAGATGGCTGCAATGGTATCGGGTGCGGGTTGGCCGTATTGCTCTTGGAGCGCATTGGCGATGTGGCGAACGGTATCTGCGAGGAATACGCCCCATGCAGGGGCTTCTTCACGGCCGTTGTCTTGCCATAGGCCGATTTTGATCGTGCAGTGTTGCCCTTGTTCGGCGATCCATGCGCTGAGCATCTGGATGGCATGTTCATCTCGTTGTGCGGCTGGCGGAACTACGAGAGGTTTCATAGCGGTTCTAACGCCTGAATTAAGCCGAGCCGCGAAGCGGCTTCGGCTTGAATGAATTGTTAGGCGGCAGTTTCCGGGACTGCGCCCACAGTGCAACGCCATTGCCGAGCACAATAGTAAAGGCTGAAATTCCGGTTGGAATGACGGCCCAGTGCACCCCGCCAGATAGGTAGTGGCTAATGTCGCGACCGACGACGCCAGCCAGCGCCAGGGTCGCAAGCGCATAAGCGAAACCCAGAATCCTCCACTTGCTTCTGCGAAGAAAGAGGCGGTGCGGCAAGAGAAGCAGGATGGAAAGTGAAGCCGCAGGCAGGGCCGAAAGCATCCGTTGAGCCAACGGCGGAACCTGGTTGGAGTACAGCTCGCCAGACACCGCAACAAGCGCGCTCATAGAAAGGAAAAGCGCCAGAAAAACACCAAGGATTCTTAGGATAAGGATCACTTTTGGCATGACCTGCCGCCTAACACCAGAGTTAAGCCGCACCGCGGAGCGGTGTCGGCTTGAATGAATTGTTAGGCCCCGCACCTTGGGCCGGTGAAATTGGGACTAACGACGACCTAATCTTGCCGGTGAAGTAGCCGCCGCCCTCCAGAAATGCGCAAGGATGCTGATACCGTGCATAAATGGCCGCGGGAACCCGAGAAACGAGATCAACGGTTTGGCCGGCGACCGGAAAGCGAAACTCGGGGACGCGGTGGCCTGCAATAGATGGCTCCGACGGAAATTTCTCCGGCGGCCCGCTGCAGTTGGCTACCACGAGCCAGGTATAGAGTTGCCTGCGCTTTATGGACTGCGCGTCGTTCGCGCGGATGGTTACGGTGACCACTTGCTCGGTGCCGTCGATACGCGACTCAGCAGCAAGCAACGTTGGCTCCAACTGGCAGCCGACAGCGACGAGCATGATGCCCAGCGCGACCGCGCTAGCACGTAGAGATCGCTTCAAGTGCCTCATTGCTGGCATAGGAGCCTAACGCCTGAGTTAAGCCGCACCGCGGAGCGGTGTCGGCTTGAATGAATTGTTAGGCCCGGCACCGATGCAGAAGGCGACTCCTGATGCGAGACCGAACCCCGCGCCATAAATGTACGAAGTAGGATCTGGAGCTCGACCTGAACCATCTAGAAAAGAGAAGCAGGCAAAGGCAAGCGACCCGATTGCAGCGGCGCCCGAGCACGTGGAGAACCAGGTGAGCCAGCCGTGCGAACGCAACCAGAGTACGTACGGTAAGCCGACCACAAGCATGGCCGTTAGAGAAATAGGCACTGCAAAAACGAAGACGAGAACAGCCAACGCAAAGAACTCGGCTGAGGTGTCCGTTTCAGCTGCAGAAGCAAGCGCCAAGCAAATCACACACAGCCACGGAGTCAATGTGGCAGCGAGAATGCCTAGCCAGATGGGTCTCCTATGCTGCTGCGATCTATCCATTGGGCCCTAACTATCGATTCGAGGACGAACTGGGGCGTAATCCCGGTGCCTATCACGCCGTTGGCTGATCTGGTTCAAGTGGCTCCCCCAAAGAAATCAGCAGCTTGGCAATCGGGTTGGTGCCTAACCACGGTGCCTAATATTCCGACGGATCATTACATTCAGGAATTCCGATCAGGAAGCTATTCCCGTATCGAGCTCATGGCAATGCAGCCATGTCCTGACGTCGGTCGCTACAGGCCTGGAGCCCGGCGTGCGCCGGGATGACGTTCCGGATAGGGCAGGCATGAGTGTTGGGAAAACCAGCCGGCGGCAACCCCCCGATTGCCGCCGGCTTCCCTCACCCCATACCTCTTGCCGCACTTCCCCTTAGAACTTCTGCCCGAACCGGATGCCCAGCGTGCGCGGCTGGTTGGTCACGGTGTAGATCTGGCCGTTCGGGTATTCCGGCACTACGCCCGACGCACCGCAGACGGTTTCCGCACAGCTGGCGAAACGGTAGATGTCGGCGCGTTCGTCGAACACGTTGTTGACGTACACGCTGAACGTCCAGTTGTTGCGGCTGACGCCGGCCGAAAGATCAGCCACCGTGTAGGCGTCCAGGCCACCGAGGATCCCGCGCTCGAGGATGCGCAGGTCGGAGGTGCGCGAGCCCACGTGCACCACGGCGCCCTGCACGAAGGCATCCATCGTGCCGATCGTGTAGTTGTAGCGGGCGATGACGTTGCCCTTGAACTCCGGGGTGACCGGCAGGCGAGTGCCGTCCGGCGCTTCCGGATCGGCGCAATCGGTGACCGGGTTGCCGCCGTCGTCGGTGAAGCCGCAGTAGTTCTCGGTCAGCTTGGCGTCGTAGAACGCCACGCCGGCGCCGATCTGCAGGTTGTAGGTCGCCGCCCAGTTCACGTCCATTTCCAGGCCGTCGATGCTGGCCTGGTTGGCGTTCTTGATCTCGGTCAGGCCGTTGGCACCAAGGATCGAGAACTGGAAGTCCTCCCACTCCTGGTGGAACACCGAGCCGTTGAAGGTGACGCGGTTGTCGGCCCAGCTGGTCTTCCAGCCCATCTCGTAGTTGGTCAGGTAGTCCGAGAGGTACGGCGGCAACGTACCGCGGCGGTTGATGCCGCCCGGACGGTAGCCTTCGGACCAGGTGGCATAGACCATCTTGCTCGGGTTGATCTGCCAGGTCAGGTTGGCCTTGCCCAGGTTGCCGCTTTCCTTGACCGTCTTGTCGAAGATCTGGCACGGCGCGCCGTTGAACGACGGCCAGTTGGCCGGGTCCGGACCGAACTGCTCGATACAGATCGACTCGCCATACGACGAACCCGACGACCAGCCGTCACTGAAGCCGAAGAAGCCCTTGAGGCTGTTCTCCGAACGGAAGTGGCGGCCGCCGATGGTGCCGATCAGCACCTGCGGAATGAAGTCGTACGAGAACTCGCCGAAGACCGCTTCGTCCTTGTCCTCGCGGTCCTGCTTGGTCAGCCAGATCGTGTCGGGCCAGCCGGTGATCGAGTACTGCGAACCGAAGCCGTCGATCTTGTAGCGCTGCTCGATGTCGTGCTTGTGGGTCTGGTAGAACAGGCCGGCCGTCATGCGGAAGCGATCTTCGCTCGGTGAGCTCAGGCGCAGCTCGTGGCTGTCCTTCGTGTAGCGGTCCTTGCCCTGGATGTACTGCGACGGATTGATGAAGTTGTCGTTGTCATCGAAGGCGCTGTAGTACGCGACGGTGTCGTACCAGAAGCCGTAGTCGTTGTAGTCGGAGTCGACGTCGACGTCGCGCTTGAGGTGGCCGTAGGCATAGGTCAGGTCGAAGTTGCCGATCTTGCCTTCGACGGTCATGGCAGCCTGCCACCAGCGGTCGTCCGACTTCTCCTTGTAGAAGTGGCTGATCGCCAGGTCGCCGACTTCGCGGTCGGTGAAGAAGGCGCCGTTGGACACGGCCTTCTGGCCCATGATCATCGGCGTGATCGCCCAGTCGTCGTTGATTTCCCAACGCAGGGCCATGCGCGCGCCGGTGGTGTCGACGTCGTTGTAGTCGTCCTTGGCGCGGCCGGTGCAGACCAGCAGGTCGGTGCTGGTGCAGTTGCGGTTGGTCAGCACGCCGCCCCAGCTGTCGCGGACGTCATCGCTGGTGTCGTCGGGCGTGCCGCCGTCGTCGACACGGATCGGGAACTGGCGGTCCTGCGGCTTGTTGTCGATGAAGCCGGCGTCGTGCTGGTTCCAGCCGACCAGGCGGAATGCCGCCGAGTCACTGAGCGGGACGTTGACGAAGCCTTCCTCGATGTGACCGATGCCGCCGTCATTGACGCTGTTGAGCTCGAGGTCGTAGCCGGCAGAGAAGGCGCCGGCGTCGGGCTTGTTGGTGATGATGCGCAGCGCACCGGCCTGGGCGCTGGCACCGTACAGCGTGCCTTGCGGGCCGGACAGCGCCTCGACGCGGGCGACGTCGTAGACGTGCAGGTCGAGCGGGCCCTGGATGGTGGTGATCGGCTGCTCGTCGAGGTAGACGCCCACGCTCGGCAGCGAGCCGGAGTGGTTGCCGTCGCCGCCGCTGGCGACGCCGCGCATGTAGATCTGCGCGAAGCCCGGGCCGAAGGTCTGGTAGGAGACGCTCGGCAGGAACTTAACGTAGTCCTCGAAACGGGTGACGTTGAGCTCGTCGAGCTTCTGCTCGCCCAGCACCTGGATGCTGATCGGCACCTTCTGCAGGTTTTCCGAGCGCTTCTGCGAGGTCACCGTGACCGTGTCGAGCACGAGCGCCTCGCGCTGCCCGGTGCTCTGCGTGGGTGGGGTCGGCTGCGCTGGCGTGGCCTGCGTGGCGGCATCCTGTGCGAACGCCGGTGAGGCGAACGCCAGGCAGATGGCTGCCGTCAGCGGAAAGCGCTTGAGCCGCGCCGGTGCAATTCGTGTGCGTGATCTACTGCCGGACTTCTGCATCGTTCTTCTCTCCCCAGACGGACGAAATAGCGCGGAAACCGAACTGCTTGCTTTCAATATTCCCCGGGTGGCTCGGGGTAGGCGTCGAGCACCGGGCCGAGTGCCGCCTTGAGCGGATCGAGCCAGGGTTCGTAATGGCGCCACTGATCGAGGCCTTCGCGGAAGATCGGCTGGCGCACCTGTTCGGAGCTGGCGGTGCGCACGGGCCGTTCGTTCTCGAAGAAACGCAGGCACTGCGCCTCGAACGGCAGGCCGCAGGCGTCGAGCAGGCGACGTGTTTCGTTTTCGGTGTCGTCGACCATGCGCTCGTAGATGACCCGGTGCACGCGGCCTGGCAGCACGTCGTCGAAATGAGACATCAGCGCGACGTAGTCGCGGTAGAAGCGGCCGATGTCGTCGAGGCTGTAGCTAAAGCCCTGGCCACGAGCGAAATGCTGCTTGAAGTTGGAGAAGCAGCACGCCAGCGGATGCCGGCGGGCGTCGATGATGCGCGCATTGGGCAGCATCAGCTGGATCAGGCCGACGTGCATGAAGTTGTTGGGCATCTTGTCGATGAACAACGGCGCGTCGGTGTGGCGGTGGATGCGGGTGCGGTCGAGGTAGCGGCGGCCGAGCGCGCGCAGTTCATCGCCGTCGAGCGTGGCCAGCACGTCGTGGTAGCGACCTGGGCCGCCGGCATCGGCAGCGGCGCGCGAACGCAGCTCGCGGCTGATGGAAGTGACCTCCGGAAGTTCCGTCGTGCCTTCGACCAGGCTGTGGCTCGACAGGATCTGCTCGAGCAGGGTCGAACCCGAACGCGGCAGGCCGACGATGAAGATCGGGTCGCGGGCGCCGTCGCCGCTGCCGGCGCGGCGCTGGAAGAACTCGGGGGTGTAGAGCTTGCGGATGTGCTCGACCTTGGCCGTGGTCGCGTCGGCGTTGTACTCGAGCTGGGCGCGACGAACCGCATTGCCACGCGCGTAATGGGCGAAGGAGTCCACGTGTTCGGCGATGTCTTCGAGCGCCTTGCCCAGTGCGAACTCCAGGTGCAGGCGGTCCTCGTCCGACAGTCGCGGCTGCACCAGCTGCGCGCGCATCGTGTCGATGTCCTGCGCGCTGAAGCGCAAGGTCTTGAGATTGGCCAGGCTCCACCAGGCTTCGCCCAGCGACGGTTCCAGTGCGATACAGCGGCGGTACGCAGCGATCGCGTCGTCCTGGCGGCCGGCGGTCTTGAGCGCGTGGCCGTAGCTCATCCACACCTTGGTCTGGCGCGGGTACGCACGCAGGATGCCGTCGTACAGCTCGATGGCCGGGGCGTAGTCGCCGATGCGGCACAGGATCGCCGCCTTGAGGTTGCGGTAGCCAGGGTTGGCGGGCGCGTCGGCGAGCAGGGTGTCGATTTCCGCCAGCGCTCGTTCGGCCTTGTTGCCGCGGTGCAGGACCAGGGCGTAGTGCTGGCGCGCGGCATGGAACGACGGTGCCAGCTGCAGGCAGCGCGCCAGCAGTTCCTCGGCATCGCTGGTGCGGTCGAGGCGGGCGGCCAGTTCGGCCAGCATGCGCAGTGCGGCGACGTCGTTGGGCGTTTTGCCCAGGTGCGCGCGCAGTAGTGCCTCGGCTTCGGGCAGGCGATTCTCGGCCAGCGCCGCGCCGGCGCGAAGCAGCGCCGGGTCGCGGCTGGAATAGCGCACGTGCTGGCTGTAGGCGGCTTCGGCGGCGGCGGTGTCGCCGGTGGCCGAAAGATGATCGCCCAGTGCCAGCCAGGCGCTGGGAAGTTCAGGCTTGAGTGCCACGGCCCGTCGCAATGCCAGCAGCGCATCGTCGCCGCGACCGTTCCGGCCCAGCGCGATGCCCAGTTCCAGTTGCGTCCGCGCCGAACCCGGTTGCGCCTGGGCGAGCGGTTCGAGCACGGCCAGAGCGCCGGCATGATCGCCGCAGGCGGTGCGCGACGCGCCCAGCACCAGCAGCGCGGTCGGGTGCCCCGGCAAATGCTGGAGGATCTCCGTCGCCTGCGCCGCGGCCAGCGCCGGTTGCTCGTCCAGAAGCCGCACGGCGTGGGCCAGTGCGATCTCGAGGGTGGCAGTGGGCTCGGGTGCGGCGCTCATGCTGGATCTCACGCGTGACAGGACGGCGGGGGCTGGCAGTGCGGTGACGCCACCTGACTATGCCGAATCAGGCCGTACAAATCACCAATTTTTAACAGTAGGCGGGTGGAGCGGTTCAGTGGCCGGTTCACGAAGCACGCTCCAAGGCCAGGGCGACACCCTGGCCGACGCCAACGCACATCGACAGCAGCGCCCGTTGCTGGCCATCGCTCGCCAGTTCGTGCATCGCAGTCAGGGCGAGCCTGGCGCCGCTGGCCCCGAGCGGATGGCCGAGCGCGATTGCGCCGCCATTCGGGTTGACCCGCGGGCTGTCGTCGGCCAGGCCGAGTGCGCGCGTCACCGCCAGTACCTGGGCGGCAAAGGCCTCGTTGATCTCGATGGTGTCGAAGTCGTCCAGGCCCAGGCCCAGCCGCGGCAACAGCCGGGCGATCGCGGGCACCGGCCCGATCCCCATCGTCCGCGGCGCCACGCCCGCGCTGGCCATGCCGAGTACGCGGGCGCGCGGCGTCAGTCCATGGCGCGCTACCGCGTCCTCGCTGGCAAGCAGCAGTGCGCAAGCGCCGTCGTTGATGCCCGAGGCATTGCCGGCGGTGATGCTGCTGCCGGCGCCGAGGGTCGGTGCCAGTGACGAAAGCTTTTCCAGCGTGGTATCGCTGCGTGGTTGCTCGTCACTGTCGAGCTTGCCCACCGCCATCAGTTCGCGCGCGAAGCGACCGCCGGCGATGGCCCGCGCCGCGCGCTGCTGGGAACGCAGGGCGAACCCGTCCTGGTCGGCGCGGGCGATGCCGTGTTCGTCGGCGAGGTTCTGCGCGGTCCGCATCATCGGGTCGACACCGTGCAGTGCCTCGAACGCCGGGTTGACGAAGCGCCAGCCGAGAGTGGTGTCCTGCAGGGTCTGGTCGCGGTCGAACGCGCCGTCGGCCTTGCCCATGACGTAGGGCGCGCGCGACATGCTCTCCACACCGCCGGCGATGGCCAGGTCGGCCTCGCCCAGGGCGATCGCGCGTGCGGCCTGGCCGACGGCCTCCAGCCCGGACGCGCACAGACGGTTCACGGTGACGCCCGGCACCGACTGCGGCAGGCCGGCCAGCAACAGCGCCATGCGTGCCACGTTGCGGTTGTCTTCGCCGGACTGGTTGGCGCAGCCGAGGATGACCTCGTCGATGGCCGCCGGATCGAGGCCGGCATTGCGCTGCATCAGCTGCCGGATCGGCAGTGCCGCCAGGTCGTCGGCCCGCACCATCGACAGGCCACCGCGATAACGGCCGAACGGCGTGCGCACGCCGTCACAGAGGTAGACGGGGCGCATGCCGTGCATCAGGCGGCGTACCTCATGCAGTCACCGCCTGCAGCCGGTTGGCCGGCACGCAGCCCTCGATCGCCTGCGCGGTCTGTTCCAGGTGCGGCAGCACGTTCTCGAGCGCGTGGCGCGCCGCATCGGGGTGGTAGGGCATCGACACGTTGATGGCCGTGGCGATCTTTCCCTGCGCATTGCGCAGCGGCACCGCAATCGAGCACAGGCCCAGCTCCAGCTCCTGCTCGACGTAGGCGTAGTGCTGCATGCGCACGTCGGAAATGATCCGGCGCAGGCGGCGCGGGTCGGTCTGCGTGTGCGGCGTCAGCTTGGTCGGCTTGCACTGCGCCAGCCAGGCGTCGAGTTCGGCATCGTCCAGACCCGACAGCAGCACCCGGCCCATGGCCGCGCAGAACGCCGGCAGGCGCGCGCCGACGCCCAGGCTCACGCTCATCACGCGCTGGCCGGGAACGCGCAGCACGTAGACGATCGATTGCCCGTCGAGCACCGCCATCGAACTGCTCTGGCGAACCTTGCGGGCCAGGTCTTCCATCAGCGGCTGGGCGAGGTCGGTGAGGTTGAGCGAACCCAGGTAGCCAAACCCCAGTTCGAGCACGCGCGGGCCGAGCATGAATTCGCGGCCGACCGCGCGGACGTAACCCAGGTGCTGCAGCGTCAGGACCAGGCGCCGGGCCGCGGCGCGCGACAGCCC
The DNA here is from genome assembly GCF_009765215.1 of Lysobacter prati. Classification (GTDB taxonomy): domain Bacteria; phylum Pseudomonadota; class Gammaproteobacteria; order Xanthomonadales; family Xanthomonadaceae; genus Lysobacter_J; species Lysobacter_J prati. The sequence continues at coordinate 146,354 of NZ_VLNV01000004.1, read as the reverse complement.
GGTGCGCGTGGCGATGTCGGCCAGGCCCAGGCGGCTGCGATCACGTCCGAAGGCTGACAGTACCGACAGCCCGCGGGCCAGCGACTGCACGTAGTCGCCGCCGTCCTCGAACTGGTCCGAGCCCTCTGCTTTCCTCGGCATGCCGGGTTCCTTCGCTCCATCGCCATTAACACTTTGCGGTCACTGCCTTGATCGTTGCCTTGATCTGCACGGACCGGATTGACGACGAGATTAGGGCTTCCGTAGAGTGGTGCGCAATACGCACATCCGTGCGCATAGCGCACAATCTGTTGCTGGGGAGGCTGGCAGTCGATGGCGATCGCTGAGCGCGACAGTGTCCTGCACAGCTGGTCGGTGCAGGCCGACTGGGACGCACCGACTGTGGTCGGTGGCCGCGGCGCGCGCCTGCGCCTGGCCGACGGGCGCGAAATCCTCGACATGAGCAGCCTGGCCGAGTGCAGCAATCTCGGCCACCAGCATCCGCGCCTGGTCGAGGCGATCCGCTCCCAGGCCGAGCGACTGTGCTTCGTCACCAATGCCTGGGGCGCGACTCCGCGCGCGGAGTTGGCGCAGGCGCTGCTGGAGCGGTCCGGGTTCGAGGGCGGACGGGTCTTCTTCACCCTCGGCGGCGCCGACGCCAACGAGCACGCAGTGCGTATCGCACGCCAGGCCGCACGCAAGCCCGGCGGCGCGATCATCGCCCGCGAGCGTTCGTACCACGGCGCGACGCAGCTGGCGATGGCGCTGTCCGGCGACAGCCGCGCGCAGGCGCTGGGCATCGATCCGCGCGCACTAGGCGTGCACCACGTCCCGCCGCCGTACGGATATCGCTGCCCCTTCGGTGGCCGCGACGAAGTGCAATGCGGTGATCGAGCCGCCGCGGCCGTGGCCGATCGCATCGACGACCTCGGTGTCGACCGGGTCGCCGCCGTGATCATGGAGCCCGATGCCGGCACCAACGGCATCGTCGCCCCGGACAACTATTGGCCGGCGCTGCGCAAGCACACTGCCGACCGTGGCGTCTGGCTGATCGCCGACGAAGTGATGAGCGCGTTCGGTCGCTGCGGCGAATGGTTTGCCTGGCAGCGCCATGGCGAGGCCGGTCGTCCCGACCTGATGACGCTGGCCAAGGGCCTCACCGGCGCGGCGCTGCCGCTGGGTGCGGTAGTCCTCAGTGCAGAGGTTGCGGCGACGCTGGAGCACGAGATGCTGTACTCCGGCCTGACCTATTGCGGTCATCCGCTGGCCTGCGCCGCCGGCGTAGCGGCGTTGCGGGCCTATGAAGAGGAAGGCCTCATCGCGCGGTCGCGCGCGCTGGGTGGACAGTTGCTGGCGCAGTTGCAGCAGTTGCGCTCGCGCCATCGTGTCATCGGTGACGTGCGCGGTGGCCACGGTCTGTTCGCGGTGATCGAACTGGTCGCCGACCGCGACAGCCGCGCGCCGCTGGCGCCGTGGCCGCAGACGCCACCGGCGCTGAAGTCGCTGGTCGATACGGCGATGGTCCAGGGCGTCTCGTTCGCGACGCGTGGAAACCTGATCGTGCTGGCGCCGCCCCTGGTGATCACCGAGGCCGAGCTGGCCGACGCGGTGTCGCTGCTCGATCGCCTGTTGGCGCAGTTCTTCGTTCAATGATCCCAAACGTCGACACACCCACTTCAATTCCGCGATCGCCCTGACCGCAGCGAGGCCGCCATGAGCTTCCGCCTGACCTACGCCACGATGTTCAACCCGCCCGAGGCGATGCACGAGCGCTTCGAGGCCGCGATGGCCCGGGTCAGTGCCGACCTCGGGCGACGGCACGAACTGTTCATCAACGGCGAGGACCGGCCAGCGGCGAACCACGCGCAGCGGCGCAGCCCGATCGACAGCACGCTGTCGCTGGGCGAGTTCGCATTGGGCAGTGCCGGCGACGTCGACAGCGCGATGCGGGCCGCGCATGCCGCGTTCCCGGCCTGGCGCGCGCTGCCGGTGGCCGAGCGTGCACGACTGATGCGCAAGGTCGGCGACCTGATGGAGGAGCGCGTCTACGACATCGCCGCGGCGCTGACGCTGGAAGTCGGCAAGAACCGCATGGAGGCGCTGGGCGAGGCACAGGAGACGGTCGACTTCTTCCACTACTACGCCGACGACTACGAACAGAACGCCGGTTACGACCGGCCACTGCCGAACGACCCCCTCGAGGGCACTGTGTCGCGCAACCGCAGCGTGATGCGGCCGCACGGGGTGTGGGTGGTGATCGCGCCGTTCAACTTCCCGTTCGCGCTGGCCGGCGGGCCGGTCGCCGCCGCGCTGGTGACCGGCAACACGGTCGTGGTCAAGGCCGCCAGCGACACGCCGTGGTCCGGCCGCCTGCTGGCCGACTGCATCCGCGATGCCGGCTTGCCGCCGGGCGTCTTCAACTACGTGTCCGGCTCTGGCCGCGAGGTGGGCGAGGCGCTGGCACAACATCCGCTCACCGCCGGCATCACCTTCACCGGATCGGTGGGCGTAGGCATGCAGCTGCTGCGGCAGATGGCCGGCGGCGCCTATCCGCGGCCGTGCATCGCCGAGATGGGCGGCAAGAACCCGTGCATCGTCACCGAACATGCCGACCTCGAGCGTGCCGCCACCGGCATCGTCCGTTCGGCCTTCGGCATGGGCGGGCAGAAGTGCTCTGCGCTGTCGCGGCTGTACGTGCACGACAGCGTCGCCGACGGGCTGATCGAACTGCTGCGCGGCAAGATCGAGGCCATTCGAATCGGCGATGCGCGTAGCCGCGAGAACTGGCTGGGCCCGGTCATCAACGAAAGCGCCTACGGCAACTACGCCGGCTACCTGCAGCAGTTGCAGGCCGACGGTGCGACCGTGGTCGCCGGCGGGCGCCAGCTGCGCGATGGCGACCTGGCGCGTGGCTACTACGTCGAGCCGGTGCTGGCCGAGGCCGACCTGGCGCACCCGTTGTGGAAGCAGGAGATGTTCCTGCCGATCGTGATGCTGCACCGCTACCGCGACCGCGAACACGCGATGCGCCTGGCCAACGACACCGACATGGGACTCACCGCCGGCTTCTACGGCGGCGGCGACGAAGTGCCGTGGTTCCAGGACCGCATCGAAGCCGGCGTGACTTATGCCAACCGTCCGCAAGGCGCGACCACCGGCGCCTGGCCGGGCTACCAGCCGTTCGGCGGCTGGAAGGGCTCGGGTTCGACCGGCAAGGCGATCGCCTCGTTCTATTACCTGCAGCAGTACCTGCGCGAACAGTCGCGCACGGTCGTGGAGTAAGCGGTCGATGCGATTGATGTCGTTGCGCGAAGCACTCGCCGCCCATGTCGCCGACGGCGATTGCGTCGCATTGGAAGGCTTCACCCATCTGATTCCGTTCGCCGCCGGCCACGAGCTGATCCGCCAAGGGCGGCGCAACCTGCACCTGGTTCGGATGACGCCGGACCTGATCTACGACCAGCTGATCGGCATGGGCTGCGCGAAGCGGCTGACATTCTCCTGGGGCGGCAATCCGGGCATAGGTTCGCTGCACCGGCTGCGCGATGCGGTCGAACACGGCTGGCCGCGGCCGCTGGAACTCGACGAGCACAGTCACGCCGGCATGGCCGCGGCGTTCTGTGCCGGCGCGGCAAGGCTGCCGTTCGGCGTGCTACGCGGCTATCTCGACAACGACCTCGACAAGGTCAATCCGCGTATCGGCCGCATCGAGTGCCCGTTCTCCGGCGAGCGCCTGGCGGCGGTGCCGGCGATCAATCCCGACGTCACCATCCTGCACGCGCAGTGCGCCGATCGCGAGGGCAACGTCGCCATCCACGGCATCGTCGGCGCGCAGCGCGAAGCTGCACTGGCAGCCGGTGCGCTGGTGGTCACGGTCGAAGAAATCGTCGACCAGCTGGCCCCAGCCATGAACGGCATCGTCCTGCCGCACTGGACGGTGGATGCGGTGGTGCATTGCCCGGGCGGCGCCTACCCGTCCTACGCGCATGGCCACTACACGCGCGACAACGATTTCTATCAGCGCTGGGACGCGATCTCGCGCGACCGCGACGGATTCAACGACTGGATGCGCGAACACGTGCTGGAAACCAACGATCATGCCGGCTTCCTCGCCAGCCTGCGGGTGGAGGCGGCATGAGCGCCGCCACCCGCGATGAATGGATGACCGTGGCGGCCGCTCGCATGCTGTGGAACCGCTGCGTCTGCTTCGTCGGCATCGGCCTGCCGAGCGCGGCCTGCAACCTGGCGCGGTTCACCCATGCACCCGACATCGTCCTGATCTACGAGTCCGGCACGATCGGCACCCGTCCGGACGTGCTGCCGCTGTCGATCGGCGACGGCGAGCTGGCGCAGACCGCGTCGTTCGTGGTGCCGCTGCCGGAAGTGTTCAGTCACTACCTGCAGGCCGGGCGGGTCGACGTCGGCTTCCTCGGCGCGGCCCAGGTGGACCGCTATGGCAACCTCAACAGCACCGTGATCGGACCGTACGAGTCACCGACCACGCGCCTGCCGGGCGGCGGTGGTGCACCGGAGATTGCCGCGCACGCGCGCCAGACGTTCGTGATGCTCAAGGCGTCGCCGCGCAGCCTGGTGGAGCAGCTGGATTTCCGCACCTCCGCCGGCTATCTCGATGGCCACGGCGCGCGCGCCCGGACTGGCGCGACCGGCGACGGCCCGCGCGCGGTGATCACCGACTTCGGCATCCTCACCCCGCACCCGCGCAGCGACGAGCTGCGGCTGAGCGCGCTCTACGCAGGCGCCACCGTCGAAGAAGCACGCGCGGCAGTGGCCTGGCCGCTGCTGCTGGCCGAGACGGTGGAGACCATCGCCGCGCCGAGCGAGTCGGAGCTGGCGATCCTGCGCGCGCTGCATGCGCGGACGCGCGAGGCGCATTCGCAACCGGTGGTGTTGCCCAAGTCACTGGTGGGAGGGGCGTAGGTCCCGCACTGATGTACACCGGGCCCCGGGGCTGAAGCCCCGCCCACAACCCGACATTTACAAGAGCCCGCCATGCGCAACGACCACATCCATACCGAACTGCCCGGACCGAAGGCGCGCGCGATGATCGAGCGCGACGCCCGGGTGATCTCGCCGTCGTACCCGCGCGATTACCCGTTCGTGATGTCGCACGGGCGCGGCACCCAGGTCTGGGACGTCGATGGCAACCGCTTCCTCGATTTCGCCGCCGGCATCGCCGTGTGCAGCACCGGCCACGCCCACCCGCAGGTGGTGCAGGCGGTGAAGGACGCGGCCGACCAGTTCCTGCATATCTCCAGCGACTACTGGCACGAGCAGATGACCGGGCTCGGCGAGCGTCTGGCGAAGATCGCTCCGATGAAAGGCGGGGAAGCGATGAGCTTCCTGTGCCAGTCCGGCACCGAGTCGGTCGAAGCGGCGATCAAGCTGGCCCGTTACGTCACCGGCCGCCCGCGCTTCATCGGCTTCCTCGGCGGCTTCCACGGTCGCTCGATGGGGTCGCTGGCTTTCACTTCCAGCAAGTACACCCAGCAGAAGGGCTTCTTCGCCACGATGCCGGGCGTCACCCACGTGCCGTACCCGAACCCGTACCGGCCGCTGTTCGCCGGCACCGACCAGGGCGTGGCCGTGCTCGACTACATCCGCATGCTGTTCGAACGCAGCGTGCCGGCGTCCGAAGTGGCCGGCATCCTGGTCGAACCGATCCAGGGCGAGGGTGGCTACGTCGTTCCGCCCGACAGCTTCCTGGCCGGGCTGCGCGAGCTGTGCGACGAGCACGGCATCCTGCTGATCTTCGACGAGGTGCAGTCGGGCATCGGCCGCAGCGGCCGCCTGTTCGCCAGCCAGCACTGGGGCGTGAAGCCCGACATCATGACGCTGGCCAAGGGCCTGGGCTCGGGCTTGCCGATCGGTGCGATGGTCGCATCGGCCAGCCTGATGTCGCAGTGGAAGCGCGGCGCGCACGGCAACACCTACGGCGGCAATCCGCTCGCCTGCGCGGCGGCCAACGCCACTATCGACCTGGTCGCCGGTGGCTTTGCCGACAACGCCGAGCAGGCCGGTGGCTACTTCACCTCCAAACTGCGCGAGCTGATGCGCGACTACGCCTGCATCGGCGAAGTGCGCGGCCGCGGCCTGATGATCGGCATGGAACTGGTCGAGTCCGATCCGGCGCGCACGCCGGCGCGCGCGCTGTGCGATGCCGTCATCACCCGCGCGTTCCAAAATGGTCTGTTGCTGCTGTCGTGCGGTACCAGCACTGTGCGCTTCATGCCGCCGTTGAACGTGGAGCGCGCCGAAATCGACGAGGCGATCGCGTTGCTGAGGATCAGCCTCGACGAAGCCCTGGCCGGGATGCGGGGCTGAGCCGGGTGCGCCGTCCGCTTGTAGTCGCCGCGTTGCTGTTAGTGGCCGCGAGCACTGTCGCCGCGGCCGGGCGCGAGCCCGTGCTCAAGCTGGTCGACCTGCCGCACAGCTACTACTGGCGCGAGCTCTACCTGCCGCAGCTGACCACAGGCCCGTCGTCGGCGAGTTTCCTGCCCGACGGCCAGTCGCTGGTGTACAGCATGGCCGGATCGCTCTGGCGCCAGCGCATCGGCGAGACCGAAGCGGTCGAGCTCACCCACGCGCAAGGCGCGTACGACTACCAGCCCGATGTCGCCCGCGACGGACGCAGCGTCGTGTTCACCCGTTACGACGGCGCCGGCATGGAGCTGTGGCGGCTGGACCTCGCTAGCGGACGCACGCAGGCGCTGACCAGCGGCGGTGCGGTCAATGTCGAGCCGCGCCTGTCGCCCGACGGCAAGCGCATCGTCTGGGTGTCGACGCAGGGCGCCGGGCATTTCAATCTGTTCGTGGCCGAAATCGACGGCAGTGGCCTGCACGATGCGCGGCCGCTGCTGGGCGAACGCAAGAGCACGCTCGATCGCTATTACTACTCGGCGTACGACCACGCGATCAATCCGTCGTGGTCGCCCGATGGCAAGCGCATCGTCTTCGTCGGCAACGCCGAAATCGCCTGGGGCAGCGGCGACCTGTGGTCGGTCAGTCTCAACACCCGTGCCCCGGTTCGCATCCTGCGCGAGGAAACCAGCTGGAGCGCGCGCCCGGAACTGGCACCCGACGGCCGCCGCCTGCTGTACGCCGGCTACCACGGACGCCAGACGCACCAGCTGTGGCTGACCACGCTCGACGGCGCACCGCCGTTGCCGCTGACCTTCGGCGAAGGCGATCGCCGCAACGCGCGCTGGTCGCCCGATGGTCGCCGCATCGCCTTCATCGGCCAGGACGCGAACGGCAATACCGCCTTGTCAGTGATGGACGTGATCGGCGGCGCGACGCAGGCGGTGGTGGCGAAACAGCGACGCACCCTGGCGCCGACCGCACGCCTGCAGATCCAGGTCCGCGACGGTCGCGGCCGTGACGTGCCCGCGCGCGTGAGCGTGCAGGGCAGCGACACCCGCGCACAGGGGCCGGCCGATGCCTGGATGCATGCCGACGACGGCTTCGACCGTGCGCTGCAGGCGACCGAGAGCCACTACTTCCACTGCGCTTCGCCGTGCGTACTGGACGTGCCGGCCGGCAGCACGTCGGTCACCGTGCAGCACGGCTTCGCCCACCTGCCGTGGACGCGCAGGCTCGAGCTGGCCGCGGGCAGCACGACGACGCTGCGCGCCGATCTGCAGGCACAGGCGCTGCCGGCCGCGTTCGGCAAATGGCAAAGTGCCGACCTGCACGTGCACATGAACTACGGCGGTCACTACCTGAACTCGCCCACGCACCTGGCCTTGCAGGCGCGTGCGGAGGACCTCGACGTCGTCGAGAACCTGATCGTCAACAAGGAACAGCGCATCCCCGACATCGCCCGTTTCGGCGAGTCGGTCGACACCGACCCCGTGCGCATCGACAACGCGCAGGAGTTCCACACCAGTTTCTGGGGCCACCTGGGCCTGCTCAACCTCAAAGACCATTACCTCACGCCGGATTTCGCCGCCTACCGCCACACCGCGATGGCCAGCCCGTATCCGCACAATGGCGTCATCGCCGACCTGGCGCATGCGCAGCAGGGCGTGGTCGGCTATGTGCATCCGTTCGACACCGTGCCCGATCCGGCCAAGGATCCGGTGCTGAGCCACCAGCTGCCGGCCGACGTTGCCAACGGCAAGGTCGATTACCTCGAAGTGGTCGGCTTCAGCGATCACAAGGCCACTGCCGCGGTCTGGTACCGGCTGCTCAACCTCGGCTACCGGCTTGCGGCCGGAGCCGGCACCGATGCCATGGCCAACTACGCTTCGTTGCGCGGTCCGGTGGGCATGAACCGCGTGTTCCTCGAACAGCGCGGTGGCGATGACATGCTGGCATCGCTGAAGCAGGGACACAGCTTTGTCAGCAACGGTCCACTGCTCGGACTGCTGGTATCCGATCGCAAGCCCGGCGACACGCTGGCGTTGTCCGCGCCGGGTCGCACCAAGTACAAGGTCGCGCTGCGCTCGCCGGTGGCGGTCGATCACCTGGAACTGGTGAATAACGGCCGCGTCGTGAAGCAGTTCGACCTCGGCGGCGACCGCCGCAGCTTCGATGGCGACGGCGAGGTGGACGTGGGGCAGGGCGGTTGGCTGCTGCTGCGCGCCTGGAACGACGGCGCCGACCCGCAGGTGCTGGATCTGTACCCGTATGCGACCACCAATCCGGTCTGGCTCGACGTCGCCGGTGGTGCGCCGCCGGCACGCGAAGACGCCGCCTACTTCGCCGCCTGGCTCGGCCGCGTGATCGAAGCCGCCGACGCCCGCGACGACTACAACGACGCCGAAGAAAAACGTGCGACGCTCGACTACCTGCGCGCGGCGCAGGCCATCTACCAGGGCAAGGCCGGGGGACACTGATCGATGCTGATGCGACGACGCTGGATCGTGCTGTGCCTGGCCGCGACCACGCTGGCCGTACAGGCCGCAACGCCGGCGCCGCCCGGTCGCTTCGGCATCGCCGATCTCGACCGGCTGGCCGATGTCGCCGAACCGGACCTGTCCGCCGACGGCGCTGCCCTGGTCTACAGCGTGTCGATCGTCAACCGCGCTGAAGACCTCACCCAGTCCGACCTGTGGCGCATCGGCTATGACGGCAACGCCCGCAAGCAGCTGACGAATACGCCCAAGCACAGCGAGTCGCGGCCGTTGTGGTCGCCCGATGGCAGATCGATCGCCTTCCTGTCGGACGCGCCGGCGCCGCGCAAGCCCGAAGCGGGCAAGGAAGGCGAGGGTGGTGACGACGAGGAAGAGGAGGAGATCAGCCAGGTCTGGCTGATGCCAGCCGCCGGGGGCGCCGCCCGCCGCGTCACCTCTTTCGCCAGCGGTGTCGACGATTACGTCTGGGCGCCCGACGGCAAGCGCGTGGCAGTCATCGTGCGCGATCCGGAACGGCCCGCCGGCGCGCCGGAACCGAAGAACCCGCCACCGATCGTCACCACGCGTTACCAGTTCAAGGAAGACGGCACCGGCTACCTCGATGGGCACCGCACCCATCTGTACGTCGTCGACATCGCCAGCGGTCGCGCCGATAAGATCACCTCCGGCGACCACGACGAACTGCTCCCCGCCTGGTCGCCCGACGGCAAGCTGATCGCCTACGTCAGCAAGCGCGGCGTCGATCCGGACCGTCATCTCAACTACGACATCTACGTGGTCGAGCCGCGCGCCGGCGCGAAGGAGCGCCAGCTCACCACCTTCCCCGGTTCCGACCTCGACCCGTACTGGGAAACGCGACCGTCCTGGAGCCCGGACAGCAGCCGCATCGCCTACCTGCAAAGCGGCGAGGACAAGTGGATCTACTACGCACCGTGGCAGCTGGCCGTGGTCGACGTCGCCAGCGGGAAGGCGCGCCTGGTCGCGCCGATCGACCGCTGCGTGACCAAGCCGCACTGGTCGGCGGACGGCCGTCATCTCTATGCGCTGGTCGAGCGCAGCCGCGTCACCCGCGTCGAGAAGGTCGACGCCGACAGCGGCGAGATGAGCGAACTCACCCACGGCAACCGCTTCGATTACGACCTGGCGGTGTCGGGCAACGACCGTGTTGTCGTGCTCGGCGGCGACGACACCCATCCCTATGAAATATCGGCGGTCGAGCCGCAGGGCCTGCGCGCGCTCACCGACCACAACGCCTTCCTGCGCCAGCGCACGCTCGCCGCCGCCGAGCCGATCGCCTTCAAGGTCGACGGCATCGATGTCGAGGGACTGCTGGTCAAGCCGGTCGGGTATCAGCCCGGCCAGCGTTACCCGACGATCCTGCGCATCCACGGCGGTCCGGTCTACCAGTTCAGCCATGAGTTCATGGCCGACTGGCAGGTGTACGCCGCGCAGGGCTACGCGGTGGTGGCCATCAACCCGCGCGGCAGTTCAGGCCGCGGTTTCGATTTCGCCCGCGCGATCTATGCCGACTGGGGCAATGTCGACGTCAAGGACGTGGTCGCCGGCGTCGAGCACGTGGTCGACATGGGCATCGCCGATCCGCAGCGCCTCGGCCTGGGCGGCTGGAGCTACGGCGGCATCCTCACCAATGCGGTGATCGCCCGCGACACGCGCTTCAAGGCTGCCATCAGCGGTGCCGGCGCGTCGAACATGTACGCGATGTACGGCCACGACCAGTACGTGCGCGAGTACGCGCTCGAGCTCGGCACGCCGTGGAAGGACCGCGAGCAGTACGACCGCGCCAGCTATCCGTTCCTGCACGCCGACCGGATCACCACGCCGACGATGTTCCAGTGCGGCGAAGACGACTTCAACGTGCCTTGCCTCGGCGCCGAGCAGATGTACCAGGCCCTGCGCGCGCAGAACGTGCCGACGCAGCTGGTCGTCTACCCCGGGCAGAACCATCAGCTGACCGTTCCGAGCTACCTCAGCGATCGCCTGACCCGCAACCTGGCGTGGTACGACCGCTATCTGAAGGATGCACCGTGAATCGACCCTGCTCCCGCAAGCTCGCACCTGCATTGCTTGCACTCCTTGCAGTCACGACCGCACACGCGGCCGAGCCACGCGCCCGCGCCCTGGGCATCCCGTTCGAAGGCACGCCCGGCACGCTCAATGCGATCACCGACGTCGCCGGTGTCACCGTGGGCCAGGTCACCCTGATCGAGGACCTCGCCGACGGCCACAAGGTGCGCACCGGCGTCACCGCGATCCTGCCGCGCGGCAAGGCCAGCCTCGACACGCCAGTGTTCGGCGGCTGGTTCGCGCTCAACGGCAACGGCGAGATGACCGGCACCGCCTGGATCGACGAGTCCGGGCAGGTCGAAGGCCCGGTGATGCTGACCAACACCCACAGCGTCGGCGTCGTCCGCGATGCCGTCATCGCCGAGCGGGTGAAGGCCGGTGGCGCCGACGCCAGCGGCTACTGGTGGTCGCTGCCGATCGTCGCCGAAACCTGGGACGGCCACCTCAACGACATCAACGGCTTCCACGTGAAGCCCGAACACGTCGCGCAGGCGTTGCGTGACGCGCGCGACGGCCAGGTCGCCGAAGGCAACGTCGGCGGCGGTACCGGCATGATCTGCCACGAGTTCAAGTGCGGTATCGGCACCGCGTCGCGCCGCATCAGCACCGATGGCCACGACTACACCGTCGGCGTGCTGGTGCAGGCCAACTACGGCGTGCGCGATCCGCTGCGCATCGCCGGCGTGCCGGTCGGCCAGTTCCTGCGCGACGACCGCGTCTATACCGATGCCGCGATCACCGGCGACACCGGTTCGATCGTGATTGTGGTGGCCACCGACGCGCCGCTGCTGCCGCATCAGCTCAAGCGCGTCGCAAAGCGCGCCGGCATGGGCCTGGCGCGCATGGGCAGCTATGCCGGCAACGGTTCGGGCGATCTGTTCCTCGCCTTCTCGACGGCGAATGCTCCGGCCTCGGGGCCCGGCGCGCTGCACCAGGCGGAGTTCCTGGGCAACGACAACGTCGACGGTCTGTTCGAGGCGACGGTGCAGGCGACCGAGGAGGCCATCGTCAACGCAATGGTTGCCGCCCGCGACATGCGCGGCGAAGGCGGCCGCTATGCCAATGCCATACCGCACGCACCGCTGGTGAAACTGCTCAAGCGCTACGGCCGCTACCAGGCGCCGAAGTGACACCCATCAATCCTATTCATTGGCTGACTCGATGACCCACCTCCCGATCAAGGCGCTGGCCGCCGCCCTGGCGCTCACATTGGCCGGCGCCAGCGTCGCAGCAACTCCTGACAACATCGTCATCGTGCGCGCCGGCCGCCTGGTCGACGTCGACCAAGGTCGAGTCCTCAACGACCAGGCGATCCGCATCGAAGGCGAGCGCATCACCCGCGTCGAGCCATATTCGGCCGCGAGCACCGGCGACGCGCGAGTACTCGACTGGTCGGGTTACACGGTGCTGCCGGGCCTTATCGACCTGCACACTCACCTGGTCGGCGACATCCAGTCCGACAACGTCGCCGCGCCGCTGATGAGCACCTCCGCGCGCGACGCCCTGGTCGGCGTGCGCAACGCCCGCGACACCCTGCGCGCCGGCTTCACCACCGTGCGCGATGTCGGCACCTACCGCGCCTTCACCGACGTCGCACTGCGCAACGCCATCAACGAGGGCCTGGTCGAAGGCCCGCGCATGTTCGTGGCCGGCGCCTACGTCACCGTCAGCGGCGGCGGTGGCGAAGTCACCGGGCTGGCGCCGGACGTGCAGGTTCCGGCGGACATGCGTCGCGGTGTCGCCAACTCCGAGGCGGAGATCCGCCAGCGCGTGCGCGAGCTCCTCGCCGGCGGCGCCGACTTCATCAAGCTGATCGCCACCGGCGCGGTACTCGCCGCCGGCACCGAACCGGGCGCGCCGGAGTACAGCGAGGCCGAGATCCGCGCTGCCGTCGAAGAGGCGGCGCTGCACGGCAGTTTCGTCGTCGCCCACGCCCACGGCGCCGAGGGCATCAAGCGCGCGGTCCGCGCCGGCGTGCGCTCGATCGAGCACGGCTCCTACCTCGACGACGAAGGCATCGCGCTGATGAAGAAGCACGGCACCTGGCTGGTCGCCGATGTCTACAACGGCGACTACATCGAGGAGATCGGCCGCCGCGACGGCTGGCCCGAGGAAATCCTGCGCAAGAACAACGAGACCACGCAGACCCAGCGCGACGGCTTCGCCAAGGCGGTCAAGGCCGGCGTGCGCATCGGCTTCGGCACCGACAGCGGCGTCTACCCGCACGGCCAGAACGCCCGCCAGTTCGCCTACATGGTGCGCAATGGGCAGACGCCGATGCAGGCCATCAGCGCGGCCACGATCAGCGCGGCCAAGTCGCTGGGCCGCGATTCGCAGTTCGGATCGATCGCCGCGGGCAAGTCGGCCGACCTGATCGCCGTCCCGGGCGACCCGCTGACGGACGTCGAGGTTTTGCGCCGGGTCGAGGCAGTAATCGCCCAGGGACGGCTGGTCTGCGCCGCTCCGGAGAACCGCTGCACTCAACCCCATTGATGTCGAAGACGGGTATCGACTACATAGTGGAATGCTGGCGACACCATTCGCAGGACGCGCACCGCAGTACCAACTGAACAGGGGTGGCAAGGCATGCAGGACCCGCGCGTCAACGAGGCACCACACTGCGACACCCGGCCCGAGCGCAAACTCGGCTTCTGGATGTGCACCGCGCTGGTGGTCGGCAACACCATCGGCATCGGCATTTTCCTGTTGCCGGCGTCGCTGGCGCCGTACGGCTACAGCGCGATGCTGGGCTGGGTCATCACCGTGTTCGGCTGCCTGGCGATGGCCCGGGTGTTCGCCCGCCTCGCGCGCGACATGCCCTCGGCCGACGGCCCCTACGGCTACATCCGCGGCACGCTCGGCGAGATCCCCGCCTTCATGGCGATGTGGTCGTACTGGATCGCGACCTGGATCACCAATGCGGCGATCGCCATTGGCGTGGTCGGTTACCTCGACACCCTGTTCCCCGCGTTGCGCGACGTACCCGCCTCGCTGCAGGCGGTGACGCTGTTGTGGATATTCGTGCTGGTCAACCTGCTGGGCGTGCGCGCCGGCGGGCGCGTGCAAATCGTGACCACGGTGCTGAAGCTGTTGCCGATGCTGACGGTGGCCGGGCTCGGCATCTGGCTGCTGCTGACCGACCCGTCGAGCTTCACCGCGAACCTGCCGACCGAGCCGGTCAGCCTGGCGCCGCTGATGGCGGCGTCAACCATTGCCCTGTTCGCGATGCTCGGTTTCGAATCGGCGGCGGTCCCGGCCGACCGCGTGCGCGACCCCGGCTGGACCATCCCGCGCGCGACCATGGTCGGCACCACGATCACGGCCGTGATCTACCTGGTCGTCTCGTCCGTGCCGCTGCTGCTGATCCCGGCGGCCGAACTGGCGCAATCGAAGGCGCCGTTCTCTGATCTGCTCGATCGCCTGGTCGGCGGCGGCTTCGGCCGCGCGCTGTCGCTGTTCGTGGTCATCAGCGGCCTGGGTGCGTTGAACGGCTGGGTGCTGCTGGTCGGCGAACTGACCCGCACGATCGCCTGCAACGGCGGCCTGCCGGCTTCGTTCTCGCGCAGCAACCGCTTCGGTGCGCCTGCGCTGGCACTGGTCGTCACCGGCGCACTCGCCAGCGCGATGATCCTGATGAACTACAGCAAGTCGCTGGTGCAGGGCTTCACCTTCATCACCACCGTGGTGACCGCCGCCAACCTGCCGCTGTACCTGTGCTGCGCAATGGCCCTGCTGGTGTTGTGGCGCCGCGGCCAGCGGCCGGCCAACAGCGACATGCTGGTGCTCGCGGTGCCAGGCCTGGCGTACGTCATCTTCGCCTTCATCGGACTGGGCAGCGAACCGTTCGGCTGGGCGATCGTATTGGCGGCTGCAGGCCTGCCGGTTTACACCGTGCTGCGTTTGCGCAATGGTGGTGCCCGCCCGCTGGTACCGCCGGCCGCAAAGCCTTGAGATTGCTCCCAAAATTCGCGATCGACGACAAGTAACAACACACGCAAAGCACGTACGCAAAGCACGCACGCAGGACTCCCATGCTGGAACTCAAACGCACGCCTTTCCACGAGCGCACCTCACGCCTGTGCCTGCCGCAGAACTGGCGGCGCTGGGCCGGACACATCGTGGCCGGTTCCTACGACCTGAACCTGGACCGCGAGTACTGGGCGATCCGCGACGGCGTCGCCGCGATCGATGTCTCGCCACTGATGAAGTACATCATCACCGGCCCCGACGCCGCGCGCCTGCTGCACAAGCTGACCCCGCGCGACGTGCAGAAGATGGCGGTCGGCCAGGTCGGTTACACCGGCTGGTGC
This sequence comes from Lysobacter prati, assembly GCF_009765215.1. Lineage (GTDB taxonomy): Bacteria > Pseudomonadota > Gammaproteobacteria > Xanthomonadales > Xanthomonadaceae > Lysobacter_J > Lysobacter_J prati. The sequence continues at coordinate 131,104 of NZ_VLNV01000004.1, read as the reverse complement.
GACGAGGAAGGCAGGCTGCTCGATGACGGCACGATCTCGCGCCTGGCCGAGAACACCTTCCGCCTGACCTCGGCCGAGCCGTCGCTGCGCTGGCTGTCGATGAATGCCGTAGGCATGGACGTGACGATCACTGAAGTCACCGAACAGGTGGCGGCGCTGAGCCTGCAGGGCCCGAAGTCGCGCGCGGTGCTCAACCGCTGCTGCGCCAAGACGCTCGACAAGCTCAAGTACTTCAAGGTGATGGCGAACACGCTGGCCGGCAAGCCGGTCACCATCTCGCGCACCGGCTACACCGGCGACCTCGGTTACGAGATCTGGATCGACAAGGCCGATGCGCTGCACGTGTGGGACGCGCTGATGGAAGCCGGTGGCGACTACGGCATCGTCCCGTGCGGGATCCTGGCGATGGACATGGCGCGCGTCGAAGCCGGCTTGTTCATGATCGATGTCGACTACACGCCCGCCAATCACGCCTGGATCGAAGGGCAGAAGTCGACGCCGCTGGAGATGGGCCTGGACTGGGCAGTGCAGCTCGACAAGCCCGGTTACTTCGTCGGCCGCCGCGCGCTGGAGCGCGAGAAGGGCGAGGGCTCGGCGTGGAAGCTGGTCGGCTTCGAGGTCGACTGGGAAAAGATGGAGCCGCTGTTTGCCCGCGTCGGCCTGCCGCCGCAGATTCCCGGCATGGCGGTGCGTGAGAGCCTGCCGATGATGCAGGGCGACAAGCAGGTCGGTTATGCCTCTACCAGTACCTGGTCGCCGGTGCTGAAGAAATACATCGCGCTGGTGCACCTGCAGCGCCCGTACTACGAGCCGGGAACCGCGCTCACCATGGAAGTCACCGTCGAGCACAGGCGCCTGCAGGCGCCGGGCAAGGTGGTGAAGCTGCCGTTCTACGAGCCGGAGTGGAAGAAGAAGTGATGACCAACCAGTACGACGCCGTCGTCATCGGCGCCGGCCACAACGGCCTGATCGCTGCCGCCTACCTGGCGCGCGCGGGCAAGAAGGTGGCCGTTCTCGAACGCCGCGAGGTTGTCGGCGGCGCGGCGGTCACCGCCGAACCGTTCCCCGGCTATCGCTTCAGCCAGTTTTCCTACGTGGTCAGCCTGCTGCGCCCGGAGATCATCCGCGACCTCGAACTGCCCAAGCACGGCCTGAAGATCCTGCCGTTGCCGAGCACGGTCACGCCGATGGACAACGGCGACTACCTGGCCGCGTGGGACGACCACGACCTGACGCGCCAGGAGCTCTATCGCCATTCACCGCGCGACGCCGAAGCGTCCGACGAATACGGCCGGGTGATGGCGCGCGCCGCCAAGGCGATCAAGCCGATCATCGGCCTGGTGCCGCCGGACCCGTCGTCGCTGAGCCTGCGTGACCTCAAGGGCCTGCTTAAACTCGGCCAGTACGGCAAGAGCCTGTCGGAGAAGGAGCTCTACCAGATCGCCAAGCTGCTGACGCAGTCGGCCGCCGACCTGCTCAACGACTGGTTCGAGTTCGATCCGCTCAAGGGCACCAAGTCGGCCAGCGGCATCATCGGCACCTTCCTCGGTCCGCATTCGCCGGGCACCGCCTACGTGCTGCTGCACCACTACATGGGCGAGATCGATGGCGCCTTCCGTGCGTGGGGCTTCTGCAAGAACGGCAACGGCGGCGTGACGCAGGCGATCGCCAGTTCGGCGCGCGCGCTCGGCGTGGAGATCCGCACCAACGCCGCGGTCGAGCAGGTGGTCGTGCGCGGTGGCCGCGCCTCCGGTGTTGCGCTCGCCAATGGCGACGAGCTGCGCGCCAAGGTCGTCATCTCGGCGGCCGATCCCAAGCGCAGCTTCCTGCAGTTCGTCGAAGGCAAGCACCTGCCGGACGAGTTCGTGCAGCAGATCAAGAACTTCCGCGTTCGCGGTTCCTCCGGCAAGGTCAACATTGCCTTCAGCGGGCTGCCGGATTTCACCTGCCTGCCCGGCGAAGGCGCGCTGCACCGCGGCGCTGTCTCGATCAGCCCGAGCATGGAGTACATCGAGCGCGCCTACGACGAGGCCAAGTACGGCCAGTTCGCCAAGCAGCCGTACATCGACATGATCTTCCCGTCGATGATCGACCGCGACATGGCGCCGCCGGGCCATCACGTGGCGTCGTGCTTCGTGCAGTACGCGCCGTACGACATCGAGGGCGGCTGGGACGATGCCAAGCGCGATGCGTTCGGCGAGACGGTGATCTCCACGCTCGAACGCTACGCCCCGGACATCCGCAGCAAGATCGTCGGCAAGCAGGTGATCACGCCCAAGGACATCGAGCAGATCGCCGGCATCACCGGCGGCAACATCTTCCACGGCGAGCTGCTGTTGCACCAACTGTTCTTCCTGCGACCGGCGCCGCAGTGGGCGGACTTCCGCACGCCGTTGCCGGGCTACTACTTCGGTGCCTCGGGCGCGCACCCCGGCGGTGGCGTGATGGGCGCGGCCGGCAAGATGGCGGCGCAGGAAGTGCTGAAGGACTGGAAGTGACCATGACGAACACGCGATACGACATCCTCATCGTCGGCGCCGGCCACAACGGCCTGGTCGCGGCGACGTACCTGGCCAAGGCAGGCAAGAAAGTGCTGGTGCTCGAGCAGCGCGACCGCGCCGGCGGGCAGCTGGCCACCGACACGCTCGGCGACAGCAGCTTCGATCCGCTGCACGCCGGCGCGCAGTTGCGCCCCGACATCGTCGACGCTCTCGGGCTGACCCGGCACGGATTGGCATACGAGGCCGCAACCCCGTACGTCTCGCTGCAGCCGGACGGCAAGCGCCTGCACCTGTCGACCACGCCGGGCGATGCCGCCACGCTCGAATCGATCCGCCAGTTCTCCGCGGCCGACGCCGCGCGCTGGCCGGAGTTCGTCGCCTTCATGGACCGTGCCGCTGCTTTCCTCGATGCGGCCTACCGCACGCCGATGCCGCGCCTGCCGCATGTCGGCCTGGCCGAAGGCTGGCCGCTGGCGAAGCTGGCCTGGACGCTGCGTCGACTGGGCGGCCGCGACATGTTCAGGGTGATCCGGGCGATGTCGATGTCGACGGTGGAGTTCACCGAGGAATGGTTCGAGTCGGAGCAGGTGAAGGCCGCCGTTGCAGCGGTCGGCATCCACGGTCACACGCTCGGATCGATGTCGGCCGGCACCGGTTACACGCTGATGCACAACTGGCTCAACCGCGGTGGCCTCGCTCAGCGTCCGGTCGTGGGCGGCAACGGCAAGGTCGCCGACGCGCTGGTGGCCGCATTCAAGGCCGCAGGTGGCGAGCTGCGCACGAGCGCCGGCGTCGAACGCATCCTGGTCGACTCGCTGCGGGTGTCGGGCGTGCGCCTGGACAATGGCGAGGAGATCGCCGCGACGACGGTGCTGTCGGCCGCCGATCCGCGACGCACCCTGCTGGGCCTGGTCGGTGCACCGGAGCTGCCGCCGGACTTCGTCTGGCAGGTGCAGTCGATCAAGATGCGCGGCGCCGTCGCCAAGGTGCACCTGCTGACCAACGGCAACCACGGCCTGCCGGCGGGAACGCTGGCGATCGCACCGACCTTGAAGTACCTCGAACGCGCCTACGACGCCGCCAAGTACGGCGAGCTGGCGGCCAATCCGTATCTGGAGGCCACCACCGCCGGCAAGGTCGTCTCCATCCATGTCCAGTCGGCGCCGTACAAGCTGCGCGGGATCGGCTGGGAAGAGGCGAGGGCGACGATCGAGCGCACCGCTGTCGCTATCGTCGCCGGGCAGTTCCCGGCGCTGGAAGCGTCCGTGCGGGAAGTGCGCACGATCACCGCGGCCGATCTGGAACAGCAGTACGGCCTCAGCGAAGGCGACATGAACCACGGACAGCTGATCCTCGACCAGATGTTCTTCATGCGCCCGCTGCCGGGCTGGTCGAACCACGCCACGCCGGTCGACGGCCTCTACCTGTGCGGCAGTGGCAGCCACGGCGGTGGCGGCATCAGCGGCGCGGCCGGACGCAATGCCGCGCAGGCAGTGTTGAAAGGCAAACCAGGCGCGTAAAGTCGGAGGTGGCCGCGAAATAGCGGCCGCCTCGTTGGCACCATCATGAAGGCGACGGTATCCGTCGATGCGGCAGTGCAAGGGAAGCAACGCAGCTTCCTCGACGGCATCGTGCGGCACCGCTCGGGGCTGATCTGCCTGGTCGCCGTGATCGTCTTCCTGTCGACCGCCATCGTGCTGCAGTGGCTGCGCACCGACCTGGACTGGCGCCAGGATCCGCTCAGCGCCTACCTCAAGGGCCCGTACGGCGGTTGGCTGCGGATGGCCTATTACGCCCTGAGCATGGCCCTGGTGCTGCTCGGCGCCGGGCTGAACCGCGTCCTGCAGCCACAGGCGCGCAGCACCGTGCCGGCGTTCCTGCTGGCCGTCGCAGGGATCGCGCTGGCGCTGACCGCGATCTCCGAGACCGACCTTCCGTTGCTCGACCACGCCCAGGAAAACCTGCTGCACCGGCTTGCCGCGCTGACCACGTTCCTGAGCGTGACGCTGGCGATGATGGTGCAGTCCTGGCGCTTCCACTACGACGAGGTCTGGCGTGTGCACGTGGCACTGGCATTGCCTCTGGCCGTGGCCAGCTTCATTGCACTTTGGATCTACGCGTACTGGCACGGCCTGCCCGAAGGCCTGCGGCAGAAGACGGTGATCTCGATGATCCTGCTGTGGCTGGGGACTGCCGCGTGGTGGTTGCGGCATGAGCAGCTGGTGAGGATGCAGTCTGTGGCGGATACGCCACCCAGTCCGGAATAACCCGTCATTCCCGCGAAGGCGGGAATCCATGGACGTTGCGTGCAAGGTCAACGGCAAATGGATCCCGGCTTTCGCCCGGGATGACGGTGTTCATCACCCACCCGCGCTCAGATCCTCATGCAACAGCCGATGAAACAGATGCTCCCCCGCCTCGCGCCGGACCGACAGCCGCCCGGTCGAATACGCGCGTGAATGCAATCCGCGCTGCACCGACTTGCAGATCGCCATGTCCTCGTCCTGGATCTGCTGGCCGACATCGACGCTGGCGCGGTTGCGCGCATACGCCGCCTCCGACACATCCTCGAACCAGAAATCGAAGATCACCTCGGTCTGGTTGACGCCCAGCGGCAGCACGAGGTTGGTATCCATCATCCCCTCGTACCAGTTGATCATCAGGTTCGGATGCATCCAGTAGTACAGCGCACGATCGCCCTTGCGCACCGCGGCGTAATCCTCCTGCGCCTTGGCCGTGGTCAGCGGGCTCGACTGCAGGCAGAAGCGGCCGCCGTTCTCGATGGTGTAGTTCTTGTAGTCCAGGACGCTGTCCAGGCCCTTGTGCAGGTGCGGCACGTGGTAGCCGCCGTCGAGGTAGTTGTCGACGAACACCTTCCAGTTGCAGTCGAACAGGTAATGCCGACGCTCGAAGAAGTGCAGCTTCGACAGCTGCAGCGGGCGGATCTGCTCGATCAGGTCGACGCCGAGGAATTCCTCGAGGCTCGGTCCCTGCGCATCCAGGCGCACGAACACCCAGTTCTCCCAGACCGCGGTGGCGACCGGCGCCAGGCCGTGCTGCGAACGGTCGAAATGGCATTCGCTGTTGAAGCTCGGCGTGCCCTTGAGCGCGCCCTCCAGCGTGTAGGTCCAGCCGTGGTAAGGGCAGCGCAGGTTCTGCGCGCAACCTGACGGTTCGGTCATCACCGCCGCAGCATGGTGGCGGCAGACGTTGAAGAAGCCGCGCAGCTCGCCGTCGCTGCCGCGCACGACCAGGATGGGCTCCCCGGCGATCTCGCAGGTGACGTATTGCCCGGGCTCGCGCAGCTGGTCCAGGCGCCCGGCCATCTGCCACGACCGCGAGAACGTCGTGCGCTTCTCGCGCTCGCTGATGCGCTCGTCGACGTACCAGGAGGCCGGAATGGTCGAGGCCTCGGCCAGCGGCAAGGTCGGGTCGTACTGGCCCAGCAGATCAGCTACAGATGAAGAATTCATTCGCCTCGCCCTGATGCGCGGGCCGATCCGGCCCCGGACTGCTTCCCCGTCACATACTTTCCTGCGCCCGGCGACGGTGTCAATGCGCGCTTGCGCGTGCGCACAGCGAACGCTTCTGGTGCCTTTCGCAAGCAGGGCATTCAGGCCGCGTGGGCAGATGTCGAGGGCGCCCAGCGAATTTTCCACGTCCGGTTAACACCGTGCTGGCTACACGTGGATCTCGCAAAACAGTCCACTGGAGTCCCGGCAATGGCCAGGAAAGCAATGATCGAACAGGGCCAGGTCAACGAACTTTTGTACCAGGCATTGGAAACCGAACTGGGCGGCATCAAGATCTATGAAACAGCGATCGGTTGCGCGGTCAACGAAGATCTGCGCGAGGAGTGGCAGGAGTACCTGGCCGAGACGAAAACGCATCGCAAGGTCCTGCTCGTCGTGTTCGAACAGTTGGGGCTGGATCCCGACACCCGGTCCCCGGGTCGCGAAGTGGTGGGACACATCGGCAAATCGCTGGTCGAAGCGATGAACATAGCCAGCAAGTCCGGCGACGCAGTCGCTGCCGAACTGGTGGCCACCGAATGCGTGGTGCTGGCCGAAACCAAGGACCATCACAACTGGGAGCTGATCGGGCAGATTACCAAACACACCACCGGCGACCTGGCGAAGGTGCTCAAGCAGGCGTACGAGGCGGTGGAGGACGACGAGGACCATCACCTGTACCACACGCGCGGCTGGAGCCGGGAGCTGTGGCTGCAATCGCTTGGAATCCCCGCGGTGCTGCCGCCACCGGAGGAGGTCAAGCAGGTCGAAACCGCGATCGGCGCGGCGCGTGCCGAGAAGGCGCGCGAATCGATGCCCAAGAAGCACTGATTGGACCTGAAAAGCGGCTACCCGTACTGGGCCGTCAGCAACGGCCTGATGTACGCCTTTCCACGGCTGGAGACCGACACCAGCTGTGACGTCGCGATCATTGGCGGCGGCGTGACCGCCGCCCTGATCGCCGACGCGCTGGTCGAGGACGGCCACGAGGTCGTGGTGATCGAGCAGCGCGACATCGGCTGGGGCAGCACCGCGGCGAGCACGGCGCTGCTGCAGTACGAAAGCGACGTGACGCTGGGCGATCTGGCGAAGCAGTACGGGCTGGCCGAGGCACTGAAGTCGTACCGCGCCAGCGCCGAAACCATCGGCCAGTTGGAGACCCTGTCGCGTCGGCTTCGAAATGTCGGTTTCGAGCGCGTGCACAGCGTGTACTACGCCAGTCGCGCCTGGCATCGCCGAAAGCTCCGCAGCGAGTTCGCCCTGCGCGCCGAACACGGGTTCCACGTCGAATGGCTCGAGCCGGAGGAACTCCTGGAGCGCTTTGGATTTCGCGCTCCGGCGGCAATCGTCAGCACGCCGGCCGCCAGCATCGACCCGTATCGGTTGACCTATCGTCTGTTCCGCGCGCTGCAGGGCCAGGGTGCGCAGGTGTTCGACCGCACCTGTGTCGAGCGCATCGAGCCGTCCGCGCGCAAGGTGGAGCTGGTCACGAGCGACGGCCTGCGCATCCGCGCCGGCCATGTGGTCGTCGCCGCGGGCTATGCGTCGCAGCAGTGGCTCGATCGGCGTTATGCAAAGAATCGCAGCAGCTATGCCTTCATATCCGATCCCCTGGATCCTGCGGTGCTTGCGTCATTGCGACGCACGGTCATGTGGGAAACCGCCACGCCGTACCTCTACCTGCGCACCACGCCCGACAATCGCGTGATCGTCGGCGGCGAGGATGATGCGGTGGACATCCCGGCAAGACGCGATAGCCGCGTCGGCAAGAAAACGCGCAAGCTGATGGACAAGCTGTCGGGCCTGTTCCCGCACCTGCATCCGCTGATCCCCGCCTTCTCGTGGGCAGGCACCTTCGCCGAGACGAAGGACGGATTGCCGTTCATGGGGGCGAACGCGCAATGGGGCCCGCGCGTACTGTTCGCCATGGCCTACGGCGGCAATGGCATCACCTATTCAATGGTCGGGCGAGACCTGATCCGCGCCGCGATCAAGCGCCGGCGCCATCCGCTGGCGCAGCTGTACTCGTTCAATCGGATGGGCTGACGACGCGCAAAAAAAAGGCCCGGCATAGCCGGGCCCTTTCCTGGATTGAAGCGACGCCTCAGTTCACCGGCGCATAGCGCAGCGTCAGGAACCACTCGCGACCCGGCTGGTTGTAGAAAGCGACGGTTTCGTAATCGCGGTCGAACACGTTCGCCAGGCGCGCCTGCAGCGTCAGGTCGCGGGTGATGGCGTACTCGGCACGCAGGTCAAGCGTGCCGTAGCCACCGAGACGGCGCGTGTTGGCGACGTCATCAAAGCGCGAACCTTCGCCGACCGCCGTCAGGCCGACGCGGAACGCACCGAAGGCGCGGTCGACGTCGAGGCGGGCGCTGTTCTTCGCGCGACGGGCCAGGTCGTTGCCCTCGTAGAAGCCGCGACGGTTCTCGGTGTCGAGGTAGCTGATCGCACCGTTGATGGTCCAGTCGGCGATCGTGGTGTCGGCGGACAGCTCGGCACCCTGCATGCGCGCCTTCTCGACATTGTTGGGGAGATTGAGATCGGCATCGAAGGCAATCAGGTCGTCGACGTCGGTGCTGAAGGTGTCGAGGTGGACGTTGAAGCCATCACCCAGGTAAGCCAGGCCCAGCTCCCAGGTCTCGGAGTCTTCCGGACGCAGGTTGGGGTTGCCGAAGAACGGGTAGTACAGCTCGTTGAAGGTCGGTGCCTTGAACGCGCTGCCGTAGCCGGCGGTGACGCGCCAGTTGTCGGCGAACACCAGGCCCCATGCGGCGCCGCCGGTGGTGTGGCCGCCGAACTGCTCGTTGTCGTCGCGGCGCACGCTGGCCTCGAACGACTGCGCGCCGAACTTGCCCTGGTACTGCACGAAGGCGGCCTTGTTGTCGCGCTCGTCCTCGTCGTACTGAGTGGAGCTGTCGACGCTGTCGTTGAGCCAGTCCAGGCCGACGCTGACCAGCTGGTTGGTGGCAACGCCGAAGTCGCCCTGCAGCGTGGCGCTGTCGCGGTCGGTGCTGAAGAAATCGCCGAGAAAGACGCCGCGGAGGTAGCTGTCGGACGAGTCGACGTTACGGCCGGCGGTCAGGTGCACGTCGACGCGATCGGACGCGTGCCAGCGCAGCTTGCCGCCGATGACCTGCTGGACCGTCCTGGAGCCGTCGGTGAAGTCGCCGTCGAACTCGTTGTCGCCTTCATTGCGCAGGGCGTGGCCTTCCAGGCTCCACTGCTCGGTCAGGTTGATGCCGCCGCGCAGCGACAGAGCATCCTTCTCGTAACCATCGCGGTCGGGTTGCGAGTCCGGCGCGATGAAGCAACCGGCGCCGTCGAAGGTGAGCGGATCGAAGAAGCCGTTGCAGGCATTGATGCCGCTGGTGCGGGTGTGCTGGTAGTCGACGCCGAACCAGCTGCGGTCATTGCCGCCGCCGAAACCGACGCCGTATCCGAGGGTGTCGTTGCTGCCGCCGTCGAAGCGCACGCGCGGGGCGAAGGCCTGCTTGTCGCGGCGGGTGAACACCTGGATCACGCCGCCGATGGCGTCTGCGCCGTACAGGCTGGAACGCGGCCCGCGGACGATCTCGACGCGGTCGATCATTTCGATCGGCAGGTCCTGGAACGCGGTCAGGCCCGAGGTCGCCGAGCCGACGCGGATGCCGTCGACCAGCACCAGCACGTGGTCGGATTCGGCGCCGCGCAGGAACAGCGTGGTCAGCTTGCCGTCGCCGCCCTGGTTGGACATCGAGATGCCGGCGCGGCCGCGCAGCAGATCAGGCAGCGAGCGCGCCTGGCTGAGGCGGATCTGTTCGGCGTCGATGACTTCGACCGGTGCCAGCGCATCATTGACACTGACCGCGGTGCGGTTGGCGGTGACGATGACCTGATCGAGGTTGGTCGGGTCGGTGGCGCCAGCGGTGTCCTGCGCGTGGGCGAGCGCGGGTGCGGCGAGCAGGCACGCGACGGCGAGGCGCACGGACATGGACAGCGGGGTACGCAATTGCATCGATGATTCTCCAACGCACGGCTCATGCCGTGACGGGCAACTGGGAATGCCGCGAAAGGAGAGTGCACGAGGCTGCGGTGTGGGCGCACGGCGCCAACGTCGCCGCCGCGATGCCCTCCGCATCGCAACCAGGGGTGGGCACCGCCGTACAGTCATGTACAGGCGCGTGACCCTGCTTCCAGGCCGGTCTCCGGACTCGCGAGTGGAGGGCTGTGCTCTCCGGCGCCGCGCCTTCCCGTGACATGCACAGTGGCGGATGCAGCGCTTGTACTCGCTTACCGTTGCGGGGGCAGTGCCGGAATGGTCCCTGCGGGGATGTCACCGGCTTCCCGTTTCAACCCGCCGGCAGGACGCCGCCGGGTCACCTCGAAGCGGGGCGCAGTCTACGCGATCTGGTGGGGCGGTGCTCAAGCCTTGCCCCGTCATCCCCGCGGAGGTGGGGATCCATGGACGTTGCTTCTTGCGTCCGGCAAAGCAAATGGGTCCCGGCGTTCGCCGGGACGACGGCTAGTCGCGATCCGCCGGCTCGTCCAGCAGCGACGGCATCGCCATCGTTTCCTCGGCGACCTGCGTCGTCGTCACCGGGCCCGCCGGCGGGCGGTAACGCGGCGGCGGCAGCAGTGCGATGGCCGCTTCGGTCGCGGCGATCAGCTCGGCGCGGCGTTCGTCGGAGATCTCCTGCCAATGGCAGTCCTGCAGCGCGCCTTCGATGGCGTACAGCAGGTTCAGCGTCGGCTTGAAGCCGGCGCGCTTGACCCGCATGAACGCCTCGACCGTGCCGACCGCAGTCAGGTCTTCGCGCGAACGCAGCCCTACCTGGCGCAACCAGGCCGCCGACTTGGGACCGATGTTGCGCAGCTTGTCGCCGCCTTTTTCCCCGTTCTTGCCGATACTCATCCCAGCGACTCCACGAAGGCTTGCGCAATCGCTTCCAGGCCGCGCTGGTCGTCGGCATCGAAGCGGTCGAAGTGCGGGCTGTCCAGATCGAACACGCCGATCAGCTGGCCATCCCCCCCCACAAGTGGCACGACCAGTTCTGAGTTAGACGCAGAATCGCAGGCAATGTGGCCAGGGAAGTCGTGGACGTCGGCGATCCGCTGGGTCTGGCGGGTGGTCGCGGCGGCCCCGCAGACGCCTTTGTCGAGCGGAATCCGGATGCAGGCCGGCAGCCCCTGGAACGGGCCGACCACCAGTTCGGTGCCGTCGAACAGATAGAACCCGACCCAGTTCAGGCCCGGCAGGGAGTGGTAGACCAGGGCCGACAGGTTGGCGGCATTGGCCACGCGGTCGCGTTCGCCGTGCACCAGCGCCCGCGCCTGCTCGAGCAACTGTGCGTACTGTTCGGGCTTGGGCCCGCTTAGACTTTCGCTGGTGAACATAGATGCCTCTTTCCCGCAGTCTACCAGCGTGCGGCCCGGAGGCCTGCGATGAACAGGCCCGCAGGCCGTAGTGGCTGGTTCGTCACCGGCACCGACACCGGCATCGGCAAATCACTGGCCAGTGCGACTCTGCTGCACGCGCTGCGCGCGCGCGGCCTGCGTGCGGTCGGCATGAAGCCGCTCGCCAGCGGCTGCGAGGTCACCGCCGACGGTCTGCGCAACGAAGATGCGCTGCTGCTGCAGGCAGCAAGCGAGCCGCGTCCGGCCTATGACGACGTCAATCCGTATGCGCTGCTGCAGCCGCTGGCGCCGGAACTTGCCGCAGCCGATGCCGGCGTGACGGTACAACTGCAGCCGATCCTGGAGGCGCATGCGCGCCTGGCGGCGATGGCCGATGCGGTGGTGGTGGAAGGCGTCGGTGGCTGGGCTGCACCGCTGTCGGCCGACCTCGACCAGGCCGACCTGGTGCGCGCGCTGGAGCTGCCGGTGGTGATGGTGGTCGGCCTGCGTCTGGGCTGCATCAACCACGCGCGCCTGACCGCACGCGCGATCACGGCAGATGGGCTGCGGCTGGTCGGCTGGATCGGCAACGACATCGATCCGCTCATGGCGCGCGCCGACGACAACTTCACGCTGCTACGTCATCGTCTGCCGATACCTTGCTGGGGACGCCTGCCGTTCCGCGATCAACCCGATCCAGCTGCACTGGCCCATCTGCTCGCACCGGCCAGCGCTTGAAACGGTCCGCGTTCGGGCCGTCTTGTGCCTGATCCGGCCTGATGACCCCCCGTGTGACTTCTGGGGGGTGGGTGGAAAACTCAGAATGCTAGACTGGACGGTATAGGAATTAAACCAATCTGAGCATCATCGCTCGTACATGACGGAATCGGAGTCCTCCCCCATGGTCAAGAACCCGCGCTCGGTGGCAATGGCCGCCGCGTTGGCCCTCGCACTCACCGCCTGTGGCAGCAAGGATCAGGCACAGGGGGGCATGCCTCCTCCGGAAGTCGGTGTGATCAAGCTGCAGCCGGGCAACGTGCCGCTGCAGAAGGATCTCGTCGGCCGTCTGGCGCCGTTCCGCAGCGCCGACGTGCGTGCCCGCGTGCCGGGCGTGCTCAAGCAGCGCCTGTATGCCGAAGGCACCGACGTCAAGGCGGGGCAGGTGCTGTTCCAGATCGATCCGGACCAGCTCAAGGCGTCGACGGGCCAGTCCCAGGCCGCGCTCGCGGCCGCGCAGGCGACGTATGCAAACGCCAAGTCGGCCGCTGATCGTGCCCGCCGCCTGGCGCCGCAGAAGTTCGTCTCGCAGTCCGACCTCGACAACGCCCTGGCCGCCGAACGCAGCGCCAGCGCCGCGGTGAAGCAGGCGCAGGCCGCGCTCACCGATGCCCGCATCAACCTGGGTTACGCCACCGTGCGCTCGCCGATCAGCGGCCGCGCCGGCAAGCAGCAGGTCACCGAGGGCGCGCTGGTCGGCCAGGACACGGCGACGCTGCTGACCACCGTCGACCAGATCGACCCGCTCTTCGTGAATTTCTCGGTCAGCGTGACCGAGCTCGAGCAGATCCGTCGCGCCCGCACCGGTGCCGGCACCGGCGAGGGCGAAGTGCAGGTCGTCCTGCCTGACGGCAGCGTCTACCGGCGCACCGGCACCATGGACTTCTCCGGCGACGTGGTCGATCCGGCCACCGGTGCGATCTCGATGCGCGCGCGCATCCCCAATCCGGACAAGGACCTGCTGCCCGGCACCTTCGTGACGCTGAAGGCGACGCTCGGCGAGCAGGCCAACGCCTTCCTCGTGCCGCAGGTCGGCTTGCAGCGCGATGCCAAGAGCCCGTACGTGCTGGTGGTCGGCGGCGACGGCAAGGTCGCGCGCAAGGACGTCGTCACCGATCGCCTGCAGGGCGCCAACTGGGTCGTGAGCAGCGGCCTGGCCGCGGGCGACCAGGTCATCGTCTCAGGCATCCAGCGTGCAGTGCCCGGGCAGCCGGCGAAGGCCGGCCCCGTCGCCGAAGCCGGCAAGCCGGCCGCCCAGGACGGCAAGCCTGCCGTCGAGGTGCAGGCGAGCGCTGATCAGGGCTCAAAGGACTAATCCCCCGCCATGTCCAGATTCTTCATCAACCACCCGGTTTTCGCCTGGGTCATCGCGATCCTGATATCGCTGTGCGGCGTGCTGGCGATCTTCAACCTCGGCGTCGAGTCGTATCCGAGCATCGCCCCGCCGCAGGTCACCGTGTCGGCGTCGTACCCGGGCGCGAGCGCCGAGACGGCTGAAGGCGCGGTCACGCAGGTGATCGAGCAGCAGCTCACCGGCATCGACAACCTCGTCTACTTCAACTCCTCGTCGAGTTCGAGCGGCGGCTCCAACATCACCCTGACGTTCGCACCGGGCACCGACCCGGACATCGCCCAGGTGCAGGTGCAGAACAAGGTCGCGCTGGCAACGCCGCGACTGCCGACCGAAGTGACCCAGCAGGGCGTGGTGGTGGCCAAGGCCAACGCCGGCTTCCTGATGGTGGTCGCACTGCGCGCCGACAGCGAGCGCTTCGATCGCGACAGCCTCAGCGACATCATCGGTTCGCGCGTGCTCGACCAGATTGCGCGCGTTCCGGGCGTGGGCAGCACCCAGCAGTTCGGCAGCGAATACGCCATGAACATCTGGCTGAACCCCGACAAGCTGCGCGGCTTCGGCCTGTCGGCCACGCAGGTGCTGACCGCCGTGCGCGGCCAGAACGTGCAGTTCGCCGCCGGCAAGATTGGCGCCGACCCGGCACCGGTCGGCCAGGAGTTCACCGCCACGGTGTCGGCCGAGGGCCGCTTCAGCACGCCCGAGCAGTTCGGCAACATCATCCTGCGCACCAACACCGACGGCACCAGCGTGCGCCTGCGCGATGTCGCCCGCATTGGCCTGGGCGCGACCGCCTACGGCTTCGACAGCCGCTGGGACGGCCAGCCGGCCGCCGGTTTCGCCGTCCAGCTGGCACCGGGTGCCAACGCACTGGGCGTGGCCGAAGCCATCTACGCGCGAATGGAGGAGCTGCAGAGCACCTTCCCGCCGGGCGTGACCTGGTTCGCGCCGTACGACAGCTCGACCTTCGTCTCGGTCTCGATCAAGGAAGTGATCAAGACCCTGTTCGAGGCGATCGTGCTCGTCTTCCTGGTGATGCTGATCTTCCTGCAGAACCTGCGAGCGACACTGATCCCGACCCTGGTGATCCCGATCGCGCTGCTCGGCACGTTCCTGGGCATGTACTTCATCGGCTTCACGATCAACCAGCTCAGCCTGTTCGGCATGGTGCTGGCGATCGGCATCGTGGTCGACGACGCGATCGTGGTGATCGAGAACGTCGAACGCATCATGACCGAGGAAGGCCTGTCACCGAAGGCGGCCACGCGCAAGTCGATGAGCCAGATCAGCGGCGCAGTCGTGGCGATCACCGTGGTGCTGGCGGCGGTGTTCATCCCGTCGGCGTTCCAGGGCGGTTCGGCCGGTGAGATCTACAAGCAGTTCGCCATCACCATTGCCATGGCGATGTTCTTCTCGGCGTTCCTTGCCCTGGGCTTCACACCGGCGCTGTGCGCCACGCTGCTCAAGCCGACGGCCGACCACCACCGCGACAACTTCGTCTTCCGCAACTTCAACAAGCTGTACGACAAGGTCAGCCGCACCTACATCGGCCATATCGGCGGCGCGATCAAGCACACGCCGCGCTGGATGATGGTGTTCGGCCTGCTGGTGGTGCTGTGCGGCTTCCTGTTCACGCGCATGCCGGGCAGCTTCCTGCCCGAGGAAGACCAGGGTTATGCGATCGCCCTGATCGGCCTGCCGCCGGGCGCGTCGATCACGCGCACGAACACCGTGCTCGACCAGGTCCGCGAGACCATGAAGAAGCAGGAAGGCTTCGACGGCATCTTCCAGGTCTCCGGCTTCAGCTTCGTCGGCCAGGGCGAGAACGTCGGCATCGCCTTCATCCGCCTCAAGCGGTGGGAAGACCGCAAGGTCACCGCCAGCGAATTCATCCAGAACGCCAACCAGGCGCTGTATGGCATCCGCGACGCGCAGATCTTCGTGATCAACCTGCCCACGGTCAGCGGCCTGGGTCAGTTCGGCGGTTTCGACATGTACCTGCAGGATCGCGGCGGCAAGGGCCGTGAAGCGTTGGCGGAGGCGCGCAACACGCTGCTGGGCAAGGCCAACCAGAACCCGGCGCTGACCGCGGTGCGTCCGAACCAGCTCGAGGAGGCGCCGCAGCTCAAGCTCGACGTCGATCGCGTGCAGGCACAGTCGATGGGGCTGTCGGTCACCGACATCTACAATTCGATCCAGCTGATGCTGGCGCCGGTGTACGTCAACGACTTCGTCGACTCCGGTCGCGTCAAGCGCGTGACCATGCAGGCCGACGCGCCGTACCGCACCGGTCCGGGTTCGCTGGCCAACTTCTACACGCCCAGTCCCGATGGCGATGCCACCGACACCGATCCCAACGGGGCGATGATTCCGCTGACGAACGTGGTCAGGAGTCATTGGATCACCGCGTCGCCGTCGCTGACCCGTTACAACGGTTACTCGGCGGTGGAAATCGTCGGTTCGCAGGCACCGGGCCACAGCTCGGGCGAGGCGATGAACGAGATGCAGAAGATCGTCGAGCAGGACCTGCCGGAAGGCTTCGGTTACGACTGGACCGGCCAGTCGTACCAGGAAATCCTCTCGGGCAACCAGGCGCCGGCGCTGCTGGCGTTGTCGATCCTGGTGGTGTTCCTGTGCCTGGCGGCGTTGTACGAGAGCTGGTCGGTACCGGTGGCGGTGCTGCTGGTGGTGCCGCTGGGTGCGTTGGGCGCGGTGTTGTTCTCGCTGATGCGCGGCCTGCCCAACGACATCTACTTCAAGATCGGCCTGATCACGGTGATTGGTCTGGCGGCGAAGAACGCGATCCTGATCGTCGAGTTCGCGATCGAGCAGCGCCAGCACGGCAAGACGCTGCGCGAGGCGACGATCGAAGCGGCGCACCTG
Organism: Lysobacter prati; assembly: GCF_009765215.1. Taxonomy (GTDB): domain Bacteria; phylum Pseudomonadota; class Gammaproteobacteria; order Xanthomonadales; family Xanthomonadaceae; genus Lysobacter_J; species Lysobacter_J prati. The sequence continues at coordinate 114,704 of NZ_VLNV01000004.1, read as the reverse complement.
CGCTTCCGTCCGATCCTGATGACCTCGTTCGCGTTCATCATGGGCGTGTTCCCGCTGGCCATCTCCAGCGGCGCCGGTGCCAACTCGCGTCATGCGATCGGCACGGGCGTGATCGGCGGCATGCTCTTCGCGACGTTCCTGGGCCTGTTGCTGATCCCGGTGTTCTACGTCGCGGTGCGTCGCGTGCTCGGCGACAAGCTCGACGAGAAGCCGGTGCTGATCCACGACGACGACGAGGAACCGGTAACGCGCCCGGCGACCTGATCGCCTCACGCGTTGCGAATGCAAACAGCCCGCCAATCGGCGGGCTGTTTGTTTGTGGGGCGCCATCATCCGTCCCGCCGTCATCCCGGCGAACGCCGGGATCCATTTTGACTTTGCCCTCTCATCAGATTCGTCTCATGCAATCACGCATGGCGAATCGAAGCCAAGTGTTCCTGCGAGATTGTCCCATGGCGTGCGCCGGTGACGATCGCCCACGCTATGCGGCTGCGCGTAGTTGCGCGCTGCATATCCCCCACGTAAGGAACGCACCAAGTGAAGAAGACCCTGATCGCCATGGCGCTGGTCGCCATTACCGCTCCGATTGCCGCGCAGGCCAGCGAGGCCAACGGCATCGGTTACAACTACGCGCAGCTGGACTACGTCTACACCGACAACGACGCCTTCGACATGGACGGCGGCACGCTCAGCGGCTCGTATGCCTTCACCGACAACTTCTTCATGTTCGGTGAGTACGGCGAGGTGAAGGGCGACTACAACCTCAACGACTTCTATTACGAAGGCCACACCTACGACGTCAATGTCGATGCCAAGGACAGTCACTGGTCCCTGGGCGCAGGCTTCAATGTGGCGATCGGCGACCGCGCCGACTGGGTGACGAAGGTCGCATACGATCGTCACACCCTGAAGGCTTCCGCCTACGGCTTCAGCAGCCGTGAACACGTCGACGGTGGCTACATCACCACCGGCGTGATGGGTCGCGTCACCGACAAGCTGACCGCAAATGCCTACCTTGGTTACACGGACTACAACCGCGGTTACGAGGGCAATGCCTTCGCCGACTTCGGCGCGGTGTACGCATTCAACAAGACATGGGGGCTGCACGCCGGCGCAGTGCTGAGTGACGCCACCGAAACCTACTCGCTGGGTGTGCGCGCCAGCTTCTGATCCGGTTGACCACAAAAGAAAAAACCCGGCAGCTTTCGCTGCCGGGTTTCCAATCCACCGCCGGGGAGGGGTAGGCGGGGAGAGATAAAGGAAATCAGTAACCTGGAGAGAGGCGGCTGTTTCGTGTATCCGGATTACTTACTTGGCAGCCTTGTTGGCAGCCTTGATGGTGTTGTCGACGCTCGTCTGCACTTCCTTGGCCGAGGTCTCGAACTGCGCCTTGGCCAGCTCGGTGATCGCGCCGTGGGTCTTGAGCGTACGGCCGAAAACTTCCTGGCCGGTGCTGACGCTGCGCTCGAGGTTCTCGCGAGCCACCTGCACGCCCTTGGGCAGCAGCGACTTGGCGGCTTCGAAGTCACGCACTTCGGCGGCTTCGCCGAGGAAGGCGAACGTCGCGTTGACGCGGTCTTCGATCGCGGCCAGCTGCAGGCCGAAGACGGCCTCGGCATTGGCGAGGGCGAGGCGGTTCACCTGCGCGGCGGTCTCCGCGAACTGGCGCGTCGCGGCGGCAAATTGCTCGTTGAACGGCTGGTACATGGTCGACTCCGTTGGGTGAATCAATAAAAGGGTGATCAATCCGGGGAGGGAGTTCGGATTGTGCGGTGCAGCATAAACCCGTCTGTGTTGCAGTGCAACATGCCCGGGAGGACAGGTTCAGCCGTTGGTCGGAAATCGCTGGCCGACCCGACCGGCTGGCACAATCGCGTCACGCAATCGCCCGGGGACCCGTGTCAGGGTCTGAATGCGCCGCAGCAAGGATGATGGCCTTCCAGGATGACCAGAAGATGATGCGAGACCTCGTGCCCGCCAGCTCCCGCCTCCGGAGCGCCGCCTTCCGGCACGGCCTCGGCCGGCTCGCCGCCCTGGCCCTGCTGACCCTGATTCCGGTGGCCTCGGCCCTGGCCCAGGCCCCCCAGCCCCCCTGCGTCGGCCTGGTCCTGGGCGGCGGCGGCGCCCGCGGCTCGGCCCATGTCGGCGTACTGAAAGTTCTGGAACGCGAACGCATTCCGGTTTGCCGGGTCGCCGGCACCAGCATGGGCTCGATAGTGGGAGGCCTGTACGCCACCGGCTACACCCCGGCCGAAATGGAAACGCTGATCGAGACCATCGACTGGGCCGACATGTTCGTCGACGACCCGCCGCGTCCGGGCCAGCCGATGCGGCGCAAGGACGCCGACTTCCGTTACCTGCTCGACCTGGAGATCGGTTACTCCGACGGGCGCGTGGTGCTGCCGGTCGGCATCGTGCAGGGACAGAAGCTGTTGCTGCTGCTGCGCCGGCTGACCTTGTCGACATGGGACGTGAAGGACTTCGACCAGCTGCCCATTCCGTTCCGCGCCGTCGCGGCCGACATCATCACCGGCGACAAGGTCGTCTTTCAAGATGGTGACCTCGCACTGGCGATCCGCTCGAGCATGTCGGTGCCTGGCGCATTCGCGCCGGTTCGCATCGACGACCGCCTGCTGGTCGACGGCGGCATGGCCGACAACGTGCCGGTCGACGTCGTGCGCAAGATGGGCGCGCAGCGGCTGATCGTGGTCGACGTCGGTTCGCCGCTGCACACCGAGGCAACGCTGACCAATCCGCTGGCGATCATGGACCAGATGATCAGCGCGCTGATGGCCGAGAAAGTGCGCGCGCAGCTGGCCACGCTGAGCGACCAGGACGTGCTGATCCGCCCCGAGCTTGGCGACATCACCGCTTCGGAGTTCAACCGCGGCGCCGAAGCGATTGCCATAGGCGAACGCGCCGCCGAGGCAATGCTGCCGCAGTTGCGCACGATGGCCGTCGACGAAGCCACTTACGCCGCGTACCGCGACAGCCAACGGCAACGCAGCTTCGACCCGGGGCTGGTGCAGTTCCTCGACGTCATCAAGGTCGATTCACCCTCGGCCAACCGCCAGGTCGAACGCGCGGTGGCGGGCAATCTCGACAAGCCGTTCGATGTCGACAGGATCGAGAAGAACCTGGGCACCGCCTACGGCGACGGCCGCTTCCAGCAGATCGACTACCGGTTGGCCGAGCGCAATGGCGAGATGGGGCTGGAGATCATCCCGGTCGACAAGCCGTGGCGCGCGTTCGGCAAGCTCGGTTTCCAGCTCGACGACAACTTCAACGGCAGCAACAGCTACATGGTTTCGGCCGAGCTGACGTTCAACAACATCAACAGTCTTGGTGCCGAGTGGCGCAACGTGGGGCGGTTGGGACGCATCACCGGCCTGTTGTCGGAGTTCTACCAGCCCTTCGGCCAAACCGGCGCGTTCTACCTGAAGCCCTCACTGGAGCTGCGCAACGAATCGCTGCCGCTGTGGGCCAACGGCAACCAGCTGGCGGAGTTCCGCATCAATCGCCGCGAGGTCGCGCTGGAAGCCGGATACTCGCCGCAACCGGAGTGGCGGATCTCGGCCCAGCTCATGCGCGGCCGCGACCGCGCCGACCTGCTGATCGGTAATCCCAACGACTTCAGCGGCGGCAAGGAGGGCTACGCCGGCATCGACTACAACGCCACCTGGGACACGCTGGACAACATCAACTTCCCGACTACGGGCACGCGCGTCAGCGCCGACCTGGAAACCTACTACGACGTGATGGGCGCGGATGTCGAAGGCAACGTCGCCCGCCTCACCGCCGACTGGGCACGCGCCTGGGGTCGTTACCACCTGCTGCTGGGCGCGCGCTTCAGCAGCGCGCTGGAAGACGACAACTTCTTCCAGACCCAGGGCTTCCTCGGCGGGTTCCTCAACCTGTCCGGCTTCGATGAGCGCGCGCTGTTCGGCAACCAGACCGCGCTGGCGCGCGCGGTGCTGTACCGGCGCACCGGCAACACCAGCCGCCTGTTCTCGTTGCCGATGTACGTCGGCGCCAGCCTGGAAACAGGCAACGCGTGGTTCAGCAAGGACCTGGTGGATGCCGACGACCTGATCCTCGCCGGCAGCCTCTTCATCGGTTTCAGCACGCCGCTGGGGCCGATGTTCCTGGCCTACGGCGGCAACGACGATGGCGAGAGCTCGTGGTACCTGACCTTCGGCTCGCTGCTGCGTCCGACGGTCAAGTAGCGCGGTTCCTGCAAGCGGGGCTCAGCTGCCGCGGTAATGGCAGCCCGAGGTGCAGGTCTCGTACACGACCACTTCCGACAGCAGCGGCAGCGACGGCTTGAGGTTGTCCCAGATCCACACCGCCAGGCGTTCACTGGTCGGGTTTTCGAGGCCGTCGATGTCGTTGAGGTAATGGTGGTCGAGGCGGTCGTACAGCGGCTGGAAGGCGGCCTTGAGGTCGCTGAAGTCCATGACCCAGCCGGCGTGCGGGTCGACCTCGCCCTCGACATGGATCTCGATGCGGAAACTGTGCCCGTGCAGACGCGCGCACTTGTGCCCCGGGGGGACGTTCGGCAGGCGGTGCGCTGCCTCCAGGGTGAATGCCTTGAAGATCTTCATGCCGCCCAGTTTACTCCGGGCGTGGCTGCGGCCCGCATCCGTCCTTGCTGCCGGCCCTGGCCGCGGCATTGGCAACGCCGACGTAGCGACCGACCAGCGCCTTGAGCTGGTCGAACTCCTCGCGGCGGGTGACCGCGCCGGCGATGGTCCGGCCCGAGACCGGCTCCCGCACCACCAGCGTGCCCCAGAATCCGGAATGGCCGGTCGCGGCGATCCCGTCGAACGAATAGGTCAGCAGGCCCAGCCGATAGGGGCTGTCGGCCGGCAGGCCGACCGGAGACTGCATCAGCGCCAGCGTGGCGCCGTTCCTGAAGACCCGTCCGGCCAGCAGGGCGTCGAAGAACGTCGCCATGTCGGCCGGCGTGGCGACGATGCCGCCACCGCCGAACAGATCCATCGACGGATCCCAGTCGTAGGTGTCGTCGCCCTCGAAGAACTGGTGCGCGCGCGTGCGTCCACGCGCCGGTTCCGCGCGCTCCCAGTAGGTGCTCGGCAGGCCGCGACCGCTCAGCGCGAGCTGCGTGCGCACCGCCTTCGGCAGCGGCTGGCCACTGACGCGCTCGATGATCGCGCCCAGCAGGATGTAGCCAGTGTCGGAGTACGAGTACTTCTCGCCGGGCTTGCCGACCGGCTGCGTCCATTCGACCAGGTGCCCGACATCTTCCGCCGGCGTCCACTTCGTCGCGGGATTGGCCTTGACGGCGGCGATGAACTGCGGCGCCTGCGCGTGGTCGGCCAGGCCCGAGGTATGGCTGAGCAGCTGGCGCACGGTCATCTCGCCGGGGCTGTAACCATCGCGTTTGAGCAGATCGATCCATTGCGACGGCAGGTACTGGTCGATCGTCGCTTGCAGGTCGAGTTTGCCGGCTTCGTGCAGGCGCAGCGCGGTGGCCGCGACATAGGTCTTGGTGACACTGGCGATGCGGAAACCTTCGTCGCCCTTCAACGGCGTTGTTGAAGGGGCCGCCAGCACGCGCGTGTCGCGGGTGCCGCCGGGCGCAAGCGTGGACACGACGATCTGTCCCTTGAGAGCCCCGGCATCGAGCGGAGTCAGCGCCTGTGCGAGGCAGGCATCGGCCGCCGCTGCGGTCAGCGCGGTGGAATACAGCAGCGCGGCAAGGGCAATCCGGGTCAGGGTCATCGCGGGCAATACTCGCTGGAGTGGCTGCCATCTTGCACCACCGTGCCGCGTCGGCGCCTGTGCACGCGAGGCTCGCATCAATGAACGCAACCCCTGCATCAACACGGGACTACCGATGTCTTCACGCAGCGGTACAGGCGCCGATCCGCACACTGGCCGCACATCGAAGCAGGAGCAATGCATGAGCATGAAGAAGAACGTATCAATGATCGCAGGCGCATCGCTGTTGATTGCGCTGGCGATGCCGGCACAGCTGCTGGCCCAGGACAAGGCCAAGGCAATGGAAGCCGAAGAGAGCGATTCGTCGCAGCCCGCCAGCGATACGTGGATCACCACCAAGGTCAAGACCGACCTGATGGCCACGGCGGACGTTCCGGGCACGACGATCGATGTCGAGACCGTCAATGGCACCGTCAAGCTCGCCGGTACCGTCGACAACAAGGCGAGCGCGGACAAGGCTGTCGCCGTCGCCAAGAAGATCAAGGGCGTCAAGAGCGTCGATGCCTCCGCGTTGACGGTTGCCAAGAAGTAACCCGGCCACCTCAATGCAGCCCCTCTCTCACGCTGCGTGGGAGAGGGGTTTTGTTTGTTTCAACGGAGTAAGGCATGGCCGTCAGGAAAGCTGCCACGAAAGCACCTGTGAGGAAAACCGTCGCGTCGAACACATCCGCGACTGTCGCCACGCAGCGGAAGATCCAGAAGAAGGTCGATGCCCGCGACAAGGGCAAGCCCACCAAGGCGCCGCAAGAGAAAAAGCCCGTCCAGGCCGGTGAGCGCATCCAGCCACAGAATCCGATGCCGCCCCAGCATCTGCGCAAGCCGGGTAACGAGCACGAACTCACGCCACAACCACGCTACATGGCCCCCGACTACCGCGGCAGCGGCAAGCTCGACGGACAGGTTGCGCTGGTCACCGGGGGCGACTCCGGCATCGGGCGCGCGGTAGCGGTGCTGTTCGCGCGCGAAGGCGCCGACGTCGCGATCGTCTATCTCAACGAACATGTCGATGCCGAAGCGACCTGCAAGCAGGTCGAGAAGGAAGGCCAGCGCTGCCTGCTCATCCCAGGCGACGTCAAGGATCCCAAATTCTGCAATGCTGCCGTGGCGGCCGTAGTGGAGGCCTTCGACGGCCTCGACATCCTGGTCAACAACGCTGCCTTCCAGGAGCACAGCGATTCACTGGAGAGCCTGACCGACGAGCACCTGCAGGAAACCCTGCAGACCAACGTCGCCGGCTACTTCCACATGGCGCGCGCGGCCGTGCCGCACATCAAGCGCGGTGGCAGCATCATCAACTGCGGCTCGGAAACCGGCATCTTCGGCAGCAAGCACCTGCTCGACTACTCCGCGACCAAGGGCGCGATCCACGCCTTCACCAAGTCGCTGGCGAGCAACCTGCTCGAGCGGGGCATCCGCGTCAATGCGGTGGCGCCGGGACCGGTGTGGACGCCGCTGAATCCGGCCGATCGCTCCGCGAAGGAAGTCGAGCAATTCGGCCAGGACAGCGACATGGGCCGGCCGGCGCAGCCGGAGGAGATATCTCCCGCTTTCGTCTTTCTTGCGTCGCCCGTGTGCGCGTCCTACGTCAACGGCGTGATCCTGCCGGTCATGGGCGGGCCGCGCGGCTGACGCTCAACTCCGCGACGGCTCACCGTTCGACGGCGCGACCTTGCCGCGTTCGCGCATGCGCAGCCCGGCGGCCTCCTCGCGTGCGCCCATGATCATCTCGCTCAGCCACTTGATCAGGATCGCGGTGTAGGCCTTCTGCGCGGGCTTTTCGGTGAAGGCGTGATCGGCGCCGTCGACCGTGCGCCGGGTCAGCGAGCGGGCATGCCGGAAGGCTTCGGCGTAGTTGTCGATCACCGCCTCGGGCACGATCTCGTCGCGTTCGGCGGCCACCAGCAGCGCATGCCCGCGATAGTCGGCGCAGGCGCGAAGGGCGCGGTTCTGGTCCCAGCGCAACGTGCTGCGGCGGTACGCGCGCAGGTCGGTGTCGACGTGCAGGCGCAGCTTGGGCAGGTCCCAGCCTTCGTCCTTGTAGAGCGCCGGTGAGCGCAGCGTCAGCCAGTGCACCTGGCGCAGCGCCGTCAGCAGCGCGGCCAGGTAGCCACCGTAACTGATGCCGACGACCGCTATCGCCGTCGGATCGACATTGGGTCGCCGCACCAGCCAGTCGTACGCGGCGAGCAGGTCGGCCAGGTTCTGCGGGCGATTCACGTTCTCCCAATGGCGTGCAGTCCGCTCGTGCCCGCGCAGGTCGAAGGTCAGGCAGACGCAGCCGATGCCGGCGGCTTCACGCGCGCGCACCAGGTCGTGCTCCTGGCTGCCGCCCCAGCCGTGCACGAACAGCACCCCCGGCAGGCGCGCGGCAGGAGAGAGGACGGTCCCGCATATGCGCTCGTCCTCGACGGGGAGCTCGACGGTCTCAAGCCGGATGTCCATGACGCTCGCTGTCCTGTACCGCTCTGCTGGCGGCGACGCATGCCTGCGCATCGTCGCTTTCGACGATGGCGTACTTGGTGATCGCCCCGACGACCGGATCCTCGGCGCGGAACGAGACCTCGCCTTCGGCCGGGACGTCGATCAGGTCGTAGACCTCGCAGGAAGACACGCATATCCGCGCCAGCCCGGGATCCTCGCTGAACGCCTGCAGGGCCAGCACCTCTGCCGGCGATGCCCCGCCGAATCGCCACGATTGCTCCAGCACGCCACAACGCACCGCGCCGGCGCCGTCTTCGCCGTGAACGATGTCGTAGTTGCGACGCGACGCGTAGAACCGCGGATAGGCTCGTCCGACCTCGCGGTCGTAGCCGATCGAAGCCGCGACGGCGCGACGCTCGCCTTCATCGACACTGGCATGCAGCAGGTCATCGAGACTGCCGCGCAGGCAACGCAGCGTCGAGCCGCCATAGACCTCGTGCCCGGAATGATTGCGCGTAGTGCGCTGCGTGCCGCTGTAGGCCAGGCCGATCGTGCCTACCATCAGCACGCCGACGCTGTAGGTGATCGCGGTCGCCAGGTTCCGTTCGAGCACCAGGCCGGCCTTGCCGATGGCATCGGCATCGAGGCTGTCGATTGCCGCGTCGAGCTCCTGCGCCGTGGCGATGACGCGCTGACCGGAGCCACCGATGCCATGGCCGGGCTTGCTGCGGATGGGCATGCCGGCGGCGAGCAGGGAGCGTCCTGCACGCCGCGCGTCCTCCAGGTTGAACACCGTCAGGCCCGGCAGCACGAATGGCATCAGCGCCTCTCCGAGCGCGTGCGACCAGCCCTCGGGAAGATCGCGTGCGTCGTCCGGCAACGGATGCGTGATCGACTTGGTCGCGACGAACGGGTAGGGCACCACACCGCCAAACAGATCCGCAGGGCCGCGGATGCCGATGCGCTCGGCTTCGGCAACCAGCAGCGTGCGATCGGGAACGAAGTAGGGCGCGCCGGCTTGACTGGATTCGGGCGTGTACTCGCCGCGGAACTCCGTACCGAGCACACGGGCCAAGCGTTGCGCGGCCCACTGCCGCGTGGCCTTCTCGTGGATTCCCCGCTTGTGCGTGAGGATCAGGTCCACCACCGGACCGCGCTCGTCGCCTCCGCGAACGGCACCGGCCATCGGTGGTCAGTCCCTCGGCTTGGCCGGAACGAACGGGGACACCGGATCGCTGGCCGGGAAGGTTTCGTTCAGCGCCTCATCGAGATTGTCGCTCTCGTGACGCTTGCGACGCGCCCGCTCGCCGGCGCCGTTGTCCTTGGCCTTGGCACCGTCGGATTTGCGCGAGCGATGGATCGGCGGATCCTTCCGGTCCTGGGGGCCAGACATCGCGTTCTCCGTGTCGGTGGGGGCGCATTCGACGATACGGACGCGCCGCTAATGACACGTGAGGACAGCGCTGCATTGGCGTGCGCATGCGTTGCGATGCAGTGAAGAAATCAGTGCCAGGCGCTGCCGACCTGAATGTAGAACGTCTCGTCCTCCGGACCCCACGCATAATCGACGCCGGTGTACAGGCCGAGCTGGCGCGCGATCAGGTAGCGCACGCCGGTGCCCTTGGCGACCTCGCTCTGGCCATCGCCGAAACTGTTGTGCCGGCCCCAGGTGCGGCCGGCGCCTGCGAACGCGATCAGCGCCCAGCGAGGCGTCATGTTCCAGCGCAGTTCGGTCTCCAGCGTCGCCGCGCGCGTGTCCTGGTAGCGCGCGGAGCCGATGCCACGCAGGTCGATGTAGGGCAGCCGGTAGAACGGGATATCGCCGTTGGCCCAGCGAACGTCGGCGCGACCTCCGAGGACGAAGCGATGACCGCCCGATGACGCCTGGCCGAAGGGTAGATAGCCGAAGGCATGGCCGCGATAGCTCTGGAAGTCGTTGTCGCTGCCGATCAGATCGTCGTAGAAGTTGCCTTCGATCATCCCCAGCCAGCCGCTGTTCGGCGTGAACGTGTTGTCGCGGTCGTCGAACTCCAGCGACAGCCCCAGGCCCGAGCTGCGCTCGCTCAGTTCCTTCGCGCTGAACCGGTCGCTGTCGGATTCGACATCGAAACCGATGTCCAGGTCCATGTAGATCCACGCCAGCCCCAGGAACAGGTCCTGCTTGCCCAGGCGCTTGAACACCTGCTGCAACGACATGATGCCGTCCATGTTGTAGCCGATCTGCTGCGGCGGCAGGAACCGGCCGGGCGTGTAGAAGCTCAGGTTGATGTCGGTCTTGGCAACGCCGCCGCGGTAACGCCAGCGGTCGTCGTCGAAGTGCAGGATCGCGCCGGCACCGTACGCCTGGCTGCCGTTGGAAGTGCGCATGGCACCGAAACCGTAGATGTCGGGCGCCACCATCGTCGTGCGCCCATCCTCGCCGGTGCGCGCAGTCGCGCCCGCGGGCTTGCGGAAGAAAGTCAGGGCGATGCCGCCGCCGGTACCGACGGCGGGATCGGTGATGATGATCGGCACCGGCAGGAACCCCTTGTGCTCGAGCAGCCAGCGCGACATGTCGAACTTGCCGTCGGCGGGGTCGTGCAGGAGTTCACGGAATCCCTGCTTGGCCGGTACTTCTGCCGTCGGCTCGTCTCCCGCGAGCGCAGGCGCGGATCCCATGGACGCCAACGACAGCGCCAGAACCGTTGCTTGTCCCCGCGAGGAGATCGCCTTCAGCGCTGACTTCATTCCGCTTCCATTCGGCAGACCATTGTCCGCTCAGAACGTGATGCTGGCCGAGAGCATGAAGGGATCGCCCTTGAGCCGGTTCTTGACGTCGAACTCCTTCAGCCAGCGCGCGGAGAACTCAACCTGGCCGCCGTCCCACTTCTTCGCGTAGGTGGCGATCGGTCCCAGTGCGAACGAGCGGCCCTTGAAACCGTCCAGACGGTCGGCGATCGCACTGTCGTCGTCTTCGATCTGCTCGATCCAGCCGCCGACGCCGCCGACGCCCCAGCCGTTGGCGAATCGCTTCACCAGCAACGAGTCGACGCGGAATACGGCGCCGTTCTGGTAGTCGGTGGCGTCGTTCTCGGTGTAGATGTCGACCGCGGTCGTGGTGCTCCATTCCAGCGTGCCCTTCTGGAACAGCTGGGTGTAGCCGACCGTGGGCGAGAAAGTCCAGTTGTTGAGGCTGGGATTGGCCAGGCGTCCGACTTCGTAGCTGCCCGTCGGCGCATAGATGTACAGCGACAGCGAGACGTGGCGGAGCTTGTCGATGTGGTAGCTGGCGATCACCGGCGCGAAGAACGCGTCGAACAGACCGCTGTCGCTGTCGCTGCGTGTACCCGTGATCGGTCCCAGGCGTACGTCGGCTTCGGCTTCGACATCGACGAAGGGGATGGTCGCCATCGAGGCGAAGTTCCAGCGGCCTTCACCGGTGTCCCAGATGTACAGGCCAGTGAAGGTGAGCATGTCGAACGTGCCCGTCAGTCCAACCGAAGTGACGCCGCCGATCGGAATCTCGCGTTCGCCGCCGATGTCGCCGGAGTAGTGGGCGTAGCCGATCTGCATGTTCCAACCCGGGGTGGGCGGAATCAGTCCCGAATAGGACGCCGCCTGCAGGCCGGTGATCGGACGTCCGACCGCGCCTTCGGTGGCGTGCGCCGGTGTGAAGATGGCAGCGGCACTGACGGCCGCTGCGAGGATCGATCCACGAATCGTGTTGTTCATTCAAGGCCCCCCGGCCATTTATCAGCGTCGCCGGAACCCGCCGCCGCCCATGCGACCGCCGCCCATGCTCGGTCGGAAGCCACCGACCGGACGGTTGTAGCCACCAGCCGGCCGGTTGTAGCCGCCTGCGGGCCGGTTGTAGTTGCCACCGGAGCCCATGTTCGACGGTCGCCCGCCGTAGCTGCCGCCGGTGATGCGCTCATTGCCGCGGTCGCGCGCGAAGCGTTCGCTGTCGAGGTCGCGGGTCTGTCCGCTGAGATTCCTCGACGAGTCCGGGCGCGTGACCTGGCTCCATCCGTTCTCGTCGTGCTTGTAGACGTTGCCGTCCTTGCCGGCGTAGACGTTGTCGTTGACGTTGACCACGCCGCCACGGTTGAGCTCGCCGGTGTTGGAGTTGTAGTGGAAACCGCCCGCGCCCTTGGCATCGATGCGATTGCCCTGGCTGTCGAACGCACCCGCACCGGCCGCGCCATTGGGGCCTGCGACTGCGCCGCCGGCGCTCTGCGTCACCCGGCCTGTATTCGTGTTGACCGTGGTGCGCCTGCCGCCTGCTGCCGCTTGGCCGGTATATGGATTGACCGCCGCAGCACCGCCGCCGGCGACCACGCGACCGGTCTGCGGGTTGTAGCGGATGCCCTGCGCGCCGGCGGTGGTGGTGCCGGTGTAGATGTTGGTGTTGACGCCGGCGCGACCGACGCCGCGTCCACCGGTGGCTTCGTTGTAGTAGCCGCCGCGTCCGGCGCGACCGACATTGCCGGTCCACGGATCGGCCCAGGCTGCGGCGGTGCCGCGAACGGCCGCGTTGCCCCAGTGGCCATAGACATTCCACGCGGCCGCGCCGCCACCCCAGTAGCCCCAGCCGTAGCCCGGCCCGTACCACGGGCCCCACCAGGGGCTGTAGGGTCCGTACCAGCCGCCATACCAACCCCAGCCGTAGCCGAACGTCCAGCCGACCCAGTCGTTCCAGCCGAAGTACACGCCCATGCCGTAGGTCGCCGGGCAGCCGTACCAGTACGCGCCGACCCACGGGTCGCAGGTGTAGCCGGTTCCGTAGACCACCACGTTGTCGGTCACCACCGTGCCGTAATAGCCCGGCGTGTAACCGACATACACCTCGTCATCGCTGCTGCCATACACGCGCACGTAGGTGACGTAATGCAGGGGCGAGCTGGTCGGGATCGAATAGATCTCTGCCGGCACGCTGGTCGCCACGGTCCACGGTCCGGTCGCCGAGCTGGCGGTGAACCAGATGCCCTTGTCGACCGCGTAGAAACTGTTTGCCGCGACCTTGATCACCGGCACGGCGGTGTTGTGCGCGTACTGCAGCGCCGTGCCGCCGATCGAGACGAACTGCGGCGCGCCGTCGTATTGCACGGTGAGCTTGGCTTCGTTGCGCTTGACCGTCGCGTTCTGCGGGATGTCGTTGGCGATCAGCGCCTCGCGCGATTCAGGCGTGTTCGGGATCGATGCCAGCACGCCGCTCTTGGCGCTGTCCGGCGGAATCTTCGCGAACTCGGCTGGCAGGCTCGAAGGCGGCACGTAGCGCCACGGTCCCTTGCTGGTCGCGGCGGTGAACCAGCGACCGGACACCAACACGTACCAGGCATTGTCGGCAGCGCCGTCGAGGATCACGTCGGCGCCGGTATTGTCGATGTAGCTCAGCTTCGTCCCCGGGATGGCGACGAACTGCGGCTCGCCCTGCACCGAGATCAGCTCCGCCGGTTGCGTGCGCACATGGATGTCGGGCGCCCTGCCGGAGGCAAAGTCTTCCTTGAGCGCATCGGGCGGATTGTCGAACGTGTCGACGTCCTTGCCTGCCTTGGCCATCGCCTGCGCAACCGCGGCGTCGACGCTGGCAGCCGCGGTCCATGGGCCGCTCAGCGCGGGCGCCGTGGACCAGTGCCCGGCGACGTTGGTGTAGTACTTGCCGCCCTGCTGCAACAGCAGCGAGCGGGTGTTGATCACCCGCTGCACGCCCGATACGCCGCTGGGCTTGAGCACCGGGTTGCCATCGACCAGCAGCAGCACCGCCGGCGTGGTGCTGAAGATGATGTCGGGCGGATCGTTCCTGACCGGCAGCGACGGCGGAATCTTGGCGTCGACCTTGGCTATAGCCATGGCCGACTCGAGCATGTCCAGCGAAACGGTCAGGGTCGACTTGGTCTTGAGCTGCTGCCGCGCCAGTTGCAGGTACTGGTCCTGCTTGGCCGTCGCGGTCGGGAAGCTCGCCGACGGCAGCTGCAGGTCGGTCAGCACCACTGCGCGCGCTTCCTTGTCGATCTCGGTGCGGGCCTCGAATTGCACGACACCGTAGTCGAACGACGGCGCCGACTTGCCGTCCTTGCCGGTGTGGACGCCCGACTTCACCGCCATCACGAAGCGGCCCTTGAGCTGGTTGCCTTCCCAGCTGTCGTACTGCGGCTGGTGCACGCTGAAGCTGGTGCCCTGCACGGCGAAGTCGCGCGGGAACGGACGCGCATCGATGTTGGCCGCCGCCGTGCCCGTCGACGACGCCCCTTGCGCGACCACCTGCGTGACACCGAACAGGGCAGATCCGACCAGCATGGCGATGGCCAGGCTCAGGACCGGCACGATGGGATTGATGCGCATGGGTGGCCTCTATGCAGTGAAACGGTACGGTTCGTTGCGGAGCGCGCGTCCACGCGCGGCGGATGGGCGACCGCCCGGCTCAGCCGGGCGGATTGACGACGACGTACTGCACGCTGGTGCCCGCGTACTGGGGTTGGTACCAGGTGCTTCCGCACTGCTGGTAGGCAACGCCATCGATCACCGTTGTCACGCAGCTGGGCGGCACCGAGTAGACGATCGAACCGATCACCGCCGAGGTCACCGCCACGGCCGTGGTCACTGCAGCGGCGGTCGCGATCGGATGGTTGTCCCAGCCGTTGTGCCAGCCGTTGTCGACATCGATGTCGATGTCGTTGTGGATGTTCACGTCGCGGTTGATGTTGGTGTTGCGGTTCACGTTCGTGTTGCGGTTGACGTTGGCATTGCGGTTGACGTTGGCGTTGCCGCCGCGATTGACGTTGGCCGCATGGCTGCCGCCACCGCGATTGACGTTTGCCGCGTGGCCGCCACCGCCACCGCGCGGCGCCGAAGCGTGGTTGACGCTGGTGCGCGCGCCGCCGCGGGCGTGCGGGCCCGCGTCGACGTCGAAGCTGACCGCCATCAGCGCGGTGGTGCCGGCAAACAGGCCGAGGCCGAACCCGAGCACGGTGAGGTTGCGGATGCTCATGGCGACTTCTCCTCGACCGCGACCACATCGACCGCGACCATCTGGATGCGGTGCGAGTCCTTGGGTGGCGTAAACGTAAAGGCGCTGTCCTTGAGCCCGGCGGCGGTATTCCAGGTCAGCGTGCTGGCGTACTGCGGTTGCGCCGGATCATCGGTGGTGGTGATCACCAGGCGGCGCGGCAGCGGCTTGGGACCCTGCTCGATCCAGACCTGCCAGTCGGCGCCGTCCTGGCGGAATGCGTACTGGTCGGTGACCGTGCCATTGATTCGCGCCGGGCCGACCAGCGTCGCTGACGTCAGTGCCGACGTCGGCGCCTGGTCGGTGCCCCACAGGAACAGGTCCGCCAGCGGCATCTCGATGCCGTACCGCTGCTCGACCGTGCCGAGCAGCTCGCGGATCGTCGGCGGCGCATCGACGGTGGCGTAGTACTGCGCCTTCGGCCCGTAGACGGTCAGCGACTTGCCGTCGTAGAACATCTGGCGCTCCTTGCGATCGCTGTGCAGGTCAAGCTGCAGCCTGTCGGGTGCGCGCACCTTGTAGTCGACGGCGCCGGGGAACTGCAGCTTCTGCCCGTCCTCCATCACCAGTTCGATGGTGGTGTCGGCATGCACGGTGAAGTCCTTGAGCGTGCGCAGGTACTTGCCCATGTTCTCCAGCGCGGCAACGGCCGCGGGATCGACGGCCGGTGCAGCCGCAGACGCAGCTGCCGGCGGGTCGGTGTTGGGCGGGGCGGCGGCCATGGCCAACGGCGCGGCGAGCGCCAGGCACAGACCTGTGATCAACGCGGGGTGACGCATGTCGTTCTCCTCGGATGGGGCGGCCACGGGCCGCCTGCGTGCGTGCCTGCGCAGCGGGGGCGCGCGGGCACCGGTGCGATCACGGAGCCTTCGCCCCGGCGGTTGTCAGTGCGGTCGTGCATGCCTGAGTCGTCGCAGCCGGGTCCCGTTTGCAGCATGCGCAAAGCAGCAATGCTGTCACCGCCGCCTGCGCGATGCCTGGGATCGCCGGGCGGGTGTGGTGTCGTGAGGCGGTCATTCCATCGTCCTTTAGTGAGTGCGCGCAGCTGCCGCTGCCTCGTGCGTCTACTCAGTCGGATGAATCATTGCTGGTACATTTCTGCCCGCGAAGCGTGAAAAGGCCGTGATGGCATTGCGCGGCAATGGCGGCGGAAAAAGAACGCCGCGGCAAGTGCGCTACGACCGTTCATACTCGCGTCGCATCAACGTAGAGGGGGCAACCGATCGTGATTACCAGGCTGCCCGGGTGGGTGTGGACAGGTGCGTGGGTGCTGTCGTTCATCGCCGGAATCATCAACGTCGTCGGACTGCTCGGCTTCGGCCACCAGGCCATCACGCACCTGACCGGCACCACGTCGCTGCTCGGCGCCGCGGTCGCCGATGGCGATCCGGGTGACGTGATCCATTTCGGCGTCATGATCCTCGCGTTCGTGCTGGGCTGCGCACTGAGCGGGTTCATCGTGCAGGACAGCGCACTGAAGCTCGGGCGACGCTATGGCGTCGCGCTCCTGCTCGAGTCGTGTCTGCTGTTCGCCGCGGTGCATCTGCTGGGACATCGCAGTGCGCTTGGCATGTATGCGGCGGCAATCGCCTGTGGCCTGCAGAATGCGCTGGTCAGCACCTACAGCGGCTCGGTCGTGCGCACGACGCACGTCTCCGGGATGTTCACCGACCTGGGTATCTCCCTCGGGCACGTCCTGCGCGGGCTTGCGGTGGATACGCGCAGGCTTCGCCTGTGCGCGCTCGTCATCTCCGGGTTCCTCTGCGGAGGCGTCGTCGGCGCCCTGCTGTTCCGCGCCATCGACTACGCCGCGCTGCTGGTTCCGGCATGCCTGACGGCCGCGGCCGCGCTGTCGTACGTCGTCTACCGGTCGCGTCACGCCGGACCGCCTCAGGCAAGTCCGGACGGACTGGACCCCTGACCAAAACAAAAAACCCCGCGCGAGGCGGGGTTTCTTGCGATACCGAATGGTGGCTATGGGTGGACTCGAACCACCGACCCCAGCATTATGAGTGCTGTGCTCTAACCGGCTGAGCTACATAGCCACGCGGTGAACCGCGAATTATTCATGCCGAGGGGGTCCGCGTCAATCGTCTTTTGACGCCCGGTCCTGGAGGCTCAGGCTTTGCAGAGCTTGTCGTCCCGGCGTACGGCATGGCAGAGTCGGACACAGTGAATTCAGGAGTCCGCATCGTGATCGATCCGGACGGCTACCGACCCAACGTCGGCATTGTACTGATGCACCCCGACGGACGCCTGTTCTGGGCGCGACGAGTGCATCGCGACGGCTGGCAGTTCCCGCAGGGCGGGATGAACAGCGACGAGACGCCGCTGGAGGCCATGTATCGCGAGCTGCGCGAGGAAACCGGCCTGCTCCCGGAGCACGTCGAGGTCCTGGGCGCGACCCCCGGCTGGTTGCGCTACCGGCTGCCGCAGCGGGCGATCCGCCGCCACGACCGCCTGGTCTGCATTGGCCAGAAGCAGGTCTGGTTCCTGCTGCGCCTGACCGGCCAGGAGTCGGACCTGCGCCTGGACCTGACCGACAAGCCCGAATTCGACAATTGGCGCTGGGTCGACTTCTGGTACCCGGTGGCGCACGTGGTGATGTTCAAGCGTGGGGTCTACGCCCGCGCGCTCAACCACCTGGCCCCCGCTGCCCGCCAGGTCGCCGGCTCCCAGGCCGTGCCGGCGCCGGGCCCTGAATTCCATTGCCACGACCCCCGCAGCCAGCCCCGCAACCGCCAGAGGGCGCGCTGGAGGGGTCCCGGCGGGGCCGAGCCCGGGCAGGGCTCGCGTTAATGAAAATCACTGCCCGTATTTATTGACAATCATTCTCATTCGTGGCGGAATGGATCCCGCAGCCGATCCGGCTGTCAGCCAGAACCAGCCCGCCGTGTACGTCTGCATCTGCAATGGGGTTACCGATCACGACATCCGCCAGGCCGCCGACGCGGGCTGCAGCAGCGTGACCGAACTGACGATGCGTACCGGTGCCGGCGCCAACTGCGGCAGCTGCCTGGACATGGCCGGTTCGATGCTCGACGCCGCCCGTGCCGTCCGCGAACTGCCCTTCGCGGTGATGCAGCAGGCCGCCTGACGCGGCCCCGCGGACCAGGGTCCGCAACGCTCCAATTGCCACTGATAACTGCTCGCGGATGCACTCGATTCGCGTTCCGTCATGCCTTGCGTGAACGGGGTAGAGTCCGGCCATTGCACGCACAAGGAGCCGAGCCATGAAGGGCGACGCCAAGGTCATCGAATACCTCAACAAGGCGCTCTACAACGAGCTGACCGCGATCAACCAGTACTTCCTGCACGCCAAGATGCTGAAGAACTGGGGCCTGAAGGAACTCGCCGATCACGAGTACCACGAGTCGATCGACGAGATGAAGCACGCGGACAAGCTGTCCGAGCGCATCCTCTTCCTCGACGGCCTGCCGAATTTCCAGGCCCTGGGCAAGCTGCGCATCGGCGAGAACCCGCGCGAAGTGCTGGCCTGCGATCTCGCGCTCGAGCTCGAGGCCCTGCCGATGCTGCGCGAGGCCATCAAGTACTGCGAGACGGTGGGCGACTATGTCAGCCGCAAGCTGTTCGCCGACATCCTCGACTCCGAGGAAGAACACGTCGACTGGATCGAGACCCAGCTGTCGTTGATCGAGCGCCTGGGCGAGCAGAACTACCTGCTGACCAAGATCGAGGAGTAAGCGAGGCGGCACGCGCCGCAGCTCTCCTCAGACGAACGCCGCCGGATCTCCGGCGGCGTTTTTCGTTGTGCGGGTGTTTGAGAAATGCCCTATGTCGAGCCGTCGCGATGTCCGGTACGTTGGCCGGATGCAGTTCTCAGACCGGTCCCGGCCGTGGCGCGCGACGGAACAGCGTCCGCCACACCCACCACAGCAGCAGTGCCAGTACCACGCTGACCAGCATGACCAGCGACAGGGCGATCCAGGGGTGGGCAAACACCAGTGCCAGTCCGCCGACGGTGGCAACGTCTTCCGTGATCGAGGCGGTCCAGTTGCTGACCGGTTCGGGCGACGTGTTGAGCAGGGCGCGCGAACCGGACTTGAGCACATGGCTGGTCAATGCGACCCCCGCGCCCGCCGCCAGGGCCCCGGCCCCGAGTTGGCCGTCCGGGGAGAGCGTCGCCGCCGCCAGGAACGCGCCGGCCGGCACGCGCAGCAGGGTATGCAGCAGGTCCCAGCCCGAATCGACGCCGGGGATCTTGTCGGCGAAGAACTCCGCCGTCGCCAGCACGCCCGATACCCCCAGCACCCACGGCGAGGCGGTGACTTGCAGCGCCTGCGGCAGGTCGAGCCAGCCGAAAAAGCCGGCCAGGCCGACGCCGAACACGGTCAGGTAGACCCGGATGCCTGCGAGCCAGGCCAGGACTACACCAATTGCGAACAGGTGCGCATCCGTCACGGCTTTTACCTCGCTAGACTGTGGTCCGAGTATAGGGGCAGGGGATCCGGTGGCGCAGGCCATCGGCACGCATGCTGATGAACAAACCGCCGCGCAAGGCGCCACCGCCGCGCTTCACCATTGTCCAGCAGCGCCCTGACCGGCGCCCGCTGATCGTCAGCGTGCTGGTTGTGGCGTGGCTGGCCTCGCTGACGGTTGCCTGGCTCGGCGCCGAGCGCCGCGCCGCGCCCCGCCTGCCGGAATTGACCGCGCAACTCGATGCCACCCGCGTGCAGCTCGACCACTGGCGGGACAAGGCCGAGACGCTGGAGCAGCGCGAAGCGACCCTGTCGCGTTCGGACCAGATCAGCCGCGTCGCCAACAAGCAGGTGCAGAGCGAGCTGGCCGAGCGCGAGGAAGAGATTTCCGACCTGCGCTCGAACATCGCCTTCTACGAACGTCTGGTCGGCGCCACGGGACAGGCCAAGGGCCTCAGCGTGCATTCGGCGCAGTTCTCGCCGGAGACCGGCGGCACCTGGCGCTACCAGATCGTGCTGACGCAGAACCTCAACAAGGGCGCGATCAGCCGCGGCAAGCTGCGCTTCAACGTCGAAGGCGTGCGCGACGGCAAGCTCACCTCGATCGGCTGGAACGAACTGCACCAGCGCAACGACTGGCCGGCGCAGGACTACTCGTTCCGCTACTTCCAGCAGCTCGGTGGCAGCGTCATGCTGCCGGCCGGTTTCACCCCGCAACGGGTTCGGGTGTCGTTGCAGAACGGCGACGTCGCCATCGAACAGAGCCTGGGCTGGAGCCATGGCGGCGCGATTGCCAGCCTCTGAGCAACCCGGCCACCGAGTCATCCAACACATAGCAGCAACGGTCCGCAGGCGCGGGCCAACAACCGGAAGCACTGACTGATGTTCAAGAACAAAATGGCCGCGCAGCCTGGCCAGGTCGACACCCTGATCGGGCCGCAGGTGGTGATTCGCGGCGACCTGCATTTCAGCGGCGGGTTGTATGTCGAAGGTCGCATCATCGGCAAGGTGATCGCCCAGGACGGACAGAAAGCGACACTGACGCTGGCCGAGCAGGGCTGCATCGAAGGCGAGGTTCGCGCGCCGGTGGTGGTGATCAACGGGCAGCTCAGCGGCGACGTGTACGCCAGCGAGCGTGTCGAGCTGGCGGCCAAGGCGCGCGTCCAGGGCAACGTTCATTACCAGGTCGTCGAGATGCTGGCCGGATCGGTCCTGACCGGTCGCCTGATCCATGCCGAGGCCCATGCCATGGCTGAAGGCCATCTGGACGCCCACGCCGCTCTGGGCTGACCGTCACACTCAGGCGCGGTAGGCTGGTCGCCGGAACATTCCCTGGCGACCGGCATGACCCAACCCGTTCCCGAGGCTCCCCAGACCAACGAACCCGCCGAGGCTGCCGCAACAGAGGCGGCGCCGGCGTGGCCGGTCATGCAGGTGCAGACGCGCTGGGTGACGATTGCCGGGCTCGCCCTGATCCTGGCCCTCGGATTCGGCGGCTGGGGCCTGTGGCGGGCGTTCTCGCCCGATCCGGGCGACCCGCGGGTGGTTCTGGAAAACAGCCAGCGTGCCGCGCGCGGTCAGCAGACCCAGATCGACCAGTTGCAGCAGCGGGTATCGACCCTGACCCGCTCCGACCAGATCAGCCGAGAGGCCAATCGCGACCTGCAGAGCACCCTGGCCGAGCGCGACGAGGAGGTCGCCGCGCTGCGGGCGGACGTCGCCTTCTACGAGCGCCTGGTCGGCAGCACCGCGCAGCGCCGCGGCCTGGCGGTGCACGCCCTGCGCTTGCAGCCCCAGAACGACACCGCCTGGCACTTCACCACCACCCTGACCCAGAACCTCAACCGCGGTGCGGTCAGCACCGGCGAGCTGAGCATCACCATCGAGGGCACCCGTGCCGGCAAGCTGCAGAAGCTGGTCTGGGGCGATCTGCGCCAGCAGCCGGGCGCGACCGGCGTGCCGTACTCGTTCAAGTACTTCCAGCAGGTTGAAGGCGATGTGTTCCTGCCCGCGGACTTCACCCCGGTCCGGGTGAGCGTTCGCCTGGCGCCGAAATCCGGCGCCGCGATCGAGCAGTCGTTCACCTGGGCCGAAGCGATCCGCGACATCGCGCCGGCGACAGCGGCGGAGTAACGCTCCGGCCCTCCGGTACGCGTGTGCAACGCACTCAACCGCCCGCAAGGCTTGAACCCCGAGGCCGCGCCCCCCATCCTGATCGCATGGAAACGTTCATCCCCACGCTCGCGGCGCCGGACTACCAGTCGCTCGATCGCCCCCTGCAGTTCACTTCCGCGGCCGCCAGCAAGGTCCGCGAGCTGATCGCCGAAGAAGGCAACGAGGCCCTCAAGCTGCGCGTCTACATCCAGGGCGGCGGTTGTTCGGGCTTCCAGTACGGCTTCGAGTTCGACGATCAGCAGGGCGAGGACGACCTGGCCGTGCTGACCGACGGCGTGACCCTGCTGGTCGACCCGCTGAGCCTGCAGTACCTGATGGGCGCGCAGGTCGACTACACCGAAAGCCTGCACGGTGCGCAGTTCGTGATCCGCAATCCGAACGCGAAGACCACCTGCGGCTGCGGATCGTCGTTCGCGGTGTGAGTATCGAACCGGCACCTTTCGCCTTCGTCGAGGCAGGCGTCGATTCCGCCTGCCGTGCCGCCCTCGACCGCGCCGATCGCCTGCGCGACGACCCCGATGCGTTGAAGGCGTCATGGCCACGAGCGCGCGTGGTGCTGCTCGACGAGCGTGGCGATGCCTATGCCGACGACGCCGGCCATTTGCTGGCGCCGCACGGCGAGCAGATCAGCGAAGGCCCCGGTGGCATCGGTGCGGCTGTATTCCTCGGCCTGGACGCGCAAGGCGGTGCCTGGTTTGCACTGGAAGGCGCACTGACTGCATTCGTGGCGCCGCGCCGGGTCGACCTGCGCAGTGCCGCTTCGCTGTGGCCTGGTTTCGAGGCCAGTGTTTTCGCCCAGGCGCGCGCGCTGCAGCATTGGCGCAGCCGCCATCGCCATTGCGGCGTATGCGGTGGCGTGGTCGCGTTGTCGCGCGCAGGCTGGCAAGGACGCTGCGAGCAATGCGGCGCCGAACACTATCCGCGTACCGACCCGGCCGTCATCGTCGCGGTCAGCGATGGCGCGCGCCTGTTGCTCGGCCGGCAGAAGGCGTGGCCGGCACGGCGCTATTCGGTCATTGCCGGATTCGTCGAACCCGGTGAATCGCTCGAACAGACCGTCGCGCGCGAAGTGCTCGAGGAAACCGGTGTGCGCGTGCGCCGCTGCCGCTACCTTGCGTCGCAACCGTGGCCATTCCCGGGTGCCTTGATGCTCGGCTTCAGTGCGCAGGCCGAAAGCGACGAACCGCAGGTCGGCGACGAACTTGAGGAAGCACGCTGGTTCACTCGCGACGAAGTGATCGCGGCACGCGCCCGCGGTGAATGGGGCGGTGACCGCGACGATGGCCAGGGCGCGGTGCTGTCGCCCGGCATCTCGATCTCGCGATGGTTGATCGAGCAGTGGCTGCAGGCCGGCGAAGGCACGCCAGCAGGTTGACCCACCGGCTCCTGGGCGTCACGACGCCGGGATGGTGACCGCTGAAGCGGCCATGACAGCCATTGGCGGATGATCCTAGAATCGACGAGTTAGCCGCTGTTTGCGATGCCCGGAGAGCCTGAGCAATGTCCGCAACCCTGATCGCCGTTGTCGTCGCGCTCGTGCTCGGCCATCTGGCGCAGTCGCTGGCGGCCTCGGTGCGCGACTACAGCTGGTATCGCAATTGGCTGCGCTGGCTTGATGGGCGCCTGTCGGCCAACGATTTCTGGCGTGGGCGCTGGGGACTGGTGATCGCACTGGTGCCGCCGCTGCTCGCGGTCGGCCTGTTCCAGCTGGCCCTGCACGAACCGCTTTGGGGATTGGCCGGCCTGGCTTTCGCTATTGCCGTGCTGTTCTACGCCTGGGGTCCGCGCGACCTGGACCTGGATGTGGAAGCGATCGCTGCCGCCGGCGACCCCGCGTCGCGCCGCACCGCCGCCGCGCGACTGTGGCCGGAGGGCGAGATGCCGGCGACGCTGGACGGGGCATCGCTGATCGAAGCGGTGTTCCGCAATGCCCAGCAGCGCTGGTTCGGCGTGTTGTTCTGGTTCCTCCTGCTCGGACCGGTTGGCGCCCTGCTGTACCGCTTCACGGTATTGGCGGCGCAGGGTGAGGCTTCCGGCGAATTGCCGGTCGAGACCCGCCTGGGTGCGCGCAAGCTGCTGGCCCTGCTCGACTGGCCGGTGGCGCAGCTGATGACGCTGTCGTTGGCGCTGGTCGGCAACTTCGACACCGTGCTCGGTGCATGGCGCGAGGCCGGCGGTGCGTCGTTCGACCTCGACCGGCCCTTCCTTGGCGCGGTGGCGCGTGCCAGCGTCAAGTGCGAACTGGCCGAAGAAGCCGCCGACTACGACAGCTATAACGGCAACAACGGCGGCAGCGTCGAGGTGGGCGAGGGTGGAGTGCCGGCGCCACCGACCATCCCGCCGGCCTGGTCGGCCGACCTGCCGGAGCTGCGCGATGCTATGAGCCTGGTCTGGCGCAGCCTGCTGGTCTGGCTGGCGGTGCTGGCCCTGTTCGTGATCGCCGGCTGGGTCAGCTGACCCGGCGGTAGCCTCAAGTGCAGGCCGCTGGCGGCCGCCGTCATCCGTGCAGCTGGATGCGCTCAAGTTCTCCCATGATCTGCTGGTACTTCGCCCAGCCGCCGCTGTAGAAGAACAGCGCCACCACGCACAAGCCCAGGATGATCAGGCTCGTGGTGATCCAGCACCACACGTTGGCGCTGCGCGAGGCTTCGCTCGCACCCTCGCTGTCGCCGGCATTGAGTCGGCGATTGACCTGCGCGCCGTAGACGATCGCGACGATGCCCGAAATCGTGCCGAGGATGCAGAAGACGAGCATCGAGGCGATCGTGATCCCGATCGCCCACGGCAAGTGACTGGGGAACGCGGGCGGCGAATGTGGCGGTGCCGGTGGCAGCGTGCTCATTGACGGCCCTGCGAGCGTGATCAGGGCCGATGCTAGGCAGTCGCCTGTCGTTGTGGCGTGGTGATTGCCCCGCTTGGTGCCTCAGGCCGCGTCGCCGCGCAGTTCGCGCACCCGTGCCTCCAGCAACGGCGCGTCGACCACGGCGCCGTCGACCGGCGCCACGGCGATCACCTCGACCGGTGCGCGGAACCGGCGCGGCACGCGCATCCGCCCCAGGCGTCCGTCGCGGCGGCTCCACATGCTCGTCCACATGTTGCGCAGGGCCATCGGCACCACCGGCACCTGACGCCGCTCGAGGATGCGCTCGACGCCCGACTTGAATGGCGCGATCGCGCCATCCCGGGTCAAGCCGCCTTCCGGGAAGATGCCGACCAGTTCGCCATCGGCCAGCGCCGCATCGATTTCGTCGAACGCGCGCTGCATCAGTTC
The DNA here is from genome assembly GCF_009765215.1 of Lysobacter prati. Taxonomy (GTDB): domain Bacteria; phylum Pseudomonadota; class Gammaproteobacteria; order Xanthomonadales; family Xanthomonadaceae; genus Lysobacter_J; species Lysobacter_J prati. The sequence continues at coordinate 89,668 of NZ_VLNV01000004.1, read as the reverse complement.
CGGGTCTTCCTTGGCGCCGGCGATCGGAATGGCCTTGGCGGTGCGGAAGATCCAGCTCATCACCGGAATATTGAAGATCTTGTAGTACATGACGAAGCGCACCGGCCGCGGGATGCTCGCGGCAAGGATCAGCGCGTCCATGTAGCTGACGTGGTTGCACACGATCAGCGCCGCGCCTTCGTCTGGCACGTGCTTCTCCACGCCGTGCACGCGCAGCCGGTAGAGGCCGCGCACGAGCACCCAGCTGAGGAAGCGCATCAGGAATTCGGGCACGATCGTGAAGATGTAGATCGCGACCACGACATTGGCGATCGCCAATGCCAGGAACACCTGCGGGATCGACCAGCCCAGCAGGCGCTGCACCGCGATACCGAGCCCGGCGGCCAGGACAATGAAGGCGGCGTTCTGGATGTTCATCGCTGCGATGACGCGCGAGACCTCGTTGCGCGGCGTTCGGCTCTGGATGAGGGCGAACAGCGGCACGACGAAGAAGCCGGCGAACAGTCCGATGCCGACCAAGTCGATGGCGATGCGCCAGCTGCCTGGCTGCGCCATGAAGGCGCCCACGGTGGACACCTGCGCCGGAGCGATGCCGCTGCGGGCGAAGTACAGGTCGACCATGAAGGCGCTGATGCCGAAGGCGCCCAGCGGCACCAGGCCGATCTCGACCGTGCGCGCCGACAGCTTCTCGCACAGGATCGAGCCGACGCCGGTGCCGATCGAGAACAGCGCCAGGGCGAAGATGTAGAGCGTGCCGCTGCCGCCGAGGTTGACCTCGGCGTAGGTCGGCAACTGCGAAGTCAGCACCGTGCCGACGAACCAGAACCACGAAACGCCGAGGATGGCGTTGCGCACCGCGGGCTGCTTCCTGGCCATGCGCAGGATCGCGACGGATTCGGGGATCGGGTTCCAGTTGATCTTCAGGTCCGGCGCACCGGCTTCGGCGCGGGGAATCGCACGGCTGACCAGGTTGCCGGCCACCGCAAGCAGGATGATCGAGGTCGCCGCCACGATCGGTCCGTGCGTGCCGGCCACTTCGAAGATCAGGCCGCCGAAGATCATGCCGGCTAGGATCGAAATCGAGGTGCCCATCTCGACCAGGCCGTTGCCGCCGGTGAGTTCCTCGGGCTTCAGCACCGATGGCAGGATCGAGTACTTCACCGGACCGAACAGCGTCGACTGCAATCCGGTGCAGAACAGCGCGACCAGCAGCACGACCATGTTCTGGGTCAGGAAGCCGACCGCGGCCAGCGACATGATCACGATTTCCATCGTCGTGGTGATGCGGATCAGCCGCGACTTCTCCAGCTTCTCGGCGATCTGACCGGCGGTGGCCGAGAACAGGAAGTAGGGCAGGATGAACAACGCCGGCGCGAGGTTGGTGTAGAGCGTGCGCTGTTCGGGGCTGGTGCCCAGGAAGAACAGCAGGCCGATGATGGCCTGGCGGTAGACGTTGTCGTTGAAGGCACCAAACGCCTGCGTGGCGAAGAAGGGCAGGAAGCGGCGCTGCCGCAGCAGTTCGAACTGGTTGTGCGCCATGCGCTGGGAAGGTCCGTTTCGGTTCGGGCGAGACTAGCAAACGGGTGTGCCACGCGTCTGCGCGCGCGCCCTGCAGACCCCGTTCGCCCTGAGCGTAGGCCGCAGGCCGAAGTCGAAGGGTCGGGCGTATCACCTGCGGCCGGGCCCTTCGACTTCGCGGCTTCGCCGCTACGCTCAGGGCGAACGGGGGGCGTGAAGGTCACGCAAAGGCGTCCATTCCGCTCCCAGCCAGCTTCCCCCGCCTACCCTGCGCCAGACACCCTTGCAGAAGGAGGCGTCATGACCGCGGACACCAAGACCCCGCTCGAGCACGTCAACGACACCGTGCTGCAGCTCAAGGAGATGCGCCATTACTCCAAGAACAACGTCGAGCTGCTGACGACGCAATGGCTGCTGTTCGACGGCGAGCTGTCCAAGCTCAAGAAGGCACAGGCCATCGAAGACCTGATGTCGCGCCAGGCCGAGTTCCACGATGCGCTGGAAGCGGCGATCACCGACCTGGAAGAGGTCGCGGTGAGCCTGCAGCCGCCTCCGGAAGAGGCGACTGGTTAGCCTGGCTCGATGAACCAGCTCAGGCCGGTTCGCAATCCGCCGTTTCGCGCTCGATCGCGCGCCAGCCGATGTCGTGGCGGTGGAACTCGCCGTGCCAGGAGATGCCGGCGATCTCGGCATAGGCGCGGCGCTGTGCATCGAGCACCGTGTCTCCCAGCGCGCACACGCACAGCACGCGGCCGCCGGAGGTGACGACGTGTTCGCCTTCGATCTTCGTGCCGGCATGGAAGACCTTGGTGTCATCCAGGTCGGGCGTGTCCCAGGCACCGATCACGTCGCCTACGCGCGGCGTGCCCGGATAACCTTCGGCTGCCATCACCACGCCCAGCGACGGGCGCGCATCCCACTTGGCAGACACTTCGTGCAGGCGTTCGTCGATCGCGGCCTCGACCAGGTCAAGCAGGTCCGACTCCAGGCGCAGCATGATCGGCTGCGTTTCCGGATCGCCAAAACGCACGTTGAACTCGATCACCTTCGGCGCGCCTGACTTGTCGATCATCAGGCCGGCATAGAGGAAACCGGTGAACGGCACACCGTCGCTGGCCATGCCGCGCACGGTCGGCTCGACCACTTCGCGCATGATGCGTGCGTGCACTTCCGGCGTGACCACCGGCGCCGGTGAGTACGCGCCCATGCCGCCGGTATTGGGGCCGGTGTCGCGGTCGCCGACACGTTTGTGGTCCTGGCTGGTCGCCATTGGCAAGGCCGTGGTGCCGTCAACCATCGAAATGAAGCTGGCTTCCTCGCCGTCGAGGAACTCCTCGATCACCACGCGCGCACCCGCGGCGCCGAAGGCGTAGTCCGAAAGCATGTCGGTGATGGCGGCCTCGGCCTCGGCCAGCGTCATCGCCACGATCACGCCCTTGCCCGCGGCCAGGCCATCGGCCTTGATGACGATCGGGGCTCCTTTCTCCTGGACATAGTCGAGCGCCGCATCGGCTTCGGTGAACACGGCGTAGTGCGCGGTCGGAATGCCGTGGCGGGCGAGGAAGTGCTTGGCATACGCCTTGCTGCCTTCCAGCTGCGCCGCCTGCGCGCTCGGTCCGAAGATGCGCTTGCCAGCCGCGCGGAAGCGGTCGACCACACCGGCCACCAGCGGGCCTTCCGGGCCGACCACGGTCACCGCCACGCCTTCGTTGTCGACCAGGGCGAGCAGCCCGTCGATATCGTTGCCGCCGACTTCGACGTTACGACACTTGAGTTCGGCCGCGGTGCCGGCATTGCCCGGCGCGACCAGCACTTCATCGATGCGCGGCGACTGCGCCAGTTTCCATGCCAATGCGTGCTCGCGACCACCGGAACCGATTACGAGGACTTTCATGCGTGCTCCTGGTGTACCGCGGCGTGGGACTGCGGATTTTACGGGACGCGCCGCGCAGCCGCGACCGCCTCTCCGACGGGGTCTGCTGTGCAAACTGCGACGGATCGGGTCCTGTAATGGATCAGAACGTTGTTGCAGCCCCTGATCGGCCTGATTGGACCTTACGTCGCGGCGGTGAAGCTCGCGTGGTACGTGACTTCACCCGCGGCTACGCCATCGCCAAACGCCAGTGCCTGGAAGTACTCCGCCGGCACATCGCCGAAGCGCAGGCCCGGCGAATGGCGGAATCCGAAGCGCCGGTAGTACGCCGGCTCGCCCAGCACGACGCAGCCCAGCGCGCCGCGTTCGGCAAGTTCGCTCAGGCCGGCGCGAATGAGTGCGCCGCCGACGCCGTTGCGCTGGTCGCGCGGCGCCACCGACACCGGGCCGAGGCCGTACCAGCGTTCCGTGCCATCGCCGACGCGCACCGGTGAGAAGGCGACGTGGCCGGCGATGCGGCCGTCGACGTCGGCCACCAGCGACAGGCTCAAGGCGCCATCCGTGCGCAGGGCTTCGACAATGCGCTGTTCAGTCCGGCCGGAGCCGGGCTGGTCGGCGAACGCCGCTGCGATCACCTGGCTGATGGCCGCATGGTCGGCCTGGGTTTCGGTTCGTATCCACATGGCCCGATGCGCCTGGAAGTATCGGGCCGAGTGTGCCGCAGCGGCGGTTATGACGCGGTCGTGATCAGTGACGGAAATGACGCACGCCGGTGAAGACCATGGCGATGCCGTGCTCGTCGGCGGCGGCGATCACCTCGCCGTCGCGCATCGAGCCACCGGGCTGGATCACCGCCTTGATACCGGCTGCGGCCGCAGCGTCGATGCCGTCGCGGAACGGGAAGAATGCGTCCGACGCCATCACCGAGCCCGGCACGACCAGGCCGGCTTCCTCGGCCTTGAGCGCGGCGATCTTGGCGCTGACCACACGGCTCATCTGGCCGGCACCGATGCCGATGCTGCGATGGTCGCGGGCATAGACGATCGCGTTGGACTTGACGAACTTGGCGATGCGCCAGGCGAACAGCAGGTCGTCGAACTGCGATGCAGTCGGCGCCAGCTTGCTGACGACCTTGAGTTCGTCGCGGCCGACTTCGCGGATGTCGCTGGTCTGCATCAGCAGGCCCGAGCCGACCCGCTTGATGTCGAAGTTGTTGCGGCCTTCGCCGTGCGGGATGCGCAGGACGCGGACATTGGCCTTCTTGCGGGCGTAGTCGAGCGCGCCGTCCTCGTAGTCCGGGGCGATCAGCACTTCGACGAACTGGCGATCGAGGATGGCCTTGGCGGTGGCCGCGTCGAGCGTGCGGTTGAAGGCGATGATGCCGCCGAAGGCCGAGGTCGGGTCGGTCGCGTAAGCCAGCTCATAGGCATCGCCGCAGGCGACTCCCTGCGCCACGCCGCAGGGATTGGCGTGCTTGACGATCACGCAGGCCGGGTGCTCGAACTGACGCACGCATTCCCACGCGGCGTCGGCATCGGCGAGGTTGTTGAAGCTCAGTTCCTTGCCCTGCAGCTGGGTGAACGTCGCCAGCGTGCCCGGTACCGGATACAGGTCGCGATAGAACGCGCCGTGCTGGTGCGGGTTCTCGCCGTAGCGCAGGTCCATGACCTTGACGAAGTTGCTGTTCTGCTGCGCCGGAAACAGCGCGCGGCTGCCGTCGGCCTGAAGCGCCGACAGGTAGTCGCTGATGCAGGCGTCGTACTGGGCGACGCGGTTGAAGGCGGCCACGGACAGGGCGAAGCGCGTGGACGAAGCCAGTGCGCCGTCGTTGCCCTGCAGTTCGCTGATGATCCCGGCGTACTGCGCCGGATCGGTGGCGACGGCGACTCGGGCGAAGTTCTTCGCCGCCGAGCGCAGCATCGCCGGGCCACCGATGTCGATGTTCTCGACGATGTCTTCCATGGTGCTGGCAGGGTCCGCAGAGACCTTCTCGAACGGATACAGGTTCAGCACCAGCAGGTCGATCGCGCCGATGCCGTGCTGTGCCATTACCGCATCGTCCGTGCCGGCGCGACCCAGCAGGCCGCCGTGCACCAGCGGGTGCAGGGTCTTTACCCGGCCGTCCATCATTTCCGGGAATCCGGTGACGTCGGAGACGTCCTTGACCGCCAGTCCGGCGTCGCGGATGGCCTTGGCGGTGCCGCCGGTGGACAGCAGCTCCACGCCGAGGGCGACCAGCGCCTGGGCAAGTTCGATCAGGCCGGTCTTGTCGGACACGGACAGCAGCGCGCGGCGGATCTTCACCGGCGAGGCGGGCAAACGCTCGGAAGTCATGTGGGGAGGGGTACGGCGACGGGAGCCGGGAATTATACCGGGACCGGGTCAGTCCCCGTGGAAGCGGCTTTCAGCTGCGGGAAATCGGGGGCTGGCAGCTCCAGCCGAACCCGCAGGCGGTCAGTCGAGACCGTACTCGCGCAGCTTCTTGCGCAGCGTGGCGCGGTGGATGCCCAGCATCGACGCGGCGCGGCTCTGGTTGCCATCGCAGTGCTGCAGCACTTCGATGAAGAGCGGAATTTCGAGCTCGCGCAATGCGATCTCGTAGAGGTTCTCGGTCTCGCTGCCGTCAAGGTCGCCAAGGAAGCGGCGGATCGACGTCGCGACATGATCGCGCAACGGTACGCGCGGTGCGCTACGTGCGGAGTCGGTGCGGTCGGCGGCTGCGTTCAACTTGTTCCCCAGGGAGTACGCGTTGCTTCGGTGTTTCGCAGGTGCTGCGATGGCGTCGTCGGTCCGGGCAGGGCGGCCGACGGGAAGCGGAGTCTAGCGCGGGCCCGTCGCAGGCGACAATGTGATGGCGCGCACTTCATCGGAAGTCGAAGGTAAACGCGACAATTCGCGGCGCCGGTTCGATGACCTCCAGCGTCACGTTCGCACTCTGTCCGGGCAGCAACACGTCAGTGGCCTTTCGATCGGGACGGTACTCGCCAGGGGTGAACGCGCGCTGTCCGGCCAACCGGCCGTCGACATCGGACAGGCCAAGCAGCAAGGTCGGCCATGGCTGCGGCCAGTGGGCGTCGTTGCGGAAACTCGCTTCGACGGCGAGCACGCCGGGGCTGCCGGGTTTGGCCCGGACATTGCGCTGGATCATGGTGAACGCCGCAGGCTCGTGCCAGGGCGGCAGCTCGCAGCCGGCGACGGTGCACAACGCCGAGACATACGGGCGCCAGCGTGCATCGGCGGCAAGCTCGCGACGCTGTGCCAGCAACAGTTGCAATGCCAGCAACAGCACCAGTCCGGCCAGTGCCGCGTACCAGCGCCAGTGCAGGCGCGCGTCAGCAGCAACCCGATGGCCGCTGGCGAAACTGGGCTCACCCTTGCGTCGTGGACGCGCGCCGCGACGTTGTCGTCGTGGCGCGGCCGGTCGGATCGCGGCGGCCTCGATCGCCTGTTCGAACGACGGCGTCGCCTGTTCGCCCTCGGTCGCGGCTTCGGCGGCTTGAGGGCCGTGGTCCGGTTGCTCGACTACGGTGTCGGCTTGCAACGGCTCGGCCGTCGTCGCTGGCGTTGCTTCGCTCGCGACATCGGCAACGTCGACAACCGGTTCGTGATCCGTCGCGATCACGTCCGGTGGTTCGACCGTGCCGTCGCAACGCGGGCAGCGCTGCGATGCGCGATCGCGTGTGGCGATCAGCGCAACCAGGAATCCGCAATGAGGGCACGGGACGAACATGGTGTGTGTCGGATTGGAGACGGAATAAGAGACGGTGAGGCGACGGCACCGGAGCGGTCAGGCATTGCCCGGCAGTTGGCCATGCTCCTGCCCATTGATCGATCCGGTGTATCCCCGGTCGTATTCAAGCACGTCGACGCGGTCAGCGGCGACGTACGCCTGTGACGCGGATCCAGTCTTCGAGCCGATCGGCCTGCAGTGAGTCGAAATCGGCGGAATAGCGCGCGATCACCTCGTCCTCCTGACCGGCGAGGATGCCCGACATGGCGATGCGGCCACCGGGCGCGACCCGTGCGGCCAGGGTGTCGGCCAGCGCCACCAAAGCCGAGGCGAGAATGTTGGCGACGACAATCGGGTACGTCGTTGCAGCCGGCTCCTGGTCGGGCATCCAGGCCTGCAGGCGCTGGCCGACGCCGTTGCGCTCGGCGTTGTCCGCGGTGGCAATCAAGGCCTGGGGGTCGTTGTCGACGCCGATTGCCTGCGCCGCACCGAGCTTGAGCGCGGCCAGGGCGAGGATGCCCGAGCCGCAGCCGAAGTCGAGGACGCGGGCGCCGGCCAGCACGCCCTCGCTGGCGAGCTGGTCCAGCCACTGCAGGCACAGTGCGGTGGTCGGGTGCGTGCCCGAGCCGAAGGCCAGGCCCGGGTCGAGGCGAACCACGGCCGCATCGGCCGCGTCGGCGCCGGCGGGCAGGTCATGGTTCCAGGGCACGATCCAGGTGCGCGTGCCGAAATGCAGCGGCTCGTACTGGTCCATCCAGGCCCGTTCCCAGTCCTGGTCGGCGACGTCGCGGAAGCTGGCGCGCGACCAGTCCAGGTCTTCGTCGGCGGCGCTGAGGGCGTACAGCAGCAGCTCCTGCGGGGTGCCGCCTTCGAACAGGGCCGTCAGCGTCAGCTCGTGCCACAGCGGCGTCTGGCCGACGCCCGGCTCGAAAATCGCCTGCTCGTCCGGGGCGTCGGCGTGGGCATCGGCGAGGGTGACCGCGAGGGCGCCGACATTCTCCAGGGCGCGCTCGTAGCGCGGCTGCTGGACTTCGGTACAGGGCACGGTGAGTTCGAGGTAAGGCATGGCGGCGGGCGCGATGGACCGCGCTGGGGCAAGGGGGGCGGCCATGTTGCGGGGTGCGACGGTCGCCGTAAAGCCGAGCGGGGCGGTTGCCGGTGGGATCGGGGTCGCATGGGCGCGACGCCTGCAGCCGCGTTGCCATTGACCGGAGGCCGGCCCGTTCAGCCAGACCGCACGATGTTACGGAGGCGTCATGCCCTAGAATGGCCGCCTTGTTTGCAGAGCCTGCCGTATACGGATGTCCGACACGCTGGACACAGGATTCAGAGCGCGACCCCAAGCGGGATCGGGCACGCGTGCGCGCGTCTCGGTCGCTGTGGTGGCGCTTTCGATCTTGTTGGTGGCGGGGGCGGCGTGGGTTCGCAGCAACCATTCCGATGCCGGCACCGGCGGCATCCTGAAACTCGCCGCGGTGGACGCGGCGATTTCCGAGCAATCCATTGGCGGCGATATTCCGCCTTCGCAGGCGATTTCGGTGGCGACGCTGGCCAGGCACGTGCCGCAGATCCGCGTCGAATTCGAGCGTAGCGACGATCTGTTTGGCTACATGCAATCCCTCGAGCCTGCCGTGCGCGAGGGCGACGCCGACGCGAAATGGATGGTGAGTCGCGTCTACGACTACTGCTCCGGCTATGCCATGGCGCCGGCTGCGTATGCGCGCGACACCCAGGTCATCCGCGAGATGGCGATGCGCGGCTCGCCGGCCATGGCGGCGGCGCGCGAGCGTGTCGGCCAGCGTTGCTCTCGGTTCGTGCCACAGGACGACCTGTCGCCGCGCATGATCGTGGTCAAGCGCACCGAAGCGGCGGAGGCGGGCAGCCTGGCCGCGGAGGCATCGCTGCTTGCCACCGGGAAGCCGGTCAAGCAAGGCGAGGCCTACGCACGCGACCTCGTCGAGCGCGTGCAGGAATCGAAGGATCCCGATGCCTATTCGGCGCTGTCGCCGGGCATGGGCATCGCCTCCAGCGGGCGCGTGTCGATGACCGATCAGGTTTCCGGCACCCAGTTCTCCGAACTGGCCTGGCAACTGGCGGCATGCCGGCTGGGTCTCGACTGCGGGCCGCAGAGCTCGCTGATGACGACTTACTGCGCCAACGGCGGGATCTGTTCCGCAGACCCGTCGCAGGATTTCACCAGTTTCGTATACGACGCCGCGATTCCGCGCCAGGGCGTCGATGTGGTCAATGCAATGGTCGACTCGCTGATGCGCGAGAAGAGGACAAGAAAATGATGAAGCTAGGATTCGGCGACAAGGCGCGCCGGTACTTCTGGGTGCTGCTGTTCGCCACCTATTCGGTGTCGGCGGCTGGCGTGGTGATCGACGTGCTCGGCGACGAGTACCGGCACCTTTCCCAGGTGGCGGTCACCGCGGTCGACTCCGATGAGCAGGTGCGCATGTCCGGTGCGGCCCAGGTGGCGGCGGTGTATCGCGCCAGCAGCGGTGCGCCGTTCTCGACGCTGCCGCCGGGGAGCACGTTCAAGATGGTCTGGCCCGACGGTTCGAGCGAGTACGTGATGATTGTCAGTCCGTCGTCGAACGTGGGGGTCGAGACGATCCCGGGCAGCGCACAGAAGGCGCCGGTACCTTCAGTGGATGATGGCGTGGTCAACGATGCCACGGCCGATGCCTCGCCGATCGTGGGCGCGCGCTGATCGAAGCTGCCGTCATCCCGGCGAACGCCGGGACCCAGGCCCGCAGCTCGTCCGGCCGCGACTGCCCGCAATGAAAAACGGCGCCCAGGGCGCCGTTTTTCATTGCTGCGTTGCCCCGCCGATCACACGATCGACAGCGCCTTTTCCTTCTGTTCCTTCAAGCGCTTTTCCAGGTAGTGGATGTTCATCCCACCCTGCTGGAAGCCGGCGTCCGACATGATCCGCTGTTGCAACGGCACGTTGGTCTTGATGCCGTCGACGACCATCTCGCTCAGCGCCACGCGCATGCGCGCAATGGCGGTTTCGCGATCCGGGCCGTGCACGATCAGCTTGCCGATCATCGAGTCGTAGTTCGGCGGCACGCGATAGCCTTCGTAGATGTGGCTGTCGACGCGCACGCCCGGGCCGCCCGGGGCATGGAAGTGCTGGATCAGGCCCGGGAAAGGCATGAACGTCTCCGGATCCTCGGCGTTGATGCGGCACTCGATCGCGTGCCCTTCCAGCACCACGTCACTCTGCTTGATGGAGAGCTTGTGGCCGGCGGCGATGCTGAGCTGCTCGCGCACCAGGTCGATGCCGGTGACCATCTCGGTGACCGGATGCTCCACCTGGATGCGGGTATTCATCTCGATGAAGTAGAAGCGGCCGTTCTCGTACAGGAACTCGAACGTGCCGGCGCCGCGGTAGCCGATGCGCAGGCAGGCCTCGACGCAGACCTTGCCGATCTCCGCGCGCTGCTCGGGCGTGATGCCCGGTGCCGGCGCTTCCTCGACCACCTTCTGGTGGCGGCGCTGCATCGAGCAGTCGCGTTCGCCCAGGTGGATGGCGCTGCCCTGGCCGTCGGCGAGCACCTGGATCTCCACGTGGCGCGGGTTCTCCAGGAACTTCTCCATGTAGACCATGTCGTTGCCGAAGGCGGCCTTGGCCTCGGACTTGGTGGTCTGGATGGCCACCGTCAGGTGCGCTTCGGTGTGGACCACGCGCATGCCGCGACCGCCACCGCCACCGGCGGCCTTGACGATGATCGGGTAGCCGATCTCGCGCGCGATCTTGACGTTGGTGGCCGGGTCGTCGCCGAGCGGACCGCCGCTGCCGGGCACGCACGGCACGCCGGCGGCCTTCATCGCACGGATGGCTTCGACCTTGTCGCCCATCAGGCGGATGGTGTCGGCCTTCGGACCGATGAAGATGAAGCCCGACTGCTCCACGCGCTCGGCGAAGTCGGCGTTCTCCGACAGGAAGCCGTAGCCGGGATGGATGGCCTGGGCGTCGGTGACCTCGGCGGCGGCAATAATCTGCGCCATGTTGAGGTAGCTGTCGGTCGACGGTGCCGGACCGATGCAGACCGACTCGTCGGCCATGGCGACGTGCTTGAGATTGCGGTCGACGGTGGAATGCACCGCGACCGTGCGGATGCCCAGCGCGTGGCACGCGCGCAGGATGCGCAGCGCGATCTCACCGCGGTTGGCGATTACGACTTTATCGAGCATGGGCTGATCTCAACCGATGACGAACAGCGGCTGGTCGAACTCGATCGGCTGGCCGTTCTCGACCATCACCTTCAGCACGGTGCCGGCGACGTCGGCCTCGATCGGGTTGAACATCTTCATCGCTTCGATGATGCCAAGGGTGTCGCCGGCCTTGACGGCCTGGCCGACGCTGACAAAAGCGGGCTTGTCCGGCGACGGCGAACCGTAGAACGTGCCGACCATCGGCGCGCGCACGATATGGCCCTCGGGCAGGTCGGCCTGCGGCTTGGCGTGGCCGCCGGTGGCGGCTTCGGTCGGGCCGTGCATCGGCATCACCGGCGCATGGGCGACCGGGGCGGCGTGCATGACCGGCGCGGCCACGGCAACGCCGCGCGGCGTGCGGGCGAGGCGGACGGACTCTTCGCCTTCCTTGATCTCGATCTCGGCGAGGTTGGACTCTTCGAGCAGGTCGATGAGTTTCTTGATTTTGCGCAGGTCCATGGTGGGCCTCAGGGTCGTTGATGGTGGTCGTCCCGGGTCACGGGACAACGGTCTTGAATGGAGATCAAGCCAGGCGCTTCAGCGCGGCGTCGAGGGCGTAGCGGTAGCTGTCGGCGCCGAAGCCGCAGACCACGCCGAGGGCAAGGTCGCTGAAGTAACTGGTATGGCGGAACGGTTCGCGCCGGTGTGGATTGGACAGATGCACTTCGAAAAAGGGGATCGCCACCGCCGCCAGCGCGTCGCGGATGGCCACGCTGGTGTGGGTGAAGGCAGCCGGATTGATCAGGACCAGCGCCGTGCCGTCCTCGCGGGCGGCCTGGATGCGCTCGACCAGGACATGCTCGGCGTTGGCTTGCAGGCTGTCATAGCTGTGGCCGGCCGCTACAGTTCGCTGGCGCAGGTCGGCATCGATGTCGGCCAAGGTGGCGTGGCCATACACCTCCGGCTCGCGGCTGCCGAGCAGATTGAGGTTGGGGCCGTGCAGAACCAACAACTTCGCCATGGCGGACCCGCGGTACTCCCTACGAACTGCCTCAAAGGCGGGCAGTGTGCGCGAAGCCAGGCGGGGTGTCCAGACGTTCGCCACCGTATCGACGAAGTTGTCAGGATTTAAGCAGTTGTTTGAGTGGTCGCTCTAATTTGCGACCCAGTCGTCGATTTCGCCGTGCGCGAACGGGCCGATCTTCTGCTCCAGCAGTCGCCCATCGGCGGAAACCAGCACGGTATAGGGCAAAACGCCCTTGGCATTGCCCAGTTGCACGCCTGCGTCGCGCGGGCCGGCCTGGTCGAGCAGGATCGGATAGCGGACCGGAATGCGCTGCAGGAATGACCGCACGGCGGCGGCATCATCCAGCGCGATGCCGACCACTTGCGCGCCGTTGGCACCCTGGCTGGCCGCAAAGCGGTCGAGCTCGGGCATTTCCTCGATGCACGGACCGCACCAGCTCGCCCACAGGTTGATCACGATGGGGCGCCCGGAAAAGTCGGCCGGAATCCGCGCCGGCGCGCCATCGAGCCCCGGCAACTGCATGGCCGGGATCGCTTCGCCGCGACGGGCGACCGCCAGGCCGGCGGGCGGGGCCGGCGCGCTGGCATCCATGACCGTCTGCAGCGCGCGCTGGCCGACCTCGCTGCGCAACAGCGGCCCGGGACCGTTCGACCAGAGCCCGGCGAGGACGCCCAGGGTGCCGGCGGCCACGGCGACCAGCAGGATCTTGCTGGTGGCACTCAATGCCATCAGCGACCGGCCTTGCCAATGCGCTCGACGAACGGGCCGGGTTCTTCGAACCCGAACAGGCGCAGGTTGCGGCGCTCGCTGCCATCGACGTAATACAAGGTGGCCGGTGGCCCGATGATGCCCAGGTGCTTCATCAGTGCCTGGTCGACGTCGTCGTTGGCGGTGACATCGGCCTTGAGCAGGACGAAGCCGGACAGTGCCGCATGCACCGAGGCGTCGGGAAAGGTGTACTTCTCCATCTCCTTGCAGGCCACGCACCAGTCGGCATAGAAATCGAGCATGACCGGCTTGCCGGCGGCCTTCGCGGCGCCGACCTCGCGCTCAAGGTCCGCCAGGGATTTGATGTTGCGGAACGGCAGTTCGGCCGCGTGCGCGGCGTTGCCGCTGCGCAGGCCGGCCAGCGGTTGCAGCGGGTCGCTGCCACCCGCCATCGCGCCGACCAGCTGCGCCGCACCGACCACGCCCAGCAGCATTGCCGTCGTCCAGCCGAGCACCCGCACGCCGTAGCGCTGGGCGGCTTTGACCGCCGCCGCGATGGTGGCTGCTGCAGCCAGCAGCAGCACGCCCCACAGCGCCAGCGTCGCAGCGCCGGGCACGACGCGCGACAGCATCCACACCGCAAGGCCGAGGAAGATGAAACCGAACACGCGCTGCACCGCGACCATCCACGGGCCGCTGGTCGGCAGTCCCTTGCCGGCGGCGACGCCGAAGGCCAGCAGCGGCACGCCCATGCCCATCGCCAGCAGGAACAGCGCTGCACCGCCGAACACCGGATCCTGGGTCTGGCCGATGTAGAGCACGCCCGCCGCCAGTGGCGGTGCCACGCACGGCCCGACGATCAACGCCGACAGTGCGCCCATCACCGCCACGCCGGCCCAGGAGCCGCCGCGCTGGTGATCGCTCATCGAGCCGAGTCTGTTGCGCAGGCCGGCCGGCAGCTGCAGTTCGTAAAGGCCGAAACTCGACAGCGCCAGCGCCACGAACAGCAGTGCGAAAGCACCGATCACCCACGGGTTCTGGAAGGCGATCTGCAGGTTGGCGCCGACCAGTCCGGCAATCACGCCGGCGACGGTGAACACCAGCGCGCTTGCCAGCACGTAGACAAAGGACAGCGCGAACGCGCGCCGCGCGCCCAGGCCCGGGCCGTGCCCGGCGATCAGGCCGGACAGGATCGGAATCATCGGCAGCACGCAGGGCGTGAACGAGAGCAGCAGGCCGAAGCCGAAGAAGCTCGCCAGCGCCCACCAGCGGTTGGGGCCAGCCAGCGAGGCGGCCAGGCGGCTGTCTTCGGCGAGGTTGGAAGTGCCGTCAGCGGCTGCCAACCCATCCCCACCCAACCCTCCCCTTGAAGGGGAGGGCTCAATGGCAGGAGCAGCGGCGCTTTGCTCCCTCCCCTTCAAGGGGAGGGCCGGGGAGGGGATGGGTTGGGCGTCAGCCGCAGCCACTCCAACCACCCCAGCCGGCAACGCCACTTCAACCGTCCGCGTCATCGGCGGATAGCAGATGCCGTCGGTCTGGCAGCCCTGGAATCCTGCCGTCAGCCGCACCGTGGCTGCATCGGCCTTGCTGCGCGTCAGTGCAACCGGCAATTCGATCTGGTCGAAATAGACCACCACGTTGCCGAAGTGCTCGTCGCGGTGGGCAACGCCCTGGGGCCAGCGCGGCGTGCCCAGGGTGATCCCGGCCTTGGCCGCGGCGTCATCGAGACGCAGGGTGGTCTTTTCGCGATACAGGTAATAGCCGGGCGCCGGAGTGAAGCGCAGCAGCAGCGTGTTGCCATCGCCGGCGATCGCTTCGAATCCGAAGGCCTGCTCCGGCGGCAGTGGCAAGGCATCGGTTGCGCCGGCTTTGCCCGCCAGCAGTCCGCCGCCCAGCGGCGCGGCACCACGCGCGGGACCGAAGGCGACCGCCGGTTGCGTCGCCGTCGCACTTGCTTCTGGCAGCGTGACACTCAGGCTGCGCGTCTGCGGCGGATAGCAGATGCCGGCGTCGGCGCAGCCCTGGTAACGCACTTTCAGGGTGACCTGGCGCGCGTTGCCCTGGGCATGGCCCGGCAACACCGCGGTCAGCGCCTGGCGATAGGTCTCGACCCGGCCGAAGAACTCGTCCTCGTGGGCCTCGCCCTGCGGCAGCTGCAGCGGCTGCGCGGCGAAAGCCGCATCGGACTGGACCGAGATGCGGTGCTTGTAAAGGTAGTAGCCATCGGCGATGCGCCAGTGGATCTCGATGCGGTCACCGCTGGGCGCTTCCGCGCGCAAGGCGAACGCTTCGTCGACCGGCAGCAGGTCGTCGGGATTGATCGCCGCATGCGCCGGCATGGCGGTCAGGCCGGCGAGCGCCGTCGCGGCCAGGACCAGATTCAGCAGCCCGCCGCGCAGGCGCAGCAATGACGAAGGCATTGGATTGGTGTCAGTCATCTTTTCGGGTCTGTTCGGCCACCCACTGCAAGTAGGGGGCAAGGCCGCCAACGGCTTCGACCGCGACCGCTTCAGGCAGTTCATAGGAATGCAGCGCCTGCAGCCGCGCGATCAGCGCGTCCTGGCGATCGGCGGTGGTCTTGATCAGCAGCAGGACTTCATCCGCCTGCTCGATCGCCCCTTGCCAGCGGTACGTCGACGACACCCCGGGCAGCACGTTGACGCAGGCAGCCAGGCGCTCACCGACCAGGGCCCTGGCGATGGCATCGGCGCTTTGCGGATCGGCGCAGGTACTGAGGACCAGCCGTACGGGCGAGGCGGGGGACGAGGTCATGAGGGGCGCAAGTGTAGCCGGCGCCCCCCGGGTGGGCGAATCGTCCCATCCGGGACCCGGGCTTGCGCAGGGCTGCGGCGGATGACGTAGTCTGCCGGCGCCGGCATGGTCCGGACGCCGGAGGAGGCTCGATGTCGCACTGCCATTGCCCGAACATCCCGCTTGCCACCAGGGCCATCCTCGCCCTGGGTATGGCCTCCGTAATGCCCGCCGCCGCAGCCACGCAGGCAACACCGGCGTATGGCATCAACGTACACGCCGCCTGCAGTCTGGCTGTCGGCGCGACGTCGCGCCTGCTTGCGGACCTGAGCTGCGAAAGCGCCATGAAATGCTGGAGCGACCCGGACGCGATGACCCTGATCGACGCGACCACGGGCGAGGTCGTTGCGAGCTCTCCCGGTGAACTGCTTTATGTCGATGCCGGCGGCAAAGTCCTGGCCGATCCGCCGATGCAGGGCACGATCCGGGCGATCTGGGCAGCAGCGATCGAGGCGCCTCCTGCACCCGCGAACCTGAAGCTGGCCGTCGGCGGCGTCGCCGCGACCGCGGTATTCGAACCGGCGGCCGATTGCGCGGCATTGCCGGCCGCTGCCGTGAAGCGGCTTTCCGGCGGCTGATTCGCACGCCCGCCGCGCGGGCTCGCTCCTTACATGGATGCGGGCTTGCCGCGTCCGCGACCGGTGCGCAGCTGCGCCAGTTGCTCCACGACCTCCACCAGCGGCGCCTTCGAGCGCGTCGGCGCTTCGCGGAAAGCAGCCAGCAGGCGCAATTCGAGCGGATCGTCGATCAGCAGCGCGTCCGCAGCTGCAACCGAGTCCATTGCGGTGTCCGCCGACAGGCTCATCGTGCCGCGGCCGGTGGCGAGCCATTCGAACTGCACCCCGGTCACCATCGCAATCTCGCGCAGGTGCGCCACGCTTGGGTACTTGCCGCGTGCCGCCTCCCAATGGCCGACCGCGCTGCGTTGCACGCCGACGGCCGCGCCCAGGGCTGCCTGTGACAGGCCGCTATGGCGTCTGGCGAGGCGAATTCGTTCTTGGGGGGTCATGTTTCCTCCGGCCTCGGATACCGTTATTCACCAGGTGAGTGAGATTCACCCAATGCTGTGTCCAATGGGTAGCACTCTGCGTCGATTGCAGCAGTGAAGGTCAATAGTTTCAGGCATTCCAAGTAGGACGTGCTACCACCAGTCAGCAGGCCACCGCTGGTCGTCGGAGCCGGTAAAGACGAAGATTGACCCCTGCCGACAAGGGCGTTGGTAGTGACAAGGCGTCGGTTCGGGGCCGTGCGCAGGACGCGACGAGCACAGGACAGCCACCTCCGTACCAGAAAGAGCGCGTTCCCTCGGGGGCGCGCTCTTTCTTTTTGTGGTCCGCGCCTGGCTCAAACACCCGGGCCCCTTGAAAGCCCGCCGCGGCCCCCCAATCTCCCCCGCTGTCCCGGTTCGCCGGGTTTCTTCGTCCCTGACATTGGCACTCGTCGGGGTCGACTGCTAAAATTCAAACAGTTTTGCTGTCCGTTCAATAACTTACGTAAATCCCTCGGAGATTTGTCGCGATGAATATCAAGCCGCTCTACGACCGCGTGGTCATCAAGCGCATGGAAGAAGAAAAGATGTCCGCTGGCGGCATCGTGATTCCGGACTCGGCCACCGAGAAGCCGATCAAGGGTGAAGTCGTGGCCGTCGGCTCCGGCAAGGTCCTCGACAACGGCAACGTCCGCCCGGTTTCGGTCAAGGTCGGCGACAAGGTCCTGTTCGGCAAGTACAGCGGTACCGAGGTCAAGCTCGACGGCACCGAATTCCTGGTGGTCAAGGAAGACGACATCTTCGCGGTGCTCGCCTAAGAGCGCCCGGAGCGGCAGGGAACGTCGCGCAGCGCGCGCTTCCAATGCCCCTCGTCTGTTGACTCCAGTTCCACATTCCCAATTCCGCTTTTGAGGTAATAGAAAATGGCTGCCAAGGAAATTCGTTTCGGTGAGGACGCGCGCGTCAAGATGCTGCGCGGCGTCAATGTGCTCGCCAATGCCGTCAAGGCCACGCTCGGCCCGAAGGGTCGCAACGTCGTGCTCGAGAAGAGCTTCGGCGCCCCGACCATCACCAAGGACGGCGTCTCCGTCGCCAAGGAAATCGAGCTTGCCGACAAGTTCGAGAACATGGGCGCGCAGATGGTGAAGGAAGTCGCTTCCAAGACCTCCGACAACGCCGGTGACGGCACCACCACCGCCACCGTGCTGGCCCAGGCGCTGATCCGCGAAGGCATGAAGGCCGTCGCCGCCGGCATGAACCCGATGGACCTCAAGCGCGGTATCGACAAGGCCGTCGTCGCTGCTGTCGACGAGCTCAAGAAGATCTCCAAACCGTCCTCGACCAGCAAGGAAATCGCCCAGGTCGGTACGATCTCGGCCAACTCCGACGCCAACATCGGCGACCTGATCGCCCAGGCGATGGACAAGGTCGGCAAGGAAGGCGTGATCACCGTGGAAGACGGTTCGGGCCTGGAGAACGAGCTCGACGTCGTCGAGGGCATGCAGTTCGACCGCGGCTACCTGTCGCCGTACTTCATCAACAACCAGCAGTCGATGCAGGCTGAGCTGGAAGATCCGTTCATCCTGCTGCACGACAAGAAGATCTCCAACGTGCGTGAGCTGCTGCCCGTCCTCGAGGGCGTGGCCAAGGCCGGCAAGCCGCTGCTGATCATCGCCGAGGAAGTCGAAGGCGAAGCGCTGGCGACCCTGGTGGTCAACACCATCCGCGGCATCGTCAAGGTCTGCGCCGTCAAGGCTCCGGGCTTCGGCGACCGTCGCAAGGCGATGCTGGAAGACATGGCCGTCCTCACCGGCGGCACCGTGATCTCCGAAGAAGTTGGCCTGCAGCTCGACAAGGCCACCATCAAGGACCTGGGTCGCGCCAAGAAGGTGCAGATTTCCAAGGAGAACACCACCATCATCGACGGCGCCGGCGAAGTGTCGGGCATCGAAGGCCGCATCAAGCAGATCAAGGCGCAGATCGAGGAGACCTCCTCCGACTACGACCGCGAGAAGCTGCAGGAGCGCGTGGCCAAGCTGGCCGGCGGCGTGGCGGTGATCAAGGTCGGTGCTTCGACCGAGATCGAGATGAAGGAAAAGAAGGCTCGCGTCGAAGACGCGCTGCACGCGACGCGTGCTGCCGTTGAAGAGGGCATCGTCCCGGGCGGCGGCGTTGCTCTGCTGCGCGCCAAGGCTGCGATCGCCAACCTCAAGGGTGCCAACGAAGACCAGAACCACGGCATCCAGATCGCGCTGCGCGCGATGGAAGCGCCGCTGCGCGAGATCGTGACCAACGCCGGTGAAGAGCCGTCGGTCATCGTCAACAAGGTCGCCGAGGGCAAGGGCAGCTTCGGTTACAACGCTGCCAACGGCGAGTTCGGCGACATGATCGAGCTGGGCATCCTGGACCCGACCAAGGTCACCCGCACCGCGCTGCAGAACGCGGCTTCCATTGCCGGTCTGATGATCACGACCGAAGCCATGGTTGCCGAGCTGCCGAAGAAGGACGAGCCGGCAATGCCGGGCGGCGGCATGGGCGGCATGGGCGGCATGGACTTCTAAGTCCGTTCCATCCAGTTGCTTGCTACACAAGGAACCCCGCAGCGATGCGGGGTTCTTTTTTTGTCCAGCGTCATCCCGGCGAAAACGCCGGGATCCAGGCCCGAGCTCACCAGCCTCGTTACCGTCATCCCGGCGAACGCCGGGATCCATTTTGACGTTGCCGTTGCGCTTGCCAGGTTTCCTGCTCCGTAGCGGCGTCGTCCGCCGGGCCGGGGATTGCTCCGCCCCTTCGTCGGACATCCTGTCCGAAGGCGGGGCGTGGGCCATCCATGGCCCACTGCTGCGCAATCCCCGGCCCGGCGAACGACGCTTCGGCTATTCGTTGCCCGGTCTTCGGTTGGAAGCCGTCATTCCCGCGAAGGCGGGAATCCATGGACGTTGCTCCACAAGCGTGCGGCCGTCGGCCGCCCCAGCTAAGCTCGCGCGCATGCCGACCTCCCTGATCATCGTTGACGACTTCCTCAGCCCGCGCGATGCGCTGCAACTGCGCGAGGTCGGGCTCAAGCTGACCTATCCCGAACAGCAGGGGGCGTTCCCCGGCCGAAACTCGCTCGAGCGCATCGAGATCGACGGCTTGGAGCACAGCGTGTCCCACCTCGTGGGAGAACGCGTGCGGCCGGTCTCGCCGCTGCAATCGCACGCCAAGTTCCGCATGACGCTGGCTTCGGATACGGGACGCGCGAAGGTGCACATCGACCAGGCGTACTGGTCGGGCATCCTCTACCTCAGTCGTCCAGAGGATTGTGTGGGCGGCACCGAGTTCTTCCGCCACCGCGCCACCAATACAGACCGCGCGCCAATCCACGACGACGAGATGCGCGCGATGGGTTTCACGTCGATGGAGCAGATGCATCGCGAGATCATCGAGCGCGACAGCACCGACGAGTCGAAGTGGGAGCCGACCATGCAAGCGCCGATGCGCTTCAACCGGCTGGTGCTGTTGCGGCCGTGGTTGTGGCATACGGCCGGACCCGCATTCGGCGACAGGCTGGAAAACGGGCGACTGGTCTACCTGATGTTCTTCGCCGCCGCATAGTCGCGTCCGTCTCGTCGTTCCCGCGCAGGCGGGAACCCATGGACGTTGCTTCGCCGCGTTCGCGGAATGACAGTTCCAACTGCCGTCACCGGCAATTTCCATGCCACCCGATGACCCCCATTCACTGGCCGAAGCGCATCCGCAAGCGCGTTTGACTCCTTGCGCTATCGCTCGAGCCCCGGGCCGGCGTGAAGCCATTGTGAAAACCGGCGCAGTCATCTTGCTGTGTCGGGGCCGGCGAAAATCTTTTTGCATTGCCGCGCGCGGAGACTGTCTATTTCAGGCAACAATGGCACCACAGGGGGCTGTTCCATTTTGCGTCATCACCTATTTGAAGAAGGGGATTCGCAGTGAAGAAGCCATCCGTACTTGTCGTTACGGCGCTTGCAAGCGCCTGCATGGTAGCCCTGGCCGCACCGGGCGCCGCCTTGCTCAACCAGGTTTTCCCCGACGAACCCCTTGCCGAGCCCGAAGCCGGCCCGGCCCAGGATGAAACCCCGCAACGCTGGTTCGTCGAACTCAGCGCCGCGCCAAAATCCGATGGTGGCTCCGACGCAACCCTCCAGGCCGAGAAGAAAGCCTTCCGTGATGGCGCACGTGCCGCTCGGGTCAACTTCCGCGAGAACTTCGCCTATGGCGACCTGTTCAACGGCCTGTCGATCACGGTCACGCGCAGCCAGTTGAGCACGGTCGCGCGCCTGCCGGGCGTCAAGGCGATCTGGCCGGTCGAAGTGATGCAGATGCCCGACCCGGTGGCCAATCCACAGCCCGACCTCTACACCGCGCTGTCGATGACCGGCGCCGACATTGCGCAGAACGAACTCGGGCTCGACGGTCGCGGCATCCGCGTCGCAGTGATGGATACCGGCCTGGACATCGATCACCCCGACTTCGGCGGCAACGGTAGCAACCACAGCACCTCGTTCCCGACGGCGCGCGTGATCAAGGGCTGGGACTTCGTCGGTGACGCATTCAACGCCGATCCGGATTCGCCCACCTACAACCCGGTGGCGACCCCCGACAACAATCCCGACGACTGCAACGGCCACGGCACGCACGTGGCGGGCATCATCGGCGCCAATGGCGTGGTCAAGGGTGTCGCGCCGAAGGTGAAGTTCGGTGCGTATCGCGTCTTCGGCTGTGAAGGCTCGACCACTGCCGACATCATGATCGCGGCCATGGAGCGCGCCGATCATGACGGCATGGACGTGCTCAACATGAGCATCGGCTCGACCTACCAGTGGCCGGAATATCCGACCGCGAAGGCTGCCTCGCGCCTGGTCAACAAGGGCATCGTGGTGGTGGCTTCGGCCGGCAACAGCGGCGCCACCGGTCTTTACTCCACCGGCGCTCCCAGCACCGGCGAGAAGGTCATCTCGGTTGCGTCGTTCGACAACATCGCTGCGCGCCAGCGCTACTTCACGGCGTCGCCCGATGCCCTCAAGGTCGGCTTCAACCAGGCAACCGGTTCGCCGCTGGCGCCGTCGTCGGGCAGCGCACCGCTGGGCCGCGTCGGCACGGCGACGTCGCTCGATGCTGCCTGCACGGCGCTGCCGGCCGGCAGCCTCACCGGACAGGTCGCGTTGATCCGTCGCGGTTCCTGCGCGTTCTACATCAAGGCGATCAATGCGCAGAACGCCGGTGCGGTCGGCGCAGTGCTGTACGACAACGTCGTCGCCGCTCCCCTCAACCCGACTGTCGCCGGCACGCCGTCGGTGAACATCCCGGTGGTGGGCACGACCAAGGCGTTCGGCGACGTGCTCGACGGGCGGCTGGCGAGTGGTCCGGTCGAACTGACCTGGACCAGTGGAACCGACTCGTTCCCGAACGCGGTCGGCGGCTACATTTCGGCGTTCAGTGCCTATGGCCTGTCGCCGGACCTGTCGCTCAAGCCTGACATCGGTGCACCGGGTGGCGCGATCTATTCGACCTATCCGCTCGAGAGCGGTGGCTACGCGACGATCAGCGGCACCTCGATGGCATCGCCCCATGTGGCAGGCGCCGCGGCGCTGTTGCTGCAGTCGGCGCCGAACACCAATGCCAAGAACGTGGCGGCGATCCTGCAGAACTCCGCCGTGCCCAAGAACTGGTCGCTCGGCCCGAGCCTGGGCTTCCTCGACCATGTGCATCGTCAAGGCGCGGGCATGCTGCGCATCGACGATGCAGTGACGGCCGCGGTCCGGATCAACCCGGGCAAGCTGTCGCTGGGTGAGGGCACCAGTGGCCCGACCACGCACGCGATCACGCTGAAGAACACCGGCAAGACCGCCGTGACCTACACGCTGTCCTACGTCAACGCCTTGACCACGGGTGCGCCTACCTTCGTGCCCACCTTCTGGACAGGCACGGCTGCCGTGACCTTCTACTCGCCCACGGTGACGCTGCAGAAGAAGCAAAGCGCGACCATCCCGGTCACCATCACACCAGCGGCGGACCAGCCGGGTGGCCAGTACGGCGGCTACCTCGTGTTCACGCCCAACGATGGCAGCCCGACGCTGCGCGTGCCCTACGCCGGCTACATTGGTGACTACCAGCTGCGGCAGGTGCTTGTGCCGACCGCCAATGGATTCCCATGGCTGGCCAAGTTCACCGGCACTTCGTACACCAACCAGCCTGCCGGCGCGACGTACACGATGGTCGGTGACGATATCCCGTACTTCCTCGTCCATCAGGACCATCAGGCGCGCAAGCTGCGCTTCGATGTCTATGAGGCCGGATCGGGCAAGCTGTGGCACACCGCGTACCAGGAGGATTTCCTGGGCCGCAACTCGTCGGCGACCAGCTTCTTCGCCTACTCGTGGGATGGCATCACCACCAAGGGCAAGAACAAGCAGATCACCGTGCCCAACGGCAGCTACATCCTGAGGCTGTACGTGCTCAAGGCGCTGGGTGATGAAAACAACCCGGCCCATTGGGAGCAGTGGCAGTCGCCGGTGGTGACCATCGCGCGTCCGTGATCGGCGTTTGACGTAATGAGGTAAGCCAGACCCCGCTGAAAGGCGGGGTCTGTGTTTTTGTGCGCTCTGCGCACGCAAACCCCACTAAATCCCTATTCAGCAAATGGCTTTTCCACAGCTTTCTAAACCCGCGAGTTCTTTTTTGCAGTGCAGCGTGCAAGGCCCTAACGGTTCCTTCACGATCGGCCCCGCATCCCGACGTGGGGGAGGGAGCAGGCCCGCAACCGGTTCGACCGGGGCGGGCTTTTTTATTGCCCGGCGTTTTTTGTAGCCCAGGGATGCCAACACGCCCATGCCATCATCTTGTGATGGACGATGTCGAACCTTTCATTTCGCGCGCACTCGCGCGCCTGCGCGCCGCGGCGCCTGAGGCGTGGGACGCCGAGCCGGATCTGGATGCGCGCCTGATCCCGTTGGCGCGCGCCAGCGACTTCGCGATCGAGACCCTGCTGCGCCGGCCGGAGCTGCTGCTGCGGCTGGCCGCCGACGCCGACGCGTCCTGTGAGCCGTTGCCGGATCTGCAGGCCGCCCACAGCGAACAATGGCCCGCCCTGCTGCGGCGCTATCGGGCGTCGGAATCGACCCGCCTGATATGGCGCGACGTACTGGGGCTGGACGACGTCGACCAGACGCTTGCCGGCAGCACGCGCCTGGCCGAGCGATGCCTGCAACTGGGACTGGCCGCGCTGGAGCAGCAGTTCGCGCAACGTCACGGCGTGATCCGCGACCGCGAGGGGCGCCCGCAGCGACTGGTGGTGTTCGGCCTGGGCAAGCTCGGCGGCGAAGAACTCAACTTCAGTTCCGACGTCGACCTGGTTTACGCCTACGAGCACGACGGCGAGTCCGACGGACCGCGCCCGCTCGATGCCGAGCACTACTTCGCCCGGCTTGGCCAGCAGCTGGCCAAGCTGCTCGACGAACTGACCGTGGATGGCTTCTGCCATCGCGTCGACCTGCGCCTGCGGCCATATGGCAACGCCGGGCGCGTGGCCTGGTCGTTCACCGCGATGGAGCAGTATTTCCAGCGCGAGGGCCGCGACTGGGAACGCTATGCCTGGCAGAAAGCACGCCCGGTGGCCGGCGACATCGAGGCCGGCGAGCGCTTCCTCGATAGCCTGCGGCCCTTCGTCTACCGTCGTTATCTCGACTTCGGCGCACTGGATGGACTGCGCGCGATGAAGGCGGCGATCAGCGCCGAGGTCGCGCGCAAGGAACTGGCCGACGACATCAAGCGCGGTCCCGGCGGCATCCGTGAGATCGAGTTCCTGGTGCAGGCCCTGCAGCTGATCTATGGCGGCCGCGAACCGGCGCTGCGGGGGCGCCGGTTGCTGCCGGCGCTGCAGGCGCTGGTCGAGGCGCGCCAGGTCGGCGAAGAGGCCGCGGCATTGCTGGCCCAGGCCTATCGCTACCTGCGCCAACTGGAAAACCGACTGCAGATGCTGCGTGACGCGCAGACCCATGCGTTGCCCGAGGCGCCCGAAGACCGTGCGCGGATCGCGACGGCATTGGCCTACGCCGACTGGGACACGCTGCGCGATT
Source organism: Lysobacter prati (assembly GCF_009765215.1). Classification (GTDB taxonomy): domain Bacteria; phylum Pseudomonadota; class Gammaproteobacteria; order Xanthomonadales; family Xanthomonadaceae; genus Lysobacter_J; species Lysobacter_J prati. The sequence continues at coordinate 64,753 of NZ_VLNV01000004.1, read as the reverse complement.
CGCTGGACGTCCAGCGCGGGCGCGTCACCGCCGAGTTCGAGGCTTTGCTGGCGCCGCGCCGCCGCCGCAGCGCACCTGATGCGCTGACCGCGTACTGGCGCGCGCTGCCCGACGGCGGTGACAGCGCGGTCCTCGGCGACGCAGGCTTCATCGAGGCCGGCAATGCCGACGGGGTGCTGCGCGACTTCGCCCGCAGTCCCGGCGTGCGCGGCCTCTCCGACAGTGCCCGCGCCAGGCTCGACCGCGTGCTGCCGGCGCTGCTGCAGGCCGCGGCGGCGTCGAGCGAACCGATGCTTGCGCTGAAGCGACTGCTGTCGCTGCTGCAGAACGTACTGCGTCGAAGCGCCTACCTGGCGCTGCTGGACGAACAGCCCGCAGCGCTGGCGCGACTGGTGGAAGTGGTCAGCCGCAGTGCCCTGCTGGCAGAGCGCCTGGCCGCCTATCCGCTGCTGCTCGATGAACTGCTCGATGCGCGCGTGGCCGGTCCATTGCCGGGGCGCGAGGCGTTGCATGCCGCCTGCTTCGCCGTCGCGCAGGGCGACGACGATGATGCCGAGGCGGTGCTGCAATCACTGAATGAAGTGCGCCAGGCTTTGAGCTTTCGCATCGCGATGGCGCTGCGTGATGGCCGCCAGAGCGCGGCGGAAAGCGCCTGCCAGCTGGCATGGCTGGCCGATGGCGTGGTCATGCGCGTGTTGCACCTGGCCGATCACGAGGTCGCCAGCGCGCACGGTCGCGTCGCCGGTGCGCGTTTCGCCGTGGTCGGCTACGGCAGCCTCGGCGGTGAGGAACTGGGCTTCGGTTCCGACCTCGACCTGGTGTTCCTGTACGAGGCACCCGGTGGCGAAGGTTCGCACTCCGACGGTGCGCGGCCGCTGGAGGCCTCGCGCTGGTTCGCACGGCTGGCGCAGAAGGTGGTCGCCCTGCTGGGCGCGGTCACCGGCGCCGGTCGCCTGTTCGATGTCGACGTGCGACTGCGCCCCGACGGCGCCAAGGGCCTGCTCGTCTCGAGCCTGGCCAGTTACCGCGACTACCAGCGCGAGCGTGCCTGGACCTGGGAGCACCAGGCGCTGGTGCGTGCGCGGTTCGTCGCCGGCGACGGCACGCTTGGTGCGGCCTTCGAAGAAGTGCGGGCGCAAACGCTTGCGCGGCCTCGTGACGTCACAGCGCTGTGCGCCGACGTGGTGGCGATGCGTCGGCGCATGCGCGCCGAACTCGATCGAAGCGATGCCGCCGCCTTCGACCTCAAGCAGGGTGAGGGCGGACTGGTCGACCTGGAGTTCCTGCTGCAGTACGCGGTACTGGCCGAATCGATCGAGCACCGCGACTGGCTGCAGCCGCGCAGCACGCCCGAGCTGATCCGGGCGATGGGCGGCGGCGGCTGGTTTGCCGCAGAGGAAACCGACGCGCTGCTAGAGGCGCACGCGGTCCTGCTTGAAGCCGGCCTGGCGTGCACGCTCGACCGTCGTCCGCGACGGTTGCCGATCAGCGATCCGATTGCAGCGGCACGGCGGTCGATCAGCGCAGCGGCGCGGCGTCGCGGCCTTGTCTTCGACGGTGAGCCAGCGCCCGCGTAAGACCGTGCTCGCGATCGCGCGCCGCGATGCCCGTCGCGAGCAAGCTCGCTCCTACCAGCGCAGCTGCGCCTGCACCTTCGCAGCGACACGTGCGGTTTCGCGCAGCGGCGTCACCGGGTAGGGGTCGGGTGTCTGGTCCAGCGGACGGATGCGACCGCGTTCCAGCAAGCTGTCGAGGAAGCGGCGCGGTCGGCCATCCACCCGGTCGAGTCCGGCGACAAACACCGGCGCCCACGTCGCCGCTGCCTCGGACAGCATGTTGACCGAGTCGGCTGTGCAGACAATGCGGTCGGCCCAGCCGAGCAGGCCGGCGTATGGATTGGCGCCATCGTCTTCTCCGCGCCAGACCACGCCTGGAAGCGCCGACAGGCGCTCGCGCAGGTGTTGCCGCACTGGCGCCGGAGTACGCCGGGAGGTGGTCGCCATCAGGCTTCCGCCTTCGCTGCGCACGATCGATTCCACCTGCGCCAGCACGCCCTCGTACATGGCGTCGTCGAAGTGCGCGTGGGCACTGGCGCCACCGAGCAGCAAGGCGGTGCGCGGGCCGGGCAGGGCGGAGTAACTGTCGAAGTCTCGGCGCGCTGCCGCCAGCCACAGGTCGTCGACGGGGTGCAGGCTACCCAGCAGGGTGATCACGTTCTCGCCATGCAGGCGGTCGTGCTCCGGCGCGATCACCAGGTCCCAGTGATCGGTCGCGATGCGCGGGTCCAGGATCTGCACCGAGCGTGCGCCGCGCTCGCGCAGCAGGCGCGTGGCCAGCGCTGCCTGGCGACCGCAGCCGATGGCCAGGCGCGGCGGCGCGGCCAGCGCCCGGGCGAAATCCTCGCCGAAGGCGTGGCCGGCACCGGGCCATCGGCGCGGCGCCAGCCATTGCCATGGCGCCCGCGATTGCAGCGTCCAGCCCCGGAAAGGCTGGCCCAGCGCGTGGGCCAGCGCGTCGGCCTGGCGACGGTTGCCGGCCTTGGCGTCACTGAGCGACCACACCGTGGCGCTTAGCGCGGGCGGGATGTTGACGCTGGCGGCGTTCAGGCTGACTGGGCGCTGTTGTTGCACGATTGTGCTTAATCCGTTCTGGAAGCGTCGGGTGTTGCGATTGCGCAAGACTCTACACTTCCACACCTCGGCCGCGGGTACTTTCCCGGCGGCTTCAATCTGGAGCACCTGATGTCCCACCCGTCCCACGCCGCCCTCCCTGATGCCGTGCTCGACCAGCTGTTCCGCACCGCCCGCACGCACAACGAGCTCACGGGCGAGATCAGCGACGAGACCCTGCATCAGCTCTACGAGCTGGCGAAGTGGGGCCCGACCAGCGCCAACATGTCGCCGCTGCGGCTGGTGTTCGTGAAGTCGGCCGAAGCGAAGGCGCGGCTGGCGCCGGCCCTGGACGAGGGCAATTACGCCAAGACCCTGGCCGCGCCGGTCACGGCGATCGTCGGCTTCGACATGGCGTTCTACGAAAAGCTCCCGTACCTGTTTCCGCATGCCGACGCGCGCTCCTGGTTCGATGGGCGCCCGGCGCACGACCTGGAAGTCATCGCCCTGCGCAATGGCAGCCTGCAGGGAGCCTATGTGCTGATGGCCGCGCGCGCGCTGGGTCTGGATTGCGGTCCGATGTCGGGCTTCAAGAACGCCATCGTCGACGAGGCGTTCTTCGCCGGCACCCAGGTGAAGTCCAACTTCCTGATCAACCTCGGCCATGGCGATCCCGCCAAGCTGTTCGCACGTTCACCGCGGCTGTCGTTCGACGAAGCCGCGCAGATCCTCTGAAACCTGTTCCTGCAAGCCTGTCGTACCGCCCCCTCCACAAGGAGCTCCACCGCATGTTCAAGCGCATCGCACTGGTCGTCGCCCTCGTCGCCGCCAGCACCGTCGCCGTCGCCGCGCCGGTCACCTACAAGATCGATCCGAACCACACCGACGTGATCGCCAGCTGGAGCCATTTCGGCTACTCCAACCCGATCGCCCATTTCGGCGACGTCGAAGGCTTCATCGTCTATGACGCCGACCATGTCGGCGCCTCCAAGGTCGAAGTGACGATCCCGATGTCGGGCCTTGAAGCCAACGTGGCGGACTTCAACGAGCACCTGCGCAGCGCCGACTTCTTCGACGCCGAGAAGTACCCGACCATCACCTTCAAGAGCACCAAGGTCGAAGCCGCCGGTGACAAGAAGCTGCGCGTGTTCGGTGACCTGACCCTGCACGGCGTGACCAAGCCGGTCGTGCTGGATACGACGATCAACAAGATCGCCGAGCACCCGATCTCCAAGCGCGCCGCGGCGGGCTTCGATGCCTCCACCACGATCAAGCGCAGCGACTTCGGCATGGACAAGTACGTGCCCAACGTCAGCGACGCGGTCACCATCCGCATCACCACCGAGGCCAGCGTGCCCAAGCCGGAAGCAAAGAAGTAATCTTGCCGCAATGATCATCGACCGCCCATCCAGTGCCCGCGGCCACGTTCAGGCCGGTTGGCTCGACAGCCACCACACGTTCTCGTTTGGCGGTTACTACGACCCGGCCTGGATGGGCTTCGGACCGTTGCGGGTGATCAACGAAGACCGCGTCGATGGCGGCGCGGGCTTCCCGCCACACCGGCACGCCAACATGGAGATCCTGAGCTACGTGATCTCCGGTGAGCTGGCCCACAAGGACAGCAGCGGTGGCGGTGGCGTGATCGGTGCCGGCGAGCTGCAGTGGATGAGTGCCGGCCACGGCGTCGAGCACAGCGAATACAACGGCTCGGCGATTGCGCCGGTGCATTTCCTGCAGATCTGGATCCAGCCCTCGCGCCTCAACCACGAACCGGCTTACGCCCAGCGCGCGGCCATTGCCGCCGACACGCGCGGCTGGACGCTGCTGGCCACTCCGGACGGCCGCGAAGGCAGCCTGCCGGTGCGCCAGGACGCGACCGTGCGCGATGTGCGCCTGGATCGCGGCGAGACCGCCGAGCACGTTCTCGAGCCGTCACGTCTGTACTGGCTGCAGGTGGTGGTGGGCACCATCAGCGCCAACGGCCGGCCGTTGCAGGCTGGCGATGCGCTGGGATTCCAGGAAGAATCCGGCCCGCTGCGGCTGGAGGGCGCCGGCGAAGGCCGCGCCGATGTCCTGCTGTTCGACCTGACGCATTGAACCTCCCTTGCAGGCGCATTTGGGGTGGGCAAGCAGCGGCCTGCTAAACTGGCCGTCCCGCGTCGCCACCTGTCCCTCCCATGACCGCAGCCACCGCCCATCCGACCCAGGCCAACGCCGAGCAGCGCTATGTGGTGCATCGCGCCGACCTGCCGCTGAGCTGCCCGCTGCCGTCGATGGCGCTGTGGAACTCGCACCCGCGCGTCTACCTGCCGGTCGAGGACGAGGGCGAAGTGCAGTGCCCTTACTGCGGCTCGCATTTCGTCCTGGAAGACTGACGCTCCAGTCGACTCCCGAACGACACAGTGAGGGGCACGCTCTTGCCAGCCACGCGCGACAAGCAGCCCTGTCCCGGTTTTCAATCTGATCGCCCCTTCCGGCGGCACGTGCCATGCGTCGACTGACCGTCGTCCAGCTGTTGCCGGCACTGGAATCGGGCGGCGTCGAACGCTCCACGCTCGAGATCGCGCAGGCCCTGGTTGATGCCGGCCATCGCGCCGTGGTCGTCTCCGCCGGTGGCCGCCTGGTGGAAAGGCTGCAGTCGCTCGGCGCCGAGCACATCACGCTCGATATTGGCCGCAAGTCGCTGCTGACCCTGCGCCATGTACGCACCCTGCGCGCGCTGCTGTTGCGTGAAGGCGTCGACATCGTGCATGCGCGTTCGCGCCTGCCGGCCTGGATCGGCGTGCTGGCGCTGCGCGGCATTCCCACGCCACAACGTCCGCATCTGGCCACCACCGTGCACGGGCTCAACTCGCCCTCGCGCTACAGCGCGGTGATGACCCGTGGCGAGCGGGTGATCTGCGTATCGCAGACCGTTCGCGACTACGTGCTCCGGCATTATTCCGACACCGACCCGGGCAAGCTGCGTGTTATCGAACGCGGCATCGACCCGACCCAGTTTCCGCACGCACCGCTGCCCGACGCGGCGGTTCGGGCATGGGCTGCATCGCTGCACCCCCAGCTGGGCGGCAGCGGTCCGTTGCTGCTGTTGCCCGGACGCGGCACGCGACTGAAGGGCCATGCCGACGGCCTGGACCTGCTGGCGCGCCTGCGCGGCGACGGCCTCGACGCGCGGCTGTGGCTGCCCGGTTCGCGCGAAGCCGGTCGCGAGGACTACATCGCCGAGCTCGAACGCGAGGCAGGCGAGCGCGGCATTGCCGACGCGGTCGCGTTCACCGCGGCCACCGACGCGATCGCGCGCGCCTATGCCGCCAGCGACCTGGTCCTGCAGCTGTCGCGCAAGCCCGAGTCGTTCGGGCGCACGGTGCTGGAGGCCTTGTCGGTCGGTCGGCCACTGCTGGGCTGGAACCACGGCGGCGTCGGCGAATTGCTGGCGCGCTGGCAGCCCGACGGTGCGGTCGCACCGTTCGACCTGGGTGCGCTGCATCACAGAGCCTACGAACTCCTTACGCATCCGGCGGCGCCAACGGCTAGGATTCCCGATTCGCTGCGCGCGATGCAGGAGGCCACGCTTGCCGTCTACGCCGAATTCTCCGATGACCGCCGCTACCGCTGACACCGGTAGCGCGCCGCGCACGCACGGCTGGCGCTGGGCGCCGGCCTGGATCCTGACCTACGTCGCCTTGTGGCCGGCACCCGGCTACGCCGAGGGCGTGCTGGTCCTGGGTGCGTTGGCGGCGATCATCCACTTGGCCATGTCGCGTTTCCGTGGCGGCACGAAGCTGCTGAGCAATCCGGCCTGGGCGCTGACCAGCGTGCTGTTCTTCGCCTACTGGACGCCGGAGCTGGTGTCGGCGATCGACGCCATCGACCCCGGCCGTGCGCTGCGCGAGGCCGCGGTCGACCTGCGCTACCTGCCGTTCCTGTGGCTGGTCGCGGCGGCCGTGGCCGAGCCGCGCGGTCGCCGCGTCACCTTCACCGGACTGGCGGTGATCCTGGGGATCTGGACGATCGATGCGCTGCTGCAGGCGGCCACCGGCAACAGTCCGCTGTTCTCGGGCATCGATGGCATCAAGCATGCGATCAGCGGCCATGGCATGTGCACGCCGGTGGAAGTGGCCAGCGTCGACCGCCTCAGCGGTGTGCTGGGACCGTGCAACCTCAAACTCGGGCCGGTGCTGGCAAGCCTGTCGCCGTTCCTGCTGTTCGCCGGTGGACGTCGCCTGGGCACGGTCGGCTGGCTGCTCGCCGCCGCCGCGCTCGGTGTCGTGCTGCTGCTGGCCGGCTCGCGCGCCTCGTGGATCACCTTCGCCGTCGCGCTGGCGCTGTCGGGCTGGCGCCTGCTGGGCTGGAAGAAGCTGGCCGCGGTGTTCGTGTTCGGCGCCATCGCCGGTGGCGTGCTGAGCACGACCGTGCCGCAGGTAGGCGAACGCATCGCCCGCACCACACACGTGCTGACCGCCGATGTCGAAGGCGTCGACAGTGCCTTGTCCGGACGCGCCCGGATCTGGAGCGCGGCCATGTGCATGGTGCGCGACCACCCGTTCAATGGGGTTGGCGCGCGTGGTTTCCGCGAGGCCTTTCCCCATTGCGATCCGGCACCGGGTCAGATGGCCGCGTGGGGCGGCGGGCCGGCGCTGCATGCGCACCAGATCGTGCTCGAGGTATTGAGCGAGACGGGACTGTTCGGCCTGCTGATGTGGCTGGCCGGTGTTGCCCTGGCCTGGCGCGCGTGGCGCTTTGCCGACGAACAGGCGCGCGAGCGTGCGCGTCCGGCGATGTGGGCGCTGGCGGCCACGGTATTCCCGCTCAATACCCACCTGGCGTTCTATTCGACGTTCTGGGGTGGGCTGACGCTGTTGCTGGCGGCGCTGTATGCCGGCAGCCTGCTGGCGCGGGAGTAGCCTCGCTAGCGACGCTGCCGCCGGCGGCAGCGGTGCAACGCTTCACGGGTCGCCGCAGCGAGGAGGCCCGCCAAGCCGGGTCATGGCGCGTGCGGCAAAGCCACGGAGAATCTCCGCCATGAATGCCGTGATCGTTGATTGCCAATGAGCCGCCGCGCAACGATGCGACCACCGAGGCGCGGGCGCGCGCTGTTCGCGCGGTTGCTCGGCACCGTGTTGCTTGGCGCTCCGTTGCTCAGCGCCCTTGCCCAACCCGCCCCGACGACTCCTCCACCGCCGCCGCTGGCGATGGTGGTCCTTGGCTCCGGTGGGCCAGGTGCCGATGGCCGTGCCGGCGCCGCCTACGTCGTGCTGATGGATGGCGAGCCACGCATTCTGGTCGACGCCGGGCCGGGAAGCCTCGTGCGCCTGGGCGAGGCGCACCTGGACATCAAGCATCTGGACACGGTGCTGCTGACGCACCTGCATGCCGATCACGCGGCCGAACTGCCCGGCATCGTCAAGGCGCGCGCTGTCAGCGCTCGCACGGACATCGACTTTCGCGTATTTGGCCCCGCCGGTGCGCAAGCCGAGGGCGATGCCGCCGCGCGGTTTCCGTCCACCAGTGGCTACGTCGAGCTGCTGTTCGGCAAGACCGGCGCTTTCAGTTATCTGGCCGACTTCGCCGGTACCGTCCACTTCACCAGCGAAGACCTGTTTGCGCCAGGCAGTGCCGGGCGCAAGGGTGAGCCCCGGGTCATCCAGCGCATCGGTGGCCTGGTCATCAGTGCCGTCGCCGGTCATCACCGCGATGCGCCTGCAGTGATCTATCGGGTCGACTACCAGGGAAAAAGCATTACCTTCAGTGGCGACATCGACCCCCAGGGGCATGCCGCGCTGAGGCGGATCGCCAAGGGCACGGACCTGCTCGTGTTCAATGCCGTTGTCCTGGACCCGCCCGACGCTCCGCCGGCGCTCTACACGCTGCATACCGCGCCCGGGGATATCGGCCGGATCGCCGACGCGGTCGGCGTCCGCGCGGTGCTGCTCAGCCATCTCTCCACCAGTGTGGATCGCTCGCGCGAGCGTGTAAGCCGATCCATTGGTGCGCACTACCCGGGGAAACTGCAGTTCGCCGAAGACGGGATGCGAATCGAGCCGTAACCGGCCGAGGTGCTCTTTTCAATCGCGGCGCGCGTAAGGCGAGCTCATCCCCGGCGGCCGCCGCTTGAAGCGGCGATGGATCCAAAGGTATTGGCTGGGTGCTTCGCGCACCATCGCCTCGATCGCGGCATTGACGCGGGTGCTGTCGACGGTCGCGTCGGATGAAGGAAAGTCCGCCAGCGGCGCGCCGATCCGCAGCACGTAGTCGCCGCCTTCGCGGCGGTGGAAGAACGGCACGACCGCGCTGCCGCTGAGGCGTGCGAACTGGTGGGTGGCCGTGATCGTGGCCGCGGCCACGCCGAAGAAGGGAGCGAACACCGTGTCCTTGCCGCGCATGTCCTGGTCCGGCGCGTACCACAGGAACCCGCCCTGCTTGAGGTGGCGAATCGCCGGGCGCACTTCCTCGTTGGTGAACATCGCCTTGGCATAACGCAGGCGGCCGCGCTTGACCGCCCACTCCATCACCGGACTGCGATGGCGGCGGTACATGCCGGTCAGCGGCAGGTGGTCGCACATCAGCCGGCCGCACAGCTCCAAGGTCATGAAATGGCCCGAGACCATCAGCACGCCGCGCCCCTGGGCACGGATGTCGTCGAGCAGTTCCAGACCCTCGATGCGCACCGTGCGCCGCATCGGCGTGACCGAGCCCCACCACGCACGCGCGAACTCGAACAGGCCGATGCCCAGGTCGCGGAAGCTTTCGCGCAGCAGGGTCTCGCGCTCGGCCGGCGTCTTCTCCGGGAAGCACAGCGCCAGGTTGATCCGTGCAGCGCGGCGGCGGTCGGCGGCCACCAGCAGGGCCAGTGCGCCGATGCCACTGCCCAGCCAGCGCTGCAGCGTCCACGGCAAGCGGGCGCCCAGGCACATCACGCCCAGTGCCAGCCACATCGGCCAGTGACGCGGACCGAACGGCGGGGAGGGCGGCGAGGTGGGGGATTCGATTGCCTTGGCCATTGGTTGGATTCTAGGCAACCCGACGCGATTGGTCTCCCACTCTCCTTTCCCTCATGCGCCTTGGTTATCCTAGTCGCGATGTCGACAGACCCTATCGAGCGCCTGATGCGTGGCCTGTACTCGGTCGCGCTCTACCTTTTGGCGCCCATCACCGTTTACCACCTGATTTGGCGCGGCCTGCGCCAGCCGTCGTATTTCCTGCGCTGGCAGGAGCGGTATGCCTTCTACGCCGAGCGCCCGGAGCCGCCCACGCTGTGGCTGCACGCGGTGTCCGTCGGCGAGGTCAATGCGGCCGTGCCGCTGGTCAACGCGCTGCGCCGCACCCGCCCCGACCTGCGCCTGCTGGTGACCACCATCACCCCGACCGGCTCGGAGCGCGTGCAATCGCTGTGGGGCAAGAGCGTTTCCCACGTCTACCTGCCCTATGACCTGCCGGGCGCGGTCGGCCGCTTCCTGGCCAACTACCGGCCACACGCGGCGCTGATCATGGAGACCGAGCTGTGGCCGAACCTGCTGTTCGGTTGCCGCGACCATGGCATCCCCGCGCTGATCCTCAATGCCCGCCTGTCGGAGCGCTCGCTGCGCGGTTATCGCGTGCTTGCGCCGCTGGTGGCGCGTGCGCTGCGCACGGTGCGCACGGTGGCGGCGCAATCGCATGCAGACGGGGAGCGCTTCGTCCGCCTGGGCGCGCGCGCCGAGCAGGTGGTCGAGGTCGGCAACCTCAAGTTCGACGTGGCCGTGCCGGAGAACCTGGCAGAGTTTGCGGCGGAATGTCGCAGCCACGCAGGCACGCGGCCGGTCTGGATCGCGGCCAGCACGCACGAGGACGAAGAGATGGCGGTCATCGCCATCCACCGTCGCCTGCGCGCGATGTTCCCCGACCTGCTGCTGTTGTGGGCGCCGCGCCACCCCGAACGATTCCGCATGGTCGCCGATACGGCGCGCACGGCCGGCTGGCAGGTGTCGACGCGTTCGCGCGCGCAATGGCCGCAGCCGGACGATGCGGTGTTCGTCATCGACACGCTTGGCGAGCTGATGAGCTTCTACGCCTGTGCCGATGTCGCCTTCGTCGGCGGCAGCCTGCAGGCGATCGGTGGCCATAACCTGCTCGAACCAGCTGCGACCGGGACTGCCATCGTCACCGGTCCGCACCTGCACAACTTCGTCGAGATCGCGCAGCGCCTGCAGGATGCCGGCGCGGTACGCGTCGTCGCCGATGCCGAGGCGGTGCGCGAGGCGCTGGAAGAACTGCTGGGCGATCCGCAGGCACGCGAGCGCATGGCCGCGGCCGGACGGGCGCTGGTCGAGACCGGACGCGGTGCACTGGCGAAGACGATGGCGCTGCTGCAGCCGTTGTTGCCGCCGGGACCCTGAGCTTCTCGCTCCGACCCGGCGGACGACGCTCTGGCATTTCTCTTCGGCTCTAGCCCGTCATTCCCGCGAAGGCGGGAACCCATGGACGTTGCTCCTTGCCCGTCATCCCAGCGTAGGCGGGGCCGAGCGACCCTCGCCCGATCGGGGCGATGCTTCGGGCAAAAAAAAACCGCCGGAGATCCGGCGGTTTCTTTACTGCAGCTGTTGAGCCGGCTCAGCCCTGGACGTCACCCGGTGCCACGTACGACTCGGTGTCGAGCGTCAGCAGGCGGTTGATGTCCTGGACGTCGGCGATGTCGAGCGTGCCGGCGGCCTGTTCCAGCAGCAGGCGGTTCTGCAGGTGGTTGTAGCGGGCGCGGGCGTACTCGAGCTGGGCGCGGAAGAGGTTGTTCTGGTTCTGCAACACGTCCAGCACGGTGCGGGTGCCGACTTCCAGGCCGACCTGCGACGCGTCGTAAGCACTCTTGGCCGAGACCAGCGCCAGGCGGCGGGCTTCGACTTCGCTGACGCTGGCGACCAGGGTCTGGTAAGCGTTGCGGGTATTGCGGATCAGTGCGCGCTTCTGCGATTCGAGCTCGTCGCTGGCGACGTCGCGACGGGCGAGCGCCTGGCGCACGCCCGACTGGATTGCGCCGCCGGAGTAGATTGGCACCGACAGCGTCAAGCCGACTGCGGGGCCGTACGAACGGTTGTCGATGTCGCGAGTGAAGCCGAAGTCGTTCAGCGTGGTGTCGCCCCAGCCAGTGGAGTCGCCATAGCTGCCGTTGAGGTACAAGCGCGGCCAGTGGCCGGCGCGTGCGGTCTCGACGTCGGCCTCGGTCGACTGCACCTGCAGGTCCTTGGCACGCAGCGCGGGGTTGTTCTCGATGGCGGTCGCCACCCAGCCTTCGGCGTCGCGCGATTCCGGCAGCACCGGCTGGAAGTCCTTCGGCAGGCCCTTGACGCCGCGCACGTCCTTGCCGGTCAGCTCGGTCAGGCCCTGGTACGCGTCCTCGAGCACGTTGCGGGCGAGGATCGTGTTGGCGCGCGCGCTGTCGTACTGGGCGCGCGCTTCGTGCACGTCGGTGATCGGCGCCAGGCCGACTTCGAGTCGCTTGGAAGCGTAGTCGAACTGCTTCTTGAGCGCCGTCTCGGCCGCTTCGGCGGCAACCAGCGACTCCAGCGCGATCAGCACGTTGAAGTAGGCCGCCGAGGTACGCGTGATCAGGTCATTGCCGGCCGCCGCCAGCTGGAAGTCGCTGGCTTCGCTCAGCGCCTTCTGGCTCTTGTGGCGGGTGAAGTTGCCGCGGTCGTAGATCATCTGGCTCAGCCGGACCTCGCTGCTGCGAGTGGTCGAGTCGTTCTCGCTGTTGCCGCCGCTGACGGTGCCGTCAGGGCTGACGCTGAGGTTGCCGCGGTTGTGGTTCTCGGCGCGGGTGATCGAGGCAGTTCCGTCGAGCTGCGGCAGCATCGCCGCGCGGGTCTGCACCGCGCCTTCCTTAATGGCCAGGCGGCTGGATTCGGAAGCGGACAGTTGCGGGTCGCTGTCGCGCGCCAGCTCGTAGGTCTGCAACAGGTCTTCGGCGGAGGCCGTGGCCGGCATCAGGGCCGACAGGCCCATGGCAGTGGCGAGGGCGATTACGAGCGGGCGGCGGATCATGCGATGTCCTTGTCCGTGTAGCGTTCTTGTTGAACCGTCCGCATAGGCCATGCAGACGTATGAGGGGTCGTCAGAACTTGAATGCCGGGGCGGGGGCCGCACCGGCGAGGTAGGGCAGATCGGTTTCGAACAACGATTGGATGCGCGAAGCGTTGACATCGTTGCGCAGCAGCACCGCTTCCATCACCGGCGAGCGGCCGCGCACGACGAACAGTCGGCCGTCCGGCTGCAGCCAGTCGATGAAGCGCTGCGGGATGACATCGACGGCGCCGGTGACGCAGATCGCGCTGAAGCGGCGGTCCGGCGTCCAGGCCAGGGCATCGGCGGTGATGACCTGGGCGTTGTCGATACCCTGCTGCGCCAGCACGGCGCGGGCGCCGTCGGCGAGGTCGGCGTGGCGTTCGACGCTGACCACTTCGCGCGCAAGGCGGCCCATGCAGGCGGTCAGGAAGCCGCTGCCGGTGCCGATCTCGAGCACGTCGTCACCCGGGTCCAGCGCCAGCGACTGCAGGGTGCGACCCTCGACCACGGGCTTCATCATCGACTCGCCATGGGCCAGCGGCAGCGCCAGGTCGGCATAGGCCAGCCGGCTGTGCTCGGCGGGCACGAAGGCCTCGCGCGGCAGCGTCGCCAGCACGTCGAGCACGCGCGGATCGAGCACGTCCCAGGGACGTACCTGCTGCTCGACCATCAGTTCGCGTGCCTTGATGTAATCCATGGGGTTCATCGGGGGGAAATCTCGCGCGGAAGACCGCGAATTGTACCGGTAATGACCCACCGGGCCGGTGCTGGCGCGGCGCACAGGATGGCCGAGCGTCGGTATGCGGACTGAGTGCCGGAAGTAATCAAGACCAGTCACCCTCCTGTGGTCAAACGCCAGATTTGGTCAGATCAAGCCTGCAAGTTGCCTGCATCGGCTATCAACGTGACGTCCGTGCCGTACGGGCCGGCGCCGCGTCACGCACCGCGTAGGCACGCAGGAACAGATCGACCGATGCGGCAAGGTGCGCTTCGATTTCCTCCTCCGTCGGGGCCGGTCCGCCGAACACCAGGCAGGCGTGCGGCTCGCCCTTGATCAGGGCGAAGAATTGTCCGGCCGCGCGCGGCACGTCGGCGATGTCGAGTTCGCCGGCGCCGATCCGGCGCTCGAGCAAGGTCGCGAAATCGCCCTGGACGCGCATCGGGCCGGCTTCCCAGAACAGCTTAGGCAGGGCCGAGTGGGCTACCTGCGGGGTGCACAGCATGCGATGGCCGGCGACCGCTTCGGGCGAGCTGATCATGGCGTAGAAGGCGTGGGCGATGGCCGCCAGGCGCTCGCGCAACGGCGTTGCCGGGGACGGCTCGAACAACGACGACGGCAGCGACTGCTCGCAATGCGCTTCGATGGCGGCAGCGAACAGCGCGTCCTTGTCGCCGAAATGGCTGTAGACGGTGAGCTTGGAGACCCCGGCTTCGGCGGCGATCTGGTCCATGCTGGAGCCGTCGTAGCCGAGCTGAGTAAACATTCTTTTGGCCGCTTCCAATATCGCGGCGCGCTTTCCCAGATCCTTGGGACGTCCCGGTCCGGTGGACTTCGGGGGGCTGGGCTGGCGTAAAGCAGTCATGCTGGAATACTAGACTATTGAGTTTGATATTTATACAGTACCGCCAGGTACAATAATTAACCTCGAGGTCCTCTGCAATGCGCAGCCGTCCCCCCACCGCTGCCGGCCTCGCCCTGGTCGCGATGCTTGGCCTTTCGACCCTGGCCCTGGCCGCCTGCAGCAGTGACACCAAGCCGGAGGAGAACGCCCGCCCGGTGCTGGTGACCCGCCCCGGGGCTTCGAACCAGACGGCCACCGCCTTCGCCGGCGAAGTGCGCGCACGCCAGGAAAGTCCGTTGTCGTTCCGCGTCGACGGCAAGCTGATCGAGCGCAAGGTCGACGTTGGTGCGCACGTGCGCAAGGGCGACGTGCTGGCCGTGCTCGACCCGGGCGACCTGCAGGCGCGGGCGCGGGCGGCGCAGGCGGAGCTGGCGGCGGCCGAGGCCGAACTTGGTCGCGCCAAGGCCGACCAGGTCCGTTTCGCCCGCCTTGCCAACGACCAGCTGGTCAGCCGTTCCACGCTCGACGCGCAGAACGCCGCGACCCAGGCCGCGCAGGGGCAGGTCAATTCCGCCCGCGCCAATCTCGAGGTCGCCCGCAACCAGGCCGCCTACTCGCAGCTGCGGGCACCGGCTGACGGCGTGATCGCCACGCGCAGCGCCGAGGCAGGCCAGGTCGTCGCCGCCGGCCAGGCCGTGTTCTCACTGGCCGCCGATGGGGCGCGCGAAGTCGCCTTCGCCTTGCCCGAGAGCATCGTCTCGACGATCAAGCCGGGGCAGCCGGTGCTGGTGGAGGCGTGGTCGGAGCCGGGCAAGCGCTGGCCCGGTCTCATCCGCGAGATATCGCCGGCGGCCGATCCGGCCTCGCGCACCTTTGCGGCGCGGATCAGCGTCGATGCGCCGGCCGGCGCGCTCGAACTGGGCCAGAGTGCGCGCGTCTATCTGCCCGGCCATGGCCAGGGCGACCTCAGCGTTCCGTTGGCGGCAGTGCAGCGCGGTCCCCAGGGCAATGCCGTGTTCGTGGTCGACCCGAAGACCTCGACGTTGAAGCTGCAGCCGGTGCAGACCGGACCGTTCGGCGAGGATCGCGTGCCGGTGATCAGTGGCATCGACGCCGACGACTGGGTGGTCGCCGCCGGCGGCCATCTGCTGCGCATCGGCCAGAAGGTACAGCCGGTCGATCGCGACAACCGTCCCGTGACGGCGAACTGAGCCATGCGCTTCAACCTTTCCGAATGGGCGCTGCGCCATCGCAGCCTGATCGTCTACGCGATGCTGGTGATGGCCATCGCCGGCACCTTCTCGTACCTCAAGCTGGGCCGCAGCGAAGATCCGTCCTTTACCTTCAAGGTGATGGTGATCCGCACGCTATGGCCGGGCGCGACTGCCGAGGAGGTCTCGCGCCAAGTCACCGAGCGCGTCGAAAAGAAGCTGATGGAAACCGGCCAGTACGAGTTCATCCGCTCGTACTCGCGCGCCGGCGAATCGCAGGTGATGTTCATCGCCAAGGATTCGCTGCGCTCCACCGACATTGGCCCGCTGTGGTACCAGGTGCGCAAGAAGGTCGGCGACATTCGTCCGACCCTCCCCAGTGATGTCGTCGGGCCGTTCTTCAATGACGAGTTCGGCGACACGTTCGGCAACATCTACGCGCTGACCGGCAAGGGCTTCGACTACGCCGTGCTCAAGGACTACGCCGAGCGCGTGCAGTTGGCGCTGCAGTCGAAACCCGATGTCGGCAAGATCGAACTGTTCGGCGTCCAGGACGAGAAGGTCTGGATCGAACTGTCCAACGTCAAGCTGGCCACGCTCGGCATCCCCGCCTCGGCGGTGCAGCAGGCGCTCGACGAGCAGAACGCGATGGTGCCCGCCGGCTTCTTCGAGACCGGCAGCACGCGCGTGCCGCTGCGCGTGGGCGGCAAGTTCAAGTCGGTCGAGCAGATCCGCGAGTTCCCGATCCGCGTTGGCGATCGCACCTTCCGCCTCGGCGACGTCGCCGACGTGCGCCGCGGCTTCTCCGATCCGCCGGCGCCGCGCATGCGTTTCATGGGCGAGGACGCGATCGGGATAGGGGTAGCGATGAAGGAGGGTGGCGACATCCTCAAGCTCGGCAGGACCCTGGAGGGCGAGTTCGCCGCCCTGCAGAGGACGCTGCCGGCGGGCATGCAGCTGCGCAAGGTCGCCGACCAGCCAGCCGCCGTCGAAGAATCAGTTGGCGAGTTCATCAAGGTGCTGACCGAGGCCGTGGCCATCGTGCTGCTGGTGAGCTTCTTCTCGCTCGGACTGCGCACCGGCCTCGTCGTGGCACTGTCGATCCCGCTGGTGCTGGCGATGACCTTCGCGGTGATGTCGTTCTTCGGCGTCGGCCTGCACAAGATCTCGCTGGGCGCGCTGGTGCTGGCGCTGGGCCTGCTCGTCGACGACGCGATCATCGCGGTGGAGATGATGGCCATCAAGATGGAGCAGGGCTTCAGCCGCCTGAAGGCTGCCGCCTTCGCCTGGGAAAGCACGGCGTTCCCGATGCTCACCGGCACGCTGATCACTGCGGCGGGCTTCCTGCCGATCGCCACCGCGCGTTCGAGCACTGGCGAATACACGCGTTCGCTGTTCGAAGTGGTGACCATTGCGCTGATCGTGTCGTGGATCGCAGCGGTCGCCTTCATTCCTTACCTCGGCGACAAGCTGCTGCCCGACTACGGCCACGCCGCGCCGCCGCCGAAGCCGGGCTCGTTGGCGGCGCGCTGGCGCGGTTTCCGCGAGCGCCTGGCCGACCGCTTCCCTGCCTTCCACGATTACCTCGCGCCGAAGCCGCCGATCGACGGCCACGTCCACGACCCCTACGCCAGCAAGTTCTACACGCGATTCCGCGGTTGGGTGACGTTCTGCGTGCGTCGTCGCTGGCTGGTGATCGCCGTCACCGCGGCCGCGTTCGTGGCTTCGCTGTTCGCCTTCCGCTTCGTGCCGCAGCAGTTCTTCCCGGATTCGACACGGCCCGAATTGATGGTCGACGTCGAGCTGGCCGAGGGCAGCTCGCTGCGTGCAACCACGGAACAGGCCGAGCGCCTGGAGAAGATTCTCGCCGGCCGCAAGGACCTGGCCAGCTACGTCGCCTACGTCGGCACCGGTTCGCCGCGCTACTACCTGCCGCTGGATCAGCAGCTGCCGGCGGCCAACTTCGCCCAGTTCGTGCTGACGCCGAAAAACCTGGAAGCGCGCGAGGACATTCGCCACTGGTTGATCGAGGACGTGTTCAAGCGCTTCCCCGAACTGCAGATGCGCGTGACGCGTCTGGAGAACGGACCGCCGGTGGGCTATCCGGTGCAGTTCCGCGTGTCGGGTGAGCACATCGACCAGGTTCGCAAGATTGCCTACGACGTACAGAAGAAGATCCGCGCCAACCCGCACGTGGTCAACGTCAACTTCGATTGGGACGAGCCGAACAAGGTCGTGCGCCTGGTCGTCGACCAGGAGCGTGCGCGCGCGCTGGGCGTGAGTTCGGCGCGATTGGCGCAGTTCCTGTCGAGCTCGCTGTCGGGCTCGCACGTGAGTACCTACCGCGAGGGCAACGAGCTGGTCGAGATGCTGCTGCGTGGTCCGGCCGAGGAGCGCCTGCGGCTGGAGATGCTCAGCAGCCTGATGGTGCCCACGCAGAGCGGCCAGAGCGTGCCGCTGACCCAGATCGCCACGCTCGAGTATGGCTTCGAGGAAGGCATCATCTGGCACCGCGACCGCAGCCCGACCATGACCGTGCGCGCCGACATCTACGACGGCACGCAACCGGCGACGGTCACCGCGCAGATCTCGCCGACGCTGGACGAGCTGCGCGCGAAGTTGCCGTACGGCTACTCCATCGATGTCGGTGGCAGCGTCGAGGACTCCGCCCGCGGACAGAACTCGATCGTCGCCGGTGTGCCGCTGTTCCTGTTCGCGGTGTTCACGCTGCTGATGATGCAGCTGCGCAGCTTCTCGCGCAGCTTCCTGGTGCTGCTGACCGCGCCGCTGGGACTGATCGGCGTGACCTTGTTCCTGCTGGTGTTCCGGGTGCCGTTCGGCTTCGTGGCGATGCTAGGCACGATCGCGCTGGCGGGCATGATCATGCGCAACTCGGTGATCCTGGTCGACCAGATCGAGCACGACATCATCGCCGGCGCCGAACATTGGCAGGCGATCGTCGAGGCCACCGTGCGCCGCTTCCGGCCGATCGTGCTGACCGCGCTGGCGGCGATCCTGGCGATGATCCCGCTGTCGCGCAGCGCGTTCTTCGGGCCGATGGCGGTGGCCATCATGGGTGGGCTGACGGTGGCAACGTTCCTGACGCTGCTGTTCCTGCCGGCGCTCTATGCGGCGTGGTTCCGGGTGAAGGCGCCCGCGCGGTAACGCTGGCTACCAGCCCCACGGTGCCGGCGGTGGCGGCACCGGGCGGGTCAGGTCGAATTCGATGCGGAACCGGCGACCCGGGCGCGAGCGTTCGTAGGCGGCCATCTGGCCTGGCTCGATCTCCAGTGTCCACACATTGGTGACCGAGTCGTTGCGCTCGTTGCGCTGGAACAAGGCCTTGGAGCGGGCGTCGACCGGAAACACCTGACGCGTGGCGCTGCCACGGTCGATCGTGGCGCCGCCGTACAGCGTCAGCTTGTCCGGGCTGCCATCACGGTTACGGCGATCGTGAGCAAGCGTGAGACCGGAGGCGGTGCGCGTCAGCAGCAGCGAGCGGGAGTGATCGTCGCCGACGTGGAAAGGGATGGCGACGCGGTCGCGCTCGCACTGGCGGACATGCATGATCAGGGCCTTGCCGGCATACGGGTTCCCCGGCGTCGGCGGTTCGTCGACCACGATGCGACCTGCGAATGCCTTGCCGCACAGTGTCTGCAGGTTGGCGAAGAAGGCGTCCGCAGGCTGCTGCCGATGAGCGTCGGACGGCGGCGAGTCGCCCGCAGATCGGCATGCCGACAGAATCAGCAGGGCGATGACCGTGGTGGCAAGCCGGAGGGTGCGCGTCATGCGCGCACCCTAGTCGCGCGGCCGTGACTGCGCCATCAAAGCGCAGGCCGCACGGTTCCCGGCAACGAAACCTTTAGTCGCGCATCACCACCGGCTCACATTCGATCTGCAGCTGCGCCAGTACCGCGGCTGTCGCCGCCTGGGTGCTGACGCCGCGCCCGGCCGCGGCGATGTCGGCGGTGAACACTCCGGCGTCGAGCGCCGCCCCGACTGCCTTCTCGATGCAGCGTGCCTCGCTTTCCAGGCCGAGCGAATGACGCAGCAGCAACGCCGTGCTGAGGATCGTGGCGTAGGGGTTGGCGATGCCGCGGCCGGCGATGTCAGGCGCCGAGCCATGGATCGGCTCGTACAGTCCGACCCGGCCTTCGCCCAGCGAAGCCGACGGGAGCAGCCCGAGCGAGCCGGCAAGCATCGACGCCTCGTCGGTAAGGATGTCGCCGAACATGTTCTCGGTGACGATCACGTCGTACTCGCGCGGCTTGGCCAGCAAGTGCATCGCCATCGAGTCGACGAGCTGGTGTTCGAGCGTGATGTCGGGAAACTCGTCGCGCACGACCCGTGTGGTTACCTCGCGCCACAGCCGCGACGTCTCCAGCACGTTGGCTTTGTCGACCGAGGTGACATGGCCGCGACGCTCGCGCGCCAGCGTGCAGGCGCGACGGACCACGCGCTCGATCTCGGCGACGGTGTACTCGCACAGATCGCTGGCCGAATCGCTGCCGCGCTGCTTGGCACCGAAGTAGATGCCGCCGGTGAGCTCGCGTACGACCACCAGGTCGACGCCGTTGAGCAGGTGCGGCTTGATCGGCGAGGCGCCGAGCGCGGCCGGATGCGGCTTGACCGGACGCAGGTTGGCGTACAGGCCCATCGCCTTGCGGATCGCCAGCAGGCCCTGCTCCGGGCGCACCGCCGCCTTGGGGTCTGACCACTTCGGGCCGCCAACGGCACCCAGCAGCACCGCATCGGCGCGACGCGCCGCGGTCAGTGTTTCCGGCGGCAACGGCGAGCCGGTGGCATCGATGGCGGCGCCGCCGATCAGGTGCTGTTCGAAACGGAACACGTGGCCATAGCGCTGCGCCACTGCGCGCAGCACCTCGACCGCAGCAGCGGTGACCTCCGGGCCAATGCCGTCGCCGGGAAGAACGACGATGTCAGCTTGCATGGACGAACTCCTGGTTGGACGGCGAATGGGTGGCGCGCGTTGATTCGAAGCGACTGATGGCCTCGTCCTGGCGCAGCAGGTAGCCGAGCTGGTCGACGCCTTCGAGCAGGCAGGTCCGGGCGAAGGCATCGAGCGGGAACTCGACGCGGCTGCCGCCGGGCAAGGTCACGCTGCGATCCGCGATGTCGATGTGCAGTTCGATGCCTGGCCGTTCCAGCAGTTCATCGACGACGGACTCGTCGAGCACGATCGGCAGCAGGCCGTTCTTGAGCGCGTTGCTGCGGAAGATGTCGGCGATCTCGGCGCTGATCACCGCGCGCAGGCCGAGGTCGGCCAGCGCCCACGGCGCATGCTCGCGCGAGGAACCGCAACCGAAGTTGCGGCCGGCGACGAGGATGCCCGCGCCGGCGTTCTCGGCGCGGTTGAAGGCGAAGTCGGGATTGAGCGAGCCGTCAGGCAGGCGCCGCCAGTCGTTGAAGGCGAACTGGCCCAGGCCCTGGCGCTGCGTCGTGGTCAGGAACCGCGCCGGGATGATCTGGTCGGTGTCGATGTTGCGTTCGCGCAGCACCACCGTGCGCGAGGTGAGTTCGGTAAACGGGCGCATCAGGCCACCTCCAGGGTTTCAGCCAGTTGTGCCGGCAACGTCGTCAGGTACGGTCGTGGATCGGTGATCTCGCCGGCGACCGCGCATGCGGCCGCCGTCAGCGGCGACGCCAGCACGGTGCGCGCGCCCTTGCCCTGTCGTCCTTCGAAATTGCGATTGCTGGTGGACACGGCGAGCTGCCCCGGGCCGACCAGGTCGCCGTTCATCGCGATGCACATCGAACACCCGGGCTCGCGCCATTCGGCACCGGCGGCACGCACGATCTGGTCGATGCCTTCGGCCTCGGCCTCGCGCTTGACCTGCTCCGAACCCGGCACCACCAGCATGCGTACGCGGGGATGCACATGGCGTCCGCGCAGCACGCTGGCGGTTTCGCGCAGGTCGGACAGGCGCGAGTTCGTGCAGCTGCCGACGAAGACCACATCGACCGGGCGGCCGGCCAGCGCCTGACCTGCCTGCCAGCCCATGTAGTCGAGGGCCTTGGCCTGGTCGCCGTCGCCGGAGGCAGGTACGTGCGCGGCGATTGCCGCGACCTGGCCCGGATGGGTGCCCCAGGTCACCGTCGGCTGGATGTCGGCGGCATCGATGCGGACCTCGCGGTCGAAACGCGCGCCTTCGTCAGTGCCGAACCCGCGCCACTGCGCGACTGCCGAATCGAACGCAGCCCCCTGCGGTACGCGCGGCCGTCCGCGCAGGTAATTGAAGGTGACTTCGTCCGGCGCGATCAGTCCGGCGCGGGCACCTGCCTCGATCGACATGTTGCACACCGTCATCCGTTGCTCCATCGACAGCGCCCGGATGGTGGAGCCGCGGTACTCGATGACATGGCCTGTGCCGCCGTTGACGCCGATCACGCCGATCACGTGCAGGATCAGGTCCTTGGCGCTGACGCCGGTAGCCAGCGCGCCGTCGATGGTGATCGACAGCGTCTTCGGCTTGCGTTGCAGCAGGCATTGCGTGGCCAGCACGTGGCCGACTTCGCTGGTGCCGATGCCGAACGCCAGTGCACCGAACGCGCCGTGGGTCGCGGTGTGGCTGTCGCCGCAGACGATGGTCTGGCCGGGCTGGGTCAGGCCCAGCTCCGGGCCCATGACGTGGACGATGCCGCGCTGCGGGCTGTCGTAGTCGAACAGCTCGACGCCGAAGCGCATGCAGTTCTCGCGCAGCTTGTCGACCTGAGCGCGCGCCTCGGCGTTGACGTAGGGGTGCTGGCCATCGGCACCGACCGGCAGGGTGGGCGTGGAATGGTCGAGCGTGCCCTTGGTCAGTTCCGGGCGGCGCACCGGCAGGTTGCGTTCATCGAGCTCCGCGAAGGCCTGCGGCGATGTCACTTCGTGAATCAGGTGCAGGTCGATGTAGAGCGTGGCCGGCGCGGTCTCGCTTTCCGACGTGACGAGGTGGGCGTCCCACAGTTTGTCGAACAAGGTGCGCGGTGCTTGGCTGGTCATTGGCTGGCTTTGGTTTGTGCTTGAAAGCCCGTCTCCCGTGTGCGGGAGAAGGGTTGGGATGAGGGCGCTCTTCCTAGGCAATCGCCGCCGCCCTGCGTTCGGGTTCGGCCGCGCCCGCAGCGCGGGTCCGCAGCACCCGGTTGGCAATGTCCAGCCAGGCCAGCGCGCTGGCTTCGAGGATGTCGGTGCTGGTGCCCGAGCCGGTGACCTCGACGCCGTCGACGCGCGCAATCAGGCTGGCCTGCCCCTGCGCGTCGTCGCCGGTGGTGACGCTGGAGACCTGGTAGCTGTCGATTTCGAGGGCCAGCCCGGTGGCGCGGGCCAGTGCCGCGAACAACGCGTGCACCGGGCCGTCGCCGACGGCGGCTTCGCTGACCGTGGCGCCGTCGGCATCGACCAGCTGTACGCTGGCCGTGGGCAGACTGTCCTGGTTCACGCCGGTGCTGACGTGCAGGCGGGCGAGGCGATGGCCGCGCGCGGCACGCTTGTCGGCGCCGAGCACCAGTGCCTCCAGGTCGGCATCGAATACTTCGCGCTTCTTCTCCGCCAGCGCCTTGAAGCCGGCAAACACCGAGTTCAGCTGCGCCTCGTCGAGGGCGAAGCCCAGCGTCTGCAGGCGGTCGCTCAGCGCCGCGCGGCCACTGTGTCGGCCCATCACCATCTGCGACTGCGCCCAGCCGACGTCCTCCGGCCGCATGATCTCGTAGGTGCCGCGGTGCTTGAGCATGCCGTGCTGGTGGATGCCCGACTCGTGGGCAAAGGCGTTCTGCCCGACCACGGCCTTGTTGCGCTGCACGGCCATGCCGGTGATGCGCGAGAGCAGGCGCGAGGTCGGCACCAGCCGGCGACTGTCGATGCGGGTGTGCGCGCCGTAGTACTCGCCGCGCACGCGCAAGGCCATCACCAGTTCCTCGAGCGCGCAGTTGCCGGCGCGCTCGCCGATGCCGTTGATCGTGCATTCGACCTGGCGCGCGCCGCCATCGATCGCGGCCAGCGAGTTGGCTACGGCCAGGCCGAGGTCGTTGTGGCAGTGCGCGGAGAACACCGCCTGCTCGGCGCCGGCCACGTTCGCGCGCAGGTACTCGAACAGTGCGCGGATCTCGCTCGGCGTGGTGTAGCCGACGGTGTCCGGGATATTGAGGGTGCGGGCGCCCGCAGCGACGGCGGCGCTGCAGATCTGCGCCAGGAACTCCGGCTCGGTGCGCAGCGCGTCCTCGGCGGAGAACTCGACATCGTCGGCATACCGGCGCGCCAGCTCCACGCCCATCACCGCGCGCTGGAGCACCTGCTCGCGGCTCAGGCCGAGCTTGTGCTCGCGGTGCAGCGGACTGGTCGAGATGAAGACATGGATGCGCGGGTGCACGGCACCCTCGAGCGCGCGGGCGCAGGCTTCGATGTCGCCCTGGTGGCAGCGGGCCAGCGTTGCCACAGTGGCGCCGCGGACCTCGCGGGCGATCGCGCGCACGGCGCCCATGTCGGTCTCCGAGCTGGCCGGAAAACCGGCCTCGATCACATCGACACCCAGTTCCGACAGCGCGTGGGCGAAGCGAAGCTTCTGCGCCGGCGTCATGCTGCAGCCGGGCGACTGCTCGCCGTCGCGCAGGCTGGTGTCGAAGATGCGTACTCGGGAGGCGGGGTCGTTCATGCGGTGAGCTCCTCGTTGCGGGTGCGCACGGCAGCGGCGCGAATGGGTGGGTTGTTGGGTGTGGCGGGACGGAGCGTGGTGATGGCCGGCTCCAGAGACGCCTGCGCCGGGTGCTCGCGGTGGCGGCGACGCGGACGGCGCGGCGCGCGCGGACGTATTTCTGAAAGCAGCTGTGCGAGCACCCCAGCATCCAGATTGCCGCCGGAGACCACCGCGCACTTGCGTTTGCCCGCGACGCGACGGCCCGCGGCCAAGGCCAGCGCGCCGGCGCCCTCGGCGATGACGTGTTCTTCCAGGGCCAGGCGTACGAGCGTTTCGCGCAGCTCCGCTTCGCGCACGACGATCACGTCATCGAGCAGGTGCGAGAGCAGCTGGCGGGTCAGATGACCGGGTTCCTTGACGCGCACGCCGTCGGCGAGCGTGGCCGCCGGTTCGCGCAGCGCGCAGTCGCCGCGTAGGGCCCGGCACATCGAATCGACGCCCTCGACCTGGGCGCCGATGATGCGCACACCCTGCGACTTCAGGGCCAGCGCGACACCCGAAGCGAGGCCGCCGCCGCCGATCGGCACCAGCACCACGTCCGGCCCCAGCGCCGCCAGTTCCAGACCGACCGTGCCCTGGCCGGCGATCACGTCGGGATCGTCGAAGGCCGACAGCACGCGGTAGTCGTTCTGCAGGGCCAGTTCGGCCGCGAAGGCCTTTGCCTCGTCGTAGCTGTCGCCATGCAGGCGCACCGTCGCGCCCCAATGGGCGACGCCGGCGATCTTGGTCTGCGGCGCGCAGCGTGGCATCACGGTGATTGCATTGACGCCGAGGCGGTAGGCCGCCCAGGCCAGCCCCTGCGCATGGTTTCCGGCGGACGCGGCGATGACCGTGCGATGGTCGCCACGCTCGCGCGCCGCCAGCAGCGCATTGAGTGCGCCGCGCACCTTGTAGGAGCCGGTGCGCTGCAGGTTCTCCAGCTTCAGCCAGCAGCCGAAGCGCTCGGCATAGTGGAGCGGGGTCGGCGGCAGGTAGCGGCGCAGGCGGGCCTGCGCCGCCAGTACGTCACCGACATCGACGGTCCGGCTTTCGACGGTCTGTACGTGCGAACTTACGTCGCCGTCCATGGCATCAGACCGCCGTCAGCCAGCCGGCGTGCGCCGGCTCTTCACCGCGCACGACGCGGGCGTACAGGGCCGACAGCTCGCGCGTGATCGGGTTGTCGCCGAACTCGCGGCGGTCGAGCACGGCGATGGGCGCGGTCTCGGCCGCCGTTCCGCAGACGAAGACTTCGTCGGCATCGAGCAGTTCGTGATGGGTGACGGTGCGTGACTCCGCACCGCTCAGTCGGATCAGCGTGTCGCGGGTGATGCCGGGGAGGGCGTCGCGGTGCTCCACCGCAGTGACCTGGCCGTTTCGCACCATGAACACGTTGGCGCCGGTGCACTCGACCACGTTGCCGTCGTCGTCGACGAACAGCGCCTCGTCGAATCCCCGCGACTTGGCTTCGCGCTTCGCCAGGATCGAGTTGACGTAGCCGCCACACAGCTTCAGCGGTGGCAGCGCGCTGGCTGGATTGCGCCGCCACGGCGACACGGTCAGGCGGGTGCGGTCACCGGCCAGGTGCACGCGCTGGGCCATGGTCGCGACCATGAAGTGCTGGGTCAGTTGCGAGACGTCCAGGCCAATGCTGCCGGTGCCGAACCACGCCAGAGGACGGATGTAGGCATCGCGGTGGTCATTCGCGCGCAGCGTCTCCAGCGTCGCCTCGAAGGCGCGCTCGACGTCGAAGTCCAGGCCCAGCAGCTCGGCGCCCTTGCGCATGCGCTGCAGGTGCTCGGGCAGGCGGAACACCGCCGCGCCCTGGCGCGTGGCGTAGCTGCGGATGCCTTCGAAAACGCCGGTGCCGTAATGCATCGCGTGAGTGGTCAGCGGCGCCTGCAGCGAATCGGCGCTGGCCAGTTCGCCATCGAACCACAGCATGGGTGTGTCGCTGGGCGTCTGGCGGCGGCGCGCGTCGTCCAGCATCGACATAGGCATCGCCGCGCCGCGCTGGCGCGAGCTCTGTTGAGTATCAGTGACAGTCATTGACACGGCGACACCTCCACCGAGAGGCAGTCGTAGAGCTTGGCGAGCTGGCTCTGCAGGCTGGTGTCGGCGCGGTCGCCCTCGACCGTCAGACGCAGGTACCAGCGATCGCCGTCGGGTTGCGCTTCGCCATCGACGGCGAGCGGACGGAAGCCGCGGCGTTCGGCGGCGCCCAGTACACGCGCCAGCGCACCTTCGGCCTGACGCAGGGTGAGATCAAGCTGGTATCGCATGGCGTGGGTCCTCGGCGGTGGGGGTGGCAATGGCGGCGCGCGCGTCGGCTTCCGGGTCGAGCATCTGCGCGTTGTTGTGGTTGGGCGGCACCAGCGGCCAGACGTTCGCGGCCTGGTCGATGGCCACGTGCAGCAGCGCCGGGCCGGGTGCGGCCAGCAGCTGTTGCAGGGCGGCCTCGACGCCGTCGGCGCGATCGACGTGCAGCGCCTGCACGCCGAAGGCGGCGGCAACGGCGACGAAGTCGGGGTTGTCGGACAGGTCGATCTCGGAATAGCGGCGCTCGAAGAACAGCTCCTGCCACTGCCGGACCATGCCCAGGGCCTGGTTGTCGAGCAGCACGATCTTCACCGGCAGTGCGTAGCGACGCAGCGTCGCCAGCTCCTGCACGTTCATCAGGAACGAGCCGTCGCCGCTGACGCACACGACCTGCGCCGAAGGGTCCTGCATCTGCGCGCCGATCGCGGCCGGCAGGCCGAAGCCCATGGCGCCGAGTGCGCCGCTGGTCAGGTGCTGGCGCGGGTCCTTCATGCGCCAGTGCTGGGCCACCCACATCTGGTGCTGGCCGACATCGCAGGCGACGACGGCATCGGGCGCCAGTTCCGACAGGCGATTGAGCAGCGCCGGCGCGTACACGCTTTCGCCGGGGGCGTCGTAACGCGCGGCGTGTTCGCGAGCGCGTTGCTGGCAGGTCGCGCGCCAGCCGCGGCGGGCGATGCCGTTGCGTCCGTGCAGGTGCGCCGCGCACGGCAGGGTCAGCGCGGTCAGGGTGGTGCGGATGTCGCCACGCACGCCGACGTCGGCATGGCGCAGCTTGCCGATCTCGCAGGCGTCCAGGTCCATGTGGACGACGCGCGCGTTCGGTGCAAACTCGGCCAGCTTGCCGGTAGCGCGGTCGTCGAAGCGCGCACCGACGACGATCAGCAGGTCGGCTTCCTGCACGGCCAGGTTGGCGGCGCGGCTGCCGTGCATGCCGAGCATGCCCAGGTTGAGCGCGTGCCCCGACGGCAACGCGCCCAGGCCCTTCAGGGTCAGCACGGTCGGGATCTGGGTGGCATCGACGAAGGTGCGGAAGGCCGCCACGCTGTCGCCCAGCGCGATGCCGCCACCGCCGTAGACCAGCGGCCGCTGTGCCTGCGAGATCAGCGCCAGTGCCGCGTGCAGCGAGGCGTCGATTGGCGCGGGCACGTCGTCGATCTGCGCCGGCACGTGCGCCGGCAACGACGAGGCATCGCCGAACTGCACGTCCTTGGGCAGGTCGATCAGCACCGGGCCCGGGCGGCCGGAGCGGGCGATGCGGAACGCTTCCGCCACCATCCGCGGCAGGTCCTCGACTTTTCGCGGCAGGAAGCTGTGCTTGACGATCGGCATGGTCATGCCGAACACGTCGAGCTCCTGGAAGGCGTCCGTTCCCATCAGCGCCGTCGGCACCTGGCCGGTGATGACCACCATCGGCACCGAGTCGAGCATCGCATCGGCGATGCCCGTCACCAGGTTGGATGCGCCAGGTCCGGAGGTGGCGACGCATACACCGACGCGCCCGCTTGCTCGTGCGTAGCCATTGGCCGCGAATGCCGCGCCCTGTTCGTGGCGGACCAGCACATGGCGCAGGTCCGACCCGTGCAAGGCGTCGTAGAAGGGCATGATCGCGCCGCCCGGATAGCCGAAGAGCGTATCGACGCCTTCGGCCACCAGAGCCTGCACCAGCCAGCGGGCACCGTTCATCACGCGGCCTCGGTCTGCGCCGGGCGCGCCGCGGTGGCCGCCGCCGGTTGCTGCGACGACGCACCGAGCCACTTCATGTTGGCGCGCAGCTTCTTGCCGACCGCTTCGATGGGATGGTCGAGGTCGGCCTGCTTGAGCGCCTTGTAGTTGGCGTTGCCGGCGGCGTACTCGGCGATCCACTGGCGCGCGAACGTTCCGTCCTGGATCTCGGTGAGCACCTTCTTCATCTGCGCGCGGGTGTTGTCGTCGACGACGTAGGTGCCGCGGGTCAGCGCGCCGTACTGCGCGGTCTCGCTGATGAACTCGTGCATGCGGGTGATGCCGCCTTCGTAGAACAGGTCCACGATCAGCTTCAGTTCGTGCAGGCACTCGTAGTAGGCAACCTCCGGTTGGTAACCGGCCTCGACCAGCGTTTCCCAGCCGGCCTGGACCAGCTTGGTCGCGCCGCCGCAGAGCACGGCCTGCTCGCCGAACAGGTCGGTCTCGGTCTCTTCCTTGAAGGTGGTCTGGATGGCGTTCTGGCGCGCACCGCCGATGCCGGCGCAGTAGGTCAGCGCGAGCTGCTCGGCGTTGCCGCTGCGGTCCTGGTGCACGGCATAGACGGACGGAACGCCGCGGCCGATCTCGTACTCGCGACGCACCAGCGCGCCCGGGCCCTTCGGCGCGACCAGCACGACATCGAGGTCCTCGCGCGGCGTGATCTGGCCGTAGTGGACATTGAAGCCGTGTGCGAACAGCAGGCATGCGCCCGGCGCGATGTTCGGCTCGATCACTTCGCCGTAGAGCTGCGGCTGGACCATGTCCGGGGTGAGCACGGCAACGAGCTGCGCGTTCCGGACCGCTTCGGCCGGCGTGGTGACGGTGAAGCCGTCGGCCTTGGCCTTGATCTCGGTCGGGCCGCCCGGTCGCAGGCCGATGGTGACGTCGAAGCCGGAGTCGCGCAGGTTCAGTGCATGGGCGCGGCCCTGGCTGCCGTAACCGACGATGGCGACGCGGGGTTTGGAGCTGGTGGTCATTGCAAAGTCCTTGTGGTGTTCGAAGCGGAAGGAGGAGCGGGACGAACGACTTCTGCGTGATCAGGCGAGTGCGGGCTCGCGTGGTTCGGTGTTGCCGGTGCTGGCGTCGACCAGCTGGCTGGCGATGCGGCGGTCATCGAGCGGGCCAGGCGCGGTCACGGCGCCGCGCGAGGCGGAGCTGACAACGCGTGCGTATTTGGCGAGAACGCCAGTGGTGACACGCGGTGTGATGCGCGCGGCGGTGCGCGTCGACAGATCGGCATCGACGTCGATGCGGCGCGTGCCGACATCGATCCGCACGCGGTCACCCTCGCGCAGCTTCGCGATCGGGCCTCCGTGCGCGGCCTCGGGCGAGATGTGGCCGACCATGAAGCCGTGGGTGGCGCCGCTGAAGCGGCCATCGGTGATCAGGGCGACGTCGTTGCCCAGGCCCTGGCCGACCAGCGCTGCCGTGACGGCGAGCATCTCGCGCATGCCCGGGCCGCCGGCCGGACCTTCGAAGCGGATCACCACGACGTCGCCGGCATTGATCCGGCGTGCCTGCACCGCCGCGAACGCCGCCTCTTCCGAATCGAAAACGCGCGCGGTGCCTTCGAAGTGCTCGCGGCCATGACCGGCGAGCTTGACGATGCAGCCTTCGGGGGCGAGGTCGCCGTACAGGATCGAATAGCCACCACGCGGCTTGATCGGGTCGTGGATCGGGCGCACGACGTCCTGCTTCGCCGGCGCGGGAACGTCATCGAGTTCGCTGAAGAACGAGCGCCCGGTGACGGTGGCGATGTCCTCGATCAACCCCGCGGCGCGCAGCTCACGCGCAACCAGCGCGGTGCCACCTTGTTCGAACATCTCCGCGGCGGTGTAGCGGCCACCGGGCTTCAGGTCGGCGATCACCGGCGTCATGCGCGCGGCGGCTTCGAACTCTTCCAGGTCGAAGGCGACGCCGGCTTCGTGCGCGATCGCCAGCAGGTGCAGGGCGGCATTGGTGGAACCGGCAGTGGCCGAGACCGCGCGGGCCGCGTTGCGCAACGCAGCTGGGGAGAGGATGTCGCGCGGTCCCGGCCCGCCGTTGCGCAACAGGTCCATCACCAGCGCGCCGCAGGCCCGGGCGGAGGCAGGCTTGTCGGCGTGGATCGCGGGGATGTCGTTCAACTGCAGCGGCGAGAGGCCGAGGAAGGTCAGCACCATCGCCATCGTGTTGGCGGTGAACTGGCCGCCACAGGCACCGGCGCCGGGACAGGCATGGGATTCGATGCGGTGCAGCTCGGCATCGTCGATGCGGCCGGCGGAGTGCGCGCCGACCGCTTCGAAGACGTCCTGGACGGTGAGGGGGCGGTCTGCCTCTCCCTGCTTCGACGGACATCGGCCGGGCATGATCGTGCCGCCGTAGAGGATCACCGTCGGGATATCCAGGCGCGCCGCCGCCATTGCCGCGGCCGGGATGGTCTTGTCGCAGCCGACCAGCAGCACCATCGCGTCGAGGCAGTGGCCGCTGACGGCCAGCTCGATCGAATCGGCGATGGTCTCGCGCGAGGCCAGCGAGCAGCGCATGCCATCGGAGCCCATCGCGATGCCGTCGGTGACGGCGATGGTGTTGAACTCGATGGGCGTGCCGCCGTTGTCGATCACACCCCGGCGCACGTCCTGGGCGAGGTCGCGCAGGGTGAAATTGCACGGCGACACGTCGGACCAGGTATGGACGACGGCGACCAGCGGTTTCGCGATCGCGGCGTCGTCCAGGCCGGTGGCGCGCAGCATTGCGCGTGCCGGTGCATGTGCGGGGCCCTGCTTGATGGCATTGCTTCTCACGAACTGGCTTCCTCGGAATCTTCGGAAAGCCCAGGCCCGCAAAAACAAAAACCCCGCGCCGTTTCGGGCGCGGGGTCTTGGTGTTTCAGACCTGGGTGTGTGGTGTTGCTTACACGAACCCGTACCCCGCGCTGGCATGCCCGGTAATAAGTACGAGTACAAGAATGAGTGCCGCCGATGCGGTCAGGGTCAACGCAAGTCGCAGCGACTCGGCCGTGCCTTGCGGCCGGGCCTGAGCGGTCTGCGGGTGGTTGTTGCGCTGCGTCATGGAACCGAGGTAAACATGCCCGGCGCGGGCATGTCAACAGTTTCGTATGAAACAGCGCGAGCTTGCGACAGGCGGCTCATTGCTTCAGCAATCGCTCGCGCAGTGCCGCGTCGTCGACCGGCAAAGGCTCTGCGAAGGCCGGCCACGAAAGGGTTTCCGCCAATGCCGGCGGCGGCTCGACGGCGTGGCCGACGAGCGGTTCGACGATGCTCTCGAACTTGGCCGGGTGGGCCGTGGCCACGACCGCCCAGGGGCGACGATCGCCTTGCGCACGCAACTGCTCGAGCACATGCAAGCCGGTGGCGGTGTGCGGGCAGGGAACGATGCCGTGGCGTCGTGGCGCCTCGCCGATCGTGGCGGTGATGGTCCCGTCGTCGACCGCGAATGCCTCCAGCGACGCGCGCAGTTGCGCATCGTCGTCGTGCCAGTAGCGCAGCCGTTCGAAGTTGCTGGGGGCGCCGACATCCATTGCGTTGGCCAGCGTCGCGCGGGTCGCCTGCGGTATGTAGTCGCCACCGGCGAAATAGCGCGGCAGCACGTCGTTGGCGTTGCTGGCCAGCACCAGTTTGCCAATCGGAAGCCCCATGCGCCTCGCGAGGAAGGCCGCGCAGGCATTGCCCAGGTTGCCGGTGGGCACGATGAAGTTCAGTGGTTGGCCGTGCTCCGAGAAAAACCCCAACGCAGCGTGCGCGTAGTAGCCGACCTGCGGCAGCAGGCGACCGAGGCTGATGCTGTTGGCGGAACTGAGCGACATCGATTGCCGCAGCGCGTCGTCCGACAGCGCCTGCTTGGCCAGACGCTGGCAGTCGTCGAAGCTGCCGGCGACGCGATAGGTGCGCACGTTGGCGCCCCAGCATTCCAGGCCCTGCGCCTGTCGTGGCGACACGCGGCCTTCGGGATAGAGGATCACCACTTCAAAGCCCGGGCGGCGGTGGAAGGCGGCGGCCACGGCCGCGCCAGTGTCGCCGGAGGTCGCCACCAGAATGGTGGTCGGCGGTACGCCTTGTGGACGCAGGCGCGACAGGGACTCGGCGAGGAAGCGCGCGGCGTAATCCTTGAATGCTGCCGTCGGCCCATGGAACAGCTCGAGCAAATGGTCGCCCTCGCCAGACATCGCGCGCAGCGGGGCAGGGAAGGAATAAGCGTGTTCGCAGATCGCCGCCAGCGAATCGCGCAGTGAGGAAGCGGCGAAGTACGGCGCCAGCACCGAGTGTGCGGTATTGGCCAGCGTTGTTCCGGGTTGCAGGGTCAGCGTCGGGATGCGCTCGGGCACGTAAAGGCCGCCGTCGGGAGCGAGTCCTGCGACGAGGGCCTGGTCGATCGAGGTGGGGGGCGTGTTGCCGCGAGTGCTGGTGAAGTTCGTGCTGGTGGAATTCATGGGCTCAGCACATCCGCCCGCGGCCCGGCCACCGGCGTGACATACGCACGCGAGCCGTACCCCGCCTGCGCGAACGCCGACTGCATCGCCGGCGCCGCCGCTTCGGCCTCGACCTTCGATGCGAACCACGCGAACGTGCTGGGCCCGGCACCGGAGATGCTCGCCCCCAGTGCGCCGTGGTCCAGCGCCGCGGCCTTGGCGTCGAGGAAGCCCGGAATCAGCGGCGCCCGCCGCGGTTCCACCAGCAGGTCGTGCAGGCCTTCGCGCAGCAGCGACGCATCGCCGCGCTGCAACCCTGTCAGGAACAGCGCCAGGTGCGAGCTCTGCTCGACCACCAGCGACAGCGGATACGGGTCGGCCAGCACTGCGCGGGCGCGTCGCGTCTCAAGCATTTGATCGGGATGGACGACCACCGCGTGCAGCCAGTCGGGCACCGCCAGCGGAATCATCCGTGTGGCCGTGGCCATGACCACGCCACCGAGCAGCATCGGCGCAACGTTGTCGCCGTGGCGACTGCCGCTCGACACCGACTCGCCGTCGAGGGCGAATTCGTACAACGCCTCGCGCGGCAGTGGCGCGTCCAGGAGGGCGTTGGCAGCGACCAGCGCAGCCACGCAGGAGGCGGCCGAACCGCCCAGGCCGGAACCGAGAGGAATGCCCTTTTCCAGCTCCAGTTCGAAGCCGAATTCCAGCCCAAGGCGGGTCCGCAGCGAGATCAGGGCCTGCCCGGCGGTGTTGCGCGACGCCTCAAGCGGCAGCGTTTCGGCGCCGGCGACATCGCCGCGGATCGCGACGATCCGGACTTCCGGTTGCGCGATGCGGCGCACCACGGCGACGTCGCGCACGCCGGCGATGGAATGGCCGAGCAGGTCGAAGCCGACGCCGATGTTGCCGACACTGCCGGGCGCGAATGCACGGCATTGCAGGCCACTGCCGTGCGCGGCCGCGCCCGACGGTGCCTCGATTTCAGCCTTCGTGACATCAGCGCTCATGCGTTCGCCTCGACCGGCACGCCGGCATGCAGCAGCGGTATCCCGGACGGCGATCCCAGCGACTGCGCAATGGCCAGTACATCGCCGAACACGCCGGCGGCGGTCACGTCGGGACCCGCGCCCGGACCCTGCACGACCAGTGGATTGTCGGCATAGCGGCGGGTGCTGAACTGGACCAGGTTGTCGGTCAGGCGGGTATGGCAGCAGGCATGTTCGTGCGGGAGGGCGACCACGCCGACGCTGGCGCGGCCATCGCGGTCGAGGCGTGCGAGATGACGCAGGGCGCGCTGTTGCGCGTCGGCCTCGCGGTAGCGGGCCAGCATCGGCGCATCCATTTCCTCCAGGCGCGCCAGGAATTCGTCCCGGCTGACCGCGCGCAGTGCCTGTGGCACCAGGTTCTCCACTTCCACATCCTCCAGCGACAGCACGCGACCGGCCTCGCGCGCCAGGATCACCAGTTTGCGCGCGACATCGAGGCCGGACAGGTCGTCGCGCGGATCGGGTTCGGTATAGCCCAGCGCCTGCGCCTCGCGGACCAGCTGCGAGAACGGCACGCTGCCGTCGAAACGGTTGAACAGCCACGCCAGTGTGCCCGAGAGCATGCCGTCGATGCCAAACAGCTCGTCACCTGTGTCGAGCAGGTTGCGCAGGGTCAGCATCACCGGCAGTCCGGCGCCGACCGTGGCCTCGTAGCGGAAGCGGCCACCGCCGCTGCGGCTGGCGTCCTGGATCGCGCTGTAACGGGTCCAGTCGCCGCTGCCGGCGTGCTTGTTCGGCGTGACGACGTGGATGCCGGCGGCGAGCCAGCGCGGGTACAGCGCGGCCACCGCCGGGCTGGCACTGCAGTCGACGATCAGTGCGTGCGGCAGGTGTTCGCCGCGTACGTGACTGGCGAAACGCTCGAGGTCGACCGGCTCGGCGGCACCACCGTCGAGACGCGCGACCGCGTCCGCCGGTTCCACACCACGCTCGTCCAGGTGCATCGTGCGGCTGTTGGCGAGCGCGCGCAGGCGCAGGTCGAGGCCGGAGCGCTTGCGCAACTGAGGTAGCGCCGCCGACAGCTGCAACAGCAGCGCACGTCCGACCTGGCCGGGACCTATCACGCCGACCGACAGGCTTTGTGGCGACAGCCAGAACGCCGCATGTGCGGCGCGCAGTGCACGCGTGGCGTCCTTGTCGCCGATGGCGACGGAAATGTTTCGCTCGCCCGCGCCCTGTGCGATCGCACGGGCATTGACCCGTGCCTGCGCCAACCCGCCGAGCAGTCGCGCCGCCACGCCCGGCGTGCCGACCATGCCGTCGCCGACCGCGGCCAGCACGGCGATGCCGTCGGTCAGGGTCACGCCTTGCGCCTGGCTGTCGGCGATGGCATCGGCAAAGGCGGCGGCGACCGCATCGCGCGCACGCTGCGCCTGGTCGGCGCGGACCACGCAGCAGATCGAGTGCTCGGACGATCCCTGCGAGATCATCGTCACCGACACGCCGGCGCCGCGCAGCGCGCCGAACAGGCGCTCGGCCGCGCCCGGCACGCCGACCATGCCGTTGCCGACCAGTTCGACGATCGCCATGTCGCGCACGAGGCTGAGGCCTTTTACCGGCGCGCCATCGGGAGCGCTCTTCGGGCTGATCAGGGTGCCCGGCAGGTGCGGCCGGCGGGCGTTGCGGATCCACAGCGGAATGCCGCGCTCCTGCACCGGCGCCAGCGTCTGCGGGTGCAGCACCTTGGCGCCGAAGTAGGCCAGCTCGCAGGCTTCGGCATACGACATCGACGGCAGGCAGACCGCTTCGGGCACCAGTCGCGGGTCGGCGGAGAGCACGCCGTCGACGTCGGTCCAGATCGTCAGCGCATCGGCATCGAAGAGGTTGGCGAAGATCGCCGCGGAGTAGTCGCTGCCATTGCGGCCGAGCGTGGTGGCGCGCCCTTGCGCGTCGCGGGCGACGAAGCCGGTGACCACGACGTGACCGCTGCCGTGCTGCGCGCGCCACTCGGCCAGTCGCGCGCGGCTGGCGGGCCAGTCGACGGCCATGCCCATCTCGCCGGGGTGCACGACCAGCACGTCGCGTGCATCCAGCCGCAGCCAGCCCGGTGCGGTCGCGGCAAGCGCGGCATGCATCAATCGCGACGACCAGACTTCGCCCCAGCCGGGCAGCGCCGCCGCGATCGGTTCGGCGGCGCTGCTGTCGATGGCGATCGCAGCGAGCTCGCCGCGCACCGATTCGAACTCTTCGTCCAGTGCCGACTGCAGCACGCCGTCGCCGTCGAGCGCATCGGCTGCGGCACGGTGTCGCTGTCGCAACGCCTCCCAGGCGGGCGCCCAGTCCTGGCCGGCACGCGCGCCGGCGACCAGGCCGATCAGCGCATCGGTGACGCCCTGCATCGCGGACACGACGACGACACGCGTGCTGGCCTGGTCATCGAGCAGTCCGGCCGCAACGCGATACAGCCCGGCGTCGGCAAGGCTGCTGCCGCCGAACTTGTGGACGTGGCATAGGACTGAGCGTTTGTTGCGGTCGGGTGGTGCGGCATCGGCGGAAGGCATGGCTCGGGCTCCTTGTGGGCCCCGCTTCCGGTCCGGGTGCACACCTGCGCACCC
Source organism: Lysobacter prati (assembly GCF_009765215.1). Classification (GTDB taxonomy): domain Bacteria; phylum Pseudomonadota; class Gammaproteobacteria; order Xanthomonadales; family Xanthomonadaceae; genus Lysobacter_J; species Lysobacter_J prati. The sequence continues at coordinate 28,608 of NZ_VLNV01000004.1, read as the reverse complement.
GGGTCGGGTGCGGAGGCGTGGTCTGGTTCAACTGGACACGCCCGTCCGCACCCCGAAAGGAGTGGTACCGGTACCAGTAGTAATCGCAATGACCACGACCGCTACGTCCCGGTGTTCAACCGGGATGTTCAGGGTCTGCGTCGGCATGTTGCGATGCGTCATGGAGGCGAGAGAAGCACGCGGTTTCCGCGGCTGTCAACAGTTGCAAACGAAACCGGCGCCGGCGCGCGGACGACAAGGCTGGCCCGCATCGCCCACGCATGGTCAAATGCGCACTGAAGCGGGGGTACCTGCGCCAGGTGGCGCCGGTTGAGACAGACCCTTCGAACCTGATGCGGTTGAGACCGCCGTAGGGAAGCTTCGCGACACCGCCTCGGCTGCGGTGCGCGCCGCCGCTTCGTCCCGCCCCCATCCGGACGAACGCCATGAATGCAGTCCCCTCCGAACTTGTCCGCCAGGCTGAGCAGCTGTCGGCCGACGTCACCCGCCCGATTCCGGGCTCGCACAAGATCCACGTCGAAGGGTCGCGTCCGGACATCCGCGTGCCGATGCGCGAGATCGCGTTGGCGCGCACGCCGACCATGTTCGGCGGCGAGGACAACGCACCGCTTGCGGTGTACGACACCTCCGGCGCCTATACCGACGCCAATGCGGTGATCGACCTCGCTCAGGGCCTGGCCCCGCTACGCGCGCAGTGGATCGCCGAGCGCGGCGACACCGAAGCGCTCGCCGGCCTGTCCTCGGAGTTCGGCCGCAAGCGCGAGCACGATCCCAGGCTCGATGCGGTGCGCTTCGGCAACCGCCCGACGCCGCGCCGCGCGATTGCCGGTGCCAACGTCACCCAGATGCAATACGCCCGCCGCGGCATCGTCACCCCGGAGATGGAGTTCATCGCGATCCGCGAGAACCAGCGCCTGGAGTCGATCCGCGAGGCGCACCTGCTGCGCCAGCACGCCGGCGAGACCTTCGGCGCCAATATCCAGAAGATCATCACGCCCGAGTTCGTGCGCGACGAAGTCGCCCGCGGCCGCGCGATCATCCCCAACAACATCAACCACCCGGAAAGCGAGCCGATGATCATCGGCCGCAACTTCCTGACCAAGGTCAACGCCAACATCGGCAATTCGGCGGTGTCCTCAGGGATCGCCGAGGAAGTGGAGAAGCTGGTCTGGTCGATGCGCTGGGGCGCCGACACGGTCATGGACCTGTCGACCGGCAAGCACATCCATGAAACGCGCGAGTGGATCATCCGCAATTCGCCGGTGCCGATCGGCACCGTGCCGATCTACCAGGCGCTGGAGAAGGTCGACGGCCGCGCCGAGGAACTGACCTGGGAGATCTTCCGCGACACCCTGATCGAGCAGGCAGAGCAGGGCGTGGACTACTTCACCATCCACGCCGGCGTGCTGCTTCGCTACGTGCCGCTGACCGCCAAGCGCGTCACCGGCATCGTCTCGCGCGGCGGATCGATCCTGGCCAAGTGGTGCCTGGCGCACCACAGGGAGAATTTCCTCTACACCCACTTCGAGGACATCTGCGAAATCATGAAGGCCTACGACGTGGCCTTCTCGCTTGGCGACGGCCTGCGCCCGGGTTCGATCGCCGATGCCAACGACGCGGCGCAGTTCGGCGAACTCGAGACGCTCGGCGAGCTGACCAAGATCGCGTGGAAGCACGACGTCCAGACCATGATCGAAGGCCCCGGCCACGTGCCGATGCAGCTGATCAAGGAGAACATGGACAAGCAGTTGCGCGAGTGCGGCGAAGCGCCGTTCTACACGCTCGGGCCGCTGACCACCGACATCGCGCCGGGCTACGACCACATCACCAGCGCCATAGGTGCGGCGATGATCGGCTGGTTCGGCACCGCCATGCTGTGCTACGTCACGCCGAAGGAGCACCTGGGCCTGCCCAACAAGCACGACGTGCGCGAAGGTCTGATGGCCTACAAGATCGCCGCCCATGCCGCCGACCTGGCCAAGGGCCACCCGGGTGCGCAGGCGCGCGACAACGCAATGAGCAAGGCGCGCTTCGAGTTCCGCTGGGAGGACCAGTTCAACCTCGGCCTCGATCCGGAACGTGCACGCGAGTATCACGACGAGACCCTGCCCAAGGACGCCCACAAGGTCGCCCACTTCTGCTCGATGTGCGGCCCGCACTTCTGCTCGATGAAAATCACCCAGGACGTGCGCGACTACGCCAAGGAGCACGGCGTGGACGAACAGGCCGCGCTGGATGAAGGCATGGCCGAGAAGTCGGCCGAGTTCCGCGCCCAGGGCGCGCAGGTCTACCACAAGGCCTGATCGCCACTCGCAGCCGTGCCGCCTGCCGCCACGACGCGGCGGCGGCACCACGCGGCCAAGGCATCAGTTGGGCTACGCTCTGCCGCAATCACACGGACGGGCAGGGCGAGATGGGCGAGACCCGCATAGGCTGGCTGCGCTGGCGCGTCAAGGCGCGGCGCAATCCGTCGGCGTTCCTGCTCGCCGCGCAGCTGCTGAGCCTGGTGCTGTACCCGCTGTTCGACGGGATGCGCGGCGGGCGCGTGCTGTTCGGCGCGTTTGGCGTGGTGGTGATGATGCTGGCGGTGCTGGTGGTCGACCACAGCCCGGCCAAGAACTGGATCGCCTGGGTGCTGGCGGCGCCGGCGGTGCTGCTGTCGATCGTCGCCGTCGCCATCGACAACCATGCACTGGTGACGGTCTCTTCCGCGCTCGAAGCGCTGCTCTACCTCTATGCCGCCTGCAGCCTGATCGCCTACATGCTGGGCGACCACAAGGTGACGAGCGATGAGCTGTTCGCCGCCGGTGCGACGTTCACCCTGCTCGCGTGGGGCTTCGCATACGTCTACTTCGTTTGCCAGGCGCTGTATCCGGGAAGTTTCACCGGTGCCGTCAACCCCGACCAGCCACGGACCTGGCTGGAGCTGCTGTTCCTGAGCTTCACCACGCTGTCGGCCACCGGCCTGGGCGACATCCTGCCGCTGTCGTCGCCGGCGCGGGTGCTGGTGATGCTGCAGCAGTTCGCGGGCGTGGCCTATATCGCCGTGGTCGTGTCGCGCCTGATCGGGCTGACCATCCTGCGCAAGTAGCGTTCCAGGAGGCTCTCGCCGGGTCGCAGGCAAAAAAAACGCGCCGAAGCGCGAATACTGGAACAGTGATTTCTGTAGGACGTCGGCGAGAGAGGGCCTGGAGCCACCCCGAATAAACGGGATTAAGCCTCTGGGACGTTAGAATGTTGGCCTGACCGACGTTAGCCGTTACCCGCCCGGGCAATTTGCCGAGTCGGTCGATTGGATGGATCCTGACCGAACGGCACATGACGGCTGTTCAGCCTGCTGTTCACCATTTTGGATCCATGCCCCGACCCACCGAGCCAATAACGCCGACCACGCCATCCGACAGGATGCGCGTGGGCGACTGTCTGGTGGATGTGCCGCTGCGCGAGATCCGTGCGCCGGGCAAGCGCCGGCCGCTTCGTATCACGCCCAAGTCGATGTCGGTACTGCTGGTGCTCATCGAGCAGGCCGGCCGTGTGGTCGGTCGCGACGCACTGATGGCCGAAGTCTGGCCCGACACGCTGCCGACGAACGACGTCGTCACCCAGGCCATTACCCAGCTTCGCAAGGCGTTCGACGACGAGCGCGGCAACCCGCGCTATATCGAGACCATCGCCAAGAACGGCTACCGCCTGTTGGCGCCGGTGGAGTGGATTTACTCGCAGGCGCCTGCGGAGACGCAGGCCGAGGACGCGCGCTGGGCTGATCCATCACGCACGACCTCCAAGTACCCGGCGATCCCGGCGGCCGATCCGAGCGAACCGCTGGCGCCCGTGCCGTTCCCGGTCACCAGCCTGCCGCGTGGCAACTGGCGCTCGATAGCCGCGGTCGTGGTCACGGTGGCGGTGCTGGTGTCGGCGCTGTTGACCTGGGCGCTGGTTCGCGGCGGCGACGTGGACAGCGACGCCGATGAGGCAGCCGCCCCGTCGATCTCACATGGCCTGCGCAGCGAGCGGCCGTACCGCCTGATCACCTCGATGCCGGGGTTCGAGCTTGCGCCGACCTTGTCGCCCGATGCCGGGATGGTCGCGTACGTGGCCGTTCCCGAAGGCCAGCGCGGCACATCGATCATGGTCCAGACCACCGAGCAGACACAGCCGCGGCTGCTGACCCGGCCGCCGGAAGGTGCCGACGACAGCGCCCCGGCCTGGTCGCCGGACGGCCGCTGGGTCGCTTTCATCCGCATCGCCGGAAATACCTGCAGCATCCGCGTGGTCACGCCGAACGCGCGCAGTGACCACGAAGTCGGCACTTGCGACTACCGCAGCCCGCCGACCTTCGACTGGACGCCGGGCGGCGACGGCCTGTTGTTTGGCGGCATGCCGGGCGATCGCGGCAGCTCCGGCCTGCGCCTGCTCGACCTCGACAGCGGCGGCTGGCGTGACCTGGTCTACGACCACGATTCCGACGACCTGGATTCGTCGCCGCGCTTCTCGCCCGACGGCAAATGGGTCGTGTTCGTGCGCAACGCGCCGCTGGGGGATTTCTGGCGGATTCCCGCGGCCGGCGGCAAGGCCGAGCGGCTCAGTCGCCTGCGCGCCGACGTGAAGGGCTGGGACTGGCTGCCTGACGGTGGTGCCTTGGTGTTCAGCGTGATGATCGATGGCAACTACCGCATGTTCCGGCTCGACGTCGGTACCGGCGAGGTGCGTTCGATGGGCCTGGACGATGCGCAGTCGCCAGTGACGGCACCGGCACGCCGGGCCATGGCCTTCGTCCAGCGCCGGCCGTACTTCGGCCTGTATCGGGTCGCCCTGGGACAGCCGGGCGAGGGCAGCGTGCACGTGGTCGAACCCCTGTTCGCCTCGACCTCGCGTGACCTGCAGCCGACGATCGCCCCGGATGGGCACCAGCTGGCCTTCATATCCGACCGCTCCGGCAGTAATGGCCTGTGGTGGGGTGACCTGAGCCAGCCCGACACCCTGCGGATGATGAGCGGCGTCCGGCCGGGCACGCGCTACGCGCCGGCCTGGTCGGCCGACAGCCAACGCCTGCTGGTCACCGGTGTCGACGGGAGCAACCGCAGCATCCTGCAGGAAGTCAAGCCTGCCAGCGGTCGAGTCGCCCGCCTCGACCTTCCCGAACCGGACCCCCTCCAGGCCCAATACACCCCCGACCCGAACCGGCTGCTGGTGCTGTCGGCCAACAGCGACGGCCACCCGCAGTTGCGCCTGTACGACCGCAGCCAGACACCCTGGCGATCACTGGCGCGGATCGCTGGCGTTTCCAACTTCAAGGTTGACGCGGGCCGACGCCGGATCCTGTTCACCCGCCTGACCGAAGGCGGCCTGTGGCAGGCCGACCTGGACCTGACCGCCGCCAGCGTCACCCGCATCGACGATGCCGAGCCAACCTCCGAACGCTACCGCCTGTGGGCGGTCGCCCCCGATGGCGAAGTCCGCTATCTCGAGCAGCTGCAGGGATGTGCAGCCAGCCTGCGTCGGATTCTGCCGGCCGGTCCGGACGCCCCGACCAGCTGCCTGGACCAGACCCGGCGCTCGGCCACCAACGGTTTCAGCCTCGGAGGCCCGCGCGGAGATGTGGCGTACGTCGCACTTATCGAGTGGGACGGTGCCGATATCGGTTACATGGAGCTTCCCGAGGAACCGAAAGCCTTCGTCCCGGGATGGATCAACTAACTGATGCAAAAGGGGAAGTTCCTTTCGGAACTCCTTCGGCTAAGCATTCGTTGCGAATTCGTATAAGTCTCCGCCAACTTTCCTGATGTAGACGCCCGTCTCAGGCAAATCCATTGACCATTCTCGGCACATGAGGTGGACCAAATGGAGCAAGTGCAATGGGCGGACCGCGGGCAGCTGCTGCAGCTCGACACGGCCGAAGGCGCGGTTCAAGGCGGCTGCATCGGTGTTTCCCGGTTGGGCAGCGTGCAGGTCGCCGGTGGTTTCTCGATCTGGGTGCAGTTGCACGGCAGCTCGTGGGTCGAGGCCAAAGAGGGCAAGTTCCGGCTGCGTCGCGGTGACTGGATCGCGTTCGAGAAGGATTCCAAGCCGAACGTCCAGGCCGACCGCTTCGGCGTCTGTGTTGGTCTCACTCTGTCCGGAGACGCCCTCCGCGAAATGACCCGCTTTGCCGACCGCGGCCTCTATGCCGGTCGCGGCAACATGCCGCGCCGCGATGCCCGCATCGCCCTGCGCCTGTGGCGCGAGGCCGCCGCGCGCCTGGCCGAGAACCCCTCGGCAGTGTTCGACGCCGCTGCGCTGCGACCGATCCTGTTGCACCTGGCCGGCGTCCAGCGCGAACTGGCCGCGCGCATTCCGCGTTGCCCGGGCCGCTCGCGCAGCCGCAAGCGCCAGGTGTTCGGCCGCCTCCAGCGCGCCCGCCTGTACCTGGAAGGCAATTGCGACCGGGTGGTCCGCATCAGCGAACTGGCCGAGCTGACCAGCTTCTCCAGCTGGTACTTCTCCAAGACCTTCCACAGCCTCTACGAGGAAAGCCCGCAGGCGGCTTCCGCGCGCATGCGCCTGGAGCACGCGGCCGACCTGCTGACCAGCACCTCGATGATGATCGGCGAGGTTGCCGCGGCCAGTGGCTTCGACAACTGCTGCAGTTTCGCCCGCGCCTTCCGTGCCCGCTTCGGCGAGTCCGCGACCCGCTACCGCAGCGCGGCCGCGTCTACCCGGGCAGTAACCGCCAAGTCCGGCGCCTCGGCCCGCAAGGGTGTCGAGCGTACCGGTACCTGATACACCGGCAGGGTCGCCGGCTGGCGCGCGTTGCCCCAGGAACCTGTGGGGTCCGTGCGTAGCCCGGTCACGCCCCAGTCCCCGAAGCGGCCGCAATGGCCGCTTCTTGCGTTGTGCCGTCGCGTCTTCGAGATGGCGACGGACCCGCGTCCAGCAGACCGTTGCCGACCGCGGCAGTGTCCTCGAGGACCGACTCAGCAAAGTCTCTCAACGCCCGGCGCAAAGCGGTGGAGCGCATCGGAACGTAAGTTTGATCGGCGTTTAACACGCTCATAACAGTTATCTGGAGAGAGATAAATGAACCATCGCAATCTGCGCACCGCGATGCGCGTCGGCATGCTGCCGGCCGGCATCGCGATCGCATTGGCGCCGGGCTTTGCCAGCGCCCAGGAAGCTGCCGCCGAGCAGCAGGGTGCCACCACCCTCGACCGCATCGAAGTCACCGGCTCGCGCATCCGCGGCGCCGACATGGAAACGCAGCAGCCGATCATCACGCTGAGCCGCCAGGACATCGAGCGTCAGGGCTTCACGTCGGTTGCCGACGTGCTGCAGAACCTGACCTCGGCCGGTTCCCCGGCGATCTCGCGCTCGGACGCTCTGGCTTCGGGCGAAGACGTCGGTGGTTACTACATCGACATCCGTAACCTGGGCGCACAGCGCACCCTGGTCCTGGTCAACGGCAAGCGCCTCGGCGCATCGACCTCGGGTCTGCAGGACCTGAGCCAGATCCCGATGGCCTCGATCGACCGCATCGAAGTGCTGAAGGACGGCGCCTCGGCGATCTACGGTTCCGACGCCATCGCCGGCGTCGTCAACATCATCACCCGCAAGCGCTATGAAGGCGCGGAAGCCAGCGCATACCTCGGCCAGTTCGGCGAAGGCGACGGCGACACGCAGCAGTACTCCTTCACCATGGGTTCGGCCGGCGATCGCGGCGGCGTGACCATGTCGGTCGAGTACTACAAGCAGGATCCGGTGGCCGCCAAGGACCGTTGGTTCTCGGAAGACGGCAACACCGGTGGCGCCTGGAGCCCGGTCAGCCAGAACGGCTCGTTCTGCGACCCGTGCACCCCGACCGCTTCGGCTGTGTGGTGGACGCTCAATGACGGCGGCAACCCGCGCAACCGTGCGGACTACCATCCGATCACGCCGGCCGAGTACGCCAACTCGAACGAGCAGATGTTCCTGATGACGGGTATCGAGCGCCGTTCGGTGTTCGCCAACGCCAACTACGACATCACCGACAACATCACGTTCAACGCTGACGTCCTCTACAACCACCGCACGACCAACCAGCAGATCGCAGGTTACCCGTACCAGTCGGGTTCCTTCGGTACGCCGTTGTCCGGCACGAGCGCGTTCAACCCGATCCCGGGCCAGAACACCGCGTTCCGCCGTCGTCTGTGGGAAGTGCCGCGCACCACCAAGAGCGACCTGGAAACCTACCGCTTCGCCGGTGGCTTCAACGGTTACTTCGAGCTCGGCGGCCGCGGTTGGGACTGGGACGTGGGCGCGTTGCTGAACCGCAACACCACCACCAAGACCGCTCACGGCGACGCCAGCCTGCTGGCCACCGAGCAGGCGCTCGGCCCGTCGTTCATCGACGCCAACGGCATCGCCCAGTGCGGCACCGCTGCCAAGCCGATTGCCGGTTGCGTGCCGTGGAACCCGCTGCTGCCGTACGGCGTCGCTGGTCCGGGCTCGCTGGCTAATCCGGAACTGCAGACGTTCATGTTCCCGCAGTACACCGATACCGGCCTGACCCGCACCACCAGCTACACCGCCAACATTTCCGGTGGTCTGTTCGACCTGCCGGCAGGTGAAGTCGGCATGGCAGTGGGCGTGGAGCACCGTCAGGAAGAAGGCCGCTTTGTTCCGGACGCGTTCGCGCAGTCGGGCAGCAGCACCGGTCTGGCTGCAACGACCACTGCCGGCGAGTACTCGCTGGACGAAGTCTACGCAGAGCTCAACGTGCCGCTTCTCGCCGACGTCGCCTTCGCCAAGGAGCTGACGATCAACATCGCTGGTCGTTACTCCGACTACAGCAACTTCGGCGACACCACCAACGGCAAGTTCGGCTTCACCTGGCGCCCGATCGACGAGCTGCTCGTCCGCGGCACCTGGGCTGAAGGCTTCCGCGCTCCGACGATCAACGATCTGTACGGCGGCATCGGCTCGAGCTTCGAGTCGTTCGTCGACCCGTGCGGCGCGACCTCGCCGGGTTCGGTTGCCGGCAACGCCTCGTGCACCGGCGCCGGCGTGTCCCCGACCTACATCCAGCTGGGCCAGGGCCTGGTGCCCTGCACCTCGTTCCCGTGCCAGACGCCGGACCAGTTCATCACCGGTTCCAACCCGAACCTGCTCCCGGAAACCTCCACGAGCAAGACGGCTGGCATCGTGTGGAGCCCGCGTTGGGTTGAAGGTCTGGACCTGTCGCTCGACTGGTACAGCTACAAGATCGAGAACATGATCATCTCGGACAGCGTCGACCGCATCCTGCGCGACTGCTACGTCCTGGGTAACCCGGCCCGTTGCGAAGGCATCGTGCGCGCTCCGGATGGTCACATCACCGACCTGTTCTTCGGCCTGGCCAACCTCGGCGAGATGGAGACGGAAGGCTGGGATCTGGGCGTCAAGTACCGCCTGCCGGAGTTCTCGTTCGGCAAGTTCTCGGTGGATTGGCAGACCTCGTACGTCAGCAAGTACGACGAACAGGGTGAGAACTCGGACGGCGACGCGATCACCATCGGCCGCGTCGGCGAAACCGGCATCTTCCGCGTCCGCTCGAACATGGGCGTGAACTGGGAGCTGGGCGACTTCTCCGTGTCCTACATGGCTCGCTACTACTCGGCGATGAAGGAGCCGTGCGTCGGCCGTGGCGTCTGCACCCTGCCTGACCGCTACCAGAACGGTGAAGAAGCCGCTCAGCGCGTGTCTGGTTCGAACACCTTCCACGACCTGCAGTTCTCCTACCAGGCACCGTGGAACGCGACCGTCGCTATCGGCGCGAACAACGTGTTCGACCACCAGGGTCCGCTGATGTACGCAAACACCTCGGGTCGTTCCAGCGACTTCCCGTACTACGGTGGTTTCGACATCGGTCGCTTCGTGTACCTGAAGTACCAGCAGCGCTTCTGATAGGCTGCAACGCAACAAGCAACACCACTACGGCCCCGCAAGGGGCCGTAGTTTTTTCCGCCTCCGGTTCCGCCGTCGGTACCGCTCGGATCGGCCGAGTCTGGCGCCGGGCGCGGCGGACGGTACGATAGCGGCAGTCTTCCGGTCGGATCCGCGATGAAACTGCAGGTGCCCTTCATCCAGCTGCCCCTGGCCTTCGATGCCGGCGCACTCGCGGCGGAGATCGCCGCCCTCGGCGAGGGTCCGTGGCGACCGCATCCGCAGGGGTTCCCGGGAAACTCGATGCTGCCGCTGGTGGCGGTCAACGGCGACGCCGGCAATGAGGCCTTTGCCGGCGCGATGGCGCCGACACCGGAACTGCTGCGCTGCCCCTACCTGAGCCAGGTGTTTGCCAGCCTCGGCGTCACCGCCGGCCGCAGCCGCCTGATGCGCCTGTCCGGCCACGCCGAGGTGACCCGCCATGCCGACCAGGGCTACTACTGGACCGAGCGCGTGCGCGTGCACATCCCGGTGGTGACCCAGCCGACGGTGCGCTTCGAGTGCGGCGATGCCGCGATCAACATGGCCGCCGGCGAATGCTGGATCTTCGACACCTGGCGCCAGCACCGCGTGCTCAACGACGCGGTCGAGTCGCGCGTGCACCTTGTGGTCGACACGGTCGGCGGTGGCACGTTCTGGGACCTGGTCAATCGCGGCCGTCCGCACGATGCGCCGCGCCAGGGGTGGCCGCAGCTGCCGGTACCGGTGCAAGCGGGCATCGTGGCCCGATTCCCTTGCGAGGCGGTCAATGTTCCAACCGTGATGACGCCGTGGGAACTCAACGACCATCTCGGCCTGTTGATCGCCGATGCGGTGCCGCACCCGAACCTGGCCCAGGTCCGACAGATCTCCACGCGCTTCGCCCGCACCTGGCAGGGTCTGTGGTTCGAGTATGGCGAGCGCGCCGAAGGTCTGCCCGTTTACCGCGCGCTGCTGCAACGCTTCATCGACGAGATCCGCGCGCCGAGCCAGCCGATGGTGCTGAAGAACGAGCTGCGCTGGTACGGCGCGCTGATGACGATCGTGTGCAAGTTCGCGGTCAGCGCCGAACAGGCGCCGGTGGCGTCCGCGGCGCAGCAGCGCGACGTCGGCGACAACGCCTGAGCCTGAAACGACGAAGGCCGCCCTGGGGCGGCCTTCGCTGGAGTCGGCGCCGGGCCGGACTAGAACTTGGGCTTGTCTTCTTCCGACGTGGCGTTGTAGCGCGCGATGGCGTCGTTGAGGATCGACTTGGCCTCGGCGGCATTGCCCCAGCCTTCGATCTTGACCCACTTGCCCTTCTCCAGGTCCTTGTAGTGCTCGAAGAAGTGGCCGATGCGGTCGAGCCAATGCTGCGAGACCTGCTCGATGTCGGTGACGTGGGCGTAGCCGCCGAAGACCTTCGGCACCGGCACGGCAATGATCTTCTCGTCGCTGCCGGCCTCGTCGCTCATCTTCAGCACGCCGACCGGCACTGCACGGATGACCGAGCCGGGCACCAGCGGCAGCGGCAGGATCACCAGCACGTCGGCCGGGTCGCCGTCGCCGCACAGGGTGTGGGGGACGTAGCCGTAGTTGCACGGGTAGCGCATCGGCGTGGACAGGATGCGGTCGACGAAGATCGCGCCCGTAGCCTTGTCGACTTCGTACTTGACCGGCTCGGCATCCTTGGGGATTTCGATGATGACGTTGATCTCATCCGGCGGGTTCTTGCCGGTGGGGACGAGGTCCAGACCCATGTGTTGCTCCAACTTCTGATGGCCACGCCAGGACGGCGGGGCGGGATTTAGATTTGCGGCCGGGCATTTTACGCGGCTGGCTGCTGCGGCGCAGCAGTGGCGGCGTTCAGGTCGTTTGAGCCCCTCTCCCGCGGGCGGGAGAGGGGTTGGGGTGAGGGCGGGCGCCCGGGAGCACCCTTTCCTCAGGGCGCCGTCCGCCGGGCCGGGGATTGCTCCGCCCCTTCGTCGGACATCCTGTCCGAAGGCGGGGCGTGGGCCATCCATGGCCCACTGCTGCGCAATCCCCGACCCGGCGGACGACGCTCCGGAACTTCATTGCCCGGTCTTCGGTCGCGCCGGAAATAAAGCACCCCGTCATCCCCGCGAAGGCGGGGACCCAGTGACGTTGCTCTTTGATCGTCATTCCCGCGAAGGCGGGAACCCAAGGACGTTGCTCTCCGCAACGCGCAAAAGAAAACGGGCCGCATCGCGGCCCGTTCCCTTTCCAGACTGTCCGGTGATTACAGCAACGGCACCATCAGCAACGCGACGATGTTGATGATCTTGATCAGCGGATTGATCGCCGGGCCAGCGGTGTCCTTGTAGGGATCGCCGACGGTGTCACCGGTGACCGCCGCCTTGTGCGCGTCGGAACCCTTGCCACCGTGGTGGCCGTCCTCGATGTACTTCTTGGCATTGTCCCAGGCACCGCCGCCGGTCGTCATCGAGATGGCGACGAACAGGCCGGTCACGATCGTGCCGATCAGCAGGCCGCCGAGCGCCTTCGGACCGAGCAGCAGGCCGACCACGATCGGCACCGCCACCGGCAGCAGCGACGGCACGATCATTTCCTTGATCGCCGACTTGGTCAGCATGTCGACCGCCTTGTCGTACTCCGGCTTGCCCGTGCCTTCCATGATTCCCGGGATCTGGCGGAACTGGCGGCGCACTTCCTCCACCACCGCACCAGCGGCACGACCGACGGCTTCCATCGCCATCGCCCCGAACAAATACGGAATCAGGCCGCCGATCAGCAGGCCGATGATCACCAGGTGATCGGACAGATCGAACGCGAGCGTGGCACCGTTGTTCTGCGCCGACAGGTTGTGCGTGTAGTCTGCGAACAGCACCAGTGCCGCCAGCGCCGCCGAACCGATTGCATACCCCTTGGTCACCGCCTTGGTGGTGTTGCCGACCGCATCGAGCGGATCGGTGACATTGCGCACCTCAGGCGGCAGCTCGGCCATCTCGGCGATGCCGCCGGCGTTGTCGGTGATCGGGCCATAAGCATCGAGCGCGACAATCATGCCCGCCATCGACAACATCGCCGTGGCGGCGATGGCGATGCCGTACAGGCCGCCGAGCGCGAACGCACCCCAGATCGCCAGGCACACCGCGATCACCGGCAGCGCGGTCGACTTCATCGACACGCCCAGGCCGGCAATGATGTTGGTGCCGTGACCGGTGGTGGAAGCAGCCGCGATATGGCGCACGGGGCCGTACTGCGTGCCGGTGTAGTACTCGGTGATCCACACGATCGCGCCGGTCAGCACCAGTCCGATCAGCGCGCACCAGTACAGGTTCATCGCACCATGGCTGTTGTCGGCCATCAGCTGGGTGGTGATCGGATAGAACGCGATCGCCGCCAGCACCGCCGACACGATCACGCCGCGGTACAGCGCGCCCATGATCGAGCCGCCTTCCTTCACCTTGACGAAGAACGCACCGATGATCGAAGCGATGATCGACACGCCGCCCAGCACCAGCGGATACAGCACCGCGTTGCGCCCGGCATCGGCGGCCATCAGCCCGCCCAGCAGCATCGTTGCGATCACGGTGACCGCATAGGTTTCGAACAGGTCGGCGGCCATGCCGGCGCAGTCGCCGACGTTGTCACCGACGTTGTCGGCGATCACCGCCGGGTTGCGCGGGTCGTCCTCGGGAATGCCGGCTTCGACCTTGCCCACCAGGTCGGCACCGACGTCGGCGCCCTTGGTGAAGATGCCGCCGCCCAGTCGCGCGAAAATCGAGATCAGCGACGAACCGAACGCCAGGCCAACCAGCGCATGCAGCGCCGCTTCACCGGTGACGCCCAGGTAGCGCGTCAGCACTACGTAGTAACCGGCCACGCCGAGCAGGCCCAGGCCGACCACGAGCATGCCGGTAATGGCGCCGCCGCGGAAGGCGACGTCCATGGCCGGGCCCATGCCCTTGCGCGCCGCTTCGGCGGTGCGCACGTTGGCGCGCACCGACACGTTCATGCCGATGTAGCCGGCCGCACCCGACAGCACCGCGCCGATCAGGAAACCGATCGCCGTGTGCCAGCTCAGGAAGATGCCGATCAGCACGAACAGCACCGCGCCAGCGATGGCGATGGTCGTGTACTGGCGATTGAGGTAGGCGCGCGCGCCTTCCTGGATCGCGCCGGCGATCTCCTGCATTCGTGCGTTGCCGGCGGGCTGCGCGTTGATCCAACGCGCGGAAATGATCCCGTAAAGGATCGCGATGACGGCGCAAACCAGCGCCAATGCCAAACCGTACTGCTCCAGCATGAACCCCTCCCCTTAAGAGTGGACACATCAGGAATTTCGAGTCGATCGCCTTGAGTTGTAGTGCTGCACGGGCCGTGGGGCCTCCGCCGCAACGGTCCGACTATCGCACAGACCCTGCGCCTATCGCACTCTTGCGAGCGCACCGCGGTTGTGATCGAAGTCGCAGGCGCAGGCGTGAATCCTTCGTTCAGCGCGACCGTGCCAGCCTTCTGATCCTGCCACTACGGGGGCCGCCCCTGCCATGCGACTGTTGCCCGCCCTGCTGCTTGCCACGCTCGCCTTGCCGGCGCTGGCGGCCAATCCGAAGTCGGAGCCCAAACCCGAGATCAGCCGCGAGCCGGCTCGGCCACAGGCGCTGAACACCGTGCACACGCTGCGCCAGATCCCGGAGGCGTGTGCGCGACTGGAGGGCATGTTCACCGGCCAGGCGGCAGACCCCTATGCCTTCGCCGTGGTGCGGACCAGCGAAACCTGCCAGCCGCGTGCGCGATTCGTCGATGCGGCGAAGGTCAAGCCATCGGAAAAGACGGGCTGGAAGCTCAACGACCTGATCCGGGTCCCCAGCGCTGCCTGCGGCACGCTGTTCGCGGTGGTGCGGGTGTGGCGCAAGCCGGTAGATGTCGCCACGCCGACGCTGGACGCCCAGGGCAAGGCGCGCATCTACCTCGACGAGGCGCGCAAGCAGGCGAAGTCGGGGCAGATGGCCGCGGTGCCGATGTTCGCCGCGCAGATGGCGGTGGAAGGCACGCCCTGCCGGTAGCCACAGGTCAGAAGGGCCGCTTTCGCGGCCCTTCTGCTGCTGCAACGGTCAGTTGGCGAGCTTGAGCTTGCCCGACATCGACAGGAACGTGGCCTCGTCCGACGGCGACAGGTTCGGCCGGCCGGCGACGATGCCCATGCCCAGCGAGCCGAGCACGTAATAGGTTTCGCCCGCCTCGACTTCGATCGTCAGCACGTCCTTGGTTTCGCCGTGCACGTTGTACTCGTGCTTGCCCGGCTCGACGGTCGAGACGAAGTACTTGCCACTGCGCAGCTTGCCCAGTTCCGCTTCGCCCTCGCGGACCTTGAAGCCGATCGCGCCGCCGACGAACTTCGACTCGCGGAAGAACACGATCTGCGCCTTGTCCTGCGGCGCGGCGGCAACGAGCTTGTTGCCAACGGCGACGGCTTCGGTGGATGCAGCGGTGGTGGCGGGCGCGACGGCTTCCTGGGCGATGGCGAACGCCGGGACGACCAGCAGCGACAACAGGATCGAGCGGGAAAGCTTCGAACGCATTCGAACGACTCCTACAGTTGGGTAGCGGTGCCTGTCGGCACCTCGGGTGGGTGTGGGGTAGGTTGGGGCGCCTCGTCCGGGGAAGCGGCCACGGCGTCAGCCGGTTCTGCAACTTCGGCGGCAGGCTGCGGCGCGTCCAATGCAACGTCCTGCGCGAGTTTCGCCATCGCCCGCGTGCCAGCGGGAATCTCGATCTCGCCGCCATGCACGAACATCGCCAAGGGACCGATCACCATGGCCGTGGTCAGGGCCGCGGTGGCGGTGTCCTTGCCGCGTGCGCTGAGCTTCATCGCACGCAGGGCGATGCGTTGGCCATCGCTGGTTTCCAGCTGGCGTGCAGCGAGCAGAAGCTCACCGGGCTTGCCGCCGGCACGGGAGGGAGAGGCATGTATGACTTCGCCGGTGCCGACCGTTCCCGCCGGTACGTAGACATTGCTGCCGACGGTCAATGCCGTCACCAGGCGCAGGGCGAAGTGGTCGCCATTCTTGTGCTGTTTCGAGCTGATCGGCTCGACGATCTCCAGCTCGACTTCACTGCCGGCGCACAACGCCGGACAGGCCGGCTTGACGTTCGTGTTCAACGCCGCGTCGACGAGGGCACCGCCCGCGACGTCGGCGGTCGCGCTCGCGCCGGTGTCTTGCGCGCAAACGTTGCCGATGGCCATGGCGGCCACCAGCATCCAGAATCTCGAAACCATGCTGCCCCCCGCAGCGAGAGTCCGCCGAGGCTAGAGCAGCGCGCTCATGTTTCCAAGGGGGTGAGCTTTTTTCTCACTGCGACGTTCTTCAAGGTCACGTACTTGGGAATGCCATCGCGCCCGTAGGGCGGCGGCGCTTCGCCGCGAATCAACGGCTCCAGGTAGCGGCGCGCCGCAGCGGTAATGCCGTAACCGTCCTTACGAATGAAGCCCGCCGGCATCTTCTTCTCGTGGTTGGCGACCTTCGAAAGCGGCGCGGCCTCGATCTTCCAGCGGTACGGCGAATCGCTGCTGCGCACGATCACCGGCATCACCGAGTTCATGCTCTTGAGCGCGTACTCCACGGCCTTGCGTCCGACCGCCTGCGCCTGTTCCAGGTCGGTCTTCGAGGCCAGGTGCCGCGCCGAGCGTTGCAGGTAATCGGGCAGT
This sequence comes from Lysobacter prati, assembly GCF_009765215.1. Taxonomy (GTDB): domain Bacteria; phylum Pseudomonadota; class Gammaproteobacteria; order Xanthomonadales; family Xanthomonadaceae; genus Lysobacter_J; species Lysobacter_J prati. The sequence continues at coordinate 12,020 of NZ_VLNV01000004.1, read as the reverse complement.
GCCCAATGCACCTTGTAGCCGAGCGAATCCTTGACCCGTCCGGCGAGGAACGAGGCGACGCCACCGAGCTGCGTGTGCCCGAACGAATCCTTGCCGCCGCCGGCATCGGCGACGAAGCGGCCGTCAGCAGTCTGGATGCCTTCGCTGGCCACGACCACGCAATATCCGACGCGTTCGACGGTGGCTTTCACCTTGGCGAAGAAGTCGGCTTCGTCATACGGACGCTCCGGGAACAGGATCAGGTGCGGCGCGTCATCAACGCCTTGCCCGGCCAGTCCCGCCGCCGCGGCCAGCCAGCCGGCATGGCGCCCCATGGCCTCGTACACGAACACCTTGGTCGACGTGTCGGCCATCGCCGCGACATCCAGCGCGCATTCGCGCACGGACACCGCGGTGTACTTGGCTGCCGAACCGAAGCCGGGGCAGCAGTCGGTGACGGCCAGGTCGTTGTCGACCGTCTTGGGCACGCCGACGCAGGTAAGCGGATAGCCGAACTCGGCCGCCAGCTGCGAAACCTTGAGCGCGGTGTCGGCCGAATCGTTGCCGCCGTTGTAGAGGAACCAGCGCACGTCGTGGGCGCGGAACACATCCAGCAGGCGCTCGTAGCGGGCGCGGTCCTGCTCGAGCGACTTGAGCTTGACCCGGCACGAGCCGAAGGCGCCGCCGGGGGTGTGGGCCAGGGCCCGGATCGCTGCCGCCGACTCGCGGGAGGTGTCGATGAGGTCCTCGCGCAGGGCGCCGAGGATGCCGTTGCGGGCGGCCAGCACTTTGACCTTGCGGGCCCGGGCGGTCTCGATGACGCCGGCGGCGGTGGCGTTGATGACAGCGGTGACACCGCCAGATTGCGCGTAAAGCAGGGTTCCGGAGGGCATGTCCATTCCTGGGATGTGGGGACAGGACCAGGCCGGGATGCGGTAAGCTGCCCGCAATATTTGCCCGGCGGGGCTGGGTCGTGAGCGAGTGTAGCGCCGCCGCGGGCAGTCGCCCGTAAGGGCGGGCCGCCAGCGCCGCGCGCGGGCCGCAACGGGCCACGAAGAAATTTCCCCCTCTAGGAGTGATTTTGATGCGATTGGTACTTCTGGGCGCACCCGGTTCCGGCAAGGGCACGCAGGCCGCGCGCCTCAAGGAGCATCTGCAGGTGCCGCACATTTCCACCGGCGACCTGCTCCGCGCCGAAGTCGCCGCCGGCTCCAAGCTCGGCCTTGAAGCCAAGGAAGTCATGGCTTCTGGCAACCTGGTCAGCGACGAGATCCTGCTGGGCATGCTCGAGGACCGCTTCTCGCGTCCCGACACCCGCGACGGTTTCATCCTCGACGGCTACCCGCGCAACCTGGCCCAGGCCGACGCGCTGGACAAGCTGCTGACCCGCATCCGCCAGCCGATGGACTACGCCGTGCAGCTGGAAGTGCCGACCGACCTGCTGGTCGAGCGCATCGCCGGCCGCGCCAAGGCCGAAGGCCGCGCCGACGACAGCCCGGAATCGGTGCGCACCCGCCTGAAGGTCTATGACGACCAGACCGCGCCAGTGATCGAGTTCTACCGCCAGCATGGCCAGCTGACCGTGGTCGATGGCGTGGGCGGCCTGGATGATGTGTTCAACCGCATCATCGAAGCCTTGGTCCCGGCGAAGGAAGTCGGCTGACCTTGTCCCCCTCTCCCCTTGTGGGAGAGGGACGGCCGCGAACGCGGCCAGGGAGAGGGGTGCGGCTTCTTCTTCGTATTGGTGTGCTGCGATCGTTTAGGACTTACTGATCTTGAAGATTCATATTCTGGGCATCGCCGGCACCTTCATGGGCGGCGTCGCGGCACTGGCACGCGAACTGGGCCACGAAGTCGAAGGCAGCGACCAGGCCGTCTATCCGCCGATGTCGACCCAGCTCGAACAGCTCGGCATCGCGCTCAAGCAGGGCTATCAGCCGCAACACATCGCCGCCGATTGCGACCAGATTGTCGTCGGCAACGCGCTCTCGCGCGGCAACGCCGCCGTCGAGCAGGTCCTCGACGACGGTCGCAGCTACACCTCGGGCGCGCAGTGGCTCAGCGAGAACCTGCTGCCAGGCCGCGACACGCTCGCCGTCGCCGGCACCCACGGCAAGACCACCACCACCACCATTCTCACGTACCTGCTGCAATCGGCCGGACGCGAGCCGGGCTTCCTGATCGGTGGCGTCGCCGAGGACTTCGGCGTGTCGGCACGGATCGGCAGTGGCCGCGAGTTCGTGGTCGAAGCCGACGAATACGACACCGCGTTCTTCGACAAGCGCAGCAAGTTCGTCCACTACCGTCCGCTGGTGGCGATCCTCAACAACCTCGAGTACGACCACGCCGACATCTTCCCCGACGTCGCCGCGATCCAGCGCCAGTTCCACCACCTGGTGCGGACCGTGCCGCGCCGCGGTCGACTGATCGTCAACGGCGAAGACCGTCACCTGGCCGAAGTGCTGGCCATGGGCTGCTGGACGCCGGTGGAAACCTTCGGCCTCGATGCGAGCCTGGCGCCGCAGCCGGCGCAACCGCAGGGCCATGGTGACCGCGCCGACGAACGCGCCGCCGCGAGCGCCAGCTTCAACTGGACCGCGCGGATGATCGAAGAGGACGGCAGTGTTTTTGCCGTCGTCCACGACGGCGTCGAAGTCGGTGAAGTCCGCTGGCCGCTGCTCGGTCGCCACAACGTGATGAATGCGCTGGCGGCACTGGCCACTGCCAACGCCGTCGGCGTCGACGTCGCCGGCGTCCTGCCGGCACTGGCACAGTTCCGCAGCGTCAAGCGCCGCATGGAAGTCATCGGCCAGGCGCAGGGCGTCACGGTCTATGACGACTTTGCCCACCATCCCACCGCGATCGCGACGACACTCGCCGGCCTGCGCGCCAAGGTCGGTGCGGCGCGGATCGTGGTTGCCATGGAACCGCGCAGCAATTCGATGCGGCTGGGGGCACATGCGCAGGCACTGGCACCGTCGCTGGACATCGCCGATGCGGTGGTGTTCCTGCACCGGCCCGAGCTGGCGTGGGATGCGACCACCGTGGTCTCCGCGCTGCGGGGCGAAGGCATTGCCGTGGTCGATGCGGATGCACTGATCGCGGTGCTGCGCGAACGCGCCCGCGCCGGTGACCACGTCGTGTTCATGTCCAACGGTGGCTTCGACGGCGCACCGCGCCGCTTCCTCGCGGCACTGTCCGACGGCGCCTGACCTTCGGCAGACCTGCCGTCGCCTGGCGACGGCCGCTCGACGGCGAATCGTCCTAAACTGGCGGCAATGCCGGTAGACGACGCCCCGACCCAGTCCCTGGGATTGTTCCCGCTGCACACCGTGCTGCTGCCCGGTGCTGCGATCGGACTGCGCGTGTTCGAACCGCGCTATCTCGACCTGATCAGCGACTGCGGTCGCAACGGCAAGCGCTTCGGCATCTGCCTGATCATGCACGGAGAAGAAGTGGGTGCACCGGCCTCGGCGGCGGCATTCGGCACCGAGGCGGTCATCGAGGATTTCGGCCGCGGCGACGACGGCCTGTTGACCCTGCGCGTGCGCGGTGCACGCCGTTTCCACGCGCAGCGCGTGCGTGTGCGCGACAACGGCCTGCAGGTGGCCGACGTCAGCTGGTGCGATCCGGACCCCGACGACGACCTGCGTCCCGAGCACGGCCTGCTGGCGACGCTGCTGCAACAGATCATCGACCAGGTCGGTGGCGAGCACGCCAAGGCGCCGCACGCGAAGTTCGATGATGCCGCCTGGGTCGGTTGGCGCCTGGCCGAACTTTTGCCACTGGAAGATGCGCAACGCCAGGCGCTGCTGCAACTCGACGACCCGCACCAGCGGCTGGACCGGTTGCTGGCCCTGTTGCCCTGACCGGCCACTCGTTCGTCAGGGGCTGCCACCGGTTTTCACACGCAGCACCTGCGTGGCGCCGTGGGGGTGTGCCGACTGCTTGGATTCCAGACCCTCGAGCGCTTCGGCGACCAGCGCATGTGCGTGGCCGTCATCGCTGGCCGGCAGCCACAGCGCGGCCGCGCCCAGTGGCTTGGTCAGGTGCAGGGTCTGAGTGCTCCCCAGCCAGAGCGGCGTGCCGTCGCCGAGCAGCAGCGGAGCCGGCCACAACCTGAGCGCGTATTGCTCGCCCTTGCGGGCGCCGTCGCGCAGCATCAGCAGTGTTTCGGCCTGGGCGTCCAGCGTTGCCGGCAGCACCGGCTGCCGCTGCGCCGGCTTGTCGTCGTCGAGCAGGCCGACCATGGCCTCCCAGTCTGCCTGCGGCTGCACGCGCCAGCCCTGCGCCTGCAGGCGCGCCTGCAACGGTGCCAGCGGCCCGGCCACCTGCAAATCGAGCGGCCAGCGACGGCGCTGGTCGCGTTCGTTGCGTTGCGCCGGCAGGTCGGCCCACCCCTGCTGCCACCACTCTTCCTGGGCCATCACCGTCGTCGGCGTGGCGGCGGCGAACTTGGCCAGCAGCGCATCGGCCGAGCGCGGCGCATGCCACAACCCGGCGACGACGAAGGTCGAATAGAACAGCCATGCCAGCGGCCGCATCCAGAACGAGCGCGCAACGTGCCGGCGATAGGCGATGCCCAGGATCAGCAGCCAGAGGATGCCGAACAACGTGCCGCCCACCAGGTCGCTGGGCCAGTGCGCGCCCAGGTACAGGCGGGCGAAGGCGACGGCGGTAGTGACCACGCCGGCGAGCAGGTATGGCCATACCCGCGTGCGTCCGGGCAACTCCCGTGCGATCAGCACCGCGAAGAAGCCGAACACGATCGTGCACATCGTCACCGCGACCGACGGGAAGCCGAACCCGGCCGGCGCAGTCGGCGGACGCGGCATGTCGATCGCCGCTTCCAGCAGCGAGGTCAGGGTCAAGCCGAACACCAGCGCAGCCAGCCAGTGCGCAGCCGCCATCCAGCGCTTGCGCCAGAGCAGGTAGGCCAGCGCGACTGCTGCGGCCGGGCCGAGCACGGCGGCATCGCCCACGCTGGCCAGTCCGGCCATCATGCGGTCGGCCAGCGGGTTGCGCAGGCCCCACATGAACTCATGGATGGTGTGGTCGATCGCGAGCGGGCCACCGCTCGCTAGCAGCGACGCGAGCAGCGTGAACCAGGCCCAGCTGATGCCCAGCAGGCACACCGCCAGCATCAGCAGTGACGGAGACTCCGGGCGGTTGGGATCGATCAGCGCCGCGGCGTAGCGACCCAGATGCGGGTGATGGCGGGTCCAGTACAGGGCACGGGCGAGCAGGTTGTCGGCGTGGGCGGCGAACCATCGCCACGTGTAGAGCACGGTCGCCCAGACCAGGCCGATGGTGAGCACCAGCGCGGCCAGCACGATCGCCAGCCGGTCGGCGACTGCGGCGACGGCATCATACGATTTGCCCAGCGCCCAGCCGGGGGCGAGGAATGCCAGCGACCACACCAGGCAGGCGGCCAGGCTTGGCAGCGCATAGCGGCGCATCGGCATGTGCAGCATGCCGGCGATCGCTGGCACGAACGGACGCACCGCGCCGACGAAGCGCGCGATCGCGATGCTCATGCTGCCGTGGCGGCGGAACAGTGCTTCGCCGCGATCGAGCCATTGCGGGTAGCGCGAGAACGGCCAGCGGCTGCGCAGTTGCGGGCCCCAGCGAGAGCCGACCCAGTAGCTCAGTCCGTCGCCGATGAAGGCGCCGAGCGTCGCACAGGCCAAGGCATAAGGGCCGCTGACATGGCCAAGCCCGACCAGCGCTCCGACCGCGAACAGCAGCGGCAGCGCCGGCACCACGATGCCGACGATGACGAGGGCATCGCAGAAGGCAATAAGGAAAATGACAGCGCCGGCGGCGATAGGGTTTGCCGCGATCCATGCGGTCGCGCTTTCGATCCAGGCCGGTTCCATCGGCCGATTATAGGCAGCCCGACCATTACCGCGCGATGGCTGGTGTGCAGGGTGACTGCAAGCACGGTGAGGCCGGCATGCGGTCTCGCGGCGGTGGCGAGCGATTCCGTACACTGGCGCGATGCCCCCACGCAACGCCACCACCGAGTTGGACGCCATCGAGGTCCAGGCGCTGAAGGCCGACAGCTTCGGCCGGATCGCGCTGATGCGCGACGGCGATGGCCTGTTCGTGCGCCGCGACCTGCGTCACGTGCCGCTGTGGCTGCGCCTGCCGGCGTGGTGGCTGGCGCGGCGCGAAGCCAGGGGGCTCGAACGCGTAGCCGGCCTGGAGGCGACACCACAACTGCTGCGCTGGGATGGGCGCCGGCTCGACCGCAGCTACATGGCCGGCGCGGCGATGTACCAGCGACCGCCGCACGGCGACCTGGCTTATTTCCGGCGCGCGCGGCGATTGCTGCAGCAGCTGCACCGGCGCGGCCTGGCCCATAACGACCTGGCCAAGGAAGCGAACTGGCTCGTGCTGGACGATGGCGCTCCGGCGATCATCGATTTCCAGCTCGCCACGCGCGGCAATCCTCGTGCACCCTGGATGCGCCTGCTGGCGCGAGAGGACCTGCGCCACCTGCTCAAGCACAAGCGCACCTATTGCCCGCAGTTTCTCACTCCCGTCGAGCGGCGCGTGCTCAAGCGCCATTCCTGGTTGCGCGAGGCCTGGTTTGCGACCGGCAAGCCGGTCTACCGCTTCGTAACGCGCAAGCTGCTGAAATGGGAAGACAACGAAGGGCAGGGGCCGAAGCCCTGAGCCCGAGCACCGCCTTGGAGAGCGCCGTCATGCGTACCCTGTCTGGAAAGACCCTTTTCATCACCGGCGCCTCGCGCGGCATCGGTCGCGCCATCGCCCTGCGCGCGGCGCAAGACGGCGCCAACGTCGTCATCGCGGCCAAGTCTTCGGTTCCCAATCCGAAGCTTCCGGGCACGATCCACAGCGTCGCCGCCGAGGTCGAAGCCGCCGGCGGCAAGGCGCTGGCAGTGCGCTGCGACATCCGCGAGGAAGACGACGTGTATGCCGCGGTCGCCGCTGCGGTCGACCAGTTCGGCGGCATCGACATCCTCGTCAACAATGCCAGCGCGATCTGGCTCAAGGGCACGCTCGAGACACCGATGAAGCGCTATGACCTGATGCAGCAGGTCAACGCACGCGGCAGTTTCCTGTGTGCGCAGGCATGCCTGCCGCACCTGCTAAAGGCGCCCGACCCGCACATCCTTGCGCTGGCGCCGCCGCTGAACCTGGATCCGAAGTGGTGGGCGCCTCATACCGCCTACACGCTGGCGAAGATGGGCATGAGTTTCGTCACCCTCGGCCTGGCCGCCGAGTTCGGACCGCAGGGCGTCGCGGTCAACGCGCTGTGGCCGCGCACGGTCATCGCCACCGACGCGGTCAACATGATCCCCGGTGTGCGCCTGGAAATGTGTCGCAAGCCGGAGATCGTCGCCGACGCCGCGCACGCGGTGCTGGTGCGGCCGTCGGACGACTTCTACGGCCATTTCCTGATCGATGACGACGTGCTGTTTGCCGCCGGCGTGACCGACTTCGCCCAGTACGCGATGAATCCGTTCTGCGAGCACCTGATCCCGGACTTGTTCCTGACCGATTCGCAGCTGGCCAAAAAGCCCCGCTAGCGCGCAAGAATCGCCGGCAAGAGCCCCTGCAAGGGCGCTTTCCATGGGGCCGGGGCTTCGGCAGGGGCCGCAGGACGGTCGCGATCGGCGACAATGTCGGCTTCCCCGCATCGCCCGACTTCGTCCCTCCATGACTGCTACCAGCGCCGACCTGTTTTCGCTTTCCGAACGCTACTACCTGCCGGTGTACCGGCCCCGGCGGATTGTCCTCGACCATGGCCGTGGCGCACGCGTGTGGGATCGGGAAGGTCGCGAGTACGTCGATTTCGGTGCGGGTATCGCCGTCAATGCGCTCGGCCATGCCAACCCGGTGCTGGTCGCGGCGCTGACCGAGCAGGCCGGCAAGCTCTGGCACACCAGCAACGTCTTTGTCAGCGAGCCGCCGCTGCGCCTGGCCGAAGAGCTGGTCGAAGCGTCACGCTTCGCCGAGCGGGTGTTCTTCTGCAACTCCGGCGCCGAAGCCAACGAAGCGGCGATCAAGCTCGCGCGCAAGTGGGCGACCGCGCAGGGTCGCGAAGCGGATCGTCGCGTCATCCTCAGCTTCCGCGGCAGCTTCCACGGCCGCACCCTGGCCGCCGTCACCGCGACCGCGCAGCCCAAGTACCACGAGGGCTTCGAGCCGCTGCCGCCGGGCTTCCGCTACAGCGACTTCAACGACCTCGCCGCGGCCGAAGCCGCGATGGCGGCCGGCGATGTCTGCGCCGTGCTGGTCGAACCGGTGCAGGGCGAAGGCGGTGTCACGCCGGCGACGGAAGAATTCCTGCTCGGCCTGCGCGCGCTGTGCGATCGCCACGGTGCGCTGCTGATCCTCGACGAGATCCAGTGCGGCATGGGCCGCACCGGCCATCTGTTCGCCTGCCACGGCTACGGCGTCACCCCCGATGTGGTGACCCTGGCCAAGGCGCTGGGCAGCGGCTTTCCGATCGGCGCGATGCTGGTAGGCGCCAAGGCGGGCGAGTCGATGCAGTTCGGCGCGCACGGCACCACCTTCGGCGGCAACCCGCTGGCCGCGGCGGTGGCGCGGGCTGCATTGCGCGAGATTTCGTCGCCGCAGGTGATGGCCAATGTCGTTCGGCAGTCGCTGGCGATCCGCGATGCACTGGCCGCGCTCGATGCCGAGCTGGGCCTGTTTTCCGAGATTCGCGGTTGCGGTCTGATGCTCGGTGCGCAGTTGCGCGAAGCACATGCCGGCAAGGCCGGGCTGATCCTCGACCTGTGCGTGGAGCAGGGTCTGCTGCTGCTGCAGGCGGGCCCGGACGTGCTGCGTTTCGTCCCGGCCCTGAACATCAGCGATGACGATGTGGCCGAAGGCCTCAAGCGTCTGCGGACGGCGCTGACGGAGTTCGTTAACGCCTGATCTTGTCTTGAGCCCCTCTCCCGCGCGCGGGAGAGGGGTTGGGGTGAGGGCGCCCTTAAAGCGTCGCGAACGACGCCCGCGCAGCTTCGATCGTGCGGGCGATTTCCGCCTCGCCGTGCGCGCTCGACACGAAGCCGGCTTCGAACGCCGACGGCGCCAGATACACGCCGCGCTCCAGCATCGCGTGGAAGAACCGATTGAAGCGCGCGCTGTCCGACGCCTTCGCGTCCTCGAACGTTTCCACCGGCCCTTCGCGGAAATACAGGCCGAACATGCCCGGTGCACGCGTCGTATGGAACGCGATGCCCGCCTCGCGCGCCGCCGCTTCCAGACCGTCGCACAGCACATGGGTCGTGCGCTCGAGCGCGTCATGGAACCCCGGCGCCTGGATCAGTTCCAGCGTCGCCAGCCCCGCGGCCATCGCCACCGGGTTGCCGCTGAGCGTGCCGGCCTGGTAGATCGGTCCGCTCGGCGCCACCTGCGCCATCAGGTCGCGACGGCCGCCATAGGCGCCGACCGGCATGCCGCCGCCGATGATCTTGCCGAAGGTGGAAAGGTCGGGGGTGATGCCGTAGCGCTGCTGGGCACCGCCAAGCGCGACGCGGAAACCGGTCATCACCTCATCGAAGATCAGCAGCGCGCCGTGCTTCGTGCACAGCTCGCGCAGGTGCTGCAGATAGCCGTCGCGCGGCAGGATGCAGTTGGCGTTGCCGACGATCGGCTCGATGATCAGGCCGGCGATCTCGCCGCCGATCTCGTCGAACAGCTTCGTCGCCGCGTCGAAATCGTTGTAGGCGATGGTCATCGTCAGGTCGGCGAGCGCCGACGGCACGCCCGGCGAATTGGGCAGGCCCAGCGTCATCACGCCGCTGCCGGCTTTCACCAGGAAGCTGTCGCCATGGCCGTGGTAGCAGCCTTCGAACTTGACGATGCGATTGCGCCCGGTGGCGCCACGGGCGACGCGGATCGCCGACAGCGTCGCCTCGGTGCCGGAGTTGACCATGCGAACCATCTCGCAGCTCGGCACGATCGCGGTGATCGCCTCGGCCATCGTTACTTCCAGTGCATTGGGCACGCCGAAGCTGAGTCCGTCGCGCATGGTCTTCTCGACCGCGGCCAGCACGTTCGGATGGGCGTGGCCGGCGATCATCGGCCCCCACGAACCGACGTAATCGATGTAGCGGTTGCCATCGACGTCCTGCAGGTAGGCACCTTCCGCGCGCTGGGCGAAGAACGGCTCGCCGCCGACCGACTTGAACGCGCGCACCGGCGAATTGACGCCGCCCGGGATCAGTTCGAGGGCGCGGGTGAACAGGTCGTGCGATTGCGTGTGATTCATGGGGGAGTCTCTTGGCTCCCGCTCGCGTCTACGGGAGCGGGTTGGGGGGGGGGCAGGTCGATCAAGGCAGATCGAAGCAGGCGAGATACCGTCGGACCGCGGCGGCGGGATCGGCGGCGTCGAACACGCCGCTGATCACCGCGAGCAGGTCGGCGCCAGCCTCGACCAGGGGACGTGCATTGTCCGGGGTGATGCCGCCGATCGCCACCCGCGGCAAGCCCAGCGCTGCCGAGTCGCGCAGCAGGTCGAGGCCTGCCCGGCGGGCATTGGGCTTGGTCGGCGAGGGGAAGAACGCGCCGAACGCGATGTAGTCGGCACCGGCCGCGGCCGCGCGCTGGGCCAAGGCCAGGTCGGCGTAGCAGGAGGCACCCAGGATCGCGCCCTCCGCCAGCGTGGAGCGGGCGGTGGCCAGTTCGCCGTCGTCCTCGCCGAGATGGGCGCCGTCCGCGCCGATCGCAGCCGCCAGGCGCCAGTCGTCGTTGATGATTAGCGCTACGCCGTGGTGGCGGCACAGGGGCAGAAGCGCGCTTGCCTGCTGTTCGCGCAGGGCCGGATCGGCCGCCTTGTTGCGGTATTGCAGCCAGGCCGTGCCCGCCGCCAGCACGGTTTCGACCCGCTCCAGCAGGCGGGTGGTGTCGTTGTCGTCGGGGGTGATGGCATAAAGGCCAGTCCGCGGGAAAGGCCGCGAACCACGCCGGGAAAGCGGCGGATTCATCCTGAAAGCTTCCGTGGGCGCGGGCGCAGTGGGACAATGCGCGTTCCGCAATCCCGCATTATCCGCCCAATTCCCCCAGGTCCGATCCGTCCATGTCAGAGCTTGCCGCCGCCACCACCTACCGCACCTGGATGTGCGTCGTCTGCGGCTTCATCTACGACGAGGCCCAGGGCCTGCCGGAAGAGGGCATCGCGCCGGGCACGCGCTGGGAAGACGTGCCCGATACCTGGACCTGCCCGGACTGCGGCGTGACCAAGGACGATTTCGAGATGATGGTGCTCTGAAACGCTGTGCTCTGAAGGCGTTGCCTGACCGCCTTCGCGGTCAGGTCGTTCAGGTCGTTCAGGGCGTGCCGAGTCCCGGCCCGAACTTCAGTACGGCGCCATCCTTGAGCCCCAGCTTGGCCGCTTCGCCGGCATTGAGCTCCAGCACGTAACGCGCGGGCACATTGCTCGGGTAGGGCGGGCAGCCGTCGCCAAGCGAGCACGGCGGGGTGTCGCGACGCTGCGAAACGAGCTTGCGGTCCTTGTCGAAATACAGGATATCCAGCGGGATCTTGGTGTTCTTCATCCAGTAGGCGAGCGGTTCCTGGTTCTCGTGGATGAACAACATGCCGTGGTCGGCGGCCATTTCCTCGCGGAACATCAGGCCACGTGCGCGCTCGGCGTCATCGTCGGCCACTTCCACCTCGAAGCGCTGTCCGCCCAGTTCGACCCAGCGGCTGGAGCCACCCATGGCGCATCCAGACAGGGCAAGGCCGCAGCAGGCGACCAGAAGACGGGGCAGGAACATGGTGGAGCTCCTCTTGAGCGTGGATACGGGCCATGACGGCGTTGCGCGACGAAACATCGTGCAGTGATGAATGCGAGTCAAGCGGGAACGGACCCTATGCCCGTCATCCCCGTGAAGGCGGGGATCCATGGACGTTGCTCCAGGGCCTGTCTGCCTCCAAGAGAGGCCGAACGTGCTCACTCGGCAAAGCTGTAAAAAAACTTTCACGAACCCCTTCCAATCCTCGTTGTGCATGTGCACAATGCGCGCCCCGCCACGGTGAATTTCACTTCGGCGGGA
>NZ_VLNV01000025.1 GCF_009765215.1 Lysobacter prati | reverse complement strand
TTTACGACTTCACCCCAGTCATCAGTCCTGCCTTAGGCAATGGTCTCCGAAGTTAACTCACCGACTTTGGGCATTACCAACTCCCATGGTGTGACGGGCGGTGTGTACAAAACCCGAGAACGTATTCACCGTAGCGTAGCTGATCTACGATTACTAGCGATTCCGACTTCATGAAGTCGAGTTGCAGACTTCAATCCGAACTGAGATCGGTTTTTTGAGATTTGCTCCATGTCACCATATTGCTTCTCTTTGTACCGACCATTGTAGCACGTGTGTTGCCCCACTCGTAAGAGGCATGATGATTTGACGTCGTCCCCACCTTCCTCCTGGTTACCCAGGCAGTATCTCTAGAGTCCTTAACTTAATATTAGTAACTAAAGAAAAGGGTTGCGCTCGTTGCAGGACTTAACCTAACATCTCACGACACGAGCTGACGACAACCATGCACCATCTGTCATTCTGTTAACCTCCACTATATCTCTATAGCTTTGCAGAAGATGTCAAGAGTGGGTAAGGTTCTACGCGTATTTTCAAATTAAACCACATGCTCCACCGCTTGTGCGGGTTCCCGTCAATTCCTTTAAGTTTCACTCTTGCGAGCATACTACTCAGGCGGATCATTTAACGCGTTAGCTGCGTTAGTGAAATTATTCCACCAACTAATGATCATCGTTTACGGCGTGGACTACCAGGGTATCTAATCCTGTTTGCTCCCCACGCTTTCGTCCCTTAGTGTCAATATATAACCAGTTAGCTGCCTTCGCCTATTGGTGTTCTTCCTAATATCTACGCATTCCACCGCTTCACTAGGAATTCCGCTAACCTCTTTATAATTCTATTTTGCCAGTATCCAAAGCGGACTGAAGTTGAGCTTCAGCATTTAACTCCAGACTTAGCAAAAAACCTACGGACGCTTTACGCCCAATAATTCCGGATAACGCTTGCGACCTATGTATTACCGCGGCTGCTGGCACATAGTTTGCCGTCGCTTTCTAATAAGGTACCCGTCAAGATAAAATCATTTCCTATTCTATTTTTTCTTCCCTTATAACAGCAGTTTACATTCCGAAGAACTTCATCCTGCACGCTGTGTCGCTCCATCAAGCTTTCGCTCATTGTGGAAAATTCCTTACTGCTGCCTCCCGTAGGAGTCTGGGCCGTATCTCAGTCCCAGTGTGGCCATACAGCCTCTCGGCCTGGCTAAACATCATCGTCTTGGTAGGCCATTACCCTACCAACTAACTAATGTTCCGCACCCCCATTTTTAAGTGAAGCTGTGAAGCTCCTTTCTATTACTCATCATGCGATAAATAACTATATCCGGTATTAGCTATTGTTTCCAATAGTTATCCCAGTCTTAAAGGTAGGTTAGGTACGTGTTACTCACCCATTCGCTACTGAATGTATTGCTACATCCCGTTCAACATGCATGTATTAGGCACACAGCGAGCGTTCATCCTGAGCTAGGA